>JAXLQJ010000118.1:0-6489 GCA_046331705.1 bacterium | reverse complement strand
CCAGAGCTCCTCGTAGATCGAGTGCGTCGCGCCGTCGGGACGCAGCGTGACCTGCGCGAGCGTCAGGCCCGAAAGCAGGCGCTCGCGCGCGGGGAACTCGCCGTCGAGGAACAGGTGTTCGAGGAGCTTCATCGACTTCTCCACCTTCGGCGTCTGCGTTCGTTCAGTGGTGGGTGCGCAAGAGCATCGCAGGTTACTCGCATCAGCGCGATTTCCAGTAGCCCCCTAGATGGACAAGTCCGCTGCTCCTTCGATCACCTTCACCTCCATGCTCGGCCGCTCGCCCGCCTTCCAGAGGTTCGCGCGGTGAAGCACGCGGTAGCGCAGCGGGCCGCCGTCCGGAGCGGTGTTGCGCACGATCGGGCGCTCGATGCACACGAACTCGGTTTCGAGCGTGTCCGGCGTGACGCGCACGGTGGCGTAGCCGTGGCCGCCCGTGTCCACGAACGTCAGGTGAGGTGACGAGTCGGGATTGGAAAGCGCGCGCGCCTTGGCGATGTCGCGCGAGCTCGCGTATTCGAGAGCCGAGCGCACACCGTGCCGGATCATCATGTTGACCGTCGGCTCGGGTTTCGCCGCACCGGGAGTGTCGGCCAGGTACATGCCGCGCAGCGGCACGTCCTTGCGCAAGCGGTGCTCGGCGGATTCGAGGAACCCCGGCGCCGAAATGGAGCCCGTGATGAACTCCAGGCCTACCGGCTCGAACGGCTTGGGCGGCAGCGAACGCGACGGCAGCCCGGACCAGAACGCATGGCGGTCACCCGCGACGATCGTGAACCCGGTGATGCCGGCGTCGCGCACCGCGTCGAAGATCTCGTTGCGCTCGGTGACGAGGTTGCTCCAGTCGCCGCCGCCCAGGCTCGCGTATCCCGAGCCGCCCCACGCGGGTGATCCCGGCGGAAGGTTCTGCGGGTCCGTGCGCTCGGTGAGCGTCGGGAGCGAGTTGCCCCACACCTTCCACGGCGTGCGCGAGGATCGCAGCTGCGAAAGGAACCACGCCTTCTGCTCCACGCCGAGCATCGAGGGAGGGAGTCCGTCCGCGCGAGAGTTGTGGATGTCCTTGCCCGCGAATCGAATCGTCGCCGGCGGATGGCCGCCATCGTACGTACGACCGGCGTCGAGGATCTCGATGACTTCTTCCGGCACGAAGTACGGGAACGCCTTGTCGTAGAACTGGTCGCCCTCGGGCACGTCGGTCGCGTCCGGCGAGCGGAAGCTGTGCAGATCGGTGATGAACAGGTCGAAGTTCGCGCCGTAGCGAGTGGACCGGTACGCCTTCAAGCTCGCGATCGCCGTGAGGTTGTTGGGCTCCTGCCCGAGTCCGTGCTCGTCGTACGTCGTGACCGGCGCGTCCTCGACGTGCGGCGGATCGAAAGTCTCGAGCGAAGGCCCGCTGGGCTTTTCCACGCGCGCCGGCTGGAACTCCCACCACGCCTGGTTCGCGGCGACCTTGCGCGTCTGCGCGGGCCGCGTCTTGCCACCGAACACCTGCATGCCCTGATAGCCCTGCCACGAGTACTCGTGGTTGTCCCAGATGCAGACGAAGGGCCAGCGCGCACGAGCGTCCTGGATTTCCGGGTCGTGCAGGTAGCCGCGATACACGGCGCGGTAGTCGTCCACCGTGATCGGGACATGGAAGTCGCTGATCTTCTCGCCCCCGGGGTAGCGCACCACGTCGTAGATCGTGCGGTCGTAGTAGCCCTGCTTGCGATCTTCCGGGTACCAGACCATCTCGTAGATGAAGTCACCCAGGTGCAGCACGAAGCCGAGCCGTTCGTTCTCGGGCGCGCGCTCGTCTTCGTAGATCATCCGGCGATAGGCGTTCTGTGCGCCCGTGTTGGCGTCCTGGCAGCTGACGAAAGCGAAGCGCGCCGGGCGAGGATCGTCGTTCGCGGGCGCGGTGACCGTGCGGCCGATGCGGCTGCCGTTCCCCTCTTCGTCGGTGAACCGGTACCAGTACACGCGTGCCGGCTTCAGTCCCGCCGCGAGCACGCGGCACGTCCAGTCGGAGGCGGCGGACAGGCGGGTGCGTGTGGTCGCGACGACGCGCGTGAACTTCTCGTCCTCGGCGATCTCGAGCGTGAGGCGTCGGGACGTGCTGCCGTTCACCGGCGGCCGGCGCGTCCACAGGATCACGCTTTCCGCCTGCGGGTCGCCCGACGCGACGCCTTCGGGGAAGAACTCACGGCGCTCACGCCATTCGCGCGTGGATGCCCAGACGTCGCCGGCCCCGAATGCGAGAGCGGCCCCGAACAGCGATGCGGTGCGGAGAAAGTCCCTGCGCTTCATGTCGACCTCGTGCGTTTGGATCCCGGACCAGCGTGAGGGCGCGAGGCCAAGCTCGCGAGGCGAACATCCGGTGCGAGCGAGGGCTGGGCAATCGCATCGCGACAGACGCGCGAGAGGGTGCTCCAGCCGCGTGCCTCCGAGGGACGGGCGCGGTGCGTTTCGCCGGGCCGCGGGCAGCGTCGGTCCCGAAAACACGAACGCCCCGGCGGCGAAAGCACGCGCGAGGCGAACGGAAGTTTGGCGTCCCCATGGATGGCGGAGTTGAACCAACTGCTGGGCTGGCTCCGCGAAATGAACGAGCTGCGGCTGGCGCTGGCGGAGAAGGCCGCGTAGGGCACGGATTCCGCGCCTGGGCCCGCTCGGCCTACTACCCAGCAAGACTCGAACCGCCCGGGGCGGGGCGTCGGCCGCCGCAGGCGCTCAGCGGGGCGGGGGCGCGGGAGGCGCTCAGGCGGGCGGCTACGGGCGCGACGCGGGCAACGTCCCACGGGGTCGGGCCTCCGCGCGTGGCGCTGACCGGGTGCGCACCTCTTGCTCAGCGCTCGGGCTTTCGCGTGGGAGCGACCCTCAGGCGTTCGCTAGATTTCGACGAACTCATCGACAATCAGCTCTCGGCCCCGTCGGGAGAAGGCTGCGTCTCCGAGCCTACCATCCACGGAACGCTGGTGACGTCCGCCGCGAAGCGATTGCCCTCTACCCGGCTGTGGAACTTGCCGGAGTAGTCGCTGAGCCGGAGGATTGCGAGCTCGAGCAGCTCCAGTGCCAAGCGCCAACTGTCCCAGAGGACTTCGTCCGACCGCAGGTGCGCATATCGGGGCTCCGGGTGGGCGATGCCGTTGCGAACGTCGATGAGGGCTCGAGCGGCGTCATGCCCTGGACAAGCAGCGGCGAGGGCAGTCAGACCTGCGGGAATGGCTGCAGGGATTCCTGCCCACTGCAGTAGGGCGCGGACCTTCTCTGAAGTTCCTTGTCGACTCTGGCCCCGCTGCTTCTTCAGGCGAGGGTCGGCAAGGTACTCCCAGGCCAACAACTCGAGGCCTGCGATGGCGAGTACGATCGCGCCGGCTCTGCCGCCGGCAAATGTGTTGCCGGAGAGGTACCAGCGCACTGCCGCTTCGATCGATTGCCGCCATTGCGAGTCGGCCCGGCGCGCCATGAACCCAGGAAACAGCTGCCTGGCCGCTGCCGGCTCAAAGACCGGGAGCCATTCCCAGACCGTCTTGGCCGACTCCATGGGACGGTAGCTCCATGATCGCCAGCACGACGCACCCGTGGAGTCGACTCCTTCGAGCAGCACCGGACTGCAGTAGTGCCCACGCAGGAACGAGAAGTACAGGTGCAGGTCTGCCTCAAGCTGCTCGACGTCAGCCTGCTCGAAGTGCTGGCCATCCACGCGACGGATCTCGCATACATGCGTCACGGCGAATCCGCCAGTGGATCGGAGGGCATTTCGGTTGGTTGTCGCCTGCGGCACCTGGTCGAGCACCACCTGCCACGGGTCGCCGTTGAGAGTGATGCGAACCCGCTGCACCTCCAACGATTCGCCGACCACGCGGGCCACGGGGCTGCCAATCATCTCAGGGAAGTTGGGGAGGTAGGCTCGTAAGGCAACCGCCTTCCCAAGGTCGCCGCCGCAGAACGGATCATGCATGAGGGCGCGTACGGAGTAGCTCGGGCCGGAGTCATGCTCGAAGGACATCCCGACGGACAGCAGACACGTTCCGCGCATGGCGAGCGATGGGATGGAGATTGTCGCGTCCCGCACATCCACCCTAAGCGATGCCGCGGTCGTGCCACGAACCATCACCCGGGGATGCGGGTGCCATTCCCACGCGACGGTGCCGGCAATGAGGACTTCCTTATCGCCGATGCCAACTGCCACGGGGCCCTCGTACAGCTGAATCGGCTCGTTCGCGCTGGGCACGCCGTGAAGCGGCACGATTGGGGGCGGGGGCATCGGAAGCCCGAGCTTCTGAAGGATGTCCTGTGGCGTTTCTGGTTTCATCTCGCACTCTTGCCAATGGCCGTTGGCGACGGAGAATGGCGTAGACCCTGCCTAGCACCACCGCTCAGCAAGAAACTCGGCTGCCGTGAGCACTCGGCGGGTATTCCCGAAAACGCCTCCGTACCACTCGGGCAGCTTCTTCTCGTCGGTGATGTAGACGTCTATGTCCTGCAGGTAGAGCATCTGCCAGAGGTCGAAAAGATCGCCCTCGTGCCGCCTTCGACGTAGGACGAGGTACCGATGAAGGTTGAGAGCGAAGATGCGAGCCTACGCCTGGACGTGGGGAAAGCGTTCGGGATTGGCCATGACCTGGTCGGCTGTTTGTTCCGGGTTCGGGACACCCCAATCGGCGCAGAAGCGAAGCACCGTGTCCCGGCCCTTCTTGGACCACCAGCCCGCCTGCAACTGCTCTAGGGTGATCTTGGCACGCTCCGAGTCGTTCAATCCGCCGAAATGCGTCTCAAATGCGCGGAACATCGCGTCGAAACCAGCCTTGGCCTGCGATTTCTCATCGATGGCCCCCGTCCCGATGACTAGGGCCGCGTCGGGAACATGCCCACTCGCTGCCTGCTCGAGGAACGCAACGATCTCCCCGAGCCGACTCTTGGGCAGCTGGAGCTCGAACGTGCCGCGCAGCTCAGTTTCGAGCATCGGCAGCACTTCGTTCAGAATCTTCCCGCCGGTCAGGGCGAGGACATCGGCGGAGTAGGGGATAATCAGGCGCTTGCGCGCCGGGCTGGCTGCCAAGCCCATCAGTTCACGAAGCATCTCGAAGTTCGCGTAGAACTCAACGCCTCCCGAGGCGACGCAGTCCAGAATCCTCCGGCGTTCCTCCGCATGCGCCTGGTTGAACTTGTCGAGGAAGTTGTTGTCGAAGGTGACGCGAGTGGGCATGGCAGCCTCATGGGCGTTTACGGTTGAAGGCGTTCAGCCTTCCAGGTCTCCCACTCCGCTGCGGTCGTCGATCGAGCCCGGCAGTATCGACGCAAGGTCGCCCTCCACCCCGAGCCCATGGGCGGCCGCGAGCCGGGCGATGTGGACGCCGAAGACGCCCCGAAGTTCGCCGAGCCCCCCGTTGAACTCCCAGCTTGCCCAGTGCCCGTGATGGGCGCCGTAGAGCACGAGATCTTGGCGAGAATGCATCGCCGTTAGGAATTTCCGACAGGCGGCGCGCATCGCACGGAGCGAGGCGGCGAGTTCCGATCCCTCGCCGAGCGTTTGCAGTTCCTGCGTGAGGTACCTGCGAATCTCGAGGATGGACTTGACGCAGTGACTGGGCGATTCCATCTCCGATGGCACGTACAGAACGCGTCTATCTTCCAGGAAGACGATGACGCGCTTCGCGACGGCGATCTCCGGTTCCTTCGGATTCCAGGACACGCCGAACACCGGTGAGCTGAGGCCGGTCAGCCGCGCCAGGATCTCTTGAAAGCGCATCTCAGACACTCCTTCGCCGGTCCTCGGCGCGCGCAACGTGCCCAGGAAACCCTACGACAGACGGATTCCGACCCGGGCCTTCGTGCCCGGCCCCTCGGGCTCATCTTCAGGATTCCACACAAGTCCCTTCCGCCGAAGGAGGGCCATGACTTGGTCGCTGAGACCGAAGGATGACTCGGTAGGCGGCGTGCCGATCGTCGTGGCGACCAGTCCCAATGCCGCGCGGTAGACCGTAAGGGCCTCAGTCTCGGTCGGCGCCGGCTCGTCTAGGAAGTGCAGGTCCTTGCGACGAATGCCTCGGATCGATCCGAACCACTGCAACTGGCGCTCATCGAGCAGGCCGCGCACCTTGAGGACTTCGACTCTACGCTCCTGGCCCAGGTTGACGAAGCTCCGACCAAACGTTAGCGCCTGCTGCTGATCGTCCAATCCGAGGTCGGCCAACTCGTACAGCAGCATGGCGGCCATCTCGGCCACGATTCCACCAAGCGCCACGACCCCGAGGTAGTCGCCCAGGACAAAGGCTGCCTTTGCGCGTCGCAGCGGAAGCACCAATCGCCCAATGATCCGCTCCTCGTGCGGCACGATGCGCAGAGGTGTCTCGGTCTCCGCCGCGGTAATCGCGCGATAGGCCGCAATGAAGCGACTCAGGTCTCCGTGGTACTGGCGCGGGCCGCAGAGGAACTCGTAGAAGGACTGCTCGATCGTCAGCGGCATTGGCGGGAAGCGGTCTCCTGGCGGATCCTCGGCCTCCGGCC
>JAXLQJ010000117.1:0-19977 GCA_046331705.1 bacterium | reverse complement strand
CGCCCACGCCGACTTCGGGCAGGTACTGGTCGTAGAGCGCCGCGTCGTCGTTCATGCGGACCGGCGGGCCCCACGTGAGGCCGTCGGGCGAGGACACGACCATGGCGTCACGCTGGTCGCGCGCCACGTCCAGCACGTACGGCGTGTGCACGCCGGTGCGGATGCGGTAGCCGGCCGACGTGCCGGCGCCGCCCGGCGCCCAACGGAAGTAGTAGGTCGCCGTGGAGGGCGCGGTCCACACGATGAAGCCCTGCTGGCCCGCGGTGGACGCGTTGCCGCCCATCGCGATGCGCGAGACGGCGACGGTGTCGTTCGGGCAGTAGATGCGGATCGTGTAGCGCAGCGTCGAGCGCAGCGAATCCACCCAGAAGACGTAGGTGGAACCCTGCACCGCCGCGAACTTCCAGTTGTCGGTGTCCGACGTGGTGCTCTGCGCGCCGCGGATCGTCTGGCCGATCGTGAACGGCGTGGCGTTCGCGAAGTTGCCGTTGTTCTCGACTTCGCTCTTCGAGCCACCGCCGCCGAGCGCGTCCTGGTACCAGTCGATCGTCTCATTGTAGGAGACGTACACGCGGCCGCGGTTCGGGCCGGTCGAGCGATCCACCGCGATGCTCGGCATGGTGATGCCGCGCTCACGGTTGAAGCCGGGGGCGCCCGTGCCGAAGTTCGTCAGCAGGCTCGCCGCGGTGACTTCGGCGCCGAACGTCAGGCCGCCGTCCGTGGACTTGCGGACCTTCATGTAGTCGTAGTCGTTCACCGTGCCGATCGCGTAGTACACGACGTAGACCTCGCCGTTCGGCCCGACGCACGGACGCGAACCCTGCACGAGGTTGTTGTCGGCCGTCGCGCTGATCTGCAGCGGCGTGCTCCACGTGGCGCCGTTGTCGGTCGAGCGCTGGAACCAGATGTGCGCGCCACCGACGACGAACTTGGTGTACGTGACGTAGAGATTGCCCGTCAGCGAGTCCGCGACGAACCACTGCTTGTCGTAGGCCGCGCTGCTGCTCGCGCCGCTCACGACGACGACCGGCGTCGCCCAGTTGAACGAGGCGCCCGAGAACGTGCCGCGCACGACGGCGACACCGTTCGTGGACGACGGGCCGGAGATGAGGCCGCAGTAGTAGAAGTTGCTGGTCTTCTCGTTCAGCCCGACGACCGGGTCCGACGTCCACGTGCTGATGGACGCGGTCTTGGGCGGGATGCCGCCGTCGGTCCACGTGGCGCCACCGTTGGTGGTGTAGCCGTAGCCCTGCACGTCCTGCGGGGTCAGGTTGAAGCCCTGGCCGTCGTTCCACGCACACAGGCCGTTCAGGCCCTGGAAGACCGCGTGCTGCTCGGCCTGGCCCGCGCCTGCGGCGTCGGCGGTCTTGTCGTTGGCCTTGGTGTTGAGCGGGATCGCCGAGATGCGATCCACGCCGAACGGCGTGGAGGCGCGATGCGCGCCCGCGACGACGTCCGAGTTCAGCATGGCTTCTTCCGCACGGCGCACCTGCGCACCCTTGCGGCCCTTGTTCCGCGCGGCGCGGCGAGCGGCTTCGGCGCGCTCGCGGCGCTCCTTCTGTTCCATGCGGAACTCTTCCTGCAGCTGCTGCTTCTTGTACTCGACGATCTGCGGACGGTAATCGCGTCCGTAGACCGGGGCTTCGTCCTGCGCGGCCGCCGGGGTGACGAGCGACAACGCGCCGGCGAGCCCGGCGAAGGCGAGCAGGGTCGCAATCGCGAAGCGTCGGTGCATGGTGACGAGGTGCATGAATCCTCCCGTAGACGATTCGTGGAGCACCCGCATGAGGGATCGCGGACGGGATCCGCACGCGGGCAAACGGTTGCGAGCCGTTCGTGGGGAACGAGTCGGGACGAGAATCTGTCATCGGTCACGCCGATGACAAGAACCGCTGACAGAAGGGTAAACGGTGCCACCTTGAAATGAAATGTCGCTATTGACGACAGTTTTTCCACACCAATCATCGTTCAGCACCGCAATCCCGAATGAAGAAGCGCCGGACCGTGGCCCGGCGCCTCTCTCCTGCCCTCCGAGGAGTTCCGGCGGTCAGCGATTTCCCGCCAGCACCCCCAGGTCACGACCCACCTCCGTGAATGCCGCGATGGCCCGGTCGATCTGCTCGTCGGTGTGCGCCGCCGAGAGCTGGACGCGGATGCGCGCCTGCCCTCTCGGCACCACCGGAAACGAGAAACCGATCACGTAGATGCCCTTCTCCAGGAGCCGCGCGGCCATGTCGTGGGCCAGTTTTTCCTCGTACAGCATGATCGGCACGATCGGATGGTCGCCGGGCTTGAGTTCGAAGCCCGCCGCCGCCATGCCCTGGCGGAACCGCTTCGTGTTCGCCTCGAGCCGGTCGCGCAGTGCCGTGGTCTCGGTCAGCAGGTCGAGCACCTCGAGGCTCGCCCCCACCACGGCCGGCGGCAGCGCGTTGCTGAACAGGTACGGGCGCGAACGCTGGCGCAGCATGGCGACGATCTCACGACGGCCCGACGTGAAGCCGCCGAGCGCCCCGCCGAGCGCCTTGCCGAGCGTCCCGGTGATGATGTCCACGCGGCCCTGCACGCCGTGCAGTTCCGGAGTGCCGCGGCCGGTGCGTCCCACGAACCCCAGCGTATGGCATTCGTCCGTCATCACCATGGCGCCGTACTTCTCGGCCAGCTCGACGATCGCCTTCAGGTTCGCCACGGTGCCGTCCATGCTGAACGCACCGTCGGTCACCACCAGCTTCTGGGGGCAACCCTTGTCCACCGCCTCCTTCAGGCAGCGTTCGAGGTCGGGCATGTCGTTGGTCTTGTAGCGCCAGCGCTGTGCCTTGCAGAGCCGGATGCCGTCGATGATGGACGCGTGATTGAGCTCGTCGGAGATGATCGCGTCGGCCTCGCCGAGCAGCGGCTCGAACACGCCGCCGTTGGCGTCGAAGCACGCCGCGTACAGGATCGTGTCCTCGGTGCCGAGGAACTCCGAAATGCGTCGTTCGAGCTGCTTGTGCAGGTCCTGCGTGCCGCAGATGAAGCGCACGGACGACATGCCGTAGCCGTGCGAATCGAGCGCGCGGTGCGCCGCCGCGATGACGCGTGGGTGGCTCGAGAGCCCGAGGTAGTTGTTCGCGCAGAACACGATCACCTCGCGGCCGTCCTCGAGCGTGACCTGCGCGCCCTGCGGGGACGCGATCACGCGCTCGTTCTTGTACAGGCCCGCGTCGCGGATCTTCTGCAGTTCCGCCTCGAGCATGGGCTTCATGGTGTCGAACATCGCCGCCTCCCTAGGCCTTCTCGCCCCACGGCACCAGCACGACCTTGCCCGCCTTGCCTTCGCGCAGCAGCCCGATCGCGGTCTCGAACTTCTCCATGTCCATCACGTGCGTGATGGCCGGACGGATGTCGAGGCGCCCCGAGCCCATGAGCTGGTCCATCTGGTACCAGGTGTCGTACATGCGCCGGCCGATGATGCCGTGCAGCGTGATGCCCTTGAAGATCAGGAGCCGGTTCCAGTCGAGCTCGAACGGTTCGGTCGGCAGGCCGAGCAGCGACATGCGGCCGCCCATGCGCAGCGCGGCGAGACCGTCACGCATGGCCGCGGGGTGGCCCGACATCTCGAGCACGCCGTCGAGGCCGCGGCCGTGCGTCAGCTCGTTCACGCGGTCCACGAAGTTCTCCTTGGACACGTCGATGACGGCGTCGGCGTTCATCTTGCGCGCGAGGTCGAGCCGGTAGGGCGACACGTCGGACGCGAATACGCGGGCCGCGCCCGCGGCGCGGGCGACGCCGATCGCGAACAGCCCGATCGGGCCGCAACCGGTGACCGCGATGTTGCAGCCCGAGAGCGGGCCGGCGAACGCCGTGTGCACGGCGTTCCCGCAAGGCTCCATGCAGGCCGCCATCTCGATCGGGATGTTCCGCGGCACCTGCCATGCGTTGACCGCGGGCACGGCGACGTACTCGGCGAAGCCGCCGTTGATGTCCACGCCGAGGATCTTCGTGTTCTCGCAGACGTGCCCGTTGCCCGTGCGGCACGAGAGGCACGTGTTGCAGACGACGTGGCTCTCACACGAGACGAGGTCGCCGAGCCGCACGTTCGTGACACCCGTGCCCAGCTCGACGACCTCGCCCACGAACTCGTGCCCGATCGTGACGGGCGGCTTCATGCGGGACTGCGCCCAGCGGTCCCAGGTCCAGATGTGGAGATCGGTGCCGCAGACACCGGCCCGTTTCACCTTCAACAGGATCTCGCCGGGTCCGGGCGACGGCACCGGGACTTCGCGGATCTCCGCGCCTTCGGCCGCCTGTGTCTTGACGATCGCGCGCATGGTCTTGGCGCGAGTTCGAGTGCTCGTGGCTTCCGCCGTCATCGTGTCGGCATTCATGTGTGGAGTACCTGGCGCAAGGCCGCACCCGTGTGCGACTCCCGGACGCGCGCCACCGTCTCGGGAGTGCCGGCGGCCACGATGTCGCCACCGCGGTCGCCCCCTTCTGGTCCCATGTCCACGATCCAGTCCGCGCACTTGATGACGTCGAGGTTGTGCTCGATCACCAGTGCGGTATTGCCGCGATCCACGAGCGCCTGCAGCACCTCGAGCAGGACGCGTACGTCCTCGAAATGCAGGCCCGTGGTCGGTTCGTCCAACACGTAGAGCGTCCGGCCGGTGGCGACCCGCGAGAGTTCCGTCGCGAGCTTGACGCGCTGCGCTTCCCCGCCCGAAAGGGTCGTCGCCGCCTGACCGAGGTGAATATACCCGAGGCCGACGCCCGAGAGGGTCTCGAGCTTCCGCTTGAGGGCGGGTACCGCCCCGAGGAAATCGAGCGCCTCCTCGACCGTCATGTCGAGCACGTCCGCGATCGAGCGCCCGCGATACAGCACCTCGAGCGTGTCGCGGTTGTAGCGCCGGCCGTGGCAGACGTCGCACTTCACGAAAACGTCAGGCAGGAAGTGCATCTCGATCCGCTTGTAGCCATCGCCCTCGCACGCCTCGCAGCGCCCGCCCTTCACGTTGAACGAGAAGCGCCCCGGGCCGTAGCCGCGCACCTTGGCCTCCGGCAGCTGGGCGAACAGGTCGCGAATCAGCGAGAACGCGCCCGTGTACGTGGCCGGGTTCGAGCGCGGCGTGCGCCCGATCGGGCTCTGGTCGATCGCGATCACCTTGTCCACGTGCTCGAAGCCGGCCAGGCCCTCGTGCGCGCCCGGCGGCTCGGTGACCAGTCCGAGCTTGCGCCCCAGCGCCGAGAGCAGGATGTCGTTCACGAGCGTGCTCTTGCCGGAGCCCGACACCCCGGTCACGCAGGTCAGCGTGCCGAGCGGGAACGCGGCGTTCACGCCCTTGAGGTTGTGCTCGCGCGCCCCGCGCACCTCGAGTTTCGTGCCGTGCCCGGGCCGGCGCAGCTTCGGCACCTCGATGCGGCGGCGCCCGGTGAGGTACTGCCCGGTGAGTGACTTCGGGTGGTCCATCACCTGCTGGGGCGTTCCGGCCGCGACGAGCTCGCCACCGTGCCGGCCGGCGCCCGGGCCCAGGTCCACGAGCCAGTCGGCGGCACGCATGGTGTCTTCGTCGTGTTCGACCACGACCACGGTGTTGCCGAGATCGCGCAGCCGCTGGAGCGTGGCGAGCAGGCGCTGGTTGTCGCGATGGTGCAGGCCGATCGAAGGCTCGTCGAGGATGTAGAGCACGCCCGTGAGTTGCGAACCGATCTGCGTGGCGAGCCGGATGCGCTGCGCCTCGCCGCCGGCGAGCGTCCCGGCCGAGCGGTCGAGCGTCAGGTAGCCGAGCCCCACGTCCTCGAGGAAGCCGAGCCGGCCGACGATCTCCTTGAGGATCGGCGCCGTGATGCTCTTCTGCCCGCCCTCGAACGCGAGCCCCTGCGCGGCCTTCCGCGCGGCGGCCACCGAGCACGCGGTCCAGTCGGCGATGTTGCGCCCGTCCACCGTCACGGCCAGCGAGGCGGGCTGCAGCCGGCGGCCTTCGCAGTCCGGGCACCGGGTGAGGTTCATGTGCTCGGCGATCTGCTTGCGCACCGCTTCGCTGCCCGTGGTGCGGTATCGGCGTTCCAGGTCGGGAATCACGCCGCGCCACTTGGAGCGGTGGATGAACGCCGAGCCCTTCCTGGTGCGGAACTCGAAGCGCACCTCTTCGTCGCCCGCGCCGTAGAGCACCAGCTTGCGGATCTTCGGCGCGAGCTTCTTCCACGGCGTGTCGAGCGAGAACTCGAACGCCTTCGCGAGCGCCTGCAGCGTGCCCCCGGTCCAGGTGCCCTCGGCGTCGCCCATGCTGGCGATCGCGCCTTCGGACAGGCTGAGCGACGCGTCGGGGACCACGCGGTCCGGGTCCACGCGCAGCAGCGTGCCCAGCCCGTCGCAGCCCTTGCACGCCCCGTACGGCGAGTTGAACGAGAAGTGCCGCGGCTCGAGGTCCTCGACGGCGGTATCGCATTTCGGGCAGGTGGCGCCCACGCTGAGCGGGACGTCGTCCTTGCCGTCGCGCGCCACGGTCACGAGCCCGTTGCCCAGCTTCAGAGCGGCCTCGAGCGATTCCGTGAGCCGCAACTGCTGTTCCTTCGTGAGCGTGAACCGGTCCACCACGACTTCGATGTCGTGGCGCTTGTGTCGCGCCAGCTTCGGCGCGTCCTCGAGCTCGACCAGCGCGCCGTCGATGCGCGCGCGCAGGTAGCCCTGGCGATGGAAGCCTTCGAGCTCCTTGCGGTACTCGCCCTTGCGTCCGCGCACGACCGGGGCGAGCAGCATGAGCTTCTCGCCGGCGTACTGCTGCAGGAGCTGGTCCACCATCTCCTGCACGCTGCGGCGCGCGAGCGGCGTGCGGCAGTTCGGGCAATGCCGCGAGCCCACGCGGGAGAACAGCAGCCGCAGGTAGTCGTAGATTTCGGTGATCGTCGCGACCGTGGAGCGCGGATTGGCGCCCGCCCCCTTCTGCTCGATCGCGATCGCCGGCGACAGGCCCTCGATGGCGTCCACGTCGGGCTTTTCCATCTGCCCGAGGAACTGCCGCGCGTACGCCGAGAGCGACTCGACGTAGCGGCGCTGGCCTTCGGCGTAGAGGGTGTCGAAGGCGAGCGACGACTTGCCCGATCCCGAGACACCCGTGATCACCACGAGGCTCTGGCGGGGCAGCCGCAGCGAGAGATTGCGGAGATTGTGCTCGCGTGCGCCGCGGATCACGATGTCCGTGAGCGCGGCGGCGCGATGTGCGTCGGAAGTGTCGGTGAGCGTGGAAGCGATGCGCTTGGTCATGGCCGCGGCACTTTACCAGACCGCCCGCGTCGCGCGACCGTCACTCGTAGCGCAGGGATTCCACCGGATCGAGACGCGACGCGCGCATGGCCGGATAGAGCCCGAAGAACACGCCGACGACCGCGGAGAACAGCAGCGCCGTCACCACGGACCAGGCGCTCACGTAGGTCGGCAGCGGGCTCACCGCCTTCACGAGGAACGAGATGCCGGCGCCGATCACGATTCCCGTGAGCCCGCCGAGCCCGGTGAGCAGCACGGCCTCGACCAGGAACTGCATCAGGATCGCGCGGCGTGGTGCGCCGAGCGCCTTGCGGACGCCGATCTCGCGGGTGCGCTCGGTCACGGCGACGAGCATGATGTTCATGACGCCGATGCCGCCGACGAGCAGCGAGATGGACGCCACGAGCGTCATGAGCGCGAAGATGCCGCCCGTGACGGTGTTGTAGAGCGACAGGAACGCGTCGTCGGTGAAGATCGCGAAGTCGTTGAGCTTGTTGCTCGGCAGGTGCCGGCGCACGCGCAGCACCTCGCTGATCTCCTGCACCGCCTTGGCGCTGAGCTCGGGCGACACCGCGGTCGCGTCGAGGAACAGCTCGCCCTTCTTCGGGAACCACGGTGGCGCGTTGTACGGGGCGGACCAGTACTTGTCCATCACCGTGTACGGCACGCACGCCACCTCGTCGAAGTTGTTGCCGAGCATCTTGCCCTTCTTCTCGAACTCGCCGATCACCGTGAACGGGATGCCGTTCAGGCGCACCGTGCGGCCGATGCCGGCGGCGTCACCGAAGAGCGCCTCGCGCGTGTCCTTGCCGATCACCACGACGTTCGCGTTCTCGGCGACCTCCTGCGGCGTGAAGAAGCGGCCGTTCGCGAGGTCGTAGTTGTGCGCGATCAGGTACTGGTCGTTCGTGCCGTACACGAAGGTCGCCTTCGTGAGCTTCTCGCGGTAGCCGAGGCGGATGTTGTCGTAGGGAAACTTGAACGGCGCGATCGCCTTGACCGAGGGGGCGCGGTCCAGGATCGCGCGCGCGTCCTCCATCGTGAAGGCCTTGCGCTGCTTCAGCGAATCCGGGATCTCGTTCGAGAAGTTCACGCCGGGCCGGATGCGGCGGATGTAGATCGTGTTGTTGCCGATCGACTGGATGTTCTGCGCGAACTGGCGCTGGAAGCCGTTGATGAGTGCGACCATGCCGATCACCGTGGCGACGCCGATCACCACGCCGAGCAGCGCGAGCAGCGAGCGCAGCCGGTTGGCCACGAGCGCGCCGCGCGCCATGTCGAACGTTTCCCGAAGCAGTGCGAGCGTGGTCATGACGTCACTCGTAGCGCAGCGCTTCGATGGGATCGAGGCGCGCGGCGCGCATGGCCGGATAGGAGCCGAAGAACACGCCCACGGCGGTGCTCATGAAGATCCCGAGCACGACGGCCGGCATGCTGACCGCCGCCGGCAGCGGGCTCACCGCGCCCACCAGCAGCGCGAGCGAACTGCCGGCGAGGATCCCGATGAGCCCTCCCGACAGCGACAGCGTCGTGGATTCGACCAGGAACTGCGTGAGGATGTCGCGGCGGCGGGCGCCGAGCGCCTTGCGCACGCCGATCTCCTTGGTGCGCTCGGTGACCGAGACGAGCATGATGTTCATGATCACGATGCCGCCGACGACGAGCGAGATCGCCGCCACGCCGATCGTGAGGATGAAGATGCCGCCCGTCAGGGTGCGGTAGAGCTCGAGCCAGGTCTCGGACGTCGTGAGACCGAACTTGTCGGGCTGGCCCGGCCGCTGGTGGCGGCGGGCCCGCAGGATGTTGCGCGCCTCCTGCATGCCGAGCTCGATGGACGACTCGTCCACCGCCTTCACCGCGATCGAGAACGAACCCCGCTCCTGCCAGTACTTCGAGAACGTGCGGATCGGGATCGTCACGAAGCGGTCCTGGCTCACGCCGAACATCTTGCCCTTCGCCTTGGTGACGCCGACGATCTCGAACGCCCAGCGGTCGATCCGGATCGTGCGCCCGAGCGGGTCGAGGTTCCCGAAGAGTTCCTCGGCGACCTCGGGCCCGATGACCGCGACGGGGCGGCGTTCCTCGTCGTCGAATTCCGACAGGTGCCGGCCGGCATCGATCGCGATGTCGTCCACGACGTCGTACCCGGCGCTGCGGCCGTTGAGGCTCACGGCCTTCATGACCTTCGCACCCGTGCGGACCGGGGCGGAACCACCCGACTGGGCGACGATCATGCTGGCATGGCGCACGCCCTGGCGGAGCGCGACCACGTCGCCCCACTCGACGTCCGGGCGCTTGTTCGCCTCTTCGAACGCCTCCTGGCTCATGATGAGCCCGTACTTGTCCACCACGAACACGTTCGCGCCGGCGTTCAGCAGCTTCTCCTTCACGAAGCGGTTCAGGCCCTCGACGAACGAGAGCACCGCGATCACCGACGCGACGCCGATGATCGTGCCGAGCAGCGTCAGGAACGAGCGCAGCTTGTTCGCCCGGACACCGCCGAGGGCGATGCCGATGCTCTCGCGCAGGTTCATGCGTGGGCCGCCGCCCCCGAGACCGTACGCGGGTGCGGGTTCACGACGTCGCTCTCGATCCGGCCGTCCTTCATGCGCACGATCCGCCGCGCGTGCTCCGCGATGTCGGCTTCGTGCGTCACGAGGATCACCGTGTTGCCCTGCTTCCAGATGTTCTCGAACGCCGTCATGATCTCCTCGCCCGTCCGCGAATCGAGATTACCGGTCGGTTCGTCGGCGAGGATGATGCTGGGCCGGTTCACGAGGGCGCGCGCGATCGCCACGCGCTGACGCTGGCCGCCCGACAGTTCGTTCGGCCGGTGCTTCATGCGTTCGCCCAAGCCGACGGTCTCCAGCGCCTGCTTCGCGCGTGCGCGCCGCTCCTCGTGCTTGAGGCCGGCGTACACGAGCGGAAGCTCGACGTTGTGAAGCGCATCCGCGCGCGGCAGCAGGTTGAACGTCTGGAAGACGAAGCCGATCTCCTGGTTGCGGATCCGCGCGAGCTCGTCGTCGGACATCTTCGCGATCTCGGCGTCCTTGAGCCGGTAGGATCCCAGGGACGGCGTGTCGAGGCAGCCGAGGATGTTCATGAGGGTGGACTTGCCCGAGCCCGACGGCCCCATGATGGCGACGTACTCGTTCGCACGGATGTCCAGGTCCACGCCGTCGAGCGCGCGGACTTCCTGGTCGCCCACCTGGTAGACGCGATGCAGCCCGCGAATGGCGATCAACGCACCGGAGTCGCTCACTTCTTCCCCTTCGCGGCGGCTTCCTTCTTCACCTTGCCGCCCGGCTTGAGTTCGCGCAGCGCCTTGTAGGGACCGGACACCACTGTGTCGGTCTCCTTCAGGTCGCCGAACACCTCGATCATGGTCTCGCTCGCGAGGCCCGTCCGCACCGGCACGAACGTCGCGACCTGGTTGCGCACGACGAACACGCCCGTGATTTCCTTGTCGCGACGGCCCACCGTGTCCTCGTCGGCCGTGGCGGCGGCGCGCCGCGCCGCGCGATCCTTGGCGTTGCCCTTCTTCGCCGCGCGCTCGAGTTCGCGCTCGGTGCGCACCACGACGGCCTGGATCGGGACGACCAGGGCCTGGGCATGCGTGCCGGTCGCGATCTCGACGTCGGCGGTCATGCCGGGACGCACTTCGGGCACGTTCTGGTCGAACACGACCTTCACTTCGAAGTTCGTCTGGCCGTCCACCGTGGACGTGATCGAACGCTTGGCCGTGTTGCCGATCTCGGTGACGGTCCCCGGGAACGTGGTGTCCGGGAACGCGTCCACGGAGATCTTCGTGTGCTGGCCGAGTCGCATGTCCACGACGTCGGTCTCGTCCACGTCGGCCCGGACGAGCATGCGCGACAGGTCGGACACCACGAGGATCTCGGTGCCGATGTTGTTCATGGTGCCGGGAATCACGTTCTCGCCGGCCTCCACGTTCAGCGCGCTCACGACACCGTCGAACGGTGCGAGAAAGCGGCACTTGCGCAGGTTGTCCGCGGCCGCGTCGAGCGCCGCCGCCGCCCGCGTGGCGTCCTCTTGCGCCGTGGCCACAGCCACGCGCGCGCCCTCGTGGGCGTTCTGCGCCTGCTCCCATTCGGCGGTCGAAAGCAGCTTCTGGTCGTACAGCTGGCGCTGGCGGGCGAAGTTCGCCTCGTTCACACGCATCGCCGACTGCGCTTCACGCAGCCGCGCCTGCGCCGCCGCGAGCCCGGCCCGCGTCTGGGCGTGGGCGCTGCGGTACTGCGTGTCGTCGAGCTGGAGCATGAGCTGGTCCTTGCGGACGCGATCGCCTTCCTTGACGTACAGGCCCACGATCTTGCCCACGATGTCCGCGCTGATCTTGACCTGCGTCTTCGGCTCGATCTTGCCCGGCGCGCGCACCTGCGACGTGATGTCCTCACGCCGCACGCGGGCGAGCTGGACGGACTGGACCTTGCTGCGGGCGTTGTTCGCGATGCCGGCAGCCGTCAGGCCGCCCACCACGACGAGGCCGAGGATGCCCCACAGCAGCGCCTTCTTGTTCATGGGTGTCCTGCTTCCTTTCGCGTCACTCGCCGCGGCCGCGGACCTGGTCGAGTTCCGCTTCGGCCACGCGAATCGCGGCCATGGCGGAAACGAGATCACTCTGGGCACGCTGCAGCTGCACCTGGGAATCGATGAGGTCGAGGATGGTCGCCGACCCGACGTTGTACTTCTGCTGCACGAGGTTGAGGTTCTCGCTCGCCGACTCGAGCGTCCGGCGGGCGAGCGACTCGCGCTCCGTGGCCTCGGTGTAGCCGAGCACCGCGATGCGCACCTCGCTGTCGAGATTACGGAGCAGCGCGTCCCGGGTTTCACGCGCGCGCATTTCTCCTGCCCGCGCCGAAGCGACGCGCGCCTCGGTGGCGAGTCCGTCGAACAGGCTCATGCTCAGCGCGAGCCGGCCGCTCATGTCGCCCTTCGCCCAGCCACTGCCGCTCTGCGGGCCGTCGATCGGCGAGACGTAGCTCGAGCTGGACACCGACTTCGGCGTGTACGAACCCGTCGCCGACACGCTCGGCAGGCGCGACAGCTGCACGGAGCGCAGGCGCCACTGGGCGCTCGCGTACGACGCCTCGGCGGCCTTCACGTCCGGCCGGTTCGTGCGCGCCTCGGCCATGATCGCCGCGGCATCGGCCCCCGCCGTCGCCGTCGAGAGCGTGGAATCCACGTCCCCCAGCGCCGACTCGGACAGGCCGAGCTGGGTGGCGAGCCGCACCCGCTGCGCGGTGACGTTGTGGTCCGCGACCAGCGA
Organism: bacterium; assembly: GCA_046331705.1. Taxonomy (GTDB): domain Bacteria; phylum JADJOY01; class JADJOY01; order JADJOY01; family JADJOY01; genus JADJOY01. Next base: position 7,450 of record JAXLQJ010000117.1, on the reverse strand, counting down.
GTCGAGTTCGCTCTGCGAAGTCCGCACCCGCGCCTTGAGGAGGTCGCTCTTCGACACCGAGCCGACTTCGTACAGCGCGCGCACGCGCCGTTCGTCATCCCGCGAAAGCTTGAGCGCCTGCGCGGACACGCGAGCCAGGTGCATGGACTTCACGACTTCGTAGAACTGCCGCTTCGTGTCGAGCACGATCTGCGCACGCGTCGCGGCACGCTCGTACTTCGCGGCGGCCGAACCACGGCGCGCCGAACTCACGGACGCCCACGACGACAGGTTCAGCACACCCCAGCTGCCGCTCAGGCCGTAGGAGCCATTGTAGCCGCGGTCATCCGTGATTCCCGACGGAGAGCTCTCGCGGGTCTTCCCGCCCGAGCGTGACGCGTCGGCGGAGACGTGCGGGAGCACGCCCGAGTAGGCGCTCCACAGCCCGGAGCGGGCGTCGAGCAGCGAGGCTTCGGCCTGGATGGCCTGGGTGCCCTGGCGAAGGGCGATCTGGACGGCCTGGTCGGCCGTCATGGGGCCACCGGTGGCAGCCCGGGCCTGGGGGGCGGTCACGGCGAGTGCGAGAAGAAGAGCCGAGGCAATCTGGCGAATCATCATTCCTCCGGTCCGGAGTCGGCGGGCGTGCGCCCCGCTCGGGGCACGCGCCGGTCTACGCCGACCGAGCAGGCGAGGTTGCAGGGACTCACGCGCCGGGCGTCATCATGGCCGCGACCGCGGCGCCGATGGCGAAGAGCGCGAGATAGAGCGAGACGAGCACCCACGCGACGTTGCGGCGCGGCGCCCGGCTCAGGATGCTGCTGGCGATGATCAGGACGAACATGTTCCACGCGGCGAACGGGCTGATCGCGTCCAGGAACACCGTCAGCCCGACTTCCAGCTTCGAGGGCGTGTCGGCGTGCGGCAGCAGTGCTGCCAGCCCCAGGTGGACGCCCTTCATGGTCTCCTGGGACCACGCCATCGCGGCCATCAGCAGGTAGCTCGGCAACGTGACGAGGTTCGCCCAACAGACCGCCTCCAGCGCGAGCCGGTAGCGGAAGCGCGCCCCGAGCACGAAGCCCACACCGAACCACACGACCAGCGCTCCCACCAGCATCACGACGGTCACGGCGACCAACTGGCTCGCGGCGATCAGCGACATGGCCATGCGACCGGAATACACCTGCTCCATCCGATCCACCTGGTCCGCCGTCAACTGGCCGTTGACCACCTGCTGGTCCATCTGGTCCAGCATCATGGGCAGGTAGGCGCGTTCGTACAGCAGCAGGAAGACACCGATCGCCATGAGCAAGGTCGCGACGAGCGGAATCCACCACTGCACCTGCTCCTCGAGACCTTCCCACGCCGACGAGGGAGAGACGAACACGCGCCGCGCGCGTTCCCACGGGGAAAGCCGCACCGCGGCCGACGGGGCCGCCGGCGCTTCGGGCGAGAGATCGACGGTCATGGCAACACCCACTCCGGAACGGGGACGTGACTGTGAAGGGGGGCAATCACCCGCAAGTTAGGGAGCGCTCACGCAAGGGTCAAACCCACGCGCCACCGGCGCGGGAAATGCCCGACCGACGCGGTCCCGCGCGCCCCTGCGCACCGAAAGCGGACGGCGCACCCGTCCGTGAAGACGGATGCGCCGCCATGCCATTTCCCCGGTGCGGTCAGCGCAGCGAGAACTTCACCGGGCAGCCCACCCACACGGCGACGGGCTTGTTGTTGGAAAGCGCCGGCTTGAACACCCACTGCTTCACCGCCGCGAGCGCCGCGGCGTCGAGCATCGGGATGGACTTGACGACGCGCACGTCCTTCACGCGGCCGTCCTTGCCGACCAGCGCCTGCACCATCACGGTTCCGTCCACGCCCGCCTCGCGCGCGATGTCCGGGTAGACCGGCTGCACGTGCGTGATCTTCTCCGGGAGTTCGTCCGTGTAGACGTACTCGCCGAAGCTGGGCATGGCGTCTTCCTCGGGCGGAGCCACGACGATGTTGTCGCCCTCGGTTCCCGCGCTGCTGCCGGAAACCGCGGAGAGTTCCTCCTGCGACGCGATCGTCTGCTCTTGCGGAGCCTCCGCGTCCGGGACGGGCACGGGGATGGCCGCCGAAGGCGGAGCCACCTGCGTCGCCACCTGGACCTTCGGCGGCGGCGCGGCGTCCGTCAGCGGCGGGGGCGCCTGGAGTTCGCGATACGGCACCACGACGGGCACGACCTTCTCCTGCCGGTGCGACATGTAGTACCCGAGCGCGAGCAGTGCCAGGAAGATCACGATGAGCGCGCTCATCGCGACCGTCAGCGCCCGAGTCAGGTACTTCTTCGCGACCTCGAGGAGTTCGGGTGCCCCGTAGGGCATGAACTCGTACAACGCGACTTTGGGCTCGCTCATAGCTTCTCCACCTCCGCCTTGTCGGCCGGGGATAGCTCGAGGATCGAGAAGCGACCCAGGTTCGCAATGTCGAGCTGGTCGATGATGCCGACCATGTTGTCGAAGGACGCGTCGCGGTCGATGTTGATCAGCACCACGATCGCGTCGTTGTTCGCGAGCGGCTTGAGCACGTCCTTCATGTTCGCGACCGACGTCCGGACCCACGGGTCCGTCTTCGGGCCGCGCTTCCAGAACACGCGATCCTCACCGAGCACCCGAAGCTGGAGAATCTTCGACTCGGCGATCGGCGCGGGATTCTGGTTGTCCGGCGGCAGGTTGATTTCCAGAGCCTGGGGCGTCCGGAACACCGTCGTGACCATGAAGAAGATGAGCAGGAGGAAGGCGACGTCCACCATGGGCGTCATGTCGATGCGGACACCGACGCGACGCTTCGGGCGATGGAAGCCTTTCCCCTTCTTGCCTCCGCCACTTCTCGGTTGTGGGGTGTCTACTGCACCCATGCGGGCATACCTCTCAGCGCGAGTGGCGCGTTACTTGGTCGGTGCGGGGCCGCCGAACGCGCCTCCGCCCTTGGCCAGGTTCGTCTGGACGTTGAAGCGCGTGGCGTTCGATTCCTGGAACGCGTGCATCATGTCGGCCATGAGACCGAACGATGCTTCGCGGTCCATCTTCACGAGCACGCGAGACCGGGGATTCGCGGCGCGGGCCGTACCCAGCACCGAGCCCAGGTTCATCTTCACCGCTTCGGGAGCGATCATGCGTTCGACTTCGTTCTCGCCTTGCCGCCAGGTCACGCGCACCTGCGACACCATGCCGTTCTCCGGCTTGGGCGCCGTCACCGACACGGTGATGATGTCGGACTCGGGCGACTTCGCCGGCGAGTTCGAATCGGGCAGCGTGATCTTGTCCTTCTCCGGTGGCTTGAACTGCGTCGTACACATGAAGAAGATCAGCAGGAGGAAGGCCACATCGACCATCGGCGTCATGTCGATCGCGATGCCGATGCGACGCATCTTCTTGAGCATGAGCTCGTCCTCCCCCGCTTACTTCTTGTCGGAAGCGTTGGCGGCCAGCAGCTGCACGGCCTCGTACGACGCCTCGTCCATCATGTAGTTGAAGCCGTCCACGCGCGTCACGAACACGTTGTACATGACGATGCCGAGGATGGCGACGATGAGACCGCCGGCCGTGTTGATGAGCGCTTCGGAAATACCGACGGCGAGCTTGGTGGCATCCACCGCGCCGGTGTGACCGAGGGCCGCGAACGAACGGATCATGCCGACGACCGTGCCGAGCAGACCGACCATCGTCGAGATGGAGGCGATCGTCGACAGGGCGATCAGGTTGCGCTCGAGCAGCGGCACTTCGAGGCCGTTGGCTTCCTGGATGGCTGCCTGCGTCTCGGCCACGATCTTGTCCTTCGGAGCGCCTTCCTTGATGAGCATCTGGTAGCGCTCGAGGCCCGCACGCATGACGTTGGCCGCCGAGCCGCGCTGCTTGCCGCAGAGCGCGATGGCACCATCGACGTCGCCCGTCTGGATCTTCTTGCGCACGTTCACGAGGAAGTCGGCCATCGAGCCCGTGCCCTTGGCCTTGTTGAGGCTCCACGTACGCTCGATCACGAACGTCACCTGGAGAATGAGGAGGAGGAACAGGCCAGCGACCAGCGGACCGGCTTCCTTCATCTGCTTGCCAAGGTCACCGAGCGCCGGAAGGTTCCACCAGATCAAGATCGAAACGGCGACCGCGGCCGCGAAATAGAGCTGAACGATAATGCGGTTCATTGCCTGACGATTCCTCCATCGCCGTCCGCCGCGAGGGCGGCGAGCCGGCTGTTCATGATCAGCGGTTGAGGTTCCTCACCCGCCCGGGTCGCGGAGCGAACTGATCCGGACCTGCTTCGTGAAACTTCTTCTCCCCCCGACCCGGTCAGGCGGAGGCTGCTACTCCACAGCGGCGAAGGAAGCCAGAGCCAGCTCCTCCGTCTCGAAGTGGTCGAAAACCATGATGAGCTTGGTCATGACGAAAAGGTCCTTCAGCTTCTTCCCAAGCCCGCAAAGCTTGATCTCGGCGTGGCGGGTGCGGTAGTTGGCCATGCCGCGCATGAGCACGCCCAGCGCGACGGAATTCATGGCCTCGCACTCCGCGAGATTGACGACGAGTCGCATGTTGCCGCTCGAGGCCTCCGCCATGATCGCGGCTTCCAGCTCGTCGGTTTCGCGATCACCGTAGAACCGACCGCGTGCCGCGATCACCGTGATGCTCTCGAGCTGCCGCTTCGTGACGGCCATGCGCGCTCCTCCCGATCCGAAACGGCTACGCCGACGCTTCCGCGAAGCTGGCGATCGCCTGCTCCTCGGTCGCCTTCACGTCGAACACCAGCGACAGCTTGGTGATGACGAAGATGTTCTCGATGCGCTTGTCCACGGCGGCGAGCTTCATCTGGCCGCCACGGCGCACGTAGCTCGAATGCGCGGAGATCAGCACGCCCAGCGCCGTCGAGTTGAGGTGCTGCGTCTCGCCGAGGTTGATGATGAGGTTCTTGTTGCCGTCCTCACCGAGTTGCCGGATGGCCTTCTCCAGTTCCTCCGTCTCCTCGCCGCCGGTCAGGTAGCCCTTCGGCGTCAGGATGTGGATGCTGCCGACCTGCCGGCTCTTCAAGTTCGCCATCCTTGCTCCTCCGTGGCGTCCGCGTTGCGGCCGCGTTGCACCTCAGTTGCCGAGCGACTTCAGGCCCTTCTTCGCGTCTTCGTTGTTCGGATCCAACCCCAGGGCCCGGCGGTAGGCCTCGATCGCCTTCGCACGGTTGCCCATGTTCTGGTAGCCCTGTCCCAGCCAGACCTGCGTGTTCACGTCGGCCGCCGTGATCGCAGCCGAACGTTCCAGCAGGTCCACGGCTCCCGCCCAGTCCTTGACCAGCAGCCGCTGGTAGCCCAGCTGCTGGTAGGCCAGACCGGCGTTCTTGCTGCTCGAGTCGAGTGCGATGAACTGGGTGAATGCCGCGACGGACTGGGCCGTCGAATCCGCCATGCTCGAAAGCACGACGCCCAACCAGAAGTGCCGGTCCGCCTTGCCGGGAGCGATCAGCGTCGCCTGACGGAGTGCATCCACCGCCTCGGGAAGCTGCTTCATCTCCTTGTAGGACAAGCCTATGTAGTAGTAAGCCTCGTCCGAGTTCGGGTCAAGGGCGATTCGCCTCTGGAGCATGGCCACCGCGCCCGGGTAGTCCTTGAGCCGGAACTTGAGCTTGCCCAGTTCCTGCATCGCGAAGCGCGCCTCGGAGGTGGTCGAGTCCTTGGCGATCATGCCCTGGTAGACCGAGTCCGCCGCCGCCACATTCCCCAGCAGCGCATGGACCTGCCCGATCTTGAAGAGGTCCTGCGTGTTCGGTTCGCCGCGGCCGTAGGCGTCGATCGCCTTGGCCCATTCCTTCGTGTCCACGTAGGCACGCCCGAGCACGGTGAACATGTCCTTGCTCTTCTCGCCCAGTTCGACCGCCTTGGTCATGGCGGCGATCGCCTCGGGCTTCATCTTCAGGTAGTACAGGTCCTGCCCGAGGTACGCCCAGCCCCGCGAATCGGCGGGCATGAGCTGCGTGTACTTCTCGAGATACGGCTTGGCCTCGGCGTACCGGCGCGGATCGGCGGCACCCGACAGGTAGTAGAGCTTGCCGAGCGAGAACTGGCCGGGCGCGAACTCGGGATCGCGCTGCGTCACCCAGCGGAACTGCTCGAGCGCGTCGTTGTAGCGCTGGTCGAAGTACAGCGCGGTGCCGAGCGCCTGGCGCAGTTCGACGTCCGACGTGTCCAGCTCGACGGCCTTCTCGTAGGACGGAATGGCGAGCGAACCGATGCCGCGCTTGAGGTAGAAGTCACCGAGCGCGCGGTTCGTGACCGGATCGTCCGGAGCCGCCTGCTGGGCCTGCGTGAAGTAGATGCCGGCGTCGCGCAGCGAGTCGCGCGCGAGTTCGACGTTGCCGTGCGCCACGAGGAACTTCGGGCGCCACTTCGCACCCCAGTTCAGCCCGGGCGCCAGCGCGGTGATGGCGTCGCCGTACTGCTTCATGTCGCGCAGGCAGTCGCCGAGCGCGAGTTGCGCCTCGGGGAACTTGCGATCGAGGTCCACCGCCTTGCGGTACATCTCGACCGCGCCCTGCAGGTTGCCCTCGTCACGGCGCACCTCGCCGAGGCCGTACCAGGCCATGGCGTTGTTGCCGTCCATCTTCCGCGCGAGTTCGAACGCCTCGGCGGCCTTGGTGTAGTCGCGGCGCTTGAGCAGCACGAGGCCCACACCCGAGCGACCGTCCGCGAAGCCCTGCGAGGCGACGCGCTCGAACAGCTGCTGCGCCTGGTCCAGCTGGCCGGCGGCCAGCGCGGTCCGGGCGTCCTTCAGGTCGTCGGCGAACGCCGGCGCGGCGATCGCGAGCACCAGGGCGACGGCCGTGCACGTGCGGCGAAGGACGCTGCCGAAGGCGGAACTGACGTGGTTTCGGTTCATGGGGTCCTGTCGAATGCTCCTCGAGGTCCTAGTGACTGCCCAACATGGGGGAGCGTCTGGCGAAGCGCACCGGGATGGTGATGGGCACCGCCCCGGCTTCGTGCACCAGCTTCTGTCCGTCACGTGTCGAAACGAAGGTGATCAGCCCGTCCGCCAGGTCCGGCCCGGCGGTGCGGACGTACATGCTGTAGTTGCGAGTCAGCGGGTACTCTCCCTTGTACACCTTCTCCGCGTCGGCATTCCAGTCGGGGAGCCCCCGCAAGGCGGACAGCCGGAGCCGGCGGACCCCCTCATGTCCGCTGGCCATGGACACGTAGCCCACGGCCCCGGGCGTCCGGCGCACCCGCTCGATCACGGCGCTGTCGGACTCGGCCCGGAACGCGGGCGCCGTCGGCGCGTCCCCGCCCAGCACGCGCTGGAAGAACGCCATGCTGACGTCGTCTCCCGCGGGCTGCACGATCGGCTCGATGGCTCCCGCGCGAACGTGAAGTTCACGCCAATCATGCATCTGGTCGCTGTAGATCCGGTGCAGGTCGTCGAGCGAGATGGACTCCAGCGGGTTGGCCGGGTGCACGACCACG
>JAXLQJ010000116.1:0-3158 GCA_046331705.1 bacterium | reverse complement strand
GGTGCGGCGGGACAACCCGGCAATCCCGGTCGTGATCATCTCGGGGCACGGCAACATCGAGATCGCGGTGGCCGCGATCAAGCAGGGCGCCTACGACTTCATCGAGAAGCCGTTCAACATCGACCAGCTGATGGTAGTGATCGGGCGCGCGCTCGAGACCTCGCGGCTCCGGCGCGAGAACGCGGCCCTGAAGGGCAAGGAGGGCACGAGCCAGTCGATGATCGGCACGAGCTCGGCGTTCCGGCACATGAAGCAGCAGCTCGACAAGGTTGCGCGGACCAACAGCCGCGTGATGCTCTCCGGCCCCGCGGGTTCGGGCAAGGAGGTGGCGGCGCGCTATCTGCATCGTCATTCCGACCGCGCCAAGGGGCCGTTCGTCATCGTCAACTCGGCCTCGATCGGCGCCGAGCAGATGGAGGAGGTGCTCTTTGGGCGCGAGAGCGCCGAGCGTGGGGTGGAGCCCGGACTGTTCGAGAAGGCGCACACCGGCATCCTCTTCTTCGACGAGGTCTCGGACATGCCGCCGGGGACCCAGTCGAAGATCCTGCGGGTGCTCGTCGACCAGTCGTTCCAGCGTGTGGGGGGGGCGAACACGGTGCGTGTCGACGTGCGGGTGATTTCGGCGACGACCCGCGACCTTGCGCGCGAGGTTCAGGCGGGCCGCTTCCGCACCGAGCTCTTCCACCGGCTGAACGTGGTGCCGATCAGCGTGCCGGGGCTCGAGGCGCGGCGCGAGGACATCCCCGAGCTCGCGCGGCACTTCCTCGAGGAGCTGAACGGCGGGCACGGGCTGCCGCTCCGCAGCCTCTCGCCCGAGGCGGAGGCGCAGCTGCAGACCATGCGCTGGCCGGGCAACGTCCGGCAGCTCCGGAACGCGCTCGAGCGGGCGGTGATCCTCGGGCCGGACCACGGCCCGATCGAGCCCGAGGAGCTGGTGCTTGAGGCGACGACGAATGGCAGCGCCACCAACGGCATGCTCGGAGCCGCCTTCGCCGGCCTGGCCCTTCGCGAGGCGCGCGAGATGTTCGAGCGCGAGTACCTGGTGGCGCAGATTAACCGGTTCGGCGGCAACGTCTCCCGGACGGCGAACTTCGTCGGCATGGAGCGCTCCGCCCTTCACCGCAAGCTCAAGTCACTCAACGTGATCGCCGCCGGCCGCAGCGAGCGGGCCGAGGAGGAAGCGCACGCCTGAGCCGTCGGTCCGGCGGGGCGCGGGGCACGCGCGATGAAGATCATCATCTGCGGGGCGGGGCAGGTAGGCGGGCAGATCGCGCGCCATCTCGCCCGCGAGTCCGGCGCGAACCACGTCACGATCGTCGACAGGGATGCGGGGCTGGTCCGGCGGATCACCGACGCCTACGACGTCGGGGGCGTCACCGGGTTCGCGTCGCATCCAGACGTGCTCGAGAAGGCCGGCGCGCGCGACGCGGACATGGTGATCGCGGCGACCCAGTCCGACGAGGTGAACATGGTCGTCTGCCAGGTGGCGAACTCGATCTTCTCGGTACCGCGCAAGATCGCGCGGCTGCGGGCGCCCGCGTACCTCAACGCGATCTATTCCGACCTCTACCGCCAGGACCATCTGCCGATCGATGTCGTCATCTCGCCCGAGTACGCGGTCGCGGACGCGGTAATGCAACGGCTGTCGGCGCCATCGGCCTTCGACATCGAGGCGTTCATGGACGGGCGGGTGCAGCTCGTCGGCATCAGCCTCGACGCGGCCTGCCCGGTGCTCGACACGCCGCTGCGACAGCTCTCCGAGCTCTTCTCCACCCTGCGCGCAGTCGTGGTCGGCATCCGTCGGCGCGAGCGGCTCGTCGTTCCCGCGGCGGACGACCGGCTGACCGCCGACGACCAGGTCTACCTGGTCACGGTCGCCGAAGATCTGGCACGGGTCATGGAGGTCTTCGGCAAGCGGCACCTGGCAGTGGAGCGGCTGCTGCTGATCGGTGCCGGCAACATCGGGCTGCACGTCGCGAAGTCGCTCGAGGAGTCGGGGCGCAAGCTGCGGATGAAGATCATAGAGCGGAGCCGGGCGCGGGCGGAGGTCGCGGCGGACGCCCTGTCGCACACGATCGTGCTCAACGGCGACGGGCTCGACCCGGACCTGCTCGAGGAGGCGAACGTCGGCGCCATGGACGCGGTGCTCGCGTTGACCGAGGACGACAAGACCAACATCCTCGCTTGCGTGCGGGCGAAGACCGAGGGAGCGAAGCTGGTGGTGGCGCTCGTCAACGACGCCTCGCTGATCGGACTGATCGCGCCGATGGGGATCGACGCCTACGTCAATCCGCGCTCGACGACGGTGAGCTCGATTCTGCGCTACGTGCGACACGGGCGAATCCGCGCGGTCTATTCGATCGGCGACGGCGAGGCGGAGCTGATCGAGGCGCAGGTGCTCGGAACCTCGGCGGTGGCGGGCAAGGCGGTGCGCGACGCGGAGCTGCCGGACGGGGCGCTGATCGGGCTGATCCAGAAGGGCGACCGGGTCGTCGTCCCGCGCGGCGACATGCAGCTCGGCGAGGGCGACGTGCTGACGATCTTCGCCAAGCGTGAGGCGGTGGCCGAGGTCGAGCGCCTGTTCCAGGTGGGCCTGGATTTCTTCTGATCGGGCGGAAGCCGTTAACGAGAAGTAACTCGCCGGCGATGGAATCAAGATATGTCAATGGCTTGATTATTGAGCGCACCTTTCCTGCGTCGATGCTCCAGAGTTACGGGGCGGGATCGCGGGCAGGCCTCACCGGCTGATGGGCCTGCTGCGCCAGTTCCCTGCGCTGGTTATCCTGCTGCTGCTTGCCGCGCTCATGATGCTCTTGCCGGCTCTGCATGCCGCCGGCCTCGAGAACTGGCGCATCGCACGCACGTTCCTCGAGGGCGCGATCTTCTTCTCCGTCATCGCGACGATGCTCGGGCTCGCCACCATGAACCGGGTCCCGCGCGTCCCCGCCCGCTACCACCTGCTGACTCTGCTCCTCGCCTATCTGCTCTTGCCGCTGGTGCTGGCGGCGCCGCTCGTGGCGCTGGTGCCTGGCCTCGGGCTTGGCGGCGGCTACTTCGAGATGCTGTCGTGCCTGACGACGACCGGAGCGACGCTCTTCGACCGCCCGCAGCTCCTTGCCGAGCCCTTGCACCTCTGGCGCGCACTCGTCGGCTGGGTC
>JAXLQJ010000115.1:0-3948 GCA_046331705.1 bacterium | reverse complement strand
CTACCGCCTGCTGCGCGAGGACCACTTCTCGCTCGAGTACTCGTTCTTCATCTTCGCGCAGTCGATCGTGAACGCGCTGCTGCCGTTCCAGCGCGATGCGCTCTACCGCCTGCTGCGCGGGCGTTCGTCCGACCAGGCGGAGCGCGTCTGGGCGCTCGCGAGCGTGCCGCTGTTCGTCCTGCTGCTGCCGCTCTTCGTCCTCTGGCAGCCGCTCGCGAGCTTGCTGCGCCGCGGCTGTGTCGTGCGGCAGACGTTCAAGAAGACCGACATCGCCGCGGCTCGCGTGCCGCAGGACACGACTGGACCACCGCACCACGATCCCGACCCGAGCGGCGCGCCCTGCTCTTCATGGAAGCCCAACGACGCTCGGAGCGAGGAGCACCGAGCACCCCATCGTGGCTCCGGGGGATGCTGAGTCAGGAGCGGGGCAACACCCGTTCCGGGATCATCGGAGCGAGGCAGTCGGCCAGGGCATCGGCGACGATACGGTGGCCGTCCTCGTTCCAGTGGATGTCGAAGGCAAAGAACCCGTTTCTACCGGTCGCCTCCAGGTGAGCTCGGAAGCGGGGCAGAAGCGTACAGGTCGGGATCCGCTCCGCAGCTAGGAACTCCTCGGTCCTTCGCTCGGGGACGGTGGGGTCGAGGTCGTCGCGCTCCCAGCTGGGCGAGTATCGGATCCGGGGTCCGCCGACGGCGAACTTGCTCGGAACGATCGTCGCGGCGAACGCCGCGCCGCTCGACTCGACACGCTTGCGCAGGTCGCGCACGAGCGCCTTGCTGAGCTGCCACCCGGCTTCCCACCTGGGAGGCAGGGGATCGAGCGCGATCACGGCATCCACCGACACCTCCGGGCGCGGTTTGGGGGTGGGCGCGGCATCCGGAGGCCGTGCGACGGAGGCCGCGGTGGTTGCCGCGGCTGAGCCCGGCGATGCTGCCGGTGGCGTCGTGTGCGACGCTGCCTGGGCATGCCCGGCCTGTGTCTGCGCGGCTCTCCGCTTGCGCGGAGCCGGGGGTGCGATCGTCGTCCGCAGCTTGTCGGCGAGATGGCGCAGGACCGGATAGGCGTAGGTTCGACGTGCGAGCGTATCGTCCAGCTTCACGATCCACCGATCGTCGGGGGCGGGCGTCCGGATCGGGTAGTCGTGCAGCGTGAGCCGACCGTCGTCGAGCGTGAAGCTCGGCTTCTTGGCCTCTCGCGGCTTCGGCAGGCCGAGGCCAGGGTTGTTTTCGGCGATGTCGTTGCCGGGGTTGAAGGCGAGCACGACCAGGTCGGGATTGTACTTGACGCCTTCCAGGAGAAAGTAGAGCAGCTCCTGATCGGTGCCCCAGGCGCTCACCGCCGCCGCCATCACCTCGATCTTCGGCGAGAGCGCGCCGAGCCGCTCCTGCAGCCGCTTGAGGAAGTGATCCTCGAAGTCGACGTTGAAGCCCTCGATGAACGAGTCACCGAGGATCAGGATGCGGAACACGCCGTCGCCCTTCGCGTATTCGTGCTCGACATCGCGGAGCCCGTGCTGGTTGATCTCGACCGTGGCGTGCCATTCGGCGTCTCTGCCGAGACAGCCCTGGCCCCAGCCCTGCACGCCAGGTCGATGAAACCAGCCGAAGGCGGGGTGGACCTCCCACACGCCGGCCAATTTCGTGTAGCACGGGATCAAGCCAAGGCGGCTCACCACCTCGAGGCCTGCAAGCACGAGGGCGACGGACAGCAACGCGGCTGTGAGTGCTCGGCGCACGATGCCGCGCGCCGCACCGGTTCGCCGGTCGACCGTCATGCGGCGGTGGTCCGGTTCCGTCGACGGGGGAGGGCAGACAACGAGAACGCCGGCAACGTCGACGGGGGTCGCCGCCGAACCTGAGCCATGGCTTGCCGGAGCGCCGCGACGTCGTGCCGCCGGTCGTGATCGGCCACGACGTTCGACCATTCGTCCGGATCCGCCGCGAGATCGAACAGCATCTCCTCGTCGCCCTGGTGTGCTTGAAAGTACTTGACGTTGCCGCGCGTGATCATGTCGAAGCCGTCGGCGCCGAAGCAGTAGGTCGTACGGTCCGGGCCCGCGCCCGTCGCCGTGAAGCACTCCTGCAGGGCCCTGCCGTCGAGGTCTGCGGGGACGTCGATCGCTGCGGCGCGGAGCAGCGTCGGCGCGATGTCGACCAGCGAGACCGGATGAGGGTATGACAGCCCCTCGGGCACCCCGGCGCCGCACGCGAACATTGGCACCCGCGCAACGGCGTCGAACGGGACCAGCGGCGACTTGAGCAGACAATCGCGACGGCCCAGATAGTCTCCGTGATCGGAGGTGAACACGACCAGCGTGCGCTCGAGGTCGATGTGACCGGCGATCGTGCCGATCGAGTCGTCGACCTGCGAGACCAGCCCGAGATAGCGCGCCAGCGCGCGTCGCAAGAGGTCGGCCGGCAGATTGCTGCGGGGAAGGAGCCGGCGCATCGCGGCGAGAGTGGGCGGCATCGCCTGGAGGTCCTGCCATCGATCCGTGGGCAGGACCTGCGCGTCGGGGGCGTACATCGAAGCGAAGGGCTCGATGGGATCGTACGGCGCGTGCGGGGCGAGGAAGGAGACCACGAGCAGGAACGGCTGGGCCTGGCGGCGTTGGGCGTCCAGGAACTCGATGGTGCGGTCGCGCACCCACGAGATCCGGTGCTGCCGTGCGCTGAGCGGCCAGTCGGCGACCCCGAAGCTCAGGGGCGATTTCGCGGTCGTCGCCAGAACCTTCTCGAGCACGCCGTGCGACTCGAGCCAGCGCGCGTACTCGTCCTTGCCCATGGCGCGCAGCTCGCACAGTTGCATCTGCTCGAAGCCGAGACGGGCCTTGGGCGGGTCGAGGTGCATCTTGCCGATGAGCGCGGTCGCGTAGCCCGCCGCGCGCAGGGCGCTCGCCCAGGTCCAGGACCCTTCTGCGACCGACGTCTCGTACGTCTCGCCGGTCTTGCGCGACACGCGATGACCCCGCGGCCAGCGGTGGTGGTGCAGGCCGGTGAGCATCGACGCCCGCGACGGGATGCAGGGCATCGAGTTGGCGTAGGCACGCTCGAAGCGCACGCCGCGGGCCGAGAGCCGATCGAGGTGCGGCGTCTGCACCGAGCCGCCGCTCGCATAGCCGATCGAGCTCCAGCTCTGGTCGTCGGTGACGAACAGGACGACGTTAGGACGTACGGGACCGGGTTGCGGCGCCCGCGAGCAGGCACCGGGCAGCAGCAGTCCCGCGGTCCCTGCTATGGCGCGACGGAGGAAGTCTCGACGGTGGAGGGTGTCGTGCATGGAGGTGGGGCAGGGCGCGCAACGCTTGCGGCGCAATCGACCCGACGACATTCCATCCTCGAGGGCGCGTGTGCAAGCACGATTGATGCCGCCCCGAAAGGTGCTGCGAACGCGAGCACGAAATCTGCGGACGTGACCCGCCGATCGTCGGTCGGGGCAACCGCGGTGGGGTGTCTCGATATCTGCCGCGATGTCGACGACCGATATGGCGACGTGTGCATTCTGGTCGAGTCCGTGACGGACCTGGGGGCGGAAGCGCCTCGCGAAGACGCAGGGCGGGTGGAAGTCATGGCGCGAGATGGATCGATGATCGTCGCGATCCGACGTGGTGATCCGGTGACCGATCGCACCGACCCGATCATGAGTGCAGCGAGATGAAGGTCGGACCGCACGTCGAACACGACCGCGCGGCCGAAGGCTGGGCGCCGCCCGAGCGCGGCTACCTGCGGTTTCTCTTTGCGCTGCTGATGTCGGCCACGGTGTTCGAGGGCTACGACATCACGATCTTCCACCTGTGCACGCCCGACATCGCGCACACCTTCGCAATGGGCGACCCGGCGGTCGGCGTGATGGCGTCGATCGTGCGCATCGGCGGCATGGCGTCCTTCTTCTTCGTGCTGCTCGCCGATCGCTTCGGGCGGAAGCCGGTGCTGTCGGCAACGGTGCTC
>JAXLQJ010000114.1:0-5473 GCA_046331705.1 bacterium | reverse complement strand
ATCCTGGGCGCGTGTCGTCGACTCCATCACGTGGAGACAGCTCCAAGAAGATGGAGGAAATGGGCAGCGCCCATGAGCAACTCTTCTACGTGACCGTCGGTGGCGGCGTTCTCGAGAGCATCCTCGGCGGAGAGGCCCCCGTGCACCTTCGCCGCCTGCGCGATCTCTTGCACGGCAAGCCGCGCGTGCCCAACGCACGCGACGTGGTCCGACGCCGGCTTCGGCGCCACCTCCGACTCGTCGTCATCCCGAACAACCTGAGACCGGAGCTCCGTGCGCTCTTTCCAGCGCGATTGACGCAGGTTCATGCGCATCGCCTCTGGATCGACCGCATTTCCTTCGAGCGCGGATATTCGTTTCCGACGATTGACGCGCGCGCCCTCGTGCGCGTCCCGATGCGCCGCCGCGTCAACGCGAGCGCGATCGCAGCGCTCGAGGCGAAGCATCAGGACTCTCTCGCCTGGGCCTGCAGCTTCGAGATCGACATGCCGGGCGACGACGTGGCGCGCGTGGTCAGCCACGAGGGGCTCGACGTCATCCCGATCGATCGCGCGTCGGACATCACGAAGCTGCCGCGGCTCCCACGAGAGGCGCGCGAACAACTGGAGTACGTTCGCAAGGTGGCGAAGGCGCTCGCCGCCGCAGAGGCGCCGCTACGCGTGCGCCGCTGAACGCAGTCACGGCTGAGCGCCGCCTGAGCTCGTGTTCATGCTCGAAGCGCCGAGATCCTAGTCGACGTAATAGTACCCAGGAGGCTGCTTGGCGCTGCCGCAAAACGAACAGCTGACGAGATCCCTGAAGTAGACGTCGAACAAGGTCATGCCATCCGGATGCACGCATTCAACGATTTCGTCTAGCCACCCGTACGAGACGATCGATTTGTCCGGTCGGCTCATATTAATGACGAACACAGGTCTCGCGGAGCGGTCGCTGTACGTCCTGATGACATTTCGAATCGTCTGGTGAGTATTGAGGATCTCGAGCCGCCCCTCGTTCCAGACATTCAGGTAGCCCTGGCCGGAGTCGGCGTACGCACGAAGGACGAGATCCCCGCTCTCTGGCTTGAACTCGACCTCCGTGCTCGACGATGCGTCACGACCGTCATTCAACTCTGCGTGCGCTCCCTGTCCCATCGCAGACGCGGATGGATTCGGCGCTCTCCTGACTTCCGTATAGGCGAACTCTGCGCCGCCAGTCGTCGAACCGAAATCGTGCTCGGTTCCGCGCGCAAGCTCGAGAAAGCGAGAAAAGCACTCTCGGTATCTTTCCTTGTACTTGCTCAGGATGAACGCCTTGATCCCCATCCCCTCGGACATGTCGCGAGGCCCCGCCGCCGTCGAGGCGAAGCGACGCCTCTTTCCAGTATGGGTGGGCATCGGGAAATGGTTCGCAGGATGAAGAAAGCGAATCATTCTCATCACCAGATCTTCTCTACGAAGGGCAAGAGGGTCCAGTGACTTGGCGGCATCGAAAAGATGGGCATGATACCAACCGTGCCCGCTGAACTCTTTGCGCTCCCAGTCTTCCTTGCGCCAGTTCTTCCAGTCGTTCTTGTTCTCGGAGCGGCGTGTGTCGGGCACCATACTCACGGGAAACGAGCGATTGTCGATGGCGTGCCGAACGGACGGCAAGCGCGATGGATAGTCGCCGAGTCGGGCTCTGGCGTAAAACCATAGTGCTGGCTCGTTGTCGCCACAGAAGAGCGTATACTTTTCTTCGACGGAGTCTCCGATGGGGAACGGGAACCCTGCCTGTTTGAAACGGCCGAAGTGGCGAGCAATGAAGTCGTTGTTGCGGGGATCCATCACGTACGCTTCGAGAAGGTTGTGAATGGCAAGCACCGAGCTTGGCGATGGCAAATTGGGTTCGATGTGTTTGGAGTAGAACTCGCTGAATGTGCCGTCGAAGGTGGGTGGAACCGAGCTGATGAACGAAGGATCGGAGCCTGTCATCGTAGCCTCACGTTTTCAGGATGAGCATGCAGTGCGAGCGTCGGGGTGACACGAGCGTCGCACGAATGAGCGATCGCGTTCACGCGCGATCTTGCGTTGCTCGTTCGACACGCGCTCACCGCTTCGGCTTCCGCCCGAGCGCCACCAGGCGCTTCTCGCGCTGCTCGGCGAGGTATTCGTGGCGCCAGGCTTCGTCCGCCTCGCGAATCGCGGCGTTCTCGGCTTGTCGCTCCGCGTTGATCTTCCGGTAGTCCTCCGCGTGGAACACCGCGGCCCTCTTCGAGGCCGCGGATTTCAGAGCTTCGAGCTTTGGAACGACGAAGCGGAGCGCGCTCGCGATCTCCGCGAGAGACGTGGGCTCGAGCGTTCGGAACCTCCGGAGGACGGCACGCTCGACGCGCTGGAGTACCTCGGCCAACTCCGCGGCCGTCGCCGGCGGAGCAGCCGCGACAACCGCGGTCTCGACCACCGGCACGCCCGAAGATCTCGCCCGAGATTCGACCTTGTCGCGCAACCGTCCCAAGGAGAACGCGGAGCGCTCAATCGACGTGTAGTAATGCTTCCAGAAGTTGTCCTCGCGAGGCAGCTCGGCGAGCGCCGGCAGCATGTGTTCCACGAAGCCAAGAACGAGCGCCTCGAGCGCGCCTTTCACGGGAAGGACGTGGTGCTCGGGATCCGTACGCGGGATCTCGACGGGTTCCGGCGTGCCCTTCCGCTTGCGACGTCCGAGTGGGACGTGCTCGAACCAGAGCCGGCCCTCCGGATCGCACCTCACTTGCACGCCGGTGCCGTGACCTTCGCAGGTCCCGAGGCGAGCAAGCATGAAAGGGCCGAGCTCGGCTTCGAGCATCTCGAAGTCCTCGAGGAAGTCCCCCAGGATCTGCCCCCTCTCGTCGAATGGTGACCTGATGCCTCGGCCATACTCCCCGCAGTAGTCCGCCATGGTTTCTTGATACAGCGGAGCCGGCGAGATCTGAACCAACGCCACGGCGTTCCAGAGCGCGTCGACCATCGACGACGCCAGCCCGTAGGGACGTGGCTCAGTGATGCTCGCGCCGGGCGCGGCGCATGCTCCTCGGAAACGGCGCGCCGCCGAGGGCGGACCAGCGCACGTCGCGATCGAGCTTCGACACCGCACGCTCTCGCCCGAGGACCGTCAAGGCGTCGCGCAAGAGAACGATGGCCTCGAGGTCCCAGGGATGCCTGCGGCGCCAGCGCTCCAGCGCACCAGCGGCGCAGGCCGCGCCTTCCTGCGTGCCGGCCTCCAGCTGAAGTCTTGCGAGGAGCAGGACGCCGCGTTGACCGCCTGTTGATGCGACAGAGGCGGCGACGAGCGAGATCGCGTCCTCACGGCGCGCATGGGCGACGAGAAAATCGGCAGTCTTCGTGAGCTCTTCGATCGATTCGGAACGTTGGTGCACGTGGGTCCTCCGACGCGAGTCCTCGCGGCGCTGTCGTGACCAAGCCCTATCTCGGATCTCTCGCGATCTGAACCGAGCCAACTGGAATTCTCGCTCGCCGAAATCGTCATGGCACCTGGTTCGGTTTGCTCCGAAATCGAGTTATCCAGAGCAGGTATCTCGCGCCCGTCTTGATATCGAGACAACGCGACAACCCACCAGAAGGAGGAAGCGATGCCCATCGTCGTCGTCGTGTGCCCGCACTGTGGAAGCACGGGGCCGCAGAACCACGGAATCGGGAGCGGCTCCGGAGAGGGCTGGGGGCAGTGCCACCAGTGTCACAAGAACTTCAAGATCCGGATCCAGAACGGACAAGTCGTCGGGGTGAGGAAGTAGGGCGGTGCGCGTCGTGGACGTCGTTCGCCTCGATGACTTCGAGCGCATCGTCTTCTTCACCGGCGCCGGCCTCTCCGCCGAGAGCGGCGTCCCGACGTACCGCGGTGCGGGCGGCGTCTGGGCCGAGTACGACTACGAGAACTACGCCTGCCAGCGGGCGTTCGATCGCGATCCGGAGAAGGTCTGGGACTTCCACGACAAGCGCCGAGCCGCCGTCGCAGGGTGCGAGCCGAACCTCGCGCACGCGATCATCGCCTCGACGCAGAGGAACAAGCCCAGGACCACGATCATCACGCAGAACATCGACGGCCTCCACCAGCGCGCCGGCGCCACGGAGGTCATCGAGCTGCACGGGGCCCTTTGGCGCGTGCGGTGTGACGCGGAGAAGACCGTCCGCCCGGACCAGACAGTCCCGATCACGACGCGCCGGTGCTCGTGCGGCGCGTACCTCCGTCCCGACATCGTGTGGTTCGAGGACCGGCTCGATTTGCGCACCCTCCGCCGCGCCTTCGAGGCGCTCGCGGGCTGCGATCTCCTCGTGACGATCGGCACCTCCGGTGTCGTGCATCCGGCCGCCGAATTGCCGAAGATCGCGATGGCCGCGGGCGCGGTCACCGTCGAGATCAACCGCGAGGACACGCCCGTGAGCCACCTCTACCAGCACCGTGTGCGCGGGGCGGCCACCGAGGCACTCGCTGTGATGACGGGGATTGAGCACGCTCATCCCGACAAACGTCGAGCGTCTGGTTAGGGTTACTCGCGACGTCGGATAGCGTCTTTCTCGAGGTGGTGAATACGCCATGGACAAGAAGGTCGACATCTACCGCTGGAATGGCACCTCTTCCGTGCGGCTGAACAAGCAATGACCGCCCAGAGCCTCGCGACCACCATCACCGCGACACCTGGTGTCGCGCTCGCGCAAGCACCTTCTCAGGTCACCTCCGACCTCGAATCGTTGCGGTTGCCCGAGCACTTCGTACGGGAGCTCAGCGCGGTCTCCTACGACGACGTGGAGCTCCTCGACGCGCGGGGGGGACGGTCGCTCCACGCAATCATCTCCCTCGCCATAGGCCTGGCCGCCGGCATGGCGACCTGCGGCGTGCTCGTTCCTAAGGCCGGGTACTTAAGCGCGGCGCTCGTCACCCTTCTCATCTGCTCCGTCATTGCTGCGGCAGCCGAAGCCGTTGGGGTCGTTCTTCTCTTCGGGCTCGCTGCCCTCGCGATCTTCGCGGTCCTCCTCCACGTCGTCGTGACCGCGCACGGCGGCGCGCTCTCGCTGTCCGGCGCAGTGTTCGTGTTCGCCGGCGCCGTGTCCTACCGAATCGCCCGCGCCGTGAGAGCACGCCGCAGGCGCAAGCGCGGGCTCGACGTGCTCGCCCGCCTCCACACGAACGCGAGTCAGTTCAACAAGCTCCTGACCAGCCTCGACGTGAAGGATCGCCTGCTCGCCGCGCAAGGCGCATGCGTCGATACCGCTGCACGCGCGAACGTCGTCGCCAGTCTGACGACAGCGCGCGAGAACGTGGTTCGCACGCTCAAGGTGGAGCGCATCCTCCGCGAGAACCGCGCCCTGCTCGACGACGTCGGAGGGGCAAGCGTAGAGCTCGTCCCCCTCGAGACCGTCCGCGTGCACAGCGAGGCCGACGAGTACGCGCGCGTCGTCCAGCAGACGGCCGAGCTGGCGGTGGGCGTGCAGGCCGCCTTCGATGAGCTCCAGCGGCAGGA
>JAXLQJ010000113.1:0-3297 GCA_046331705.1 bacterium | reverse complement strand
TCCAGGTGCCCCCGCGCCGTCTGGCTTGTGCCGCGCTGGTGCTGCTCGCGTGGGGCGGGTCGTTCGCGGCGTGGCGGCTGCTCGGCGAGCGACGGGGCTTGCGCAGGGGCGCGCTCGGCTTGGTGCTGCTGGCGACCTCCGTCGACCTGGCGCTCTCGCACTACGACTTTCGCCGCGTGTACTGGGACCGCCTGACCGAACGCGAACCGGGCCCGCCGGGGCTCGACGTGGCGGGGCGGGTCGTGCCGCTCGCGACTCACGGCGAGGACAGCGCGGCGCCCGTCTCCGGACCGACGGCGCGCGCGCGCGGCCTCCGCACGTTGGTGGGCAACAGCCGCTGGATGGCCGCGGGCTTCGCGGACCTGATGGAGGTGGCCACCGGGCGGCCGCTGGGCGAAGCGCGGCCCGACCCGCGCAGCTTCCGCATCGAGTCGCTCGATTCGCCGCTCTGGGATGCCCTCGACATCGACGTCGTGGTGGCGCGCGCAACCGATGCCGCCGGAGGAGCTCGCGTGAGCGAGCGGCCGAATCCGCTGGGACGCGCGTGGATCGTGCCGGTGGCCCGCGTGGTTCCCGATGCCGCGGCGGCGCGCGCAGCGCTCGGCGCGCCCACGTTCGATCCCGGGCGCGAGGTCGTGATTCGAGGCGACGACGCGCCCGGCGCCGCCGCTGGTGCCGGCGGCGCGGCGGCGGGGCTCTCGCCGCGACGATGCGCCGTGAGCGAGAAGGGGTGGAACGCGCTCGAGGTCGCGATCCCGGAAGGTGCCGCGCGCGCCGGCACGTGGCTGGTGCTCGCGGAAAGCTACGCGAGCGGTTGGCGCGCGACGCGCGACGGGCGCCCCGCGCCGGTGGTGCGCGCCGACCTGGGGTTGCGCGCGGTGCCGCTCGTCGAGGGGACGCGTCGGGTACGGCTCGAGTTTCGCCCGCCGATCGTGGGGTGGTCCGCGGCGCTGAGCCTGGTGGGGCTCGTCGCGATCGCGGGTCTGGCCCTCCCGCGCCGCCGCCGAGGCTGACGGTTCGGCGCGGGCCTCACGTCCCGTCGCGATCGAGCCATTTCTCCACCGCCGGCGGGCGATGGGTGCGCAGCCGCGCGATCAGTCGGGCGGCGTCGGTGTCCACCAGCAGCGCGTCGCGATGCTCGGCGGCGAGCAGCTCGCTCGCCACCGCGTGGTCGAGGAGCTCGACGAGCGGCCGGAAATAGCCGTCGACGTCCAGGATCCCGCATGGCTTGGCGTGCAGCCCGAGCTGGCTCCAGGTGAGCGTTTCGAAGAGCTCCTCGAAGGTGCCGATGCCGCCCGGCAACGCCACGAACGCATCCGAGAGATCGTGCATGAGCTGCTTGCGTTCGTGCATCGAGTCGACGACCCGTAGCTCGCTCAGGCCGAAATGGGCGACCTCGCGCTCGACCAGCGAGCGCGGGATCACGCCGATCGCCCGCCCGCCGTGCTCCAGCACGGCATCGGCGAGGATGCCCATGAGGCCCACGTTGCCGCCGCCGTAGACGAGCTCGAGGCCCGCGGCGGCGAGGGTGTGACCCAGGGCTCGCGCCTGGCTGGCGAACGAGCTGGGACGGCCGCGGCTCGAGCCGCAGAAGACACACACGCGTCGGAGCTCGAGCGGGGTCATCGAACGGGCGAGCGAACGCCGTTGCCGCGGGTCGCGGTGGCGTGCTGCAATCGCCCGAGTCTCGCATCGCCGTGCGCTACTGGGGAGGCGCTCGTGACCGTACCCATCGACACGCTCATCAACTTCGCCATCGGTCAGGGAATGGCGCTCGCGGCGGCACACGACATCCGCGCCCGGCAATCGGGGCTCTTGTGCGAGAGCTTCGGCATGGCGTTCGGGTTCGCGGCGGCGTGCTTCGCGCCGCTCGGGCTCTTTCTGTTTTGGGCCTATCCGGACTGGAGTGTCATGTACGCGTGGCAGATGACGGCGGAGCAGGCGCAGCGGCTCAAGTGGGTCGTGCCCTGGATCTATCTCGCGGCGTGCGTCGCGGGTTACGCGCTCGCGCACCGCGACGTGCGGGCGGGGCACACCACGCGGGCGTGGGCTCTCTTCGTGGTGGTGCTGGTGGCGGAGACCGCGCTCTCGCTGGGCGGCGCGGCGCGCCTCATGCGGGTGGGTAGCTTCCTCCAGTTCCGCGAGGGAACGGCGCCGGCGCTGTGGCAAGACCCGCTCGCGCCGCTGCTGGTGAGCGTCGGCGCGCTTTTCGCGCTGAGCTTGGCGTTTCTGGTGACGAGGCTCGCGGCCCGCGGCCACGGCGCCGGCGCCGCCGCGTAGCCGCGCGCCCCAGCGGGCCGAGATCGTCGTCGGGCTGCAAAACGCAGTAGACTCGCCGCCGATTCCGTGTCCACCACGATCCACCTCGACGCCCGCGCGATCCACGCGGAAGGGCGATCGTGCCCGAGCTGCGACGGGCCGCTCGTGCCCGGCGACGAGACCTGCCCACATTGCGGCGTCTCGCTGCGGCTGCCGGATCCGCGCGAGGGGCTCGAGCTGGGCGGGCGCTACCGGCTGGAGCGCGAGATCGGCCGCGGCGGCACCAGCGTCGTGTACCGCGCGGAGGAGCTCGCCACCTCCCGCCACGTGGCCGTCAAGATCCTCGACTCGGATCGCATGCGCGATCCCCACGCGGTCGCGCGGTTTCGCGACGAGGTCGCCAAGGCGCGCGACATCCGCCATCCGCACGCCGCCCAGATCCTCGACTTCGGGCAGATGACCGACGGCACGCTCTTCATGGTGATGGAGCTGGTGCGTGGCCAGAACCTCTCCGAGCTGCTGCGGCGGGAAGGAACGCTGCCCGAGCTGCGCACCATCCGGGTGATGAAGCAGGTGGCCGACGTGGTCGGGACCGCGCACCGGCAGGGCATCGTCCACCGCGATCTCAAGCCCGAGAACATCATGGTCGAGCCGGAGCGCAACGGCGTTCCCGACTGGGTGCTGGTGCTCGATTTCGGGATCGCGAAGCTGCGGGGATCGCCGAACGACAGCAATACCCGCACCGGCGTGCTCATCGGCACGCCGTACTACATGTCGCCCGAGCAGTGCCAGGGAAAGCCGCTCGACGCGCGCAGCGACGTCTACTCGCTCGGCGTCGTGATGTACGAGGCGCTGACCGGTCACCGGCCGTTCGACACCACGTCGGACTCGGTCATCCCGCTGCTGATGAAGCACATCGAGGAGCGGCCGCGGCCGATGCGCGCCGTGAAGCCCGACCTCGACGTGAGTCGCGAGCTCGAGCGGCTGGTGATGGGGACGCTGTCGAAGGATCCCAACTGGCGCCCGGCGAATGGCGCC
>JAXLQJ010000112.1:0-3482 GCA_046331705.1 bacterium | reverse complement strand
ACCGCGGCGGAGACCGCCCGCGGTCTCATCCAACGAACCGTCGAGCTCTTGCGCTGAGGCGAACCGCCCGCGCACACGAGGGTGAACGATGATCGACACCAAGCTCAACACCATCCGGGATCTGCCGATCCAGAACCGCCGCGAGCTGGGCGAGGCGACCGGCACTCCCACCGAGCAGCCGAGCGGCGGCTTCGGTCAGATCCTGAGCGAGAAGCTCGGCGAGGTCGAGTCGCTCCAGAGCGACGCCGACCGAGCGGTCAAGCGATTCGCGCTGGGCAACGGCGAGGGCCTGCAGGAGGCCGTCGTGGCCCTCGAGAAGGCCTCGCTCTCGTTCGAGATGATGATGAAGGTGCGCGGCAAGATCGTCGAGGCCTACCAGGACATCATGCGCATGCCGGTGTGAGCGACGACGCGCCTGAGCGCCAAGCGCGAGCCCCACACCCGATCCGACATCCAACCACCGACCCCTCGCTCGCCACCCTCGCCGCACCCGCATCGCCGAGCTTGCCATGGGCACCCTCGAACCCTGGATCGCCAAGGCCCGCAGCCTCTGGCTCGAGCTCAAGCCCGCGCAGCGCATCGTGGTCGCCGCGGTCATCGCGCTCGGGTTCGCGAGCGCCGCGTACTTCGCGATCGCCCCCACCAAGCTCGCCTATCAGCCGCTCTATCGCGACCTCGCCACGGGCGACCTGCACGAGATCCAGCAAGTGCTCGGCAAGGACGGCGTCCCGTTCCGCCAGGACGAGCGCAGCGGCACCATCGAGGTGCCCGCCGAGGCGATCGAGAAGGTGCGCATGCGGCTCGCCGCCGAGGGGTTGCCTCGGCAAGGCGGTCCGGGCTTCGAGCTCTTCGAGTCGAGCCGCTTCGGCCAGACCGAGTTCGACCAGAAGATCGCGCTGCAGCGCGCGCTCGAAGGCGAGCTGGCCCGCACCATCCGCGGCCTCGATTCCGTGGAGGCCGTGCGCGTGCACCTGGTGCTGCCGGCGCACGAGCTGTTCCGCTCGAGCGCATCGCCCGCCTCGGCCTCGGTGGTGCTGCGACTGCACGCGGGCCGCGGCCTCACGCCGACGCAGGTGGGCGGCATCGTGCACCTGGTGTCGAGTGCGGTCGCCGGCCTCGAGCCCAATCAAGTGACGGTGATCGACCAGCACGGCACGCTGCTCACCAGCGGCGACACCACCAGCGACGACGGCGAGCCCACCGACGCCAAGCTCGCCCAGACGCGCCACAGCCACGAGGTCGAGCTCGAGCGCCGCATCGAGGCGCTGCTGGTGCCGATCGTCGGCGCCGGCCACGTGGTGGCGCGCGTCGGCGTCGAGTTCGACGTCACCCGTCGCGAGACCTCCGAGGTGCGCTACGACCCGGACACCACGGCGATTCGCAGCGAATCGCGCTCCGAGGACAAGCAAGCGCAGAGCGGCGCCGGCTCCGCGAGCGTGACCGCGAACGTGCCCGGCGCGCCCGCCGGCGCGCCGCCCGGGGGCGGGCCGAGCGGACGCGCCACCCAGCAATCGACGATCAACTACGAGGTCAGCAAGGTCGAGACGCGTTCCATCCTGCCCGCCGGCCAAGTGAAGCGGGTCACCGCCGCGGTGCTCGTGGACGGCACCTACGGCGCCACCGCCGACGGCAAGGCGGCCGAGTACCAGGCCCTTTCGCCGGACACCTTGAGCCGCATCGAGGGCTTGGTGCGCGAGGCGGTGAGCTTCGACGAGAAGCGCGGCGACTCGGTGCGGATCGAGAACGTCCGCTTCCAGGTGCCCGAGGTCCCGGTCGCCACCGGCGAGAGTCGGAACTGGCTCAACACCGCCCTCGCCGTGCTGCGCGCGGCGGCACCCGCGCTCGGCATCCTGCTGCTCTACGCGACGGTGCTGAGACCGCTGCTTCGGTCCCTGCCGATGCCCGCGCGTCCGGCCTTCACGACCAGCGTCGAGGTCGCGGCCGCCGGCGGCGGGTCGCTCTCGGAGAGCGCCGCCGCGGCGCTCGCGGAAGGCGGAGCGGTGCTCGACACGACGCCCCTCAACTCGCGCATGCGCGGCGAGATCGAAGCTGCGGCCCGGCAAGACCCGAAGCGCGTGGCGATGCTCATCCAGACGCTCATCCAAGAGGAATGATCGATGAGCGCTGCGAACGGGCGCGCGGCCCGTGACGAAGCTCCCAAGACCGGGATCATGGTCGGCGCGATGAAGGCCGCGAGCATCCTTCAGATCCTCGACGACCAGATCGTGCCGGAGGTGCTGGCCCACCTGCCCGACCGCACCATCGCGCGCATCCTCGCCGGCGCCGACCGCCTCCAGAAGGAGGGCGGGCCCGACCCCGACGCGATCATCCAGGAGTTCCACACCCGGCTCACGGGAGGCGTGGTGCGGATCTCCGACTCGGTGCTGAGCCTGAGCCAGCTCGAGGGCAAGCTCGACGCCGAGCGGCTGCGCAACGTGCTCAAGGAGCAGACCGTGCTCGCGCTCCAGGGCGAGGTGGCCAACGGCTCGGGCGGCGCGCTGCAGAAGCTGGGCGAGCTCTTTCCGGCGACCCTGAGCCAGTTCTTCGCCAACGAGCATCCCCAGATCACGGCCGTGGTGCTCGCGCACCTGAGCCCCGAGATCTCGTCGCAAGTGCTGGGCGGCATGCCCGACGCGCTGCGCGCCGAGGTGCTCATCCGCATGTCACGGCTCGAGCAGGTCGATCCCAGCACCTTGCTCGAGGTGAGCGAGATCCTGGGCGCCGAGTTCCAGGAGCAGGCGTCCGCCGCCACCACCACCCAGCTCGGCGGCGTCGAGGCGGTGGCCGAGGTCCTCAACCGCATGGACCGCACCGTCGGCACCACGCTGCTCGAGGACATCGAGAAGCGCGAGCCCGAGATGGTGGAGCGAATCCGCGAGCTGATGTTCGTGTTCGACGACCTGGTGCAGCTCTCGGATCGCGATCTGCAGCTCATCGTGAAGGACGTGCCGCGCAACCTGCTGGTGCTCGCCATGAAGACCGTGAGCCCCGAGCTCAAGGAGAAGATCTTCGCGAACATCTCGAAGCGCGCCGCCGGCATGCTCCAGGAGGACCTCGACGCGCTCGGCCCGATGCGCCTCAGCGAGGTCGAGAAGGCTCAGCGCGAGATCGTGGAGATCGTGCGCAAGCTCGAGGCCGCCGGTCAGATCACCATGCCGACCCGCGGTGAAACCGGAGACGTGCTCGTGTGACGAGCGAATCGAGCCCCATGCCCATCCCCCCCGCGAGCAACACCCGGATCCTGAAGGGCAAGACGGGATCGTCCACGGTGGACGCGTTCCGCTATCGCCCCATCGGCGCGCTCGGCAACGAGACCGTGGCGCAGCAGGAGCCGAATCCTCCCGCCGCCACCGGCTTCGACGAGGAAGCGATCCGGCGCGCGTACGAGGAGGGCTACCGCGCGGGCCGCGAGATCGGCATCGAGGTCGGGCGCGACGAGGCGCGCGGCAAGCTCGCCGCGCTGCACGGCCTCCTCGCGGACC
>JAXLQJ010000111.1:0-4105 GCA_046331705.1 bacterium | reverse complement strand
TTATCCCGCAGGCAAGACGCCGGAGGGGGTTCACGACCTGGCCGGCAACGTCTGGGAGTGGTGTGCGGATTGGTACGGTGAGTACTCGTCCGACGAGGTGACCGACCCAACCGGACCGCCAGAAGGGCAATCCCGCGTGGTGCGGGGCGGCTCTTTCGACAACTTCAATCCCTGGAGCCTTCGCGCCGCTTTCGGCCTCAACCTCGATCCCGACTACGCCTACGTCAACCTCGGTTTTCGTTGCGTTCGCGTCGCGCCGGGAGGACAAACGGGACTTGGCTCTTGAGGCGCGCGCTGGGCGCGCGCCTTCGCGATTTTTCGGACGCGTCGGCTCGTGTCGCGGTGCGCGATGCGGGTGGTATTCTCGCGGCATGGGACTTCGCAACGCGGCCCGCGCGACGGACGAGCCAGTACTGACGCTTCGCGCATGGGGCGACCTCCCGGAGGACGAGCCGGGCGAGCTGGTCGATGGGCGGCTCGAGGAGGAAGAGAGGCCCACCGTCACGCACGAACTGGTCGTGCTCTGGCTCGGTGCGCTCTTGCGCGCCTGGCTCGCTCGTCGCGGCGGATTGGTGCTGGGCTCCGAAACGAAGCTCGCGGTGCGCGCGCGCCGCGGTCGGAAGCCGGACCTCAGCGTTTATCTCCCGGGGGTTGCCAGACCGGCAGCGAGCGCCAGTCTCATCGACGTTCCCCCGACGATCGTGGTGGAAGTCGCGTCGCCTCGGCCGCGCGACATCCGGCGGGATCGCATCGAGAAGCTCGACGACTACGCCGCGTTCGGCGTGCCCTTCTACTGGCTCCTCGATCCTGCGGTGCGGACGCTCGAGATCTACGAGCTCACGCGGGATGGGCGGTACACCCGCTCGCTCAGCGCGGCGGCGGGTCGGATTCGAAGCGTGCCTGGGTGCACGGGGCTGGCGGTGGATCTCGACGCGCTGTGGGCGGAGATCGACGCGATCGATCGTCCCGCCTCGGCGCGCGCGCCGCGGCGACGCGCTCGCGCGCGCTGACGCCGACGCGCGCGGCGACCGGGCCCACCGAGGGACCGGTGGGCCGCCAGACCACGACCGCGTGCGACGTCGTGGTGCGACCGTCCGGGCCGAGGCGCCAGCGCGGGTGGGGGGATGTGCTATCCCAGCGGCGAGGGGTGAAGGGGCGATTTCATGCGCGAGGCGCTCGCGAGCGAGATTCGAAACGCGCTGCGCTACGTCCGCGCCAACTGGCTCGTGGCGAAGGTGCTGGCGAGCTACATCGGGCTCTACACGCTCTACAAGCTCTTCGGCGCGGATCGCATTCGGACGCGCATCGACCGCACCCACGAGCGGAACGCGCAGCGCGTCCTCGACGGCATCCTCGAGCTCAAGGCGGTCTACATCAAGCTCGGCCAGGTGCTGAGCGTGATGAGCCAGGTGCTGCCGCCGGTCTTCAGCGAGAAGCTGGTGGGCCTGCAGGACGCGGTGCCGCCGCACCCGTACAAGGACATCGAGCGGCGCTTCCGCGAGGAGTTCGGGAAGACGCCGCAAGAGATGGGGCTTGCGCTCAACCCGGTGCCGCTGGCGTCGGCGTCGCTGGGGCAGGTGCACCGCGCCACCGATCCCGACGGGCGCGTGCTCGCCATCAAGGTGCAGTACCCGGACATCGAGAAGATCGTGGAGATGGACCTCGCGGTCCTGGCGCGGGTGACGCGCATCCTCGATTGGTTCTTCCCCGACTTCCACTACCACCGCATTCGCGAGCAGATCGTGGACGTGGTGCGCCGCGAGCTCGATTACCGCTCGGAAGCGCGCAACATGGCCACGTTCGCGGCGAACTTCGCCGACGATCCGGACGTGCTCTGCCCCGAGGTGGTGCCCGAGTACACCAGCGGGCGCGTGCTCGCGATGACGTTCATGGAAGGTTGCAAGATCGGCAACCGCAAGGCTCTCATCGACGCCGGCATCGATCCGCAGGCGGTGGTGAAGAAGCTCGCGCACATCTTCTTCAAGCAGGTGCTCAAGGACCGGCTCTTCCACGCCGACCCGCATCCCGGGAACTTCCTGGTGCAGCCGGGGCCGAAGATCGTGGTCCTCGACTTCGGCGCGGTGGAGCCGATCCGCGAGGAGCTGATGAAGGGGATGCGGCTGGTGTTCCTGGGCTACATCTCGCGAAACGACCAGCTCGTGCTCAACGGTGTGGAGGTGATGGGCTTCAAGTCGCTGACCGGCGATCGCGCGGTGTTCGAGCGCTCGGTCAAGCACTACTTCGAGAAGATCCTGCGCTACCGGCCCGAGGATCTCGCGAAGATGAGCCCGGACGTGATCCGCGACTTCGCCGACTTGAAGCAGCTCGACGTCTCGTTCACGGATCTGGCGCGCGCCTTCCAGTATCCCGAGGGCTACTTCTACATCGAGCGCACGATGCTGCTGCTCCTCGGCCTCTGCATGACCCTCGACTACACGCTCGATCCGCTGATCGTGGGCGCGCCGTACGCGATGCAGCTCATCTTGGAGACCGCCGAGCCGGGCTCGCTGGTGATCCCGCCGCCGCCCGCGCAGGCGTGAGCCGAGCGGGCGGCGCGAGGGCGCACGCACGATGAAGCGCTGGGTGCGGCGCTTGGGGCTCGCGGCGGCGTTCGCCGTGACGTGCGCGGCGGCCCTCGAGGCGCTGCTTCGGATCGCCGCGCCGATCCCACTCAACTCGCCGCGATTTCGCACCTCCGCGCGGTATTGCACCGAGCTCTGGCCGTCGAACGACGGCTTCATCACGACGGTCGATTTCCGCCACGCCTTCCGCACCGACGAGCGCGGCTGGCGCAGGTCCGGCGCGCAATCGCCCGGGAGCGCGCCGGCGCCGCGCTCCGTCGCGGTGATCGGCGACTCGATGGTCTTCGGCGAAGGGGTCGCGGACGACGAGACCTTCGTGGCGCGCTTGCCGGCGGCGCTCGCGGAACGCGGCGCGGGCCGCTGGGACGCGTGGAACCTCGGCATCGGCGGCCACGGAACGGCCCAGCACCTGGCGCGCCTCGAAGACCTGATGACCTCGGGGCGCAGACCCGACGTGGCGCTCGTGACCTTCTTCGCCAACGATCCCCGCGACGATCGCGAATGCCGCCCGTTCGAGCTCGCCGCGGACGGAACGAGCCTCGCGCGCGTGGTGCCCGCGTACTTCGCCCACCCACCGCCCAAGCGAATCCAGTGGCTGGCGGAGCAGCCAGCCTACCGCTGGATCACCTCGCGCTCGCAGCTCCTCGGACGGATCCGGCTCAAGCTGGCGCGCACCGAGGACCGACGACACGGCACCGATACGAGCGTGCCGCCCGAGCGAAGGCCTGGCGGGAACGCCCTCGACGAGCCGCTCACTCCCGACGCGCTGCGCCTCCTGACCTCGCTCTACCGCCGGCTCGCGAGCGACGCACGCGAGTGGTCGCTGCCGCTCGGCCTCGTGCTGGTGCCGCACAAGGGCTGCTTCGAAGCCGGGAGCCGCGCTGCGTGCGACGCCAAGCTCGACACCGTCGCACGGGTCGCCGCCGAGGCCGGTCTTGCCGTCCTCGATCTGCGCCCGGCGTTCGCCGCGCGCTCGATCGAGACCGACTATTACCCCCACGACCTGCACTGGACCGCCGCCGGCCATGCCGCCGCCACCGCTCCGATCGCGGATTTCATCGTCCGTCTCGAGGCCAGGACGGGTGGAAGCGAGCGCCCCAGCACGTAAGCTTGGGGCCATGACCTCCGAGGCTCCGAAATCGCGCACGCGCATTCGCCGTCCCGGGGCGCAGCCGGCTGCCGCGCCGCCGCCGCGTGTCACGCCTCCTGCGCCTCCCCCCGAGCCCGCGCCGCCGCATCCCGGACAGGTGCTGCTCGAGAAGTACCTGAAGGCGCGCGCCGTCAGTGAGGCGGCGCTCGCGAAGGATCTCAACGTCTCCGCGGCTCACGTGCGCGAGCTGGTGCGCGGCAAGGCGCGCATCACCGCCGACACCGCGCTGCGCTTGGCGCGGGTCACCGGAATCGGCGCCAAGGAATGGGCCCGCATCCAGCAGGACTGGGACGCCTGGCGCGACCGCAACCCGCGCGCCAAGTAACCGCCCATCCGCGCTGCCCGATCCGGCCGCCACCGTGCGCGGCTCTCG
>JAXLQJ010000110.1:0-5448 GCA_046331705.1 bacterium | reverse complement strand
TGTTGTTAGCAAGTGAAAGTGTCCGGTGGTTTTGACAAGTGATCTGTCCGGTCAGATCTCAGGCGGCCTCACCGACCCCCGAGGGGGTCGGTGCGCGAAGCAGGGGTAGAGGGTTGCCGTCACGGTCGAACCGTCCGAGGCATTGCTCGGCTCGCCACACCGTGTGACTGGCGTCCAAGTGCCGCCGCACGAGGACCCGCATCCCTTCGCAGCTGCGACGCCCGCGCTGCTTGGCGATCTGCAGCCGCACCTTCTCCAGGACCACGGTGTTGTCCTTGCCCACGACCCGTTCGTGTTCGTGACACAGCACCTGATTCAGGTCCACGCCCCCCAGCCCCACGAAGGCCGACGCGGGGTCCCGAGCCGGGCGCGCAAACAATCGGTTGTACTCCGGACGAAACCGCTCCTCGAGGTAGCGGTTGGCGTCGACCACGGTGCGGATCCCGGCCACCCGTAGCTCGTTGACCAGGCGGTCCTGCAACGTCCGGTTCGCCCGTTCACTTCGGCCTCGCGCCTGGGGAGAGCGCGCCCGGATGTGCTCGATCCCCAAGCGATCCAACGCGCGGCCGACCTGCGTCCGCATCGTCGGATCGGGCGCCTCGCCGGCACGACGCGTGATCGCCGCCCAGCTCGCGCGATCCGTATAGAGCGTCATCGGCAGACCCTCTTGCTCAAACACCGCCTTTAACCCCGCCATGACCGTGTCCGTGCTCTCGCTTTCCTCGATCCGACCGTAGAGCAGCTCGCTGGTGGCATCGTCGACCAGGGCGATCAGGGTCTGCTTCTCGTCGGGGCACAGCGCCAGCCATGCGTGGGGGCTGCCGTCGAGGTGCAGCATCTCGCCCCGGCAGGCCTTCGGCTCGCGGCGACGACGGTGCCGCCCCCGCGACCGCCGTCGGCGTACCAGGCCAGCCGCCTGCAGCGCCGTCTTCACCGTCGTGTACGAAAGCGTCACCGCATGCTCTCGCTGCGCGATCTGGTGAAAGTGGCGGACGTTGAAGCCGGTGTAGGTGTCGCGGTACAGCCGCAGCACGCGCTCGAGCTCCGCCGCGGGTGTGCGGCGGCCCGAGGGCCGACCTCGGCGACGGTCGAGCAAGCCGTCGTAACCGTGGCTCTCGAAGCGCGCCTTCCACCGACGCAGAGACCGTGGATCCATGCCCAGGATGTCGCTCGCCTGGATCCAATTGATCTCCCCGCTCATCGCTCGAAGCATCACCTCACGAATCCGCATCGCCCGCTCCAGCGCGGTCGGACCGTAGAGCATCGGCAGCATCCCCCTTGGGGACCGCCCTCTACCTCCCGAACGCCGAAAGCGGACACTTCACTTGCTCTTCGGAGCGGACAGATCATGTGCTCCCTACACCCACGCACACGCCGGTAGCGTTCGAGGCGGGAATTCCCTATGGTGAGGAGTAACGCCCGGCACGGAGAGCTGGAATGTCACTCTCGGAAGAACCATTCGGTGTTTCCCATTCCCTCGGCCCGTCCCCCGAGCCTCCCCAGCGAGCGGCTGGGGCGGGGGCGCGCATGCCGTTTCCCCCCGATCCCGGGGCCATCCCCGCGGAGGAGCTGCGGCGCTCGTACTTGCGCTTGACCAAGCTCTACGAGCTGGGCCACGAGCTCTTCTCCCAGGCGGCGCTGCCGGGGCTCTTCGAGCGGATCGTGGCCGCCGCCTGCGAGCTCCTGGGCGCCGAGCGGGTGCTGCTCGCGACCGTCGACGGCAACACGCTTGTGCCGCGCGCGGCGCACGAGCTGAGCTGGAGCGCGGATGGACCGTTGCCGATCTCGAGCACGATGGTCGCGCAAGTGCTCGAGTCGGGCGAACCCCTGCTCACCATCGACGCCGCGATGGACTCGAGCTTCGGCGCGGCGGCCAGCGTGGTCGCCAACGGCATCCGCTCGGTCATCTGCTGCGTGCTCGGCGACCCCGCCTCGCCGCTCGGGATCCTCTACTGCGACAACAACGTCCGGGTCCGCGCGTTCGACGAGGGAGATCTGCCGTTCCTGCAGGCGCTCGCCTGCTACGCCTGCATCGCGATCCAGCATCTGCTGCGGATCGAAGCCGAGCGCGAGGTCGCCAAGGCCCGCGAGGAAACGCTCGAGCGTGCGTACGGCGCGGGGCACCACCTGGTCGGCCGAAGCTCCGAGCTGAAGCGGATCTACGAGCTGGTGAAGCGCTTCGCCCCCACCCAGGTGTCGGTGCTCGTGACCGGCGAGTCGGGCACCGGCAAGGAAGTGATCGCCCGCGCGATCCACCAGGAGTCCGAGCGGCGCGCCGGACCCTTCGTTCCCGTCCACATGGGCACGCTCTCGCGCGAGACCGCGATCTCCCAGCTCTTCGGTCACGAGAAGGGCGCCTTCACCGACGCCACCTCGCCGCATCACGGCTTCTTCGTCCAGGCGAAGGGCGGCGTGCTCTTCCTCGACGAGATCACCACGGCCACGCCCGAGATTCAGGTGCTGCTGCTGCGGGCGCTGGAGGCCGACGTGGTCCGCCCCCTCGGTGCGCGGAGTGACGTTCCGGTGGACGTGCGGATCATCGCGGCCTGCAACGTCGACATCGAGCGCGAGGTGCGCGAGGGTCGGTTCCGCGAGGATCTCTATTACCGGATCTGCGTCGCGCGGATCGACGTCCCGCCGCTGCGCGCACGGCGCGATGACATCGACCCGCTCCTGCACCATTTCCAGGCGCGGCTGGCGCCCGGGAAATCGTTCGAGCCGGCGGCGCTCGACGCGCTGCGGCAGCACCGTTGGAGCGGCAACGTGCGAGAGCTGCGCAACGTCGTCGAGATCGCGGGGATCCTCGCGTGTGGCGACGTGATCCGGCTCGGCGACCTGCCGGCGGCGATCGCGGGCAGCGCGGTCGCGGCGCCCTGCTCGAGCGATGGAGCCCCGGAATCGCTCAGGCAGCTGATGGAGCGCGTGGAACGCGAGCACATCCGCCGCGTCCTCGAGCACACGGGCGGCCACAAGGAGCGCGCCATCGCCATCCTCGGCATCGCCCGTGCGACCTTCTTCCACAAGCTCAAGTTCTACGGCCTCGTCGACGGCGCGCCCGCTCCCCGCGTCTGAGCGGCTCGCCGCGGATCGATCGCGTCCGCGTCGCGCGTGTCGCGCGTGTCGCGACCGGGGAACGCCGCTTGCACGGATGGGTCGGCGATGCCGGCCCCGCAACTTTCGTTGGCACTCACGCGCTCGCGCGCGGCTGGTGGCGGGCGCGCGTTCCGGCAGGCGCCGGAGTCGCGCCGATGAAAGTGTGCTGGTTCGGCACCTACGAGCGCGACTATCCGCGCAACCGCATCGCGATCGACGGTCTCAAGCGGCACGACGTCGAGGTGATCGAGTGCCACGTCGAGGTGTGGGGGCTCACGCGCATCAAGCTCGCCGACTACTTCCGCGGACGCTCGCTGGTGCGAGTGGTCGCTCGCTACCTCGCCGCGCTGGTGCGCCTCGCGTGGCGCCACTCGCGGATCGCCGACTACGACGTCATGGTCGTGGGCTTCAACGGTCACCTCGACGTGCCGCTGGCGCGCTGGTTGAGCCGTCGGCGCGGCAAGCCGCTCATCGTCGATCCGCTGGTTTCCGTCTACAACACGCTCGTCGAGGACAAGGGCTTCGTCGCCGCGGGCTCGCGGGCCGCGGCGTTGCTCGCCTGGATCGAGCGCCGGCTCTACGCGCTCGCCGACGTGGTGGTCGCGGACACCGATGCGCACGCTGCGTACTTTCGGGATCGCTTCTCGGTCGCGGAGCACAAGCTCGTGACCGTCCTCACGGGAGCCGACGACCGAGTCTTTCGCCCACGGACGGGGCCTCGGGCCCCCGGACCGTTGCACGTTCTCTACTACGGCAAATACCTACCGCTGCACGGCGTACGCACGATGCTCGAGGCGTCGAAACGGCTCGCGGGCGGCGCCGTGAGGTTCACGTTCGTCGGCACCGGCCAGTTCCGCGACGACGTGTGCGCGGTCTATGGCGTCCGCGAGCCGAGCGCGATCCCGCACCTGAGGCTGATCGATTGGGTCCCCTACGAAGAGCTGCCTCGGCTGATCGCCGCGGCGGACGTGTGCCTGGGGATCTTCGGCGGCACGCGCAAGGCCGACCTGGTGCTGCCGAACAAGGCGTATCAGGCGTTCGCGATGGGCAAGGCGCTCGTCACCGGTGCGAGCCGCGCGATGCGCGACGAGCTCGGCGAATCCGGCTGCGCGCGCTTCGTGCCGATGCGGGATGCCGACGCGCTGGCCGATGCTCTGCGCGAGCTGGCGCGCGACGCCTCGCTCCGTCACCAGCTGGGCGCGGCGGCGCTCCGCGAGTTCCAGTCACGCATGGGGTTGAGCTCGATCGGCGCCGCGTGGGCCGACCTCGTCTACGACGTGGTGCTGGCTCGACGCCTGGCGCCGCGCGCGCGGCGGCGGGGCGCTGCCCGAGCGCGCGAGGGTGCGGCGATACGCATGGACCAGGCGCGCGCCGAGACGATCCACGCCGAAGCGTGACGTCCAGGTGGGCGCCACGCGCGCCACGGTTTCCCGGTGCGCAGCGTCGTGGAGGGCGTGGTCGATCGCATCGGCCCAGCGGCGCGGATCGTCCGATCCCACCCGCAGCGCGTGCGGCGCCAGCAGCTCGCGCGTGATCGCGAGATCGGAGACCACCACCGGCGTGCCGCAGGCGAGGGCCTCGAGCGGCGGATAGCCGAAGCCGTCGTCCCAGGTCGGATGGACGAGCACCGCGGCGGCGCTCAGCAACGCCGGCAGCTCGCCCTCCTCGACCGAGCCGATGCGCACCACGGCTGGGCGGTGGCGCTCGCCGCGCCCCGGATCCCGCGGGCGCGCTGCGTCGCAACCGCCGGCGATCACCAGCCCGACATCGGCGTGTCGCGCCCGCACCTCGGTCATCGCTTCGATCGCGAGATCGGCGCGCAGGCGCGGCCCGCGTGACGCGAAGACCAGCGCGAACCGCGCCGGCAGTCCCCATCGCTCGCGCAGCTCGGTGAGCAGCCCGCGGTCGCGGACGCGCGTGAAGCTCGGCGCGAGGGCGTTGCGCACGGTGGTGGTTCGCGGCGCGAGCATCGGCCAGCGGCGGGCGATCGCCGCGGCGGTGCTGCGCGAGACGGCGTGGATCGAGGCGGCATGTCGCAGGCTCGCCGGCAGGAAGAAGCGGAAGTAGGCGTGCTTCACCAGTGGATGGCGCGCCGGGCTCGCGAGCACGTCGAGGTCGTGCAGCGTGATCACGTACGGCCGCCGCATCCCGGGCACCGGAAACCCGGAGAGCACGTGCACGAGCGCGGGCTCGTGTGCGTCGAGCCAGCGGTCGAGGTTGCGGTACCAGCGC
This sequence comes from bacterium, assembly GCA_046331705.1. GTDB lineage: Bacteria > JADJOY01 > JADJOY01 > JADJOY01 > JADJOY01 > JADJOY01. The sequence goes on along the minus strand of JAXLQJ010000110.1, from coordinate 123 downwards.
ACCGTCGCCCCCGGCTCGGCGCCGACTGCCGGCAGGGGGATCCACGGCAGCGTGGGCGCCCACGGGGGCCGCGGGCCGGGACCCGCGAGGAGCAGATCCATCGCGGCGGCTGCGGGCCGATGG
>JAXLQJ010000109.1:0-6657 GCA_046331705.1 bacterium | reverse complement strand
CGACCTGCTGCATGGGCGCCGCCCGCGCGCCTGGGTGTTCTGGCCGCTCGCGATCGCCGCCCTGATACCTGGAACGCTGGAGCGAATGCGCATCCGGAAGTTCGGCATGGCGGAGCTTGCCTTCGAAGGAGACGCTCCGCGCATCGGTCGCCAGATAGCCCTTTCGCTGCGCATTCCGCTACGCGCGACCACCGTTTCCGCTTTTCACACCCAGCTCGAATGTCTACGCCGCCGTATCACCTACTCCGACGGAGGCGTTTCCGACACCGACGACCAGACCATGTGGGAGCATCGCGAGACCATCGCCGCTTCCGCCGCTCGACTCGACGGCGAGGCGACCGTGCTTCCCGTGTTGCTGCACTTTCCGCGTGAGCAGCCTCCCACCGACGGCTCCAATTGGCGTGACCAAATCGTGTGGCGCTACTCGGTTTCGGCGCGGGCGCCTGGGCTTGGCTTCAAAGCCTCGTTCGAGATTCCGGTTCACCCTGCGGTTTCGCCATGAGCTGGACGAGCAACGCGAGGGCCACGCATGGCCTGTTGGCGAGCTGCTCGAACCCTGGATCGGAGGAAGCAAGACGCGTGATCGACTCGAGCCGATCTCCGACTCGGGTCGATCGCCGCTCGACTGCGCTTCGACCCGGAAGCATCCGCGCTCTCGGCGCCGCCACCAGCGAGATTACGAAAGAGCTCATCTCCAAGTGCGTTGCGATGTGAGCGTCCGGCGAGACGCGCCGAGCGAGGACGAGTGACACTCGCGGGGTGCGATTCGGAAGGGCCGATCGGCAATACCGACGGACCGCCACCCAATCACGAAGACGCTCGCAACACCGGCACAGCCCTGCCTCTGTTCGGGCTGCTGCTGCTCCTGGTCGTGATCGCCATCTTGGCCGCTGAGCCAAAGGCTGCCGGCGCCGAAGAGCGCGCGCGAGACCTCGGGTTCTTCCTGCTCGGCGCCCTGCTGGTCGTGTGGGCGAGCGCGGTCGGTGGTCTGCTGCGCGCCCGGCACGCGCCTGCAGTCGTCCGGCTACGACGAGCGCGGTGGGCGTGGCGACTCGAGGAGAGCTGGGCTGGGCGGCACGTACGCGCAGTCGACCCTGCCGAGCGGCGCTTCCGACTCCACGCGTGGGGGTTGCTGCTTGCGGCGATCATCATCTCGACGCTGCCAGTCAACTGCGAGCAGATGCTCCGTGACCCGGCCGCTGCAAGCAAACGACTTTCGGGCGGCACACTTTGGGTGGGCCTGCTTCCGATCGTGCTCTTCGCCCCCGGGCTCTACGAATCGTTGCGCCGCTGGCGCTTTGGTGTTGCCGAGCTTCGCTTCGAGGGACCGGCGCCGCGGCTCGGCGGCAAGCTGCTCGGCAGCGTGGTCGTGACGCGCGGATTGTCGCGGTCGGCCATCGTCGACGGATCGCTTCATTGCCGACGGCGCACGTTCCGGTACGCCGGCGATTCGGACTGGGAGATGACGGAGGTCGATGTCTGGGCGACGCATCTTCGCTTCGATCCCGGCGAGGTGCTCGCGCGCGGCGACGGCATCGAGCTCCCGCTCGACATCGACGTTTCCGCCAGCGCGCTCCCGTCCGACTGGGCGGACTGGCAGAACCAGATCGTGTGGACGCTCGAGGTCTCGTCGGGACCGCGCGTGCTCGGCTTGCGGGCGCGCTTCGAGCTGCCGGTGTTCGCTGCTGCACAGCCCGAGCTCACCGCGTGAGCGGCGCGCCGAGCCCGTCAGCCGCGTGCCAGCAACGGGAGCTCATCCGGTGGAAACGCGAGTGGGCCTACTCGTGCCGTATGATGGGCGCGCTCTTCACGAATCGCGTGCGACCAGCAGCGCGGCGACGCGATGCAACGCACGGTCCACGACGGGAGGGACGCGATGCGCGACCGGAGGCGAAGGGTATCCCCCGAGTTGCTTTGCGCGCTGGTGTGCTCGTTCACCGGCGCGTGCACCACGGATCACTGGCAGCGGCTTTTCGGTGAGCCCGGATCGGCGAGCGGAGTGCTGCAGGGCATCGACGAAAGTGGTGACGGGGGCTACCTGGCGGCCGGCGGCGGCACGGCGGCTCCCGGCGATCCGAGCCGGATGCAGGTCGTGAAGATCGACCACGCTGGAACGCAGCAGTGGATCCACACGTACCCGGCGGTGGAGGGTGGCGTTCTCTCCGCCATTCGACGATTGTCCGACGGCAGCTTCATCGCGTGCGGAGGCTCGCCGGGCACCGGTCAACCCGACACACAGGTCGTCGTGCTCGGGATCGACGCGAACGGCGACGAGCTCTGGCGCACCGGGTTCGGCGACGCGCAGGGGCATCACGGGCATTGCCTGGGAATGGTGCCGACGCTCGACGGCGGAATCGTTCTCGCGGGTCCGGAATACGGGACGACCTCGGCGTCGATCGTGGTCGCCAAGCTCGATGCCGATCACGATCTCGAGTGGGTGCGTTCGCTGGGTGGAATCGGTGATGGTGCCATTGCGCAGCACCCGGACGGCCACTTCGTGGTCGGCGTGGGCAATCCGGAATGCGCGAGCTGCTCCCTGCACGACATGCAGCTCGTTCACCTCGACGCTCACGGCGACGAGATCGCGCGGCACAGCTACCCGAACGCCGGCTCGGACATCGTGGGAAGCGTTTCACTCACCGACGACGGCGGCGCGCTGTTGGTCGGCCAGACCTGGGGACCGATGAACTTCGACACCCTTCGCATCGTGCGCACCGACGCCACGGGTGCCGAGCTGTGGGCGCGGACCGTGACGGAGTTCGCCGGGTTCAGCGGCAACCTCACGGCGTCGGGTGGCTACGTCTTCGTCGGCGCGGGCAAGGCCGACTACGACGGGCAGATCCACGACGTGTTCCTGCTCGAGACCGACGGGGACGGCAACACCCAGTGGATGAACCACTACGGCGGGCTCGGACAAGACTGGGGCTACAAGGTGCAGCAGACGCCCGATGGCGGATTCGTCGTCCCAGGCTCGTTCCAGGAGGGCTACACGAGCCGGATGTTCGTCATCAAGACGGACGCGCTCGGAGACGCAGGGTTGCCGCCGATCTGAGCTTCGTTCCGCGCGTGACGTCCGGTGATCACGTCGGCGCCGGAAGCACTTCGTCGATCGATTCGCGCACCACCCGCGCGAGTAGCGCGATCTCGTCGGGCGTGATGGCGAGCGGCGGCATGAGCACCAGCACGTCGCCGAGCGGGCGCAGGATCACGCCGCGCCGCCGCGCTGCGAGGATCACCTGGTGGCCGACGCGGTCGCCGTACTCGAACTCGGCACGCGTGGCGCGGTCGCGCACCAGCTCGATTCCCACCATGAGCCCGCGTTGCCGGATCTCGCCCACGCACGGGTGCTCGGCGAGTGACGCCAGCGCCGCGCCGAGCAACGCGGCCTTCTCGTCGATCGTGCCGATCAGCCCGGTCTTCTCGAGCAGGTCGACGTTGGCGATCGCCGCCGCGCACGCGAGCGGATTCCCCGTGTACGTGTGACCGTGGAAGAAGGTGCGCTTCTCGCGGAACTCGGCCAAGAAGCCGGCGAAGACTTTCTCGGTCGCGAGCGTCGCCGCCAGCGGCAGATAGCCGCCGGTGATGCCCTTGGCGATGCAGAGCAGATCCGGCGCCACGCCTTCGCGCTCGCACGCGAACATCGTGCCGGTGCGTCCGAAGCCGGTCGCGACCTCGTCGGCGATGAGCAGCACGGCGTGGCGATCGCAGAGCTCGCGCACGCGACGCAGGAATCCCGGCGGCTGCACCAGCATGCCGGCGGCGCCTTGCACCGCGGGCTCGATCACCACCGCCACGATCTCGTCGGCGCGCTCGCGGAGCATCGATTCGAGCGGTTCGAGGCACGCGGTCTCGCAGCTCGGATGGCTCTTCCCCAGCGGGCAGCGATAGCAGTACGGCGATGGCACCCGTAGCGTCTCGAAGAGCAGCGGCCGGTAGACCTGATGGAAGAGGTCGATCCCGCCCACACTCACCGAGCCGAGCGTGTCGCCGTGGTAGGCATTCTCGAAGCAGACGAAGCGGTTCTTGGTGCTGCCGCCCGGCTGCTGTTGCCAGAACTGGTAGGCGATCTTGAGCGCAACCTCGACGGCGGTGGAGCCGGAGTCGGAATAGAAGACGCGCGTGAGCCCTGGCGGTGCGATCCGCACCAGGCGCTCGGCCAGCTCGATCGACGGCACGTTGGCGAGACCGAGCAGCGTGGAATGGGCGACACGATCGAGCTGCGCCCGGACGGCCGCGTCGATCTCGGGAACGCGGTGCCCGTGCACCGTCACCCACAGGCTCGAGATGGCGTCGAGATAACGACGGCCTTCGACGTCGACGAGCCAGTTGCCCTCGGCGCGCTCGACGATGAGCGGTTTGTCCTCGATCCAACCCTTCATCTGGGTGAACGGGTGCCAGACGTGCTTGCGGTCGATCTCCTCGAGCTGACGGATGCGTTCCGGATCCACGAGCGTCCTCCTCAACCGATGATTCGGCAGGCGCGACCGGCCTCGGCGAACGCCTCCACCGCGCGCTCGACGTGCTCGTCGGTCATGGTGGCCATCAGCGTGGCGCGGATTCGTGAGGTGCCCGCGGGAACCGTGGGCGGTCGGATGCCGCTCGCCAGCACGCCACGCTCGAAGAGCTCTCGGGCGAGCGCCATCGTCGGGGACGCGTCGCCGACGATCACCGGCACGATCGGCACGTCGACCTCGCCGGCCACGGTGAAGCCCAGCGCCGCGAGCGACTGGCGCAGCCGGCGCGCCAGCGAGCGCACACGTTCCCGCCGCTCGGGCTCCTCGCGCACGACGCGCACCGCCGCGAGGCTCGCCGCGCACACCGCCGGCGGCAGCCCGGTGGTGAACACGAAGCTGCGCGCGCGATTCAGCAACAGCTCCGCGGCGTCGCGACTGGTGGCGACGTAGGCACCAAAGCTCCCCAGCGCCTTGCCGAGGGTCCCCATCTGCACGACGCGGCGATCGGCGACATGGAGATGCTCGACCGCGCCGCGTCCGTGCTCGCCCAGCACCCCGCTGGCGTGGGCCTCGTCACAGTAGAGGAGCGCATCGCGTCGGCTCGCGAGATCGAGCAGATCGGGAAGCGGTGCCAGGTCGCCGTCCATCGAGAACACGGTGTCCGTGACGATGAGCGCGCGCCCGAAGCTCGCGCGATCGTCGAGCAGACGAGCGACGTCGCCGGCGTCGCCGTGGCGATAGACGCGGACCGTGGCACGACTGAGGCGGCACCCATCGATCAGGCTCGCGTGATTGAGCTCGTCGGAGAGGATCAGATCGCCCGGTCCCGCGAGCGCCGGCAATGCGCCGCAGTTGGCGTGGTAGCCCGAGTTGAAGAGCAGCGCGGCTTCGGTGCCCTTCCAGCGTGCCAGCTCGCGCTCGAGCTCGTCGTGGATCGTGACGTTGCCGGAGATGAGCCGGCTCGCCCCGCTGCCGCAGCCGAAGCGAGTCGTGGCGGCGACGGCGGCGCGCGTGAGGCGGGGGTCGTTGGCGAGCCCGAGGTAGTTGTTCGAGCACAGGCACAGCACCGCCCGGCCGTCGACGACGATCTCCGGCGACTGCGCGCTCTCGACGGTGCGCAGGGAGCGCCGGAGCTCGGCGCGATCCAATGCCGCGAGCGCTTCGGCAGCGAAGCCAAGGGGGTCCGCGGACGACGATGACATGGCGAAACCGTGCGATCTAATTTGCAAATTCGCCATCGTCAACCATGCCGAGCAGCTCGGTTTACGACGATGACCTCGGGTCCCCGGCGGCGTGCGAGGCCAGGGGACAAGGGGTTGTGGGGCGTGCTACGCCTTCCGCGATGAAGCTGATCGTGAATGGCGAGGCCCGCGAGCTCGAGGGGCCGCTGACCGTGGCCGAGCTGCTCGCGCGCCTCGGCGTGGACCAGCGCTACGGCGCGGTCGAGGTGAACCGCGAGGTCGTGCCCCGGTCCGAGCACGCCGCGCGCACGCTCGCCGACGGCGACCAGGTGGAGATCATCCGCTTCGTGGGAGGGGGCTGAATGAGCGCCGCAGAGGACCTACTTCGCATCGGCACGCGCACGTTCCGCTCGCGGCTGATCGTCGGCACCGGCAAGTACGCGACGTTCGAGCAGACGCGCGAAGCCCTCGACCGCACCGGCGCCGAGGTCGTGACCGTCGCCGTGCGGCGGGTGAACATCACCAATCCCGACGAGCCCAACCTCCTCGATCATCTCGACCTGAAGCGCATCACGATCCTGCCCAACACTGCGGGCTGCTTCACCGCGGAGGATGCGGTGCGGACCGCGCGGCTCGCACGCGAGGCCGGGGTCGGAAACCTCGTGAAGCTCGAGGTCATCGGCGATCCCAAGACCCTCTTCCCGGACAACGAGGCCACGCTCGAGGCGGCGCGCGTGCTGGTGAAGGATGGCTTCGAGGTGTGGCCCTACACCCTCGACGATCCCATCGCGTGCAGGAAGCTCGCGGACATCGGCTGCGCAGCGGTGATGCCGCTGGCGGCGCCGATCGGCTCGGGATTGGGAATCCGCAATCCGGCCAATCTGCGCATCATCCGCGAGCAGCTCACGCTGCCGGTGATCGTGGACGCTGGCGTGGGCACCGCTTCCGACGCCGCGGTTGCGATGGAGATGGGCATGGACGCCGTGCTCATGAACACGGCGATCGCCGGCGCAACCCATCCG
>JAXLQJ010000108.1:0-6772 GCA_046331705.1 bacterium | reverse complement strand
GAGGACGCTGGCGCTCGAGAGCGCGGCCGCGACAATCGTCAGCAACACCCATCCACGCGTGGTAGCGGTCACGGGGACTCCTCGTCCGATCGGAGCCGATCGGAGTGGCGTGAGCACGTGCTCGTGCGCGCTCACTTCGAGGTCTTCGTGCCTTTCTTGGCCGGCTTCGTCGTCTTGCTCGTCGACTTCGCCTGCTCGGCCTCGCGCGCTCGCTGAGCCGCCTCCTCGCGGTCCTTGGTCTGACGAATGAGCTCTTCCCATTGGGAGATCCGGCGATCGATGCGCTTCAACGCACCCGTATAGGAGGTGTCGCTCGGTCGGCTCGTGACGGCCTGGTGGTAGTGGTCGCGCGCCGTCTGCAGGTCCGAGAGATCCGTCGCCAACGTCTCCATGGCGAGCCCCAGGTCGTAGTGGCACGCGGCGCACGTCGGCTTCTGACGAACGGCGTCCTCGAACTGCGTGACCGCCTCGGCCCACAGGCCGGCGTTCGCGAGGTCCACGCCTTTGCCCATGGTGCTCGCCAACACGGAGTCGCTCGCCGAGCCGAAGAGCAGCGGAGCGTCGTCGTCGCCCGACTTCACCATGACGCGTTCGGACACCTTGTGAGGCGTCACCTGGTTGACGAACTCGGTGATCGCTTGCTGGCTCGCGGCGCGGAGCAACTCCTCGCCCATCGTCAGCGTGGAGGATTGGTCACTGCACTTCTCGGAGGAAGCGCGCCCCTCGGGCGACAGCGGCGCATCGTTCTGGGCCGTCTCGGTGTCGAGCACGCTGATGTTGAGCTGAACGTAGGCTTCTCGCTTGGTGCAACCGACGGTGTAGTCGCGACTGCAGGTCTTCTTCTTCCCGCATTCGTAGGACTCGCTCCGGTTCTCGCTGTACGAGCTGTCTCTCACCTCGTAGCTGGCCACGTTGCCGGTGACGAGGGCGTCCAACGAGAGGACCTTGCCGACGTCCTTCAAGCGACTCGGATCGATCGCTCCGGTGAGGCTCAGCCGCTGCTCCTTCATCACCGATTCGAGCCGATCGCGATCGACGATCGTGAAGTACGACTGCTTGCCGGACTTGGCTTGCCCGAGCGCGGTCTCGATCAACCGACTCACGTCTTGTCCGTTCTGACCTTGGAAGCCGGCGACACCGATGGTGTGGTGCTTGCTGAGATCGACACCGGGAGTTTCCAGGTACTCGATGCTCACCTGCTTGGTGCAGCCGGTCGCGAATAACGCCGCCGACAAGAACAACGGCACCCAACTCGTCGGAGCTCGGAAGTGGGGTGCGAACGACGGTGCAGAGTCGCGGCCGATCATCGAGTCATCTCCTTTTCGAGCCCGAAGGGGGCGGATCCTGGGGGGTGAAAGGGTTCGAGGCCGGCGTGGCGCCGGGATGGTTCCGAGCGACGGACGGCGGTGCGGCGGACGTCGCCTGGCCGCCGCACTGCGCGTTGCTTCACGACGAGAAGGGGGCTCCCCCGCCGTTCGTCCGGACCGAGCTCGAGTTGGATCTCGAACGTAGCGCGGCGCGGCCCTTGGGCCGCGCTCGCGGACGGCGTCACCGCACGCCGCACGAGGCCTCGATCTGGCAGGGGCGTGAGCATGGGGAGTTGGAATCGGGAGGTGGCGATCCCGCGAGCAGATCGACGTTCTGCAGGAGCTGCGCGTGCGCGCGCACGATCTCTTCGTCGTCGGGGGCACGGGCGACGGCCTTGGCCAACAGATCGACCGCTTCGCGTCGGCAGCCGCGCAGCTCCTTGACCACCGCCAGGTTGTAGAAGTCGACGCCTTCGATGCTCGTGCCCGTTCGCAACCCGGCTTCCATCACCTGCTCGGCGGCCGCCCAGTTGCAGGCACAGGCGTATTTCGCGCCGAGCTCCATCTGATCGTTGCCGCTCTTCTTGAGAAGCACGGTTCCGCTCACGAGATGCGGCTGAATCTTCGCGAGGAACGCGTCCACGGATTGCGTCGCGAGCTGGTCCACGACCGCCGTCTCCGCCGGGAGCTGCGTCACGAGCTTGGCGCCGGTGCTGGTGACGGGCGGTGGCGCACCGGCCGCGGGCTTGCCGGTGATGGCGCTCCCGAGCATCGTGCCCAGCGCGTAGCCCGCGTTGAATGCGGGAGTCCCGCCTGCCTGCGGCCCGACCCCGGATTCCAGGATCTCCCACACACCGTGCTGGTTGTCGCTCTGGGCGACCAAGACCTGCCCGGTGTGGACGTCGAGGATCTTGTAGTTGACCGTGAGGTCGCCGGTGCGCGTGAGGTAAACGTTTCGTGCGGGGCGATACGCGTTGTAGTTCGCGTCGTAGACTTGGACGTCTTCCCAGCGACGTGTGTCCTGGGCCTGGACCATGGTCACTTCGCCGAAGATGATCCCCTCGAGACCCTGGCTCATGAGGCGGTTCAGGCTGGCGGCGGACAACGTCCCGCGTCCCTGAAACTGCTCGAGTTCCTTGACGACGCGTCCGAGCTCCGCGGGATCGCGTGTGAACATCTTGAGGTGGCCGCTGTTGGCGATGCCTTGGGTGAGCTTCCCTGCGACCGTGCTCGCCACGAACCCGTAGGCGGGTGAAGCGGAAGCGAATCCCGCCACGCCCAGGACGCCGGGAATCGCCCCGACCTCGGCGGGGACCGACTTCTGAACGGTGATCCGGCTTCCAGCGCAACCGGTGAAGAGCGCCGCGCTCACGAGCAACACCCCGATGCCGACACGCTGGCGGCCGCTCATTTGCATGTATCTCCCGTGGCGATCGGCTCGATCGACTCCAGGACCTTGGCTTGGCTGAACTTGTCGGCCACCTCGAAGACCTTCGCACGGCCGATTTTCCGCACCGTGGTGCCGAGCGTGGCGCCGGTGTCCGGATCGACCAGTGCTTCCCCGCCGCGTTGCACTTCGCACACGGCACCGGCCTTCATGCCTTGAGAGCTGCCACGATTCAGAAACACCGTGGTGCCGTCGACCTTCACGACTCGAACCGGGTAGACGGCCTTGACGATTCGTTGGGCTGCGTCCTCGGCGAGCTGCCGCGCGAGGTTCTCGAAGGTGCGGTACTCGTCGGCCTTTCCGCCCGGGCCGCGGCTTGCATCGGCCGTCTGCCAGGTGTTGCTCCAGTCCTTGCGGATCGAGTCGGCGAACTCCACCACTCCGGTCTCGGTGCTCACCAGGCGCAGATCGGCCCCGAGCCGGGCGTTCGCGCTGTACTGGATCACCTGGAGAAGGTCGAGGTTCTTCTTGCCGACGCCGTAGTGGAACTCGGTGACATTACCGATGAGGTAATGGGTCGCGCCGACCAGCTTGCCGATCTTCGCCGTCGTGCTCTCGTCCATGAAGTGCTCGGCGGGGACCTCCGTGGACTCGCGAACGACCTGTTCGAGTCGGTCGCGCTCGATCACCGTGAACTTGCCGCTCTTCATGAGGGCGGTCGTCAGCATGTCGGTGAGCGCGCGCCCCATTCGCGTGCCGGAATCACGATCGGCGCTGGTGTAGCGAATGTCGAAGACCGCCAGGCGTTTCGCTTCCGGCGCGGCCTCGGCCCACGCCGAGTCGGCGGCGCCGAGCTGCGCGGCGAGAGCCAGCAGGGCGCAAGCGGCGATCCGCGCGCTGGCGAAGGACCATCGGCCGGGGTGGGCGCCTACGGGGTTTCCGGGACCGTCGGCACGACGAGATCGGCTCCTGCATGGCCGTGAGGAATTCGCAGTGACTACGAGCATTTTCAACGAATACCACGCGTGCGCGCGCCCGCTCAAGCAACGTCGGGCCGAAATGTCCGGACGATTCGCTCTTGACGCCCCTTTCACGCGATGGGACAAGACACGCGTGGCTCGAGGGACGAGGAATTGGGGGAAATCCATGACGAGGACGAGTTGGGTCGCGCTGTTGATTGCCGCCGCGGTCGCGGTGCCGCGATTGGCTCTGGCGCAAGACGCCGCGAACGACGTGGTCGTGCCCGCCAAGGGCGCGAAGGGCCAGACGATCGGTCAGATCGACTGGACCCAGCAGGAGATCACCGCCGAGGGAGCCGGCGTGCCCGCCGCGAACACCTCCGAGGCGCAGGGGCGCTTGATGGCCTGTCGTGCCGCAGAGGTCGAGGCACGGCGCAATCTGCTCGAGGTGATCCACGGAATGCAGATCGATTCCGAGACCACCGTGATCAACTACGTCACGCAAAACGACACCATCCGGACCAAGATCCAGGGGATGGTGCAGGCGACCACGATGGAGAAGCACGTCGACGCCGACGGCACCTGTACCGTCCACGTGCGGCTGGGCATTCACGAGACCAAGGGGAAGCCGAGCCTGGCCGAGGCCGTGCTCCCCTCGGTGCCGTCCGCACCTTCCCCGGGCGGCGCCGTGGTGGGCGCCAAGCCGAGTGCGCCGATCACGCCAGCGGTGACGCCGCCGGCGGTGGTCGCGGCCCCGCCGCCCGCCGCGCCTGCGCCGACCACCGGTGCGGTGGGTGAGGTCGCGAAGACCTCCCCCGGCGGTCCGGTGTACACGGGAGTGGTGGTGGACGCTCGCGGGCTCGCGGCGCGGCCGGCGATGAGCCCGAAGGTGCTCGACGACGCGGGTGAGCCCATCTACGGATCCGCGTTCGTTTCGCGTGATTACGCCATCGAGCACGGCCTCGCCGGTTACTCGAAGAACATGGACGCGGCGACGCGCAACACCCGTGTCACCGACAACCCGCTCACGGTCAAGGCCGCGAGCGCGTCCGGCAGCGCCAAGGCGGATCTGGTGCTGACCAAGGAAGATGCGCTGAAGCTCCGGACGGCTGCACAGAGCCAGAGCTTTCTCGCTCAGGCACGCGTGATGATCGTGCTCGACTGAGCCGACGTCTGGAGGGCGCGCTTGCCCTCCGAGGAGCAACACGCATGAAAACTTCGTGCAGCAACGCGGGTCGCGCGGTCGCCAGGCTTGCCGGATTCGGTCTCGTCGCCGTGCTCGCGCTGGCGGGCTGCGCGACCCAGCCGCTCGTCGCCGAAGGTCCGGCGGATCAGGCCGTCGTGCACACCCAGGCGGGCAATCAGCTTCTCGAGCAGAAGCGGTACGACGAGGCCCTGGCCGAGTACGACCGCGCGGTCGCGCTCAAGGCGAAGTACGGCCCGGCCCACGCCGGCCGTGCCATTGCCCTGGCCCAACTCGGGCGCGGCGAGGACGCGCACGCCGCGCTCGACGCGGCGAAGGCCCACTCGGACGGGGCGACCCAGGAGGTCGGGGTCGGCGTGGCGCGGATCCGAGTCGCGACGGCGCTCAAAGGCGAGGACTGGCTCGAGGAGGCGGAAGACGCCTTCGACGACTACGAGTCGACGGCGCGCGAGGCGAAGCTCGCGGTGCTTCACACCTGGATGGGCCGCGCCTACCTGCTCGCCGGCAAGCTCGACAAGGCCACCCGGACGCTCGAAGCCGGCCTGGGAATCGACAAGGACTATCCTCCCGCGAGCGCGGCGCTGCGAGACGTGAATCTGGCTCGTGAGGCCCTCGCCGGAATGCCGGAGCAGTACCTGGCCGTGGCCACCGAGCCCGAGATCGATCGTGCGGACGTGGCGGCGATCTTCGTCGCCGAGCTCAAGCTGGATCGATTGCTGGACAAGCAGGGCTTCAAGCCGGACGCCACGTTCCGTGCCCCCGAAGGACGAGCGGCGAGCACGATTCGGCGCGAGCCGTTCGTAGATCGAGCGACCGACGTCGAGGGCCATTGGGCCAAGCCGATGATCGACAAGATGGTGGCCTACCAGGTGATGGAGACCGTCGACGGGAAGTTCGATCCCGCGCACAAGATCACCAAGGTCGAGATGGCGATGCTCCTCGACGGCATCATCACCAAGGTCACCGGCGAGTCCGCGACCAAGGGGCTTGGCGGCGACATGATCTTCTCCGACGTCCCGCCCGACCATTACGGCGCCGCGGCGGTGGTGCTCGCGACCTCGCGCGGATTCATCCCGGCGCGTCCGGATGGGAAATTCGGGCTCAAGGATCCGGTCTCTGGCGCCGAGGCGCTGGCCTCCGTCCGAAAGGTCCGGGACTTCTTCCAGAGCCGATACAACTGGTGAGCGGAACGCGCCGGCACTTCACCCACGGGAGACGAGGATGGGGGAGGTGATCCGCCACGCCGCGACGAACGGGCTCGCGCGGCCCTGCGCGGCGCGCGTCGTGCTCCTCCTCCTGCTCGCGTGGGCACCGCGAGCGGCCGCCCAGACGTCGTCGCAGGACGCGTGTCTCGCCGCATTCGGCATGGGCTGGGCGACTGCCGAGGATGCCAAGTCGCACCTCGTGATGCTCGCCAAGCGGCAGGCGGTGAGCCAGCTGTTCGGGGACGTCATCCGCAGCCTGACGCAGATGGAGAACTTCACGCTCACACGGGACGCCATCGAGGACCGGAGCGCGGGATTCGTGCGCGTGCAAGGCAGCCCGAGCTTTCGCAATGGATCCGGGTTCGGCGAGATCTGCGTTCACCTCGAGGGGTTCATCACCGACGACGACGCTGCGCGCTTCCGGGCGCGGGCGGTGCAGAAGCGGGTCTGCCTCGCGGACCCGCGCCTGTCGTTGGGAGAGATTCGAGCCACCGCGGAGCGGCAGGCGCGCGTCCAGGCGCTGCGCGATTACGAGCCGCGGCTCGAAGGCATCGACGACGACTCGGTGGTCGCCCTGTTGCACGAGGCTTCGACCGAGGGCGGAGGATTCGTCCCGGACACCACGACGTACTGCGTGACCGCGCGCGGAGTCGTCTATCCGATCGAGCTGGTGAGCGTAGTCGAGCAACCGCGCAAGCCGCGCGCGGCCG
>JAXLQJ010000107.1:0-7887 GCA_046331705.1 bacterium | reverse complement strand
CCGCCTTTCTTGTTGGTGCTCACCGCGCGTCAAGGCCACGACGCCGTCATGCAAGGTTTCGCCGCTGGCGCGGATGACTACATCGTCAAACCGTTCGTCGCGGACGAGCTCAGGGCCCGCATCCACGTGGGTGTGCGCATGGTCGAGCTGCGTCAGGCGCTCGCCGGTCGGGTGCGCGAGCTCGAAGCGGCGCTCGCCAAGGTGCGCACGCTGCAAGGGCTGCTGCCGGTCTGCGCTTGGTGCCGCAAGATCCGAAGCGATGCGCACTACTGGGAGTCGTTCGAGGCCTACCTCGCCGAGCACACCGACGCCACCGTGACCCACGGCATCTGCCCCGATTGCCAGAAGCGGATGGAGGCGGAGGCCGTCGCGGATGCTCTGGCGGGCCCCGAACGCGCGCACGGCTGATTCGGGCGCGGCGTCGCGGCGCGAGAGCGGATCGAGCGCGCTGGCCCGGCAGTCGTCGGATCGCGGTCGCGCGGCAGTCGCCGAGCCGTTGATTCAGCTCGAAAGCTCCCAGCGCGCGAAGGCGGTCCAGGAGGAGCCGACGCTGAGCGCGAGCGTCGCCAGCGCCAGAGCCACGAGCCAGCTCGACGGCAGGAAGCAGGGCGCGCCCGCCGAGCCGAGCGATGCCGCGCTCGCCAGGATGGTCAGTGCCACCGCGCCCAGGGAGCCGAAGAGGGTCCCGACGAGGTTGAACGGCTCGTGACGAAGCCAATGCCAGAGTGAGCCTCGGCCTTCGGGAACCGTCGCGAGCGCGAGCGTGCCCAGGGCAAGGCCAGCCACGCCCGTGAGCCCACCGCGCGCAACCGTCACCCACGGATCCAGGGGCACGACCCGCGCGAGACCGATCGCGATCTCGAGCGCGGCGAGCCCGCCGATGAGGGCCAACTGCGCGAGCAGGAAGCTCGCGCAGTGGACGGCGAAGATCGTGGACCGTCCGACGGGCCGGGTGAAGACGAACTCCCACATCGCCGTCGAGTGGCGTCGGGAGCGCGATGAATCGGCGTTCCCAAACACGGCGAGCGCGATGGCAATCGAAGCAGAGGGGACGCAGATCCAGGCCGCGACGAGTGGGCGCTGACGAGAGCTGCAGGTGAGCGCGAGAGCGATGATCAGCCCGAGAAGCAAAGGCGCGAGCGCCACGACCCATCGCGCGCCGCCCTCGATGAGCGCATGAGCCCACGCGCGCCAAGGCTGGCTCGCCGTCGCGTGTGACAGCCGGCGCGAACGGACGGCGCCCGCCGCGTCCCTTGGCCGTGGCGCCGGAGAGCGCGGCGTCTTGTTCCGGGTCGTCGGGTCGAGTTCGACCAGCTCGGACGTGATCGAGCGATGCGAGAGGACCGTCAGCAGCGCGAGAACCACCGCCAGCGCCGCCCAGCGCAGCGGGGTGGTCGGAAGCGCCGCGCGGAACCGCGGTACGACGTCGACGAAGAACCATCGCGGCCGAAGCCAGTCGATGAGTCCTGTGGCCGCCACGCCGACCCAAGTCAGCCCGGTCGCCAGGTCTCGCCGCTGGGTGATGGTGCGCGTCAAGGCGCTGTAGCCCAGGCCGCCCGCCAGCAGGAGCGATGGCAGGATTGCCGCCGCGTCGACGCGCAGGTGACCATCGTCCCCCCACACGGGCGAGAACGGGTTCACCAGTGCACCGCATGCGGTGAGAGCCCAGACGGCGATCATCAACGACCAATCGGCGCGGTATCGAGCTCGAACGATCGCGTCGCGTGCGACGCCGTGACTGGGGAGGTATTCGCCGATGGCAGCGAGCGCCCCGTGCCGAAATCCCCACGAACGCGCGGCAATGTGAAGACTGCCGATGTATGCCCACAACAGCGCGGACGGCTTCGCTGCGACGAACGTGAAGGTGAGTCCGCCCAGCAAGACGATGAGTTGCGTCTTGGATCGACCGGGAACGAGTCGTGCCCACTCCCATCGCCACAGGGCTCGACGCACGTGGCGCTCGGGATCGATCACGCGCTCACCTCGAAGCGCCGCATGCACGGCCACTCGACGCGCCGGACGGTCTCATCCACGGTGCGCCTGCACGAAATCGATGAAGATCTCTTCGAGGCCGACGGGCTGCGCTTCGAGCTGCGCGGTGGGGAGGCGCTGCTGGATCGCGCTGAGCGTGCTGGCGTCGAAGTGGTCGACGGCGGCGGTCCAGCGGCGCGGGCCGTTGCGGCGCACCGACAGCACGCCCGGGATGTCGAGCTTCGGCACCTCGCGATCGAGTTCGATGTGGACGTGCCGCACCGATTCGTAGAGCGCGTCGATCGGGCGCTCGACCACCAGCGCGCCCGCCTCGATGATCCCCACGTGGGTGGCGATGCGCTCGACGTCCGAGAAGATGTGGGAGGCGAAGAGCAAGGTGTGCGACTCGTCGGCGAGGACCTCGAAGAGGATGTCGAGGAACTCGCGGCGGACCACCACGTCGAGCCCGCCGCCGGGCTCGTCGAGGATCAGCAGCTCGGGGCGGGGGCAGAGCGCCAGCAAGAGCCCGAGCCGTCGCTTCATTCCGGTGGAGAGTGTGGAGATCTTGGGATCGAGCGGTAGCTCGAGCCGTCTTACGAGGTGCGCCTCGTAGGCTCGATCCCATTTCGCGTAGAGCGCGGCCGTGAGCTCGATGAGCTGGCCCACGCGCATCCACGGATAGAGCTCGAGCGTTTCCGAGAAATAGCCGATCCGCTGCTTGATCGCCGTGGGCGCCGTCCACGGATCGTGGTCGAAGACCCGGGCCGTCCCTGCGCTCGGTCGAATGAGCCCCATGAGCACGCGGATGGCCGTGGATTTCCCGGCGCCGTTGCGGCCGAGGAGCGCGTAGACCGTGCCGGGTGCGACCGTGAGATTCAGGTCCCGCAACGCCTCGACGTGGCCGAACGAACGGCACAACCCGACCGTCTCCACCACCTGAGCGCTCATCGGCTGCCTCCTCGAGCCCGCTCGCGAGCGAACCGGGCGAACGCCGTCGCGACGGCGGCTTGCGTGGCGTCGAGATCGAAGCCCAAGTGGTACGCCTCGACGGCGAGAAGCTCCGCGGCTTCCGCGAGCATCTCGCGGCGGGCGCGCGCGTCGTGCTCGGGCAGTGCGTCTGCGACGAACGTCCCCGTACCGCGTCTCGTGACGACCACGCCCATGTGCTCGAGCTCGCCGTAGGCCTTCACCACCGTGAGCGGGTTCACGCCGAGCTGCTGGGACAGCTCGCGCACCGATGGAATCGGGTCGCCGGGCGCGAGCCGGCCGGTCGCGATCGCCGCTCGCACCTGGCGGACGATCTGGCGGTAGATGGGCAGGCCGCTGAGTGGTTGGAGTCGGACGACGAGCATGGGATCGATCTAGTGTTCTATATGACTAATACACCTCGTGTGCGCGTCGGTTCAAGGTCCAAGCGCGTCGCGGTGGAGCGGCGGCGGGGTAGTCAGCCAGTCAGGCAATTGCCCGCGACGTGGCAGCGCGAGCACGCCGCGCCATGATGGGCGAGCGGCGGGTCGTCCGTGGGAGGTGCCGATGCTCGAGCTCAGACCGACCTGTGAGCACTGCGACGTGGCGTTGCCGCCGGACTCGCGCGAGGCGCGGATCTGCTCGTACGAGTGCACGTTCTGTGCGCGCTGTGTCGAGGTGCTGCTCGCGAACGTATGCCCGAACTGTGGTGGCGGGTTCGTGCCGCGACCGATCCGGCCGGCGCGCAACTGGAAGGGCGACAACTACCTCGGCAAGGACCCGGCGAGCACGAAGGTGAAGCATCGGCCGGTGGATCTCGCTGCGCACGCGCGCTTCGTCGCCGAGCTGCGCGCGATTCCACCGCACGAGCGCTGAATGACCGGCCAAGCATTGGAGCGGAAACGGCTCCCGCCGGTCCGGGAACGCGCGGCGGGACTGGTTCCCCGCCCTCCGCCTGCTCGCTCTCATCGTTGGCCGATGACTTGGGACTCGCGGTGATTCGCATCCGTCGGGCGTGTGCGATCGATCCGATCCTTCTCACGGGGCTCGGTGCGTCGCTGGTGGATGCCATCGAGAGTGGGGCTTCGGTGGGGTTCTTGGCGCCGCTCGAGCGCGACACGGCGTTTCGCTACTGGGCGCAGGTGTCGGCGAGCCTGGGCCACGGCCTCGTGCTTTGGGTCGCGGAAGAGGGGAGGGAGGTCGTGGGTTCGGTGCAGCTCGCGCTCTGTGAGCGCGAGAACGCGCGTCACCGAGCCGAGGTGCAGAAGCTCTTCGTGCTGCGTAGCGCGCGCGGGATTGCCTCGCGCTCGATGGAGACGGCCGAAGGACACGCGCGCGTCGCCGGCCGTACGCTGCTCGTGCTCGACACCCAGGCAGGCTCGGCGGCAGAGTCCGTGTACGACCACCTCGGTTGGAAGCGGGTCGGTGAGGTTCCTGCCTACGCCGCGGCGCTCGACGGCGCGCTGCGCGCGACCGCGTACTATTACAAGGAGCTCCGGTGAAGGAAGTGCTTCTGGCATTGGCTGCGGTGCTGGCGCCCGCGGACGGCGGCTTGGCGGAGGCCATCCGCGCCGCGATCGAGGCGCCGCAGCACTACGTCGAGACTCACGCCGCCACCGCCGATCGACTCCAAGCCCTCGACGAGCCCGGCCGAAGGAAATGGCTGCCGTGGCTCGCGCTCGTCGATGAGCTGATCGCGCGCCATCGGGCCGTCGAGCTGGATTGGAAGCTCGGCGCTGCGGACGTGATCTGGAATCTCGAGCAGCTCGCCGGCTACGCGGCGCTCTCCGACGCGCGCAAGGCGAGCATCACGGCGCAGCATTGCGAGGGCACGACCCTCGATTGCTTGCGCGCGATCGCCAGGCTTCTCGGCGCGGATCAGCGAGTCCTCGCGGCCCTCGACATCGCGTCCGACTCGTACGTGCTGGTGCTGCTCTCGGACGCCGACTACGCGAAGGCGAGTCCGCTCGCGCACCGCGCCGGTTTCACGTTGAAGGACATTCGGACCTTCGATCCGAACGAGTAGCCGCGCGGCGGCGACTCGCGCTCCCTATCGGTGTCGCTCGCCGCGCGGAATCGCGTAGAGTGCGCGCGGTATCGCCAATGACTCGGCATCCCGCACGCATTCTCTGGTTCGCGTGTCTCGTGCACGTCGTAGCTGCCTCGGCGGCGCGCGCGGAAGCGACCGGCTTTCTCGATACCGGTTTCTTCTCCGACGGCAAGATCACCGTGGCGCCCTCGGGAGGCGATCCGCACGCGAACGCGGTGGCCGCGGCGCCCGACGGCCGCGTCGTGATCGCCGGGACACGCTTCTTCGCGAATGGTCAGAGCACGCTCTTCTGGTATTCGTTGAGCGACACCGCAACCGGCACGATCTGCTCGCCGATCTCGCCCGGGGGTGGGCTCTTTGCCAGCGCCAACGCCGCGACGTTCGACTCCGATGGGCGCTTGGTCGTGGTCGGCACCGCGTCGTTCGCCGGCACCGGCTACGACGTTCTGATCCTTCGCTACCTGTATCCGGCGTGCACGCTCGATTCGTCGTTCAGCGGCGACGGTGTCTACACCGTCGGGCTCAATCAGGCGGAGCACCTGAGCGACGTGGCGATCGACGGTCAAGATCGGATCGTCGCCGCCGGCGACATTCTCGACGGATCCTCCAACCAGCGACTGCTCGTCCTGCGCTTGCAGATCAACGGCACGCCGGACACGTCCTTCAGCGGCGATGGCCGGTTCGACCTCGATTGGGGCGCCGGCGCGGACTTCGGGCAAGTCGTGATCCAGGACGATGGCAAGATCGTCGCAGGCGGCACGATCGATGGCGGTGCGCTCGGTACCGTGTTCGCGGTGGTGCGGCTCACGAGCGGCGGCGTCCTCGATTCGACGTTCAGCGGCGACGGTGCGTTCGCGTTCGATTTCCCTTACGGCGAGGACGATCGCATGAGCGATCTCGCGATCGACCCGGTGACCGGGCGAGTGCTCGCGGCGGGTGCGTCCGACGACGCCGATACGGGTACCACGCGCTCGGCGGTGGCGCGGCTCACCAGCACCGGCACGCTCGATTCCGGCTTCGACGGCGACGGCGTGTGGGTGGACAACGTGTACGACGTCGAGGCGATGGCGTCGATCGTCCCGCAGAGCGACGGACGCATCCTGCTCGCGGGGGACGCGGCGAACGTCGGTGCGGACCGGAACTTCTTCGCCTACCGGCTCGACCACGACGGTGGCGTGGACTCCGGATTCGGTTTCTTCGGTGTATCGGAGGTGGCGTTCGACCTCGGTGGTGTCGACGACGATCTCGGGCTCGCGGGTGGTCTTCAGGCCGGCAAGCTCGTGATCGCGGGGAGCGCCGAAACCGCCGGCGAAACCCAGGCCGCCGTCGCGCGGCTGTGGAGCAGCTTCATCTTCGCCGACGGCTTCGAGCGCGGCTCCACGCGCACCTGGCTCTCGACCGCGCCTTGACAGGACGAGTGTCCGTCACGCCGAGAGCGGCTCGCATGGAGCGCGGCCGCTCCGTCGGCCGCCCGCGAGCCTTCGCGGCGGAAACACGTACACGACGCAATCGCGCCGCGCTCACACCGGCTTGGCGAGGATCAGCTCGGACGGAAATCCGAGCTGGGTCACGATCTCGCGTGTCGCGATGGTGAATCCCGCCTGTTCGAGCGCCGACGTGAGCGCCACCGGACGGCAGCCGCCGAGCAGTCGCGGCGCACGACGATAGAGCCACAGATACGCCGCCCTCCTGCGGGGCGGCGGCTCGGCCATGTTCACGAGCACCAGGCGGCCGGTCGAGCGCAGCACCCGACGCAGCTCGGCGAGAACGCGCGCGATCCCCGCGGCCGGCATCAGATCGAGCATGTAGGAGTTGAGCACCAGATCGAACGAGGCGTTGGCGAACGGCAACGCGCACGCGTCCGCGATCGAGAGCGCGTGCTTGCCCGGCAGCCCGCGCACCTTGCGGCGCGCGCGCTCGAGCATCGCCGGCGTGAGGTCCACACCTTCGGTCCTGCCGTGCGGGTTCGCGTGGACCAGCGTCTCGAACGCGAGCCCGGTGCCCACGGCCACCTCCAGCACGTGCTCGCCGTCGCGGACGTGGGCCACGGCCAGCTCGCGCGCTCTCGATTCGGTGAGCCGCGCCCAGAAGTCGTACATCGGCGCCAGCCGCGTGTAGATCTTCGGGATCTCCTCCGGCGGAACTCCGGCAGGCTCCAGCGCACTGGCGAGCGTGGTCACGGTTGCGATTTTGGCGGCGCCGCGGGCGGCGGCACGACGATGGATTCCAGCACCAGGTCGGCGACCCAGCGGCCGTCAGCCTCGGGCACGAGCACCAGCACGGGACCGACGTTGGCGGCGTAGTACGTGCGGCGGACCGCGCGAGCCGGCTTGTCACCGTGCGCCGGTTCGGATGTCTCGATCAGCACGGCGTTCTCGAACGACCCCGCTGGAGTGATCACGCGCGCGCGACCGAGGACGCGATGTGGGGCTTCCCATGTCAGCTCGGAGAATGCGCCCAGCTCACTCACGTCGGTCGTCCACGCGCTGTCCTGCCGAAGCGGCAGTGGCATCCAGAGTGTGGGCCGGTTGTCGAGTCCGCCATCGTGGTGGAAATCGATCCGATCGGCACAGAGGAAGTAGTGCGACCCCATCGGTGGGGCGATCACGACATCCGCGCGTGGCGCGCTGCTGGAGCACGCGGTCCAACGCGGCGCAAGTGCCGTCGGTGGGGGATCCTCGACCAGGAGCGTCTCGATCTGCGGGTGCGGAGCGGATTCGGTCACGACCTCTGTGGCTATGCCGCCGCGCAAGCCGCGGTATCCACGGCGGAGGTCTCTGGGCGTGAGAGGGAAGATCTCAGCGCCGATGGAAACGGTCTCTGGGATTGGTTTGAGGGGACCGACCTCACTGCGGGATGGATCCGCGCTGCCGGCGGGGCTCGGTACCGCGGTCAGGTGC
>JAXLQJ010000106.1:0-8589 GCA_046331705.1 bacterium | reverse complement strand
CGAGAGCGTGTGGCACCCCAACATCGCCGGTCGCAAGCACGCGATCTGCATCGGGAACGTCACCGCGGGAACGGCGCTTCTCGATCTCGTCTACCAGGTCTGGGAGATCGTGAGCTGGAACCGGTTCCGGCTCGACGACTGCCTCGATCCCGCGGCCGCGGCGTGGGCGCGCGACCCCGCGAACCGCTCGCGCTTTCCGGTGGATACGCGCCCGCTCAAGCGTCGCGCGCCGCCGGCGCAAGCATCGGAGGTCTCGGCATGAACGCCGTCGATCGCGTGGCTGGCATGCAGGACATGGATGGGTGGTGCGAGAGCGGTCGCGCGGCGCGCGAGGTGCGAAGCGCCTTCGCGCGCAGCGGTGCGCGGATCGATTCCGCCGATCCGCGCCAGATGCGCTTCGAGCATCGCAATGGCCGGCTCGTCGAGGGCTGGGCCGAGCTCGAGGGCGCCTGGCTTGGGCTCACGGTGCCCCTCGACGGCGCGCTCGCGCCGGTGAGCGACTTGGACGTCTTGCGTCTCGCGCGCGAGCTGGGCGGCGGGGTGAGGATCGCGCGCCCACGTGCGACGAAGGCGCACGCGCTGCTCGCCGACGTGCCGCTCACGCTCGGCGCGGATCGCTGGCTCGCGGTGCTGCTGGACCAGGTCCCTGCGGCGCTGCACCGGGCTCACGCGAACACCTCGCTCGACGATGCGCCGGCGGTGTCGAGCGAGAACGCCGCGCCGGATTACGCGCCGGATCTGGACGGTTTGCTTCACGTGCTCGCGGACACGGAGTGGGTGTCGATGCGCACGCCGGGCGACGTCGTCGAGGTGAACCTCGATTCCGACGACGTCAGTCTCGAGGCGCGGGTCACCGATGAGCCCGATGGCATCTGGGTTCGCGGCACGCTCGCGACGTCGCCGCCGTGCGGCGTGGTCGGTCGGGCAGCGGCCGCGCGGTTGCTGCTCGAGGTCGCGGCGAGCGTGCGGCTCGCGCGCCCGATCTGCGGCCCCGAGCCGGAGCGCACGTTCGGTTGGGAGATCTGGTTGCCGGCGCCGGCGACACCGCGCGCGCTCGATCTGGCGCTCGGCGCCATGAGCGCCGCGTTCGAAGCGTCGCACCGGGAGGTGGCCTGCCTCGCCGACGAGCTTGCGGCACGGGCGTTTCTCGCCGCTCGCGGTGTCGACGTGTGGGGGGACGAGGTCCAGGCGGCAGAGGACGTGGAGGAGTGAACCGACGATCGGCCCACCGCCGGCGGCGGCGAGCCGATCGCAATTCAGCACACCGCTGAAGAGGAGAACGTCATGGGTGATTCACAGCTTTCCATCGCCTTTCGCGCCACGGACGTGACGGGCCAGAAGCGGGTGGACATGGCCTCGCCGCCGGACCGCACGATCGAGCTCTTGCTCAAGGACATCGTGAAGGGGCTTGGTCTGCCAGCGAAGGACGCGGACGGCCGGCCGCAGGCCTACCATCCGCGCCTCGATCGCGAGGGGCGGCACCTGGTGCCGTCCGAGCGAGTGGGCGACGCGCTTCAGCCGGGTGACGAGCTGGTGATCCAGCCGTCGATCGATGCGGGTGCGGGTGCGTGAACCGTGACCCGGCACTCGTGCCGGGTGAGCGGTGCGCGGGACGGGTGCCATGAACACCGATGAGCTTCTGTTCGTAGCCTCGATCTACCGGGAGGACGGCACGCCGCTCGGGTCGGGTCCACTCGACGTGGACCTCGACCCGGCCTTCGAGTCCACCTGGTTCTCGGCGTTTCGCGCCGGGGAGCTGGACGCGGCCGTGCCCGCGAGCGCCGCACGCATCGAGCCGCTCTGGCACCCGAGCGCGGGGGCGCCGTATCTGGAAGGATTTCGTGTGGTGGTCGTGGCACCGGGCGGTGCTGCGATCGAGCGCCGCTTCCCGACCTCGTACTTCGAGGACGCGACCCGGGCGGTCGCCGAAGTGCTGGTGCGCGATGGGAAGCTCGCGGCCGGCGACCGCTACCGCTTCTTCGTGAGCGCGTTCCCACGCGAGCGCGCGCATCCGTCGGGCGAGGGCGAGGGCGAGGCGGTGGTCGTGAGCGAGTCGCCGCCGAGCCTCTCGCTCGTTCCCGGTCGGCTCGCGACGTTCACGGCCGACGCCGCTCACGTGGGCGAGGGCACCGACGGGGACATGCCGGTCATCGTGCCGGATCGGATCCGGGCCGAGTGCGAGGAGCTGACCCGGCGCAATCACGGGCAGGAAACCGGCGGGATCTTGATCGGCGCGCTCCGCCGCGACTGTGAGACGAGGCAGGTCTTCGCCGATGTCACGGCCCAGATCCCGGCGCGCCACACGCTCGCGACCGCCACCCGTCTCACGTTCCAGCCCGAGACCTGGACCGACGTGCGCGCCGCGATCGCGCTGCGCGGCGGCAACGAGATGATGGTGGGTTGGTGGCATTCCCACGTGGTCTACGCGTGGGGGTGCAAGGACTGCCCGCCGGAGCGCCAGCGCGATTGCTCGCTGGCGAGAGGTTTCCTGAGCGAGCACGACGTGGCGCTTCACCGCACGGTGTTTCCGCGCGCGTGGAACGTCGCGTTGGTGGTGACCCACACGGCCGCCGACGAGCTGCGCCACGCGCTCTTCGGCTGGAGGCTCGGCCGCATGGCGAAGCGCGGGTTCTTCGCGGCACCGAGCCCGTGAGGCAGGGAAGGAAGCGCGCATGCGTTGGCCGCACGGCTGGCGGCGGAAAGGACGGAGAACGATGCCTCGAAACCCTCGCACCGATCCCGACATCGCGGTCTGGAAGGCGCAGCTCGCCGCCGTCGGCGAAGGCGCTCCCAATACCGCCGAGAAGCAGGCCTTGCTGGCCATGATCCAGCGCCTCGGAGAGCCGATCTCGCTCGAGATGAGCACGTTCCTGCTCGCCGAGTACGAGAAGCGGGCGACGGCCGTGCAGCGGCTGGAGGGAATGCTCGAGGATCTGCGCGACCTTCACGCGCGGCTCACGGCGCCGCCGCTGATGCCGGCCACGTATCTCGGCGCGGCCGGCACCGCGCGCGGTCCCGGCGCGTGGGTGATCACCAACGCGGGGCGCCGTGTGGTGACGTACGGCGACGGCGTCGACCCGAGCGCGCTGCGTCGGGGCGACGAGGTGCTCCTCGCGGGCGGGCTCAACACCATCGTGTCCTCGGCGCCGGGCGGGGCGTCGCGCGCCGGCGAGATCGGGAGCTTCGTGCGCTGGCTCGAGGGTGGCGATCTCCTGCTCGAGGTGCGCGACGAGCAAGTGGTCGCGACCGCCACCGCGGCGCTTCGCGAGCAGACCCTCGATCCGGGCGACCTGGTGCGCTGGGATCGAAGCCTGTGGCTCGCGTTCGAGCGCATCGAGCGCGAGGACGGACGGTCGCGGTTCTGCGCGGAGATCCCCACCGAGACGTTCGACGACCTCGCCGGGCTGGATGCGCAGATCGACGCGATGAAGCGCTCGATCGGGTTGCGAGCGCATCATCCCGAGCTGGTGGCGCGCTATCGGCTGCGCGCTCGCGGCTCGGTGCTGCTGGTCGGCCCTCCCGGCACCGGCAAGACGATGTTGGTGCGCGCGTTCACCAACTACCTGGGCTCACTCTCGCCGGCGGGGCGCGCGCGCTTCATCCACGTCCGGCCCGGCGAGCTCGAGAGCATGTGGTTCGGGCAGTCGCAGAAGAACATCCGCGAGCTCTTCGAGCTGGCGAACCAGATCGCGCGCGAAAACCCGGACGAGATCGTCGCGATCTTCTTCGACGAGGTGGACGCCATCGCCGAGGTGCGCGGGCAGGGCCACCACCGCGTTCACGACCGGGTGATGGCGGCGCTCCTGGCCGAGCTCGACGGGCTGAGCCCGCGCTCGAACGTGCTGGTGATGGCGGCGACCAACCGCCGCGACGCCATCGATCCGGCGGCGCTGCGTCCCGGTCGGCTCGGCGACGAGATCATCGAGGTGCCGCGTCCGGGGCGCGCGGCGGTGGCGCAGATCCTGCGCAAGGTGTTCGCGGAGGACCTCCCGTGGACGCTCGCGGGACGCAACCCGCGCGAGGCGCGCGAGGAGATCCTGGCGGCGGCGGTCGCGCGGATCTTCTCGCCCAACGGGCTCGGGCCGCTCGCGACACTCACGTTCCGCGACGGGCGCACCCAGACGGTCGAGCCGTCACACCTGGTGAACGGGGCGCACCTTCGAAACGTCGCGCGTGTGGCGAGTGAGCGGGCGTGTGTTCGCGAGGCGGACGGGCGCGGGGCGGGGCTTGGCCTCGTCGACGTGCTCGACGCCATCACCGACGAGATGGAGAGCGCAGTGCGCGTGCTCACGCCCCTGAACTGCGCCAAGCACCTCGACGACTTCCCGACCGACCGCGAGGTGGTGCGCATCGATCCGGTGCGCAAGCCCTCGCGGCGCAGCTACCGATTTCTGCGCGCCGCGTGAGCGCCGCGCGCGCGAGGTGAGCCATGGCCAAGCCGAATCGAGCACGAGCGCCGAGCAGCCGCGTTCGTTTCCTCGTGCCCAAGATCACCGGGGCAGACGTGGAGCTCGGCAACTTCGTCACCGGACGTGGAGGTGCGCCGCCCGAGGGTGCGTCCGCGAGCTCCACGACCGGCGCCGGCAGCGGTCGAGAGGCGTCGCGGGCGCTGCTCGCGGAAATCGAGGGGCTTCCCAAACGCGCGGCGCCGCTCGCCTCGTCGTGGCCGGCGGCGAGCGACCGCCGCTACGGCGGCTGGTACGGGTCGACGTACGGTTCGGGGTACGGCGCAGGCTACGGCTCGGCGTACGGCGCATACGGGCGTGAGGACCCGCAGGACATCGGACGCCAGTACCTCGCGTCGAACGGCGGCTGCGCGTACATCGATCTCGACCATCTGGAGCTCTGCATCCCGGAGGTTCGCTGTGCGCGTGATCACGTCGCCGCGCTTCACGCGATGTTCCGGATCGCGCGCCGTGCGCAGGAGAACGCCAACGCCAAGCGTGGAGGCGACGAGCCCATCCAGGTCCTCGCCAACAACTCGGACGGCCAGGGGCAGAGCTACGGCGGCCATCTCAACGTGCTGGTGTCGCGCCAAGCGTGGGAGAACCTCTTCCACCGCAAGCTCCACTACGCGCTCTTCTTGGCCTCCTTCCAGGCCTCGGCGATCGTCCTCACCGGCCAGGGAAAGGTCGGCAGCGAGAACGATGCTCCCGCGGTCCCGTTCCAGATCTCGCAGCGCGCGGATTTCATCGAGACGCTGAGCGGCCCACAGACCACGTACCACCGTCCCATCGTCAACACGCGCGACGAAGCACTCTGTGGCGAGCGGGATCGATGGCGCGACGATTCGCGCGGTCAGGACCACCGCTTCGCGCGGCTGCACGTCATCAGCTTCGACACCACGCTCAACCACGTGTCGATGCTGTTGCGCGTGGGCCTCATGCAGCTCGTGTCCGCGCTCATCGAAGCCGAGGCGGTGCGGGTCGAGCGGATTCTCGAGGATCCGGTCGAGGCGTTTCGGTCCTGGTCACACGATCCGGATCTCGGTGTGCGGGCGCGGCTGGTGTCGGGCGGCGCGGTGACGGCGGTGGAGCTGCAGCTGCAATTCCTGGAGGATGTCGGACGCTTCGTGGAGCGCTGCGACGTCATCGAGGAGATCGTTCCGGGCGCCCGCGAGATCGTCCAGATCTGGTCCGAGACCCTCGACAAGCTCGGCCGCCGCGACTTCGACGCGCTGCGCTCGGAGCTGGACTGGGTCCAAAAGCGCGCGCTCCTCGACGAGGTGGTGAGCAGCGAGCCTCGGCTCGGTTGGGACTCGCCGGCGATCAAGCACCTCGATCTCGTCTACGCGAGCCTCGATCCCGAGGGCGGGATCTTCTGGGCGCTCGATCGCGCCGGGCTGTCGCGCCGCCTCGTCAGCGACGACGAGATCGATCGCTTCGTCCGCGAGCCGCCACCGGACACGCGCGCGTGGACGCGGGCGATGTTGCTCCGGCGCGCCGGCGAGCGGGTGACGGAGGTCGATTGGGATCGGGTCCACGTGCGCGGCGGCGGATCGAACGGCCGCTCGCGCGAGCGCGTGGTCCGGCTCGATCGGCCGGCGCAGCGCGGCGAGGCGCGAACGGGTGCGGCGTTCGCGGCCAACGAGAGCTTGTCGGCGCTCCTCGATGCGCTTCACGCCGAGGACGTGCCCGATCGCGGATGGGGAAACTCGCTCCTGCCGGTCCACGGCACGAGCCGAACGTATGGGAGGTGAGGTGTCATGTCGGAACGCGAACGACGACGGGAGCATTCGGGGACGGGCGGGCCGCCGAGCGGCGCGGACGATGGGGCGGGTGCGCTCGATGCCGCGCGCGCGGCCGGAGATCGGCTGCTCGCGGCGGGCCAGGACATCGTGCGCCGCGTGCTCTCGGGCAACAGCGAGCAGTTCCTGGCCGCGAGCCGCCAGGAGGGAGGCCAGTAATGCCAGCAGCGGCGGCGCGGACGTTCTTCGGCGTCGAGACCGAGTTCGCGTTCGTCTCGGGAACGCGCCCTTCGGGAGCGCTCGTCGAGGAGCTGTTCCGCGCCGCCCAATCCACGCTCCCTCATCTGCGCGACGCCAGCGGGCGGCGGCTCTGGCTCACCAACGGCTCTTGCTTCTACGTCGACGCGGGCTGGCACCCCGAGGTGGCTACGGCCGAGGTCGTCGATCCCACGGACGCCGTGCGCTACGTCCGCGCCGGCGAGCGGATCCTGGCACGACTGCTGCGGAGCGAGGGCGGCCCCGTCGACGGCAAGCTCTTTCGCACCAACGTGGACTACGTGTCCGGGTGCACGTGGGGCACCCACGAGAGCTATCTCTTCCGCGGCGACATCGCGGGCCTGGCGCGGGTGCTGATCCCGCACCTGGTCTCGCGCATCGTGTACACGGGCGCTGGCGGATTCGATGCGTCGTCGCCGGGGATCGCGTTCTCGCTCTCGCCGCGGGTCCATCATCTGACCCGCGACATCGGCGGCGACAGTCAGACCGAGCGACCGATCTTCCACACCCGGGACGAGCCCCACGCGCCGCCAGGTCAGAAGCGCGTCCATCTGATCTGCGGCGAGTCGAATGCGTCCGATCGCGCGCTCTGGCTCAAGCTCGCCACCACGGCGCTGGTGATCACGCTCGCGGAGCAGGGCCGAGCGCTCGGTGCGCGCGGGCAGCTCGTGCGACCGCTCGCGGCGATGCAGCGCTTCGCGCGCGATCCGGGCCTCACGAAGCGCGCCCGAGTGGCGGGCGGCGAGCTCGCGAGCGCCATCGAGCTCCAGCGTGCGTACCTCGCGGTCGTCGAGGGCGCCCTCGGCGACGGCGCGGTGCATCTGCCGAGCTGGGCCCGCGAAGCGTGCCGCGAGTGGCGCGCGGTTCTCGACGGGCTCGACGCTCTCGACGACGCGACCGAGCTCTCGCTCGATTGGACGGCCAAACGTCGGCTCTTCGCCCAGCACGCCGCCCAGCGCGGATTCACCCGCGAGCAGATCGAGCAGCTCAACGCCGCGCTCGTGGCGTTGCGGCGGCAGTGGCCAGCAGCCCACGACCGCAACCCGCAGCTTCGTCCTTTCGACCTGGTGATCGGAGACGCTGGGGAGGCGCGGCGCGCGTACCGGTCGTTCGCGCCGCCCGATGCGGCGTTACCCGATTTCGACGCGTTCGCACGGCTGCGAGCGCTGCGCGCCGAGCTCTTCGAGATCGACTGGCGTTTCGCCGAGATCGGGCGCAACGGACTTCACGCGCAGCTCGAGACCGTGGGGCTCGCCGCCCATCGGGTGCGCGGCGCCGAGGACGTGGAGCCGGCGCTCACCGAGCCGCCGTCCGAAGGGCGCGCCCGGTTGCGCGGCGAGTGGGTGCGGAAGCTGGCGCACGAGCCGAAGGCGCTCTGCGATTGGCGCGCCGTCTGGCGGCCCGCATCGCAGGGCGACGGGTTCGAGCGACTCGATCTCACGGACCCGTTCACGACGGTCGAGAGCTGGGTACCCGAGCCAGCCGGAGGTCCGAACGACGCGATCGGGCGCATGCTGCGCCTTCGGCAGCGAGGCCGGGAACGCCTCGACGGCGTGCGGCTGATCCGCGAGCTTTCCGGTCACGCGGAGCCGGTGAGCTGGCTCGAGTGGTCGTGCGACGGGCTCAGGCTCGCGAGCTCGTCCACGGATGGCACCGTCCGACTCTGGGACGACGCCACCGGAAGCGCGGTCGCCACGCTCGAAGGCCACGCCGACTGGGTGCGTCTGGTGCGCTGGGATCGGCGTGGTGCGCTCTTGGCATCGGCCGCGAAGGACGGCGAGGTCCGGCTCTGGAGCCGCGACGGGATCGCGCTCGACAGCGCGCGCGTCTCCGAGGGCTCCGCGCGATCGCTCGCGTGGTCCGATCGGGGCGAGCTCGCCGTGGGCTATTGCGACGGGACCGTGCGCATCTGGGCCGTCGAGCGCGGCGAGGCGGGCGGCGCGCGGTTCGGCGCCCACGTGGAGACGCGCCCGCATCGGGACGTGGTCTACAGCCTGGCCTGGTGTCCCGACGGCAGTCAGCGGCTTGCGTCCGCGTCGAGCGACGGATCGATCGCGATCGGAACGCCGGCGGCGCGCGCGGCGGAGCTGCGCATCCGGCCCCATGGCGGCGACGTCGTTCGCGAG
>JAXLQJ010000105.1:0-9538 GCA_046331705.1 bacterium | reverse complement strand
CTCGAGCGCACGGGATGTGACGAACCAGCGCGTGTGGGGCTGAAGCCATCGGATCGGACGCGCCATGGTGGGCGAACCGAACGCACGCGGCGTGCCGCTCCGCCGATCGCTCGATCGTTCGTGAATTCCGTGGGGGCGGATCCGAGGCTGCGCCCGGACGTTCGCACGAGTGCGCCCGTCGGGGCGCACGCGCGGCCCGCTCAGGCTCGCTCAGTAGGGATCTTGGCCCTCGGTCGAGGGAGGGTGGCACCGCACCGAGGCACCGCACCGAGGGGCACTGAGCAGCGTGGCACCGCACCGAGCACCGCACCGAGCAGTCGAGGGACGGTGGCACCGCACCGAGGGCACCGAGTCGAGGGACGGTGGCACCGCACCGAGCCAGGCCACCCGGGGCTCAGGTCGCGCCAGGCGTCGGCAGCGCCGTTCGTGGCGCGGAGGATTCCAGCGGGAGCTTGGTTCGGTGGATGTCGATGAGTGGGCCGAGCTCGTACACGTTGCGGTAGCCGTAGTCGTAGAGCGCGATGAAGGTCGAGAGGTTGAGTGACGCCGACGGAAGCTTGCTCGGGAACGGTCCTTCGGCGTTCCGGAAGTTGTTGTTGCAGTAGATGAGGATGCGCGTGTTCTTGTCGGGGATGGCACGCTCGAGGCTCGCCACCGCGATGTCCGGAAAGCTCAAGTTCATGGCGCCGCGGACGTGGAGCTCGTCGAATTTCCGCTCACTGCGAGCGTCGAGGATCAGCGTGCCTGGCAGCGCGCTGAGCCGCAGGAACTCGTCCTCGCTCACACGCCGGGTCTCGCGGTAGCTCGCCGCTTCCTGCGCCACTTCGAGGAATCCCCGCATGTCGATCGCGGGGTTGGGCGGTGGCGCTGCGTCGGTCGTCGGTTCGGCGGCGCCGACGCGGATCGACAGGAATACCGCCAGGAGGCCGAGCGTCACGTGTCGTCTGGTTGCCGTCATCGGGTGAGCCTCCTCGTCGCTCGACGTCACTCTTTCGACGTGCGCGCACGGTCCGGGATTCGAGCCTTGGATCCTCTCGGCCAATTGGGCGCGCGTGGCTTTGCGGAGCCGCGCTTCGGCGGCGTACCTTGAGCGCTCAACGGCTGGACCTGGTGCCCGGTCGTGGTCGCGTCGCTTCGACCGACAGGAAGATGCTGCGGGTTTCGTCGGGGTCGGTCGGGCTCGCGCGACCTGGAGGTCGCGATGGAACGCTTCCGACGGATGTGGCGCAACGAGGCCGAGCGCCAGCGCGTGGCACTCGACCTTCTCCGGATCTACCTCGGCGCCGCGCTGCTGGTGCGCGGGGTGCTCTTCGTCTCGGAGCCAGGCTTGGTGGCCACGCTGGTGGAGGAGCACGGCTTCTTCTGGCCGATGGTGATCGCGCACGCCGTCGCGCTGGCGCACCTGGGCGGCGGATTGCTGCTGGCGTTCGGCCTCGAGACCCGCATCGCCGCCGCGGTGCAGATCCCCGCGTTGGTGGGCGCGCTGCTGTTCATCCACCTGCGCGAGGGGCTCTTCACCCGCGGTCAGGGTCTCGAGCTCTCCGCGTTGGTGCTCGCGATGTTGTTGGCGCTGGTCTTCGCCGGCGGAGGGCCGTTGTCGGCCGACGCGTGGATCGAGTCTCGCCGCCAGCCACGGACCGACGCGACTTGAGCGGTTCCGCGCGCGGTGCGCCGCGCGGGACCCGCTTCACGGCGCGCTCGTGAGCACCTCGGCGCTCACCGCCCACTTGGGGAGGTGTCCCGCGCCGCCGACTGCGTAGTACGCGGGGTCCGCGCGGATCTGGCTCAGGGTGGTTTGCATCGCTTCGATCGTGACTTCCTGAGAGTCCACGTCTCCAGGCGCGAAGTAGAAGCCGAAGCGGTGCCCGGCCTCGGGCACCACCGCGGCGATCAGCCACTCTTCCTTGCCGGTCTGCTCGTTCATGCGGAGCTTCTCGACGGTGGCGGCCGAGTCGACTCCCACCCAGAACTCGATCCCGAGATTCGAGATGAGGATCTGCGCCGCCGCGCCGTGCGCCGGGTCGCCAGCTTGGGGCGGGTCGAGCGCGATCGACACCGAGCTCGAGCCGCAGCCCACCGCCATCGCGACCAGACCCGCGAGCATCACCGCCACCACGGCGCGCCGCGGCGCGCGCCGCGCTCGTCTCGACCCGCCGCCTGCCGTTCGGCGCACGAGCATGATCACCGCACCTCGACGGAAAGCTCGATGACGGGGTCGTAGTAGATGTAGAAGACGCCGACGATCCGGTACTCGCCGGGCTCCACCAGGGCGCCGCTGGCGTCGCGCTGATCCCAGAAGGCGAGCGTCTGGTAGAGCGCCGCGTCCGCGGCGGCGGCGCCTGGCTCGGGCGCCAGGGCAACGCCGCAGCCTTCCTCGCGCACGGTACGCACGAGCCGATCGCCGCTGTACACGAAGAGGTCCAAGCACGGATCGATGAGCGGCGCCGGGTTGGGCCGGACCTCGTCGATCGTGTAGCGCATGGTCACGGTGTTGCCGCGGTCGTAGCTCGCGCAGTCGGTCTCGAGCGTCACGCGGTTCAGGTCGTCACTCCACTCGGCGCGGTTGACGTGGTCCGGATCGCAGTATTCGAGGTTCGACGTTTCCCAGACCTCGATCTTCGTCTTGGTGCTCTCGAGCGAGCCGAGCCGCGCCCACACCTCCACGAAGCCGGGCGCGCGACCCACCAGCACGCCCGCGGAGTCGAAGCGCGCGATGCTCGGGTCGGACGAGATCCAGGTGACCGTGCCGGTGACCTCGCGCGAGAGCGACGCCACGTCGTAGTACGCGGTCGCGTGGAAGTACGTGCGCTCGCCCTTCTTGGCGATCGCCGACGGGTTCTCGCCGTACACGTAGAGCGCTTGCGCGGTCGCTTCCTTCACGACCTCCACCGCATAGGCCGTGCTAGTCACGCCGGCGAGCGAGGCGCGGATCTCCGTGGTACCTGGTACGAGCGCCGTGAGCTTCCCGGCGGGCCCGACCAATCCGACGAGCGGAGCCGACGAGCTCCAGCGCACCTCGGTGGTGACGTCGCGGGTGGCGCCGGTGTCGTAGCGCGCCAGTGCGTGGAACTGGATGGTGTCGCCGATGAGGATCGTCTGCGCGACCGGTAGACACTCCTCGCCGATGCAGGCGACGTCGCTGGAAGGAACGGGGGAAGGCTCGGCAGATCCGGGCAGTGGAGGGGTCGGGGTGGTTGAACCACCCGGTACCGAGCCTCCCCCAAATTCAGGCTTCGTGTCGTCGGGCGCGGGTGTCGCGAGCGGCACCGGCACTCCGTAGTCCGTGTAGACGTCCACCGCGACCAGCGTCGGCTCGGTGACGACGCGAATGGGCGAGGGCTCGCTCGTCACTCCCGCGAGCCGCGCGACGATGTCGGCGTCGCCCGCGGCGACAGCGTGAAACGTGCCGTCCGCGTCGAGCGTGCCCACCGCGGCGGGCTGGATCGCCCACGCCACTTCGTCCGTGACGTCCTCGTAGTAGCTCGCGCCGAACTGGCCGGTGGCGCGGTAATGCCGTACGGCGCCGATCTCGACGACGTCGCCGCACGAGTAGGGCAGGAAGAGATCGCCCGCAGGGGGCAGCGGGACGGCGCCCGAGCCACCTCCGTCGCTGCCGCCCGATCCGCCGCTTCCTTCGCCGCTACCCGGAGGCGGAGCATCGATGCCGCCGCCAGCGACCGGCTTGTCGAGCGGGTAGATGAAGCAGTCGACGTTCTGGACGCTGAGCGCCGTGAGCGCGGGGCGCGCGATCACCTCGACGTCCAGGCTCTCGCTGCGTACGTCGCCGAGTGTCGCGCGAATGCGTGTCTTGCCCGGCGAGCGGCCCGTGATGGCGCCCCAGCCGTCGACGCTGGCGACACCCGCGCTCGTCGATTCCCACGCGACGATCTGGGTGACGTCCTGGGCGTTTCCGTCGCGATCGAACCCGATCGCCGCGAGGTAGCCGATCTGCCCCACCACCAGCGGTGTGCCCGCGAAATAGCTCTGGATCTCGATTCGCTCGATGGGCCCGATCGTGCAGGGCGGCCCAGGCGGCTCGGTCGGCGGCGGTTCCGGTCTCGGCGAAGGCTCGTCGGGCACGGCCGTGGGCGGCGGTGGGGCCGCTTCCGAGCCGGTGACCGTGCAGCCGTCGACGTTCCCGTCGCCGTTGCCGTCGCTGTAGGTGGCGCCGCCGGGGAGGGCGTACGCCGTGAGCACGTCGTCGCTCGACTGCCGCATCGAGCCGTTGGGCGTGAGCACCTTCTCGATCACTCGCCCGTTCTGTCGGTAGCGTTGGGTCACGCGGTAGCCCGCGCTGCTCATCTCGACCAAGAGTGCCGTGCCGCTCTCGGCGGCCAGATGGACGGGCAC
Source organism: bacterium (assembly GCA_046331705.1). Taxonomy (GTDB): domain Bacteria; phylum JADJOY01; class JADJOY01; order JADJOY01; family JADJOY01; genus JADJOY01. The sequence goes on along the minus strand of JAXLQJ010000105.1, from coordinate 5,188 downwards.
GCTGGCGTCGAGGAGGTTGCCGTCCACGGTCTTCTGCAGCAGCAGCGCGTAGTCGCCGGCGGCCAGGCCGCTCAGGAAGAAGGTGCCGTCACGCGCCGTGGCGACGCGCCCGCTGGTGCCGTCGATCCCGACGGTCGCTTCGGGCACGGCGGTGGTGAATCGGCTGCTGGGTGCGAGCCCGCTCTCGGCGAGTGCGGCGCTCGCCGCCGCTGGTGCGGAGCCGCGGGCGGCGTCCCAGGTCGAGAGGTCGGAGGATGCCGTCACCAAGCCGCGCAGCGCGCCGCTGGGTGGCAACGTGAGGCTCGCGCTCTCGCCGCTGCCGCTCGATCCGCAACCGAGGGCGCCGACCAGCGCGAGCACGATGGCCAGCGACCACCGGCTGAGTGGCGGGCGAAGCGCGTTCGACGTGTGCATTGCCGTGCGTCGCATCCGGAATCCTCCGTCGAGGTGTGGGCTCGCGAGAAAAGCCCAGGCGCGGGAGCCCGCGGCTCCTGTCTCCCGTCAGTCACCGAGAGCCGCCCGCGCCTGGTTCGATGACGGAATTCGCTGTTTCGCGAGGCCTCGCGCGAGATCGGGTGAGTCACGAGCATTAACAACAAATGTTAGTCTACAAATCATGATATGTTGTTGTCAACAACTTTCGATGTTTGAGCGACCGTGGACGCCACGCTATCCTCGAACCCGATGAATCGCTTGCCCTCGACCTTCAAGGGGATCCGCGAGGTCTTCTACGAGACCCGCGTGCTGCGCGGACGCGAGTGGACGCTGCGCCGCTTCGCCGCCGAGCTCGGCATCGATCCCGTGCTGCTCGGATACATCGAGAAGGGCGAGCGCTACCCGAACGAAGAGCTGGTGCGGAAGTTGGCCCGACTGCGCGGCGAGCAACCGAACGAGCTGCTGGCGGTGCTCTATCGCGACCGGATGGTGCGGGCCCTCGCTCGCGAGATCCGCCGCGCGATGGCAGGCGCGGCCGCCGACGACCGCGACGACGGTGACGAGGCCGCGCCGCCGGTCTCGTTCTCGGTGGCGCTCTCGCAGGCGCTCGCGGCGCTGCCCGACGATGGCTCGCCAGTCTCGCTGCGTGCGTTCCGCAAGGCCGTCGACGACGCGCTGGTGGACGCGTTCGGCAAGGCGAACCGTGCCGACGCCAAGCGCATCGAGGCCGCGCTCTGCGACAAGGGCCTGATCGAGGTCGACGCCCGCACCGTGCGGAAGAAGGCGCACCACATCCACGCCGTCGATCGAGACGAACGGCTGGACCTGGCGCTCGAGCTGGCGGCGATCTTCGCCAAGAGCCTCACCGACAAGCTGGTTCGCGATCAGCGTGCGACGTATCTCAAGAACCACTTCCTGCTCGTCGCACCCGAGCGCGCCGACGAGCTCCGCAAGCGACTCGACGCGGCCGTGAAAGAGGTCGTGCGAGAGTTCGCCGCGTCCGAGGACGCGACCCGCGACGCCGCGGCGAGCAGCGCGCGCGGCCCGGGGCAGCAGCAGTTCGTGCGCATTCTCGTGGCCGGTACGCAAAAGGAGTGAGCGATGATCGTGCGCAAGCCACCTCGGTCCGCGCGCTGCCGCGCTGCGCTCGTTCGGCTCGTCTTCGCGATCGCGAGCCTGGCGTGGGCGAGTGGTTGCGGAAGCGGCTCGAGCGGCTTCGATCCCGAGGTTTCGGCGGCGGCGCAAAGCGAGCAGGGCGCCATCCGCGATGCCGTGGAGCACGGCACCTGCGCCTTGGTGCCGGACGATTTCCTGTTGTGCGGAGTGGACGCGCCGCCCTCGCTGCCCACCGACTCGCCGGGGCCGGGAGAGCCGCTCTCCGACACCGGCGCCCCGATCTCGTCCGGGATCCGGTGTCTCGCCGCGACCGGCGGCTGTGCGTTCTCGCTGGCGATCCACCCCGAGGGATACGGCGAAGGCAGCGAGTTCCTGGGTGCGGTGCGTCGCGCCGATTTCGCAAAGCCGTGGCAGACGTCCACCACGCTCTTCGAGCCGTCCGCAAGCGATCCCGCGACGCTCGTCGGGGAGTTCGCGACCGACCTGGCGCCAGGGGACACGGTCTTCGTCGCGATCCTGAGCTACCCGCCGCGGGTTCCGGTGCCGGACGTGCCGCGGGGCGGCTTGATCGTCGACGTGCTCACCAACCTCATCGCTGCGCGAGCCGACGTGATCGTCGACGTCCCGCTGCTCCCGCCCGGCGGCTGATCGCGAGACCCGCGCCGCGCGGAGGCGGCCACCGCCCCCCGACGCGGCACCTCAGTCGCCGTCGTTCAGGAAGCCGTGGTAGCGGCCCATCCAGTACGCGTGCAGGTAGTCCTCGCCGGCGTACTCGAACGCGGGATCGTCCGGCCCGCAGTCGAGCGCCCACGGGCTCGCCTGCCAGTAATCGCCCGCGACGCAGCGCTGACTCATCGGATACGGATCCTTCGCGCGCGGCTCGATGTCGATCACCTCGCCCAGACCCAGCGCGTCGAGCAGCGGGCCGGCGATCACCGAGAGCGGATCCTTCGGCATCGGCGGGTGATACGGATGGATGCGGCGCTTGGGCGCGTCCGGGAACTCGAGGAGTGAGGCGCGCGCGTCCTCGAGCAGCGCTTCCGGTCGCTGGCCGGTCTCGGCCATCCACACGTAATCGAAGAAGACTTGGTGGGTGTTGGCGACCGGCGGGTACTGCTGGGTGTCGAGCGTCGCGACGTGCGCCGCGCGGCGCTCGGCGTCCGCTTCCAGTCGCACGAGGTTGTAGGACGCCAGGTAACCGAGGCTGATTCCGAAGTACTCGGTGTAGGTGTTGGGCCAGGTGATCGTCGAGAGCGGTTCGAGCACCGTGAGAAACGCGGCCGTTCGTTCGTAGAGCTCGGCGAGCGCGGCATCGCCGGTCGCGTCGCGCGCGGCGATGGTGAACATGAGCTGCTGAAGCGGCAGCACGCCAGGCCCGGCGGTGGTGGCGACGCCGTCGACGTCGACGATCCGCCAGGCGTCGTCCTCGAGACGCGCGATCACCTCGCGCATGTCGCTCTCGATGACGGCGTTGGTCTCGGGATCGGCCACCAGGTCGTGCACCAGGCTGAGCCCGTAGAACCAGCCCGTGTACTGATCCCGGCTGGTGTTGCCGAGCCAGAAATGCCCGGCGTACGGGCCTTCGGTGACGAGATGACAGTTCTCGTCGGTGCAGGGCTGGGCGTACGCCCACAGCGCCGGCTCGTCCACCGAGCCGACGAAGCGGCCCACGAATCCACGCTTGCCGGTGGCGGCGTAGTGATGGTGCAGCGCGCTCGCGGCTCGCAGCGCGTTCGTGCGCGCGTCCGCGGCGCCGGTGACGGCGAACCGGAAGGCCTGGCTGGCCGCGTACTGGCCGGTCCAGAAGGTGGAGGCGCCGAGGTCGTCGTAGAGGACGACCTCGGTCGAATCAGGCGCCGCGAAACGGGTCTCGATCCGGCTTCCGAGCTCGGCGCTCTGATGCCAGGCGACGTGATTGGCGTCGTAGCCCGCCGCCTTGCGCGCCAACGGGCCAGGCTCGACGGGCGTGCCCGCCGAGCCCGACCCGTCGCCGCATCCGGCGATCGCCGAGGCGAGGGCGCAGGACACGAGCCAGCGACGGCGCACGTTCCTGCTGCGCCTCACGGGACTCGATCAGGGCTTCTGGATGCTGAACGCGTGCTGGTGGCCGTCGGAGACGGAGCTGGTCACGGTGACGACCGCACCTTCGTCGATGCTGGTGAGCTGCGCCTGCGTGACGACCACCAGATGGAAGTGGTTGCTCGAGGTCGTGCTCTGGTACGTGAGCCCGGTCGAGGGCGGCGACGCGACGTCGCTCAAGAGCAGGAAGATCGCGTGCGTGTGGCCGCTCGCGAGACTCGACGTGATGGTGAAGCCCTCGTCGCTGCCGTCGTTCGTGGTGCTCGCGTTCCCGCAGTGGCTCAGCACCGCGGCGGCGGGCATCAGCAGCGCCAGCTTCCCCATCGAGGTCGTCAGAAACTCGCGGCGGACGTATCGCGTGGACATCGTGTCTGGCATCTTCGAATCCCCCGGGTTCCCGACCCCTCGTTCGATTTCGTTTCGGAGCTGCTCTCGGTTCGCGCAGGTGGGACGCGCGCGCCGTTTCCTCAGCCGTGCGCGTTCACGCTGCGCGGCTCGATCTTGTAGGTGACCCGCACCTCGCCCGGCTGCCGGAACGGGTACTTGTCGGCATCCAGGTACTTCTTGGCGAGCTTGTCGATGACCGCGTCGGCGCCGACCTCGGTGATCTCCACGATCACGCCGCGCACCTGGAGGTAGCGGTACGGATTGTCGGGATCGAGGACCTCGATGGCGACCCGCGCGTCGCGCTGCAGGTTCTTGTCCTTCCAGCGTCCGCGCGCGGTGTTGAAGATCACGTGCGTTCCGTCGAAGTCGACCCACACCGGGTTCACCTGCGGGCTGCCGTCGGGCATCAAGGTGGCGAGGTGCGCGAACGCACGCTTCTTGAAGAGGTCGAGGTGGCTTTCGGGAATCGTCGCGGCCATGGATTTCGTCTCCGTCGGTGAGCGGTGGGGACGCTAGCATCGAGGGGTGTACCCCTCAAGCTGGTCGTCGGTTCACGGATCGCGGGTTCGTGGGTCGCCGACGCGCGTCGTTCGCGTGCCGGGGCTCCGGTCGTTTCGTGCGCTCAGAACTCGTTCTTGAGCTCGCGCACGGCGGCGAAGACCGACACGGGATCGGTCGGCTGCGCCGGGTTGCGTCGTTTCAGCGTGGCGATGAGCTCGGGTGAATCGACCCTGAGGAACGGGTTGAACGTCCGCTCCTCGCCGATCGTGCTCGGAATCGTGGGCCTGCCGGCCGCGCGCTCCGCCTCCGCTCGGGCGAGGCGCGCCGCGACGGCCGCATTCGTCGGCTCCAGCGTCGCGGCGAATTGCAGGTTCTTCACCGTGTACTCGTGACCGCACCAGATCCGGGTCTCGTCCGAGAGGCTGCCGATCGTCGCGTTGAGGCTCTCGTACATCTGCGCCGGCGTGCCTTCGAAGATCCGCCCGCAGCCGGCGACGAAGAGCACGTCGCCGCAGAAGAGGTCGCGGTCGAAGAGGTAGCCGACGTGGCCGTCGGTGTGGCCCGGCAGGCGCAGGACGCGAATCGCGAAATCGTTCACGTGGATCGTCTGGCCGGGCTCGAGGGCGACGGCGAGACCGGGGATCTTGTCTCCCTCGATCGCGGACGCCTG
>JAXLQJ010000104.1:0-9571 GCA_046331705.1 bacterium | reverse complement strand
AGGCCGCGAGCGTGGCCAAGGTCACGCCGCCGGTACCGACGCCCGCGGTCGACTACGGCATGTTTCGCTCGACCGCGGGGAGCCCCTCGCCAAAGCCCGCCAGCGAGGCGGAAGGCTCGCGCGCAGGAACGGCGGCGACTCCCGTGGCGCCACCCGTGAAGGCGCCCACCCCGACGGCGCCCACGCCGCCCAAGACGGACGTGGCCACAGCGGCGCGCGATGCGCGCGACACCAACGTCGCCGTCGCCAAGCCGCTGCCTCCCGTGACTCCCAAGAAGCCTGAAGCACCGCGCGACGCGCGCAGCGCGTCCGCGCCCAAGCTCACCATCGCTCCGGAGGCGCCACCCAAGGCTCCCAAGCCGGACGAGCAGGCGGCGCCCGGGTTCGTGATCCAGGTGGCGGAGCTCGATAGCAAGACGGACGCGGATCAGCTCCTCACGCGCCTCAAGGCGCACGGCATCCAGGGCACGGCGGCCAGGGTGGATCTGCCTTCGGGGCCGCACTACCGCGTGCGGGTCGGCCGCTACAAGACGATGGCGGACGCGAAGGCCGCTCAGAAGAAAGTGGCGGCCGCCGGGTTCGGTGGTGCGGCGATCGTGTCGAGTCGCTGAAGTCCCGTTCCATCCCGCGTCGCGACGCTATACTCGGCGTTTCTTCCAGCGCGCTCTCGGTCTTCGCCGCGTGCGCTCGCTCGAGCGACGATGAGCCCTTGCTTTCCCGACCTGCGTCAATTCCGCGATTGGGCCTCGCGCGGCAACGTCGTGCCCGTGAGCCGCGAGGTGCTGGCGGACCTCGACACGCCGCTCAGCGCCTTCCTCAAGATCCGTGGCGATCGCCAGGCGTTCCTCCTCGAGAGCGTCGAGGGCGGCGAGCGCTGGGCGCGTTTCAGCTTCCTGGGGCGTTTCGGCGCGCGTCAGGTGATCGCGGACGGCGCGTGTGTGCGCATCGTCGACGGCGAGCACACGGTCGAGGAGCACCCGGGGGCCTCTCCGCTCGACGTGCTGCGCCGCGAGCTCGAACGGTACCGCCCGGTCGACGTGCCGGGGCTGCCGCGGCTCGCCGCGGGCTTCGTGGGTTACCTCACCTACGACATCGTGCGGCATTTCGAGCGTCTGCCCGATCGCAAGCCGGAGGTGCTCGGCTTCCCGCGCATGCACCTGAGCCGCACCGACGCGCTCTTGGTCTTCGACAACATGCGCGGCACGATCCGGGTGATCCGGAACGTCTTCCTCGACGAGGAGCCGGACCTGGACGCCGCCTACGCGCGCGCGGTCGCGGACATCGAGGAGCTGATCCGCGAGCTGCGCGCGCCGCTCGCCGCGCCCGAGCCGAGCGCGCCCGAGCCTTCGAGCCCGGCGGCGTGGCGCTCGAACTTCACTCGCGCCGACTACCACCGCGCCGTCGAGAAGGCGAAGGAGTACGTGCAGGCGGGCGACATCATCCAGGTGGTGCCCTCGCAGCGCTTCAGCACCACGCTCGACGTCCGGCCCATCGATCTCTACCGCGCGCTGCGCGTGGTGAACCCGTCGCCCTACATGTTCTTCCTCGGCTTCGACGAGGGCATGCTGGTGGGCTCGTCGCCCGAGCTTCTGGTGCGCGTCGAGGGCGCCGAGGTGATGACCCGGCCGATCGCCGGCACCCGGCCGCGCGCAGCCTCGGTGGCCGAGGACGAGGCGCTCGAGCGTGACCTGCGCGCCGATCCCAAGGAGATGGCCGAGCACGTGATGCTCGTCGATCTCGGCAGGAACGACGTCGGGCGGGTGGCGCGCGCCGGCACGGTGCGGGTTCCCGAGCTGGCCGTGGTGGAACGCTACAGTCACGTGATGCACCTCGTTTCCCACGTGGAAGGCCGGCTGCGCGAGGACCGCGACGCGCTCGACGCGCTGCGCTCGGCATTCCCGGCCGGGACGCTCACGGGCGCGCCCAAGATCCGCGCGATGGAGATCATCGAGGAGCTCGAGCCGAGCCACCGCGGCCCCTACGGCGGCGCCGTGGGCTGGGTCTCGTTCAATGGCGACATGGATTTCTGCATCACCATCCGCACCCTGGTGCTCGCCAACGGCGAGATCCACGTGCAGGCCGGCGGCGGCGTGGTCGCGGACTCGGATCCCGAGCGCGAGTACCGCGAGACGGTCAACAAGGCCCGCGCGGCGCGCAAGGCGGTGGAGCTGGCGCGCGGCGGGCTCGAGAACCTGAGTCTCGTGGAAGGCGTGCCGCGCGGCGGCGCGACCGCGGAGGAGCCCTGACATGCTCCTCATGATCGACAACTACGATTCCTTCACCTGGAACCTCGTCCAGTACCTGGCCGAGCTCGGCGAGGACGTCGTCGTGAAGCGCAACGACGAGATCGGGCTCGACGAGGTCGCGAGCCTCGCGCCGGACCACGTCGTGATCTCGCCGGGGCCGTGCACGCCCAGGGAAGCGGGCATCAGCGTCGAGCTGATCCGGCGCTTCCGCGGCAAGATCCCACTGCTCGGCGTGTGCCTGGGGCATCAGTCGATCGGTGCGGCGTACGGCGCCGAGATCGTGCGCGCTCGCCGGTTGATGCACGGCAAGGTCTCCGAGATCCGGCACGACGGCGCGGGCGTCTATCGGGGGCTCGCCAACCCGTTTCGCGCCACCCGCTACCACTCGCTCGCCATCGACGAGGCGACGCTACCCGCGGAGCTCGCCGTGACGTCGCGCAGCGAGGACGGCGAGATCATGGGGGTCCGCACCGCGGATGGGCTGGTGGAAGGAGTCCAGTTCCATCCCGAATCGATCCTCACCGAGTCCGGACGCGAGCTGCTCGCCAACTTCCTGCGCGTCCAGGTCGGCGCGAACGCCACGGACGACCGGCGAGGACGACGCCCATGACCGCGCGACCGGAAGGCCTGCTGCGTCAGATCCTGGATCGCAAGCGCGAGGAAGTGCTGGCGCTGCGCAAGCGCTACAGCCTGCGCACGCTCGAGGACGCCGCGCTCGGGCGGGGTGCCGCGCGTGGGTTTCGCAAACGCATCGACGAGGCGAGCCCGGAAGCGCCGGCGCTGATCGCCGAGTTCAAGCGCGCCTCGCCGTCGAAGGGCCAGCTCGCGAGCGGCGCCGAGCCCGCCGAGCGGGCGCGCAGCTATGCGGCCGGTGGCGCGCAAGCGATGAGCGTGCTCACGGACGAGGGCTTCTTCCGCGGCACGCTCGACGACCTCGAGCGTGCCCGCGACGCCACCGAGATCCCGGTGCTGCGCAAGGACTTCATCGTCGATCCCTATCAGGTCTTCGAGACGCGCGCCGCCGGCGCCGACGCGATGCTCTTGATCGTGGCCGCGCTCGATCGCGCGCTGCTGGGCGAGCTTCTGGCCGCGGCTCGCGAGGTGGGGCTCGACACGCTCGTCGAGGTCCACCAGGCCCGCGAGCTCGATCTCGCGCTCGAGCGCGGTTCCGATCTGGTGGGCATCAACAACCGCGATCTCACCACCTTCGAGACCAAGCTCGACGTCACCCTCACGCTCGCGCCCGAGGTGCCGCGGCACGTCCCCGTGGTCTCCGAGTCCGGCATCTTCACGCGCGAGGACGTGCTGCGCGTGGGCGAGAGCGGCGTGCGCGGGGTGCTGGTGGGCGAGTCGCTGATGCGCGCCGACGATCCCGTGGCCCAGATCCGTTCGCTCCTCGGGCGGGGCGGGCTCCGATGATCCGCGTGAAGATCTGCGGCGTGACCACCGCGCGCGATCTGCAAGCGGTGGTGGACGCGGGCGCCGATGCGGTCGGCTTCAACTTCCATCGCGCCAGCAAGCGCTGGATCGATCCGTCCGTCGCCGCACCGCTCGCCCGCACCTTGCCGGCCTTCGTGACGCGCGTGGGCGTCTTCGTCGACGAATCCCGCGAGTCGATCGAGTCGATCGCGGCGCAAGTGGGACTGGACGTCATCCAGCTGCATGGCGCCGAGCCTCCCGAGCTCGCGCGCAGCTTGAGCCGACGCGTGATCCGTGCCGTCCGCGCCCGCGACGAGCGGGATCTGGAAGGCGTCGAGGAATACGGCGCGAGCGCCGTGCTGGTGGACGCGTTCGTGCCCGGGCAAGCCGGCGGCACGGGCGTGCGCGGCGACTGGAATCTCGCGCGCGCCGCCGCGCGGCGCTTCCCGCTCATCCTCGCCGGCGGACTGGATTGCGAGAACGTCGCCGACGCCGTGCGCCAGGTGCAACCCTACGCCGTCGACGTCGCGAGCGGCGTCGAAGCGGCACCCGGTCGCAAGGACCCGAGAAAGGTACGGACATTCGTGGAGCGCGCCCACCATGCCTTCGCCGCGATCGAGGCCCGCTCGTGAGACGCGCACGCGAGCCGCGCGCTCACGCGGGAGTTGGTTCGGTGCCCGACGAGCACGGGCGCTTCGGTCCCTTCGGCGGCCGCTACGTCCCCGAGACCGTGGTCCCCGCATGCGTCGAGCTCGAGCGGGCTTGGCGCGAGGCGCGCCGGGATCGTGCGTTCCGCCGCGAGGTCGACGACCTGCTGCGCAACTACGTGGGCCGGCCGACGCCGCTGACCCGCGCGGCGCGGGTCAGCGAGGAGCTCGGGATTCGGCTCTACTTGAAGCGCGAGGACCTCTGTCATACCGGCGCGCACAAGATCAACAACACCATCGGCCAGGTGCTGCTCGCGCGGCGGATGGGCAAGAAGCGCATCATCGCCGAGACCGGTGCCGGCCAGCACGGAGTCGCGACCGCCACCGTGGCGGCGCTCTTCGGCCTCGAATGCGTCGTCTACATGGGCGAAGAGGACATCGATCGCCAGGCGCTCAACGTCTTCCGCATGCGGCTCATGGGAACCCGCGTGGTGGCGGTCACCTCCGGCACCCGCACGCTCAAGGACGCCACCAGCGAGGCCATCCGCGACTGGGCCACCCACGTCGAGAGCACCCATTACGTGATCGGCTCGGCCGTCGGGCCGCACCCGTATCCGTGGATCGTGCGCGAGCTCCAGTCGGTGATCGGACGCGAGACCCGGCGCCAGATTCGCGCGGCGACCAAGCGGCTGCCGGACCTCCTGGTCGCGTGCGTCGGCGGCGGCTCGAACGCCAGTGGATTCTTCCATCCGTTTCTCGCCGACCGCGAGGTGCGCATGGTCGGCGTGGAAGCCGCGGGATTGGGCATCTCGACCGGCCAGCACGGCGCGTCGCTGGGGCGTGGCAAGCCGGGCGTGCTGCACGGCAGCCTGAGCTACGTGTTGCAGGACGCCGACGGGCAGATCCTCCCCGCGCACTCGATCTCGGCGGGCCTCGATTATCCGGGCTCGGGGCCGGAGCTCTCGGCGTGGAAGGCGCAGGGCCGTCTGGAGGTCGACGCGGTCACCGACGACGAGGCGCTCGAGGGATTCCAGTATCTGGCGCGCAAGGAGGGCATCATCCCCGCGCTCGAGACGGCGCATGCGATCGCCTGGGTGCGCCGCGCCGCGCGTCGCAAGCAACTGCGCAAGGGACAGCTGGTGGTGCTCAATCTTTCGGGACGCGGCGACAAGGACGTCATGAAGGTCTCCGAGCGGCTCGCCAAGGAGCTCGCCTGATGGCGCCGAATCCGGTCGCCGCCGCGGCCCTCACCGACGGCGTTCCCAGCCCGTGGCTCGTGGCGAGGCGACGATGAGCCGGCTCACCACCTCCTTCGCCGCGGCGCGCGCCAGCGGTCGTCGCGTGCTGGTGCCGTTCATCACCGCCGGCGATCCGGACCTCGCGACCACCGAGAAGCTCATCTTCGCGCTCGAAGCGGCGGGCGCCGACGCCATCGAGCTCGGCATCCCGTTCTCGGATCCGCTCGCGGATGGCCCGGTGATCCAGCTCTCGAACGCACGCGCGCTGGCGTCGGGCACCACGCTTCGTGCGATCCTGGACATGGTGGCGCGGATTCGCGGGAAGGTGCGCGTGCCGCTGGTGCTCATGGGCTCGATCAACCCCATCCACGCGTTCGGCGCCGAGCGCTTCGCGCAGGCGGCGAGCGCCGCCGGCATCGACGGCATCATCATCCCGGACCTGCCCATCGAGGACGGCGAGCAGACCTTCCGGCCGCTGCGCGCCCACGACATCGACACCGTGTTGCTCGTCGCGCCCACCACCAAAGCGGCGCGGCTCGCCGAGATCGGCCGCAGAAGCCGCGGCTTCGTCTACTACGTGTCGCTCACGGGCGTGACCGGCGAGCGCACCAAGCTGCGTTCGGATCTGCCGGCGAGGATCCGCACGGTCCAGCGGGCCGTGGATCGACCGGTGCTGGTGGGCTTCGGCATCAGCACGCCCGAGCAGGCCGCCGAGGTCGCCGCGGTGGCCGACGGGGTGATCGTCGGCTCGGCGGTGGTTCGCCGCGTACCGGGCGCGGGGGGCGCGCGCGGTGCCTGTGAGCGAGTGGCTTCGTTCGTGCGCGAGTTGCGCGCGGCACTCGATCGAGTGCCGGCAGCCACCCGCCGGAGAGCGCGCTGATGGCCTGGTTCAAGAAGGAAGGCGAGAGCCGCGTCTCGATCCCCAAGGGGCTCTGGCTCAAGTGCAACGCGTGCAGCCAGATGCTCTACAAGAAGGAAGTCGAGCGCAACTTCAGCGTCTGCCCGAAGTGCAACTATCACTTCCGCATCTCCGCGCGCGAACGGATCGCGATCATGACCGACGCGTCGAGCTTCCAGGAGCTCGACGCCGAGCTCGAGCCGCTCGATCCACTCGGGTTTCGGGACCCGGCGCGCTACCCCGATCGGGTCCGCGACGCCCAGAAGAAGACGGGCTCGCGCGAGGCCATCGTCACGGGCTCGTGCCGGCTGGGCGGCGTGCCCTGCATGATCGGCGTCATGGACTTCCACTTCTTCGGCGGCAGCCTGAGCTCGGTGGTGGGCGAGAAGATCGTTCGTCTCGTGGACGCGGCGATGCGCGATCGGCTGCCGGTGGTGATCGTGTCGTCGAGCGGCGGTGCCCGCATGCAGGAAGGCACCCTGAGCTTGATGCAGATGGCGAAGACGGTCGGCGCGCTGGCACGGCTTCGCCGCGCGGGGCTGCCTTACGTCTCGCTGCTCGCCGATCCGACCACCGGAGGAACGGTGGCGAGCTTCGCGACCGTCGGAGACGTGATCCTGGCCGAGCCGCGCGCGCTCATCGGCTTCGCGGGTCCGCGGGTGATCCAGCAGACCATCAAGGAAACGCTGCCCGAGGGATTCCAGCGCTCCGAGTTCCTGCTCGAGCACGGCTTCATCGACCGCATCGTCGAGCGACGCCACGTGAAGGAGACGCTGGCGCGCATCCTGAGCCTGCTCCTGGGGCAGGCGCACGCGCCCGGCAGCCGGCGGTACCTCTCGGCGCACGAGGGCGCGACCGGCGCAGGCAATGGCGACGGGCAGGCGTTCTCCGGCACGACCTGAGCGCGCGCGTTCGTCGAGTCGTCGCTCGCCGGCCACGCGCTTGCCGTCATGGGTGCGGCGGAGCGACGCCGCCACGGCGCGCCGGCGTCGGGCGCTTCGCTACCTCGACGCGATCGATCCGCGCGACATCCGCCCGGGGCTCGAACGGGTGCGCGAGGCGCTCGCTCGTCTCGATCACCCGGAGCGACGGCTACGGATCGTGCGGGTGGGCGGCACCAACGGGAAGGGCTCGGTCTCGGCGCTGATCGCGGCGGCGCTGCAACGCAGCGGCCTCGCGGTCGGCCTCTATACTTCGCCGCATCTCGTCGACGTGCGCGAGCGCATCCGGGTGAACGGCGCCGCCATCGGCTGGGCGGCGCTGGCGAACGGCATCGCGCGGGTCCGCCGCGCCATCGAGCGGCCGCCGGCGGTGCGGCTCACGTACTTCGAGCTCGTGACGGTGGTGGCGTTGCTCGAGATGGTGCGCCGCCGGGTGGACGTGGCGGTGCTCGAGGTGGGGCTCGGCGGACGCTGGGACGCCACCAACGTCGGCCTGGCGCCGGTGGCCGTGCTCACCAACGTCGAGCTCGACCACACCGAGTTCCTGGGCACCACGCGGCGCGCCATCGCCCGCGAGAAAGTCGAGATCGCGAGCCCGGGCGGGACGCTGGTGACGGGCGTCGCGAGCGGCGCCGCGCGGTGTGTGATCGATGCGCACGCCCGCGCCCACGGGATCGCGGTGCAGACGCCGCCGCTCGCGACTCGCGGCGCCGGCGCGGGCGGGGTGGTGAGCTATCGCGGCAAGCGCTTGGTGCTCGAGCGGGCGCCGCTCGGATTGCTCGGCGCGCATCAGGTGGGCAACGCGGTGCTCGCGCTGCGGGCACTCGAGTGCATCGCGGAGCTCGGGCTCGCGGTCGACGCCGCGGCGGTGCGCGCGGCGCTCGCCGAGACACGCTGGCCGGGACGGCTCGACGTCGTGCGCGGGCACCCGACGTGGATCTTCGACGGCGCGCACAACCCGCACGGCGCTGCGGCATCGGCGCGAGCGCTGGGCGCGCTGGTGGCCCCGTTCGCGGGTCCGCGCGTGGTGGTGGTGGGTGCGTTGCGCACCAAGTCGCCGGAGCGGTTGCTCGGGTCGCTGCGGCGCGTGCCCTGGGACGCGGTCGTGTGCACCACCGTGCCGCGCGCGGACGCGGTCGCCGCCGCGGAGCTCGTCGATTCCGCGCGGCGAGCGGGAATGCCGGCCCACGCGGTCGCGCCCTGGCCGCGGGCGCTCTCCCGGGCTCGCGCGCTGGCAAGGGCCGACGGCGTCGTGGTGGTGATCGGCTCGCTCTACCTGGTCGGCGCGGCGATGAAGCGGCTCGGCGTTCCCGTGACGCTCACGCGGCGACGCGCGCGGGTGACGCGCGGGTGTTGACACACCGAGGTGACGGGCGGATGTTACCGCGCGCTCGACGGTCCCACTCGGCGGCGCACGCGGCGCATCCGGCGGAACCCGGGCGCGTGCCCGAGCCGAGCACCACCCCGCATCGATCCGGAGTCGAGAGCGCGATGTCGATCCTTGAATCCCGGCGTCGTTCCATCACGCCGCTCGTCGTCGGTTGGCTGTGGCTGGTCGGGATCGGTGCCGCGCCGGCGCGTGCCCAGGACGCGCTCGAGCCGCTCGCGACCTTGCAGTCCGTGCGCGTCTCGTCGGGCGCCGAGCAGACCGCGATCTTCCTCGACTTCGATCGACCGGTGCCCTACCTCGATCGGTTGCGGCCGAGCAGCGATGGATCGTCGTTCGAGGTGCAGGTCTACGCGGCCGCGGTCGGCGCGCGCGCCGTGCCGCGGGTGGACCCCGCCGACCCGCGCGTGCGGCGGGTCGAGATCACTCCCACGGGCGGGGAAGGGGAGCGCGGCGGCTTCGTCGTGCGTATCGACGCGGTGGCCCAGGTCGTGACCCGCGTGAGCTCGCTCACCTCGCCGTTTCGAATCCTGATCCTGGTCGTGGATGCTCCCGGGACCGCGGTGCCCGCGCCGCAGACCAGCGTGTCCGTGACGCCGGCACCACCCACCGGCGCGCCACCTGCGAGTGCCGCCACGGCGCCCACGTCCACCCCGGCGGCCACCGCCGCGCCCGCGGATCAAGCGCCGGCGACCGCTGTCGCGGCGGCGACGCCCAAGAAGAAAAAGAAGCGCTCCAAGGTCGCCGCCGAGTCGTACGACGCGGAAGCCCTGGGTGGTGACGAGAGCGACGAGG
>JAXLQJ010000103.1:0-12656 GCA_046331705.1 bacterium | reverse complement strand
TCGATCCAACCAGTCGCGTTCCAGAACCGTCGCGGTCTCCCCGCAGTGTAGCGCGCACGACGCAGCGCGTTAACTGCGCTGCCGAAAAACTCGCCGTCACGAGCTCTGCGCGCCTGCCGATGCTTCATCGGGGCCTGTTCCAGCCCCCCGCCCCACCCCCAAAGTCGACCCGCTACGCTCGTCGGCGCGACGGTGAAGGAGCGCTCCCGCGGCCCTACCCACCGGCGCGCGGCGATGCGATATCGCCCGGGATGAAGCCGCCGCCGATCGCGACGCTGCTCGTGGGAACGGTGGCCATCAGCTCCGCCGCGGTGCTGATCGTGCTCGCGGCGCTGCCGCCCGAGGCGATCGCGGTCTGGCGGCTCGGTACCACCACGCTGGTGTTCGCGCCCTTCGCGTCGCGGCGGATGCGAGCCGAGCTCGCGGCGCTCGACCGCGGCGCGCGGCTCGCGCTGGTCGCCGGCGGCATCACGTTCGGCCTGCACTTCGTGTGGTTTCCGATGGGCTTCCAGAAGACCAGCTACGAGAGCACGGTGCTGCTGCTCGTCTCGCAACCCGTGATCGCGGCGCTGGTCGGCGCGCTCTTCCTGGGCGAGGCGATCACGCGCTCGATGCTCGTGTCGATGGCGCTGGCGGCGGTCGGGCTCGTGGTGCTGGTGTGGAACGACTACCGTTTCGAGCCGGCGCAGCTGGTGGGCGACGTCATCGTGCTCGGCAGCTGCGTCGCGATCGTGACCACCCGCGCGCTGGCACGGCGCCTACGGCAGCGGCTCAGCTTCGCGAGCTACGTGTGCGCGATCTCGGCGATCGGAGTCGCCGTCGCTTCCCTCGGCGCCGCGCGCCGAGGTGTCGCGCTCACCCATCCCGATCCCCACGGCACCGAGTGGGCGGCGCTCGCGCTCCTGCTGCTGGTGCCCACCATCGGCGGTCACACCGTCTTCCACTACGCGGTCAAGTACGTTCGGGTCTTCTACGTGAACCTGGTCATCCTCGCCGAGCCGGTGATCGCCATCTGGATGAAGCACGCGCTGGCGCCGTGGTTCGAGGTCTTTCGCGGCTCGCTGCCGACGCGCGCCCATTGGCTGGGCGGCGCGCTGCTGTTCGCGGGGGTCGGGATCGGCCTCGTGCTGCGCGAGCGCGAGGTCGAGCCGCGCACGCGAACGCCCGGCCCCGTCGTCCCCACGCGGAGCACGTCATGAGCACTCGTCGTCCGATCGGCCGCCTCGTGTCGGCGCTCGCGGGAGCGTGCGCATGCCTCTGCGCGACGGCGTGCGCGCCCGCTCCTCGACCTGCGAGCGCGGCCGACCTCGCTGCGCCCGCGGCGCCGTCCGCACCCACGCCCAGCGCCGCGCGGGAGGGATTCGATCCCGGCGCGCTCACGGTCGCGGGACGCTCGTTCGAGCGTCGCATCCTCGCCAATGGCCTCACGGCGCTCGCGATCCGCGACCCCGGCAATCACGCGGGGCAGGTATCGGTCTTCGTCGTGTACGCGGTCGGCAAGCGCATGGAAGGGCCGGCCACCACCGGCATCGCACACCTGACCGAGCACGCGATGTACGCGGGCACCACCGCCACGCCCGCTGGCCAGCACGACGCGCGCGTTCACGCGCTGGGCGGCGAATCGAACGCCTACACGCGTCAGGACGTGACGCTCTACTACGACGCGCGCGTGCCCACGGCGCAGCTCTCCACGGTGCTCATGCTGGAGGCCGATCGCATGCGCGGCCTCACCTTCGAGCCGAGCGCCTTCGAGCACGAGCGCGAGCGGCTGGTCGCCGAGGAAGCGGCGACCGTGACCGAGGGACAGCGGCGCGACGAGCTGCTCGAGAGCTTGGTCTTTCGTGCCCACCCCTACGGCGCGGGAGTCCTCGACGCCGCGGGGCATACCCAGGCGCGCGCCCTCACCCGCGAGCAGGTGCGCCAGTTCTACGATCTCTGGTACCACCCGAACCATGCGGCGGTGGTGGTCGCCGGAGACGTCGAGCCCGGCGACGCGCTCCTGGCCATCCAGCAAGCCTTCGCGGCGATCGCGTCCGGACCGCCCTCGCCCCCGACGCCGCGCGAGCCCGACGACATGCCCGGCGGCCGAGCCGTGGTGCCCTCGCCTTCGCTCACCCGCGAACGCGTCACCTGCGCGTGGGTGGGACCGGCGCTCGACGCCGACGAGGCCGAGCAGCGCGATCGGCTCGCGCTCGAGCTGCTGGCGTCGGCGCTCTCGAATCGCAAGCGCGGCGAGCGGCGGCTGCTCGACGCGGGCGTGGGCGGCGGCGTGGATCGCGACCTCTTCGTGCTCTCGACCACCGGCGCCGGCGCCGAGCGGGAGCTCGAGCGCGTGCTGGCCGGGGCGCGGGAACGCGGGATCGATCCGCGCGAGCTCGAGCGCGAGCGCCACGCCGCGCTGCGCGCCGTCGCCAAGCGGCCCTTGGTCAGCGACCGCCCCTACTTCTCGCTGGCGGGCACCGTGGGAGCGGCGGCGGCGCTCGGGATCGAGCAAGCGACGAGCGCGTACGAGGAGCGGGTCCGCGCGCTCACGCCGGAGAACGTGCGCGAGGCCGCGCGCCGCTGGCTTCCCCAGGAGCGCGCGTGGGTGGTGCGCTTCGTGCCCACCGATGCCAACGCCGCTCGCCAGCCGCTGCCCAGCGATCCGCGCGAGCTTCAGCGGGTGGCCGAGGAAGCGGACGCGAGCGGCGAGCTCGACCGGGCCATCGACGCTTACCAGCGGTTGCTGGCGCAACAGCCCAGCAAGATGTGGACGGTGATCTATCTCTACGAGCTGGGCTCCTTGCGCATGCGGCTCGGCGATCTCGCCGGTGCGCGGCGCGATCTCGAGCGGGGGCTGGCGCTCGTCGACTATCCCGCCTTGCGCGAGCTCCTCGACGACGTCACCGAGCTCGAAACCGAGCGCGGCGAGCCACCGGCGCGTTGACCACGGGCCCTGCACCGGTGCGGCGGCGCTTCCGTCGCGGTTGCCCCGAAGCGTGGCCGTGCGGCGCGCAGCGAGTCGCGAGCTTGCGGCGCACCGGAGGAGTCGTATGATCCCCGCCCCATCTGCCACCGCCGGCGCTCCACAACCGTGACCGAACCGTCGCCTCCCTCGCCACGCTCGCGCCTCACGGACCCGTTCCGCGAGGGCACGCGGCTCGATCCTCGGCTGGTGGGGCTGTGGGTGCTCATCAACGCGATCGTGCTGGTGAACGCGCTCCGACACGCGCCAGCCATCAACTACGACGGCAGCGCCCACATCAACTACCTCGTGACCCTCGGCCAGCAGGGCCGCCTGCCGACGCCGTGGGACACCACCGAGTTCTTCTCACCGCCGTTACCGTACGTGGTCCCGGCGCTGGCGATCCGCGTCGGCGCCGAGATCGCGACCGCGCTCAAGCTCGCGCAGCTCTTCCAGTGGCTCTTGTCGATGGTCCTGACCCACGGGGTGCTGCGTCTGTGCGGGCGGGTCTCGAGCCAGCCCGTCGTCAAGCTCGGCGCGCTCGGCCTCATCGCGCTCTGTCCCGTCTACTACAAGTCGTTCGCCTTCATCCGCGGCGAGCCGTACGCGGCGTGTTTCGTCGTCCTCTTCCTCGACTCCACCCTCGCGCTCTTGCTCGCGGAACGCGTGCGGCTGGCGCGCGTGGCGACGCTCGCCGCCCTCGGCGGCGCGGTGCTGCTCTCGCGACAATGGGGAGCGGCCGCGCTGGGCGCCGCGGCGTGCTTGATCGGCGTCCGATCCGTCCAGCGGCCGCGGCGCGCGCGGGAATGGCTCGTCGCCGGGCTCCTCGCGCTCACGCTCGCGGCCCAGCTCGGCGGCTGGTTCTACGTCTTCTTGCACCTGCGCTTCGGCTCGGCGCTCGCGTTCAACCGCGGTCACGCGCGCGAGCTCTCGATCGCCAACCAGCCCGCGAGCTTCTACGGCGATCTGGCGCTCGCCACCGTGTTCCGCGATCCGATCCGGCCGGGCTTTCCCAACCGGCTGTGGCCGCTTCTCTACACGGAGGTCTGGGGCGATTACTGGGGCTACTGGATCGTGTGGGGTCGCGACGTCGCCGAGCAGCGCTGGGTCTCCGGGCCGGAGCTGGAAGCGCGCACGGTCGTGCCGCCCGTCCCCGCCGTGCTCGAGACCAATCGCTTCCGCGTGGGCCGCTACCTGGGGCGCGTCAACGCGATCTCGCTCGCGCCGACGGTGCTCGCCCTGGTGGCGCTGGGAGCGGCCTTCGCGCGCGCGCTCCGCTTCGCCGTGGCACGCGCATCCGAGCGCACAGGCGACGACGAGGCCGCGCGCTTCACGCTCACCGCGACCATCGGCGGCACGCTCGTGGGCTACGCCTGGTTCCTGCTCATGTATCCGAACCCCGACAAGGGCGACACGATCAAGGCGACCTATCTGCTGCAGATCTTCCCGCTGTGGGCGGTGCTCGGCGGCGATTGGCTCGCACGCCTGCACGCTCGCGCGCCGCGCGCCGCGCGCTGGATCGCCGTGCTTCTGGCGGCGGTCTTCCTGCACAACCTGCCCGCGCTCGTGACCCGCTACGCCGGCGCCGGCTGACGAGCTCGTTCGCCGCACGCGCGGTCTCCGCGATCGCCCGCGAAACGCGGCGCGCGCCATCGGCCGCGGCGCGTGGCGGTGACATACTCCGTCCCTTCGTCCCACACACCGGAGCTTGCGATGTTCACGCCGAAGCTGATCGTCTGCCTGCGCGAGGGCTACGACCGCGAGCGTTTCCTTGCCGACCTCTTCGCGGGGGTCACCGTCGGGATCGTCGCGCTGCCGCTCGCGATGGCCTTCGGCATCGCCTCGGGCGTGACTCCCGAGCGCGGGCTCTTCACGGCGATCGTGGCGGGTTTCGTGATCTCGGTGCTCGGCGGCAGCCGCGTTCAGATCGGCGGGCCCACGGGCGCGTTCGTCGTGATCGTCTATGGAATCGTCCAGAAGCACGGCTACGACGGGCTCGCGGTCGCGACCTTGCTCGCGGGCGCGATCCTCGTCGCCATGGGGCTCGCGCGCTTCGGCACGCTGATCAAGTTCATCCCGTATCCCGTCACCACCGGCTTCACCTCCGGCATCGCGCTCATCATCTTCTCCTCGCAGGTGAAGGATCTTCTGGGGCTGCGGATGGACGCGGTGCCCGCGGAGTTCCTCGAGAAATGGGGCGCCTACCTCACCCACCTCACCAGCTGGAACCCGTCCGCCGCGGCGCTCGCCGCGGGATCGATCGCGATCATCCTGGCCTGCAAGCGCTTCACGCCGAAGGTGCCGGGGCCGATCGTGGCGGTGGTGGCGGCGTCGCTCGCGGCGTGGGCGCTCTCCTTGCCCGTCGACACCATCGGCACGCGCTTCGGCGGCATTCCGCGGCTCCTGCCCGCGCCGCACCTACCGCACGTCGACTTCGCTCAGCTCCGCGCGCTGGTGCCCGAAGCCTTCACCATCGCGATGCTGGGTGCGATCGAGTCGCTGCTCTCGGCGGTGGTCGCCGACGGCATGACCGGCGGGCGCCATCGCTCCAACATCGAGCTGATCGCACAGGGCACCGCGAACGTCGCCTCGGTGATCTTCGGCGGCATCCCGGCGACCGGCGCGATCGCGCGCACCGCCACCAACGTGCGCAGCGGTGCCAAGACGCCCGTCGCGGGCATCATCCACGCGATGACGCTCGGCGCCTTCATGTTCTTCCTGGCGCCGCTCGCGAGCGCCATCCCCCTCGCGGCGCTCGCCGCCGTGCTCGTGATCGTGGCCTGGAACATGGCCGAGGTCGACCATTTCCGCACGCTCTTGCGTGCGCCCAAGAGCGACATCGCGGTGCTGCTCACCGCCTTCTTGCTCACCGTGCTGGTCGACCTCACGGTCGCCGTCGAGGTGGGGCTGGTCATGGCCGCGATGCTCTTCATGCGGCGCATGAGCGAGGTCACCGACGTGCGCGCGATCCTCGAGGACAGCTCCGACGAGGACTCGGTGATCCTTCCCGAAGGCCGGGATCCCGACGCCACCGCGAACAAGCAGGTACCGCGCGGCGTGAAGGTCTTCGAGATCAACGGCCCGTTCTTCTTCGGCGTCGCCGACAAGCTCAAGGACACGCTCGACAACATCGACAGCCCACCCAAGCTCTTCATCCTGCGCATGCGGCGCGTGCCGGCCATCGACGCGACCGGGCTGCACGCGCTGGAGGAGTTCTGGAGCAAGTGCGCCCGTCACGGCACCGTGCTGCTGCTATCGGGTCTGCGCGAGCAGCCGCTCGCCGCGATCGAGCGAGTGGGCCTCGCCGACAAGATCGGCCGCCAGAACCTCCACCGCCACATCGACGAAGCGCTGAGCCATGCGCGTGCGCTGTTGGCACGCTGAGCCCTCGAACGCCGCCCGGAGGTCGCCGTGACAACTCACCCACTCGCGGGCAAGCCCGCGCCCACCGCACAGCTGGTCGACGTACCGCGGCTCCTGACCGCGTACTACACGGAGCAGCCCGATCCCGCCGTTCCCGAGCAGCGCGTGGCCTTCGGCACCTCGGGACACCGCGGCTCGTCGCTCAAGCGCTCGTTCAACGAGGCGCACATCGTCGCCACGACGCGCGCGATCTGCGACTACCGCACCAGCGTCGGCATCACCGGCCCGCTCTTCATCGGCATGGACAGTCACGCCCTGTCGTTGCCGGCGCTCACCACCGCGCTCGAGGTGCTCGCGGCGAGCGGCGTGACCGTGATGGTCGACGCCGCCGACGGTTACACGCCGACGCCGGTCGTCTCGCACGCGATCGTGGGCTACAACCGCGGCCGCGCCGACGGGCTGGCGGACGGCATCGTCGTGACGCCGTCCCACAACCCGCCCGAGGACGGCGGATTCAAGTACAACCCGCCCAATGGCGGCCCCGCCGACACCACGATCACGGGCTGGATCGAGAAGCGCGCCAATCAGCTCCTCACCACGGGCATCGACGTGGTGAAGCGGCTCTCGGCGGCGCGTGCGCGCAGCGCCCCCACCACCAAGAAGCACGACTACGTCCAGAGCTACGTGAGCGAGCTGGCCCAGGTGATCGACTTCGACGCGATCCGCGCCGCCAAGCTGCGGATCGGCGTCGACCCGCTGGGCGGCTCGGGTGTCGGCTACTGGGCACCGATCCGCGAGCGCTTCGGTCTGGACGTGACGATCGTGAACGAGACCGTCGATCCGACGTTCCGCTTCATGCGCCTCGATTGGGACGGCAAGATCCGCATGGATTGCTCGTCGCCGCACGCGATGGCGGGCCTGGTCGAGCTCAAGGACCGCTTCGACATCGCCTTCGGCAACGACACCGACAACGATCGCCACGGCATCGTCACGCGCTCGGCCGGGCTCATGAACCCGAACCACTACCTGTGCGTGGCGATCGACTACCTGTTCCGAAACCGCCCCGCCTGGCGCCGTGACGCCGGCATCGGCAAGACACTGGTGTCGAGCAGCCTCATCGATCGACTGGCCGCACGGCTCGGCCGCCGCCTCGTCGAGGTGCCCGTCGGCTTCAAGTGGTTCGTCGACGGGCTGCTCGACGGCTCGCTCGGCTTCGGCGGCGAGGAAAGCGCCGGCGCCTCGTTCCTGCGCAAGGACGGCGGCGCGTGGAGCACCGACAAGGACGGCATCATCCTCGACCTGCTGGCGGCCGAGATCACCGCGAAAGCTGGACGTGATCCAGGCGAGATCTATCGCTCGCTCACCGCCGAGCTGGGAGACCCCGTCTACGAGCGCGTGGACGCGCCGGCGACGCCCGCGCAGAAGGACTTGCTCAAGAAGCTCGCGCCCGAGCAGATCACGGCGACGACCCTCGCCGGCGAGACCATCGTCGCGAAGCTCACCCAGGCGCCGGGCAACGGCGCCTCGATCGGCGGCCTCAAGGTCACCACGGCCAACGGCTGGTTCGCCGCGCGCCCCTCGGGCACGGAGGACGTGTACAAGATCTACGCCGAGAGCTTCGTGGGCGCCGATCACCTGCGACGCATCCAGGAAGAGGCGCGCGCGGTGGTGAGCGCGGCGTTCGGCGCATCGAGCTGATCCCGGCTGGCAACGACAACCCGGCGCGGAAACGATGCTCGACGTCTACCTCGACGGCGACGGCTGTCCCGTCAAGGACGAGGCCTATCGCGTCGCGGCGCGCTACGGGCTCACGGTCTTCGTGGTGTCGAACCGCGCGATCTTCGTGCCCGACGACCCGCGGATCCACCGCATCCGCGTCGCTGCTGGCCCGGACGAGGCCGATCATTGGATCGCCGAGCACATCGGCGCCGACGACATCGCCATCACCGCCGACATCCCGCTCGCGGCGCGCTGCCTGGAGCGCGGCGCACGCGTCCTCGACACGCGCGGCGAGCGCTTCTCGAAGGACACCATCGGCGAGGCGTTGGCGATGCGCGAGCTGATGCAAGAGCTGCGCGACCTCGGCAACAACGTGGGCGGGCCGGCGCCGATGAGCCCGCGCGACCGCTCCCGCTTCCTGTCGCGCCTCGACGAGACCATCCAGTCGATTCGCCGCAGGAGCTGAAACGGCGTTCTTTCGAGCGGCCGCTCGAGCCCCCGCTCGACGCGATCGGCTCGCGCGACACTCGCGTTTTCTGGAGCGCGTGCGATCGCTCGGCAGGTGCGCGGGACATTCTCGTTGACGCCTCTGCGCTAGAGGCTTACGATCATTTCACCCTCCTCGCGGTATCACTGCGAGGTTCCCATGCAATTCAGGTTGGTCGGATCGTCGGCGCGGCGAGTGCGTACTCGCACGACCCCGAAGCGCTCTGCGGCCAGGCGCCGCGTCCTCGGCCTGCTGCTCGCCGGCGCCCTCGCCGGTGTGGTGGCGCTACCCGCAGCCGCGGCGACGTTCACCGTCACCAAGACCGCGGATACCGCGGACGGAAGCTGCGATGCGGATTGCTCGCTCCGCGAGGCCGTGATCGCGGCGAACGCTTCGCCAGGCCCCGACTCCATCGTCGTCCCCGCGGGGACGTACGCGCTCAGCGTCCAGGGCGGCGACGAGGCGCTCGCCGCGACGGGCGACCTCGACCTCACCGACGACGTGACGATCGAGGGTGCCGGCTCGGCGAATACGATCATCGACGCGGCGAATTCGCCTCCAGCGACCGATCGTGTGTTCGAGATCCTCGGCTCGTCCGTCTCCGTCGAGCTCACGGGTCTCTCGATTCGCAACGGGTACACGTATCTCCTGGCCGCGAACGAAGACGGCGGGTGCATTCGCAGCGAGGGATCCCTCGAGCTGAGCGACGTGGCGATCTCGGGCTGCGCGACGCCGGGCTCGGGAGGCGCGATCGCTTCCTTCGGCAGCCACCTGGAGCTGCACGGCTCGACCATCGACGGAAACCGATCCATGGCCGTCGGCTCCGGCATCGTCGCCTCGGGAACGGTGCTGATCGAGAACTCTGCCGTGACCCAGAACACCACCAACGACGCAGGGGGCACCCTCGACTTCAGCGGCGACGCGCTTCATCTCTCCCAGGTGACGTTCGCAGAGAACCGCGACAACGGACTGGGTGATGGCGATTTCGGCGCGGTCCTGCTCCGAGCGGGCGACGTGACGATCGAAGACTCGACGTTTCGCTCCAACGACCGAGCGCTCCACGTTCTCGGCGGATCCGTCGCGTTGAGCCGATCGGCGCTCGCCGACAACAGGGCGTTCTTGACTGCGGCGGGAATCGTGAACGAGGGCGGCGACGTGAACGTGTCCAACTCCACGTTCACTCGCAACGTGACCTCCGGCTACACCGCGCCGCCACCGGTGGGAACGCCGCACGTCATCGACAACCACAGCGGCCACGTGTCGCTCACCAACGTGACCTTCTACGACAACGGCAGCCCGGGTTACTCGGGCCTCCCCGGCTATCCGCCGTCGCGCGTGGCCGTCCTCAATCACGACGACACCGCTGTGGCGACGATGCACATGGCCAACGTGCTGCTGATGGGTGAGTGCGGCACGACCGGTCACGTCACGTCGGACGGGGGCAACATCGAGAGCGGCGGACATACCTGCGGCTTCAGCGCGCTCGGCGATCAGGCTGACGTGCCCGCTGCGGCGCTTCCGCTGGCCCCATTCGCGACCTACCGCGGCACCACGGCGTCACTACCGCTGCTCGCGGGGAATCTCGCCATCGACGCAGGCGTCGCGGCTCCCTGCCCCACCACCGATCAGAACGGCACGCCGCGACCGCAGGGCGCGGCGTGCGACGTGGGTGCCTACGAGCGCCTGACCTGTCCGCCCGAGAATCCGAGCTGCGCGCCGCCCAGCGTGACGATCGAGCCCGCGACCAATCTTCTACCCGGCGGCGCGACACTCAACGCCACGGTGAATCCGAATGGCTCGACCACCGGCGCGCGCTTCGAGCTGGGCACGACGACCAGCTACGACACGCTGATCGACTACGCGTCGCCGCTCTCCGGCAACGGCGTGTTGCCGATCGCCGTCGCCGCCACGGGGCTCGTCTGCCAGACGACGTATCACCATCGGGTGCTGGCCTGGAACGATGGTGATCTCGTCACGAGCAGCGACCTGGCCTTCACCACGGCTACCTGCCCGCCGCCCGAGGTGACGACGGGAGGCGCGAGCAACGTGACGTCCTCGTCCGCGCGGCTCTCCGCCACGGTGAGCCCCCACAGCGCCGTGACCCACGTCAGCTTCGAGTACGGCAAGACGCCGAGCTACGGCGCCACGTCTTCGTCCTTCACGGAGCGCGGCGAGACGCCGCAATCGGGCCAGATCACGATCTCGCACCTCGAATGCAGCACGCTCTACCACTACCGCGCTGTCGCCACGAGCCCAGGCGGAACCGCGTACGGCGACGACGCGACGTTCACGACCACCTCGGACTGCAGCACGCCCACGGCCACCACGCTGCCCGCAACCAACGTGACCGCCACGTCGGCCAGGCTGAACGGCACCATCACGCCGAACGGCACGACGACCCAGTATTTCTTCGAGTACGGACCCACCACCTCGTACGGCACAGCCACGAACCCGCGGAATCTCGCAGGAGCAGGACCGAACTACTCGGTCAACTCCAGTCTCTCCGGGCTGACCTGCCAGTCGACGTATCACTTCCGCGTCGCGGCGCTCACCGCGACCGAGACGATCTACGGCGAGGATCAGAGCTTCACGACCACCAGCGCGTGCCCACCGCCGACGGTATCGGCCGTGACGTTCAGCAACACGACCTCGTCCGGGACGACGATGAGCACGTCCGTGAACCCGAACGGGCTCGAGACCACCGTCTCGATCGAGTACGGACCGACGACCAGCTACGGCAACGTCGTTTCCCTCGGCACGGTCACCGGCGGCGCGTCGCTGCCGCTCTCCGCCGCGGTGTCCGATCTCACCTGCGCCACGACCTATCACGCCCGCGCCGTGGCCACGAGCACGGCAGGCACGACCACCACTGCAGACCGAACGGTCACGCCACCGTGCCCCGTCTCCATCACCACCGCAGCCGCGTTCGCGGTGACCGATACCGCTGCCACGCTGGCCGCCACGTTCGACCCGAGCAGCTTCTCGACGTTCGTTCACTTCGACTACGGAACGTCGACGGCGTACGGCCAGGTCACGCCCAATCGCGGGCCCTACGTGGGCACGGGAACGCGGGGACTGAACGAGGTCGTGACCGGCCTGAGCTGCGGGACGACCTATCACTTCCGCGGCGTGCTCACGAGCACGCAAGGACCGGTGCTGGCGCAGGGTGACGACCTCGCCTTCACGACCAGCGCTTGCCCGCCGCCACCGCCGCCCGCCGCCACGACGCTCGCGCCGAGCGCCATCACGGGGTCCGGCGCCACGCTGAATGCCACCATCAACCCGAATGGCGCGACGACCGGCGTGGGCTTCGAGTACGGCCTGACCACGGACTACGGCGGCGCGCTGTTCGTGGGGAACTACACGGGATCGACCGATACCGCTGTCGCGCAGCCAATCACCGGTCTCTCCTGTGGCGCGACCTACCACGTCCGCGTCGTCGCGCAGAGTGTCGGCGGCACCACCTACGGCGCCGATCTGTCGTTCGCCACCTCGGCATGCCCGCCGCCGCCACCCAGCGTCACCACGGGTAACGCATCGGCCATCACCACCACCGGCGCCACGCTGAACGCGAGCGTGAATCCGAACGGCTCGTCGACCACGGTGACGTTCGAGTACGGCACGACCACCTCCTACGGCAGCTCGAAGCCCGCCGGCGCCTTCACGGGCTCCTCGGCGCAACCGGCATCCGCGGCGCTGACGGGCCTCGCGTGCGCCACCACCTACCACTTCCGCGCCGTGGCCGCGAGCGCAGGCGGAACGACGAACGGAACCGATCACACGTTCACGACGGCGGCGTGCTCGGGTGGCTGCCAGCCGACCACGGCCACAGCGAGCAACACCGGAGCTTCCGGGCGCGGCAACGTCGACCTCGGTCTCTACCTCGGCCCCGCGCTCGTCTTCGTTCGCACGTGGCGGCGGAAGGTCGCGGCACGAAACCGATCCTGAGCGGCAGTCCATTCGCGAGGTGAGTGCGCCTCGCGTCCCGGTCAACCCGGGGCGCGAGGCGCTGTTCCAATCGACGCGGGAACGGCAACGACCCCGGACGTGGGTCGCGTGGAACGCCCGGTGAGCCGCTCACCGCGCGCGCCTTCCCTCCCCGAGTCACACCTCCACGCCAGCGACGCCGAATTGGGTCTCGCT
>JAXLQJ010000102.1:0-13685 GCA_046331705.1 bacterium | reverse complement strand
TTGGGGTGCCACACGCTCTCGGGACCGATGAACGTCACCACCTCGAACGGTCGTACGCGGCGTAGGTAGTCGTCGGAAAAGCGAATCCCCACGAGCCAGTCGCTGGCCGTGCGCACGCTCCCGTCCGGGTTCCGGACCAACCCTCCGCACGAGAACCGGGCCAGGTAGTGGGTCGGGGGCTCTTCGGTCTCCGGACCGAGCCCCGGCTCCGCGTCGAGCGCCACCGGGGCACCGAGGAGCTGAAGCAGCCCGCCCAGCGTGTCGAGCGCGTGGAAGCCGCGCGGCAACGGAACCAGCGTCACCACATCGCTGGCGGCGTTGAGCGCGTGCGCGGCCTTTTGCTGCTCGCGCAGGAAGCCCTGCAACTGCGGATCGTTCATGACTCCTCCCTCGCCTGCGCGGCGCCGCCCGCGCCGCGCGGCAACTTGAGCTCGACGTGTCGCTCGGTCCCGCGTGAGCGAATCGTGACGACGTCGCCGCGCGCGAGGCCGAAGCTCTCGAGAGCGCGATCCAGCTCACGCGACGTGAGCGCCGCGAGCGGCAGCCACTCCACGAGACCGAGGCTCGTCACTTCCATCGGGCGATGACATGCACCGCACCAACCCCGCGCGCCACCGAGGCCGCGCTCGACGCGCACCACTCGGCGCTTTCGCCCACAGCGCACGCACACGACCTCGGTCACGAAGCGCGTGCCGAAGATCCGGATGGCGGCGTCGCTCGTGGCGGCGCCCACCTGCGCGTGAAGCTCGGTGAACGTGAGGCGCGAGGCGTGCTCGCCGAACGATCGAATCGCCCACGGCTCGTGCGGCGAGCGCCGGCACGCGGGATTGAACGGTAGCCGGCTGACGGCGTGCCGATGGTTTCGGAGCTCGAACAGAATGCGGCGGCCGGCGAGCGCGCCCGGATCGCGCGAGCGCAGGAGCTCCTCGAGCACGACGACCGTCGCGGAGGCGACCAACGAGCCGAGGGCGGCCGACGTCGCGCTTGGCGCCGGTGTCGGCCGCGCGCGGCGCGGATCGCGACCTTCCTCGCACGAGTGAACGACCTCGGCCTGCTGGTAGTCGTGGGCCGCGAGCAGGCACTCGAAGCACGCGCATCTCGGGCTGGGCAGGTAGACATCCACGCGACCCAGCAGATCCGCGCCGCGCACACCGGTATCGATGAGCGGCACGCCCAGCATTCCCGCGATCTCGTTCGCGTCGATCCGCGCCGCGGCTGAATCCAGGCACGTAACGATCACGTCCGCCCGCAGTCGTCCAGGCGGAAGGTCCTCGAGGCGGCTCTGGATCGCCGTGACGTCGATGCCGGGCGCGATCGCGCGCACCCGTCGCTTCTGCGCCAGCACCTTCGGCCGCCCCACGTCCCGCGGCTCGATGCACTGGCTCGTGAGGTTGGACTCGTCGTAGACGTCGGGGTCGACCAGGATCAGCCGGTCGATGAGCCCCATCCGGATGAGCAGTCCCACGGCGTGGGACCCAACCACCCCAAGCCCGATCAACGTCACGGTCACCACGGCTTTCCCTCGCTCCTCATCGTTGGCTCGATCGACGCACGCGCGCCCACGCGGCTTCCGCGCGGGCCGCGCCGCTTCACACCGCCTCCGGGACCCACTGAAGATCCGCTTCGAGCGGCGTCGGATGACCGCACACGGCGCAGGACTCGGCGTAGGTCCAGCACAGCAGCCCCTCACGCTGATGGTGCGCGACGCCGCAACTCGGGCAGCGCACCGCCGGCGCGCCGGCCTCGAGCGGCAGTCGGCAACGGGGGCAGCTCGCCGCGACGCCGCTGCCCTCGAACGGCTCGATCCGCGCCACGCGCTCCGTCGAGAAGAAGATCGGCACCGCGCCGGCGCCCAGGCGGATCTCGTCCTTGTCGCGCAGCACGCGCGTACCCGCCGAGACTGGCCGGTCGTTGACGTGAAGATCGACGCCGGCACGTGCCACGAGCAGCCAGCGCTCTCCTGCTCCGCCGACACCCAGCAGCACCGCGCCATCGGGCGCGCGCAGCAACACGTCGAGCACGTCGCAGCGCCGCAGCGAGCGCGCGGCACCGCGCTCGTCGAGCGCCAGCGCGGCGTCCGTGTCGATCGGACGGACCGTCCACTCACCTTCCTGGCTCGACGGCTTGAGTAAGAGCTGAGCCATGCCGTTCGCTCCTTCTGCATTTCGATTCACGATCGGCTTGAACATGCAACACGACTGCGATCGCCACCAGCGCGCACCACGCCTCGCGCGCAGTGCGCACCACGCCCAGCTTCGGCTGCCATGGGACGCGGAGGACGGAGGCACCGGCGATCGAGACCACCGGCCTCGCGTGCGGCACGGCGCGCGTCACATCACGCGCACGCTGCACTGCGAATGCGAGAGACGTGCCGCCGGGCACGTCGCGAACGATCGCGGAGATCGTTGGCGTTTTCCGCGAGGCGAGAGCGAGCCCGGCGCTCGCCGCGATCGGTCCGCGTTGAGTCACCTGCACGAAGCGCTGAGTTGCTCGCCCTCACGCGAGCACAGCCGTATCTCAACGCGGCTCGAGGCACCGATACCCGAGCGCACTCGCACTCGGTCTGAGAAAGCTCACCGGATACGCGCACCGCTAGCGTCGGCGCGCTCGAACGATGGCGTGGCGCCGTTTCGGCGCGCGAATTGAATCGGTATCATCGACGACACGCGCACAGGACGCGGCCGTTGCCCACGCCCGCGCCACACGCCCCATGGAAATCCCGGCGCTCCTCTATCGAAGCAACGCTCCGCTCGAGCCGGTGCTCGTCCCGATCGCGCCACTCGGCATTGCCGACTGGGCGCCCGACGCGCCTGCGGAAGTCTTCGTCGTCCCTGCCGAGCAGCTGCCGGCGCTGCTCAACCATCCCAAGCGCTTCGTCGAACGCAGCGCGAAGCGCGGTGCGAAGGAGCTCGCGCGTTATCTGCTGCTCGAGCGCGAGGCGCGGATCCCGGTGGTGGAGGCTGCCTACGCCAACGCCGGCGCCTTCAAGCGCTCGATCCAGGCGTTCCTCACGCGCGCCGCCGCCTTCGCGCGTGCCCACCCGCACCGGCGCAGAGCCCTGTTCGTCGTCGGCGTGAGCTCGACGCTGTTCGCGGAGCTCACCAGCACGGCGAGGCCCGCCGTGGTCAGCGCGCTCGCGCCGCGCGAGCACTCGAGCTCCGGCACGCTCGGCGCAAGGCTGCTGAACGTCATGGTCGCGACTCGCCGGCAGGACGAAGCGCTCGTCGATTCGCTCGGTGACGAGCTCATCGGAAGCTCCGCGGACCACGAGCTGGTGCGCCGCATGATCGCGCTCGCCGCGCGCTCGAGGGATCCCGTCCTCATCACCGGCGAGAGCGGCACCGGCAAGGACCGGATCGCCCGGCTCATCCACGATGCCGGCCCGCGGCACCGGAAGGGATCCTTCATCGCCGTGAACTGCGCAGCGATCCCCGCGGAGCAGGTGGGTGAGGAGCTGTTCGGCGATCGCAATCACACCGAAGGCGCGGCACAATCGGGTGTCCGCGCCAGCTTCTTCGCGCTCGCCCGACACGGCACGATCTTCCTCGACGAGATCGACGAGCTGCCGCTCGCACACCAGGCTCGGCTGCGCCAGCTCGTCGACGGCGCTGGCGCCGAGCGCGGCGATTCGCGTCGCGCCGACGAAGCCGACGCTCGCTTGATCGCGGCGAGCCGCGCCGACCTCGCCGCGCTCGCCGCACGCGGTGCGTTTCGCACCGACCTGTTCCATCGGCTCCGCGCACTCCCCATCCGCGCGCCCTCGCTCCGGGACGATCCCCCGAGCATCCCACCGCTGGCGCGCCATTTCTGGAAGCACCTCGGCGGTACGCCCGAGCTTCCCGAGCCGCTGCTCACGGAGCTCGAGCGCTACGCCTGGCCGGGAAACGCCCGCGAGCTCAAGCTCGTCCTGACCCAGCTCCACGGGGTCTTCGGCAGCCGCACCGAGCTCGGCGTCGAGCACCTGCGCGCCGTCACTCAGATGCTCGGCCTCACCCCGTTGGCGCCGACGGCCGCCGTCGCGCTTCCGTCCGCGAGCGATTGGCTCACCGGCACGCGCTTACTGCGCGACCTCGACGACGTCCTGCGCGCGTGCGCCCTCGCGCTGCGCCTCATCGAAGACCAGCGCATCCGCGCCCGAACCAGCGACGGCAAT
Organism: bacterium; assembly: GCA_046331705.1. Taxonomy (GTDB): domain Bacteria; phylum JADJOY01; class JADJOY01; order JADJOY01; family JADJOY01; genus JADJOY01. The sequence goes on along the minus strand of JAXLQJ010000102.1, from coordinate 9,532 downwards.
CCCCTCGCGGCCCTCGGCACCTACCAACGCAGCCTGCGCACCCGCGCGAGCGAGCTCGCGAGCTTCTGGAGCAACGGATCGGCCAACAGAGCCGGCAGCGGCGTCTCGATGGTCTTCGATCAGCTCGTGCCCGTCGAGCAATCCCTCGCCGCCGCCCAAGCGCTCGCGCCAACCGCGCCCGCCGCAACCGTTCGCACCCACGCCAAACGCACCCGCCAAGCCATCGAACGCTGCCAGGTCACCCTCGTCCGCGCCCTGCAATCGCTGATGCGAGCGGGGTGAGACGGCGCTGGGATCCTGCGGCCCGCGAAGCCTTTCGACGGTTGGCCGCTCGCGCCTGCGAGCGCACGGCGCGGGACGCCGCGCGACGCGTCGGCGCCACTCCTGGCTCACACCGCGGCCGAGGCGCGTGCATGAACCATGCGCGCCAGGATTCTCCGTTCAATCGGCGAACGAGCCGTCCTCGAAACGAACGCTCGCGGCGAACTTCTGACAAGAGCATCAGCAATATTCGAAGGCGCCCAGGCGATGGCTTTCGCGGCCCGCGCGAGCGCCTCGGCCGACGACGCATCCTCCAGGTGCTGCCTTTCCCAGCGGTCGACGGGACGGAGATACCGAACGGCCCACGCCATCCAAACCGCGAGCCCGACGCCCGCCAGGATGGCCAGAAAGGCGTAAACCGACGCGCGCTCCCCGGCGGCTGCGATCCGGAGCCCGGCAACGAACGGAACGAACGTGAGTACCTTGAAGACGAGATCGAGCGGAAGAAAGTACGCGAACAGACGCCGACTCGGACCGGCCCGGATGCCGCCGATGAGGCTCATGGGCATCTCTTCGGCTGGCTCGCCCACGGGCTTGAGGTCCGGGCTCCCGGATGAGTGGCGGCGACCCTCGGTGCGGCGGCGCTCACGAGCGGCTTCGAGGCCCGCGGCTCTCGGCCCACGGGGCGGGCGGCCGAGGACAAGACAATCGCTGCCGTTGGGCGCTACAACACAGGGGATGATCGGGCAGTCGGCGCGGTGCCGGAGCGAACGGTCGAGCGACAACGTCGCCGTCGCGAGCGCACGCCGCTGACTCCACGAGCAAGACGCCATCGATCAAAGTAGGTGGCAGCTACGGGCCCGTAGCTCAGTTGGTAGAGCAACGGACTTTTAATCCGTTGGTCGCGCGTTCGAATCGCGCCGGGCTCACCAGGAGTCGGCCGAGATCACCCGGGATTCCGGTGGTCCCAGGGTGGCGCGGCTGCGCGGACGCTGCTCGGGGCCCGAGGCGCGATCGCTCAGTGTGCGTTCATCGCTGCCGCACTCGCGTCGAGCCGGTCGAGCTCGGCGACGTGGCGGATCTCGTCGCCCGAAAATCGCTCTTCGCGCACTCGCTCCAGGGCCGCGGTGCGCTGCGCCGTGTCGAGCGCGGGGTTGCGCAACACGGCGTCGCGCGCCACCCGGTAGGCGGCGAGGCGCGCTTCCCACTGCGCTCGCTGGCGGTCGAGGTCTTCGAGTCGCGCGGCGGCGTCCGCGCCGAAGCGCGCCACCCGCTCGGCACGCACCTCTTCCGGATCGGCGCCGCCTCGACGGAGCGACTCGACCTGCCGAGCGCTCTCGATGGGCGCGGCGGCACGCTCGCGGATCGCGCGCACCTCGGGGGGGAGGCGGTCTTCGGCACCGCCGTCACGCTCGCTCTCTCCATCGCGCGGCGCGGGAGTCTCGGCGGTCGAGGTCGCGTGGAGGCGTGCCATCAGCCGATCGAGCGCCGCCTCCGCGAGAGCGTTCTCGGAGCCGAAGAGCGCTTCGGCGAGCGCGGCGCCGAAGATGGATCGCTGCAGGTCGCGAACCTGGGAAAGCCGCCCCGCGAGGTCGCGGGCGTCGAGCCCGGCGGGATCGAGACTCCGGCTCGCATCCAGATAACGGACGTACTGATCCAGGAACGCGCGCGCCTCGGCGGACGCGGGCGGAGCCAGCCTTGCGTCGATCTCACTCTCGATGCGGCGGCGGACCTGATCACGGCTCCATTCGCCGTTGGCCGTCATGAAATGGCGAAACAAGCGGATCGCCGCGGCGGTGGGACGAAAATGTCCGTCGAGCCCGACCACCAACTCGCCGTCGACGCTGGTGCCTTCGAGCGCTCGCGAAGCGGCGTTGGCGAGCGAGTCGCCCGGCGCTGGGGCGGGCGGGGGCGCGGTGGAGATCGGCGGTGCGTCACCGATCGGCCGACGCGACTCGGTGACCGGCGCGGGGCGAGTCACGCGCGGCGGGTCGCGGGGAGCGATCGCGGCGCCGTGGCGAGCCCGCACCGCCAGGACGTAGCCCACCGCCCCCATCGCGAACGAAACCAGCACCAGACCGCGCGCGACTACCGCTCGAGCCGCGGCACGATCCGCCGCGCCTCCGCCGGCGGCTGCGCGCCGGTCGAGCCCGGCTCCGGGCATCTAGAGCCCCTGATTGCGCAGCCGATTCGCGTGATTTCGAAACACCTCGACCGGGTGGGTCTCGTATTCCGGAACCAGACCGAAGGTCCAGTTGATCTCGTCGAGGTGGTTGTGCAGGTAGTCGTCGCGGATCACTCGCCCGAAATGCGACGAGCACCGCGGCACCAGCCCGTCGTTGGGCTCGTCGAAGAACGGTCCCGTGGCGATGAAGAGCCAGTCGAGGGGATCGCCCGCCACCGTGCCTTGACCAACGCCGGACCACGAGTAGAGCGGGATTCCGCGGTACCTCGCTGGGCCTTCGCCGCAGGCGTCGGAAGGCAAGCCCGCCGGAAAGCGGGCGTTGAAATCGCTCAGCCCGCCGCCGATGAGGAAAGCGGCCGCCGCGGGATCGTTGGGGTCGTCGCCCGGCGACAGCAGCCCGATCAGGTCACCGAGGGTTCCGAGGAGCGCGAAGCCCAGGTTGGTGAGGGCATTCGGTTCGATCGCATCGAACGCCTCCACCCGGTGCGGCCCCGCAACCGAGGTCACGGAGGCGAGCAGGTCCGGCCGGACGCCCAGCACGTAGCGCGCGTCGAGGGTTCCCTGACTGTGGCCGATCAGATTCACGCGCTCGGCGCCGGTGACCGCCAGCACCTCCTCGATGTCGCGGATCAGCTGCTCGCCGCGCACCTCGCTCGAGTTGACCTGGCTCACGCGCGTGACGAAGACGTCGGCGCCGTCGGCGGCGAGCGCCTCGGGAATCCCGTTCCAATAGTCGATCGCGTCGAGGATCGAGTCGAAGCCCAGAAAGCCCGGCGTGAGGACGATCGGGTAGCGCGTCGCCGTGAAACCCTCGCGCAGCGCGGGATCGTGCGCCGCGTCGCCGCCGCACGCGGCTCCGCCGACGAGCAACACCAGGAGCACGAGCCGCGCGAGCTCCGCCAGGTGCGGCGAGCGGCAACGGCGACGGGAAGATGCTCCGCGACGAGGCATGGCGGGGGTCACGATCGGCGCGCGCCATGCTAGATGCGCGCGTCATCCGCCGCAACCCTCAACTCACCCCGCAACTCGAGATCAGCTCGACCGCTCGCGCGCACGCCACGGCGAGCGCTTCGCGAAATCCGGCCCGACGCGCCGCGCACCGCGGCGAATCGCTCCCGAGCACGTCGCCCCTTCGTCCGTGCCAAACTCGGCCGCCATGAACGACACCCGCGAATTCTCGAACGTCACCGCCGTCGCGAAAGCCAACGTCTATTTCGACGGCAAGGTCGTGAGCCACACCATCCGTTTCGCCGACGGCAGCCGGAAGACGCTCGGGCTCATCTACCCGGGCGAGTTCCACTTCGGCACCGACGCCGCCGAAGTGATGGAGATCGTCGCCGGGCATTGCCGCGTTCGCCTCGACGGCACCAGCGAATGGCGCGACCACGGCGCGGGCACCAGCTTCCGCGTGCCGGCGCGTTCGGGTTTCGACATCACGGTCGCGTCCGGCATCGCCGAGTACGTCTGCTCGTTCGAGCCGTAGCGCACGGCGGCGCTGCCGGCCATCACGTCGCGTGCCGCGGCGATCCCCGCGGCGGCGTGAGCCAACGGCCAACAAGCGCTTGGCACGCACTCGCTCGCCTGGCCGATCCGCCCCCTCGCGTACCAGCCCAGCGGCGCCGTGCGGCGCCGCCAGCGGAGGGGCTGCTGGGAAGGCACCGCACGCAACGGGCGGGGATCCGTTCGCAACGCGCGGCGATCTGTCGATCCCGGCGCAGCGAGGGCACGCTTCGGACGTCCACGACGCCGCGCCGACGACGCGATTTCCGGCTCACTCCGCCTGAAGCCCCCATGGCGGCGCGGCGTTCGCGACGATCCCGGCGCGACACGTGACCGCGACGTCGCGGAACATCACGCCCGCCTTGTGCGCGCGCAACCGATACGTCCCCGGCGTTACGTTCACGTAGAGCACGCCACCGTCGTCCGTGGTGGCAGAGAGGCGCCGATCCGGCCAGATCGCGTTCCAGGTGATCAGGTTGAAGTAGATCGGACCATCCGCCTCCGCGGGAGTTGGATCGATGGTCACCGTGGCGCCGGGCTCACCGTGCGTCTTCCCCGCCACCAGCTCGGGATTCGCGCGAGTCACGGTCGCCGCGAGCTGGCAGCGATCCGCTCGCGGTGCCGCGCCGACCAGCAGCGCCAAGAGCGCCACCATCGTGTCGTCCGGCGACTGGAACGAGACGCCCTCGAGCGGCGGCTCGCCGAGCAGAAACGTCGCCGTCTGAATCTCCGGGCGACCGTGCGCACGCAGCACGAACGACGCCTGGGAACCCACCGGAAGATCGTCGAACGCGAACTCACCGCCCTCATCGGTGCGCGTCACCCGATCCGGCATCTCGAGGATCGACACCTCGCCGTCGGCGACCGCGCCGCCCTGCGGCCCGAAATTGAACGCGACGCCGCGGGCGGTCGTGCTACGGGAAGAACCGCCGCCGTGCGACGACTCACCACACCCGAGCACCGTCAGCACCAGGCCCAAAGCCATGGCCGGGCCCACCAGCCATCGCCAGCGCCGAGAACGCAACGCTTCCACGCAGAGTCCTCCGAGAACGCCTGCGAGAATGCCTCCGAGATCGCTCATCGAGTCGTAGCGCGCGCCGCGCCGCAGCGGAAAGTCCCGCCGGAAAGCCGCGTCGCGAATTCGAGCGCGGGGACCTTACCGAAGGCGGGCAATCCCGGGACGCACGCCCTCGCCGGACGCCGGAGTCGGACCAGACGCCTGCGGCACGCGTGCGGTGGTGAGGAGCCTCGACATCGGTCCGACGTCCGCTGAGTCTGCCGCCGGCGTCCCGCCGTGTCCGCTGGGTTGACACCCAAGCCCGCCTCTCCCAGCCTTGCCCCGCGCACGAGTCGCGCGTCACGCATCCGTCCCCATCGTCTAGCCCGGCCCAGGACGCAGGATCCTCAGTCCTGAGACGGAGGTTCAAATCCTCCTGGGGACACCAGGAATAGTTCGGCTTCGTGCCTGCCACGCGACGAGGGATCGTGAACGGCGGGAGCCCCAGGCTCTCTCGCGCGGCGTCGCGCAGGAGCTCCGCGATGGTCGATCCACCCGTCGAGCGGGCTTGCGACGCTTCACGTGATTCCCCTCCTACGCCTTCCTGACGTCGCTAGCCTTCCCTCAGCGAAGTCGGGATCGGCAGCCTGGCGGACCACCGTCAAGGATGTTGTACGGGCGCTCAGTCGACCGACCCACATGCGCTTGACTGCGTATGCGCTGTAGCGCATTCTACGGTCATGCCCTGGGAGGTTCTGTTCACCGACGAATTCGCGGAGTGGTGGGACGCCCTCACGGCCGACCAGCAAGACGCGCTCGTGGGCCGCGTGCAGCTCCTCGAAGAGCACGGCCCGAACCTGGGGCGGCCGTCCGTGGACACGATCATCGGCTCGAACCTGCCGAACCTGAAAGAACTGCGCGCGAGCGAAGGCGGGGCCCTGCGCGTGCTCTTCATCTTCGATCCGATCCGGCAGGCGGTGCTCCTCATCGGGGGCAACAAGTCGGGCCAGTGGAACGAGTGGTACCGCGACGCGATCCCGCGCGCGGAAGCGATCTACGCGCAGTATCTCGCCGAGCTGCGCGAGGAGGGTTCGATCCCATGAAGGCACGGAACTTCAAGGACCTGAGCGGCCCGGTGCTCGCCGATCCGAAGCGCCGGGCCAACGTCGAGCGCATTCGCAAGGCGGCGCTCCGTGAGCATGCGCGCTTCGAGCTCGCCGAGCTGCGGAAGCAGCGCGGCCGCACACAGGTGCAGCTCGCCGAAGCGCTCGGCGTCGAGCAGACCAGCGTCTCCCGCGCCGAGCGCAGCGCGGACCCGCAGCTCTCGACGCTGCGCGAGTACATCGAGGCGCTCGGAGGTCACCTCGAGCTCGCGGCCGTCTTCGACGATGGGGAGCGAGTGGTGCTCGAGGTCTGACGCATGGACCTACTTCGGCGATCTTCGCCGGCAGTCCGTCTGGGGCGAGATTCCGCAGGTTGGCGCAGTTACAGGAGACAGGAGATGAGAAAGCGACTCAAGAGAAAGCGGCGGTCCTGCCCACTCTGCAAGCCCCACAAGACGGGCGGTGAGATCCGGTGGTCGGCAAAGGACGCAGCCCGGCTGAGCGCCGACGAGCGAGAGGTTCGAGTGGCGACCCAGCGACCTCGGCGGCCCTAGCTGGTCGGACGCCACGTGACACGTGCCGGCGATGGTGCGATCCCCGTACTCGTCCAGGCGCTCGACGACCCCAACCCGCCGGTGCGGCGCACCGCCGTGGGCGCTCTCGAACACCTGCGCGAGCTCGGCACCGGCGCGCTCGTCGACCAGGCTAAGGCTGCAAGAGCGCGCTGACGATCGAGGCGGCGGCTTGCGTCGAGTCGCGAGCCCATCATTGCTCGTACGGGCTCTTGCACGAGCGCCAAGACGCTCTGATCTTGTCCCGATTTCGTTGACACCATGATTATGCGTGAAAGTTCGGGTTCGCCTCCGGTGGATCGCCCGGATGATCGCGACTCCCCTGCGGCCGCGACCGCTTCACACGCTCGTTGCGGGGGGATACCGAGGTAGCGGCCCCTCTCCGCGGAAGCGCTCTGGAGCCATTTGGCGAGGTCGGTTTCCCCGCGTTGCCTGGAGATCGTCGAGGATCGCGGGTCGAGAAGGGGCCGCGCCAGCGACGAGCCCGCACTTCAAACTCCAGCGGACTCACGTAGCCGAGGAACGAATGCCGGCGGCAAACGTTGTAGAAGCCGTCGATGTAACCCCCGATCGACGCGATCGCGGCCTCCCGTGTCGCGTAGTGCTCGTGGTCGACGAGCTCGGCCCGCAGCGTCGCGAGGTACGTGACGTCCGCCGCCCAGACTTGATTCGGTTTCGCCGGTGCAAACCGCCGCTTCAGCCAGTTTGGTGCGATCGGGAACGCGTACCGCGAGTCGGTCGTCCGCCGGAAGCGGCGCTTCTGCCGAGCGACGAGCTGTCGCTCGCGCATGATGCGCGCGACGCGCTTGCGTCCGTGGCGCCGTCCCTGCTCGCGCAGGTCGCGATGCACACGTGGGCTGCCGTAGGTGCAGCGGCTCGCACGATGCGATGCGGTGATCGCGACGGCGAGCTGGGCATCCGCCGTCGCCCGCTCGCTGGGACCGCGACGTCGCCACGCGTAGAAGCCGGCGGCGGTCACCTGCAAGACCCGGCAGAGCATGCGTATCGGGAAGTGATCCTTTTCCGCAGCGATGAAGTGAAACCTCATCGGCTTTCCCTCGCGAAGAAGGTTGCCGCCTTCCTAAGAAACTCCGATTCCAGCGGGCTCTCCTTCGATGAGGTCGAATCCCAGCGAGCGCGCTCGCTTCCGGAGGTTGGCGAGGACCCGCTCCCGGTAGCTCGCCTCGTAGTAGTCGGCACCGGGATCGACGTACGCCGCACCGAAGCGAGCGAAGTCTGCGAACGAAGGGAACGCCCTTTGAGGTACGAGTTGGCGCTCGCGGTTCGAGCCTTGCGCCGGGCCGCCGCGACCCGGTTAAGTCGCCCGCAAGGCTGCGGTCCGCCACCGCCTTCGCGGCTGACACGCGTGCATCGCCCCATCCCCATCGAAGATCGCGTCCGAGGTCGGCGAGCTGCTCGAAGCGCGTGACGTGCTGCTTCGCTTCGTAGGGCCGCATCTGCCTGACACGAGCGCGGATCTCGGAAAGCACGGCGGCGAGTGAGGCAAAGAACGCGTCCTCGTCGTAGCCCACGTCCATCGCGAACGCCGTGCCTGCTTCGATGTAGCCGATCATCAGGTCGAGCTCACCCGCGGCGTCGCCCGTCGCGCCGACGTAGTCACGGATTGCCTGCCGTCCCTCTCTCAGGCGGACGCCCCGCTTGCTGAAGGGGTCGGGAAAGAGCGCGTCGCTCACGGCCTTCCGAGCCCGGTCCAGACTCGCAGCGCGATCGACGAAACGAGCATGAAGGAACTCGCGGTTCCGTGCGTCAAGTTGGTAGAGCTCGTGCACGAGGCCGAGCAACTGCGGTGCATCGGCGCCTTCGAGCGCCGCTTTCACCATCGACCACGTCGGGCGCTTGGACACACGCGAGGACCTCCGGCGGGGTTCGAGCGAGATCGAACTATCGACCGCACCCAACGCCGCGTCGAGGTGGATAGCGACCGACGCGTTGCGGGTCACCAGCGGGAGCGTGACCGCGCCGGCCGCGTCGAGGACTGCCTTCTCGCCGCGTCGATCGTACACCCTTCACCCGGGGCGCCGGTCGCGCCGCCGATCTCACAAGCTGTGACCTGGACATGAATGATGGGCGGAGGTTCCGCTCTTCCGAGACCGCTAGATCGGCCGCCCTCGGTCTCAACGAGCGCCACCTCGAACGGGACCTCGGCCGCGGTACGAATTTCTTTGCGACCGGGGATGCCAAGGATTGCCCACCTTCGTAGCTGCCACGCCGCGAGGGATCGCGAACGGCGGGCGCCCCAGGCTCATTCGCCCCGGTTGACGCACACGCCGTCGTGGCGGGCGCTGGAGGTGACGGTGCCGACCAGCCCGTCGTCGGCGCGGGCGTCGAGCGTTGCTTCGTTCAGGATCTACGTGAGCCGGCGAGCGAGCTCGGCATTCTGCTCGGCCCAGGTTGCATACCACCCTCCGAGACCGAGCCGCTCGATCACGCGCCGCAGGACGTCAGGCTGGATCTGGTTGATGCGTGAGCCCTCGACGTCGCGGATGCGGTACTGCGCGACGTGCAGCTCACGCGCCAGGTCCTCGAGCGAGAGGCCCTCGGCCTCACGAGCCTGCTGGACCTGCGCGGCGACCGGCCCGAACGCGATCGAGTCGTGAAGGTCGATGCCGTGCTGACCTGCCTTGTCGAGCAGCTCGTCTCCGAGGAGACGCCGGACGCCTTCGGCGATGGCCTCGACCTGGTCCTGGGTCAGCGGGTCGGTGCGCTTCACGTTGTCCGACACTTTGATCTCTCCGAGCCCGCGAGACGCAGGCGAACCGTCGTCGCGGTCACGCTCCCTCGATGTGCTGAGCAACCTCAGCGCCTCATCCGGGGAGGTTCCGGTACACCTCGCGGCGGTGCGCGACGCGCACGACGAATACGACCAGCCGCTGTGCTTCAACGCGGTACAGGA
>JAXLQJ010000101.1:0-14129 GCA_046331705.1 bacterium | reverse complement strand
CCGGAAAGGGATCTCCATTGAACTGCCCAACCGCCATGCCCGCCTGAGCGTCGGATCCACTGGGAAAACAGGCGAAGTCCAGAAACAAGGCACTTGCATCACCCAGATACCGGCAGACCGACTCCCCGGTGCCCCCACCGTTGTAGACGATGTCCGGATAGCCGTCGCGATTGAGATCGCCGAGGGCGAGCGATCGCTGGCTGGCGACACTCGCTCCCACGCTCGAAAGCGACTGTGAGCACTGAATCTCCGTTGCCACGCGAACCTGCGCGAGGCGCGGATCTGACACGACGAATGGATAGGCAGAGCTCGTCGCGGACCCAACCTTTACGGTCACGGGTCCGGTCTTCGCACCGGGCGGCACGGCGATCTGGATGGACGCGCCCGACCACGCGAGAGCGGATCCGGCATCGATACCGTCAAAGAGAACCCTGCTCGATCCCTGAGCGCTGCCAAATCCTAAGCCAGCGATTGTCACCGTCATCCCCACCGGTGCGGACCCCGGGCTGATTGAGCTGACGGACAGGCCGCAGCCAGCGAGTAGAAGCGCAGAAACGGCGAAAAGATCGCAACATCGAGTTTCCAGCTTCATGGAAGTTCCTTGATGGTACTATGGTAGAATTCGAAAAGTGAACCGCCCCGGGTTTTCCGGAGACTCCAATTCTTGAGCGGCGTTCCGCCCGTGCGGCGGTCAATCGCTGTATACAGCCTGCAATTCCGATACGGCAGTTGCGCCGCACCCGACTCGGTGCTCCGCGAGGTAAGCGCTCACGTCGTGCCGGCTCATGTGAATGATGTCCGACCGTCGACCCACGAAGTACTGCTGAAACCGAACCGCGCACGGTAGGTCGCTGCTCGACACCTCGCGTCCGTTTTCGTAGAAATGCACACCCGGGACAGTGGTCACACCGAGTCCACCCCCGTGGACGACGACTTCCGGATCCGCCATCGTCCGCGGATCATCGTGAATCGTGCTGTAAGAGCGTCCTTTGATCTCGGATCGGACCGTGCCGGTCGCTACGTCTGCGTAGAAGAACCGATCACGCTGAATTCCAGGGTTGGACGGCAGCCGAGTGCGCGCCGTGCCATCCGCACCGATGCGATACACCCGCGCGCCTCGCTCGTACTCGGGCAGACCAGCGTCCTTCACACCGAAGACGATCAGCACGGGACCGACGTAGCCATCGGGGATCAGGTGGATCTCCCTTTCCGCTCGGCTGTTGAGGAACAGCGCGACGATCGCAAACGCAAGCAGAGGCGCGACCGAGATCAGCGCGATCGAGACAGCCGACCAACGTCGCTTCGCTCCGCTCACTGCTGGGATCGAACGCTGCGCGGTGCGTGCTTCGAGCACGAGCAACGCTGCAGCCGCGATCGCGACTCCTGGATACGCAACCGGCAACAGCAACGCCGTGGCGACCGCCCAGAGCCCGAGCGTGACTGCGATGTATGCGATGGCTGAGATCACAAGGGCCAGTCGTGAGCGAATCGTGATGCGAAGCAGACCCAGCACGAAGAGGCCGGTGAGGACGCAAGGGAAGGCCACCAGAGCGGCCACGAACGTGGCTGGCGAGAGCGCGTCGGCTACCCAGCCCAGGCTCTGCGCGAGCATTGCCACCGAACCAACGACCAGCAGCACGTCGCCCACCAACACGACAGCCCTCGCCCACCGACGAATCGTGTCGCGATGCACGGACGGCTGGTGCAGCGCCTCGTGCCCCGTGGTCTGATTCACGATGATGGCGTCCGATGAGGATTCCGAAGGGGCAGTAGGCCCTGCACCGAACCCTGCGTCCGTGTGCTTGTTTGCATCCTACGGCACTCGAATCGCCGCGCAAGGGCATGACGATGCCGCGGACACCGCCACGACCCGTTCGAGCCCGAGGTCGATGAACGACGACAGGACTTGCGCCGCTTCGGCCAGCATCCATCGCTCGCGGACGCACCACTCGGGATTCTCGTCGTCGATCGTCGAGGCGCCGAAGCTCGGCCCCTTCGACCCGGCGCGCATGTGCGAGGTGGTGTTGCGCCGCCTCGGGCGGCGGCGTCAGGGGATCGTCACGGATGCCATGCGCTGCGGGGCACCGCGCGCCGCACGCGACTCTCTCACGCGCAAAGCTCTTGAGCTCCCGCGCGGGTCGCGGGACCAACCACCGACGTTGGACGCACCCCGTTGGGTCGGCGGACAATGGCGCCATGACGGCAGCAGTCGTGCTTCATCCATTCGCGGAGAACGTCTGGTTGGCCCATCGACCGCTCCGTTTCTGGGGCGTCGACACCGGCACGCGGATGACGGTCGTGCGGCTCGGACACGGCGGCCTCTTCGTGCACTCGCCGGTGGCGCTCGACCCCAGCACGAAGGCGGCGATCGAAGCCCTTGGTCCGGTGAAGGCGGTCGTGGCGCCGAGCCGCTTTCACCATCTCTTCGTGGGTGAGTGGATCCGTGCCTATCCCGAGGCGAAGGCGTGGGCGTGTCCCGGGCTCGAGCACAAGCGGCGCGATCTTCCGTGGCGCGGGGTTCTCGGCGACGAGCCGGAGGAGCCGTGGCGCGGCGAGATCGAGCAGGTGTTCTTCGGGGCGCGCTGGCTCGAGAACGAGGTGGTGTTCTTCTATCGTTCGAGCAGCACGCTGATCTGCGCCGACCTGATCTTCAACTTGGCCGAACATCCGTCGCGTGCGACGCGACTCGCGGCGCTCCTGCTCGCCAATCGCCAACCGGGTGCCACGTGGCTCGAGCACGTGATCATGCGCGACCGGCTCGCGGCGCGCGCCCAGGTGGACCGGATGATTGCGTGGCGTCCCGAGCGGATCGCGCTCGCCCACGGGGCCCTCGTCGAACACGACGGATGCAACGTGCTGCGCCGCGCTTACGCGTGGTTGTGAGATCGAGCCTCCTCCCCCCGATCGAGCTGCTCGCGGACCAGCATCGCCGTGCTCGCCTGGCCCCGTGGTGACGTCGTCGAGATCGAGCTCGCGAGAGTCGCGGTTGCGTCAGGTCTGGGGAGCACCGCGATGCACGTTCGACGCAGAACGTCGCACCCAGCTCGCCGATCCGGCGAGAAGCGGCGGCCAGGTCCGGCGACGATCCGCGACCGGACGCGACCTAGTCGCACTGGCAATAGTATCTACCTTGTCGCGAGCTCGCGATCTCTGGCACCATGCGCGATGCGAGCGCCTGCGCTGCCGTTGCGGGGGGTTGTGAAACGCGCGCACGCCCGGCCTGGATGACAGCACTTACGACAGATTCGGCTTTCCGTGCGGTCGTTCCGCGGCCGCTCATTCACGGAGACACGCGATGACGGCGAGCGGATCGAAGAAATGGATGGTCGCGATCCTGTTCGGGCTCGGAGCTGCGTGCGGCGGCAGCGGTGGCTCGGACGCCGCGCCCCCCGAACCGCCGGCACCGTCGCCTCCCCTCATCGTCGGCTTTCAAGGGCCGAGCACGTTCACGGTCACGCCCGGGACCACCGTTCCGCTTTGCGCAGCGGTCTCGTTCGTCGATCCTGACGGGGATATCGAGGCCGCGTTCTCGGAGAACGAGTCGTGCGTGCCGGTCGAGTCGACGCCGAGCTGCAATGCGCTGAAGGCGAACTTCAATCCTGGCATCGACGGACAGCCCAGCGGCGGGTTCTCATTCTGCGTGTCGTACAAGCAGTGTTCGGCGCCCGGTCCCTGTGCCGAGGTGCGATACGAGATGGACGTTCGAGTGCGCGATGGAGCGGGCCTGACCAGCCCCTCCTTCCACTGGGCGTTCCAAGTCTCCGACGGCATCACACCCACGCCAGAGCAACCCCCAACCCCCGAGCCACCGCCTCCTCCGCCGCCGCCACCTGCCGAAGCGCCCGCCATCCTCTCTCTTCATTCGCAGTCCGTGTTCACGTTCCCCGACGGGAGCGGTTATCACCCCACGTGCGTCGACGTTCGCTACGCGGACCCGAACGGAGACATCGATCGCTTGTTCACGCGCAACGAAACGTGCGTGAACACGCGGACGGGCCAGTCGTGTCCGATCAGCCCGACGGACTTCGATCCAGGCCTGCGTGGAGAGACGAGCGGCACCTACGAGTTCTGCAAGAACTTCAAACCGTGCGATCCCACACCCGGCACCGAGTGTTCGGATCAGGTGCTTTCGCGCGACATCTACCTCGAAGACTCGACGGGGCGGCAGAGCGCACCGGCTCGCTGGTCGTATCGAGTCACCAACGGGCCGTGAGGCCACGTACCGCGCTCGCGCCGCGTCCCTCGGCGCGGCCACCGAAGGCGTAACCACGGCGACCTCTCCGTGAGCACGCAGGTACGGGCTTCACCGAATCGAGCGCTGAAGGTTGCGGCGCGTGTCGGGCTGCTCGTCGGCATCGGCCTCGCGCTCAGCTTCACGATCGCGCTGATGACCCTCGGGTGGTATCTGACGTCGCCATCGCTCGCCGCACGGATCCATCGCTGCGAGCACGTCGACAACTCCAGTTGCTTCGCTGTCGGACAAGTCTTCGAGCGCGGCGTCGACGCCGCACCGGATCTTCACCGAGCCGTCTCGTATTACAACCTCGCGTGCACGGATGGAACACGCGACGCCTGCGCACGACTCCTCGAGATGGTCACCGCAGGGCAGATCCCAGAGTCTTGGGCGACTAGCGACTATCGGGCCATTCTCAGCTCGCGGTAGAACGTGTGAGTCGTCTTCGTCGCACGTCAGCGCATGAGCACGCGACGGTGCTGCTGATCGCGCTCGCCACGATCGCCGCGATCGCCGCGTCCGGCGTCATCTTTCTGTTCGTTGTCGCTGGCGCTGCTGGCGGGCTGCTCGTCGGCCTCGTGCAATGAGCCTGCGCGCCGCCGCTCGAGAGCCTCGGGCGGGACGAAACGTGTCGCGCAGAGCGAGACCATCGCTCGAAGTGCGCACCAGTCGAGCCGCAGTCCACGCTGAACCTCCGCCCTCTTCCGCACCCCCTCCACTCACCTCTTCCGCGCCGCTCGCCTCGCCACGAGTTGCGCGGGGACGCTGCACCCAGGAAATGGCCGCTGCGCTGGCGACGATTCCGCGAAGTGGCCAGCTTTCGTGTGCCATGGCACCCCGCGGAAAGCGCGCTGCGATCGTGTTGCCGCCTGGCGCTGGGCGCGCGTATGCGATGGGCCCGGTGCGCGCGGTCTTCAAGGCCAACGGCGACGAGACCCACAAGCGGTACTCGATCTCCGAGTGGTGGCTCGAGCCCTACACACGTGGCCCCGGCGCGCACACCCACGACGAAGACGACGTTTTCTTCGTCATCGCGGGGACGATGAGCTTCCATGTGGACGGCGCGTGGCTCGACGCGCCCGCGGGATCGGTGGTGATCGCGCCCGGCGGGACGCCCCACGACTTCGAGAACCGCACCGCAGAGCCCGCAGGTGCGCTCAACGTCTCGGTGCCCGGCGACTTCGAGCCGCACATGCCCGGAATTGCCGCGTGGTTCCGCGCGCGCACCGCAGCCGCGGCGCGAACCGAGAGCGCGCCACCAGCCCAGCCGGCCCGACGGCGCGCGCGCAGGACACGCGCGGGCTGAACCGAGTCGCGCGCGGCAGCCACCCAGGCCGTTCTTGCCGTGCGCGACGCGACCGCACGGAGAGCGAATCGAGCGCTGGATCGGAGCACGCCCAGATCCCGATACGGCCTCTCTCGGTCCACTCGCCCTCGATGACCCGATCGGTCCCGCCCCCGGGAGGAACGACACTCGTCGGCTCGTACGCGATCGCTCCCACGGCGGTCCCCGTGAGCGTGGTCGCGAGCAAGCCATCCCCGAACGGGTCGGTGCCGGGGATCGTGCGCGCGCGCTCGTCGCCGGGCCCGGCGGTGCCGCTCCGCGGCTTCCAGCCGAGCCCAGCGCGTCCGTTCACCACGAAGCCGTCGGGCGCCTGCCAGGACACGCGCGCGCCGTGCCCATGCACGCCTCGCCGCGAGGCGCATCGCGATCACGCGACGGCGGTGCGGCACGAATCGAACGTCAGAGCCAGCGAGCGCTCATCGAGGCTTCCGGCGGCACCGATGACGACGATCTGGGAGCGCGGCGCGCGCGGCCCCCATTCGGCCTGCGTCGACAGGTTGACGCGCCTGCCGACGACCTGGAGCACCAACGGACGCTCGGGATCGTCGGAGGTGTAGATCACCCCCTTGGCACGGTAGATGTTGCCAGGGAGCGTTCGGACGGCCTCACGCACGGCCTCGAGCGACATTGGTTGGTTGGTCTCGTAGCTCCAGGTGCCGAACGCGTTTGCGTGATCGTGGCCGTGGTGCTCGTCGTGACAGCTCGAATCCGCGCAGGCGCCATCGTGGGCGGGTGGTTTCTCGAGGCCGCCGCGAGCCGGGTCGAAGCGCCCCACCGCCAGCAAGATCTCGAGCGGCACGTCGCAATGGTTGGCCTCGACGATCCGAATCCGGGGGAAGCTCCGCTCGAGCCACTCCCTCACGTTCGCGGTCTCGTCCGGCCCTGCGAGATCGACCTTGTTGAGGATCAACAGATCCGAGAAACCGATCTGATTGAGCTTGAGCATCATCAGCTCGCGCCGCTTGCGGTGAGCGAACAGCTGATCCGCATCCAGCACGCACGTGACGCTGTCCAACCGGATCCGACTCTCGAGCTTGGGATCGAGAAACGTCGTGACCAGGCCCGCCGGGTCCGAGACGCCGCTCGCTTCGAGCAGGATGTACTCGGGGGCTTCGGGACGCTTCAGGACCGCTTCGACCGTCTCGACCAGATCGTCGCGGATCGTGCAGCAGACACAGCCGTTCGCCAGGCTGACGACGTCGTCCTGGACGCCGATGACCAGCTCCGCGTCGATGTTGATGGCGCCGAAGTCGTTCACCAGCACCGCCACCCGCAGACCGTGGTCGCCGTTCAGGATGCGGTTCAAGAGCGTCGTCTTCCCCGCCCCCAGAAAACCAGTGAGGATCGTCATGGGAACGGGACTGCTGGTGGGCGTTTGCATGTCGGCGGTTTCTCGGGGAGCGCTCGGTGGCGGCGCACGTTCTGCGCAGGACGATGAGGCGCGCGGAATTCCGCGTCGTTGCCGGACTCTCTTGGGCTAGCGGGACGACTGCCGGCGCGGTGGCCGCAATCCTGGGCGACCGAGCTCGCACCGCCCCATTCCATCCTCGCGTCGGTCGCGGGGCTTGCGACCACGCACGACCCAGTATGTCAGCCCCGCCGCCTCGTCCTCCTCGAGGCGGTGCCCCGCCGGCTGCAGACTCGACCGACGCTCGATCGCAACGGCGCGCAGTCCGCCAGCCGCGTAGCGCCTTCGCGCACCGCGCACCGACGAAGCCGCACGGGACCGCACCGCTCGCTCCCGAGAACGGGTAGAGTCGGCTCCAACTCGGGTCCCGGGCTCGACGACGGGTTCCCACATCCGATCGCACGGAGAACACCGATGAGCCCAGGAACCCGCATGGTCGCTCTGCTGCTTTCCGCGCTCGCCGCCGTGTCGTCGGCTGCCGCGGCCGAGCTGCCGAAGACGGGCAACTACTCCGGACACTTCGGCTGGGTGTTCAAGGGGGACGTCCAGGATCTGGGGCCCGATCGGTCGATCTCCACGGGCATGGTGTCCGGCGTCATGTTCAACGAC
Source organism: bacterium (assembly GCA_046331705.1). Taxonomy (GTDB): domain Bacteria; phylum JADJOY01; class JADJOY01; order JADJOY01; family JADJOY01; genus JADJOY01. The sequence continues at coordinate 6,533 of JAXLQJ010000101.1, read as the reverse complement.
GCCGGCAAGGGTTTCCTGCACAAGGCGCGCGTGGATTGCGCACTGATGAACGACGTCAAGCAAGGACAGGCGACGGCCAACGGCACGTGCGTGGTCACGGATGGAGACGGCGACAAGGTCTTCGTCGAGTGGAAGTGCACGGGCACGATGCCGGCCTGTCCCGGCGACGAGAAGTTCGTCGGCGGGACCGGGAAATACGCAGGAATCACCGGCGATCAGAAGTTCCAGGGCAACTTCATCGGTACCACCGGCGCCGGCTGGTCCGACTGGAAGGGCCGCTACACGATTCCCTGAACGCTGGCCCCGCCCGGCGCGTGCCAGCCGCTCCAGGCCGGCTCCGCCGGGAACGCCGCTCACGCTGCGTTGCTCGAATCGCGCCGACGAAGGTCTTCGGATGAACGTCCTCGCCCTGCGCGACGCGTCGACGCACACCGCCGACCCCGCGGCGGCACTCGCCGGCGTGCTCGGCATCTCGGTCACGGAGGCGCGCGGCCGCCTTCACGGAGCGGGTCCGCGGGTGCTCGCGATTCATGCCGATCGCGACCAGGCGGAGCGTGCGCGAGCAGCCTTGAGCGCGCGGGGATTCGCCGCGTTCGTGCTCGGCATGGACGAGGTCCAACGTGACCAGGCCGAGACGGTGGCCGCGGTCGCGTTCGAGCTCCACGAGGCGTCGTTCGAGGTCCAAACGAGTGGCAGCGGCGGAATCGGAATTCCCTACGAAGCCGTCCGCCTCGTGGTGCGCGGTCTCCGAATCGTGCAAAGCACCCGCACCGACACCAGCAACGAGCGCGTGCTCAGCGTCGGCAAGGCGTTGGTCACCGGCGGCCTGGCGTTCACCAAGAAGGTTCAGGCGACCACCACGCGCACCGAGGAGGACCGTGCCCTCTTTGCCCGGCTCTTCTCGTTCGGGCGCCCGCCGGTGGATCTGCCGGCGGACGAGCTTCGCTATCGCGGCCTGGGCGCGGCGATGCAGCAAACGCGCGCGGGCAACTTCGCGGCGTTGCTCGCCGAGCTGGGCCGACGTGCCGGCCATGCCGCGTTCGACGACCAGCTCGCCACGCGCGGGGGGCAGCTCCAGGTCCTGAGTGAGCGGCTGCCGCCCGAGCGCTTCCTGGAAGTCGCGGTATCGCTCGTCGCCCGAGCGCACGGCGCGCGATGAGCCGCGACGCGGTGGCGGCCGGCACGATTCCCGGCGCCGCGGGTCGCGGGCGACAAGCTCGCTACGGCTTCTCCGCGCGCCGCGTCCAGATGACTCCGACGGCCACCGTACCGAGCGCGGCGGTGATCTCCGCCCACAGGAAGGCGAGGAAATCGGCGAGCGTCCCGGAGATGGGCGGCACCTCGGGCAGCACCGAGCGGAAGAAATACATCCCCACCAAGAGCCCCGTGAACGCCACGAACATGTCGAGATTGACTTCGATCGTGCCTTCCAGAACCAAGCTCAAGAGCCGCAGCGACACGTAGCTCACGCCCCACGCGAGCATCATCAGGAAGATCGCCAGCCCGAGAACCACGCCGGACCGACGCAGCTCGACGTCGAAGCCGCCGTAGCCGTCGTCGTCGACCGCCAGCGACGAGGTCGTGAAGCGAAAGCCGTGGTGGCTGTCGTCGAACGTGATGTCGACGGGCACCGCCACCGTGCCGCCCTCGACGTCGACCTCGGCGAGCAGATCGAGCTCCGCGCGGTAGCGGTCGAACGGATAGTCGACCGGCTCGCCGTCCGTGAGATCGAGCGTGAGATCCCGCGGGAAGATGCGCCGGCCGGCAGCGAGCTCCACCTCGTCCCACCCGACGGCGTCCGCGTGCAAGCGGACGACCCGGCTCAGCACTCCCGCGCCCCGATCGAGCCGTCCGTGCGGCGTGATCGAGATCCGCAGCCTGAGCTCCTCGTGCTCGGGAGTCACGGCGAGCACGGACACGTGGGCATCGAGCCAGCCGGCGTCGCGCGAGCCAGCCGCCGTGAGCCGTGTGGGAGGTCGAAGCTCGCGATGGTACGAGGCGACCACCACCAGGCAACCCAGCACGGGAGCCGCGAGGAGCCACCCGAAGCCCGTCCGTGGTCGTCGCACCTGCGCGTCAGACGTAGCCACGGTTCCTCAGGCGTCGTGCGCCGCGCTCGGCCGCGGGCGCCCGACGTTCCGACCGCGCAGCGGCCGCCAGGCACGCAGCCGATCCCGGAGCGCCGGAGGGCACGCGGCGGGAGCGGTGAGCGCATGCGATCGCGGCGCGCGCCGCTCTGCCGCGGGCTCGTCGGCGCCGTCGTCCACCGTCTCGGGGGACGGTTGACCTGGCCGAGCGTGGACCAGCCAGAGGATCCCGACCACCACCACGCCGAGCGCCGACGCCGCCTCGGCCCACAGGAACGCCAGGAAATCGGCGAGCGTGCCCGAGATCGGTGGCAGCTCCGGAAGCACCGAGCGGAAGAAGTACATCGCGACGACCAGACCGCTGAAGGCGACGAAGACGTCCACGTCGACGCGGATGCGGCCCTCGATGACGATCGCGAGCAGCCGCAGCGCCACGAACGTCACGCCCCACGTGATCCCCATGAGGAAGAGCGCCATGCCGAGCACCAGCGGCGAGCGGCGCAGCTCGAGAGCGAAGCCGCCGTAGCCCGCGCCGTCGGCCGGTCGCGCCGCGGTCTCGAAGCGAAAGCCGTGGTGCGAATCGTCGAAGCGCACGTCCACGGGGATCGGGTACGCCGCATCCCCTTCCCCGACCTCGGCGAGGAAATCGAGCTGGGCGCGGTAGCGGTCGAACGGGTAGTCGGTGGGCTCGCCCTCGGTGAGATCGAGGGTCAGATCGCGTGGCACGATGCGTCTACGCGCCGCCAGGTCCACCTCCTCCCACCCGACCGCGTCGGCGTGAATGCGAATCGTCTCGCTCGGCACGCCGGCGCCGGCGTCGAGCCGTCCGTGGGGCGTCAGCGCGATGCGCATGCGCAGGTCTTCCTTCTCGGGCTCCACCGCGAGCACCGTGACGTGCGCCTCGACCCACCCGCCATCGCGCGAACCCGTCCCGGCGAAGACGTGCGGGGGATGAAGCTCGCGGTGATAGACGACCAGCACGCCGATCGCGCCCAGCAGCACGGCGGCGAACATCCACGACACCCGTTTACGCATGTCCTCTCCGTTGGCACGCCGCGCGCGCGGGCTTCCGCGACCGAGTGGCGGCCCGATGGCGCTGCATCAGGCACGCACGGCCGGCGCACCGTCGAACACCAACCACCAGTTCACGACGTCGGACTTCTCGACGTCGTCGGACTGGAACTGCCACATCCAGATCTCGAGCTTGAACCAGAGCAGCGCCTGGAACCACGAAGGGTCCACGATCAATTCCCACAGCAGCACCAGCGCTCGCCGCGCCGTGAGCTCGAAGTGGTGGCGTCCGAAGTGTGCCGCCTCGAGCCTGCTCGTCATCAGGTAGTCGAGGGTGGTGTCGCGACGGTGAACGAGGGAAAGGCCGGCGCGGCGCGCGTTGAGCACCAGCTCGTCTCGGCTCGCCTGCGGGTAGAGGCCGGAGTGGTACTTGTCGAGCAGGTAGCAATACGTCCGGCGCCGCAGGAACTCGGGGAGCGTCTCCTTCCCCGGATCCTTGCGGTGGAGACAGGAGATCCAGATCCGCCCGCTGTTCGGGTCGCGCATGAGCTTCTTGGCGAGCTCGAACATCGCGCCGTAGATGCGATCGCGCTCTCCCACCCGGTTCAGATAGCGGGACGGCACGTAATGCTCGACGGTGTCCCAGAACGTGACCACGTCGAATCGTCCGAAGAGCTGCTTCGCGAGCTCGGGATCGGCCGCGACGTCCTTCCAGTTCGCGCAATGCACCTCCAGCCCGCGCTCACGGCACTCGTGCGCCTGTCCGGCGGTGATGTTGATCCCCGCCACGCGCACGCCCTGGCGACGCAGCCAATCGAGCCAATCGCCGCACCCACAGCCGACGTCGATCAGTGACATCCCGGGGCGCAGGCCGAGCCGCGCGAACGCGTAGCGAAACTTGTCTTCCTGCGCTTGCTGACGCGTCTTCGTGAAGTCGCCGTCGTAGAAGTTGAAGCCGTAGTCGAGGCCGCCCGAGTGCAGGTTGTCGCTGATGTGCCGGCTCAGGTTGTAGCCGTGCTGGATCACGGTCTCGGTGTCGAACAGCGAGATCTTGAACGCGTAGTGGAGGATCTCGATCGTGATCATCACCACCGGGTAGAGCAGGATCCCGATCCACCCGAGACGCGCGACCGCGAGCGCGGTGGCGGCCAGGATCCCGATGTGGATGATCGAGTTGCGGTCGAAGAGCAGCTCGCGATTGAGCCAGCGCCACCACCCGCCGAGCGTGCCGCCGACGCCGCCGACCGTCCGATCGAGTGGCACTCCAGCGCCGCCGCCGACCGCCCCCAGCGCTTCCGTCGAGAGCCCCGTGCTCATGCCGAGGCCGCAGCCTTGGTGACCGGCCGGACGCGCACCCGGATGTCCTTCATCGGCCGCGAGTACACGTGCAGGGTCACCCGGTCCCACACCGAGCGGCCGAGCAGGTCTCGCTGACCCGGTGCAACCTCCAGATCCACGTGCTTCAGGATCGACTGCACCACGGCGAACATCTCGTCTGCCGCGAACCACCGTCCCTGGCACTGGTGCTGGCCGCCGCCGAACGGCAGGAACCGCACTCGCCCGCCGCGCTTGGCGTCGCCGTCGGGCAAGAGCTTGTGGAACGGACACGCCGACGGGCGGCGGTTCTGGTCCGCTGGATCGGTGCGGCCATCGACCAGCACCCGGGGATCGTCGTTCTCGTCGATCTCCCAGCACTCGGGATCGAACTTCTCGGGATTCGCCCAGTGGCGGCGGCTGTTGTGGATCAGGTACGGCGAGACCAGCAGCGTGGTGCCCTTCGCGATCCGCATCGGACCGATCACGTTCTCTTCCTTCGAGAGCCGCGGCAGCATCGTGGGGACGCCCGGATGGATGCGCATCTCCTCCTTGAGGGCCTGCAGGATCTTCTTGCGGCTCGCCCGCATGGCCGACCCGGTGCCGTCGCGTGCGATCCGGTACATGGCCCAGAAGAGCACCATGGTGGGCGCGTGCGCGAGCATGAAGAGCGAGCCGTTCTGGATCGCTTCCTCCTCACTCCACTCGCCCGACTCGAGCATCGTGCGGCAGACGTGGCCCACCGATCCCGGCTTGGTGCTGGCGCGGATGGCCTTCAGGATGCGCGCGTGGAAGAGGTCGACGGTGCCGTCGTTGGCGCCGAAGAGCAGCACCGGCGGGCTCAGCACCTCGTCGACCTCGTCGGCGAAGTTGGGCTTCGCATTGGGATCGAAGCAGTCGAAGCTCGACTGGAAGAAGAGACGGCCGCGGATCTCGACCAAGATGCGGTAGAGCTCGCCGAGCAGGTTCACCTCGCCGGCGGCGATCCATGCCGGCATGCGCTCCTCGACGATCGCGCGCAGCTCGGGGAGGTCCTCCTTGTACTCGGTCGCGAAGTAGTCCTTGAACGCGATGCGGTACTTGAGCCACTCCTCGCCGCTGCCGGCGCCGAGCTCGGAGAGCGCCTCGAACGGCGGGTAGTTCGCCATCGGAAGCCGCGCGTACTTCTGCGGCGCGCGTAGCACCTGCGCCACGAGCTGCTCGTCCTGGACGTACATCGCCGGCTTGCCGAGCCGGCCGGTGCCGAGGTCGGTGAACGGCGCGTCGAGGCCGAGGGCGATCTTGTGCGCGGCGTGGAAGCCGTCGAGGCCACGAACCAGCAACACCGCCGCCATCCGGAGGCCCGGCATGAGCACGATCGCCGCCGCCAGCGCGGCCACGACGAGCCCCAAGAGCACCCACACCGCCGTCGGGATGCTGGCGAAGAAGTGCGCGGTGGCGCTCGGGCGAACGAGTGCCACCAGCGCCAGCACCGCGAGCGCCGGCGCGCCGAACTTGATCGCTGCGGCGCGCGTGCGCGCCATCGCCGCGTGCAGGCGCGGTCCGAAGTCGGCGTTGGCCTTCGCCTGCGCCAGATCGAGGCCCGCGAGCGTGGTCTGGCGGGCGTAGGCGTCGACGAACTCTTGAAAGTCGATGTGGCCGTCGCCGTCCTGATCGCACTCCTTGATCAACTCCGCCACGAACTCGTCGGAGACATCGAGGTCCCCGGCGATCAACGCCGCGCGGATCTCGTCTTGCGAGATCTTGCCGTCTCCCGAGGTGTCCAGCTTGGTGAAGTACTCCCGAAGCGATGAAGCCATCGCGTAGGCCTCCGTATCGCGACCTCTTGCGCACCGCTCGCGGACCACCCCGAACGGGGATGGTTCCGGTCGCCTCGAGCGGCGCGAACCCGTGACGGTGTTGGACTCGGCGCTGGCGAGATCCAGCTACGGACGGGTAGTGGATCGCATCGGCGGAATCGAGTAGACGTTGTGAACGCGCGTATTCCTTGAGCAAGATCGCGGCGAACGGCGCAACTCGCTGAAGGCGAATCGCTTCCGAGGGGAAGATGGCACTCGAGCAGCTCGCGAGCGGACTGTGGTGCGTGGCGGCGCCGCACCACTACTTCGGCATGCGCATCGG
>JAXLQJ010000100.1:0-14352 GCA_046331705.1 bacterium | reverse complement strand
GTGTAGGCACCCACGTGGCCGTGCCAGCGTCGGCACTGGCCGCAATGGCAGTTCACGACGTTTCGAAGCGGTGCCCGCACGCGGTAACGCACGGCACCGCACAGGCATCCTCCGGTGGCGTCTTCCATGTCCCCCTCGTCTTCCTCGGTGGCCGTTTCCCCTGCGGCTCGAGTCGCAGCGTTCCGGCTCCGCGGACGACCGCGCTCCGGCGCCGCCGCGGTCGCGCTGGCGGTCGCGAGGGATCGCAACCCTCCACGCGGCCGCGAGGGATCGGGCCCCTCCCTGCGAGATCGTGGGTGTAGAGTGCCACGCGTGACGCCAGCGCGCATCGGTTCCGCGCACGGTTCCGCGCCGCTCGTGACGGTTGCGCTCGCGCTCGTCGCGTCCTTCGGCTGCGGCGGCTCGAGCGACGCCTCGGGCTCGCACGCCGCGCGCGAGGCGCTGCTCGTCATCGCGCCTCATCCCGACGACGAGTCGATTCTGGGCGCGGCGACGATTCACCGCCTCGCATCGGAATCCGCGCGCTTCGTCCACGCCATCTACGTCTCGGCCGGCGACAAGGCCACCACCGCGGGCGACTGCAACGGCCTTCCGGAAGCCGAGAAGACCGAGCGAATCATCACGCTGCGCGAGGACGAGACTCGTGCGGCGTGGCGCAAGCTCGCTCCCGAACGAGACGTTCCCATCGACTTCGAACGGGGGCCCGATCTGGGTCTCGTCACGAGCTCGAGGCTCGTCGATGGCGTGCGCCAGGACGTGCTCTCCGCCGCCGGGGAGGCCGCGCTCGCCGGCGCCGTGGAGGCCGCGAGCAGCCTTCCCGCGGACGTGCGCGAGGTGTGGATCCTGACCACGTCTCGGTACGACGGTCACCCGGATCACCGCACCGCCTACCGGGCCGCTGCGCAGACCGCGGCGCGGCTGCGCACCGAGCGTGGCGCCATCGTCCACCTGTGGAGCGCGATCGTCCACGACGAGTTCTTCCTCACGTTCATCCCGAGCTGTTGCGGCGGCGATTTCTTCTGGCCCAACGAGGGGGCGACGCTCGAATACGAGGCCCTGCTCGACGTGCCGTCGCGACCGCGACCACCGCGCTGGGACCGGATCGAGGACGCGAGCTCGCCGCCCGACATCCGGCGCGACGCCCTGGGGCAGCACGTGAGCCAGGTCGTCGGCAACCCCGAGCTCTGCATGCCGGTCTACATCCCGAGCTTCTACGCGCGCTGGATGGAGAAGATCGAGGAGCCGTTCTACGAGGAGGACGGTTGAGCGCGCTCCGCGGCGGGCCGATAGCGAACGCGCCTGCCGCCGCTCAGCGTGCCGCTCGCGGGTGGCCCGAAGCGGGGCGGTGGAATTAGAATGCGCGCGCCCGATGCCAAGAAGCAGCGCTTCGTCGGGATCCTCCTTGTTCCGGCGATCCTTCTTCGGCGCGGCCCTGCTCGTCGCGGCAACCACCGGCCTGTGTGCGGCACCGGTCGGCGCCGCCGAGCCCGCGCCGCAAGCGGATGCCGAGGGACAGGCGGTCTTCGAGACCTTCACGCGGATCGTGCGCGTGGTGGAGCCCGCGATCGTGGGAATCCGCCCGCGCACCGGGCTCGCCGCCGATCTGGCGGCACCGTTCAACCGCATCGGCGACAGCAAGGGAGCGGGCGAGACCGCGTGGAACGTGCTGCGCAGCACCGTCGCGGTGCCCATCGCGTTCGCGCGCTCGGTGCTCGGCGCGACGCTCGACACGTTCAGCGGTTCCGCGCGACCCGAGAACCTGGGCTCGGGCTTCGTCATCGGTGAACGAGGGCACGTGCTCACGACCTTGCACACGATCCAGGGCGTCGAAGCGCTGGAAGCCGTGCTCACCAACGGTCGCGTGGCCCCGCTCAAGGTGATCGGCACCGACCACGACACCGACATCGCGCTCCTCGGCTTGCCCCGGGAAGTCGCGCGCGACAAGCAGATGAAGTCCGTCGAGCTGGGCGACTCGGATGGGCTCACGAGCGGTCAATGGCTGATGGTGGTGGGCTGTCCGGTGGACGATCAGCGCACCGCCACCGTCGGTCTCGTGACCGGGCTCTCCAAGGACCTCGGCGTGGGCCCGTTCGACGAATACATCCAGACCGACTCGGCGATCCGGTCCGGCTCGAATGGCGGGCCGGTCTTCGACGAGCGGGGGAAGGTCGTGGGGATCGCATCCACTCCGGCGATCGAGCCTGGCGTGAAGGGGCGCAACGCCGGCTACGCGATCCCCATCGACGCCGCCAAGGCCGTGCTCGCGTCGCTCGAGGCGGGGCAAACGCCATCCCGCGGCTCACTGGGAGTGCGCATGATCCGCCTCAGCAGCGAGCGCCGCGTCGAGTACGGCGTCACCGCCGGGGCGGGGGCGCTGATCACGGGCGTCGACGTCGGTGGACCGGGAGCGAGCGCCGGGCTGATGCTCGGCGACGTGATCATCGGGATCGGCGGACGCGGGGTGTTCCGTCCGCGCGACGTGATGCTCGCGCTGCGCGACCTTCGCGCGGGGCAGCCGACCAAGGTCGCCGTCGATCGCAAGGGTGCCATCCTCCTCCTCGACGTGGTACCGACTCCCGACACCACCAACGCCAGCCCATGAAGACGCGGCCGATGCAGACCCAGCGGCGATTCACGCTCGCCAGCTATCGAACCGACACCGGAGTGCGCAGCGCGCTCAAGCGCGAAGCGGCGGCGATCGTGCTGATCGGGATCGCCGTGTTCCTCGGGCTCGGGCTGGTGACCTTCGAGGTCCACGACCCGATCCTCTTCGAAGCCACCCCCCGCCAGCACCCCGCGGTCCACAACCTCACGGGCCGCGGCGGCGCGACGCTCGCGCTGGCGCTGCGCTGGGCCTTCGGCGACGTGAGCTACGTCGTCCCCGCCACGATTCTGGTGTCGGGCGTGCTGCTCATGATCGGGCGCAGCGTGCGCAGTCCCGGCCGGCGCCTCGCGGCGCTGCCGCCACTGCTCGCCGGTCTCACCGGCATCCTCGACCGCGCCACGCTCGGGCACGGCGGCATTCTCGGTGGCGGCGGCAAGCTGGGCCGGATCATCGGGGCGAGCCTCGAAGCGGTCTTCAACCCGATCGGCACGTACTTGCTGCTCGGCACCGTGGCGCTGGTGTCGTTCGTGGTGCTGACGCGGGTGTCTCTCAAGGCGCTGGGCCTCAAGACCGCGCGGGCGAGCCGCAGCGTGGGCAACGCCATCGGCAAACAGGTCGTCGACGTGCGCGAGCGCGTGGCGCGTGCCCGCGAGGAGAGCGAGGAGGCGGCCGGCACCACCGCGCGGACGGGGGGCGAGTCGTCACGCACCGCGAGCGAGACGGTGGCCGACCTGCGAGCCTCGGCGTCCACCGCGGAATACGCGCTCGGTGGCCCCGCGCTGGATTTCCTCGAAGGCTCGATCCGCCGCACGGCGAGCAGCGAAACCGAGGACGACGACACGGCGCCCAAGAAGCGCAAGCGCACCCCACGGCGCTCGACGGCGACGATCGAGACACCACCCGCGCCTTCGTTCGCGGAGGCCGACGCCGCTAGCGCGCTCGATCCCGACGACGACGGCCCGTTGATCCCGGAGCCGGAGGCGACGCCACTGCCCGAGCCCGCTCCACTGCCGGCACCCGCAGCACCGCCGAGAGCACGTACCGCGTCCATTCGCATGGCGGCCCCCCCACCCTCGCCGCCGGTGGCGCCGCCGGCGCCCGAGCCGCTCACGGTGGCGTCGCCGCAGCCCATCGTCGAGAGCGAGGCCAGCGCCGCGCCGCCGCCAGAGCCCGGCCCGCCGCCGGTGATTCGCGCCGAGGTGCCACCGCCCGAGATCACTGGCGTGGCAACGGAGGCGCACGAGGTCGAGCCGCCTCGCACCAAGCCGGTGCAACAGAAGCTGCCGATCATCGGCGAAGCGAAGTCGTGGAAGCCGCCGCCGATCGCGCTCCTCGACGTCCAGGAGCGCAAGGCCTCCACGGAGATCGACCGCGATCTGTTGCTCGCCAACGCCGAGCGGCTGGAGAAGCGCCTCGCCGAGTACGGCGTGACCGGCAAGGTGAAGGCGGTGCTGCCCGGTCCCGTCATCACCCGCTACGAGCTGGAGCCGGCGCCAGGTGTGAAGGTGAGCCGCATCCTGGCGCTCGCCGACGACCTCTCGCTGGCGATGAAGGCGACCAGCATCCGCATCCTGGCGCCGGTGCCGGGCAAGGCGGTGGTGGGGATCGAGATCCCCAATGCCGAGCCCGAGACCGTGTTCATGCGCGACATCCTGGTCTCGGACGCGTTCCAGACCCACAAGGGCAAGCTGCCGCTGGCGCTCGGCAAGGACATCTCCGGCAACTCGGTGGTGGCCGACATGGTGCGCATGCCGCACTTGCTCATCGCGGGTGCCACCGGCAGCGGCAAGAGCGTGTCGCTCAACAGCATGATCTGCTCGATGCTCTATCGAGCGACCCCCGACGAAGTGAAGTTCATCATGATCGACCCCAAGATGCTGGAGCTCAGCCCGTACGAGGGCATCCCGCACCTGATGCTGCCGGTGGTCACCGACATGCGAAAGGCGGCGGTGGCGCTGCAGTGGGGCGTCAGCGAGATGGAGCGGCGCTACAAGAAGCTCGCGAGCTACGAGGTCCGCAATATCGATGGCTACAACCACGCCATCGCGGAGGAGCTCAAGATCATCGACGCCCAGCCGGGGCGCCGCGAGCAACTCCTGGAGGAAGGGGAGGAGCCGCCCACCAAGCTCCACTACATCGTCATCGTGATCGACGAGCTGGCGGACCTGATGATGGTGGCGTCCAAGGACGTCGAGGACTCGATCTGCCGGCTGGCGCAGATGGCGCGCGCCGCGGGGATTCACCTGCTGGTGGCGACCCAGCGACCCAGCGTCGACGTGCTCACCGGCGTCATCAAGGCGAATTTCCCGGCGCGCATCAGCTTCAAGGTCTCGTCGCGGCCCGACTCACGCACCATCCTGGACTCGATCGGCGCCGAGCGGCTGCTCGGCAATGGCGACATGCTGATGCTCGCACCCGGCACCTCCAAGGTGACGCGCATCCACGGTTGCTACCTGAGCGACGGCGAGATCCAGCGCATCATCCAGCACTGGAAGAAGCAAGGCCGACCGGTCTACGACAAGAGCATCCTCGACGCGCCGCTCGACGACGACGGCGGCATCGACGGTCCCGACGACTACGACGAGAAGTACGACGAGGCGCTGGCGTTCGTGTCACAGCTCGGTCACGCCTCGATCTCGCTGGTCCAGCGCCGCTTCCGCATTGGCTACAATCGCGCCGCGCGCATCATCGAGAAGATGGAGCGCGAAGGCGTCATCGGCCCCGCCGATGGAGCCAAGCCCCGCCAAGTGCTGGTCAACCGAATCTCGCCGTGAGGCGAACCGACGAGGAGTCCGCACGATGCCATCCGTAGGCCGTTGGGTCTCGAAGTCCGCGACGGCTGCTGCGATCGCATCCTCCCTGATCGCCGCGCCCACGCCGGCGTGCCTCTCCAAGGTCGCCATCGGGGCACCGATCGCCGCCGCAGCCTCGGACGTGAAGGCCCCCGAAGCGCCGCCGACGGACGCCAAGAAGCTTCTCGACAAGGTCCAGGCGCGCTACGCGAAGATCGACGGCATCCACGCGCGTTTCCACCAGGAGCTCACCTCCGCGACCCTCGGCCAGACCGACGTCGCCGACGGCGAGTGCTGGTTCGCCAAGCCCGGCAAGATGCGCTGGGCGTACACGAGCCCGGTGACGCAGCTCATGGTGTCTGACGGCGCGATGCTCTGGTTCTACGAGCCGGACAAGGGCCAGGTCACCAAGACCGCTCTCGATCCCGAGATGCTCAAGCAGGTGCCCACCGGCTTCCTGAACGGCACCGGCAGCCTGAGCGAGGGCTATCGCGCCGAGCTTCCCAAGCTGGAACTGCCTCCGCGAGACGGGATCGCCGTCGACCTCACGCCCGAGAAAGCGGCTCCGTTCCAGAAGCTCCGCGTGGTGGTCGAGCCCACGACCAATCTGGTCACGGAGATCACGATCTTCGATCCGTTCGGCAACGTGAACCGGCTCACCTTCACCGAGATCGAGCCCGGCAAAGCCCGTGAAGCCGCGTTCTTCCAGTTCACGACGCCCGAGGGAGTGCGCGAGATCGCGCCCCCCAATCCCGGCGGCGCGCCGACGCTCAACCCCTGATCACGCGCAACCGCGCGAACGACCTCGAGGCCCACCGCTCCCTCGGTGGGCCCACGATCGCATCCGCCGTCGCGAACGAACGCGGCTCCTCCAGCGGTCGCAACACGCCCACGCCAGCGACTACTCGAGATCGATTCTCATTGATTATTCCGCGGAATAATCAGGAGGTTCCGGGTTGGGTGCCGCCGCGCCGGCACACCGTCCAAGACCTCCTCCGCCAGACGTTTTATTGCACGCTGCAACTGAGCCCTTCAGCCCGCCACATCTCGAACAGTTGATTGCCGATGACACCAGAAGCGCCAGATTCTTCCACCAAATCTCATGATCTACCTCAAACGCCACCAGTGCCGTTCGGCAAGAGAACTCATGGGCATCGGGTGGCAACCGCCCGATTGTGCGACCGCCTCAACTCGTCACGTTTAGTTTCGTCTGATTCAGGCGACCGCTTGCTCCAGTTCGGTACCGGGGACGCTTGCGGAAGCGCGATCTGCGAGCGAGGACCAAGACGCTGCAGCAGCCGGCACCCGATCCGGGTTCGTGAGCTCGTGGTGGTTCGGCGCTGCCGCTGAGCTCTCGGTTCGCGCTACATGAACGAGGAACCAGATGAGCCAGCTTGGCCGCCGCTCGCTCCGTCACGTTAGAGCATTGTGGCTATGCGTCGGCGCAACACTCGGCGGCCTGGTAGGTCTTGAGTGTTCCATCATCGACGTTGGCCTTCCCGCAGGCGCGCTGCGGGCGGAGCATCTTGGGTGGACCATTGCGGGGGTGCTTGCCGGCTCCTTCGCCGCGTCCGTGTTTTGGTCGCGACGCGACTCTGCATTCTGGAAAATGTCGTGGCCTCAGCAGGCCCAGCTCATGCTAGAGGCTGTCAGGTCCCATCCCCGCGTGACTTGCCTGGTCGTTGGCGCCACTTTCGCTGTGGCAGCACCCGGATGGACGGGCTCTGCACCCTCCACGGTCGATGCCCACGCCTGGACGCCGGCGGAGCTCGTGCTCTTTGACAGTCGCTTTCTCGCCATCCTGCCCGGGGCTGGACTCGCGACTGCACTGGGGCCGAGTCGGCAGGCTTACGGGATCATGAATCTTGGAAACTTCGCCTTCTATTCAAGCATTGCCTACGCGATGCACATCGCTGCCACGCTCGTTCGAAGCCGGCTTGGACGTCCAAGGTGAGCGCCAGCTCGACGCTGCAGCAGACGGCATGCGTGATAGCGCTCGTCTGGATCTCGTGGTCGTCAGCGGCGGCGCGATGCTGAGCTTGCTGTTCGGCGGATCGGTTACTACTTCGCGGGGTTGGTGGCTCGCAGAAGATCCCAGAGTCCACGTGGATTCACGATCGGGATGGGCGAGCGCTTGGCAACCTCGAGGACAGCCGCGTCGCCGGTGACGAGGACCTCTGCGCCGCCAGCGACGGCTGAAGCGACGATCCACTCGTCGTCGGCGTCGGCGATCTCGAGCCCGAGATGCTTCGTTGGCTTGGGAACGACTTCGTGTTCGCGAAGCAGGTCTTCGATCTCGTCCAGCGCCTTCTTCGGGAGCTTGACCTTGAGGCGAAGCTTTGCGCGAAGCTCTTCGATGACGACTTCACCGACGATCAGCTCGTGCTCGAGCAGCACGTGCGAGAACAGGTCCGCGCACGATCCGCGAGTCGCGAACGCGGCGAACAGCACGTTGGTGTCGAAGAAGACCTTCACGAGACGTCGCGAAAGACGTCCTCGTCGGTGAGGTATCCCTGGGACTCGGCGAGCGGAAGAACGCGCTTCCGCAGGCGCTCGAACCGAAGTAGGGCGAGCTGTCGCCGCAGCGCGTCCCGAGCGAGATCGCTTCGCGTGCGCCCGGTGCGGGCGCATGCGCGGTCGAGCTCGCGCACGAGCTGATCATCGAGGCGAATGGTGATGCTGGACGACTTCACGTAAGACATCGTAATACAGCTCGCGATTCGCACAACCCCGCGCCGCGGGAATCAGCGCTCCAGGACCGTCCCAACATCGACGGCGATCCCACCCACAGCCGAGGTCACGTAGACGCGCTTGCCGTCGAGGCTCGGCTCGATGGATCGGATGCGCCGCCCCACTTGGACGCGACCGCGCACCGCGAGCGAGTCTGGATCGACGGCGAGCAAGTCGCCCGTGACGTAGTTCCCGATCCACACGACGCCGTTCCGCGCATCCCAGGTGACGTCGCGAAGGCCCCGCCCGAGCAGCGCCTCGGCTTCGAGGGATCCGGTGGCGCCGTCCACGCGATAGATGCGGCCGGTCTCCAGATACGTGACGTACGCCTTGCCGCGCTCGGTATCGGCGGTGATGCGGTGGAAATGCGGCCCGAGCGGAAACGGCGGATCGAAGCCGCGGCGTAGATCGACGCGCGCCAACGTCTGCCCCGAGACGGCGTCGTAGACGTCGAGCCAGCCGCAGCTCGGCAAGTAGACGCGGCCCAATCGCTCGTCGACGAAGAGTCCGTTGGGCAGGCATTCGCGAAGCTCGAGATCCGCGCGACCGGAGGCGAGGTCGATGCGCCGGAACTGGCCGTTGGTGTCGTCGATCGCGTAGAGCCGTTCGGCGTCGGGTGAGAGCTGGATGAGAGTCGGACCGCCGATGCGCACCTCGGGCACCGGCGCCAGCAGCGTCAGCGTCGCGAGGTCGATGCGATCGATCTGGCCGCCGCTGTAATTGCCCACGTATCCGATGCCGCGCGCGCAATCGGTCGCGAGGTTGTAGCCCGTGTGGACCGGCAGCCGTTGCCGAACGGCGCCGTCCACGAGGCGCACGATGCCGTTCTCGATCTCGCGCGAACCGTAGAGCAGGCGATCCGGATCGCACGCTTCCACGAGAAAGCGGTTGTCCGACCAGGCGCCGCCGCTGGCGTTGCGATAGACGATCTCGACGCCGGCACCGGCGCCGATCGCGTCGGCGTCGCGTACCGAGGGAAAGATGAGGAACTCGCCCCACCACGTCCACAGCCCGAGCAGCAGCAAGCCGAGCGTCGGCCCGACCACTCCCATCGACCGACAGCCGTCGCGGCCCGCCAGACGCGCGGGTCCCGCTCCCAGCGCCAGCACCCCGAGCGCCACCCACGCACGCGGCCCGAAATCGACCTGCTGCGGCGGATCGATCGTGAAGTAGAGCGCCAGCACCGCGCTCGCGAGGATCAGCGTCCGCATGCGATCGCTCGGACGAAATCCGAGCGCCAGCGCGAGCCCGATCGCGAACGAGACGAAGAAGAGCGCCTCGCCATCGTCGAAGAACGGCGCCCAGCGAATCAGCCCCACGAGGAATACCGCGAAGATTGCGAGGTAGAGCACGGCGAGCGCCGTCGCGAGCCGGGGCCGGCGCGATGCGAGGCCGATACGCGCCGAGCGCGTCACGGGCAACGCGACGAGATAGAGCCCCGAAGCCGGAAAGGTGTGCAGCCCCCAGTAGAGCGCCGTCGCCACGTCGCGACGCCAGAGGTGCGCGCCGGCGTGCGTGCTCTCGGGCGCGCGCCCGCGAACCAACGCCGCGAGCTGCACGCCGAGGAGCTGCGCCGCCGTCGCCGCCAGGGCCATTCCCAGCACCGATCCCAGCCCGAGACCGAGCTCGATCGGCAACACTCCGCGCGCGGCGAGCCACCGGCCGAACGCCTGCCCCTCGTCCTTGCCCCACGACATCGCCAGGAAGAGCGAGGTCACCAGCGACGCCAGCCACACGAACGTGGCCAACCGTGCGCGCAGGCTCGCGCGGCGGGACTCTCGCGGTGACGCGCTCCGCGGCTCGGTCGACTTCATCGCGGCGCATCGTAGCCTGGCGGCGGCGCGAAGACGCGAGCCCCACGCCGAGCCGCGCCCGCTGCCGCCCAGCGCCGAGGAGCGGCTCGCGCGCCCGACGGCCAGCAACGCTCGCGCTGCCGGCCGTCGCCTTGACCCGTCGGAGAGCGCGTCCGTATTCTGCCGCCGTGCGCGTGACGTTCGTCTACCCCGAGTACGAGGCACTCGGGATCGAGTACGTGTCGGCGGCGCTCAGGCGCGCGGGGCACGAGACTCAGCTCGTCTTCGATCCGCGACTCTTTCGCGACAGCGCGATCTCGATCGCGCCACTCGGGCGGCTCTTCTCGCGACGCGACGAGGTGCTCGAGCGCATCGCGGCGTCACGCCCCGACCTGGTCGCGTTCTCCGTGCTCACCCACAACTGGTCGTGGTTCCTCGACCTCGCCGGCGCCATTCGCGAGCGCCTCGGAGTCCCCATCCTCGCCGGCGGAAGCCACCCCACGCTGGCGCCCGAACGGGTGATGGCCGAGGCGGTGGTGGATTTCGCGTGCGTCGGCGAAGGCGAGGACGCCGCCGTGGAGCTGGCGCGCGCGCTCGAGCGCGGCACGGACACCACACGCATCCCGAACATCTGGGCGCGCGACGCCCGCGGCCAGGTGGTCGCCAACGCGCCGCGCGCGCTCGAGCAAGACCTCGACGCGATACCGTTTCCCGACAAGACGCTCTTTCGCGGCTCGCCGATGGCACCGGACGATCTCTATCTCGCCATCGCCAGCCGCGGCTGCGCGTATCGCTGCACGTTCTGCATCGAGAATCGGCTGCAATCGCTCTATCAGCACGGCGGGCGCTACCTGCGGACCCGCAGCGTCGACAATCTGCTGGCCGAGCTCGGCGCGGCGCACGCCGCGATTCCCTATCGCGCGGTGTGGTTCTGCGACGAGATCTTCACCTGGAACCTCGAGTGGCTGCGCGAGTTCGCGCCGCGCTATCGCGACCAGATCGGCGTGCCGTTCCTGGCGCTCGTCCACCCGAACTTCGTGAACGACGAGATCGCCGGGCTCTTGGCGCTGGCGGGCTGCGCCAAGGTCGACATGGGCGTTCAGACGCTCACCCAGGAGCTGCGCCGCGGCGTGCTGCGCCGCCACGAGAGCAACGCGCGCATCGCCGACGCCATCCGGGCGCTGCGCGCCGCGGGCGTGTGGGTGGACGTGGACAACATCATCAACCTGCCCGGCGAGACCAACGACGATCTGGTTCGCATGGCCGAGTTCTACAACGAGCATCGGCCCGACACGGCCAAGTTCTACTGGTTGCAGATCTACCCCGGCACGGAGATGGTCGACAAAGCGGTGGCGCTGGGCGCGATGACGCGCGACGCGGTCGAGCACGTGCCGGAGCGCGCCGAGCTCGGCAGCTACTACCGCGGCGATCCGAGCTCGCCGCGCGAGAAGCGCCAGCTCTATCTCTTCTTGATGCTGCTCTTGTTCCTGCCCCGCGCGTTCAACCGCTGGGTGCTCGCGCACCGCGCCTATCGCTGGCTGCCCACGCTGGGGCTCACGATCACGTTCCCGCACGTGGTCCTGAGCCTCTGTCATCAAGCGATCGAGCGATTTCGCTTCGCCACGGGGCTCGACCGCCGTCCGTGGCCCGCGGTGCGCTCGATGCCGCGGCGCTACACGCGCCTCTATCGCACCGAGATCCGCCGTTGGCTCGGCGAGCGCTTCCGGACGGACTCACCCGCGAGCGCGCCGCTGGTCGTCCAACCCAGCGCCTGAGCGTCCGTGCGACCGAACCGAACGCCGAGGACGGAGTCGACGACATGGCCCACGTGACGCTGCTGGTGCCGTTCGACCCCGTGATGGGAGCGAGCGTCGGCAACAACACCATGCCTCCCCTTCGGCTGGCGCTGCTCGCCGGCAGCACCCGCGCCGCGGGACACGAGACCGAGGTGATCGACGGCGTGGGTCTCGGTTTCGAACGCCATTGGACCTGGGGAGACGGCTTTCATCTCGAGGGTCCGAGCTTCGAGGAGCTGATCGAGCGGATCCCCGCACGCACCCAGGTGCTCGGGCTCTCGATGATGTTCAGCCAGAGCTATCCACCGGTGCGCGCGCTGCTTCGCGAGATCCGGCGCCGCCGTCCCGAGCTCGTGATCGTGGCCGGTGGCGAAGGCATGACGGGGATCGCGGACGTCGCCGTGCGCGAGGCCGCGCTCGACGCCGTGGTGGTCGGCGAAGGAGAGGCGCCGCTGCTCGACGTGATCGATCGCGTGGAGGCCGGACGCTCGCTCGATGGCATCGCCAACGTGGTCACGGTGCGACACCCCGCGGCGGAAGCGGTGAACCCGCGCGAGAAAGGCCGCTTCGCGGACGCCGATCGGATCCCCGCCGCGGACTGGCGCGGCATCGCGCTGACGCCCTACTGGGAAGGGAACCGCGTTCACGGCGTCAACGTGGACGGGCGGTTCCTGCCGATGATCGCGACCCGGGGCTGCCCGTACCGCTGTCAGTTCTGCACCGCACCCGGCACCTGGGGAGGCCAGCGCTATCTCTCCCACGACGTCGTGATCGAGCAGATCGAGCGCCACCGCGCCGAGCACGACGTCGAGCATTTCGTGTTCACGGATCTGAGCCTGACCACCAGCCAGCGCTGGTTCGAGGGGTTCGTGGATCGCCTCGACGCGCTCACCCCGCGCATCCGGTGGTCGGTGCCGTCGGGGATTCGCGCCGAGCGGCTGAGCGAGGATTTGCTCCGACGTGCGAAGCGGTCGGGGCTGGTCTATTTGCAGATCTCACCCGAGACCGGCTCCGAACGCGTGATGAGCTGGATCGACAAGCGGATGCGAGTCGATTCGGTGCTCGACACCGTTCGCAACGCGAAGAGCGCGGGGCTCACCGTGGCCGCCGCGTTCGTCGTGGGCTTCCCCGTCGAAACCTGGGGCGACGTCGTGGACACCTTCCGCCTCACCGCGCGACTCGCCCGCACCGGGCTCGACGAAGCCGTGGTGAGCCTCTTCCAGCCGCTTCCCGGCAGCCCATCCTTCCAGGAGCTGCGCGAGGCCAACCAGGTGACGCTGACCGACGCGTTCTACCGCTCGCTCTTCGTCGCCGACGTGACCATGGAGGCCTCGTACAACCCAGCGATGAGCGGCTACGAGCTGCGGATCGTGCGGCTCTTCTTCTACCTCTGGCTCTTCCTGAACGTGTTCGCGAGCCGCCCTGCCCGGCTCTTCGCATCCATCGGCAACGCCGCCCGCGGCGAGCAGACCCACAAGCTCGACCGCATCCTGCGCCGCGACTTCAAGCGCATCGTGAAGAACTTTCTGCCGGTGCTGACACCCACCGCACTCGGTGTCGCGCTCAAGCTGATCGTTCATGCCCGCCGCCAACCCCAACCGCACTGGGCCGGCGCCGCACTGGCCACGATCCGCTGACGCCCGCGCCGCGCCCGCCGGCGTGCCCCGCGCACGTCCTTGGGAGAGCGGACGCAGCTTCGACCGCACGGAGTCACCTGCGACGGAGATCTCGTGAACGTGGAGCGACCCCAGCTCGCGCCACACGCGCCCGCGATCAGCAACGCAGCGAGTGAGACGTCAAGGCAACTCCGGCAACTTCTGGGCCCAGTCGAGATCAGTCTTCAAGGCCGCGATGCGTTCCGGCGACTTGCACGCATCCATCGCAAGTCCGCGTTGCAGCGGCTCTGTGACCGCAGCGCGCTTCTCTCCGTTGAAAAAACGCAACCAAGCCAACGTGTCGTACGAAGGGCAGTGATTCGGATTGATCTCGATCGCGCGGCGCACGTGGCGCATCGCCTGCTCGGCCTCCGCGGGCGTCGGCGCTGGCGTGGTCTTCTCGCGTAGCCTCCGGACGACGATGGCCGCGCACAGTTCGCACGCTTCCGCGTAAGTCGGCTTCGCCGCGATGGCGCGCTCACAGTGCCGCTGCGCGTCGCGCAGGTCTCCGCTCTGCTGATAGAGAGCCAGAGCGAGATGGTTGTTCGAGTAGGGATTCTCGGGATCGATCGCGAGGGTGTTGCGATACATCACCTGGGCCTTCTCGAACTGATTCAGCTGCTGAAGCGCCCAGGCCCAGTTGTCGTAGAGGATCGGGTCCTTCGCGCCGTCGCGACGCTCAGCGAGTTGAAACTTGTCGACAGCCTCCAGGTAGCGCGCCTGACGGCTGAGCAACCACCCCCACAGGATGAATGCCTCCCGATCGTTCCGGGGTTCTCGATCGGCGAGCGCCCGCTCCACGAGCTCCAGGCTCGTCGGGGTCTCGCCCTCCCTCCTGGGATGGCTTGCATCCGCCCAGTAGACAGCCATGAGCAACGGTGCTTGCTGCTCCAGGAACGCTCTCGCGGCGCGCTCGAGCAAGGCATCGACGTCATCGGAAGGACCGACGACCTTGATGCTCGATACGGATCCGCCGAGCGA
>JAXLQJ010000099.1:0-14961 GCA_046331705.1 bacterium | reverse complement strand
CCAATCCGAGCTTCCCGGCGATATGACGAGGATGCACGCCGCTCCCGTCGCGCACGGCCCGGCGGGCACCCAAAGCCCGCGCCGAGCGGCGCCCCCACTTCCATGCCCAGACTGCACGCACGTCGTCGGCGCGCGATCGCCCTTCTCGTCGGCCTCGCCACCGCGTGCGCCACGACTCCACCGCCCACGCCACCGGCGCCAGTGGCGGTGCCCGCGACGCCGCAGCCGCGCAGCGCACCCTCGGCAACGGACGCGATGGAAGCCGCGTGGCGTTTCGACGTCCCACCGCCCGATCTGAGCGGATCGCCTCGCGCGATGCAGCTCTGGGCCACGTCCTACTTCGTCCCCACGGTACACGCCGTGGGCGAGGACGGCGTCCCGCTGCTGGACGTGTCGGGCGCGCCGCTCGGGCCCCGACTCTCGCTCGAGGACTGGTGCGACGCCGCGATGGAAGGAAGCGTCCACGTCGTGGACGCGACGTCCGGCGAACGCGAGACG
Source organism: bacterium (assembly GCA_046331705.1). GTDB lineage: Bacteria > JADJOY01 > JADJOY01 > JADJOY01 > JADJOY01 > JADJOY01. The sequence continues at coordinate 14,463 of JAXLQJ010000099.1, read as the reverse complement.
TTCAACTACGCGTCGTCCGGCGCGCGCGCGCAGGTGAGCTGCCAAGCGCGCTATCCGCGCCACCCCGCCATCGCGAAGAGCCGCTTCCGGCGTGCGCGCGGTCCCTACGGCGACGGTGTCGACGGCTTGATTCTCGTCCCGTATCGAACGATCGCCGTGGACCCGAGCGTGATTCCCGTGGGCTCGATGATGTACGTGCCCGCTGCACGAGGAGCCTCGATCCGCCTGCCGAACGGCGAGGAGCGAGTCCACGACGGCTACTTCTTCGCCGCCGACCGCGGCGGCGCGATCCGCGGCAATCACGTGGACGTGTTCTCCGGCATCGAGCCTGCCCCGGCGCTGCCGTTCGTTCAGTCCCGCGAGACCGCCACGTTCGACGCCTACCACGTCCTCGATCCGGACACCGAGGCCCTGTTCCTGCGCGCGCACGGCGCCGTGCTGGAACGAGCGCCGCTGGTGAGCGAGAGCCTCGGGCGCGAGTGATCGACCGCAACCGCCGCGGAGCTTCTGGGATCCTCGGTCAGGGTACGACGCTCCGGTCGAAGGATCCGGACCCCGCGGGGCGAGCGGGAGTGACGCATCGCGCCCGGCGCTCGAGCCGCACGCTGGCCCAGCCCTCGCCGCGCTTGGCGATCGCCGCTGGCCGACCTCAGCCGCAGCCCGGGGCGCCGGAGTCGGGTAGCGCGACGAACGCGTAGGACGTGGGCGGAAGCGTCACGAGCGGCAGGCCGGGGCGCACTCGAGCGCGCTCGGGCACGATCGCCGGCGGGGCACCGCTCGCGTCGGCGGCGAGCGGGCGCCCGTTCACGAGCACGGTCTTGCCGAGCCGATCGGGCGCCGTCGCCACGTCGATCTCGGCGCTCGCGCCGGTGACACCCTCGATCAGCACTGCCGCCGATCGCTCGGTGTCGAGATTGATCGCGAGCACCGCGAGGCCGCCAGCGACGTCGCGCTGGCATGCGGCGTAGGCCACCACCGCGGGCGGCGCGAGCTCCTCGCTCGGCTCACCCGCGCTCACGTCCACGCTCAACACCCGCGTGCCCATGAGCCGCCGCCACAGGAGCGACGCCCAGTAGTCGGGGTTGGGCTCGAGTGTCGCGTCGTCGATCAAGCCGTAGTCGGACCCGGAGAGCGTCTGACGGACGACGACCGGCTGGCCACGGCGTGCCATGCGGCCCAGCTCGTCGAGCCACCACAGCGATCCGACGAAGCGGTCCGAGACTCCGGGCTCGCCGCCGCACTGCGCGTTCCCCGTCTCGCCGAGCCATACCTGGGCGTTCGGCGCGTGCTCGCGCACCTCGGCCTCGACCCGCTCGGCCCAGCGATCCACCGCGGCCAGGTTGTCGGGATCGAGCATCCGCGTGGGACTGGCACGCCGCGTCGCGATCGGGCAGCGCTTCGACTGCTGCGGATAGAAATGCCAGGTCACGACGTCGACGAGGCTGCCACCCGCGGCGAGGAATTGCGGCATCACGGGGAACGCCTCGCCGATCGGCGGCCAATAAGCGCTGGACGGCCCTGCGAGCTGGGCTGCCGGATGGAGCTCGTCGACCAGCGCGCGCGCGGCCGCGACGTCGCGGGCGTATTGCCGACCGTCGACGCGGATGAAGTGCTCGATCGGGTAACCGTTGATCTCGTTGCCGAGCTCCCAGACCGTGACCGGATCGCCGCGCGCCGCCACGTAACTCACGAAGTCCCGCGCGTTCGTCGGATTCCACGCGAGCAGCGCGTCACGCGCACCCGGGCCGGCGTCCAGCGTGAAGAGGATCTCGAGGTCGAGATCGCGGGCGAAGCTCGCGATGCCCTCCCAGATCGTCCGCGTCAGAACCAGTCGGTATGGCGGCGGCGGACTCGCGACGGGCACGGCGCCGAGGTCGTAGAAGACGTAGTCGGCGGCGGTGCCGCCGATGCGCAGCATCGCCGGCGACAGCTCGCTCACCAGACGACGGAGCCGCGGCCGTCCGAAGTCGTAGACCGGTACCGGCACCTCTTCGCCGCTGCCCGCGGGATCCCAGAAGACGCCACCCAGCGCCTCGGCGGTATCCACCGCGAACGATAGAAATCGCTCGCTCACGTGGGCGATGGGAGTGCTTCCATCCACGCGTAGCTGGACCGGCGTTGCGACCGGCGCGGCGCCTCGGTCGCTCGACCCGCAGCCGCTCGCGAGCAGCGCGATCAGCGTCGCGAGCGACGCCGCCGCCGCGTTTCGCGCCGGCATCCGAGGGCGCGGCCGAGCTCGCATCCCCTGCACCGGGCCTTCACGCCGGGCGGCGGCGGATCAGGCCTTCCTGGGCGACGGACGCGACCAGCACGCCGCTCTCCGTGAAGATCGAGCCGCGATTGAGGCCGCGCGCATGCGAGGCGCTCGGGCTGTCCATCGCGTGCAACAGCCATTGGTCCATGCGGAAGTCGTGATGGAACCACATGGCATGGTCGATGCTCGCGATCTGCATCCGCGGGTCCGAGAACGTGAGCGCGTGCGGAAGCAGGCTGGTGCCGACGAAGCCGAAGTCGGAGGCGTACGCGAGCAGGTACTTGTGGATCGAGGGATCGTCGGGAAGCGGACCGGCGGCGCGCATCCATTGGTACTTGCGCGGCGGGCGCGGCTTGGGATCGAAGGGATTGACCGGATCGACCGGGCGAATCTCGATCGGCTTGTCGCACAGGATCTTGGTGCGAAGCGGCTCGGGGATTCGCTCGGCCACCGTGCGGGCCAGCTCGACCTCCGGGACGAGCCCCTCGGGGCCGGGCACCTCGGTGGGCGCCCCCGCCTGGTGCTCGGCGCCGTCCTCGGGCGCCTGGAACGACGCCGCCATCGAGAAGATCGCCTTGCCGTGCTGGATCGCGACCACGCGCCGGGTGGTGAAGCTGCCTCCGTCGCGGATGGGATCGACCTGGTAGACGATCGGGCTCGTCGCGTCGCCGGGGCGCAGGAAATACGCGTGCAGGCTGTGGGCGCCGCGGTCGGGCGGCACGGTTTGAGACGCAGCGGAGAGCGCCTGGCCGAGCACCTGTCCGCCGAAGACGGCGCCGAAGCCCAAGTCCTGGCTGCGCCCGCGAAACAGATTCTCCTCGATCTTCTCGAGCTTCAGGAGCTCGAGCAGCTCGCACAGCACGCGACTCATGGTGACCTCGTGAGGATTCGTGACGCGCAGCCGCGGCACCCGCGCGGATCACCCGCACGCCGGCCGCGCGCCGCTGCAAGCTAGACGATCGCGCGGCATTTGGAACGCCCGCGACCCGCCCGAGAGACGGGCTCTCCTTGCGGCGCGAGGAGCGGGCGTGTGAAGCTGGGCGAATGCTCTTGCGAGGAGGCTCTCCGGTGATGCGTCCGCGTTACGGCGTTCTCTCGATGGCGGCGCTGGTTTGGCTTGCTGGCTGCCTGACCGCGACCTCGGTGGCGCCCAACCCGGCCGCGCCAGGAGATTCCATCACCATCGCCGGCACGGGATTCGGCACCAAGACCGGCACGGACGCCGTGCTCTACGACGGCGCCGAGATCGCTACGGTGTCGTGGACGGACACCGCGATCGTGGCGACCGTCCCGCTCGGCAAGCCGAACGGCACCTACCCCGTCCAGGTGCGCAAGAGCGGCGCCTTGTCCGCGACGCTCAACCACCGCGTCGAGAGCACGCTCGCGCTGACGAACCCGGTGCTCACGCCGAACCCGTACAGCGTCCTCAGCGCCACGATCACGTTCGACACCTCGCTCTCGGCCACGCCATCCGTGGAAGTGAACGGCCCGAGCGGCTCGTGGACCGTGCCCACCTCCGGGATCCTCACCACCTCGCCGGGGTTCAAGCACAAGGCGATCATCCTCGGCCTCAAGCTCGGCGACAGTTACACGTTCACGCTGCGCGCGACTCGCCCGAGCGGCACGGTCTCGAGCTCGTCGCTGGCCTTCACCGCGGGTCCGCTGCCGGCGGACATGCCGGCGCCGCCCATCACGGTGCTCACGAGCAACACGGCGGAAATGCAGCCTGGCGTCACGATGTTCGCCGACAACCGCGGTAACGGGCCGATCGGCGTCTTCATCACCTCGACCATCTACGGCGTCGACGCGGGCGGCAATCTGGTCTGGTACTACCGGCCCACGTACCAGGGCGTGGCCGACGTCCACCGGCTGTCGAACGGTCATTTCACCTACGTCGCCGCGGGCAAGGTGATCGAGGTCGACATGATGGGGAACATCATCAACGCCTGGTCCGGCGCGACCTTCGGCGTGACGGGTTTCCACCACTTCGCCGACGAGCTGCCGGGCGGCAACATGGTCTCCCTCGGATCCGAGCTGCGGACCTACGGCCCCTATTCGGACGGCAACACCTACCCGGTGGTCGGCGACGTGATCGTCGAATGGACGCGCACCGGCCAGCTGGTCCGCACGATCTCGCTCTTCGACATCCTCGATCCGTTGCGGGTGCCCGACTGGCCCTCGTTCGCCACGCCGTTCTGGGACGACGTCTACAACACCACCGGCACCAAGGACTGGAGCCACGCCAACGCCATCGAGTACGACGCCAGCGACGACACCTTCGTGGTGTCCGTGAACCACCAGGACATCATCATCAAGATCGACCGCACCACCGGCCAGCTGCGCTGGGTGCTCGGCGCCGACCTGCCGTCCACCAGCGGCGACGACGGGTGGCCGTTCCTCGACTTCGTCGGCCCAGGTCTGCTGCCGAACCACTCGCACGAGCTGCAAGTGCTTCCCGACGGCCATCTGGCGCTCTACGACAACGGCAACACGCGCCCGCCCGAGGAGAAGAAGAGCCGCGCCGTCGAGTACGCCATCGACGCCGTGCACGGCGAGGCGAGCGAGGTCTGGTCGTGGTTCGATCCCGACTACACCCCCTCGCTGCTCAACGTGATCGGCGGCGACGCCGACGTGCAGCCCGTGGGCACCGTGTTGGTGGCCAACAGCGGCCAGTGGACGACGTATCCCTTCGGCGTGCGCTGGGCGCAATACGCCGAGGTCCGAAAATCCGACAACGTGAAGGTCTGGGAGATGGTGGTTCAGGATCCCGCCGGACTGGAATCGCACACGGGCTTCAATTCCGAGCGTCTCGCGACGCTCTACCCCAGCCCGTGACCCGTCGTCGTTGAACCCGACCCGCTCCACGAGAGGAATCGACGCGATGACGAGAGCTCGTTCGGGGATCCTGGCCAGCGCGCTCGCGTGCGTCGCGATGCTAACGGGGTGTCATACCGTGACCTCGGTGTCGCCGAGCCCGGCGCTGCCCGGCACCACCATCACCATCACCGGCACCGGGTTCGGCGCGACCAACGACGCCACCGACGCCGTGCTCCTCGACGGCACGTCGCTCGCGATCGCGAGCTGGTCCGACACGCTCGTCAAGGCGGTGCTGCCGGCGGCGAAGCCGAGCGGCACTTACCCCGTGGTGGTGCAAGTCGATGGTGTCGCGTCGTCCTCGTTGCCGCTCGCCATCGACGCCAGCTTGCCGATCCAGAACGTCACCATCAGCGAGGGCCCCACCAGCGTCCTGAGCGCCGTGGTCGAGTTCGACTCGACGGTGTCCACGACTCCCACGCTACAGGTGCAGAGCTCGAGCGGTTCGTGGTGGGTGCCGACGAGCGGCATTCTCTCGACGCATCCCGGCACCCATCACAAGCTCATGGTCCTCGGTCTGCAGGCGGCGACCAGCTACAACTTCACCTTGCAGGTCGACGTGAGCGGCACGCCGCGCTGGCAATCGTTCCTGTGGAACACCCGCGCGTATCCCGCTGGGTTCCAGACGCTGCCCGTCAAGATCAAGACCGCCGAGACCGCGCTGATGCAGCCGGGGGTCACGCTCTTCTGCGCGAACTACGGCAACACGCCGACGGGCGGCTTCTACGCGGTCGACGCGCAGGGAAAGCTCGTCTGGTACCTGATGGAAGCGCCGGCGGTGCAGATCTCGGCGTTCCTGCGCCGCGCCAACGGCAACATCATCTACCTGGCGGACAAGATCAAAGAAGTCGACATGCTGGGACAGGTCACGCGTACCTGGACGTCGAACTCGCTGGGAGCGGGTGAGACCCATCACGAGATCATCGAGCTTCCCAACGGCAACTTCGTGACGCTCGGGATCGAGCTGCGGGCGATCGGCGGCTATCCGCCGAGCAACATCACCTACAACATCGTCGGCGACGTCATCATCGAGTTCACGCCGAGCGGGCAAGTGGTCGACCGGATCAACATGTTCGACCTGCTCGACCCGTACCGAATCCCGTATTGGGTCTCGTTCGACTACGGGCAATGGGACAGCGTCTTCGGCATTCACACCGAGGACTGGAGCCACCTGAACGCGGTGGTCTACGACCCGAGCGACGGCAACTTCATCGTCTCGTCGCGAAATCAGGACCTGATCTTCAAGGTGGACCGCCAGACCAAGCAGCTCGTGTGGGTGATCGGCGCCGACCTGCCGAGCACGAGCGGCGACGACGACTGGCCGTTCCTCACCCTGGTGGGCGGCGGGATGCTGCCGAGCCACCAGCACGCGCCGCAGCTTCTGCCCGACGGGCGCATCCTGGTCTACGACAACGGCACCGATCGCGCCGAGCTGCCGCATTCGAGCCGGCCGGTGATCTACTCGATCGACACCAACGCCATGACCGTCCACGAGGACTGGAGCTGGATCGACCCCACGTGGAGCCCGCCGATCTTCAGCTATTTCTCGGGCGACACCAACTTGCTGCCGAACGGCAACGTGCTGGTCGACGACGCCGGGGTGTGGGATGCGATCCCGCTCGGGCTGCGCTGGATGCGCTTCGCCGAGGTCCGCCCCTCGGACAACTTCAAGATCTGGGAGATGACCATCCGCCAGGACTTCCCCACGATGCCCTGGACCGGCTATCGCGCCGAGCGCATCGCCAGCCTCTATCCGCCGTAAGCGGCATCCGCGCGCGACCGCCAGGAGGCGAGCGCCGGCGCGCGGCGATCGCCGGTCTTCGGGATTCACGCCGGCCTCGCCCCCGGGGCGACTGGCGCTCGAGCTCGATCGGCGAACCGCTCGGTCGATGTCCGGTCCGATCGCGCGAAGCACGCGGACGCCCAACCGGCCCGATCGGCGGGTCCGCGCTGGCTACTCGATGGTGATCGAGAACGTGCGCAAGGAAGAGCGCTCACCCCTTCGCACCAGCTGCGAGAAGACGACGACGAAGTCCCGCGGCGCGTCGAGCGCGACCTGGCAGGCATCGCGGGCCTCACCCTCCACGTACGCGTAGTCGCTTTCGTCCAGAGGATTTCGCTCGTCGCGGTGGCGGTCGATCACACACCGCACGACCTGCGCCGCCGTCGAGCCGCACCGCTGCGAATCGCGTGCTTGCGCTCGATCCAGCTCGTTGGCGACCTCGCCGTTCAGCGCCACGTAGACGTCGTCGCACGAAGCGCGCCGACGCATCGGGTCCGCGGTGGAGGCGCGCGCACGCTCGGCTTCCGCGATCAGCTCGCGCTCGCGGGCGTCGAGGGACGCCTCGCGCCGGGCGAGCGCCCGCTCGCGCTGCTCCAGGTCGCGTTCCCACGTCTCGAGATGACGCGTCCACTCCTCGCGGCTGGGACCGGCGGCCGCTGGCTGCTCCGGTTGCGAGGCGAGACTCGCACGCAGGTCCGCGGGCGGCGCGCCGCGGGTCTCGCTCGGCCCATTCGATCGGCAACCGCCTGTGAGCTCGGCGCAAAGCGCGACGATCGGCAGCCAGTGTCGGGGGCGCACGCGAACATCGTAGAGTTCGCGGTGGCGGCGCGCAACGCGAGGGTCCGACGAGGGCCCCGCCGCCGAATCCGGCGGCGGCGGTGCTCATCCCAGGCGCGGGCGCCTCCGAGACGGTCCCGGCGCTCGCCGGTACCGCCTGCAGTGCGCTGCAGCACACGACGGGGTGAGCAGATCATCGCGAGGCTCGCCGTCATGACAATGGCAATGGAGTCAAACATGCACGCCAGCTGACTACATCATGACGGCTCTCGCAAAACTCTCTTTGATTTCCGTCTCACGACACATCTTCCGTGTGACAATTCTCGTCACATCCGCGCGTGGTTCATGCGCTGCTCTGCCGCGTTCCAGCGCCGCGATCTGCCGCGTTCGATCCGCGGCTGCTGGAACTCTGTGGCGCGAGCAGCAGGTACGTCAGCGATCGCGCGCAACGCGTGCTCGTCCGCCACCCCGGCGCTGCCGCGCGGCGTTCGCCCTCGAGAAACATCTCTCGGGCCGCGGCGACGCACGGACGATCGACCTCGTCGCCGCGAACTGGCGCAACGCGGCGATGAGCGCGTCCTCGAGTCGATCGCCGCTGCCCACCGTGGTCGCTCGCCCCAAGAGCTGCACGAGGTCGTGTTCTCATTCGCCCACATGCTCAGGAACGCCGACGTACACCGCTCGGAACTGACGGGGCTGGCACTTTTCGTCTGGGACGAGAGCCCGTGCTCCAACTGCCGCAGCGACGCCACCGTGGCTTGCTCGCGCCCGCCGCATGCCACCGTGGCTCCCTTCGGAAGCCTTGCAGGATGCGAGGCCCGAGATCCGCGCGCTCGTGCACGACGACGTGTAGGTGTCACTCCGCACGCGGTGGGTAGCGGAGACGGAGAAGCCCTCGCCCACGAACGACGGCGGGCGCCTTCTATCCGCCGTAAGCGGCATCCGCGCGCGCCCGCCGGGAGGGCGAACCGGCACGCGGCGATCGCCGGTCTTCGGGATTCACGCCGGCCTCGCGCCCGGGGCGACTGGTGCTCGGCTCGATCAGCGAGGAGCAGCTCGGTCGATGTCCGGTCCGATCGCGCGGCGCGCGGTTTCCAGGCCAGGCGATCGGCGGGTCTTCGCGCTTCAACCATCGATGGTGATCGAGGGCGTGCGCCAGGAAGAAGCGCTCACCGCTGCGCAACTGCCGAGGGCGGCGACGAAGTCCGCGGCGCGTCGGGCGCGACCTGGCAGGCATCGCGGGCCTCACCTCCACGTACGCGTAGTCGCTTTCGTCAAGAGGATTTCGCTCGTCGCGGTGGCGGTCGATCACACCGCACGACCTGCGCCGCCGTCGAGCCGCACCGCTGCGAATCGCGTGCTTGCGCTCGATCCAGCTCGTTGACGACCTCGCCGTTCAGCGCCACGTAGACGTCGTCGCACGAGGCGCCGACATCGGGTCCCCGGTGGAGGCGCGCGCTCGGCTTCCGCGATCAGCTCGCGCTCGCGGGCGTCGAGGGCGCTTCGCGCCGGGCGAGCCGCTCGCGCTGCTCAGGTCGCGTTCCCACGTCTCGAGATGACGCGTCCACTCCTCGCGGCTGGGACCGGCGGCCGCTGGCTGCTCCGGTTGCGAGGCGAGACTCGAGCGCAGGTCCGCGGGCGGCGCGCCGCGGGTCTCGCTCGGCCCACTCGATCGGCAACCGCCTGTGAACTCGGCGCAAAGCGCGACGATCGGCAGCCGGTGTCGGGGGCGCACGCGAACATCGTAGAGTTCGCGGTGGCGGCGCGCAACGCGAGGTTCCGACGAGGAGGCCCCGCCGCCGAATCCGGCGGCGGCGGTGCTCATCCCAGGCGCGGGCGCTTCCGAGACGGTCCCGGCGCTCACGCCAGGTACCGCCTGCAGTGCGCTGCAGCACACGACGGGGTGAGCAGATCATCGCGAGGCTCGCCGTCATGACAATGGCAATGGAGTCAAACATGCACATCATCTGACTACATCATGACGGTTCCCACAAAATTTTCTTTGATTTCCGTCGCGCGACACATCTTCCGTGTGACAATTCTCGTCACATCGTCAACATTTTTCTGCCAATTGCGACAGTCGCTTGAGTCATCGCCCGTCATCCGTGAGGGCAACGCGGGTCACGGCTGAATCGCGAGCGCTCGCTGCATCGACCTCCCCAGGGACGAGGAGATCCATGGCATCGGTCCAAGAACAAGTCGCTCACGTCTGGCGCCGGCTCGGGCTCGGACCCAACTCGGCCGACATGGCCACCGGTTTGAGCCTCGGCACCCAAGGTCTCGTCACGAACCTGCTCAATCGCGCCATCACCACCAACGGCTACTGGCAGCTCGGTGGCATGAGCACCTGGGAAGACGAGGTGGCGTTTCGAAACCGCCTGTTCACCCTCATGGCCACCAGCACCAACCCGCTTCAGGAGCGGATGGCGTGGACGATGATGGGCCTGCTCGTCATCGCCTACACGGACACGGTCCACGGCCCCGAGATGGCCGAGCACGTGAAACGGCTGCGCGGCGGCTGCCTGGGCTCGTATCAGTCGCTGCTGGCTTCGGTGGTGCAGTCGACGCCCATGCAGCTCTACCTGAGCAACGTCGGCTCGACCGCCGATCATCCCAACGAGAACCTCGCGCGCGAGCTTTGCGAGCTCTTCTCGTTGGGCGTCACCCACCCGAAGAGCGGCGCCAAGAACTACCTCGAGGGCGACGTGAAGGAGATCGCCCGCGCGATCACCGGCTGGGACTTCGACTGGGACACCGAGCAGGTGTACTTCGATCCGAGCTACTGGGACTCCGGCGCGAAGACGATCTTCGGGTCCAATCGCGGCGCCGCGAAGTTCAACGAGGTGCTGGACGCGGTGCGCACGCACCCGTCCTACGGCTACTACGTGCCGCGTCGGATCTACCGGCTGCTCACCGGGCTCGAGCCGAGCGGCGCCACCCTCGATCAGCTCGCGGCGGCGTGGGGTCCGAGTGGAGACGTGAAGGCGCTGGTTTCGCACATCGCCAATCGCGCCGAGTTCCTGTCCGACGCCGCGATCCGAAGCCGCGTCAAGAGCCCCCTCGAGCTGGTGATCGGCGCGGTGCGCGTGCTCGGCCTGCAGAACCTCGATCGCTTCTACTTCGATTGGGCGCTGACGCTGATGCGCCAGCACCCGTTCGAGGCGCCGAACGTGAACGGCTGGCCCGACGGCGCGGCCTGGCTCTACTCGGGTCACCTGATGGAGTGGTCCGGCACGATCAACGGCATGTGCTTCTCGGACGACGGCTCGGCGTCGGTGCCGACCGCCGAGCGCTGCCCCACCGTTCGCCAGCTCTTCCAGCAAGGAACGCGGCAGACCGGAGGCGATCTCGCGCTCACGCTCGCCTGTCTCTACGACGTCTCCGCGGAAACGCGCGAGGCGATGCGCGACTACTCGAACGCCGGCCCATGGGAGATCTGGCGCGCCTGCGGGCTCATGCAGCTCGCGCTCTCGTGCCCGGAGTTCCTGCTCAACTGACATCCAACCGACGCCGTGGTCGCACGCGTCTGGAGCCGCCGATGAAGAACCTCGACCGTCGCTCGTTTCTGCGCTCCGCCGGCAGCGTGGTGGTGGGCACCGCCGCGGGCCCGATCCTCCTCGACGTGATGAGCCGCGGCGGGCTCTCCGCGGCGCAGGCGGCCGAGCACATGCGGGCACCGCTGCCGGTCGGCACTCCGATCTGTGTCCAGATCACCCTCGACGGCGGCAACGACTGCCTCAACACGCTCGTGCCGGTGAACGACCCCTGGTACTACGACACCAGCTACGGCCACGGCGCGCTCGCGCTGCCCGCGGGAAGCTGCCTGCCGCTCACGAATCTCCCCGATTACCGGCTGCACCCCAATCTCACGTGGCTCGCGAACCGGTGGAACAGCCGGTTCGACGTCGCCTTCGTGCTCGGCATCGGCGAGCTGACGAAGGCCGACTTCAGCCACTTCAACTCGATGAAGTACTGGCAGACCGCCGACCTGAGCCTGCTCGAGCCCACCGGATGGATGGGCCGCTACAACGACGCCGTGCACCCGGGAAACCCGCTCTCCACGGTGTCGCTCTACGACCTCCGCCTGGAAGCGGTCGGCAGCACGAGCCCGACACTGGTGCTCTACGACACCGCCAACTTCAGCTACTCGCTGCCCTGGTACGACACCGAGGCCGCGCGCGCGGCGCTCGAGAAGATGGCCACGCACGTGGGCGGCGGTTTCCACGAGCAAGCCGCCAAGCTGATCTCCAGCACCTTCGACGTCTCGGCGCAGGTCACCGCCGCGCACGACGCGGCGATCGACGACGGCGACTACGCGTACATCACCGAGCAGCTTCTGCAGGTGGCGATGCTGATCCGGGCCGGCATCCCGTGCCAGACCTACGCCACGGCGTTCGGCACCTTCGACCACCACTCGGGTCTGCTCGACAACCAAGCCGCCTGCTTCACCGATCTCAACGAAGCGCTCACGAAGTTCTTCGCCGCGCTCGCCGGGCACCCGCGCGAGCAGGACGTGTTCGTGGTGATCACGTCCGAGTTCGGCCGGCAGGTCACGGCCAACGAGAACCAGGGCGTCGACCACGGCCAGGGCGGCATGGCGATCGTCATCGGCACGCGCGCCACCGGCGGCATCTTCGGCGAGCCGCCCACCCTCGACCCCGGCGGCGAGGACCGGCCGAATCGGATCTGGGACGCGCTCAAGCCGACCACCGACTTCCGACGACTGTGGGCCACGGTGATCGATCACCTCGCCGGCACCAGCGGCGTCTCCGACGAGGTGCTGCGCGGCCGCTATCCGGAGTTCGGGTTCTTCAAGGATCCCGTGGCGTGCGGCCGGCTCGCGTCCAGCGAGGGAAGCGTCGACGTGCGTGCCGCGTGGCGCGGCCTCCTGCCGCTCGCCGCGCCGGTGGCCGCGGGTGCGTTGCTGAAACGTTTCCGCGAGCGCGCGATCCAGCCGTCGGCGACGCGCTCCGTCGAGCGCGCCGGCGACCCTCCCGAGCACGTCGATTGCGACTGCCACTCGCCCCACGACAGCGCGCCGAGCGCGTAGCAGCAGGGGCTCCGTCTTCCGCTCACGAGCGGACGCGATCGCAGCGCGAGGTGATCCATGGCATCCACCGAAGAACAAGTCGCTCACGTGTGGCGCCGGCTCGGCTTCGGCCCGAGCCCATCGGACATGGCGTACGGGCTCTCGATCGGGCCGCAGGCCCTGATCGAGGACCTCGTGGGGCGCGCGACCACCGGCTCCGCGTACTGGGCGCTGCCCACGATCTCCGGCTGGGACGATCCGGCGGCCTACATGGACCGGCTCTTCGAGCTCATGCAGACCAGCACCAATCCGCTGCAGGAGCGAATGGCGTGGATGATGATGGGCCTCTTGGTGGTGGCCTACGCCGACAACACCGAGAACGAAGAGCTCGACGCGTGGGTGCGCGCCTGCCGCTCCGGCTGCCTCGGCAACTACTTCCAGCTGCTCACCACCGTGGCGAGCGGCTGGTCGATGCAGTGGTACTTGAGCAACGTGTTCTCGGAGAAGGGTCACGCCAACGAGAACCTCGCCCGTGAGCTCTGCGAGCTCTTCGCCCTCGGCACCAAGCACCCGGTGACCGGCCAGCCCAACTACAGCGAAGACGACGTGAAGGAGATCGCGCGCGCGCTGACCGGCTACGACTACGACTGGGACCGCGACCTGCAGTTCTTCAACCCCTTCAACTGGGATTCGGGCACCAAGACGATCTTCGGCGTGAACCGTGGCGCCGCGAAGTTCCCGGAAGTCCTCGCCGCCGTGAAGGCGCACCCTTCGTTCGGCTACTTCGTGCCGCGGCGGATCTATCGCGAGCTGGTGGGGTTCGACCCTTCGACCCAGGCCCTGGAAGCCATGCGCGGCGCGTGGGGCAGCGAAGGCGACCTGAAGGCTCTCGTCCATCACATCGCCACACGGCCCGAGTTCCTCTCCGACGCCGCCGTGCGCTGCCGGGTGAAGAGCCCGCTCGAGCTCGTCATCGGCAGCATTCGCGTGCTCGGCCTCAAGCACCTCTCGCGCTTCTACCTGCAATGGGTGCTCTACGACATGCGCCAGTATCCGTTCCAGGCACCCAACGTGAGCGGCTGGCCCTCCGGCAGCGCCTGGCTGCACGCCGGACAGCTCGTGAGCTGGTCCAGCCTGCTCTCGTGGATGTGCTTCGAGGACGACGGCACCGCCGCCACCGCCAGCCAGGACCGGAGCCCCACGATCCGCACACTGCGCCAGCAGGGCAACAACCAGACCGGCGGAGACCTCGCGCTCCAGATGGCCGGCCTCTACGACGTCTCCGCCGAGACGCGCGAGGCGATGCGCGACTACGCCGCCGCCGGGCGCTGGGAGCACTGGCGCGCCTGCGGCCTCATGCAGCTCGCCTTCTCCTCGCCCGAGTTCCTGCTGAGCTGATCTCGCGTTCGGGCGGTTCGAGGCGCCCGTCGCCGGCTCCCGCCCCTCACCACCGCTCGGCTCGTGGATTGGCGGGGGACCGCGAATCGGGGATTCTTGGCGAATCATGGATTCGCTGGTGGTGCGCGCGGGGTTGGTGATTCCCGAGTCGGAGCTGAGCGTGAGCTTCTCGCGCGCTGGCGGACCGGGCGGGCAGAACGTCAACAAGGTGGAAACGCGTGTCGAGCTGCGATTCGCGTTCGAGCAGAGCGAGGCGCTTTCGCCGTACGCGAAGGCGCGGCTGCGCACGCTGGCGGCGAACCGGCTGAGCCGCGAGGGCGAGATCGTGGTCGTGAGCCAGCGCTATCG
>JAXLQJ010000098.1:0-15015 GCA_046331705.1 bacterium | reverse complement strand
CGCTTGAAGCGACCGGCGCCGAGCCCCGCCGCCGCCAGCGCGCCACCCGCCGACATGGTGAGGATCGACTGCGAGGGGACTTCCTTCGACATCGACCGCTACGAGTTCCCGAATCGGTTGGGCGAGCTGCCCACGACCGGAATCACGCCGCGCCAGGCCGAGGCCGCGTGCGTCGGGCGCGGCAAGCACCTGTGCACCCGCGACGAATGGGCCTGGGCGTGCTCCGCGTGCGGGCGAAACCGATACATCCACGCCGAGCCCACCGAGGACGAGTCGATCGCGCGCGTGGTGCGCGACTGCAAGACCGGCGCAGGATTCGACTTGGCGCCATCGGGCGAGCACACCGACTGCCGCAACGAGGCCGGCGTCTACGATCTGGCGGGCAACGCGTTCGAGTGGGTCGCGATGCCCGCCCGTCCCCAGGTCTATGGATTGGCGGGTGGGTCCTACGAGTATGATGACGATCTCACGATCTCGTGTCCCTTCGCCGTCGTGGTTCACGAGCTGCAGGTGCCGATCGTGGACGTGGACGAGGTGGGATTTCGGTGCTGCCGTTGAGCCGATGGACTCGCGGTCGCGTCATCCGGATGGGGACGGACCAGCCGACGACCTCGGCGCCGGCGCGAAGCGCGTGTGCAGCGAGCCACCGCGCGCAGCCGCGTGAGCAACGATGACGGGCCACGAGGACGCGTCCACCACCGGAGCGAAGCCGCGCCCCCGGCGCCGGCGCCGGGTGTGGCGGTGGCTCCTCGGCGCACTCGTGTTCGTCGCCGCCGTCGAGTTCCCGAGCCCCGTCGAGGAGCTCTTCTGGGGATTCTTCGCGCCCTCGCGCATCGATCGCATCGCGGATGGCGCGGCGCCCGCGCGCGCCTCGAATCGGCTGGTGCTGCTGGTCTCGTTCGACGGCCTGGCGCGCACGGTTCTCGAGCTCCGTACGCCGAGCACCATCGCCGACCTGGCACGCGACGGCAGCGTCGCCGCGTTCGCGAACACCAACGCCGACTCGACGCTCGAATCGCACGGCGTGATGATCTCGAGCCAATCGCCCGGGGAGAGCGGCTTCAACACGCACACCTACCGTCCGTGGAGCCGTTTCCGGGGACCGACGCTCTTCACGATGTGCGCGCACAGCGGGCTGCGCTGCGCGCTCTTCACCGGCAAGGCGAAGCTCGCGGCCCTGGTCGCGCGCGAGCCTGGCTGCGAACGGTTCGAGTATCACCGCGAGCCCGGCGAGGGCCGCGGCGGTGGAGGCGAGGTCCTGCGCGCGGCCCTCACGTACATCCGCGAGCGCGATCCCGACTTCGTGATGCTCCACCTGCCCGACGTCGACGTGCAGGGCCACCGCTACGGCTGGGGCAGCCAGCGGCAGCTCGACGCGCTCTCGCAGCTCGATCGCGCGCTGGGCGAGTTCCTGGTCGAGGCCTCCATGGCGACGCCGCGGCACCTCGTCATCCTGCTCAGCGCGGACCACGGGGGATACGGCACGGCGCACCGCGAGATGCGCCCGGAAGTGCGCCAGGTGCCGCTGATCCTGTGGGGCGACGGCATCGCGCACCAGCTCATCGCCGACGAGGTCTCGACCCTCGACATCGCCCCCACGATCGCCGGCCTGCTGGGGGTCGCGCCGGCGCCCGAGTGGCGCGGGCGCAATCTGGTCCCGTCGTCGCGGTCGTGAGCAGCGACGCGCGTCGTCAGCCGCCCGAGTCCGGCTGAGCCTGCAACGACGAAGTCCCCGAGTCGCCTGCGACCGCGAGCGACTCGGGCGCGACGACGAGTGAGCGGGGATCCGGCACCGGCTCGCGCAGGCGCTCGCGGACCGACGGCTGCTCGGCCAGGAAGCGAAACAGCGACTCCGCGAGCAAGCGGTGTCCCAGGTCGTTCGGGTGACAGTCGTTCTCGCTGACGCAGATCGCGCTGGCCGGAAGGCCGCGCTCGCCGAGCCCGGCCTTCATGTCCGCGACGGGGTCCCACACGGGAATCGCCGGGTGGGATTGGAAGAACCAGTCGAAGAAGGCCGCGAACGTGGCGTCGTCCACCTTGTCCAGGAACTCGAAGGTCGGCGTCGAGAACACGACCAGCGGCACTCCCGCGCTCTTGCACAGCTCGATCAAGTGCTCGAACGCCACGGCACCGTGGTTGGGGTCGGAGCACGCGGGCGTGTAGGGACGAACCCACGGAAAGCGGTCGCTCAAGGCCGCGCTCGCGTGGCGCGCCCACGCCGGGGCCTGCGGCGCGGCCAGCTCGGTGACGAAGGGGAGCACCACGCGATAGCGCAGGAGCGCCACGCGATAGCGCAGCTCCTCGTAGAGCGAGGATTCGCTCTGCATCCAGAACTGGAGCCGATCCGCGAGGACCCGCGCGCGCGACGGGGTTGGATCGAGCTGCTCGTCCTCGAAGCACGCACCCGGGTAGCGACCGCCGGTCTCGTACGCCTCGATCCCCATGTCGACGAAGTCGTTCGGGCTGAACACGTACACGATCAGATCGGGATCGAGCCGGGGCAGCACCACGTGGCGCACGGTCGCGTACACCTGCACGAGCGAGTAGCCCTCGGTGCCCAGGTTGACGACGTCGAATGCCGCGGGATCGCGCGCGGCCTCGGCGAGCATCTCCTCGACCCGCGAGCCGAAGATCCGCGACCGGTCCGGGACTCCCGCGCCGAACGTCACGCTGTCGCCCACGATCGCGATGCGGTACCGGCCGTTCTTGGGGCCGAACTCGGTGTCGGGATATCCCCACGAGTTCATGCGGTGCTGACGCACGTACGGGCTCTCGCCGGTACGCACCCAGCTCAGACCCGGCCAGAAGCTGCGCGCCGGGTCGCAGTACGGCAGGATGGTGGGCCGCCGCTGGAACCACGCGATCCGCCACGGCCGTTCGTAGGCCGCGAGCCCGCGAAACACGAGCTCGCCCACGAGCAGCAACCCCAGCACCAGCGCGAACGTCAGGGCGACGGCGAACAGCACCTTGCGGCGACGGGTCATGACGATCCTCGCGGCGGCCGCGAACGATCCCAGCAGCGCTCGGCGGCCGCGCGCACCCAGGGATCGGCGTGTCCGAACCAGCGCGCGATCTGGTCACGCGCCGCGGGCGACTGCACCGCGAGCTCGCTCAGGATGCGCACCGCGAGCTCGCGCGCGAGCGGTCGCGCGGCGGTGTCGAGTTGCGCACGCACCACCGGCAGCGCCGCGTCGCCCATCGCCGCGATGGCTTGCGCCGCCGCCTCTCGCACGTACCAATGCTCGGAAGCGAGCGCCGCGGCGAGCGCCGGAACCTGCTCGGGGCCCCGCAGGCCGAGGAACGACGTGCTGAGCAGGCGGTCGCGCCACGCTGCGCCGTGCATCCCGCGTCGCAGCTCCTCGAGCGATGCCGTCGCGAAGCGCGCGAGCAGCTGCGGATCGGGCAGCGCGAGCGCGTCGTCGTCGTGATCGCGGTCGCGCTCGAACACGACATCGACGGCGATCGAGGGAACCGGCAACGGACACGCCGCGGGGCCCGCCCACGGCAGATCGTGCCGCGGCTGGCTCATGTCGACGAAGTAGACGCGCTGATCCGCAAAGATCCGCAGCGTATCCGGCCGCGCGGGCACCGCGTCCTCGAAGCGGGCTCCGCCCACTCCGATGGGCGCCCAGCCCAGCCGGGCCATGGCCAGGAACTGGATCAGGTCGTCGCCCACCGTCCCGGTCGCGCTGCGGTCGATCACCACCGGCCGGAAGCCCGCCTGGTGCTCGACGTTCTGCAGCTGGCGCCAGAGGCATTCCCAGCGCCGGGTATCGGGCTCTCCCGCGCCGCCGAACCCGCTCATGCGCGTCGCGAGCGCGATCATCCCGCCTCCCGCCGCGCAGGCCGCCACGCCCCATGCGAGTGGGCGGCGGGAGCCGACCGCCCGGCGGGAGGGCAGCCACGACCCGACGGCGCGAAGCAGCCGTCCCACGGACAGCGCGAGCGCCGTCGAGAGCGTGATCGCGGGCTCGTAGAGCACCCGATCCACCGACGGCGTGTCGCGCACGAACGGCGCGGCGGTGGTGAGCTGGATCGCCGTGACCGCGAACAGAAACGTGAGAAATCGTGGGCGCGGCGCCGCGCGACGGAAGAGAGCCGGCAGGCTCGCGAGCACCGCCCCCAGCACCAGGAGGCGGCCCAGGATCACCCGCGACGGGATCAGCGGCGCGTAGCCCCACCGCATGCCCGGGATGAAGCTCAAGAGCTCGGAGTCCACTCGCCACGGCGGGCCGAAGAAGATCGCCCACCAGCTCGCGACGACGTTCGCCGGTCGGTAGGTGCGCGCCACCTCCACCGAGCCTGCCGCCCCGGGCGAGAGGTCGAAGCGGTACCAGAGCAGCGAGGCGATCGCGGCAGCGATCGTCACCAGCAGCGCCCCGTTCGCCCACCGGTGGCGTCCGGCGCCCCACAGCACGACGAGCGCGAACGGCAGCACGATCGCGTTGTTGCGCGACATCCAGGCGCACGCGTACGCGGCGATCGCGGCTGCCGTCGCCAGCACCACTGCGCCGGCGCGCGCGCGGACCAGCATCAGCTCGAGAACGCACGCAAGGAACGCGACCTCGAAGCAGGCCGCCACCGGATACGCGATGCACGACTTCCAATAGGCGTCGGTGGCGGTCGCCGAAGCGCCGACGTAGAGCAGGTTGGCGAGGAAGCCGAGAGCGTGCCGACCGCTCACCCGATGCACGACGACGTGCACGAGCGTGGCGGCGATCCAGATCAACGCCACCTGCGCCGTCAGGAACACCGCGGGATCCGGCCCGAAGCGACGAAACAGCGCCACGAAGTAGAGGCGCCACGAGATCGGATGGAAGTACCAGAAATACGGCCGAAACAAGTGCTCGAGACGATCCCGGTCGGCGTTCTCGACGTAGATCCACTCGTCGAAATAGAAGAAATGGTGCGATTTGCCGGCGGCGTAGAGCGCGAGACAGACGCCATACGTGCCGAGCACGGCGAGCCACGGGAGGCATGCGAGCCAGGCGGCGCGCCGCGCGCCGGTCTCGCGCTCGGGCAGCGCCGTCGCTGGCCCCGTCTCGGTCACGGCGCGCGTCCGGGGACGACGTCGGAGGCACGCTCGCGAGGGACCGTCGCGCGGCCGCCGACGCGCGCCCGCGCGGCGTTCGTCATCCGCCCGCGTGCCTGGCGCGGCGGTGGTCCCGCGCGATGGCGAGCACGCCCCGTAGCGAGGACAGGATCTCGGCGGCGGTGGTGTTGCTCACGCCGCGCTGACGATTCTCGAAATGGATCGGGAACGAATCCACGCGCATCCCCGCGCGCAGCAAGTGCGCGAGCGACTCGCTCAGGTAGATGTAGCCGGTGTGCTGTTGCCGATGGGCCACGAGCACCTCGATGGCGCGTGGCGAGTAGAACCGAAAGCCGTTCGTGTAGTCGGCGATCGACGGCTCGATGAGCAGCCGCGCGAGGGAATTGGCGAAGAAGCTGAACACCCGCCGCCGCAGCGGCCATCCCGCGATCGTCCCGTCCGGGTAGCGAGCGCCGATCACCACGTCGAACCCGCGTTGCAGCCGCGCGAGCCCTTCCGGGATCGCCTGCGGCTGGTGCGAGAAATCGCAGTCCATCTCCACGAACGCCTGGTAGGCCGGTGTCCTCGCGATGCCGCGCGCGAAGCCCTCGCGCACCGCGCCACCGCGCCCTCCCTTGCCGGGACGCACCACCAGCTCGACGCGGTCGCGAAAGGACGGCCGCTCCGCGATGGCGTCGCGCACGACGTCCGCCGTGCCGTCGGGGCTCGAATCGTCGACCAGCATCACCGACACCTCGGGCCCCACGGCGAGCACGGCGTCGATCAACGCGACGATGTTGGCGCGCTCGTTGTAGGAAGGCAGGACGACCAGTGCGCGCATCCGTCTGTCCGGACCGGCTCACGCGCCGGCGAGCGAGTGGAAGGCTTGGGCGAGCGAGTCGAGCGCCCGCGCGGTGCGCACCGGATGGCAGCCGATCATGAAGCCGCGCGCGAGCATCTCGTCGCACACCGGCAGCTCCACCGAGCGCGACGCCACTCGCGCCATCGCCGGATGGCGCAACAGATTGCCGGCCAGGATCGGACGCGTCTCCACGCCGAACGACTCGAGGCGGGCGGTCACCGCGGCCCGGTCGAGCGGCGCGTCGGGAGCGACGTGAAACGCCAGCGTCATCCAGGAATGCGCGCGCTCGCGCCGCGGCCGATCCGGCCCGCGCCCGTCGACGTGATCGGCGCCCACCAGCCGCAGCCACGGCGCGTCCCGCGCCACCCAACCCTGCACCAGCGCCGCGAGGCGCTCGCGATCCGCCATCATGCGATCGAGCCGGGCGAGCTGCACCCTGCCGATGGCGCCCTGGATCTCCGTGGGTCGCACGTTGAAGCCAGAGGTGACGAAGAAGAATCGCCCGTCGAGATCCGGATGAGCCGCGAGCCAGCGATCGGCATCGCCGCGCTGGCGCAGCCAACCGTACGCACGCGCGCTGCGCAGGTCCTCGGCCAGCGCGGCGTCGCCGGTCACCATCACGCCGCCCTCGATCGTCGACAGATGGTGCGAGAAGTAGCAGCTGAACGAGCCGGCGGCGCCGAAGGTGCCCGCATGGCGGCCGGCGAAATGAGCACCGAGCCCCTCGCACGCGTCCTCGAGGAGCACCAAGCCGTGGCGTTCGCAGAAGCTCGTGTAGCGATCCATGTGCGGGATCTGCCCGACCACGTGCACCAGGTAGAGGCCTCGGGTGCGCGGACCGATCGCCGCCGCGGCGCTCTCCAGGTCGATGGCGAGCGTCTGCCGATCGACGTCCACGAAGACCGGCACCAGACCGAGCTGAATCACCGCCCACGCGGTCGTGGGCCAGCACAGCGCGGGCACCAGCACCTCGTCACCGGGGTGCCACGGTCCCTCGCGGTCCGAGCGGCGCAGCATCGCGTCGACCATCACCAGGTTGGCCGACGAGCCGGAGTTGACCATCACCGCGTGCTCGACCCCGACCCACTCGGCGAACGCGCGCTCGAACGCCGCGACCTGCTCGCCCATGGTCAGGCGTCCGGTGTCCAGCACCGCGCGCACGGCGTCGAGCTCCTCGGCGCCGAAGGTTTCGGCCGCGAGCGGATAGACCTTCTCGAGCGGGTCCCGCGTGCTGCGGCTCATGGCACGGTGCTCCGACCGGCCGCGAGCTTCTGGCCTGGAACGTGGGATCCGAACGGACACGCTCGCGGAAGTTCCAGGATCGACGATGGGAGGGGGCGCGAGTTTACGAGAGTCCCCTGGTCCCCGGTCAAGTGGCGGCGAGCGCGCTCACCTCGTGCGCGGCGCGCGACCTCGACCCGCTCGAGTCGGGCCCACGCCAGCGCCGCGCGTCACGGCGCGTGCGGATCGGAGAAGGGGCCGACCGGCCCTTCGAGCAGGAACGGGTACGAGCGCGTCCGCATCCAGCGCCCGACCCCGACGCGTCCCACGCCGAGGTAGAGCCCCGGCGCCACGCGCCGGACCTCGTCGATCATCGAGCGCATCAGCCCGCCGTTGAAGGGCCGGTACTCGAGGATGTACGAGGTGCCATCGTCGATCGCCGAGCGCGCGACGTAGGTCTTCATCCGATAGCGCCGCACGGTGCGGATCTTCCCCTGGAACCAGTTGTATCCGTGGCCGTGCTCCGCCCCCTCCACGGGTTGGAACGCCTTGCCGAGCCAGCGGCGTGGCACGTTCGTGGCGAGCAACGAGACGACGTTGATCGCGGTCCCGCCTTGGTCGAGCAAGGTCGCCACGAACTCGCCGTCCATCTCGGCGAGGCTTGGCGCCTCGAGCTCACGGAACACCGCCAGCACGTCGCCGAGCGCCATCGCCTTGAGCTCGGCCGCGGTGAGCGCGCCCGCGGCGGAGCTCGCGGCGCGACTGCGTGCCCTGCGTGCATCTCGGATCGAAACGACGTTGTGCCGCGCCATCGCTTCACCTCCTTCGGGTACGAGGATGCCCGGAGCGTCGGGTCGCCCGTGAAGGCTACCTCGGATCGTCCCGCACTGCTTGCCGCGGCGCGCCACGGCGAGCGAATTTCCGGCGCCCGCGGCCCGTCCAAGACGTACGCCCCCCCCGCACCTGTCCAGGGTACGCGTGGCCCATCCCGTTCCCGCTCGCAACCTCGTTCATCTCCCGACTGGAGAGCGCTTCATGCCTCGCCGATCCACCCGTCGTTCGTTGCTGTTGCTCACGCTGCTCGTGCCGTTGGGATCGCCCCTCGGCTGCGGATCCAGCAGCTCCACGTCCACGCCGACACCCACGCCCGACACCATGTTGGTGCACGTGATCGATCCCAGCAGCACCGATCCCGCGATCTCGTCGTCGTTCGACTCGCATCAGACGTTCCTGGAGACCGCGGTCGCTCCCAACGGCAAGCTGCTGCTCTTCCTGCCAGGCACGGACGCGGAGCCGCGCGCCTACCAGCGGCTGCTCGCTGCGGCCGCCGCGATCGGCTATCACGCCATCGGCCTCGCCTATCCCAACTCGGAGTCGGTCGCGACGCTCTGCGACGGTGATCCCGCCTGCTACGAGCCGGTGCGCCTCGAGATCTTCGACGGCGTCGACCGCAGCGACCGCGTCTCGGTGGACGCCGCCAACTCCATCGAGAATCGCACGGTGCGGCTGCTCCAATACCTGGCCGCCAACTTCCCGAACGAGGGCTGGGACGAGTTCCTGGCGAACGGCGCGCTGCGCTACGGCGCCATCACGGTCGCGGGACATTCCCAAGGCGGCGGCGAGGCCGCGATGATCGCGAAGATCCGCACCGTGTCGCGCGTCGCGATGTTCTCCGCACCGATCGACGCCGTCGACGGCGTGTCCGCGCCGTGGATCAACACCGCCAACGAGACGCCGGCGAACCGTTACTTCGGCTTCGCGCACGAGTCCGACCCCGCGTTCGCCGACATCGCCACCAACTGGCAATCGCTGGGCATGGGCAGCGCCGCGGATCGCGTGCTGGTGGACAACACGGCGGCGCCCTATGGCGGTGCGCACCAGCTCGAGACGGCGCTTTCGGTGTCGCGTCCCCACAACTCGACCGCCGTGGACTCCGACACTCCGACCACGCTCGGTCAACCCATCTATCGCGACGTCTGGCGAACCGTGCTCGGCGGCTGATTCCCACGCCGAGCCGTCGACCGGTTCGAGGGCAGGCGCCAGCGGCGCCGTGATCCGGTGGCGCGGACGCGTGGGCGCCTGCGGGCGCCCACGCTGGCTCCGCGCGGGCCGCTTCTGCTATGAGTGTCGGCCCCATTCGTCGGACCGATCCGCGGGAGCGCGCGGGGGTCTAGCGCGCGCGGGCGAGATCGCCACGCGGCGCGTGCTGGCGCGAGCCGCGAGCGAGCGTCGCCGCGTCGAAGCCTCGGGGATCGTAGCCCTTGCGCGACTCCACCCACACGCAAGCTCCACCGGCGGGCGTTCCGGTCGCGAAGCTGGCGTTCGTGGTCGCGCTGCTGGTCGCCGCGGTCGTGCGGCTCGCGCGGCTCGATCTGGCGCCGTTTTGCGTCGACCAGGTGAGCGTGCTGCGCATGGTCGAGGGCATCCTCGATGGCCGCCATTTCCCACGGCGCGGGCCGGACATCGGGCCGGGCCTCTTCGAGTGGGGGACGCTCGGCCCGCTCGAGTACTACGTGATGACGCCGCTGGTGGCGATCACCAGGCCGCTCGCCGGACCGGTTCGCGGGCCGCTGATCGCCTTCGTGCTGCTCGGGCTCACCAGCTTCCCGTCGCTCTTTCGTCTCGGCGAACGACACCTCGGTCGCGGCGTCGGCGCGATCGCGTGCTTGCTCTACGCCACCTCGCCCTATCCGTTCTTCTTGTCTCGCGAGCTCATGGACCATTCGTTCCTGGCTCCGGTGGTGCCGCTCTTCTTCCTGGCGCTCGCGGAGGTGCTCGAGAGTCGCTCGCTCGGCTGGGCGGTGGTCGCGTGCGCGTCGCTGGCCGCGGCGATGCAGTTCCACATCACCACCATCGTGTTCTTCCCGATCCTGGTCGCCGTGCTCGCCGGGGCGCGCCTCGCGCCGCGCGCGTGGCTCGCGGGGCTGCTGGCGGGTGCCGCGATCTACGCGCCCTTCCTCCACGCGCAGATCACCGAGGGATTCCCGGACCTGCGCGCGATGCTGAGCGTGGCGACTGGCGACAGCGTGGGCGTGGCGCCCGAGCGGGCCGGCGCGACCGTGCTCGCGTTGCTGCACCAGATCCTCTACCGCACGGGACAGACACCCGACATCGACACACCGCGCTGGGTGCACCAGGTCGGCGCGGCGACCTCCGCGCTGGTCGCGCTCGGTGTGCTGCTCGCGGCGGCGGGCGCCGTTCGCGGCGCGCTCGGCGCGAAGCACGAGCGTGCGCGCGCCGCGAAGCTCGCGGTGATCGCCGCGTGGCTGGTGGCGCCGGTGGCGTTCCTCTGGACGCAGCGGTCCGAGGTCTACGCTCGGCACCTGGCGGTGGTCTATCCGGCGCCGCAGCTGCTGGCGGCGCTCGCCGTGGGCTGGCTCGCGTTCGGCGCTGGATGGCGTGCGCTCGGACGAGCCGAACGCGTCGCGCGCGTGCCGCTCGCGGTGGTGTCGCTGGCGATCGCGAGCGCCGCGGCGGCGAGCGGCTGCTGGACGATCCATCGCTTCCAGCAAGCGGTGGAGACGGGATTCCTGGTGGCGGGAAAGTTGGCGCTCGGTCCTGAGCAGTCGATCGCCGACGCGCTCGCGCGGCACGGCGTGCTGCCGAGCGCGTTCGACCAGGTGGCGCTCGCCGGCGGCGGCCAGGAGCTCGAAGGGATCTACTACATGCTGGAACGCGCGACCCCGCGGACGGCAGACGCCGCGACCCGGCCCGCCGCCCCGCCCAACCGGTTCCTGGTGGTCGCCCCCACGGACGTGCTCGACGACGCCGTGCTGCACTTTCTCGAATCCCTCGGATGGCGCGGCGGCCTGGCGCTCTTCGAGCACCGCCGCAGCCTGGCGCCGGAGACGATCCGCGTGTTCCGCGACGGCGAGCGTGTCGAGCGCCAGGACCTCACCTCCTACGGCTCGGGCGAACCCGGCTCGATCCGCGTCGAGGGCACCGTCACGAAGCACGACGGCGAGCGCATCTTGCTGGTCCTCGACACCCACGTCTGCATCGAACGGGTGACGGTGGCGGACGTGGTCGCGTATCAGGCGGATTGCGCGGGCGCGCCGGCGCTGCCGTGGCCCGTTCGCAGCGGCTTCGAGGTACCCGCCGCGCTTCCCGCCGGCGAGCATCCGCTGCGCATCGACGGCAGCAACCCGGCCAAGCGGCTCTTCCTGAGCCTCTTCGACGTGACCGTGCCCGCGGCAGGTCTACCGCGCGCGGCCGCGCCCAGCACGCTCGACGTCATCCCGCTCGATCCATCCTGAGCTTCCGCGGGTATTCGTCGCGCGCGCCGCCCGCCGCCGCTCGAGCGGGGATCGCGTCGTGGGCTCAGCCCGACGGAGACGGAATCCGCAGCATCACGTACTCGAACCGGCTGTCGGGGCTGAAATGCCGCCGCGCAGCGATCTCGGTCTGCTTCGCCAGCAGATCGAACGCGCCGCCCCACGTGTCGATGACGTACGCGATGCCCTTGCGCTGGCAGTACTCGAGCCAGCGATCGTCGGCGATCTGCGCCGCGAAGCTCGGCTCGTTCACGAGGCCGTCGAGGTTCACGACCTGGAGGTCGGAGAAGTAGGCGAGGTAACCGGCGTTCCACGCTCCCACGCGCGTTCCCGCCGGGAGCTGCCCGCCCCAGTAGCGGCCCATGGCGAGCTGATCGTTGCGCATCAGGTGGCCCCACTCGAACGACGACCGCGCGCTCGCATATCCCTCGTGGACACGCCAGCCCACCGCCGTCGCGAGCAACGCCGTGAGCGCCACGCGCGCCCAGCTGCCGCCGCGAGCCTTCCACGGCGCGCACGCCGCGATCATCCGCGGCACGCCGATCCCCGCGGCGAGGATCAGCACCATCACCTCGGGGATGAAGTGCCATTCGCGGGGAAAGCTGCCGACCATGCACAGCATGAAGACGAAGTGGGCGCCGATGCCGAGCAGGGTCGCCAGCCACGCTCGCGCGAGCTTCGGCGAACGGGTCCAGCCCGCGCGACAGGCGAGGATCGCCGCGACCACGAGCGCCACCGGCACGACCATCGAAGCGCGGTGCTCGACCCACACAGCCCCGAACACCCACGACGCGACCCCGGCCCCGGGTCCCGCCATCACGGCGATGCCGAGCTGCTTCGACAAGAATCCCGGTATCGCGGTCCAGCCCGGCCCCAGGAGCAAGTTGCGGATCTCGCTCCGGAGCATCTCGGCCTTGAGCGTTCCGCTCACCGGCAGCCAGGCGCCGATGTAGGCGCGATTCACCAGCGCGTAGGTCGCGAGCGTGAGCGCGGCGGGAAGCGCGACCCGCATCGCCGCGCGGAGCCGCGACCGGACGTCCCCCGGCTCGCCGAGCCAAGCGGCAAGAACGGCGATCGGCACGAAGATCGCGTTGTCGAGCCGCGTCAGGCTCGCGAACGCGAGCGCCACACCGAGGCGCGCCCAATCCCGTGCGCGACGATCGACGCTCGAGGGCGTGGCGCGCGTCGCCGCCGGTTCGTCGCGAGCGACGTCGATCGCGGCAAGCAGCACCAGCGCGAGGCTCAGCGCGTTGAGCGGCGACTCGAGGTGCACGAAGTTGTCGAGGCGCGGGCTGGCGAACCACGCCAAGGCCACGAGCACGGGCCACCCACCGGCGAACAATCGTCGCGCCACGCTCACCAGCACCACGCCGGCGCCCACGTGCAACACGCACGCGAGCCCGATCGAGGCATCGAACAAGGCGGCGCGGCTCCGTGCGAGCCACGCCACCGGCACCAACAGCAGGCACCACGCGGGCTGGTAGCCGTTGGTGAGGTGGATGCCGTCGAACGTGCTCCCCAGTCCCCGGCTCAGGTTCCAGGCGATTTGAAGGTAGTAGAACGCGTCGTCGGGGGCCGCGAAGAACAGGCTGCGCGCGTGAAGATCGCTGAAGGCGAGCAGCGCCAGCCGTGCGCTGCCGTAGAGCACCACGAGGATCGTCGCCCAGCGCTCGAGCAGCGCCGTCGCGGCGCGCCCAGGGCTTTCGCGAATCGAAACTTCGCCGTCGCGCTCTTGCGCTGGCACGGTCATCGAGGATTCCTGGCGCGCGAGGGCCGCCGATCCTCTCACACGCCAACCGGTGAACCAACTCCGCGCGGCGCCCGCGCGCCGACCGCGCCGCACCTCCGCCCGCGCGCGGCGGCTCGCGTGGGTGGAACTCGGCGCGAGGCACTCGTAGAATGCGCTTCCCCTTCCTCGTCACGAATGCATCCGCCCCAACGTTCGCTGAGCCTGATCCTGCCGGCCTACGAGGAGGGGCGGACCATCGCCGCTCAGCTTCGCGAGCTGCACGAGTTCTTCGCCGCGCGCGGCGATCCCTTCGAGCTGGTGGTGGTCGCGGACGGCACCGACGCCACCGCGGACGAGGCGCGTCGCGCCGCCCCCGGCGACGGCACGGTGATCGTGATCGAGAGCCGCGACCGTCTCGGCAAGGGGCATGCGATCCGGCGTGGAGCCGCGATCGCTCGCTACGCGCGCATCGGCTACGCCGACGCCGACGGCAAGACCCCCATCGCCGAGTACGAGTCCGTGGCGCGCTGGCTCGATGCGGGCGAGGACGTCGTGATCGGCACCCGTCACGCTCCCGGCGCGCGCATCGAGCGCGAGCAGCGCTGGTATCGGCGTCTCGGCTCGCGCGGCTTTCGAGCGCTGGTGCGGACCGCCGGGCTCTCCGACCTGAGCGATACCCAGTGCGGGTTCAAGTTCTTCCGCGCCGACGTGGCCCGCGCGCTCTTCGCGCGCGCCCGCACCGATGGCTACATGTTCGACGTCGAGATCCTGGCGCTGGCGCGACGGGCCGGGTGCAGCATTCGCGAGGTGCCGGTGCGTTGGCGCGACGACGGCGACAGCCGGCTCGAGCTCATTCGCGGCAACGCGCGGAACTTGCGCGACCTCGTTCGCATCCACCGCGCGTTGCACGTCGGCCCGGCCGGCCTATCCCCGTGACGCGCATCCTCGTCACCGGCGCCGCTGGCTTCGTGGGCAGCCACCTGGTCGAGCGGCTGGTGGCCGACGGTCACGAGGTGGTCGGCTACGACAATCTCTCGACCGGTCATCGCTCGTTCCTGGCCACCGTCGAGGCGAGCCCGGCGTTCCGGCTCGTTCCCGGCGACGTCCTCGACGCGGCGGCGCTCGCGGACGCGATGCAAGGCGCGGAGGTGGTCTTCCACCTCGCCGCCAACGCCGACGTGCGCTTCGGCACCACGCGCACCCGCGCGGACCTGGAGCAGAACGTGATCGGCACCTGGAACGTGCTCGAGGCGATGCGCGCTTCGAGCGCGCGCATCGTCGCCCTCGCCTCGACCGGCGCCATCTACGGCGAGTGCCCGGTGGTGCCCACACCCGAGGACGCTCCGTTCCCCGTCCAGACCTCCCTCTACGCTGCGTCCAAGCTCGCCGCCGAGGGCTACGTGCAAGCGTACGCGGAAGGCTTCGGGCTGCGTGCGCTGGTGTTCCGCTTCGTGTCGCTCCTCGGCGAGCGCTACCACCACGGTCACGTCATCGACTTCGTGCGACAGCTTCGCGCCCATCCCGACTGGATCGAGGTGCTCGGCGACGGGCGCCAGCGCAAGTCGTATCTCGACGTGCGCGACGCGGTGGGCGCGATGGTGCTGGCCCTCGCGCGCGCGCGCGGGCCGGTCGAGATCCTCAACGTCGGCAGCGACGAGGTCGCGACGGTCGACGATTCGCTCGGCTGGATCTGCGACCACCTCGGGCTCGCGCCGCGACGGATCTACCGCGGCGGCGAGCGGGGCTGGCCCGGCGACAACCCGCTCATCCACCTCGACTGCACGCGGCTCTGCGCCCTGGGATGGGCACCATCGGGTAGGATCCGCGACGGCGTGATCCGCACGGTCGAATTCCTGGAGCGCCATCCGTGGCTGCTCGAGCACCGATGACCCACGAC
>JAXLQJ010000097.1:0-15896 GCA_046331705.1 bacterium | reverse complement strand
GCGATCCGCCCTGGTTCCTCGCTGCGGCGCTCTATGCCTACGCGTTCCTGTTTCCGAGCGACGCGGCGCTCCGACCGGAACCGAGCGATCCGCGCTACCGCTTGGCGCTCGACCTCCACAACCGCGGCCTCGCGGCGGGGTTGGTCGCCGACCCCGACCGCCACGAGCTGGATCTCTCGGCGCGTCGCCTGAGGCTCCCGTTCGGCACCCTCGACATGCAGAGCGATGCCGCGCTCTTCCGCTGGGGCGCGAGCAGGCTGGTCCGTTTCGAAGCGGTCGCGGACTACCGCGTGCGCGGTCTGCGGAACCGGTATCGTCGCCCGGGGATCGGCGCGCCGGTCGCGGCCACCACCGACGCCGAGGAGCGAGCCACGGACGGCGGCCCCGCCCGCTGGTTCCCGCCCCACACCAAGGTTCCGTTCACGATGTTGCTACGCGTCGACGATCTTCGCCGTGGGCTCGACGAAGGCGCGCTGCAAGGACGCCTGGAACGCTTCGACGAAGGCGAGAGCTCCTGTGTGGCGATGGGACGGACGTGCGTGCCCCTCGAGTTCGAGACCAGCTCGGCCATCGCGTATCGGCTGGAGGGATCACCCGTCTGGGACACCGAGATCGCGGGGTTCCGGTCGGGCGACCTGCCGCTGGTCGGCAACCGAGCCGACCGTGGCCTCACCATGCTCACGCCCTACCATCCCGGCCGAATCCCGGTGGTCTTCGTGCACGGCACCGCATCGAGCCCGGCGCGCTGGTCCGAGGTCCTGAACGAGATCCTGGGCGATCCCGCCTTGGCCGGCCGCTACCAGTATTGGTTCTTCACCTATCACACCGGCGCCCCGATCGCGGTCTCCGCCGCGGATCTGCGCGAGTCGCTGACGTCGACGGTCCGCGAGCTGGATCCGGCGGGCTCCGATCCGGCGCTGACGCAGATGGTCGTGATCGGTCATAGCCAGGGCGGCTTGCTCACCAAGCTGACGGCGGTGCGAAGCGGCACGCGCTTCTGGGATCTGGTGAGCGACGAGCCGCTCGAATCGCTCGACCTGAGCGAAGGCACGCGGGCCGAGCTGCGCCGCGCGACGTTCTTCGAGCCGTTGCCGTTCGTGCGGCGGGTGGTCTTCGTGGCGACGCCCCACCGCGGCAGCTTCCTCTCCCACGGCGTGATCGGTTGGATCGCATCGAGCCTGGTCGAGCTGCCCAAGTCGGTGACGCGGCTCGGCGCCGAGCTCGCGACGCGCAACCCCAAGCTGGTCGCCGAGCGCAAGCTGCGCTTCGCGGGCGGGACGGCGGTCGACCAGATGGACCCCGACAACGCCTTCCTCCGAGCCCTCGCCTCGATGCCGATCGAGCGCCCGATCGTCGCCCATTCGATCATCGCCGTCGCCGGCGACGGGCGCGTCCACGATGGTGACGACGGCGTCGTCGCGTATCGCAGCGCGCACCTCGACGGCGTGGCATCGGAGCTGGTGGTGCGCTCGGGGCACAGCACGCAAGCCGAGCCAGCCACCATCGAGGAAGTCCGCCGCATCCTTCACGAGCATCTACGCGGCGTGCCCTCCACGAGCCCCGAGGGCGTGGCGCGCGGAGGCGACGGCGGATGACTCGGTGCTCGGCGGCTCGCACGCGCTTTCGCGCTTGGGGCGTGCTCGTCGTGGCCTTGGGCTGCGCCGTCGCCGGATGCGCGGGCGCCGTGCGGGGACGAATCGAGGCACCCGCGCACGCCGACGCCGCTCGGCTGCGCGTCGGGATGCCCACGACCTCGCCTCCCTTCGCGGCCGAGCGCGACGGAACGATGGTCGGCATCGAGCCCGACCTCGCACGCGAGCTCTCCCGTGAGCTGGGCCGCGGCATCGAGATTCATGGCTACGAGTTCGAGGAGCTGATCGCGGCGCTGCGCGCCGGCGACGTGGACCTGGTGATGGCGGGTCTCACGGCGACACCGCTGCGCGCGTTGCGGATCGATTTCAGCGAGTCCTACCTCACCACCGGACAGCGCATGCTGGTCCGGCGGAGCGATGCCGAGGCACTTTCGTCGCCCGAGCGGGTTCGCGGCGCGGGCGCGCGAGTGGGCGTGCTGCGCTCGAGCACTGGCGAGCAGTACGCTCGCGCCCGGCTCGCCCCCGCCCCGGTGCGCGAGTACGCCACCGTGACCGACGCGACCAGCGATCTCGCCGACGGCAGTCTCGACGTGGTGGTGTGCGACGCCCCGATCGTCGAGGCCCTCGCCCGCGCGCGCGCCGGGTCCGATCTCGTCGCCGTGGGCGAGCCGCTCACGCGCGAGCGGCTCGCCTGGGGCGTGCGCCGCGGCGACGATCTGCTCAGGCAGGCACTCGACGCGGCGTTGGAGCGAATCCGGAACGACGGGCGCCTGGCCCGGATCGTGGTGCGCTGGACCGACGCCGCCCGCTGAGGAGATCGAAAGCGGCCGCGGAGGAGCGGCAGGGGTTCGAGGCGCTGCCCGGAAGCGTCGCGGTGGTGCGGGTGGTCCGATCCCCGATCGCCGCCTCCTCGCGCGGCGTCCCGCTGGTCGAAGCTCGGCGCTCCGGGGAGTTCCGACGCGCTCCCGAATCCCGGTCGGACGGGCCTTTGCCGGCCCGCGACGGACGCCGCCGGGTGAGCAAACAACGGTGGACGAGGGCTTCGTGCGCGCTAGACTGCCACCGCGATGGCGGCCTCGATCCCGAGCGAAGCGGTGCATGCCGGCCGCTGGTGGCATCCGCTCGAAGGCACGCACAAGATCCACTGCGACCTCTGTCCGCGCGAATGCGAGCTCGCGGAAGGTCAGCGCGCGTTCTGCTTCGTGCGCCAGAACGTGGGCGGGCAGATGGTGCTCACCACCTACGGCCGCTCCACCGGTTTCTGCGTGGACCCCATCGAGAAGAAGCCGCTCAATCATTTCCTGCCGGGCAGCGCGGTGCTGAGCTTCGGCACCGCCGGTTGCAACCTCGGCTGCCGCTTCTGCCAGAACTGGTCGATCTCGAAGGCGCGCGAGGTGGAGACACTCTCCGAGCGCGCGCTGCCGGAGGCGATCGCGCGGGCGGCGGTGCGCGCGGGCTGCGCGAGCGTGGCGTTCACCTACAACGATCCCGTGCTGTGGGCCGAGTACGCCATCGACACGGCCGTCGCCTGCCACCAGGTGGGCGTCCGCACGGTGGCCGTCACCGCCGGCTACATCACCGCCGAGGCACGCCCCGCGTTCTTCGCGCCCATGGACGCGGCCAACGTGGATCTCAAGGCCTTCACCGAGGATTTCTACAGGAAGCTCTGCCTCGGCCACCTGGATCCCGTTCTCGACACCCTTCGATGGCTCAAGCACGAGAGCCACGTGTGGTTCGAGATCACCACGCTTCTGATCCCCACGCACAACGATTCGAGCGAGGAGATCAAGCGGCTCGGCGACTGGGTGCTCGCGAACCTCGGCCCCGAGGTGCCGCTGCACTTCACCGCGTTCCATCCCGACTTCAAGATGACGGAGCTTCGGCCCACGCCCGCGGCCACGCTGACGCGCGCGCGCCGCATCGCGCTGGACCTGGGGCTCAAGCACGTCTACACGGGCAACGTCCGGGACGTGGAGGGCCAGAGCACGTACTGCGCACGCTGCGGCGAGCTGGTGATCGAGCGTGACTGGTACGACCTGGGCACGTGGAACCTGGACGGGTCGCGCTGCGTGAGCTGTGGCGCTACCCTCGCCGGAGTCTTCGACGCGCGTCCTGGACGATGGGGCGCCAAGCGTCAGCCGATCCGGATTCATCACTGATCTGCCGCGTGTGCCACGGGCACACGGCGGAGCGAAGCGACCATCGAACGAGGGTCACGACACGAGGAGAACGAGCATGGCCGCGGATACGATTCCCTCTCGCTTGCTGCACCAGGCTCGAATGCGACCCGACGAGCCGGCCTACTACACCAAGTCCGGCGGCACCTGGCTCGCCACCAACTGGCGCACCTACGCCGGACAGGTGCGGCAAGCGGGGCGCGCGCTCACGACGCTCGGCGTCCAGCCCGGCGGCTGCATCTCGATCCTGGGCTTCAACCGTCCCGAATGGATCGTGGCCGACGTCGCGGCGATGTGCATCGGCGCGGCGCCGGCGGGGATCTACACCACCTGCTCGCCGCCCGAGGTGGCCTACATCGTCCGCCACTCGCAAAGCCCCGTGGTGGTCGTCGAGAACGTCGACCAGTGGAAGAAGATCGAGGCCGAATGGGCCACCCTTCCCGACCTCAAATGGGTGGTCACGATGCAAGGCACGCCGCGCATCGATCATCCGAAGGTGCTGAGCTGGGACGCCTTCCTGGCGAAGGCGCAAGGCACCGACGACCAGGTCTTCGACCGCCGCATCGAGGAGCTCAGGGACGATCAGCTCGCGACGCTGATCTACACCTCCGGCACCACCGGACCTCCCAAGGGCGTGATGCTCTCGCACCGCAACGTGGCGTGGACGGCGAACATCACCCGTGACCTCATCGGCGTGAACTCCGCCGACTCGGCGCTCTCCTATCTGCCGCTCTCGCACATCGCCGAGCAGATGTTCTCGATCCACGGCCCGCTCACCCACGGCTATCCGATCTACTTCGCCGAATCGATCGACAAGGTCCCGGACAACCTGAAAGAGGTTCAGCCGACGGTGTTCTTCGGCGTGCCGCGGATCTGGGAGAAGCTCCACGCGGGCGTGACGGCGAAGCTCAAGGAAGCGACCGGCGCCAAGAAGAAGCTCGTGGAATGGGCGATGGGCGTGGGCCGCGAGGCGAACCAGCTCAAGAACCGCGGCAAGACTCCGAGCGGCGCCTTGGCGCTGCAATACCGGCTCGCCGACAAGCTGATCTTTTCCAAGATCAAGCCGGCGATCGGGCTCGGCCGCGCGCGCATGTGCGTGAGCGGCGCCGCCCCCATCGCCGCCGAGGTCCTCGACTTCTTCATGGGTCTCGACATCGTGGTGCTCGAGGTCTACGGGCAGTCGGAGGACACGGGCCCGACCAGCTTCAACGTGCCGGGACGCACCAAGATCGGCACCGTGGGCGTGCCGCTCCCCGGCGTGGAGGTGAAGCTCGGCTCGGACGGCGAGATCCTGGTGCGCGGTCCGAACGTGTTCCTCGGCTACTACAAGGAGCCCGAGGCCACGCGCGACACGCTCCTCGACGGCGGTTGGCTCGCCTCCGGCGACCTGGGCGAGTTCGACGCCGATGGCTTCCTCAAGATCACCGGCCGCAAGAAGGAGATCATCATCACCGCCGGCGGCAAGAACATCGCGCCCAAGAACATCGAGGGTGCGCTCAAGAACGCCGAGCTCATCAACGAGGCGGTGGTGATCGGCGATCGCCGCAAGTACCTGACGGCGCTCATCACCCTCGATCCCGACGTCTCCGCCAAGTTCGCCAGCCAGCACCAGATCCCCCTCGGCGAGCTGCACTCCCACCCCAAGCTCGAGAGCGAGATCCAGCGCATCGTGGACCAGGTGAACGATCAGTTCGCCCGCGTGGAAGGGATCAAGAAGTTCCGGGTGCTGCCGCGCAACCTGACCATCGAGAACGGCGAGCTCACTCCCACCCTCAAGGTGAAGCGCAAGATCGTCAACCAGAACTGGGCGGACGCGATCGAGGCGATGTACGAGGAATGAGCGAGCGCGGCGGGCATGGCGCACACCGTGCCCGCCGCGACGCACCACCGCTCACGCGTGGACGTCGGTCAGGCGTTCGGCGACACGTCCGGCAGCGCCCTCGCCAGCGCCGCGAGCTCCACGAGATCGAGCGTCTCGCCACGGCGCGTGAGGTCGAGCGCCGCCGCTCGCCCCGCAGCGTCGATCGCATCCGGCGACCAGGCACCGGACTTAAGCGCGTTGCGCAGCGTCTTGCGCCGCTGCCCGAAGGCGGCGCGCACCACCCGCCGGAAGTGCTCCTCGTCGCCGACGTCGACGCGGGGCCGCGCCAGGAAATCGAGCCGTAACACCGCGGAATGGACCGCGGGTCGCGGCCGGAACACCGTCGGCGGCACGTCGAACAGCACGCGCACGTCGGCGAGGCGCTGACAGTGGACGCTGAGCGTCCCCCACTCCTTCGACCCGGGGCTCGCCTCGACGCGCTCGGCGACCTCGCGCTGCACCATCACGGTGGCGCTGGCGAGCCGGGCGCGCGCGTCGAGGAGCGCGAACAGGATCGGAGTCGTGATCCGGTACGGCAGGTTCGCGACCACCGACCAGTGCCCGCCCTCCGCGAGCAACGCGTCGAGGCCGATCGCCAGCGCATCGCCCGCGATCACCTCGACGCGCGGCTCGTCCGCGTAGCGCTCGGCGAGCGCCCACGCGAGCGCACGATCGATCTCGACCACGCGCAGCAGCGCCACCCGCGGCGCGAGGAGCTGGGTGAGCGCGCCGTGCCCGGGGCCGATCTCGAGGACGGAGTCTCCCGCGCCCACGCCGGCCGCGTCCACGATCTTCCGCGCGGTGTTGGGATCGACCAGGAAATTCTGGGAGAAACGCTCGAGGGCCGGTGGGCGACCGCCGGGCCAGGAACCGGGGCCACGGCCGCGCCGCGAGCGAGCGCGAGTCACGGCCGACCGGTGGGCGCGCGCTTCGGCCGGGGCGCCGCCAAGACTCCCGGCCCACCGGCGAAGGCGCAGCGCGCGCTCAGCGGGCACGCCTCGCAGCGCGGCTTGCGCGCGGCGCAGATGCGCCGGCCGTGGAAGATCATCTGGTGCGAGACCAGCGTCCAGGACGCGCGCGGCAGGAGCCGCATGAGATCCGCCTCGACCTTGAGCGGGTCCTCGTGCCGGGTGAGGCCGAGCCTGCGCGCCACCCTGCCGAAGTGGGTGTCGATCGTGAGCCCCGGCACGCCGAACGCGTTGCCGAGCACCACGTTGGCGGTCTTGCGGCCCACGCCGCCGAGCTTCACGAGCTCCTCGAGGGTGGACGGCACCTGGCCGTCGTGCTCCTCGACGATGCGGCGTGCCGCCGCGAGGATGGAGCGCGCCTTGTTGCGGAAGAAGCCCGTCGACTGGATCGCCTTCTCGAGCTCGCGCGGATCGGCGGCGGCGAACGCCTGGGCATCCGGGTAGCGCGCGAAGAGCGCGGGAGTGACCTGATTCACGCGCTTGTCGGTGCACTGCGCCGAGAGGATCGTCGCGATCAGCAGCTCGAGCGGCGTTCGGAAGTCGAGCTCGCAATGAGCGTCGGGATGGAGCTTCGCGAGCCCGTCGAGGAGCCAGCGGACCCGCGCGCGGATCGCCGCGTCCGGCTTCGCGACCGTGCTCGCTCGCTTCGATCGCGGCGCGCGGGTCGCGGCGCTGCCCCGCGCGGGGTGCTTGGATCGAGGAGAGCGCGAGGCCATGACGAATCGCGGCGAAGTGTGGGAGCCGCGCGCGGCATGTGTCAACGCGGGCTCGCTCGAATACGCTTCGCGACGCGCCATGGACGACGATTTCTACCTGCCTCCCGAGTACCTCTTCCTCGACGATGCCACCGCGCTGGCGCGGATTCGGGAGCATCGGCGCCGGCACGGCTCGGCGCTCGCGCTGTGGGCGCACGCCTACCAGCGCGCGCGGCTCGTCGAGCTCGCGGATCTCGTGGGCGACGGCGTGGCGCTCGCGACGCGTGCGGCGCGGCGCCCCGTGCCGCGGCGGATCGTGTGCGCGTCGGTGCGTTACGTCGCCGAGAACGCACGGCTGCTCGCCCCCGCGTCGACCGAGGTGTGGTGCCCGGACCCCGGCGCCGGCTGCCCGATGTCGGACGCGGTCACGCGCGCCGACCTCGAGAGCGCGGCCGAGGCGCTGCGCATCGAGCGCCCCTACGATCGCGTCGTCCCGCTGGTGAGCGTGACCAGCTCGCTCGACGTCAAGGCCTACGCCGGCGAGCACGGCGGCGCGTGCGTCGGCAGCTCGAACGCGCGCGCCTTGCTCGCGTGGGCGCTGGGCCATTCGGAGCGGGTGCTGTGGACGCCCGACGAGCGGCTGCTCGCGTTCGCCGCGCGCGCCCTCGAGGTCGATCCGACGCGAATCCTCGAATGGAACCCGGCGCGGCGGCCGAGCGAGGAAGAGATCGTGCACGCGCGGATCGTGGTCGTGCCGAGCCCCTGCCCGGTGCTCGGCCAGTTCCGCGTCGCCGACGTCGAGACGGCGCGCCGCGCGCATCCCGGCGCACGGGTGTGGGTGCAGCACGAGCTGCCGGAAGCGGTGGTGGCGGCGAGCGACGGCTCGGGCTCGATCGCCGAGCTGGCCCAGCTCGCGGCGGCGACGCCGCGGCACACGCCGGTGGTGCTCGGGACCGAGATCCACGCGATCGACACGATCCGCGCACAGGTCCCCGATCGACCGTTCTTCCCGCTCGCCACGGCGTTTTGCGCCTCGATGTACTCGGTCGGCCTCGCGGCGGTGCTGCTCACGCTCGACCGCCTGGAGGGGCCGGACGCGCGCCCGGCGCTGAGCCTGGACGCCGCCCTCGCCGAGCCCGCCCGGCGCGCCCTCGAGCGCATGCTGGAGATCGGGAAAAGCGGCTGAAACACGGCCAAAATCGTGGTTGTTGACGCGAAGCGGCGTCGGCTATGATCGGCGCGCTCGTGGATCCGCAGGGACGATGGAGCTCGGCATGGGAATGATGCGCAGCGCCCGCACGCGAGGCACCGAGGATCTCGAGAAGACCATCGACCTGCTGCAGTACCAGGTGAACTTGCTCGGCCACATGGTCTGCAAGCTCACGTCCTACCTGGACGTCGACTTCGACCAGCTGCTCGTGGATTCCGAGCGCGAGATGAACAAGCCCGACCTCAAGCTCGTGAAGAGCTGAGCGCCCGGCGCGCGAGCCGCGCTCGCCCCACCCCAGGCGCGCGTCAGGCGGCCCGCGACTCAGCGGCTGCTGACGGGCAGGACCAAGCGGAAGCGCGTGCCCTTGCCGACCTGGCTCGCCACGTCGAGGCGGCCGCCGTGGCCATGGATGGTCTTCTGCGCGATCGCCAGGCCGAGGCCCGTGCCGGTGGGCTTGGTCGTGTAGAACGGATCGAAGAGGTGGGCGAGCTTGTCGTCCGGGATGCCCACGCCCGTGTCGTCGACCTCGATCGCGACTCCGTCCGGGATCCGCAGGGTTCGTAACGTCAGGGTGCCGCCACGCGGCATGGCCTGGATCGCGTTCAGCACCAGGTTCAGGATCACGCCGCGGATCTGATCGCCGTCGAGCATGACCTCGGGCAGGTTCGACTCGAACTCCACCTTGAGCTCGACGCCGGCGCGCTTCAGCTCGCCCTCGAAGAGCACGATGCTCTTCGCCACCAGTCGGGTCGGGTCTTCCGAACGCAACGTGGGGCGGGACGATCGCGAGTAATCGAGCATCGACTTGAGGATCTTCTCCAGCCGATCCACCTCTTCCACGATGATCGCCGCGAGCTTCTCGACCTCGGCGGGATCGCTGGTGCCCTTCTTGAGCCGCCGCGCGAACCCGCCGATCGCCACCAGTGGGTTGCGCACCTCGTGGGCGATCACCGAGACCAGCTCGCCCACGGCGGCGAGGCGCTCGAAGCGCATCAGCCGCACCTGCATCTGCTCGATCTCGCGGGTGCGGTCGAGGACCTTCTCCTCGAGCTGCTCGGTGTACTTCGAGAGCTCGGTCTTGAGCCGCTGCCGCTCCAGCGCCTTCTCGATCGTGATCTTCATGATCTCGTAATCGAAAGGCTTGGTCAGGTAGTCGTAGGCCCCCTGGCGGATGGCCGCGACCGCCGACTCCATGGAGCCGTAGCCGGTGATCACCACCACCGGGATCGTCGGGTACTCGCGATTCACGTGGATCATGAGCTGGGCGCCGTCGGTGCCCGGCATGATCAGGTCCGTGATCAGCAGGTCGTAGCGCTCGGCGGCGAGCCGCTCGATGGCCTCGTCACCGCTGGTGACGGTGTCGACGCGATAGCCATCGCGCTCGAGCAGGAGCCTTAGGTTCCGCGCGAGCTGGACCTCGTCGTCGGCCAGCAGGATGCGCGCGCGCGGCTCGACGGCGATGCGCTGGGGCGAGGGGCGAACGGAAGCGACGGCCATCGACGAACCTCGATCCGTCATTCTGTATCACAAGGTCCGAGACGACGACACATCGAGAACGCTCACATGTAGCCGAGCGCGTGCAGCCGCTCGCGGGTGGCGGCGTCGAGCGGCGCACCTCCGCCGGCTTCGAGCGCGCGAGCGCGGGTGGGCGCCAGATGCGCGAGCGGCTCGGTTAGCGCGGCGGCGAGCCTGGCGACCACCTCGGGATGCTCGTTCGCCACGTCGCGCAGCTCGGCGGGATCGCTCGCGAGGTCGTAGAGCAACGTCGATCCCAGCCCGTCCACGATCAGCTTCCAGCCACCCTCGCGCGCCGCCGCCCACGAGCGATCGAAGCGCCCGAGGTCGAGACGCGGATCGTTGGCGAGCAAGATGTCGAGGATCGGTCCGGGCGGCGGGTGCTCGGCGACGAGCACGCGCTCCGCTCGCTGCTCGGGCGGGTTCGCGATCAGGCTCTGCCCTCGCCGCCCCGGGGCGCCCGCGGCGCCGACTCCGGCGAGCGCTTCGAGCGTGGGCGCCACGTCCACCAGGCTCACCGGCTCGGAGACCACCGCGCCGGGCGGCACCCGCCCCGGCGCGACCAGCACGAAGGGCACGTGCACCACGCTCTGGTGAAGCGAGAACACGTGGCTCAGAAGCTGGTGGTCGCCGAGGTTCTCGCCGTGATCGCCGACCACGGCGATGACCAGGTTGGCCGCGCCACGGCGTGCCTCCAGGAGCGCGATCAAGGCGTCGAGCTGGCCGTCCAGGTAGCTCACCTGCGCGTCGTAGAGATCGCGCAGCAGCGCGAAGTCCGCGTCGCCCATGGTCACGCGCTGCGCGAACCAGCGATACGGGTTCTGATTGAGCCCCCGCAGCCGCGCCCGCGAGGTGTCGCTCGGCAGGTAGCGATCGGCGCCCCGCTGCGGCCAGTTGGGGTCGTGAAGCTCCATCAGGTTCACGAACAGGAAGAACGGCTGAGCGCCCGCCGTGTCGAGCCAGCGCGTGATCGCGGCGACGGTGTCCGCCGCTCCCTCGTCCGGGTCGCGCCCCGACAGCCGTCGCGCGGCGCGCACCGCGAGCAATCGATCCCAGGTGCCGCCGTGACCGCGCCACATCGGGAAGAGCTCCGCGAAGCCTCGATCGAGGCCGGCGACCGGGCCGATCCACGGATTGTTGGTGAACGCGGCGGTGCGATAACCGGCGACAGCGAACGACTCCGCGAGGGTTCGCATCTCGGGGCGCAGCGCCATGTGCCCCCAATCCGCGCCGTGCCGATGCGGTAGCTCGCCGGTGAAGAGCGACCCGTGCGATGGCAGCGTCCACGGCGCGGTGCTCATCGCCTGCGTGAAGAGCAGGCCGCGCCGCGCGAGCTCGGTGAGCCGCGGGCTGGTCGGGCGCACGGCCCCGAAGGTCGAGAAGCGATCCGCGCGAGCGGTGTCGAGGACCACCAGCACCACGTCCGGGGAGCGTTTCGTGGCCGGCGCCACGACGCCGCCCGTGGCCTCACCACGCGGTCGCACCGTGAGCGCGAGGGCGAGCGCCGCAACGCTCGATCCGACGAGCACCGCCCACGCGCCGCGCTCCAGTCGACGCGCGACCCGCAGGCAACCGATCCGCGCCGCACAACGCTCGGCGACACCACGTCCCGCGCGCGCGGCGAGCCACGCGACCCCGACGATCGGCAGGGCCGCGATCGCGTCGACCCCGCCCACCGAGCTCGGCGGCCACAGCGCACCGGGCCAGCCGCGG
This sequence comes from bacterium, assembly GCA_046331705.1. GTDB lineage: Bacteria > JADJOY01 > JADJOY01 > JADJOY01 > JADJOY01 > JADJOY01. Next base: position 4,165 of record JAXLQJ010000097.1, on the reverse strand, counting down.
CGGATCGCGCCGTACTCGAGCACGCCACCCACGACGAGGCCCACGAACGCAGCGACTGCAAGCTCCATGGGGCTCGACGACGAGGAGCCGCGCCAGCGCGCGCGCCCTGCCACGTCGAGCGCGGCGCCGACCAACCCCAGCCCCGTGAACCCGAGCAGCGCGTGGAGCAAGCACGCCTTCGGGACCACGGTCACGTCGACCAAGCGGCTGAGCACCTCCCACGGGTTGGCGTCTCCGCCTAGGTACATGCCCTTGAGCCGCACCTCGAGCGCGACTCCCGCGAGCGCCTCGAGCGTGCCCAGCGCCGCGGCGGCCAGGGCACCGATCCGCGCCGCGGCCCGCGCCACGGGGAAGCGAGGGCCGCTCACGGCGCGCGAACGCCGTCGGGCGCGCGTCGCGGAACCGGTGCGCGCGGCGGCACGGGTGGCCGAGGAGGCTTGGGCACCGGCACGCGGGGGACCGTGACCTCGCTGGGACGCGGCTCGCTGCCGCGACGCGGCAGATCGAGTGAGCCCAGGAAGATCGCCCCATCCGCATCGAAGACGAGCCGCTTGCCGTCGGGGGCGATCTCGGGACGGCGCTCGGCCCGCGCGGGGGTGCTGGTGAGGGTGGTGGCGCGGTCGGCGGCGACGTCGTACGCGACCAGATCGGCGGCCTCGCCGAGGGGCTCGCTCGCGTTCCCCGCGCCGGCGGGCGCCGATCCGTCGGGCACGCGATCGAAGACCAGCCAATTCCCGCCCGGCGAGAAGCTGCCGCGTCCCGCCGGGCCGAGGTAGCGAAGGGCCCCGCCCCAGGTGTCGACGACCACCAACCCGGCCTCCGCACCGACCACGGCGATCCAGCGCGCGTCGTCGGAGACGCTCGGATCGCGCCAATGATCGCGCGGCAGGTCCCAGCGCGTGAACGCACCACGGGTGAACACCTCGAGCTGATGGTCGCGGATCCGCACGCCGCGCCAGATCGGCTGGTCCTCGCCGCGCTTCATGGCGGTGGCGCCCGACGGGTCGACGGAGAGCCACCAGCGCTCGCCCCAGGTGCGCGGCGCGGCCTCCAACGCGAGACCCTCGGCACCGAAACGCCAGGGCTCCTCGGGGCCGACACCGGGAAGCGCGAGCACGGGCACGGGATTCTCGAGGCTCATGCGATAGAGACCGCCACCGGCGCGGGCCCGCACGAACGCGAGCTCGTCCCCCTTGAGCGAGAACGTCGCCGAGCGATACCCCAGGTTGCCGGTGACCTGCAGCACGTCGTGAAGACGCGGCGCCTCGGCGTCTCCCGCTGCCCACGTCGGCGCTCGCGCGAGCGCGAGCGCCGCGAGCGCCGCGAGCAAGACCCACGCGCGGGTGGGCCGCGTCACGGCCGCCCCTTGCGCGACGCGCCGGCGAGCAGATCGAGCGCGCTGCGCGTGGTCTCGAGATCGCGAGCCGGATTCGCGAGCAGCTTGACCAGCTCGGCGGACGCCGCCACGGATTGCCCCTGCTCCGAGAGCGCACGGGCGCGGCGCAAACGGCAACGGGCCCCGGGTGCCACGGCGGCATGCCGCACGGCGCAGCGCTCCCACTCGGCGAGCGCCTCGCCGCGGGCAGCGACGAGCAGCGAATCACCGAGGAGCAGCGCCGCGCGACTGCCCCAGTCGGCGGCGAGGTCGGGGCGAGCGATCACCGCCCGCCACAGCTCGCGCGCCCGATCGACGCGCGCGCGGGCCATCTCGATCTCGGCCAGCTCGAGCGCTCCCGCGGGCCAGCGCGAGTCGGTGGCGAACGTGCGAACGAATCGCTCCAGCAGCTGCGCCGCGGCGGCGAGCTCGTCGGAACGGCGCAGGAGCTCGGCGGCGTCGAGCAAGAGGCCCGCGCGATCCACGGTTCCCGGCTGGTCGGCGATCGCCAGCACCCGCGGCGCGAGCTTCGACGCGCCGCCGCGAGCGGTGTACGCGGCCCGCAAGCGCTCGAGCACCTTCGAGCGTTGCCACGGCGCGCCGCCCGAGCCTGCGGCGAGCAACGACTCCAGGATGGCCGGTGCTTCGCGCCCCGTGTCGAGATCCTCGAGACAGACCGCGAGGTCGAACGTGTACGCGGCGCGCTCGGGCGCGAGCTCGTGAGCGCGGCGCGTCGCGTCGCAACCCTCGCGGCCGAACCCGTTGAGGCTCAGCACCGTGCCCGTGAGGGCCCAGCCGTCGGGATCGGCGGCACGCTCGCGGCTCGGACGACGTCCGGTTTCCAGCGCGGCGTCGAGATCGCCCGCCTGGCGCAGGGTCGCGACCCAACCGGTGAGCGGGGCGGCGCGGCGCGGCTCGCGCTCCGTCCACTCCCGATAGTGGGCGATCGCCTGGTCGAGACGGCCGAGACGGCGCTCCGCCTGCGCGAGCTGCTCGAGGACCTCGGGGTCGGTGGGCAACGCGTCGTGCGCCAGCTCGAGCTCGCGCAGCGCCGCGTTCTGGTCGTTGGCGCGCATCGCCAGCTCGGCGGCCAGACGACGAAGCTCGCCGCGTCCGGCGGGGGGCACGGCGGTCGCCGTGATCGCCGCGAGGGCGGCCTTCGGATCCGCAATCTGCCCGAGCAGCGCTTCGAGCAACGCGGTCCGGTGCTCGGGACCGCGATTGCCGACGGCCTCGACGTAGACCCGCGCCGCGTCGGCATGACGGTCGCGCTCGAGCAGCACCGCGAGCCAATCGAGGTACGCCCGATCCCGCGTGGCGAGATCCACCGCGCCCTGCACGACGGCCCGCAGGTCGCGTTGCGCCGTGTCGAGGTCGCCAGAGGCACGCGCGGCGCGGGCGCGGCGCTCCAGCATGCGCGCCCAGCTCGGCATCAGATCGTGCGCCTCGCTGAACGCGCGCACCGCATCGCCCGCCCGGCCGCGCGCCAGCGCCACCTCGCCAGCGAGCGCCAACACGGATCCGTTCCGGGTCGCGAGGCTGCGCTCGAGCTCGCCCACGTACGCGGACGCGCGGTCGAGGTCGCCCGTGGCGAGCGCGATGCGGGCGAGCACCAGCGCGGTGCCGAGGCCGAGCGACTCGCCACCCAGCGAGCGGCTGGTGGCTTGCTCGACGACGAACAAAGCGCCCGCGGCGTCGGCCTCGGAGATGAGCGCGTCGAGCAAGCGCCACGCGAGATCCGGGTCGTCGATGGATCCGAGCGCAGCACCCCAATCGATCGAGTCCCAGGCGCCGTCGTCCGCCACCAGCGCGAGCTGGCGGCGCACCGCTTCCGCCTTGAGCGGCGGAGCGGCGCTCCCGCGCCACACATCGGAGAGTCGATCGCGCGCTGCGGCGGGCTGACCGCAACGCAGCTCGACCTCCGACCAGCCGAAGAGCGCATCGGGCTCGCCTGCCGTGGACTGAAGCGCGCGCGCGTATTCCGCCACCGACTCGTCGTAGCGCCCCAGCTCGGCCAGCACGCGAGCGCGCAGCGTCGGCTCGACGATGCCACCGGTCTGGCTCCCCGCCAGCAGCCGCTCGAGCGCGGCGGTATCCCCCTTGAGCGCCAGTCGATGAACGAGCCCGAGCACTCCCGCGGCGTTGGCGTCCGCCGCGCGCACCGGGCGCGATGGGACCAGCACGACGAGGAGCGCGCACGCGAGGACGCCGGCGCGGCGGCGCGGCTCGCCGCGGCTCGAAGCCATCACGGCAGCAGCCACCGGGGCGAGGGCAGCACCGCCTCCAACGCTGCCGCGGCTCCCGGCCGCAGTGACGCACGGCGGAGCTCGAGGGCGCGACGCCGTTCGTCGAGGAGCCATTGCGCGAGCAAGCCCGTCAGATTCCGCACCCGATCGGGCTCCGCGGCAGCGAGGTCGTCGCGCTCACCGGGATCGCGATCGAGCCGGAAGAGCTCCGTGCGGACGCCCAGCAATCCCTGCGACACGATGAGCTTCCACGGGCCGTCGATAACCGAGCGTACGCGCACGTCACCCATGATCTCGGGCTCCGCGTAGAACCCCGCGGGGGTCGTCTCCGCGAACGCGGCGCGGGGCGCGAGCGGCTCTCCGCGTAGCGCCGGCGCGAGCGAACGACCCTCGAGCGCCGGGGGTGCGGCGACGGCGGCGAGCTCGAGGATCGTCGCGAAGACGTCGACCTGCTCGACCAGATCGTCGATGCGCCGCGCGGCGATGCCAGGCGCCCAGACCAGCAGCGGCACGCGCAGCACCTCTTCGTGGAGCCCGCCCCGAT
>JAXLQJ010000096.1:0-16139 GCA_046331705.1 bacterium | reverse complement strand
GCGACGCCTGCGGATCCTGTCACGGGCAGTGATCCAGTCGTGGTGCGGAACCCGCGCGACGCGACCGCTGCATCTCGGCCGAGGTGAACCAGCGCCCTGCGATGATTCTCCTCCCGGCAGCGTCGGCGCTCGTGCTATCGAGATCGTCCAACCCGTTTCCGTGGAGGATTCGATGAATCGAACGTTGCTGGCGAGCGCGTTGCTCCTTTCCCTCGCGGGGACTCGCCCCGCCTTTGCTGGCGACGCGGCTGCCACGGAAGCCGAGCTGGTTGCGCCCGTGAAGAAGTGGGTCGAATCCTTCAACAAAGGCGAAGCGGCAGCCGCGAAAGCGGGCTGCGCCGAAACGACATCGATCATCGACGAGTTTCCGCCACACGAGTGGCACGGCGCCGGTGCCTGCGCGAAGTGGATGGACGACTTCGACGCCAATGCCAAGGAAAACGGGATCACCGACGCGATCGTGTCGCTGGGCAAGCCGTTGCACACGACTGCCACCGGCGACCGCGGATACCTCGTCGTTCCCGCGAGCTACACGTACAAGGAGAAAGGCAAGTCGACCGAGCAGACGGGCGCCACGCTCACCATCGCGATGCAGAAGGGCGTCTCCGGTTGGACGATGACCGGCTGGGCCTGGAGCACCGGCAAATAGCCCGCGCGATGCGTGGAGTCCGCTCCGCGAGCTGGTGCTCGCGCACGGCGCTTCTGCGACGACTATCCGAGCCGCCGACAGCACTCGCCGGCGTTCGCGCTCCTGGTGGAGGCGCTGCGCTACGAAGCGTGAACGCGTACAGGCGAGCGCCACGACACGGTAGACGTCATCCGCCGCTCGAGCCGATCGCCGAGCGCTCTGCCGGCTCGCTCAGCGCGAGCAGCCTCGCGTGACTCTCGCGCGGAGGAGTCGACGTCGCGCCGTCGTCGTCAGCGTGCGCATTCCGAACAGCGCGAGCGCCAGGGCCAGGAGATCCGCGCGAGGACCTCCGCTTTCGTACGGGCTGCGTTCCGTAGAAGCCGTCGCCAGCTGCGACGAGCAACCGCCGGGTGTGGCTGTGTTGCAGTCGTTGTCGATGCCGTCGCCCGGAATCTCGGTGGTTCCCGGATTCACGGCCAGATCGTGATCGTTGCAGTCCACCGGTCCACACGACCCGCCCTCGGTTGCGTAGCCATCGGCATCGGCGTCGGTGCATAGGACTCGGGCCAGCTGCACCTGGATCGAGTACGCGTCACCCGAAGGGGTGCTCGCCCGTGACGTCCAGGCGGCGACGATCCGCCCCGCGGAGGTGAGCCCGATCGCATGGGAGTACGCCACGGGATCACCCGAATCGTTGAACCTGACCTCGGCCCCGGATGGCGTGCCCGCGATGTCGAGGTCCCGCGCGACGACCGATCCTCCAGCGTCTGAGAACGACTCCCACGCTGCTACGACAGCCTTCGCGTTGGACGCCAGCAGCGGGGCCGACGCCGCGCTCGTGCCGAGCTGGGAGGGCAGTCCCTGGACGAGGCCACTCGCGTTGAGGCGATTCAGGAACACCCCCGGGTTGTTCCACCGCTCGTACGCGATCATGAACTCGTCGTCCGGCAGTGGCGCCAGGCGCGGCGCGTAGCCGGTGAGGTCCACGAGCAACCCGAGCCCGCGGGGCTTGCCGTCCATCCCGAGGGGCCGCGCCCACGCCTGCGGCGGGAGGTTCGTCGGGGTTTGGTCTTCGACCTGCCACGTGACGAGGAACCCGTCGGAGGCGCGTGCGATCTGGGGAGCGTCGGTGACCCGCTGGTCGCCGAGGAGGCTTTGCGCCACGACGTTGGGGCCACCGATGGGTTCACCGCTGGCGTCGACCAGCACGCTCTGGATGGTGCTGACGTAGGAACCATTCGCGGTGCTCACGCCGGCAAACACCAGGACCGTGCCCCCGTCTCCCGTGGGCTCGAGGTCCGTCGCCGTCACGTAGTCGACGCCCGCCAGGGTCTCGGCGAACTCCATCGGCGGACCGAGCGGCACGCCGTCGGCGGTGAAGGCTTCGAGAAAGATGACGGCGCGGTCGGTGCCCGGCCACGTCACCAAGAATCGATCGGGAGACGTGAAGGCGACGGCGCCGAGCAAACCGCGCTGGGGCAAGGTGATCTCGGCACTCCGTGGACTGGCATCCGGATCGAAGACGCGGATGCGAGGAAACAGGTCGGCGCTGACGTTCCAACCGACCACGAACCGTCCATCCTCGCGGACCGCCAAGCTCTGCGGCGCTGCGTACCCCAAGCTGCCGACGTCCGCGATCTGCACCTGTGGGCCAACCTGTACGATCTCGGCCCGTGCAGCGACTGCCACGATCGAACTAGCCATTGCGCCGAGCCCGCTGAGCCAGACCAAGCACTTGGAGATCCATCGACCGCTCATCGTTCGTCTCCAATCACGCGATTCCGCAGGCCTGTCGCCGTCTCGTGCCGCGGTTCGGCAGCGCTTCACCGAGGCAATCCTCGTGCCTGCGGTCGCGTGACGGTCGTGCAGTCATCTTAACAATGCGGCATCGCGCCGCGACGCCGGGCCGGCGCGGACGCGGCTTGCCGTGCGGGAAGTGCTTGCAGCGCGCGATTCTCGCCCGCGATCGTGCGCCCCTTGCGCGCGGGGCTTGCGCTCGAGCACGACGCGTCGTGGAGTGAGTTGGAGTGCAGGGCCGGGTCGTGACCTGCGCGCCAATCGCCGGTGGCGGTTCCGAGCGTGCCTACGCGGATTTGCCGAGCAGCTCACGGGCGGCGCGCGTCTGGGGATGGTCGGCGCCGAGCGATTTCTCGAGCTGGGTCGCGGCGTTCTGGGCAGCCGCGCGTGCTTCGCGGTGTTCCCCCTGCTTGTCGAGTGCGCGCGCCAGGGTCAGGTATGCCGACCCGAGGTGGCGGCTGAAGCCATCCGGACCGAGCTCGGACGCGACTGCATCGACCGCCCGACGTGCGTCGGCCGCCGCGTCGCCAGGCCGCCCTCGCTCGAGTGCGAGATCCGCGCGGCGCACCAGGATCGTCGGGATGAACTGGGTGCCTGCTCCGCCCTCCGCGATCGACGCTTCGAGTATCGCTCGGGCGGCCTCGACGTGGGCGCTCGCTTCCTCCAGATTCCCGCGCGCCTCGGCGATGTACGAGCGCTCGAGCCGGACCGACGCGTGGCTCGGGTGATGGGCGGGAACCTCGCGCGCCAGGATCGGCTCCAGCTCGGCAAGCACGGCTTCCGCCTGGTCGGGCTGGTGCAGCTCGTCGAGGATCGCGCCCCGCACGGTCAGCGCCTGGTAGATCACCACCTGATCGCCGGCGCGGCGCGCCCGCGCGAGCGCTCGCTCGGCGTATCCCGCCGCCTCGGCTGTCCGCGCCAGGTCGCGTAACACCCAACCGTAGTTGAGGAGCAGCATCGGCGACACGCTCTCCTCGTTCGCATCGCTGCTCGAGAGCGTGATCGCGCGGCGCAGGATGGGCTCCGCCTCGGCCGGGTGTCCGAGGCCGTAGAGTGCCATGCCCCAGTTGTTGTAGAGCGTGCCGGCAGTTTGGGTGTCGTCGCGCCCGAGGGAGGCGAGCCGTTGCGCGGCTTGCTCGAATGCGGCGCACGCCTCGCGGTTACGGCCGGCGCCGCGCAGGTGCTCCGCCAGGTCCATGTAGAGGCGCAGCTCCATGAGCTCGGAGCGAAGCGGCGCCGACGCGAGCACTCGCTGTGCTTCGTGGGTGCGCTCGATGGCTTCCTGGACCGCGTTGCGGTGCCCTGCGACCGAGCTGGCGTTGCGCAGACAGCTCACACGCGCGAGCACGAACGCGACCTCCTGGGGCAGGTCGGCGAGACCCTCGGCGATGAGCGTCTCGGCGCGATCGTGCTCGCCCGCGCGCGCGAGGCTCTTCGCGAGCGCGCACGCGGCACGCGCCCGGGTCGCAGGCTCGTGGATCGGCCGCGACAACGAATAGGCCTGCTCGAGGAGCCGGCGCGCCTCGGCGTCCTCGTCGAGGGTCGCGTACTGATCTCCGATCGAAAGCAGGAGCTCGACGTGTCCGACGGCGTCGTCGCCGTGCTGGCGTTCGGTGATTCGCCCCGCATCCGCCAGCAGCTCGCTCACGGTGAAGGGCTTGCCCGAGGGAGCGGCGTCGGAGAGCAGGAACACGTCGAGGTCGTTGATCGCCTCCGCGCGCCAGAGCTGGCGCAGCGCAAAGTCGCGCTGCGCGTTGGCGCGGCGCGCTTGGAACGCGGTGCTCAGCGCTCCCACGAGGGTGGCGGTGATCGCCAGCGTGGCCAACGCCACCGCCACCGGGTTGCGGCGCGCCAGCTTCACGGCGCGGTAGGCGAAGGTGTCCGGGCGCGCCGTGATCGGCTCGTCCGCAAGGTAATGACGCAGGTCGTCGGCGAAAGCCTCGACCGAGCCGTAGCGCTCGCGCGGGTCCTTCTTGAGGGCTTTGGCGACGATGGTGTCGAGATCGCCCCGCAGCGAACGCATCAGCCTGGTGGGCGTGGTGCCGCGGCGCGCGGCGGCTTCGGCGGCGGTCGCCGCGTCCGCGTCCGTGCCGATCACCACCGCCGACGGCGGCGGGAACTCCACCTCGACCACCGCGCGCAAGTGATCCGCGGGCGTCGCCGCGATCTCCCGCAGCGGGTGCCGCCCGGTGAGCAGCACGTAGAGCAAGACGCCGAGCGCGTAGACGTCGGTCACCGTCGTGACGGGCTGGTCGACGAGCTGCTCGGGCGCGGCGTAGCCGGGCGTCAGCGCGGCGCCCCAGTCGCGGGTGAGGTGGGTGACACCGTTCTCGCCCGAGGACTCGTCGAGCAGCTTGGCGATCCCGAAGTCGAGGAGCTTCACCTCGCCGTCGTCCCGCACCATCACGTTCGACGGCTTGATGTCGCGGTGCACGATCAGGTTCGCGTGCGCGTGGGAGACCGCGGCGAGCACGTCGAGGAAGAGCTGAAGGCGCGCCGTGAGGTCGAGCATGCGTGCGTCGGCGAAGCGGTCGATGGGCTCGCCGCGCACGTGCTCGAGAACCAGGTAGGGCTGACCGCTGGCGGTGACTCCGGCATCGACGAGCCCGGCGATGTGCGGATGCGTGAGCCGCGCCAGCAGCGCACCCTCGCGCCGAAACCGTTCCTCGGCGCCACGTCCGACGCGCGCGACGTTCAGCAGCTTGACGGCGGCGTGTCGCTCGAAACGCCCGTCGTTCCGGCTCGCGAGCCACACCACGCCCATGCCGCCCTGGCCGAGTGGCTCCACCAGCGTGTAGGTGCCGACGATCTGGCCCGCGGTCGGCGCGTGCACCGGTGGCGATGCGGGCAGTTGAATCGGCTGGGACTCGAGGAAGCCCTCGGCGTCGATGGCGCGCTGCTCGGCCAGCAAGCTCTCGACGAGTTCCGCCGTGGCGGGGTCGCGCTCGCGCAAGCCCGCGAGCCAGCGAGCCCGTTCGGCCTCCGCGAGCTCGAGGACCTCGTCGAGCAATGGGCTCGCGATGGCCCACCACCCGGGATCGAGCTCCGCCACGACGGCGTCACTCGACGGCAGCGGCACCGAGGGTGCGGTGCAGGAAGAGTCGCGCCTTCTCCCAGCGGCGTTGCACCGTGCGCTCGGCGACGCCCTGGGCCTCGGCGATCTCCACGAACGAGAAGCCGCAGAAGAACTTGAGATCGACCACCTCCGCGAGCGCGGGGTCGGACTCGCCGAGCTGGTCGAGGGCCGCGCCGATCGAGGCCAGACGCTCCGCCTCGCGGGAGTCGATCTCGGCGCCGTGCAGGTCGGTATCGAACGACGTGATCTCGATGCCGCCGCCGCGCTTCAGCGCGTGACGGCTACGCGCGTGGTCGATGATGAGCCCCCGCATGACCCGCGAGGCGTAACGCAGGAAGCGCGGCCGGTCGGGAAAGGCGACTCCGTCGCGGCCCGCCATGTCCAGGTAGGCCTCGTGAAGCACGGTGGTGGGGCCGATGGTGGCACCCCGGCCGAGCCGTCCCAGCTCCCGGTTCGCCACCCGGTGGAGCTCCTGGTAGAGCGCCGTGAAGAGCGCCTCCACGGCACGCGGCTCGCGGTTCTCCACCGCGGTGACCAGCGAGGCGACGGACGGCAACACGTGGATCGGGGGCTTGGTTGGGACGAAGGGATTGCAGGGGCCCGCAAGCAAGAGGCGAAGCATTGTGAATCAGTTGACGCGGGCGCTCAACCCGATGCGCGCGGGGGCCCGGCGTCGGCACGGAGCGAAGCGAAGCCAGGCGACGCCCGACGGCGCCGCCGTTCTCGAGGCGACATCGTCGGGCGTGGAGGGTCACGGTGGTTTCGTCCGCGCTGGGCACGGGAGCCTTCAGTCGCAGGCGTGAGGCGGGCAGGTGGCGAGTCGGCCGTCCAGGTAGCAGGTGCAGCCGCCGGGCGGGGGTGTCGTGCCGGGATTGCACGGGATGGATTGCTTGATGGAGAACTTGCTGGTGGTGCCGGTGCGTTTCTGTTGGCCGTTGCAGGCGAGCGTGAAGGTGCCCACCTCGGTGGTGAGCGTCTTGTCGCTGTAGTAGGTGGTGATGGTCTGATTCACGGGGACCGCTTGGGCGGCGACGGCCAGTCCCAAGAGGGCAAGCGCGGCGCCGAGCGTCCGGTTCAGTCTCGAGGATCGGTTCATCGGGGCTCCTTCGTGGTGCACGTCACGGCGTCGTCGACGCGGTGACCCAGAACCCGTCGTCGGGACCGGCACCACGCCGACCCGCGCTGGGATCGTTTCACAAGAGGAATCGCCATCCGCGCCCGAAAGACGACATGCGGGCGTCTGGGAGAACGAAATCGCCAAGGGGCTCGGCGTCAGGGCCTGGTTGCGGAACCCTGCGGCACCGTCGTGGTCGCTGGCGTCTTCGGCGGCGCGACCGGCTGCGCCGGCTGCAACGTCACCGAGGACGGCGGGAGCTTGACGGGCGGCACGGGCGGCTTCGCCGGTTGTAGTGTCGGCAACGTCCCGGTCGGTGGCAGTGTGGCTGGCGGCAAGCTGATGCCAGAGGAATCCGCGCCGAGGTCTTTGCAGCTATCGATGGTGTATTTGTCCTCGGTGTAGTCGCCGGACTTGCAGAACCCGGGCGGGGCACCCGAGACCTGGCCGATGGACAGGATGTCGCACGAGGGAGCAGCGAAGTCCTCGAGCGTGCCCTCCCACTTCGACCCCAGGTGGAAGAAGTAGCAAGTGCACCGGCATTTCCTGAGCGGCTGCTTCGGCTGTTGGGCGGTGGCCGCCGTCGCGCACACGAGCAATCCGGCCACGCCGAGGACTGACATCCCGAGTCCCTTCGCCATCCGTCGCATGAATCCCTCCCTGGGGTGAACGAGGCTCGTCCCAGCGTGGTCCCGTCGCTCGGGGCCGTTCGAATGGCGCCGGGGCTTTCCGATCGGCACGCATCCACGCGCCATTGCTGGAATCGAAAACGGCGCCCCGAACACGACACGTCGCGGGCCGCGTGATCCGCCGGACACACATCCGGCTCGAGGGCTCTCGACTTCGGCGACGGGATTCGTCGCTGGTGCGTGTCGTCTTTCGCGCGCGGGTTTCGATTGAAGGAATGAAAGCGGCCGGTGTGTCCGCAGGGGTGGCGCGTGATGGGCGCGTGCGGCCTCGCCCGCTCACGCACTCACCCGCCGGCGCGCATGCCCGAACCCGTGCCCGTGTCTCACCGCGACTGCAACGACGGCAGCGACCGCCGCAAAGGCGCGATGGCGATGCGATGGTCGCCCGCGCTTGCGGCCTCGGTGGTCCTCGCGTGCTGCGCCTGGCTCGTCGATGCGCGCGCCGGCGATTCCATCGAACCTGCCGCGCCCGAGGCTTCCGCGGCGGCGACTGCGCCGGCGACTGCGCCGGTCACCGCGCCGGTCGACGCGGGAGCCACCGAACCATCGCCGGAGGCCTCGGCGCAGCCGCCCTTCGCCGTTTCCACCAACGTCGGTGCCGACTCCTGGATCGCCAGCGACTTCGTGCTCGAGGTCGGCGTCACGCCGTGGCCCACTCCCGAGCAGGGCACGATCGGTGTGCGGTTCGGCGAAACCGACGTCACCGGCCTCTTCACACCGGTAGCGGATCGGCTGCGCTACGACGGCGGCGCCGTCCCGCTACCCACCGGCCAGACCGAGATCGTGGTCGCGCTGGTGGGCGCCGATGGCTCGTGGACCGAGATCGGACGCGTGCCGCTTCGGGTGCTCACGATGTTCGCGGGCCAGGCCTGGGAGAGTGCCGAGCTCCGGCCCACGCTCGCGCTCGGTGTCCAGTCGCAGGCGGCCTCGCACACGTCTCCGCGGCCCGACCCGAGCACTGGCGCTCGCGAAACCTTCGCGGATTGGACGCTGCGCGCAGACGGATCCGGCGTCCTTCGCCGAGACGACTTCGCGGCGAGCGGCGTCCTGAGCGTGCAGGGAACCACGCACGCGCACGACACCCTCCGCGCGCCGACCGAGGGCGACGACGCCCCTCGCCTCGACCTCGCCGACTACGCGCTCAGCTTGCAGAAGTGGGGCTCGACGGTGACGGTCGGCTCGTTCGCGTACGGCACCAGCCGGCACCTCGTGAACGGCTTCGCGTCCCGCGGCGCGACGATTCAGGTGCCCCTCTCCACGATCGGCGACCTGACCCTCGCCGGTGGCAACGCGCAGAGCATCGTCGGCTGGTCGAACTTCACGGGCTTCCAGGAAAGCCGGAACCGCGTGTTCAGCGGCACGGTGGGGCTCGGGCACACGCTCGCCGAGTGGGGATCGGCCCGCGTCGAAGGCAGCCTCCTCGAGGCCCAGGCGCGGCCCGCGGACGACTTCAATCAGGCGTCGGTGACGGACGCGGAAGAGAGCGTCGGCGGCAGCGTGCGCATCATCGCCAACGACACCGAGTCCCGGGCGCGCGTGGACGCCGGCTTCACGCGCAGCCGGTTCGACAACCCCTCCGACCCGCTCCTGGATCAGGGGCTCACGGTGGTGCCGACCCGCGCGGCCGTTCGCAACGCGTACTACCTGGACGCCGCCTACGACCTCGTGCGCGACTGGCAGCTCACCGCGACACGGCCGGTCGGCCTGACGGTCTCGTATCAGGGCGAGCGCATCGAGCCGCTCTTCCGCAGCATCGGTGCCACGACACTCGCCGACCTCGAGCAACACGTGGTGGCGCTCCAGGGATCCGCCGGGGACATCTCGCTGGTGCTGAGCGGCTCCTTTGCCCACGACAACCTGGGCCGCGTTCGTTCCCTGCTCACGACGCGTACGCGGCAGGCGGCCGCCGTGCTCGCGGTGCCGACCCAATCGTGGCTCGGCACACCGGGCGAGCTCGAGCCGTGGTGGCCCACGTTCGACTACAGCCTGACGTGGGTCCACCAGTACGGGACCTCGTTGCCGCAGGACGGCAGCTTCAACGAGTCGCAGGTCCCCGACCAGATCAGCACGGTCCACGGACCTGGCATCCGCTGGGCGGGTGACGGTTTCAGCTTCGGCTATCAATACGGCGTCTCCGACCAGAACAACCGCCAGCAGGATCGGGACCGCGCGGACCTCGTCAACCGGGTCCACACGGTGGCCGGTTCGTGGAGCCCCGCGCCCGAGGTGACGCTTGGCCTCGACTACACGCTCGAGAGCGCGCGCAACCGCGAGCTCGATCGCACCGACGACACCCAGCGGGTCGGCTTCCTCGTCTCCCTGGTACCGTGGCAGGACGGGGGGCTGGCCGCAGCCGGAAGCGTCACGTTCGGCGGCGACGAACGCGACACCACGCACACGAGAAACCACGACCTCTCGCTCGAGCTCTCGCAAGGCTACGAGGTCGTCGAGGGCGTGAGCTCGCGCTTCTTCGTCCGCTACGCGCGCGTCTCCGCCGATCAGCGAGACGAGATCTTTGGGCTCGACCAGCGCACCGAGGGTTGGTCGGTCAATCTCGGAGGCTCGCTTGGGATCCTGTGAGGTATCGATGACGAGCGTCCGAAGACGTGCACGCCGAGTGCGCGGGTGGCTCACCGAGCGCCAGGCTCGCGGTCCGCGCCGGGTTCACCGTGCCGTGCTCACGTCGTGTGACCGCCGCACGCTCCTCCGCGCGTTGGCGCTGCTCGTCCTCTGGGGTGCACGGCCCGCCCACGCGATTCGCGTCAACCCGACCGGCGTCAACGTGCGCAGCCAGGGAGCGACGAGCGCGTTCCTCACCTTCGGCGAGCTCCGCGAGCAGACGCCCGCCGAAGGCATCTGGTGTGGAGCGGTCGTTCCCGCCGAGCCGGACGTGGGGCTCAAGTGCGACCCGGCGACGATCTTCGGGCGATTGCCGGCGCGCTTCGATCAGTCGCGCCTCCACGGCACCACCTCCTTCACCGACGTCATGACGATCCCGCCGTCGGTGGCGCGGCGCGCCTACCAGGACGCCCAGCGCGGAAAGCCGTCGGCATTCTTCTACGTGCGCCGCTTCCAAAGCCGGGTCGGTGGACCCGACGAGTTCGTACCCGTGACCTGCCGCCTCACCGCTGGCGGCGCGCGCGTGCCGCTCGCCCTCACCGACGTGAGGATCGCGTTCCAGAACGATCGGCCGGTTCCCTCGATCCGGCAGGGACAGCCGGCGCCGGCGGTTCGCGCGATCCTCCAGTACAACGGCACGGGCCGGCTCAAGGGCCGGTGGGAAATCGTGCGTCCAGGCGAGGCCGGCCCGACCGAGCACGATCTGCGGACCGAGGGCAGCCTGCCGATCGACGAGCGCGCGACACAGCGCCGCTTCCTCGAGCTCGAGCGATTCAACGTGTTCCTCCCGCCCACGGGCCGCTACGAGCTCCGTGGACCGAGCCCGGAGCGCATTCCCACCGAAGCCGAGGGCGCCTACCAGCTCTTGCTGCGGATCGAGGCCAGCGACGACAAGGAGGCCGACACCGACCTCGAGCAGGTGGGCGCGGGTAACGGGATCGTGCACACCGGTGCGGTGGCCGGGTTCCCGATCCCTCCGCTTCGCTACTACGTGGTGGGCGCAGGAGCGCGAGGCGCAGGTGATCCCACCGCTGGCGGGGTTCGCCTCCTCGCGCCCGCGGCGGGGGCGTCGTTTGCGCGTGGCGAGAGCCTCGAGCTGCGCTGGACCGCATCGCCGGACGTGCGCGCCCAGCGGATCGAGGTGCGCAGCGCCGACGCGGACACGGCGCCGATTCACGCACTCGCGCTGGTGGGCGCCGGGGCGACGAGCTATCGGACGGCACCGGGGATCGAGAGCTACGCCGGCCCGGACGGCGCGTTGTGGTGGCGGATCGTCGGTCTCGGCGCAGAGCGGACGCCGATCACCGAGTCGGAGTGGCGGAAGCTCAAGATTGCGGGATCCGTCGCGCCGCCCGGATCGACGGGGGCGAGCCCGGCCGCGGTGCCGGCTTCGCCGTGAAGCTCAGCGCCGCGGGACGCGCTTGCATTCGGTCCCCGAGCGCCCCGTGTCGTCTTTCGCCTCCCCACTTCGATTTAGGAAGTGACGGTCGGAGTGATTTCCGACTCGCTCCGAGGGCGGAGTGGATTCGAAACGAGACGGGGTCGCTTCCACGTGCCGGTGATCCCGTCGCGGTCGACACGATCCCAAGAGGGGGGACGATGCAAATGCCGACGAAGTGGGTGCAGATCCCGATCGTCTCTGTGGCCTTGGTGCTCGTGTTCGCCGCGATCGCGGCCGCGCTGCCGCCCAAGCAGCAGTCGCTCCGGCGATGCGCGTGTACCTGCACGTTCGTCCACATGGGGCAGCAGTACTCGGGCACGTTGAACGAGTTCAACGCCGAATCGTGCGCGATCCTCTCGATCGGTCAGGTGTCCGGCGCGCCGCACGACTACTGCCGAAGCGCGGATGGCACGATGCGGGACGACTACGTCGTGAAGAAGTGCGAGGACAAAGGACCGGCGGCTGTGACCGCGCCGACCGTGTCGCCGAACGTGGGGACGCTACCGAAGCTCACTCCGGGCACGGCCCCGGTCACGCCTCCGACCACCCCTCCGACCACGCCGCCGATCACCCCGTCGCGCTGAGCGCTGGATCGGCGTGGCGTTTCTCTCTTCCTTGCTCGGCTTTCTTCGAACTCGAACGACGGATCCGCTCGGTTCGCACCGAGGGACCGGGGGAGCTCACGTGAACGAACTCGACGTGTACCGCTCGGCGAGCGACAGGAACTGCTCCTCGCCGAGCTCATCGACTCACCCGCGGAGGGCGCACGGCCGGATCTCCTCGGTGGCGCTCGCCCTGCTGCTTGCCGTCGGTTCGAGCGCGGCGCGAGCCGCGGACAACCCGACCCAGCCCGCGAACGGCACGGAGGGCGCCGCTTGCACCCTCGACAAGACCGGAGGCGGGAAGGAGGCGGGCAAGATCAAGAACGGAAAGTGCTGCAGCACCGCCGATACCACCAAATGCGTCTCGCTTCCGCCCCCGACACCACCATCGCCACGTTCGCCGCCCACGCCGGGGTACATCCAGACGCCGGGCAGCGGCGGCACGCGCGCTCCGTAGAGGCGGACGGCGCGTCGCCGTCGAGCGACGCGGCCGGTTCGGTCAACCATCCGCTGAAAACGCTCCAAGGCGATGGCGCTGTGCAGCGCGCGGAGCATCGGGCTCGCTCGGTGCGTGCCGTCGTGAGGAGCTCGACCCGGCTTCCCGGCTGGAAGCCATGAGGAGGTGCAGAATGATCGCGACCCTGTCACCGGCGGTCCGCGCGGCCGCTCCCGCGAGACGCGTGCTCGTTGTCTTGGCGCTCGCCGTGGCGGTGCTGCTGGCAGGCGCCGGAAGGTCGTCGGCAGGCAGCTACGTCTGCGTGGGGGACAACTGCAGTTGCGACACCAAGGAAGACTGCGACCTGATGAAGAAGAACAAGGTCTGCGGGAAAGGCGCGGTGAACTGCGACGACAAGGGCGCCAATTGCGTCTGCAAAGTCGAGATCGTGGCGCAGCCGGCCCAGCCCCCCACGGCCACCCCCACGAAGGGCGTCCTCGGAGGCACGGCGGTGCTGCCCACCAAGCCGCCCATCGCTCAGCCCGCTCAGCCCGCCGCGCCAGCCGTGGCGCCGGTTCAAGGAACGGCGACGCGGCCGTAACGGATCCGCACCACCGGTGCCAACGCGCCGCGCATCTTCATTCGATCACCACGTCTCCACCCGTCACCGGTCACGGTTGGCGCGAGCGCCGGAATCGTTGGCGCTCCCACCGACTGCTGCTTGGAGCCAGACCCTCCCGTTTCCGCAGGCGGTCGTCGATCGGCGACGTGCTCTCGGGGCGGGAGAGGTCCGGCCATCCACGTGGCTGCGTTACGACGTCGTCCCGCTGGCCGCCCGTGGCCGAGGTCGGTCACGTGGTCGAGCCAGTAGCCAGGGCGGCCCGGCGGCCGACATCGTGCGGCCGCCACCGCGAGCCCGCGGTGACATCCGCGTAACCACGTGGGGCCGGCGCGTCACGGGCGGGAAGCCGCGCCGTCGACGTGGTCTTCGGCCGACGCGAAATCCTCGGTCGTAGCGCGGAGTCGCGCGGCAGCCGCGACGGCCGCCGGCGGCACGGGTATCGCAGTAAACGCGTAGTCCCTCGCGATCGGGGAGTCGCCGTGCGACGCCCGGACCGTGCACGTGGGGCGGCGTCCGAGAGGTTCGATGCGACCGGGGTCGCTTACGAACGCGCTCGTGGGGCGCGGCGCCCAGTCGCTGCTGCTCTGCCTGTCGTGCGACCTGCGTCCCATCGACCTCTCGGGGCGGCGCAGTTCCGGTCGCTGGCGGCGTCCTCCCGGTGCGCCATCGCGAGCGGGGAAGACTCCCGTGGCGAGGAGGGATCGGCGGTGCGAGCGGAATCGCGGATCGCGAACAGCCGTCCAGAAGGACGAAAGGGGGGATCATGAACGCACGCGGGATGTGGGTCGGTGCGCTGGTTCTCGTGGCTTCGGCGGGCTGTCAGAGCTGGGAAGGCCACTACCAGATTCTGCACGAGTGGCCGGGGGGGATCCGGCTCGCGTTCACCTTGGACGTCGCCGGCGAGCCGCCCGAGGCGGCGGTCGACTACGCGTACAGCATCTTCGAGGTTCGCAGCGGGTATCTCTGCGGCGCCCAGGTTCTCGGGTGCTCGGCCTCGATCGACCTGATCAGCCTCACGTTCTGGGCGCCGGACTGTCCGGCGACGCCGGTGCCGGATTCCGTCGCAGGCTGCATGGAGATCCCCGCGAGCGTCGACGTGAGCGGAGGCGCGCTGACCTGGGACTCGTCGCAGATCACGCAGATCAACGTGACGGACCCGTTCGACCTCGGTGGCCAGACGCTGACGCGTTGCGTGCCCGACGTGGATTGCTGATCCCGGCGCGCCGCCGGACGCGGGTGGGCCGTCTGGCGGTGTCCCGGTTGCAGCCTCGCGACGCTCGTGGCACGGCGCGACCGTCGCGCGGAGATCACGTCCCAGGTCCGCTGGGCGTCGCGACCTCATCGTGTTGGCGCCTCGCCTCGCGCACCCAGTCGATCGTTCGACGGAGGCCGTCATCCAGGGCGATCTCGGCCCGAAAGCCGAAGCGCTCCGCTGCGCGGGTCACGTCCAGACAGCGACGTGGCTGCCCGTTCGGTTTGCTCACGTCCCACTCGATGTCGCCGCGGAAGCCCGTGATCGCGGCGATCCGCGCGACGAGATCGGCGATGCGACACTCGGCTCCCATGCCGAGGTTCACCGGCTCCTCGCCGTCGTAGCGCGCGGTCGCGAGCACGATCGCGCGCGCGCAGTCCTCGACGTACAGGAACTCGCGGCTCGCCGAGCCGTCGCCCCAGCAGTGGATGCTCCGTTCGCCGCGCTCGACCGCATCGAGGCATTTGACGATGAGCGCCGGGATCACGTGCGACGAATCCGGATCCAGGCTGTCTCCTGGGCCGTACAGGTTGGTCGGCAGCAAGAAGACGCTCCGCAAGCCGTATTGCCGGCGATAGGCCTCGCCCTGCACGAGGAGCATCTTCTTCGCGAGCGCGTACGGAGCATTGGTTGGCTCGGGGTAGCCGTCCCACAGGCTCTCCTCGCGGAACGGGACCGGCACGACGCGCGGGTAGGAGCACGCCGTGCCAACGGCGATCAGCTTCTCCACCTGGGCGCGTCGCGCGTGCTCGAGGACGAGCGCGCCCATCATCAGGTTCTCGTAGAAGAACCTGCCGGGATTGGCGCGGTTCGCTCCGATACCTCCGACCCGCGCCGCGAGATGAATCACGATCTCGGGCCGGGCCTCGCGAAAGAGCCGCTCGACCGCCGCCTCGCGGGTGAGATCGTAGTCACGCGAGCGGGGGACGAAGGTGTGGGCGCAGCCGGCGGCGCGCAGCGCAGCGACCGTGTGCGTGCCGAGGAAGCCGCTTCCACCCGTGACCAGGATCCGTTTGTCGACGATCCGCATGGCCGCCGGTCCATGATCCTTCGAATCGAGCGATCTCGCCGAGGCGTGTGAGTCCGTCACGGCGATTCACGTGCCGCGGAACGCTCGACGGTGCCAGCAGCGTCGCGCGTAACTGTGGAAGCGCAGGAGCGGACGCCGTAGCGCGAGCGGCACGAAGCGGCCCGGGTGCAGGTCGATCACGTGTCCCGCCTCGGCGCGAGTGCGCAACGCCGCGAGACGCCCGAACGACGAGCGGCTGTCGACGATCAGCCAGTCGCACTCGGCCAGCAAGTGCAGGTCGATCAGCGCGTCCGCCGCACCCGTGGTTGGATCTGGGCGGCTGGCGTGGGTGTGCATCGGCTCGCCGGGCGGCGGATGCCACTTCTCGGTGGTGATCACGTCGCCGAAGCGGGCGACGTAGCGTCGAGTCACCTCGGCGTTGTCCGACGCGAGGAAGATGCGTACGCGCGGATGGCGCTCGACGAGCCGCGCCGCTGTCGCCTCGATCGCTTCGACCCGGGTGCGGCGGTCGCTGGCACGCACGTGGACTCCGAGCGTCTCCGCGGTGAAGTGCCTTCGGCGGAACGACTCGACGCGCTCCCGCAACGCGGGAGCGAGCTCCAGGTGATCGGCCCACAGCCGCTGCAAGATGGCCGAAGTCGTCAGCGAGCGCAGCCAGGCGAGCTCGCCGACCAGGTGACGTCGAAGCGGCTCGATTCGCTCGAAGAAGGACGTGAAGACGAGGACCCGCTCGGGATGGTCGAGGCGATCCAGCTCGACGCAGAAGGGCTCCCAGCTCCAGGCATCGACGTAGTCGCGCCCGAACTGCTTGGCGTGCATCACGCTTGCCGGCT
>JAXLQJ010000095.1:0-17734 GCA_046331705.1 bacterium | reverse complement strand
TACGCGTGGCTCGTGCGACCCGACCTCACGCGCGGCACCCAGGCGCTCTCGATGCTCAAGCTCGCCGATTACCTGGGCGCGCCAATTCTGGCGGCTGCGCTGGTGGGCGGCGCCATCCTGCTGGCGGCGCCCACGGGGCCCGCGCGTGCCTTCTTCCTGGCGGCGACGCTTCCGATCACGCTGCTCTACGTCCAGCACAGCCGCAACCGCATCGATCAGTTCTGGGAGATGCGGCGGTTCATCTCGGTGCCGGTGCCGGCGCTGGCGCTGACGGCGAGCCTGGCGCTCGTGTGGCTGGTGCGCGCCGTGTCCGCCCGCCATCGCAACGCCGGGGCGATCGCGACCGTGGCGGCGGTCGCCGGGGCGGCGCTCGGCATGCGCGGGCTGTGGGTCGGGGCCGCGCCGGTGCGCGCGCACAGCGAGGATCGGGGCGCGCTCGCGACGATCCGCGCTGCCTGCGAGGCGATCCCGCGCGACGCGCTGGTGGTGGCCGACAGCCGCTACGAATCGCCCACCGCGTATCTCACGGCCCCCATCGCGTACCTCTGCGACCGCGACGTGCTCGAGCTCTTGCCCGGCGAGAAGCCGGCGAATCGGATCGCCGCCGCCCTGGAGGCGATGGCGGCGACGCGTCCCGTGTTCCTCGCCACGGTGGGCGAGAGCCCGGTCTTCACCGATCGGCTGACCCCCACCTGGCTGCGATCGCTCGCCTACCGCGGCCCCTGGATGGTCTCGACGCTGTGGTGGCCGCCGGACACCGTGGACGAGCGCGAGCTCTCGGTGGATCTCTTCCGGATCGTCGTGGGCAGGCCGCGTGCGCTCACGGCGCTCGAGATGGATGCTGCCGAATCCGCCTGGTTCGACGGCTTCCACGCGCCCGAGGTGCAGCCCGAGACCGACATCCGCTATCGCTGGACGCGCGAGTACGCGCGCGCCTATCTGCCCGGCTACGACAGCGAGCACCCCGCGCGCATCTATCTGCGGCTCGCGAGCCAGCGCTTGCGCGGGGACGCCGACGTTCCTGTCCGCATCGGCCTCGCCGGCACGCCGCCGACGGAGGTGAGCGTCGGCCACGGCTTCCAGCTCTACGAGATCGCGCCGCCGGCGAGCGCCGGTCCGCCGGTGCTCGAGATCCACGCCGACGCGATGGCGGGGCGGGTGAGCGCGGGAGAGGCGGACCGTCGCGATCTCGGCGTCTCCGTGGACTGGATCGCGTGGGACGTGCCCGAGAAGCTCGACATGGCGAATCCTCGCGGCGATCGCGCGCTGGCCGGCTTCTTCGCTCCCGAAGGAGGACGCAATCGCGAGCGGCGGTTCCGCTGGACCACGGAGAAGGCCTCGATGTACCTGCCCGTCTGCCCATCCGGTCCCGTGGAGGTGCGGATCGAGATCTCGGCCGATCGACCGGGCGACGCGGCGCCCCGGGACGAGCCGCGCGCGATTCGGCTGCGCATCGCGGGAGAGACGTTCGGGCCGTATCCGGTCCCCTCCGGCTGGCAGCGAATGATCGTGGCGGTGCCCGGCGGGTTGCGCGCGCCCGGCGACGCGAAGGTGCCGCGAATCGACGTGTTGAGCGAGGTCGAGCGGGCGCCCGGCCCGGGCAACCGCCGTGTCGGCGTGCGCGTGGCCGACGTCGAGACCGCACTACTCGGAACGCCCGCGAGCGGGGTGTCGGTGCGCTTCGAGCCGCTGCCGTGAGCGGCGCACGGGGGAGCGCTGCGCGCGCCTCGCGCTGGCAGCTCGCCGGGACCCGTCGCCAGCGGCGCCGGATCTGGACATGCTCCGCCCGCGCGACGCACGGGACGAGCATCCGCTAGCCTTCGGCGACGTGCGCCGGCGGGCGCGCCCGCGTCGCTCCCGATGCGAAGACCCCTGCGATGACTCGGCCCCCGCGATGAAGCTCATCGTCCAGATCCCGTGCCTCAACGAAGCGGAGACCTTGGCCGAGGTCGTGCGCTCGATTCCGCGCGAGATCCCGGGCGTCGATCGGGTCGAGGTGCTGGTGATCGACGACGGCTCGACCGATGGCACCGCCCGCATCGCCCGAGACCTGGGTGTCGAGCACGTGATCCGCTTCCGCCGCAATCGCGGCCTGGCGCGGGCGTTCCTCGCCGGGCTCGACGCGTGCCTGCGGCTCGGCGCGGACGTGATCGTCCACACCGACGGCGACAACCAGTACCCGAGCACCGAGATCCCGCGCCTCATCCAGCCGATCCTCGAGGGACGCGCGGACTTCGTGGTGGGCGAGCGAGACATCGCGAACATCGAGCACTTCTCGCCCACCAAGAAAGCGCTGCAGCGGCTCGGCTCGTGGGTGGTGCGGCGGTTTTCCGGCACCGAGATCCCCGACACCACCAGCGGCTTTCGCGCGCTGAGCCGCGAGGCTGCGCTCAAGCTCAACGTGGTGAGCGAGTTCAGCTACACGCTCGAGACCATCATCCAGGCCGGGCGCCAGCGAATCGCCATCGACCACGTGCGGATCCGCACCAATCCCAAGACCCGCGAGTCGCGGCTCATCTCGACCACCCGCGATTACATCCAGCGCTCGGGCTTCACGATCCTGCGCACCTACGCGATGTACGAGCCGCTCAAGGTGTTCTCGACGCTCGGCGGCGTGCTGCTCGCCGGCGGCACGGCGGTCGGGCTGCGCTTCCTCTACTTCTTCGTCTTCGGTTCGGGTCGCGGTCACATCCAGTCGTTGATCCTCGCCGCGATCCTGCTGCTGCTCGGCTTCCAGGTGGTGCTGATCGGGCTGGTGGCCGACATCATCGGCTCGAACCGACGCTTGCTCGAGACGGTGCTCGAGAAGGTGCGGCGCCTCGAGATCGCGAATCTGCCCGCGACCGGCGCGAGCTTGGACCCGAACCGAGGGAACGCGCCCGGCACCGACTACGTCGAGCGCTGAGACGCGCCGCCGAGCGCGCCCGGAAGGACGGCTCGCGCATGAACGTGTGGCTGGTCTTTCCGCGCTTCAAGATGCCGACCGGCGCCGAGCGCTTCATCCTCGGTCTCGCGCGCGGCCTGGTCGAGCGCGGCCACGCCGCGCACGTCGCCACCCACGAGTTCGATCCGCGCTGCGCGGCGCTGGTGGCGCCCGGCGTCGAGGTGCACGCGAGCGGGCGGCGCTTCGCGTGGACGCGTAACCATTACCTCGACTCGGCGATCCGGTACGTGGCCGGGATGGCGCTCGCGTGGCGCATCCCCGCGCAGGCGGACGTGGCGATCTTCTTCGCCGCCGCGTCGGTGCCCGCGCTCGCATGCCTGGGGTTGCGCGGAACGCACACGCGGCGGCTCTACTTCTGCTTCGAGCCGCCGCGATTCGCGTACCGAGATCGCGACGCGATCCTGAGCCGGTTGGGAGCGGCGCGGCATCTGGTGGGTCCGCTGGCACGGCTGTGGCGCCGGATCGATCGGCGGTGGGTACGCGTCGCCGATCGGGTGCTGGTCTTCGACGCGTTCATCGAGAACGAGGTGCGCGCGCTCTATCCGGGTGCCGCCCTCGCACGGGTCACGCCGTGCGTCGACGTGCCGCCGCCCACCGCCACCACGCCGAGCGAGGTCCGTTCCCGGCTCGGAATCGGCGCCGCCCCCGTGGTGCTCACCGTGAACTTCCTGCACCCGCGCAAGCGGGTCGACCTCTTTCTCGCGACGATCGCGGCACTCGCCCCACGACATCCGGACGCGGTGGGCGTGGTGGTGGGCGAGGGACCGGAGCGCGCGCGCCTCGAGGCCGCCGCGCGCGCCCTCGGGATCGAGTCGCGGGTTCGCTTCGCCGGCTTCGTTCCCGATGGCGAGCTCTCGGCGTGGTATCGGCTCGCGAGCGTCTACCTGCACACCGCCCACGACGAGTCGTTCGGCCTCACGGTGCTCGAGGCCGGAAGCCTCGGCGTGCCGGTGGTCGCGGTGCGCGAGGGTGGGGTGCTCGAGACCATCGAGGACGGCGTCACTGGAGTGCTCGCCCCGGCGGCGGCGGAGGCGTTGGCGGACGCGGTTCACGGCCTCCTCGCGGAGCCCGCGCGCGCCGCGGCGCTCGGCGACACGGCGCGGCGGCGCACGGTGACCCGCTACAGTCGCGCGCGCATGACGGACGAGCTGCTCGCCGCGCTGGTTCGCGCCGGCTGAACGCGGGGCTCGCGCGCGCTCGCCGCGGCGAGCCAGCGGCGAGCGTACGGGACACGACCGCGCGCGGGCGCTGTGGTACGGTTCGCGGCCTTCCGAATCCGCTCGCGTGATTCGCCGCTCCGCCCGCGTTTCGAACGCGCGGCTGCGTGGCGCGTGCCCCCAGGAGGGTGCGTCGATCGGGCCGAGCACCCGAGGGAGCATTCCATCTCGTGCGCGTCTTGATGATCACGTCCTCGTATCCCAAGCAGCCGGGGGACGGGACCTCCCCGTTCATCGCGTACCTCGCCGAGGGAGTGGCGGCCGAGCGCGATTGCGAGGTCGACGTCCTGCTGCCGGCGCACCCCGCGTTGGCGCGCGAGCGCGACGGGGCGCGGGCGCGGCTCCATCCGTATCGCTATGCGCCCACGCCGGCGTGGAGCGTGTGGGGTTACGCCGCGTCGCTCACGGCCGATCGTGCGATCAAGCCGCGGATCCTGGCGCTGGTGCCGATCACGTTCGTCGCGGGGTTGCTCAGAGCCCGCCGGCTCTCGTTGCGGCGCCCACCCGATCTGGTGCACGCGCACTGGGTGCTGCCCAACGGCCCGCTCGCAGCGGTGATCGCGAGCATGCGACGGGTGCCGCTGGTGGTGAGCCTGCATGGGTCCGACCTCTTCCTGGCCGAGCGCCATCCCTGGTTGGGCTGGGCGGCGCGTCGGGTGTTCCGGCGCGCGGCACAGGTGGTGGCGTGCAGCGACAACCTGCGCGAGCGCGCGATCCGCATGGGTGCCCGCGCCGCCACCACGCACACGATTCCCTATGGAGTCGACCTGGACCGGTTCCGGCCGGATCCCGCGAGCGCGGCGTGGCTGCGCGCGCGCCTCGGGCTCGCGCCGGAGGCGCCCGTGGTGCTCGCCGTGGGGCGACTGGTGGGGAAGAAGGGTTTCGACGTGCTCCTCGATGCGTGGGCGGCGGTGCGCGAGCGGCACGTCGCGGCGCACCTGGTCATCGCCGGTGACGGCGATCTCAAGGACGCGCTCGTCGAGCGAGCGCGCCGGCTCGGCATCGCGCACGCGGTCTCGTTCGCGGGCGCCGTGCGGCACGACGAGATCGCGCGGCTCTACGCGGGCGCCGACGTCGTAGCGATCCCCTCCGTCGAGGACGAGGGCGGCAACGTGGACGGGCTGCCCAACGTGCTCATGGAGGCGCTCGCCGCCGGCGCGGCGGTGGTGGCCACGCGCGTGGGCGGCATTCCCCAGACCGTGCGCGATGGCGAGAACGGTCTCCTGATCGAGCCCCGGGACACGGCGGCGCTCGCCGGGGCGCTCGGTCGGCTCCTCGCGGACCCGGCGCTGACGCGACGCCTCGGCGCGGGGGCGCGCGCGGGATCGGAGCGAGCGCAAGGCTGGGCCGCCACGGTGCGCGCCCATCTCGCCGTCTACCGCGCGGCGCTGGCGGCGGCGCCGGCGGCGCCGGCGGGCGCGACGCACGGCGCGGGAATCGCGCCGCGCGCGTCGGACGCATGAGCCTCTCTCGCCCGTGGCGCGGGCTCGGCTGGGCGGCGCTCGTCGCGATCCCGCTGGTCGCGACGGCGCTCGACCTCGTCGGCGACCATCGCGTGATCAAGGACGAGGTGCAGCACCTCGCTTACGTGCGCTCGCTCGCGCTCGACCGCGACCTCGACTTCGGCAACGACTTCCGCGAGCTCTGGCCCAAGTACCGCAATCGCCCGTGGCTGGTCGAGAAGACCCAGCGCGCTCCCAACACCGCGGCACTCGGGGCGCCGCTCTTGTGGCTGCCTGCGTGGGCGGTCGCCCACGCCTTCGGCTCGCCCGCCGCCGAGCGCGCGGCGTGCGTCTTCACGTCGGCGGCGCTCGGCTCGCTCGGCATCTACCTCGCGTACCGGCTGGCGCGCGAGCGCACCAACGCCACCGCCGCGGCGCTCGGGGCGGCGTGGGTCACGGCGGCCAGCTTCTTCGGCCATTGGCTGATTCATCCAGGGCTCTACGCCCATGCGCCGGCGATCGGGTTGGTCTCGGCGTTCGTCTACCTGTGGTGGCGTGGGCTCGGCAGCCCCGATCCCAAGCGTTGGGCGTTGCTCGGGCTCTTGGCCGGCTTCCTCACCGTGGTGCGGTGGCAGAACATCTGGCTGCCCTTCGTGTGCGGCGCGATCGAGCTCGTGTGGGTGCTGGCCGGCTGGTTGGGCGGCGAGACCGGTCTCGAGGGCGCCGCCGAGCCACCGGAGCGATTGCCGGCGTGGGCGCGCTGGCGACGGGTGGCGGTCTGCGGCGTGGTGTACGCGGCCACCACGTTCCTCGGTCTCGCGCCGCAGCTCTTCGCGTGGAAGGCGATCTACGGCACGTACCTGCCGCAGACCGGCGGCGGCACGTTCCTGCAATGGCTGAATCCCTACGCGATCGATCTGCTGTTCTCGCCGCGCTACGGGCTGCTCGGGTTCTCGCCGTGGCTCTACCTGCCCGTGGGCGGGGTGGCGGTCGCGGTGGCGCGATTCCGGCGCGATCCAGTGTGGATCGTCGCCGGTCTCTACGTGACGATCGCGATCTACCTCAACGCTTGCCTCGCCAGCGTGTCGTGGTACGGCGGGGCCACGTTCGGTCCGCGCCGCCTCGACAGTCTCTTTCCGTTCTTGGTGCTCGGCGGAGCACACGCCGCGGAGCGATCGATGCAGTGGTGGCGCAGGGCGCCGGCCGCGCCGCTCGCGTGCGTGGGCCTGGCGGGTGCGGTGTGGATGGCGAGCCTCTCGGGTGCGTATCGCTCGGGGGCGATCAACGTCGGCATGGTCGGCGCCGAGCGATTTCCGTGGGCTGCCCCGGCCGCGTTCGTCGATCGCTTCGGTTGGCCTCCCGCTTGGCCGGCCGAGCTCTACTACGCGCTGCGCGATGGCCTGCGGTGGGGGCAGTACACGCAGCTCGCCGGCGCCGATCCGGTTCCCTTCGGCGACGGCTCGATCGACCTGGCGCGACCGGACCGGCGCCATCTGGGCACCGGATGGCGATTGGTCGATGGCGCACCCGAGTTCGACTTCGACCCCACGGAAGACGCGAGGCGGACGCACCTCGCGGTCTTCGGCGGGGAGCCGCGCCACGCCGATCTCTTCGTGTATCTGATGGATCTGGGATTGCGCGAGAGTAACCTGCGCGTGGAGCTGCGCTTCGCCGGCAAGCCGCCGGGCGTGATCGAGCTCAACGGGCGGCGCCTCGGCGGCAGCGTCGAGCCCGCGTCCGATGGCGCGGTCGTGTGGCGGGCGCAGGTCGCCGACGAGCAATGGCGCGCCGGCGTGAACCGCCTCGAATGTCGCGTCGATGGCTCGTACGACGAGCATTGGCGCGTCCTCGGCCTGCGGATCGTGCGTTCGCCGGCGGCGCGCGACGACGACGGCTGAGCCGCCGGGATCGACCGTCGCGCGCTCGCGGCGACGCAGTCGCTGTCGCTCTCGAAGGCCTCGCTGGATGCGAGCGTGGCGCTCGCCTGGCATCGCCGAGCGGGCGGCCAATCGACGCGGCCTGGGCAGGGCGCGCCGGGCGCGATCCGACGACGATCGGCTCGTGACCTCCGTCGAGGCGGCGGGCCCACCGGCGATCGAGGAGGCGAGTCGGCACACTGCGCTGGAGGACGCGTCGGCAGCCGAGCCGGGTGCTCCTCGACGATCTCGGGGTGCAGCCCAACGCCGCCGTGGTCCGCACGGGCACCGCGAGCGACGGCGCATGCGGCGGCTGGACGTGGTGTCGACAGAGCCCGGCCCGTTCGCAGCGCTCGCTCGCGGTAGCCGCGGCCGTGTGTCGGAGCCAGGATTCGACCCTTCGTTCGGGAGGGCCTCACGATGACCCAGAATGCCGCGGGCGCGCCCGCGCTCGCTTTGGATGCGGCATCGAGCGCGAACGCCAACGCGGGCGGGTCCTCGGCCTCGGGCACGTCGGCGGCCGGAGCCGCGAGCTGGGCGCGCTGGAACCGCCGGGCTCACGAGCTCATCGAACGCGGGTTTCGCGCGTTCGGCGGTGAGCCCCGCGAGATCGAACGCTGGGAGGACTACGCGCGCTACATGACGGCCGTGACCTGGGCCGGCTTCGCGGCGGCATGTCTGGCGATCAATCTGGCGTTCTGGGGCTTCGATCCCTGGATCTTCGGGGCCGATCACGCGCGGCTCGCGATCTTCGCGGCGTGGCGGGGGATCTTCCTCGCCACGACGGTCGTGGCGATCGTGACGTTTCGCCGCATCGCGCGCCGCCGCGGCTCGCCCTTCCGCGTGGGGGTGGGGATGCTGCTCGGCTTCTCGGCCGTCACGTTCGGCTTGATGGGGATGCTCGGCGGGCCGGATCGCCCGTGGATCCACACCGGGATGACGTTCCCGCTCGCCACGATGCTCTTCGTGGTGCCGGTCCTCACGCGGCTGGCGCTCTCGCTCGCGACCGCGGCGGTGGTGCTGCTGGCGGCCTTCCTCCCGCATCCCGAGTACCTGCAAGCGCCGTTCGTGACCAATCTCGTCGGCATGACGTTCGGGATCGCGCTGCTCGGCACCGCCATGGGGCACGCGTTCTACGTGCTGCTCGAACGGAACTTCGAGCAGCGCCACGCGCTCACGCGGCTCGCGTATTTCGATCCGCTCACCGAGGTCGCGAGCCGCGCGCGCTTGCTCGAGCTGGCCGAGAGCGAGGTCGCGCGCGCCGTGCGCTACCGCCGTCCGCTCTCGCTCCTGGTCGTGGACGTGGATCACTTCAAGCGGGTCAACGACACCTACGGCCACGTCGAGGGCGACCGGGTGCTGCGCGCGATCGGCCGTGCCTTGCGCACCTCCGTGCGCGCCAGCGACCTCGTGGGTCGTCTGGGCGGCGAGGAATTCGCGGTGGTCCTGCCGGAATCCGACGCCCGCGCGGCGGGCGAGCTCGCCGAGCGGCTGAGGCTCGCGGTGCGGGAGGTGCCTGCGCCGGGAGCGACCGACGCGAACGACGGCGGCGCGAGCTGCAGCGTCACCGTGGGTGGCTCGCAGCTCGTGGTCGGCGCCGAAGGGCTGCGCGAGCTGCTCATCCGCGCCGATCGCGCGCTCTACGACGGCAAGCGCGCCGGTCGCGACCGGGTCGTGATCGCCTGAACGACGTGGCGCCGCCCCGCGCGACCGTGCGAGCGGGCGGGTGTGCGGCGGTGCGGCGTTTCCTGACGGCCGAGTCGGCTCTCGCTCGCAAGCACCGGCACCAGGTATCAGTCCGCCGCCGCGCGAGCGGCCGCGGCGCGGCGCCCGCGGTGCGCGAGCCAGAGCGCCGAGAGGCCACCGGCGGCGAGCTCGGTGAGCGTCCCGAGGACTCGGTGGGCGAGCACGGCGGACGCGACGATCGGCGCGCCGAGGTGAGGCGCAAGCAGGCCGATCAGGCTCGCCTCGCGGACACCGAGCCCGGCGGGGACCACGAACGCGACGTAGCCGATCATCGAGGCGAGCGCGAAAGCGCCGCCGATCGGCAGCTCGAAGCCGTGCCCGCCGCCGAGCGCGTGGAAGCTCGCGGCGAAGGATGCACCGCCGGCGATCCACGCGAGCGTCGCCCACGCGGCGGCGCGGACGGCGTGCGCCGGCTCGAACGCGGGCATGACGCGCGCGGCCCCCGGCACGCGAGCCAGCACCACCTCGACGACGGCACGAACCGCGCGCAACACGGCGGGTCGGCGCGCGAACGCGAAGAGCAGCGGGCCCATCACGCCGATGGCCACCGCGGTGCCGTGGCCGAGCCCGAAGATCGGCTCCGCGCTCAGCGTCAGGCCGAGCCAGGTGCCGATCGCCGCGCCGATCACGAACTCGAGGCCGAGCGCCGTCACCACCGTGGTGGCGCTGGCACCCTCGTGGGAGGTGAGACGCGCCCGCAGCACCGGCACCATCGCCTTGGTGGGCAGGTACTTGCCGAGGGTCGCCATCGTGAAGACGGCGTAGGGATGGCGCGTGGTGGCGCCCAGCGCTTCCAGGCAGGCACGCATCTGGCGCGCGCTGGCCCAGGCGAAGACTCCGTAGCCGAGCACCGCGAATGCGATGGCGAGCGGCTCGATGCGCGGCTTCTGGGCCGCGAACTCGGTGATCCGGGGCGCGAGGTAGACGACCGCGCCGGCGATGCAGGCGACGAGCGCGAGCGCGGTGACGATCCCCTTCGAGCGCCGCCGCGCCGGTCGAGCGGCGTGGGTGGTCACGACGATTCGTCGTCGAGGGGGACGGGCAGGTCGCGTTCGGCGAGATTCGCCGCCAGGGTCGAGATCTGGTCGGCGAGGATGCCGAAGAACAGCGTCAGAAGCCCCGTGACCGCGAGCAGCAAGCCCGCCACCGTGAAGCCGCGACCACTCACCAGCGCGCGATAGGTGCCCTGGGTGAGTCCCGCGACCAGGAAGAAAGCCCCCGGCGGCACGAAGAACCGCAGCGGGTTGAACACCAGCACCAGCTTGACGATCAGGTAGAGCGTCGCCAGGCCGTCACGAATCGGCCGGACGGTGCTGGTGCCGACGCGCACCTGGGTCTGGATCGGCACGTAGGCGATGTCGAAACCGCGCCGGTAGAAGAGCAGCGTGACGGTGGTGGACGCGGAGAAGCCGTCGGGCAGCAGGTAGAGAAACCGCTGCACCAGCGCGCGATCGAAGATCCGAAGCCCGGAGTTGAGGTCCGGGATGGGCTCGCCGGCGATCGTCTCCGCGACCTTCGTGAGCAGCCACTTGCCGGGCTTTCGGCTCGCCACCTGGTGGGAGCCGCGGGCACGCTCGCCGACGATCATGGCCTCGGGGCGGCGCGCCTCGATGAGCCGGGCCACGTCCTCCGCGCGGTGCTGGCCGTCCGCGTCGCAGAGCAGCACGTAGCGGGTGCGCGCATGGCGGACGCCGGTCTTGACGGCCGCGCCGTAGCCGCGGTTGCGGGCGTGTCGGATGACGCGCGCGCCGGCGGCGGTGGCCAGCTCCGCGGTGCCGTCGCTCGATCCATCGTCGACCACCAAGACCTGCGGATGGGCGTCGAGGCGTGCGAGCGCCTCCACCACGGCGCCCACCGCGCGCTCCTCGTTGAACGCGGGGATCACCACCGTCACGTCGGTGGGCGAGGGCGCTGGCGTCGCGGCGGTCTTGCGTCGAGGGGCCATGGTGAGTCGGGGCGGAAGCGCGGCTACTTATCACTTGGGCGGTGCGGGAGAAAGCGCCGTCGCAGGCGCGCGCCCGAGCGCCGGGATGGCGGCGAGGGCGCGCTCGTTGACCCACACCTCGTAGCGGCTCGTCGCCGACACGCGCTCGAAGCAATCGAGCGTCGCGGGATCGCCGAGCCAGGGTGCCTCGATTCGCTGGCTGGCGGATGGCGCGCTCCGCGCGCGCAGCACCAGCGCGCGGGGAGGGAAGCGCGCGTAGGACGGCGCCAGGCACGGCCTCCCGCCGCGCGCGGCCTCCGCCATCGCCGTGACCGCGCGGGCCGTCGCGTCGTAGCGCTCGGCCGTGCCGCCGAAGAGGAGCGCGTGTCTGCGCTCGCCGATCACCAGCCGGCGGTTCAGCCAGTACGCGAACGGCGTGTCGAGCACCGCCGGCTCGATGGCCACTTCCGTCGCCGGCGGGCTCGACGCGTCGATCGCCGTGGTCGCGGCGCGTAGCTCGCGCGGTGCCGCCCAGAAGAGCGCGCCTTCGAGCGTTGCGCCCACGACGGCGTAGGGGACGTAGAGCACGCACGGCAAGGCGGCGGCGACGAGCCACGTCCGGGTGCGCTTCGGCGACCACGCGCGCTCGAGCGCCAGCGCCGCGAACGGCGCCAGCAAGCCCCACACCACCAGCATCGGCCGCGCGTAGAGATTGTTGGGGCCGCCGACCGGCGGACGCACGAAAGTCACCAGGCCCACGATGCCTGCGACGAAGCCGATCGCTTGGATGCGCGCGAGTCGCGCGCCCGAGTGGACGTTCGCGTCGCGCGTGCGCAGCGTCGCCCGCATCTGCCAGGCGGCGAGGATTCCCACCAGCCCGAGCTCCACCAGCAACACCGCGGGAGTGTCGAGGACGCGGCTCAGCGTCCCGTCACCCAGCAGCGCGGTGAAGAGCGCACCGTTTCGCCAGTCACCGGCTGCGGATACGTGGACGACGAGGCCGCCGCCGGCGGCGCCGCGAAGCGCGGCGAGTCCCGGCAGCGCCGCGACTGCGGCCAGCGGCGCGACCGCCGCCCAGTGCCGGAAGGTCGCGGTGGTCCACGGCCGCGACCGAGTCGCGAGGCTCTCCACGGCGAGCGCGGTGAGCGCGCCGAACGCGGTCCCGAGGGCCACGTAGGCGGAGATCGCGGGGAGAGCGCCCAAGAGCAGCGCCGCACCGCCGTACGTCGCGAGGCGCAGCCGGCGCGGGCCGGGCTCGTCGCGAGGGCGAAGCCAGTGGATGGCGACGAGCGCCACGAGCGCCGCGAGCACGTGCTGGGGCGCCCAGATCGTCGCCACGTAGGGCGCGTTGAACTGGCGCTCGTCGTGGTGGAGCCACGAATCCACGTGCGTCGACGGCACGATCGCTCGCAGCGCCGCGAAGCCGTGCGGCAGCGGCCAGGCGTGCGCGACGTCGGCGATCGAGCGCAGCGCCTGCGGCACCAGATCGAAACCGCCGACGAAGGTGCCGAGCAGCGCCGCGCGCAGCGCCGTGCGCCGCGAGCAGCCGAGGCCGAGCGCCACCGTGAAGAGCACGGGCGGCACCAGCGCGGCGGTCACCAGGGTCAAGGCGAAGAGCGCCGGGAAGGGGCCGTCGCCGGTGGCGGCGGCACGCGCGATCGCGGCGGCGAGCAGGTGGAATCCGTAGTAGTAGGGAGCGCGTCCGCTCGCAGCGAGGAACGGGTTGGCGGGAGGGAAGTCCTGCGCTGCGCCGAGCGCGGTCGTGACCACCAGATGCTTCATCCAATCGGTCATTCCCATGCGATGGATGCCGTCGGCGCGGATCCAGCCGAAGGGCGAGAACGGGATCGCGACCAGCGCCGCGAAGAGCAACGAGGCGAGCGCGAGCGCGATGCGCTCGCGGCCCGCCTCGCCGCCGTGTTCGGCGCGCGCGTTGCCGGCTTGGCCGGCGAGTGCCGCGATCGTGGCGGCGATGACCACCGCGGCGTGGCCGGCCAGGCCCCGCGCCGGCGGCGCGCCGAGCGAGGCACAGGCGGTCAACACGATCACCGCCAGGGCGATCCCGACCACGGCGGCGGACGCGCGCTGGGCGCCGTGGTGAGCGATTCCGCACGCCCGCGCGCCGCGCGCGAACGCCCACGCCGGATAGCCGACGATCACGAGCAAGGTGAGCGCGCTGGCTGCGCTCATCGCCGCAGCACCCCGCGTAGAAGCGCAGCACCTCGGCGGCGACGCGCGCGGGCGCGAAGCGCTCGACGAAGCCGCGCTGCGCGGCGCCGTCCACGACGAAGCCGCCGTCGAGGACCTGATCGATCGTCGCCGCGAGCGTCGCCGGATCGCCTGGCGGCACCACCAGGCCCACGCCGCTGGGCGGCACCCATTCGGCGATGCCGGTGGTCGAGGTCACCACGAACGGCGTGCCCACCGCCGCCGCCTCGACGCAGACCTTGTTGAGCGACTCGAGCAGCGACGGCACCACCAGCACGTCGGCCGCCCGCAGCAGCGCGAGCGCGCGCGCGGGCTCGACGGCGCCGAGCCAGCGCAGCCGCGATTCCACTCCGAGCTCCCGCGCGCGCGCGAGCAACGTCTGCGCGTGGTCGCCGAGCTCCTTCGATGCGAGCGACGGCCCCACCAAGAGCAGCTCCGCGTCCGGGCGCGTGGCGCGCATCGCTTCGACGAGGACGGCGATTCCCTTGAACGGATGCAGTCGGCCGAGGGCGAGGACCAGCGGAGCTTCGCCGGAGCCGAGCTCGCTGGCGAGCGCGGCGCGTGCCTCGCGCCGTCTGGCGGCGGTCGCCCGTGGGTCGGGATCCAGCGCGCGCAGCGTGTCGTCGGCGACGTTGAGCGGGATCACCTCGCAGCGCGCGTGCGGCGCGACGGAGCGAATCGCGCCGAGCGCCAATCCCGAGATGCAGCGCAGCGCCGCGGCGCCGCGCAGTGCCTCGCCGACCAGCAGGCGTGGCACGAGGTGGCGACGGAACCCGTAGTGAGCCTCGGGCAGCACGAGCACGTCCTCGCCCATCGGCGTGATGACGATCGGTCCGCGCCAGCCCGCCATGCGGGCACCCAAGCGCGCGGCCGCGCCGTGTGGATACGCCACCTCGACGTGAAGGAGATCGACCTCGTGGCCGACCAGACGCAGGTAGCGCGCCAGCGCGGAGGCCCAGCCGAGGAGCTCGCGCGTGCGCGTGAGCGGCGCGAGGCGGGGGCTCAGCCATCGCCACCGGGGATCGGGTCGCGCGACGCGCAACTCGCCCGTCGGCGCGGCGAGACCGTCGCGCTCGCCGTTGGTCAGCATCTCGAAGCTCGCGCCGCGCGCGCGCATGGCGGCCGCGAAGTCGAGATGGACCTGCCAGCCGAGCGAGCCAGGGCGAAGCCCGGGCATGTACATGAGGATGCGCGGCTGCGGGGGGCTCACGTCGGCACCAGCCAGCGCACGAAGAGCTTGCCGCCCGGCAGTCGGGCGCGCTCGAGCAGCGAGCGTTCCTCGGGTCCGATGGCGCGCGTGCCGCGCAGCGCGACCGCGAAGACCGCTGCGCCGAGCGCGGTCAGGGCGAGCGCCTCGGCAACCGAGGTGCGCCACGCGGCGCGTCCCGCGACCAGCACCACCGCCATGGTCGCGGTCGCGTAGCCCACGCGGCGCGTGAACTCCCACGGGAACTCCATCCGGTACTCGCGCCTGCAGATGCGATAGCCGCTGAGGACCGCGGCCACTCGCGCCAGACCGAGCACCACCGCACCCGCGGCGACGCCGCCGACGCGCGCCGCCACCAGGAAGACCGGCGCGGCCGCCACCAGCCAGAGCTGCGAGACCAGCACGGCCCGGTAACGCTCGTCGATCGAGAGCACGATCAGACCCAGGTTGAACGCGGTCTCCGTGAAGAGCGTCGCCACCAGCAGCCGCGTCGTCCAGACCCCCGCGGCGAACGGCTGGCCGTAGAGCAGCGGGAGGTAGTCCGCGGACATGACGAAGAGTCCCACGCCCACCGGCAAGAGCATCACCACTTGCGCCTTGCTGACGGCGGCGAACGCGGCGCGCATCCGCTCGGGATCGCCCGTGGCGCGCAGGTGCGCGAACATCGGCCGGTAGACGCCACGAAA
Organism: bacterium; assembly: GCA_046331705.1. Lineage (GTDB taxonomy): Bacteria > JADJOY01 > JADJOY01 > JADJOY01 > JADJOY01 > JADJOY01. The sequence goes on along the minus strand of JAXLQJ010000095.1, from coordinate 2,444 downwards.
GCCCGCCACCACCAGGCCCACCAGGTTGAACGCCACGTAGAAGCCGGTGGAGAAGAGCGCCACCTGCTGCGCGTCGCCGAGCACCATCGAGAGCGCCGGGCACGCGAACGCGGGCCCGGCGAAGTAGAGCGAGAGCTCGTAGACGTAGGTGAACGACGCGAAGCGCAGCAGATCGACGAGCCCCGCCGAGAGCGAGACGGAGCCGCCGATCCCCGCCGCGGAGCCCGCCTTGGGCTCCGGCGCGAGCCGCCGAATGATCCGCAGCGAGAAGCCCGCCGCGGCGATCGCCACCAGCGCGCTCGACGCCGCCAAGGCGGCGATCACCCCGGGGATCCCGAGCCCGGCGCCGATGGCGATGCCGATGAACGCCGGATCGGTGAGCGATTGGACGAGCGTGAGCAGGTTGGCCTCGCGCTGTGCCAGGAACGCGTTGAGGGTCTTGATGCCCATCTCCAGCAACGCCCGCGCGAGCACCATCGCGGTGGCGAGCCGCAAGAGCAGCGCGCCTTGGGCACCCAGGTTCAGCATCGCCGCCACCGGCTCGGCCGCCACGTTGATCGGAACCAGCACCACGGCCAGCACCAGCGCGCGCGCCAGCGCCGTGCGGGCGAGGAACGCGATCACCGCCGCCCGCCCGCGCGAGACCTCGAGCTCGGGCAGGAACTTGGTGAGCGCCGTGGACAGGCCGAGGCTCGAGTAGAGCAGCACCGAGCCCACCAATCCGCTCACCACGTCGTACACGCCGGAGCCGAGGCCGAAGGCGCGCCGCACCAGGATCGACATCACGGTGCTGAGCACGAACGCGATCGGCACCAGCACGGCGTTCCAGAACACCGAGCGCGACACGCGCTGCGTGAGCGAAGGTGCCGCCGAGCCCGGCGCGCGCGGCGAGGTGGGTGCGACGTCGCTCATCGGGCGCGGGGCATGGCGAGACAAGCGTGGTACCACTCGACGTACGCGGCGGCGATTCGATCGAGGTCGAACTCGCTGAGCGCGCGAGCCCGGGCCCGCGCGCCGACGGCGCGGCGAAGCTCGGGCGAACGGATCAGCGCGAGGGCACGATCGGCGAGGGCGGCGGGCGCAGCCTGGGGAACGACGAAGCCGTCGCAGCCGGGTGTCACCTCCGCCGCGAGCCCGGCGGCCTCGGCGAAGATCGTGTCGGTGATGCCGGGCAGGTCGGCGACCACGCAGGGCAGCGCGCAGGCCATCGCCTCGATGATGACGCTGCCGAAGCCCTCGCGTCGCGACGGGAAGACGAAGACGTCCGCGGCGCGAAGGTGGGCGCTCGGGTCTGGGGTGAGCCCGGTGCGAACCACCCGCTCGCGAGCGCCGGCGCTCAACCGCGCCGACGCCGTGTCGAGCGCGCGCTCGGCGGCCGGGTCGTCGGGGAAGCGATCCTTGCCCACCAGCAGGAGCCGCGCCGTCGGCTCGGCCGCGTGGATCCGCTCCCAGGCCGCGAGCAGCACGTCGATGCCTTTGCGCTCGATCAGCGATCCGACGAACGCCACGAGCGGTCCGTCGCCTGGAAGGCCGAGCTGGCGGCGGCTCTCCGCGCGATCGTCGGCGGGCGCGTAGCGGCGCGTGTCGACGCCTTGCGCGATCACGCGCAGCCGCTGCTCCGGCAATCCGGATTCGCGATAGCGCCGCGCCAGCGCTTCGGACATGGCCACGTAGCCGTCGCAGCGTCGGTAGATCGACTCGCGCCAGTGCTGGAAGAGCTGACGCTTCTCGCTCACGGCGACGGGATCGTCGGTGCCGAGCAGCGTCATCTCGAACAGGATGGGCTGGTCGTGGCGGCGGGCCGCGCGCCACGCGCCGAAGAGGCCGTCCGTGAGTCCGTGGACGTGGATGAGGTCGATGTCCGGCGCCAGGCGCCGAAGCGCGCGTTCGGTGCGAAACCCGAAGATCGGCGTCCACCAGCGCGTCGCGCGACCCGTGAACGCGAGCCCGGGAACGTCGCAACGCAGCCGCACCACGCGATAACCGTCCGCGTCCTCGAGCGCTGGCGTATCGCGGCCCTCCGTCGGTCCGCCGACCGCGCGCCGCGCCGTCACGATCGTGCTCGTCACCCCCTGCCGCGCCAGCGCCTGGCAGAGCGACTCGAGCTGCACGCCTTGTCCCGAGAAATACGGCCGAAACCGCTGGATCACCATCGCCACGCGCAATCGCGACCGCGACGATGGAAGGCCGGATGCGAGGGACGCTGTGGGCACCGTGCGGCTGCGCGAGGCGAGGGCGAGCGAAGGCCGGATGAGCCGGGCGAGCGAGCCTAGCCCAGCGGTACGCTACCGGACAGCAGCGGCGCGGCGCGAGATTCGCGGTCGGGCGCCGCGATGCGTGCGAGCCCCCCGGGACGGAAGCAGCCGCCGCGCACGAGCGGGCGCCGCCGCGCGCCCAGGCGGCGGGTCCCGCGACGCTCGTCGCGCCGCAGGTATGGGAAACGA
>JAXLQJ010000094.1:0-17796 GCA_046331705.1 bacterium | reverse complement strand
TAGCCCGGCCAGAAGTCGACCTGGCCTTCGAGGTCGAGGATTCCCCGCCGGCGCTGGAGCTTGATGTATTCCTGGAGTGCGACCGTCACGGCGTCCTTCTTGGTCTTGTGCTTGCCGACGCGCCGGGCCTGCTCGATGAGCTCGTCGTCGACAGCTAGATTCGTGGGCATCTCCACCTCCGGGTCTGCAAGCCAGTTCACACACTCGCGTGTGTAAGCCCAGGGTGGCCTGTGGGCGTTCTCTCACCACGTTGATCGGCGTCAAGAAGTCCTGCCGGTCGACGACAACTATTTCTTCCCCTTCGCGGATCCGTCCACGTGACGCGGTGCACGCGCGTGACGCCGCACTTCGGACACGCGGGGCGTGCGTCTCGGTCGTGCGCTTGGCTCATTGTGGCTCCGGGGATTGCGACGCCGAGCCGGCAGCAACCCGACGAATCGCATCGTCCGGATCATGCTCGGCGAGCACCGCCAACACGTAGCGAACCGCGGGCGGCGCGTCGTCGCCGAGGCGCTTCGCCACAGCGACGGCAGACGCACGTGTCGAGACGCGCTCGTTCACGAGATCGCGAAGGCACTGCTCGGCGATCGTGGTGCTTACCGCAGTGGCTCCACGCGGCCCCGGCGGGGGCGCCCGCCGAGCACGAGCGGGTACCACATCGACTCGCAGATGACGACCCGGCCGTGAGCGCATGCCTCGACGTATCACAATCAGCGGTTACCAGGGAACCCGGCGGGATTTCCGGAGGCGCTGCTCGGAGGGAACGATGCGTCCGTTCGTCGAACTTCTGGCATATTGCTCGCTGCTCGTGCGATAGCGGATGATGCCACTCGCTGCGGCACGCGCACCGCCAGGTGCGTCATTGTTCGTAGAAGGCGTCGAATAGCCGAGCGCACCGCGATTCGTGACAGCCACGCGATGACCGACGACCCCGCCCCCGTTAATCGCCGCGGATCCGCGCACTGGGCAGGCTGCTGCGAGGAGGCCCAGACGCGCGTCGTGTGGTTGGCAGGCAGTTGCGGCTGGCGTATTGCGGACGTCGCAAGTATCACCCACGACATTCGGTACTGCCCGTTCTGCGGGGCGGAGCTGCCGTCACTCCAAGGGGCGTAGGCGACTCGAGGCCACGCGATGTGGCGGTGGCGGCGATGCAGCCATTCGTGCCACGGTTGGGGCTGCCGTTCCGCCGGTTACTGCAAGAGAACCGTCGCTGGTCGCCTCCCGGAGAGCCCCATGGCGCACACATCCACTCCCCGACCGGCGCACCGCGCCCCGATCGTGCTCGCGCTCGGCTTGATTGCGCTCATCATCAGTGCGTCGCATTCCGGTGCCGCAGAGGACCCAACCACGCGGGCTCGAAACGAGCTTGACGCGGAGGCGGTTGCGCTGTTGAAAGACCACGACTTTCGCCAGCTCGACAAGCGCATACGAGCACTTCGAGCAACGCGCGAGCGGGATCCGTCGGGGACGTGGGCGCTCTCCGACTTTCTGTCCGCGCTCGTTCCCCAAGCGAAGCAAGGTTCCGACTCGGATTGGGAACGGCGATTCGCCTTGCTCGCCGCGTGGCGCGGCGAGCAGCCGGAGTCGGTGGCGGCTCACGTCGTTGAAGCCGCCGCGTGGCGTCAGTACGCGTGGCGCGCGCGTGGCAACACGTACGCACGTGAGGTTCAGGACAGCGCCTGGCCGATATTTCGCGAGCGCCTGGCGAAAGCGCGTGCCGCACTCGACGCCGTGGGCGACGACGGCCGACGCTGCCCCGATTGGTATGAAGAGTCGCTGTGGATGGCGATCAACGAGGCGTGGCCAAAGGAGCGATTCGATCGGTTGTTCGAAGAGGCTGTCGCTCAAGAGCCGACCTTCTTCGGCCACTACTTCGCGCGGGCGTACTACCTGCACCCGCGTTGGTATGGCAGCGCGGAAGCGCTCGACGCGTTCGCGACGCAAGCCGCGGAGCGAACCCGGGCAACCGAAGGTGAGTCGCTCTACGCTCGAATCTACTGGTCGCTCTACGGAAACAGCGGTATGGCGTCGCGGCCAATCTTCACGCACGGCGGCGCCAACTGGGCGCGCATGCACAAGGGGTTTCAAGACCTCGTTGCAAGGTACCCCTCGGCGTGGAACCGTCAGGCGTTCGCGATGTACGCGTGCGGCGCGCGCGACGTCGAGAGCACGCGGACGCTACTGGCGAGCATCGCCGAGCCCATCGACGGCCTCTGGCGGCCGGGACTGTTCGAACAGTGTCGCGACTGGATCCGCGGGGGAAACGAGCCGACGGCGGACATCCCGAAGAGCTACCGGTGAGCTGAGCAGGAGATCGACAAGACGCTCAAGTCCTGCACAATCCATCGCCGCATCGTCGGCACCCCGTCGCCACCTGGATCCCACGTGACCACCGCTGACCTCGCCCGCCACTCCGATTCCGTTGGTGTCGCTCGCCAACGCTGCGATCGCGTTCCCCGGAACCGGCCAAGGAGACGGCTGGCAGCATGTACTGCAGCCCTTTTCCGCGGGGCAAGCGCCTTCGACGCTCATCCAGACATCAAGCGCACCGACCGATAATGCACGCAGGCCAACTGTCGCAAGGACCAGGACGCTCCCGCGGACGATGACGCGGCTCACATCGGGCCCACGATTCGTGTCGCGGCGGTCGCTTCGAACACCGTCGCCCGCCGGATGTACCCGCGCAGCACCGGCGTCGATCTGTGCCCCATCTGATTTGCGATCGAGCGCTCGGAGCATCCGCATCGAGCCGTGGTCGTCACTCCTCGCGACGCTCTGACCCCACGCGCCCCACCTCGACGCCGTGCGCGGGATCAGTGCAGCCCGAGAATCCGTGCGAGGGACATCGTCGCCGTGGGGAGCCACACCACGACTCCGCCCACGAGCACCCCGTATAGCCCGAGCCGGCGACCGCGGGAGAGTGGACGCCCGCGCTCGCGGCACGAGCGATCGTAGTAGAAGACACAGGCGAACGACGTCATCGCCTCGATCAGCAGCGCCACGTGGGGGGCGCGACCGTAGGTGTCGAGCCCGATCGACGGCGAGCCCGGTCCCCACAGATGGTGCTCGAAACCCGAGACGAGGTCGCAGCCCAGGTGCAGCACGACCAGCGCGGCGCACCAAGCGGCGAGCCGCCGCCCCCGACCCGCGAGCAGCACGACGGCGGCGAACGCGGCGGAATGGACGAGAATCGGCAGCACGTCGTGGCTGAAGGTCATGCGCACGCGGATGTTGGCGAACGTGGCGTCGAGGATGGACACCGGATGAGGTGTCTCGATGCCCGCGAAGCCGAGGGCAACCCACACGAAGTCCGGGAAGTTGGCCGCCAGCAGGAGCCAGGCGATCGGAAGCTCGGGCGAGCGCGCCTTGGGAATGAGCGCCGTGGCGTAGTGACCGGCGATCATCGGTCGTCCTCCACGAGCGCCTTCGTGGCGAGAAAGAGCACGACGTAGTAGGCACCGAGTACCAGCAACAACGAACTCATGGCTCGTGACCCTAGCACGGTGCCGCGAACTCCATCAGGCGCGCGGGTGGACGATTGCCACCGCGGCGTTCTCTTCGAACACCGTCGCCTGCCGGATGTAGCCGCGCAGGGACGTCGGCCCGGCTTGCCACGGAGCAGGTCAGCGAGTCGACGGCGCTACCCGCTACGCCCGCCGAACGCAACGTGTTGTAGAAGCGCGCGGCTTGGTCGTCGTCGTCCAATGCGACTGCGATGCAATCGAAGCCAGCAGGGTGATGGCGGAGCCGATCGAACACGTCGGTGGCCCGCACTCCGGACCGCACCTCGTGCCGGATCGGGCCGATGATCCAGTCGCTGGCGATGCCGCGGACGATAGCGTCAGCGCTGCGGATTGTTTCCTTCCAACCAGGCGTCGGCGCTCGCAGCGACGCGAGGACGACGGGGACTCGTCCCAACCTCGTCGCCGGAGCTAGTGCCCGACAGGCTCCCAGGGCCGCAGCAACGACGGCCGGCCGGCGAGCTTGCGCGCGAGGTTGACGGGCACATCGCGCAGGCGCGCCGCGTCGAGGTCCACCTTGACGAAGGCGACCAGGTACGGGGCGAAGCCAGCGAGCCGTTCCGCCAGGCACGCCTGCCCGGCACCGCCGTTCGCGTCCTGCTCGATGTACGTCTTCATCCGGTAGCTCTTCCAGAAGCGGAAGCGCGGCAGCGCAGGGAAGAAGCGGGGCGGCCGCGGTGTGAGCGTCAGTTCGTAGTGCAGCTCGTCGGCGGGGGAGCGCACCTGCGCCCACTCGGAGAGCAGTTCTTCCGGCACCGCGAAGCCGAGGTGACGCAGGCAGAGGAACGCGTCGCGCAGGTGGAGCCGGGCGTGGTAGCGCTCGGCGAGCGCAGCGACCCGCGCCCAGTCGATGTCCGAGCGCCGCGCGATCATGAAGGCATCCGTGATCCAGCGGATGAGCCGGAACGGCGCCCAGCTGTACGCGTTCTGGCTGAGGCGGGCGCCGTGCATGCAGGCATGAAAGAGCTCGTCGCTCGGGGCGAGAACCCACGCCGCGCGCCCCTGGTGGTCGATGCGGATCGCGTCCTGCCAGAACGGCCGATCCGCGTCGGCTGTGCGCTGCGGCCAGAGCGCGTTCCAGTGCAGGTCGAGGTTGGTCTGATCGCGCACGAAGGAGATGGCGTGCGCGTAGCCGATGAGATCCTTCGCGGGCGTTCGCTTGACGGGTCGCCAGCCGTCGCTCGCGAGCACGGCAAAGGCGCGCTCCGCCGCGGGATGCGGAACCAGGATGTCGATGTCGACCATGGGCCGGGTCGCCGGATTCGGGTAGTAACGTGTCGCCAGCGACGTGCCCTTGAGCAGCATCGCTTCGATCCCTGCGGCCCCGAGCGCATCGAGCACGCCGCCCAGCGTGCGCAGCAGGAGCTGATTGCGGTACCAGGATTGCCGGTACACGCCCTTCGCGATCGCGAGTGTGCGGTCTCGGCGTACCCGGTTCTGCAGGCGGTGCCAGGCGAAGGGCAGATGGCGGAACGACTCCTCGTCGCCACGATCCAGATCCGTGGTGGCGCACCAGCGCTCCCATGCCGCGATCGCAGCGCTCTCCTCCGCGAGACACGCGTTCAGCAGCAGCTCTTGAGACGCCGTCGGACGACAGCGCACACCGTGGGGCCACGGGCGCCCGGACGGAGTCACGCGCGGTGCTCTGCGCAAGCGCCTGAGAGCGACAGGGTGCGCGCGAAGCCGCTCACCCGTGCGGGGATCGCAGCGATGGTCTCGCCGACTCCGACGCTCGAGACGGGCACCTTCGACACGATCTCCTTGACGCCCGCGCACGAAGCCAGAGCCGCACCGGGGAGCTGGAAGGCGGTGTTCGGCGCCATCGCGAGGAATCCCTGGCGTGGCGAGAGGAGGACCGCAGGGCCTGCGTCGCGCCGCGGAATCGCTACGCCGGCCAGGGGTGCGGCGCGCACCACACCGCGCTCGAGGTGGCGGTCGAAGAGGTAGACCGACTTTTCCCAGCCCGGTCCCGAGCCTTCGACCAGCGCCGGCGACAGCGCCGGGAAGCGCGCCGTATCCGGCGCGTCGAGCTTGGCGGAGCAGAAGAGTGAGTGGACGATGGGCCGATCGCCGGGCTCGATGACGCACATGTCGTCGCCGAGGAAGCCGAGACCTGCATCCAGGCAGGCGAGCGCCGTGGTCGACTTGCCGGTGCCCGACCTTCCACCGATCAGCAGCGCTCCACTCGCCGTGGCCACCGCGGCGGCGTGCACCACCGCGAAGCCGCGCGCGGCGAACGCCCAGCTCAGGATCGGTAACAGCGGCAAGGCGACGAGGTGATACGGCAGCTCGCCGCCCTCGCCGAGCCACACCGCGGCGCGGCGGTGCTCGCGGTCCCACAGGAAGAGCGTCCGAAAGCCCTCGTGCAGAAGTCCGCGCCCCGGAACGCCTTCGTAGGACCAGCGCTCGACGCGATCGCCCACCGGCGCGCTGGTCGCAGCGGGGAAGAGATCGCGCAACGGATTGCCAGGGGCTTCCCGATCGAGAACCAGCACCGTCAGGTCGGGTGCCGGTGCCGAGTCCTCCGCCACCGCGTGGTGCGCGAGCGCACGCAGGGCGCTCGCGGCCAGGTGCCGAGTCGAGAGCCGCACCCGGATGTTCAGTCCCGCGATCGCGAGCCGCTGCTCGCAGGCGTCCTCGGGCATCGCGAAGGTGTCGAGCGAGCGCAGCGCCGCCGCGAAGCTCTCACCGGTCATGAGCGCTGGCGCGGCTTCACAGCGGGCTGGGGCGTCGCACCGCGCTGCGGCTGCGCGGCGGCGGCGCGGCGACGGGCGACGGCACGGCCGAGAACGCGCATCAACCTCGACTGATCCGTCGCGACGTCGTTCGTCATGTTGGCGTCGTGCCGGCGGTAGTGGAGCGTGATCGCGTCGACGTGGGCCTCGCGCACCCCGCTCTCCTTCGCGCGCAGCAGCCAGTCGACGTCGTCGCCACCGGCGACGCTCGCGTCGAACGGACCGACGAGCGTGAACACCGAGCGCCGGATGAGCGCCGTCGAGACGTTGGGCGCACGCCACGACTCGTTCACCAGCTCCCAGTGTTTCGTCTGCTCGTTCCGGACCAAACGCCGCAGCCGGCCCTGCACGATCCCACAGTCGGGATTCTCCTCGAGCGCACGAAGCAGCCCGGCGAGGCGCCCGGGCGGCCAGAGGTCGTCCGAGTCGAGGAAAGCGATCAAGTCGCTCCGCGCTTCGCGGACCGCTGCGTTCCGCGCCGCGGCGAGGCCGCCGTTCTCCTGGCGCACGCAGCGCACCCGTGGGCCGAAGCCGCGGGCGATGTCGCCGCTCCCGTCGGTCGAGCCATCGTCGATCACCACGATCTCGTCGACGGCGGGCTCTTGCGAGAGAACGCTCGCGAGCGCTTCGGCGAGGAAGGCGGCACCGTTCCACACCGGAATGAGCGCCGTCACGGTGGGCTGCATCGTGGGCCGAGCGTCAGCCGGCATTCGCGGCTCTGCGGCGGCGGTCGAGTGTCGCCTTGATCGCGCGCAGGTAGTCGGTGTTGGAGCGCGTCAGCACCGTGTTGCCGCCGTGGATGCGACGTCGCGCCACGATCTGGGGAAGCAACAGGGTCGCGAGCCCGAGGTCGCGCGCGCGGGCCATCCACTCGACGAACTCTCCGACCTCGAGCGTCTCGTCGAAGGGTCCGATTCGCTCCACCGCCGTGCGGCGGACGAGCAACGTCGTGGCGATCAACCCCGGTACCGGAGCGGTCCCGACCTCGAGCGAGCCGCCCAGCTCAGCCGCGCGGTCGGGCGACAGGAACTCGACGAGGTGGCCGAACACGAGCTGGAGGTCGTCGCGTTGGCGCAGCGCCCCGATCTGCAGCTCGAGCTTGTCGCGCTCCCAGAGGTCGTCCGCGTCGATGAACGCGATCAGCTCTCCAGTCGCGCCGCCAAGCCCACGATTGCGCGCCGCACCGATGCCGGCGTTTTGCTGTCGAATCACGTGCAGCGAGGGCCGGGCGAAGCGCTCGACGACGGCCAGCGACGCGTCCGTGGAGCCATCGTCGACGACGATCAGCTCGTCCGGAGCAACCGTCTGTGCGAGCACGCTCTCGATGGCCTCCCCGACGTAAGCCTCGCAATCGTAGACCGGGAGCACGACGGAAACGCGTGCTGCTCGCCCGCTCGACATGGTCACTCGGACCTGCGTGGCCAGCCTGAGTCGCTCACCTCGTGGATCGGATCGAGCAGCAGCAGCTCCTCCATGTCGGTGAACTTCTCGAAGTCGGGGGACGAGAACGCCGCGACGGGATGGCTGGCATCCGGGGGCGCGTTCGTCGATCCCGGGGGCGCATCGTTCGCGGCTCGGCGGATCAGCTGCTCCTCCTCGAGACGACGGACGAAGTCCTCGACTTCCGGACGAATGGCGGCCGGGTCGGCCGCGAAGCGGCGGGCCACCCATTCGGTCGCCGCCGAGACCGGGCTACCCGCGCACAACCGCCGCCAGATCTCCGAGGCGGTCGGATTGAAGCTGTAGTAGTGGCCATTGTCGAAGTTGAGGACGATGGTCTCGCCGTCGATCACCTCGCTGATCACGGACGGCTCGTTGACGCAATAGCTCTGGACTTCCATTCGCCCTCCACGCGAGCCACCGGCGAGATCCCCGCGCCGGTCGCTCGGACGGCGGTCAACATACGACGAGGACGCGCTCAAATCGATCGCCAGCAACTCAGATCGCGATCGAGGAGCGCCTCGAGCCGGCGGATGTCCTCGGCGAAGCGCGGCAGGAGCCGCGCACGAGCCTCCGGTCCCACGCCCGGAGGCCGGCGCATCAGAAGATTGCCGAGGTGCGTCACGAGCCGCGGCGGCAGGTTCCTCTGCAGGAAGCGGCGCAGACGAAACGGGCGGCCGAACGCCTCGCGTACCAGCGCGCTGCGCGGCAGCATCGAGCGGTTGTGCCGGATGCTGACGTCTGGCGTATGGCTCGCATCGGCCCCCAGGAACCTGTGGACGGTGCGCATCGTCGCCGCGGGGTCGGCCGCGAACTCCTCGAACAGCAACACCAAGATCCGCTCGCGCGCGAACCGCTTCCAGAACTCGAGCAGCCCGTCGTGATAGAGGCTCGCGCGCGTGTAGGCGAAGCGCATGCTGCGATCGTGCCGCCAGCGCTCGTCTTCCGCCGCTACCGCGGCCTCGAAATCGGTGCGCGCCTCGAAGCCCATCTTGCGCGCGAGCGCGTAGTGCGAGTAGGCGCGCTCCACCGGGTCGCGCAGGATGCAGATCAGCTTCGCATCCGGGATCGCCTGCTGCGTCCGCGCCGCGCTTCTCGGGTAGAACAGGTAGCTCGGCGACGCCTCGCCCACCGCGCGCGCGTCACCCGCGTCTTGGAAGAGGCGCTCGTACTCCTCGCGAGTGCGCGCACGGTAGGCGGATGCGTTCCGCGGAACCTCGCTCGGCGGCAGGTCACCGAGAGAGAAGTAGTCGGTCTCCTTCTCCCGGCTCATGAAGATGTCGGGATGCTGGCGCAGGTACGCGTGGAGGGACGTGGTGCCGCAGCGCGCGGCGCCGATGATGACGAAGTCGGGGAGCCGGCTCATGTTTCGTCGGCGGTCGGGCTGTCCGCTCGTCCGTGATGAAGCGGCGGCGGCGTGATCGCGCCGCTGGCATCGCGATAGGCGCTGGGACCAACGACGTCGCCGCCGTCAGACGAGACTCTACGCGGTTGCGACCGGGACGTCGCGTCGCCTACCCCCAGGCTGCTTCCGCTCGGGCACCGCGTGCAGACCTCGTGCAGCCGCTCGCCGCCTCGCGCGAACAGCGACGCGCACGAGGTTCCGTGACTTCCCTGTTCGCTCGTTCGTCGGGCTAAGGAGCGTGGCGGTTGACGTGGCCACGTCTGACGTCGAGGTTCTGAAGACGACTTCAGGGTCCTTGCGGCTCATCCCGCGGCTCGCGGAGCACCCGCCGAACGCTCGCGGGCAGCGTCCGCTACAGGGTTGGAGCGCCGCGCCGGAAGCGCGAGCGCACGGCGCGCCACGAGACGTAGAGCAACGAAACGACGATCACGAGCGCCGCGGCGCCCAGCGCACGGAGGTGGCGGAAGACGAAACGTACGGCGGCATAGACGCGGCCGATGGAGTCGAGCTCCGCGGCATTGGGTAGTGCACCCGCGGCGAGCTCGCCGTCGATCCGGAGCGCTTGCTCGTGCGTCGTGGTGAACGCGGGCCACACGGGGAGGCCGGCGGCATTCGGATCACCCGTCTTGGCGAAGTGGGTCCAATAGGCACTCAGCCTGTCGGCGAGCGTGTGGTCGTCGTCGGTCCACTGCGCGCCGAGCGGGTGATGGAACACGTAGGCCATCTCGGCGCCGTGATGCGCGCCTTCGGCGTTCGGTGGCACCTGCGCAAAACGATAGAGATACGTGCGCCCACGCCCAGCCCCGGCATGAAGGCGCGCCCACGCGCGCATGTCCCACGCGAAACGCATGTTGCTTTCGAAAGCGACGAAGGCGGCCTTCGCAGACGCTTCGCTCTCGGGTGCGCGAGGTCCTGCCAACGAGACGATGAACGGCGGAAAGTCCTCGGCGAGCAGCGCCGGCAGGTTGGCGGTGGTCACCGCGCGCTGGTTCCGGAAAGAGAGCCCCTCCTCGGCGTTCGATCCCACCAGGATGTCGACATCGGCGCCGCGCCCGGCAGCGAGCGCGTCATGGGGCGCCTCCGCGAGCACATACCCGTCGATCACCACGTGTGGCGCGAACCGCGCAGCCACGATGTCGGTGACGGGCAACGCACGGAGTGCCTCGCTCGTCGTGGCACCGACTCGCGCGGCGAAGGCCACGCCTTCCTGCTCCGCGCCCGCCAGCGCGAATTCCGGCGCGGCGGCAAGCGGCTCGAACAATCCGCCGCTTTGACCGATCGCGCGGCGGAACAGGCCGTGCGCGAGCGGCGATGCGCAGAGCACGCTGATCGAGATCGATCCCGAGGACTGCCCGAATACCGTGACGTTGCTCGGGTCGCCGCCGAACGCCGCGATGTTGCGCCTCACCCAGCCGAGCGCCGCAAGCTGGTCGAGCAGGCCGTAGTTGCCCGAAGCTCGGTGCTCGGATTCGCGCGTGAGCGTGGGATGCGCAAGGAATCCAAGCGCGCCAAGCCGGTAGTTGGCCGTCACGACGATGACGCCTTGCCGCGCGAGGGCGTCGCCGGCATAGAGCGGCGTCGATGCACTGCCGTTCGAGAGTCCGCCGCCGTAGATCCAGACCATGACCGGCAGCTTCGCGCCCTTCGTGGCATCCGCTGGAGCCCAGACGTTGAGGTACAGGCAATCCTCGCTCATCGGCTCCACGGGCGCGTCTTCGGGGTAGGTGCCGCGCTGCACGCAAACCGGCGAGAACGTGTCGGCGAGCCGGACGCCGCTCCACGCACCGGCCGCTCGAGGCGCGCGCCAGCGCAAATCACCCACGGGCGGCGCCGCGAACGGAATGCCCTTGAACACGCTGACTTCGTTCTCCGTGACGCCTTCGAGAAGGCCGGACTCGGTTTCGACGGGAGCAGCGAGGGCGGCCGTCGCGGCGACGACGAGGAAGAGCGGTATCCAGCGCAGCGGCGCAATCGAACGTGCCATGGAGGTTCTTTCGACCCACACCCGCCCGCTCACGATTGGCGCGTGCTTTCCGGGTCGACTGGACCGCTGGCACCCGAGACGTGGTCTGCGTGTCCCGGGATCGCTCGCAACGCTCCGAATCGTACGAGCGACGTTCTTCAGGACGCCAAGGCGCTCGACCATCGGCAGAGGGAGCCCGACTCGTACCCGTCTCCGAACAAGAAACCGTGCCCAGGCACGAGATGAACGCCGTCGATCCGCACGACAGCGGATGATGCACCCGGCGTATGGAGCAGCAACGATACGTAAGCGCTCCCAGCGTTTGCCGGAGCGACGATGTTCGAGTTCGAGAGCAGCGTCCAGACGTTGCTCCCGCCAGCAAACAGCGTATCCGTCATGGGAAAACCGCCGACCGTGGCACCGAGACAATCAGCACTCGAATCGTGCCACTCGATGCCAACGAGAACCGAGTCCGTTGCTCCAGCGATGAAACGGAGGCTGGCTTCCAAGGAGTAGTCCGCGAGCGGCGTGATCCCCGGGACACAGGTTCTCACCCAGTTGTCTTGGTCCAGGGTGTTGCCGGAGAACTCGGCAGCGCCGGAGTTCGCGCACGCGTCGTGATCGCCAAAGAGGATGAACGTCGGCTCGGTGCCGAACCCATACCTCGACCAGCCCGAGACGCCCACGTCGAACTCGCCGTTGGCGATCCGGTTCTGCGCTCGAGCGCCCGAAGCCATCGCCGTGACCGCGAGAACGGCCCCGAAAAACCGCATCGCGCGCGTCATCCTGCGCCGCCCTGCTCCGTCGTCGCCGCCGATCCGTGCCAACCAATGCCTCCGGTCGACCGACTGTCGCTCCGGGCTCCCCAACAAGCAACCGCCTCCCTCAGCCCGTCTGGGGCGACAACCGCGCTTCCGCGCGGCGCCGATGGTCGTACGGGTGCCGAACGGCACCCAGCGCGCGAGCGGGACCAGCGATGCACCCAACGCCTCATCGCCGGGCTGAGCTCGCCGCGCCGCGACTGGACCGCTCGGCGAACTCCACGCATCTTGCGCCGACACGAGGACCGTCCGGCTGACGTCGACCACGCGGGAACAGTGGGACAATCCAACGCATGAAACCGTCGTCCATCCCGATCGCCGGCCTCGCGCACATTGGCATTCGCGTACACGACCTCGAGCGCTCCGTGCGCTTCTACGAGCTACTGGGCTTCACGAAGACCGCGGGCCCGATCGGTCCTGAACCCGTGGCGATCCTCGGTCACCCGTCGGGAGTCGAAGTGAACCTCGTGCTCAACGCGCCGAACGCGAACGAGCCGAACATCCTCATGGATGTACCCGAGAAGCACCCCGGGATCACGCACTTCGCACTGTTGTGCCCGGACATCATGGCCGCGAAGGAACGGCTCGAGGCGGCCGGCGTTCCGGTGAGCGGGGGGCCGGTGCAATTCGGCCCCGGCGCCAAGGGAATCTTCGTCCGCGATCCCGACCGCAACGTGATCGAGCTGCATCAGCGCGGCTGAGCCGGCTGGTTGCAGGCCGGATGCCCATGCTTCCGCATCGCGAGGGACGCGTGTGCGGCGCGGGCTCATCCCGCGGATCGCGCGAGTACCGACGCTCGCCACGCACGCGCGCTCGTTCGGCGTCGGCGGCGGCTGGTTCACTGGCGCCGCCGTGCGCCGCCCCGGGACTTGCAGATCGACGACGAGGCACGGCTCACCGGGGCTCGCAACGCGGCGATCGGCATCTCCACCCCGGGCCACTCCGAGTGCGGTGACGTGCCGCTCGCGAAGCGCCACGCCTGCGAAGCGTCGATCTCGGTATGATCGCGGACCGAACGGAGATCGCCGCCGGCCACGGTGGCGCAGCCTCCTCCCGAACGGCAGCGAGGAACTTCGGATGACGGAAGCCAGCCGCTCCCATGCGAGGGCCACGTCGAGCGAGCCTTCCGCGCCCCCTCGCCCGACGAGGATGCGCTCCACCCGGATCGCCCGCGTCCAGTGGCTGCCCGCCGCGCTCGCGCGGCGCATCTTCGGCGCACCCCTCGCGCCCACGGACGACGAGTGGCGCGAGATCGAGGCGGCGCTCTGGCGCGGCGATCCCGCGATGGACGAGCTGGTCGCGTGGATGTTCGAGAACCAGCCTCGCGAGCGCAAGGCGAGCTTCGAGCGCGCGCTCGCGAGAGGCATCCAGTCGATCCCCTCTCCCGGTGAGCCACTGCGCCGGTTCTTCGCGCTCGTCGACCGCGATCCGCCCTGGCTCGATCGAAGCCTGGTGGCGCGCGGAATCCGCGCCAGCCGCTTGGCGGGCAATGCGGGGTTCTACGTGCTCCGCGATCTCGCGCTCATGGGTGGCTATTCCTACTTCAACACCATGAACCAGACGCTCGCGCTCGCGGGCGCGCTCACCAAGGACACCGCGCTGCGCATCGGCGAGACCGGCAAGTGGCTGAGCGACGTGACCGAAACCCGCGGCCTCGAGCGCTTCGGCCCCGGCTTCATCAGCACCTTGCGCGTCCGCCTCATCCACGCCCTGATACGGCGGCAGGTCGCACGCCGTTCCGACTGGAACGCCGAGCGCTGGGGCGTGCCGATCAACCAGGTCGACATGCTCGCGACCTACCTCGCCTTCGGCCCGGTCTCACTGCTCGGCATGCGTCTCTTCGGCGTGCCGGTGGGACGCAACGACGCCGCGGCGGCGATGCACCTGTGGCGCTACGTGGGCTACCTCTCCGGCGTCGACGAGTCGTTCCTCGCCAAGACCGAAGGTGACGGGCTGCGCAAGCTCTACCACGCGTTCCTCACCCACCGCTGGCCGGACCAGACCGCCCGGCGTCTCGCCACGGCGCTTCGGGACGAGCCGCTCGGCCGATACGTGCCGGACCACGACGATCGCCCACGGGCGGCTGCCTGGAAACGCCGCCTCGAGTACCACAAGCACCTCAGCAACTCGTCGCTGATCTTGGGGCCGTTTCGGCGGCGTCAGCTGGGGCTGCCGGTCCTGAGCTTCCCGTGGTATCCGCTGCTCAGCGCGCCCGTCCGCTTCGCCACCGCCTCGTATTACCAGCTGCGCGGAGGTGGCGCGCTCGACCGCCACCTCGAACGCAACCGCGCGCGCCAGCGCACGCTCCTCGACAGCTACTTCGCCAAGCGCGAGCACGATCTCCTGCGACCCGACGCAGCCCACCCCGCGCACGTGGCGTGAGCGCAGCGGCGGAAGGCCGCTCGGTCGTCACGCGCTGACGAAATCGATGGCCCTGCCAATCGCGCGCGGAACCAGTCGCCGCGCTCACGAGCCCCCTCTCCGTCGGCGACACCGATTCGAGGGCGACTCGAACGGTCACTTCCCCGCGCAGCTCGTCGAGCCCGGATAGCGCTGCTCGTCCGCGGTCACGACCTCGTCGATCCATTGCTCGATCAGCTCGTGGCCCTCGTCGTGTACGACGCTGCGCGCCAGCGGCGGCATCACGGCGCCCGGCGTGGTGGCCTCGGGACTGATCCGGAACTCGAGGATCGACTTGTGCGCGGCGCCGGGCTGGATGTCGTAGGTGCGTAGCCCGCTGCCCTCCTGACCGGCCGCGGTCGGCTGCTTGCAGATGCCGAAGCTCGAGTCGATCGGGCGGAAGGAATCGAGGTAGAGGCCGGTGCTGGCGGCGAATCCGCCCGGGCTGTGGCAATGCTCGCAGTTCACCTCGAGGTAGGCGCGGGCGCGGGCCTCGACGTCCTGCGGCGAGTTGGCCGGGAAACCGGAATCGCCCGGCTTGTTGAACACCGGGATGCGCTCCAGGTGAGAGGCGATCTGTGTCGTCGCGTCCACGCCGAGATCGGCCGGGCAGCCACCGAGCACGCCCTGGCTGCACCAGTACTGGAGCTGGTTCTGGCCGAGCATGGCCGGCGCGCTCTGGCCGCTTTGGAGGTTCGACTCGGCGGCGTAGGGCCGGTTCATGAAGCGCACCTTGAGACCGATCGGCGAAGCGCCGGGCTCCTTGTTCTGCGCCGAGTGGCAGGTCAGGCACTGTGCGCGGCTCGGAATCACGTAGTGCTGCGTGGCGCCAGCGTGACGCACGCCGGAGTCCACGTCGTGGTAGTCCCAGGACGGCGCGGCCGTCGCACCGCCCAGCGCCAGCTTCGCCACGCGCTTGCCGGTGGCGGCGTCGGTGCTCCAGACGTAGGCCGCGCCGTCCCAGTGGACCTGGCCCTTCGAGGTCACGCGCTTGATCAAGAGCCGCGTCTCCACCGGTGTCTCGGTGTGGGTGGTCTCGTTCGCGAACGCAAACGTCTTGGCGAGGATCGTTCCCACCGGAAAGACCAGCGTCGCGTCGACGCCGTTGCTGGCCTTGTCGTTGTAGCTCGCCTGCGCACCCGGAGGCAGGAAGGCGACGCGGTACTTCACCGCGTAGTCGGAGAAGAGCTTGGTGGTGAGCACCCAGGGCACGCCGCCGTTCGGTGCGCTGCGCGGATCCTCCGGATCGGAGAACAAATGGTAAGAATCGAGCGTCGGACAGTCGACGCTCGCGGCGGCGTGGTTCGCCTGGCCGGCGGGCACGCTCGCGTCGCATCGCTTCGCGACTTCCGCCGCGCTGGGCGCCGGATCGTAGTCACCACTGCGCTCGAACGGTGGAATCGTCACTTTCGGCAAGAGCGGCAGGTTCGCGCCGTACTGCGCGACGCAGCGGTGTGGCGCCATGTCGAAGTCCGACGCGAATTGCGTCGAAGCGGCGGGACCGACCTTGGCGAGCATCGTCGCCACGGCTTCGGGCTTGCCCGGATCCACTTGGGATTCGATGAGCCACTCCAGGCCTTGGAGCCCGTGGAAGTTGGCGAACGGCAGGCTGTCGCTGCTCAGCTGGTTGTCGTCGTCGATGCACGACGCGGCCCAGTCGGGCTTGATCCGCGGTGCGCCCTCGCGGGCGGTGTCGAACTTGTACGCGTTGTAGTGACAGGCGGGATTCGGGTACTGGTTGCCTTCGATCGGCTTGCCGAGAGCGTCCTTCGGCAAGGGATTGCCTGCTGCGTCCACCGGGTAGGGGCAGTCGGCATCGTAGTCGTCGAGCAGACCGTCCCACATGATGTGACCGCCGCGCAGGCCGCTTCCCCCGGCGCAGACGCCCGCGTTCTCGGACTTGCCGCAGGCCACCAGGTTCTTGACGGCCATCAGGAGCGGGAACGCCTTGATGATGTCGCCGCCCGACAGGTCCTCGAGCGTCGGCATCGCCGGCGCGTTGCCGTTGTTGAAGAAGCGGTTCTTGAAGAGGTGAACACCCTCGCTGTAGCCGTCGAGCCGGCGATCGGTGGGCTGGTCGCTCTTCGGAAACAACGCATAGGACATGTGCAGAAAGCCGACCGTGTCGTTGTCGCGGAACTCGTTGTCGAAGACGTCGATGCGGTCGTAGCCCAGCGTGATGATGCCCGTGCCCGCCGGCACCAGCCGCACCAGGCCCGGATGGGTCGCCACGTTGTAGCTGTTGTTCTTGCGGATGACGTTTCCGTGCACGCGGGTGCGTTCGCCGTACTGCGTGAGCCCGTCGAGGTCGTAGACCAGCATGCCGCCGGTGTTGCACTCGGCGAGATTGCCGTCGTACTCACCAGCCTGGACGTTCTCGATCTCGAAGCCGAATGGGTTGTAGACGGCGCGGTTGCGACGCATGATCGCGTCGTTGCTCTGGCCGACGTAGATCCCCGCGTCCGAGGCGCCGACGCCCTCGGAATCCTCGATCAGGACGTTCTTCGAGAGCACCGGATAGATCGCATAGCGGCCGTTGTTCGCGTCCATGGTGTAGTCGGGCGAAGCACCGCCGCCGGGCGTACCGGGCTTGTGGCTCGACGGTTCGGTGCAAGGCACGTTGAGCCGCCGGAAGCCGTCCTCGGCGTAGTTGGCTGCGGTGATCGGATCCGCGCTGGCGCGGCCGCCGCCCGAGGACCACATCGCTCGCACGCGCTGCAACGTGCCGTGATCGACGCCACGCAGCTCGATGCCGTTGCCACCGGAATCCAGGACGGTGAGATCCTGGATCGTGATGCCGTGAACGTTGACGACGAGAATGCCCTGCGCGGAGTTCGCCGCGCGGAACGACAGCACGGTCTGGTCCCGGCCGCAGCCGCGGATGCGCACGTCCTCGGTGTTGATGATCGTGAGCGTCGTGCTCAGCTCGAAGTAGCCGCAGTCGAACTGGATCACGTCGCCCGGCGCGGCTTGCACCATCGCCGCCACCATGTCGGTGGTGGCGTTCGCGCCAGCCTGGATCGTGAACGTGCGGCCGGCCGACGAAGAATCGGAACCGCCGCAGGCGCTCAGCCCCGTCGCCAACAAGAGGCCCACCACCGCGATCCATCGCCGACCTTCCATGAACGCTCGCCCCCTCGAGAAAAACGTTGGTTCGACGCCCCTGCCCGTGCCGGACGCGGCAAGGAACCGCTTTCGTCGGGCCGATCCCGCCAAGCTCCCGTGGCAACGTGGCGCTCGAGTGACGCGCGCTGGTTGCCGATCGCCGACGGTTCGCGGAGTCATCGGAAAGGTCCTCGTACGCCCCACACCCCGGCGTCTCCCCGAATCACCTCGCTCGACAGAGGTCCACACCGCATGCAGCTCGTCGCGTTCCCGAAGCACGTCCCGCGTGGAGCTCGGCCCAAGACCCGGCGATTTCGAGCGGCCCATGGTTGCAGAGAGTTCGATGGCTGTCCACGAAAACACGCCACGGGAAGCGCGCCCGCCTGCGGCAGCTGCGGCGGCGGGT
>JAXLQJ010000093.1:0-18025 GCA_046331705.1 bacterium | reverse complement strand
TGCGGACCCGTGAGCGACGCTGGCTGGGCGCCGGCGTCGATCGACGTGCGTCGCCCGCGTGACGTCAGCCGATCCCACGCGCGATTCATGTAGAGAAACATCACCGGCGTCAGGTAGAGCGTGATGAGCTGCGAGGTGAGCAGCCCGCCCACCACCGTGAGCCCGAGCGCGCGTCGCCCTCCGCCCCCCGCTCCGACGCCCACGGCGATCGGCAACGCACCGCAGAGCGCCGCCATGGTGGTCATCATGATCGGCCGGAACCGCAGGATGCAGCCCTCGCGAATCGCCTCGAGCGCGCTCACGCCGCGCGTGCGCTGCGCCTCCAGCGCGAAGTCGATCTGCATGATCGCGTTTTTCTTGACGATGCCGATCAGCATGATGAGGCCGATGAACGAGTACAGGTTGAGCTCGGCGCCGAAGAGCCAGAGCGTGAGGAGCGCCCCGAATCCGGCGGACGGCAGACCCGAAAGGATCGTCAGCGGGTGCACGAAGCTCTCGTAGAGGACGCCGAGCACGAGGTAGATGAAGAAGATCGAGAGCAGCAGCAGCCACCCGAGCCCGGAGAGCGACGAGCGGAACGCCTGCGCCGACCCCTGGAAGCTGGTGCTGATGGACGGTGGCAGCGTCTCCCGCGCCGCTTGCTGAACCTGTGTCGTCGCCGCGCCCAGCGACGCGCCGGGCTTCAGGTTGAACGAGACCGTGACGGCGGGTAGCTGCCCGACGTGGCTGATGGCCTGCGGCCCCACCGTCTCGCGTCGCCGCGTCACGGCATCGAGCGGCACCAGCGCGCCGCTCGCAGCGCGCACGTAGAGCTTCGAGAGCAGCGCGGGATCGGCCCGGTCCACGGGGTCGAGCTCGAGCAGCACACGATACTGGTTGTTGGGCGCGTAGATGGTGGAGATCCAGCGCGGGCCGTAGGCGTTGGCGAGCGCGCTCTCGATCGGATCGGCCGTGAGACCGCGCACCGCGGCCTGGTCGCGGTCGATGTCGATCGAGAGCTGCGGGTTGCGCAGCTGGAGGTCGCTGTTGACGTCCGTCAGGTCCGGCAGGCCGCGCAGCTTGGCCTCGAACGCCGGCACGGATTCGTAGAGACTGTCGAGATCCGGGCTCTCAAGCGTGAACTGGTAGAGGCTCTTGGTGAGCTGACCGCCGATTCGGATGGTGGGCGGGTTCTGGGGGTAGGCGACGATCCCCGGCACGGCGGCGAGCTTGGTGCGCAGCTCGGCGATCACGCCATTGACGTCGAGCGTGCGCTCGTCGCGCGGCTTCAGGTGCAGGAACATGCGGCCGAAGTTCTGTCCGCCCAGGCTCGCCGAGCCCACGCCGCCGATGTTCGAGAAGAACGCCTCGATGTTGGGGTCGTCCTGGATCGCCGCCATGACGGCCTGCTGGCGCGCCTTGAGCTCCTGGAACGACGTGCCCTGCGGCGTCTCGGTCACCGTGAAGATCTGGCTGTTGTCCTCGTCGGGAAGAAACCCCTTCGGCACCCGCGGGTAGATCAACACCATCACCGCGAGGACCGCGACGTTCACGAGCAGGGTCGCGCGGCGATGGCGAAGCACGAAGTCGAGCGAGCGCGTGTAGAGGCCGAGCCACGCCTGGAAGATCCGCTCCGACCAGCGGAACAGCGCGCCTTGCTCGGCGGGCTCGGTGGGGCGGAGGAAGCGGCTGCAGAGCATCGGAGTGAGCGTCAGCGACACCACGCCCGAGAGCAGGATCGCGACGCAGATCACCACCGCGAACTCGCGGAAGAGCTTTCCGATCACACCGCCCATGAGCAGGATCGGAATGAACACCGCGGCCAGCGACACCGTCATGGAAAGGATCGTGAATCCGATCTCCGACGAGCCGGCGAGCGCCGCCTGCACGCCGCGCTCGCCCATCTCGTGATGGCGCACGATGTTCTCGAGCATCACGATGGCGTCGTCGATCACGAAGCCGATGGCGAGAATCAGGGCCATCATCGACAAGTTGTCGACCGTGTAGCCGAGCAAGCCCATGGCGGCGAAGGTGCCCACGATGCTGAGCGGCAGGGCCAGGCTGGGAATCACGGTGGCCGACACGTTGCGAAGGAACAGGAAGACCACGGCCACCACCAGCACGAAGCTCAGGATCAGCGTGATCTCGACCTCGCGCACCGAGCTGCGGATCGAGATCGAGCGATCGTAGAGCACGTGCAGCTCCACCGCCGGCGGCAGGTACGACTGAAGCGTGGGCAGCAGTTGCTTGATCTCGTCGGCCACCGCGACCGTGTTCGCGCCGGGCTGACGCTGGATGGCGAGGATCAGCGAGCGGCGGCTTCCGCCCTCGCGATCGACGAACCAGGCGGCGGTGCGGTCGTCCTCCGCACCGTCCACCGCGCGGCCGATGTCGCGCACCCGCACGGGCGCGCCCTTGGTGTAGGTGACGACGACGTCGCCGTAGGGCGCTGCGTCCAGGAGCTGGCCCGAGGCGCGGATCGTGTACGAGCGGTGGCGGCCATCGACCGTCCCGACGGGCAGGTTCACGTTCGCCTTGCGGACCGCGGTCTCGACCTCGTCGATGCCGATGCCGCGACTCGCCATCGCGTCCGGGTCGACCTCGACGTGAACGGCGTATTTCTGCGAGCCGAAGACGCCGACCTGCGCCACGCCGTCGATCATCGAGATGCGCTGCGCCATGAGCGTCTCGGCGTACTCGTCGAGGTCCCAGAGCGGCATCGTCTTCGACGTGATGGCGAGGTAGAGGATCGGCTGATCCGCCGGGTTGACCTTCTTGTAGGTGGGCGGCACCGGCATACCCGGCGGCAGCAGCGACCCCGCCGCGGCGATCGCGGACTGCACGTCGGGGGCGACGTCGTTGATCTTGCGGCTCAGGTCGAAGACCAGCGTGATCTGCGTGTTGCCGAGGGTGCTCACCGAGCTCATCGAGTCGAGCCCGGCGATCGTCGAGAACTGGCGCTCGAGCGGCGTGGCGACCGCCGACGCCATGGTCTCGGGATTGGCGCCCGGCAGGCTGGCGGTCACGTTCATCGTCGGGAAATCGACGCTCGGCAGATCGCTCACCGGCAGCCCGCGAAACGCGAGCACGCCGAAGATCGCGACCCCGAGCATCACCAACGTGGTGGCGACGGGGCGGCGGATGGCGGGGGCGGAGACGTTCACGTCTTCTTCTCGATCGGCGTCGCGCTCGCCGGAGTGGCGGAGCTGGCGCCGGTCGGCTGCGCGTCGCCTCGCGCCGTGGCATTCGCGGGCGCCGCGACGCGCACCGTCATCCCCGCCACCAGCCGCAGCGAACCGCTGGTCACGACCTGCTCGCCCGGCGCCACGCCTTCCTCGATGACCGCGCGATCCGCGCGCCGCTCGCCGACGCGAACCGGCCGCTGCTCCACGGTCTGATCGGCCTTCACGACGAAGACGTAGGAGCCCTGTTGCGCCTCCTGCACCGCCTGCCCTGGCACGACCGTGGCGTCGCGCAGGGTTCCCAGGGTGAGCACCGTCTCCGCGAACTGCCCCGGCCAGAGCCGCTCGTCGTCGTTGGCGATCTCGGCCTCGAGCTGGATCGTCCCGGTGGCGGGATCGATCGCGTTCTCGATCAGCACCAGCTTGCCGTGGGCCATCGGAACGCCCGGGTCCGAGACCTGTGCGTCGACGGCGACGGGACCTTGCGCGAATCGTTCCCGCAGCCGTGCGAGGTGCTGGGCGGGAACCGAGAACACGAGATGGATGGGGCGGATCTCGCGGATGGTCACCAACACGGTGTCGTTCTCCTTCACGACGTTGCCGACGTCGACCAGCAGCGCGCCGGCACGCCCGGTGATCGGCGAGTGGATCGTCGCGTAGTCGAGCTCGAGCCGGGCCGAGCGCACGGCGGACTCGTCGGCGCCGACGCTGGCCTTGCGGGCCGCGAGGTCCGACCAGCGCTGATCGTAGGTTGCCTGCGAGATGGATCCGTCGCGCTTGAGCTCGTCGGCGCGGCTCATGTCGGCCTGCGCCTTGACCAGCAGCGCGCGATCGCGCTCGAGCACGGCCTGCGCCTGCTCCAATGCCGCCTGGTAGGGGCGCGGATCGATCTGGAAGATGGGTGTGCCCGCCGCGATCTCGTCGCCTTCACGAAAGAGCGCCTGGGCGAGCTCGCCCGGCACGCGGCTGCGCACCGACACCGTGTGGTGCGCCTTCACGGTGCCGATGGCGCGGATCTCGATGGGCACGTCCTCGCGCGTGGCGAGGCTCGCCGTCACGGTGGGAGGCGGCGGCTTCGCGGCGACGGCGGACGGCGAGCGCGAGGCCTTCGAGCACGCGCCCGCCAGCACGAGGAACGCCAGCGCGGCGGCGCGCACGCGCGGCTCGAGGAAGGGTTGTGAATCGCATTCGGTCATCGTGGCTGCCCCCATCCGGCGACGCGCGCGTCCTGGAACGAGCCCTCGGCGCGCTCCAGGTTCCGCAGCGCGATCTCGAGGTCGAAGGTGCGCGCGGCGAGGTCGGTTCGCGAGGTGCCGAGGTCCGTGAGCGCGCTCTGGAGGTCGAGGCTGGTCGCCTCCCCCGCGCGGTACTGGCTCTCGAGGTCGCGGTAATTCTCCTCCGCAGCCGCGACCTGCGCGCGCAGCGCATCGAGGGTCTCGGTGAGCGTGCGGACGCTCAGCCAGGCATCCCGCACGTCCAGGTCGATGGACTTGGCGAGGCTCTCGTGAGCGAGCCGCGTCGTGGTGATGTCGTGGCGCACGTTGGCGACGTCCAGCTCGCGCTGACCGCCCTCGAAGAGGGGGATCTCGATGCCGACGGTCGCCTCCCAGAAGTCGTTGCGGGTCGAGAACGTCTCGGGATCGAGCCATTGATCCGTCCAGGTGCCGGCGATGCGCGGCGCGTATTGCGCGAGCGTCTCGAGGCGTCGCTCTTGCTGCTGCTCGATCTCGAGACGCGACGCAGCGAGATCCTCGCGGTGCGCCGTCGCCCGCGATTCGGCCTCGTCGAGCGCCGGCAGCGCCGCATCGAGCGGCGGCGGCTCGACGAGCCGGAGCTCGTCCCCGCTCGGGAGGTTGAGGATGCTCGCCAGCGTGTGACGAGCGAGGCGCAGCGCGTTCTCGGCCTCGATCTGGCGTTGGTGCTCGCGTTCCACGACCACCCGCGCTCGCAGCTCGTCGGTCCTGGTGACCTCGCCGACCTGGAAGCGGCGCTGGGCCAGCCTGAGCTGTGCCTCGGCGAGCTCGAGTGTCTGCGTGGTCACCGCGGAGATGCGCGCTTGCTTCAGGACCTCGAAGTAGGCCTCGGCCACCGCGAAGAGCAGGTTGCGCGCGGCGAAGCGCTGGCGAAGCCGCGCGGCGTCCGCGGCGAGCGTGCCCTGGCGATAGGCGGGGATCGCCGTGAGATCGAGCAGCGGCTGCTCGAGGGTGATCGACGCGCTGCGGGTCTCCACCCGCGTGGGGCCGAGGTTCGACGTGATGTCGTGCTCGGGCTTGTCGTAGCGGCCCTGAGCGGTGATTCGCGGCGCGAGACGCGTGAGCCCGCTCCAGGGCAGGAGATCGGCCTTGGCCACCGCCTCCACCGCGGACCGGATGGACTGGTCGGTGGCGAGGGCCCGATCGAAGGCCTGCTCCAGATCGAGCGCGGGCGACGCGCTGGCCGGCGTGTCGGAGGCGGCAGCGAGCGCCAGCGACGCGGTGTCGGCGTGGGCCGAAGCGCCCCCGACGAGCGATGCGATCGCGACCGCCAGCAGCGCCGCCACGAGACGCGCGCGGCCTCGGTGAGCGGGCGCGTGATCGCCCGTGACTCGCCTCGGATCGGTGCTCATCGGCGCGCCCGCGGCGTGGTGCGCACCGCAGCGCGGCGGGCCCGAGCCGTGGGTACGGTAGCGCCGCCGCGCGCGCGCCCGCGGCTGCGCGCGGGTGGAGCACCGAGGGTGCGCTCGAAGTAGACGCGCTCCATCGCGTCGTGCGCGCGCTCCTGCGCGAGCTCGCCGTTCTCGGTCACGGCCTCGATCAGGAAGCTCGTCGAGAGGTTCTGGAACGCCACGGCCAGATCCAGGGCGGAGGCGCCGGGGTCGAGCTCGCCCAGGCGCTGGCCCTCGGCGATCGTGTCGGCGACGGCGCGCAGCGTGTCGCGGCGGATCCGCGCCGCTCCCGCCGGCGCGCCCCAGACCGTCGAGGCCATGGGCGACGCGGCTGCGTAGATCCGCAGGAAGTGGAGGTGGCGGACGAAGAACGCGAGCTTCGCGCGCCAGGCGTGCGCGAGCCGTTCGCGCACGGTTCCCGTGCCGGCAAGCGCCGCATGGATCGCGGTCGCGAGCTCCTGTGCGCGCGATTCCACCAGTCGCTCGAAGAGCACCTCCTTGCTCGGGAAGAGGCCGTAGAGCGTACCGATCGCGTACTCAGCCTCGCGTGCGATCTCGCACATGCCGGCGCCGTGGAAGCCGTGGTCGCCGATCAGCCGCTCCGCGGCGCACAGGATCACGCGCTCGCGCTCGGCCATCTCGCGGGCACGGCGCTCGACGCCGAAGCCCGAAGTCTTGGTTTGAATCGATGATCGAATCATGAATATCGATTCTAATTTCGTACGGCGGTTCTGCAAAGCACGGCGACCTCCGCGGCGGGCCCGGGGGCGGCGGCAACGCGCGCCGCGCAGCGCCCGCGACGTGGCGCCCGGTTACGCTGCGCGCCCGCCATGCCCATCGATGCCATCTACCTTCCCGATCCCCGCTTCCCGAGCCTGGGCGAAGCGTTCTTCGACCCCGTCGCCGCGGCACGCTTTCCGGCGCGCCAGCTCCGGTTTCGCAATCAGGCGTGGGCCGCGCGCGTCGGCCTGGGTGGCCTGAGCGACGACGATTGGTCGCGCCATTTCTGGGCGTTCGAGCCGCTGCCGGGAAACCTGGAGCGGCCGCTGGCGCTGCGCTACCACGGCCACCAGTTCCAGGTGTACAACCCGCAGCTCGGGGACGGCCGCGGTTTCCTGTTCGCGCAGCTTCGGGATCCCGTCGACCAGCGCCTGCTCGACCTGGGCACCAAGGGCAGCGGGCAGACTCCCTGGTCGCGCGGCGGCGACGGCCGGCTCACGCTCAAAGGCGGCGTTCGCGAGATCCTGGCCACCGAGATGCTGGAAGCGCTGGGCGTGTACACCTCGAAGACGTTCAGCCTCTTCGAGACGGGCGAGGCGCTCGAGCGCGGCGACGAGCCGTCGCCCACGCGCTCCTCGGTGATGGTGCGTCTCAGCCACGGGCACGTGCGCTTCGGCAGCTTCCAGCGGCAGGCTTATCTGCGCGACACCGCGCGGCTCGGGATGCTGCTCGAGTTCGCGGCGTCGCACTATCTGCCGGAGGTCTCCGCTGCCGGCGCGAACGAGCTGGCACCCGCGTTCCTGCGCGCGGTGAGCGAGCGCGCGGCACGGCTCGCGGCGAGCTGGATGGTGGCGGGATTCGTCCATGGAGTGCTCAACACCGACAACCTGAACATCACGGGCGAGAGCTTCGACTACGGTCCGTGGCGATTCCTGCCGCGGTACGACCCGGCGTTCACCGCCGCGTACTTCGACTCGATGGGGCTCTACGCCTACGGCCGCCAGCCCGCCGTGGTGCTGTGGAACCTGGAGCAGCTCGCGGTGGCGCTGGCGCCGCTCGCGACGGTCGAGCGTCTGGAGGAGGCGCTCTCGACGTACGAGGTGGTGTTTCGCACGGAGTACCGCCGTCGCTTCCGCGAGCGGCTGGGCGTCGACAGCCGCGGCGACGAGGCCGACACGTCGCTGGTCCGTGCCGCGCTCGGCTTTCTGGGCGAGAGCTACGTCGGCTTCGACCGCTTCTTCTTCGATTGGTACGGCGGCGCGGCGAGCGCCGCTCGCGCGCTCGGCGGATCCGCGGCGCGCCACTACACCGGCCCGCGCTACGAGGAGTTTCGAGCGCTGCTCGATCGGCATGCGCCGTCGCATCCCGAGCGCCTCGCGGGCGAATACTTCCGCCGCGACCAGCCGTGCTCGATGCTGATCCAGGAGGTCGAGTCCCTCTGGGACGCGATTGCCGAGCGCGACGACTGGGGTCCGCTGGAGGCGAAGATCGCGGAGGTCCGGGCCATGGGCGCGGCCCTCGGCCATCCCGTCGCGGGCGGTGACGCGCGCGTCGAGTCGCGAGCGTGATCCACGTCGACGATGTCGCTCCGTCGCGCCCCGCTCGCCGCGGCGAGCCACCGGTGATCGAGCTCTTCGTCCCCGGCCGGCTCTGCCTGATGGGAGAGCACTCCGACTGGGCTGGCGGCTACCGACGGACCCATCCCGCGCTCGCGCCGGGGCATTGCCTGGTGGCGGGGACCGATCAAGGGATCGGCGTTCGCGCCGAGCCGAGGATTCACGAGGTCGCGATCTCGCATTGGCTGGACGAGGAACGGCGCTGGCACGAGGAGGTCGTCGAGGACCAGGCCGCGATGCTCGCCGCGGCGGCCGAGCGCGGCGGCTTCCTGAGCTACGCGTTCGGCACCGCGGCGCAAGTGGTGGCGCGCTACCGCGTGGGCGGGCTCACGCTCCGCATCGAGGGTTCGACGCTCCCCGTCCAGAAGGGCCTTTCCTCCTCGGCGGCGATCTGCGTCGCGGTGGCGCGCGCGTTCGATCGAGTGCACGGCCTCGGTCTCTCCCCGCGTGACGAGATGGACCTGGCGTACGAGGGCGAGCGTCTCACGGGCTCGGCGTGCGGACGGATGGATCAGATCTGCGCGCTCGGCCGAGTCGCCACGTTCCTGACGTTCGATGGCGACGAGCTCGCGATCGATGCGCTCGCGGTTGCCCAGCCGCTGCATCTGCTGGTCGTCGACCTGAAGCGCGCCAAGGACACGCGTCGCATCCTGCGCGATCTGAACGCGTGCTTTCCGGCGACGCCGGGGGAGCGCGCCGCTCGCGTTCGTTCCGCGCTCGGCGCGCGGAACGCGAGCCTCGTGCGGCAGGCGCGCGACGCGCTCGTCGCGGGTGACGCGCGGACCCTGGGCGCGCTCATGGTCGAGGCGCAAGCGCTCTTCGACGGCGAGGTCGCGCCCGCGTGCCCGGAGCTCGCGGCGCCGCGCCTGCACGAGGTGCTCGCGCATCCGGCGATCCGCGACCTCGCGTGGGGCGGAAAGGGCGTGGGCTCGCAAGGCGACGGCTGCGCGCAGCTCGTGGCGCGCGGCGCGGAGCAGCGCGAACGTCTGGCGCTGATCCTGGCGCGGGATCTCGACGTCACGTGCCTCCCGCTCACCCTCGAGCCGCCAGTCGATGGCGGCTCGCGCTGAGCGCCTAGCGTTCCGGGAGCGCCGCGAGCCAGCGGTCGAGGCCAGCGCCGCAATAGGCGGCCCAGAGGTAGAGCGGCGGCAACCAGATCGGCACCGGCCCGAGCTCGGGGTGGGTGTAGTGGAAGCCGCCCGCGAGCGCGACGCCGCATTCGGCGAGCGGCCCGAGGACGGCGGCCACCAGCGCGAACGCGACGAAGCCCCGATAGCGCTGGCTGAGCGCGACCGGGATCCAACTCGCCGTGAGCGCCGCCGCGAGCGACCAGGGATGCCGGTGGAACCAGGCGGTGCATGCGTACGCGAGCACGAACACGCTCGTCTGCGCGAGCGCCGCGGCCACCGTGGCGCGCGGCGCATGGCCGAGCCGAAACCCCACCACCCAGCGATGCGTGAGGACCAGCACCACCGCGCCCAGGGCGAAGAGCGGGGGAACCCAGAGGGGTTGGCCCGCGAGCAGCCCCACGCGCGGGTAGCTCAAGGCGCCGTGCCGCCAGTGCATGCGGTCGCAGAGCGTCAGCCCGGCACCGAAGAGGGCCGGTACGGCGACTTCCTTCCAGGTGAGACGCGGCATTGCGATCCCTCGGGCCAGTTGCTGAGTGGCTCAGCCACTCTTGCACGCCAGCCACCGAGCGGCAATCGGTACCCGAGAAACGACGAGGCCGCGTGACCCGAAGGTCACGCGGCCTCGCGAGCCGCCCGATCGCGTGCCGCGATCAGCTCGGCGTGCTGTGGCAGTGGTTGCAGCGCACCTGGGTGCCGGCCGGGATCGTCACGGTATGGTCCTCGACCGTGAAGGTACGAGTCGCCGCGGCCTTCGAGAGCGGCGTGCCCTGGAGGCTCGCGCCGTGACACGTGCGGCACGAGTTCTTGTTGTTCTCGAATTGCTGCCCGTGGACGTCCTCGTTGAGCCAGCGGGTGTCGTTGACGACGTGCATGCCGTGGGGGCCGTTCAGGTTGAGCGGCACGGTGCCGGACTTGTGGCAGGCGGTGCATTCGATGAGCGTGCCGCTATGACCCTGGATCTGGGCGGCCGCGACGTTGTCGTTCGCAGCAGCGTCGGCGTTCGGCCAGATCGCGTGGGTGCTGCCGTGGCAGCCTTCGCACAGCACGTCGCCGTGGCCGGTGCTGAAGCGGAAGCGCGTGTGGGTGTCCTCGGCGAAGCGGGTGTTCGTGGCCAGGATCGAGGACGCGGCGGCATCGCCCGTACGATACGCCTGGATCAGACGGATCCCGTCGGGGGCGGGCACCAGGCCGGTGCCGGTGAGGTGGTTCATCGCGTCGCCGTTGTGACACGACTGGCAGCGCGGCATGTCGAGCCACGGGCGCCGGTGACCGCCGTCGTTGGCGCCGTCCATGCTGCCGCCCACCGCCAGCGTGTTGGCGCCGCCGACCGCGAGCATGTCGCCGTGGCAGTCGCGGCACTCCATGCCGCCGGTCTTCATCGCGCCGCGATCACACTGCGTGATGCGGCCGGGATGGCACTGGTAGCAGGTCGAGAGCGCGTCGCCGTTCGAGGGGAAGACCGGGACGCCGTTGTGGAGCTGGCGTCCGTGGAAGTCGTGGGCCACCGCCGACGACGTGGGCTTGCCGACCTGTGGACCCTGGGGACCCGCGCCGGCGAGGTCGAGCGCCGCCGAGTAGTGGCAGCTCGCGCACAGCACCGGCTGGCTCCCGATCAGGTTCGTGCCTTCGCTGTGGTCGTGCAGCGTGAGGATGTTGAGCTTCGATTGCTTCTCGAGGTCCGGGTCGTTCGACCAGGTGATGTCGGTGGCCTCGGCGGCGATCCCACCCGTGGCGTGACAGTTCTGGCAGTCGGTCTCGGTCGAGACCGGCACCACGATGTCGGTGTGCGCGAGCTCGGTGTTGGTGGCCTTGTCGATGGCGGTGATGCGGAGCAGCGGGTAGGGGTTGTAGTTGCGCGCGTCGTCCGTCGGCGTGATGGGAATGCCGTCGGCGCGGAACCAGCTGGTGGCCGCGTCGAAGCGCAGCGCCTGCGGCCCGGGAACGGGCGCGTCCGCCGGCATGTAGAGGCCTTGGAGGCCTTGGCCTGGTTGCAGCGTCACGCCGAAGAGCGCCTGGGCGAAGTTCCAGAACGCCGTCTTGTTGCCCAGGCTGGTGGTGTTGATGGAGCCCCCGGCATCCGCCACCGCGCCGTAGGTCACGCGCACCTTGGAGTCGGTCAGGATCTGTGGGAATCCCGTCGCATCCGTCTGGAGCACCTGTGCCTGGATGACGTTGTACGGCGGCAGGATCGAGAAGACCGAGAACTCTTTGTCGACGCAGTGCATGCCCAGATCGTTCGCGGCGACGACCTTGGTCTGGGCCGTCGGCGCTGGTGTGCACGCGCCTCCCGTCGGCGCTGCGGATACGAATCCGGCGAGCGCGACGATCGCGAATCCAAGGTATCTCGATCGAGTCACAGGCATGTTGGTCTCCTCGTTCAGTCCGATGACGTTCCCGTCGT
The DNA here is from genome assembly GCA_046331705.1 of bacterium. Lineage (GTDB taxonomy): Bacteria > JADJOY01 > JADJOY01 > JADJOY01 > JADJOY01 > JADJOY01. The sequence goes on along the minus strand of JAXLQJ010000093.1, from coordinate 6,353 downwards.
GACCCCCCGGTGACGACGGCGGCGGGGCAATCCAAAGCAAGTGTCACGCCGACGAGACACTCGAGACCGAAGCGCAACCACGTGAAAATCGCGGAGTCGAGGCGATTTTTCGGTGTCGAATCGTCATCAACACTCGTTCGATCTCGGCTGCGTTGCAGCCGCCCGAGTGCGGAGTCCGATCCAACGCGCGTGGCACGCGAGGGTGGGATGTTGATCCATCCGCTACGCCGCGCGGGATTTCGGCGATCGGTAACGCTCGACGTCGGAATCTCGTAACGAATGCGCGCGTGTCGAGCTAGTCACAATCGAGAAACAACCTCCCGTAACGTGGTTACGAGAGCGCACTCACGCGCTGCGTCGTAAGCGGCGTCAGGGCCGCCCGCGCCCACGAGCTCCGCAGGTGCGTATCACCCGGAAACGTCGGGTAGCCGATGCACCGCGATCGCGTAGCGGAGCAGCGCCGTCGCGGCGAGCACCCCGCCCATCACGACCGTTCGCGCTCGCTCAACTGGGTGTGCCCGCGCCGCGTGCGAGCGCATCGAGCGCATCGAGCGCATCCAAGCCCGAGCTCGCGCCGCGCGCCTTCTCGCGCTCGAACGCGTTGAGACCGTCGCGCTCGTGAGCCCAGAGGATGCGCTGCAGGCCGTCCGCCTCGTCGGGATCCAGGAAGTCGAGCCCGCGCGACTCGGTGCCGCAGTTGGTCCCGGGCATCGAGGTTTCCTCCGGGATCTTGCGTGGCACCGCGGTGAACGGCGTGAGGTCCGGCGTGCTCGTGAACAGGTCCCAAGCTGGCTGCGCGTTCTCGTCGTAGATCGTGAGCGGCTCGAGGCCGAGGATGTGGCCGAACGTGGCGTGCAGGTTCCCCTCGTGGTACTGCACGTGCGAGACGTAGCCGCGCTTCACCCAGGGTGACGCCACCAGCAGGATCGAGCGGTGGGCGTCGACGTGATCGACCCCTTGCTGCGGATCGTCCTCGATCACCACCACCAGCGAGCTCTCCCAGTAGCGGCTGTGGCTCAGCCAATCGATCAGCTTGCCGGTGGCGAAGTCGTTGTCCGCCACCATCGAGATGGGCGTCGGGTACGGGAACTCGCAGCCGCTGGTGTGATCGTTCGGCAATCCCATGTAGGCGACGGTCGGCAAGCCGTCCCGCTCCCACTCGGCGATGCGCTCGTCGATCTTCGCGTCGTCCTTCGAGTTGAGCCAGAAGAGCGGGGGATCCTTCGGCCCCCAGTGGACGTGCTGCCGATCGAGCACCAGCAGGTCCGGCCCGAGCCCCGCCTGATCGCCGTAGGACTTGAACGGAATGCCCTTGGCGAGGAGCGCCTGGAACAGGAACTGCTTCTTGGGCCATTCGGAGGCGTTGGCGAATTGCTCGAGGTCGCGCGAGACGCCGCGGTCGCCGAACCAGTTCTTCTCGGTGAACGCGTTCGAGATGGCGCCGGTGGTCAGCGCGTGCCCCTGCACCGAGGCTTCGGCGTTCGAGTAGTAGTTGTCGCCGCTGGCGAAGCGCTCGACCAGCGCGTGCAGGTTGGGGGTGGCGTCGCCGCAGTAGAGGCAATTCTCGGCGACGCCGTTCGCGCCGGCGAAATCACCCAGCAACGCGTCGTAGGTCTTGTTCTCGCGGATCACGAAGAGCACGTGCTCGATGGGGGTGGCGCCGCCGCGCTCGAGGGGCACCGGGTTCGCGAAGGCCTCGGCGTTCACGTCGAAGAGCCGCGCCGAGCGCGTGTTGTGCTCGCGGACGCGGGTCTCGTCGGCGGCGAGCTCGGCGTCGCTCGGAACGTCGACGATCTCGAGCAGCGACGCGTTCGAGAGCGTCACCGTCGGGCCGTTGGGGCCACTCCCGACTCCCTTGGCGTTCGCCACGTGGAGGCGGCGGCCATCGCTCGAGAGCGCGAGCGCGGTCGGGTACCACGCCGTGGGAATCGCGCCCACCACGCGCGCCGATGCCAGGTCGATCACGCGCACGGCGTTGTCCGCCGCTTGCGCGACGTAGACACGCCCGCCATCGGGCGCGAGCGCGAGCGCGTTGGGCGCCGAGCCGTATCCCGCCGCGCCGAGCGGACGAAGGTCGATGGTGGCGCGCACGCGACGACGGGGAAGATCCAGCACCGAGATCGAATCCTCGTCCGAGTTCGCGACCAGCAGCACGCTGCCGTCCGCGGAGAGCGCGAGCGCCTCCGGGTTCTTCTGCACCGCCACGCCAGCCACCTTGCGCGGCGCGCGGGGATCGCTCACGTCGAAGATCCGAACCTGGCCCTCGCGCTCGACGGATACGTAGGCTTCGCGGCCATCGGGCGCGAGGACCACGGCGTAGGGGTTCCCACCCGTGTCGGCGCCGCCCAGGCGCCCGCCGGTTCGGGCATCGAGCGCGACGAGCTGGCCGCCGATCTGGAGGGCGACCCACAGCACCGCGTCGTCCGGTGAGATCGCCAGCCCGGAGGGATATCCACCGACGGGGAATTGCGCCCTCTCGGTGAGGGTGGCCCCGTCCCACGCGAGCGCGACCACCAGCTCGTCGCCGGAGCGCGCGGCGTAGACGGTCGCGCCGTCGTGGGAGACCGCGAGCCCGAAGAACGCGCCGGGCACCGAGACCGTCGCGCGCGCGGCGCCGGACTCGGGATCCAGCGCCGCCACCGCCGAATCCGAGGCGGCGAAGAGCGTGCCTCGATCCGGGCTCCACGCGAACGCGAGCGGAAAGTGCTCGAGGGGTGACGTTCGACCCGCCGGCGTGATGCGGCGGCCGTTGGGCAGGATCCACGCCCCGTCACCGTCCGCGCCGACGGCGAGCAGCGCTTCGTCGCGAATCGTGACGCCGCCGTCGCGAGGCGCCGCGCCGTCGCTCGTCGAGCACGCAGCGAGCACGGTGCTCGCGAGCGCGATCGCCGACAGGCTGCGTGCGGCCGAGCGCCGCGTGGCTGGGAACGGGTATCGCTCGCTCATTCGACGGCCTCCTGGGGCGCGCGCGACTTCAGGTCGCTCGCGTTGCTGCTCGTCTCTCGCTCGCAAGGATGGTGCGGGTCACGCTGCGCGTCGTGTGCCGACGCCGCGCTCCGGCGCTGGCAACGAATCGGATTCGCGAGCGCGCCGGCGCGGAGTGCCACGCCGTGCCCCGCACGCTGGCAGCCGATCCCGCTCGGTCGTTTAGCACAGCCGTCGTCCGGCGCGCGCGTTGCACCGACGGAAGTCCCGCGCACGCGCCCGCTCACGAAAGGCCGTGTGGCTCGGGTGTGAGGGCTGGTTCGATCTTGCGACGGCACGCGCAATACGCGGCTGCGATCTTGCGTTTTGCGGCCCTCCTCGGCGGGCTGCTGCTCGTCTCGAACGTGAGTCGCATCCACATCCCGCGCGAGCTGTGGCTGGCGCTCTTCGTGCTCGCGTGCGTGTGGGTGGTGATCGGCTACGTGCGGCTCAAGCGCGCGCTGGGCGTCGATTACCTGTTGTTGCCGGTCGCCTACGGCGCGGGCGCGCTCTTCTACGTCGCCGAGACGCGGCACGGGCTCAGTCTCTTCGGCTGGGTGCTGCTCGTCGAAGCCGCGGCACTGATTCGATTTCGCGGTGCCGTGGTGCGCTTCGCGCGTTACCTGAGCCACGCGCTTCCGGGTCGCGCGCGACCTCGTCGATGGTGGTTGCTGGTGCCCCTGCACCATGCGCTGCTGCTGGCCGCGACCTGGGTCGCGCTCACCTGGATGAGCCCGCTCGACTGCGGGGAGCCGCGCCGCGGCGTGTCGCGGGTGCTCACGAGCTGCGAGGTGGGCGACTGGGAGCACTGGTATCGCACGCTGCCGGACGCGCCGCAGCAGATCGACGCCAGCCCGCGTGACGCCTTTTGCGGACGCACCTGCGACACGATCCACGTGACCTTCGGCTGGGAGGACCACGCGACCGGCTTGGCGCCGATCGTGACCCTGGTGAAGGAGTCGGTTCGCGCCGTCATCGAGGGGGGCGGGCGGGTCGAGTCGCGGGTGCTGTCGCGGTGGCGCATCCGCGGAGTCACGTGGGCCACCTCGCCGTTCGCCGGCGAGTGCGACCCGGTGGCGGGCCGCTGCGTGGTGACCTCACCCATCGCCGGCGGAGTGATCGTGACCGACGCCGATTCGGGGCGTGTGCGACGGGTGCTCGACCTCGGAGATCTCAGCCCCAGCGACGTCGATCTCGCCCCGACGCGATCCGTCTCGATGATCCTCGGCCGCGGCCGTGCGCGCGGCGTTCCCGCGGTGCCCGGTCTCGAGCTCGAGCAACGGGTGGCGATCGACTGGCAGGACTCGAGCTTCGTCGCCGCGACCCTGGATCTGGCATCCGGCACGCTCACCGCGGAGCCGCTGCGGGAACACCTCCCGTGCGCTGAACGGCGAGCGCTTCTACAACGTCGCCACCGATTCGGCGGACGTCTTCGTGGGCCCTCACCTGCGCATCGCTTCGCTGCGCGACGCCACGATCCGTGCGTACTCGCCGGGCTGGGGGCGGCTGCTGTGGAGCGGAGGCGTCACGGCCGGCGCGGTCTTCGCCGTCAACCCGGCGCTCGGAGTGCGCGCGGTCTACGTCGGCTATCCGTTCATGGGGATCGGCGAGCTGATCGAAGGTTCCGACGGGTGGAAGTACGCGCGTACGATCGCCACGCCCGACGGCGGCCGCAGCCTCGCCTACGATCCCGCGCGCGACCTGCTCTTCCAGGCGAACTACGAGATGGCGAAGGTCTTCGCGATCGAGCGCGCCACGGGCCGGATCGTGGACGGCTTCGACGTGGCGGATCGCGTCCGGCACTTGCACCTGCGGGACGACACGCTGGTGGTGGCGTCGCAGGGGGGCATCGTCCGGATCGACCTCGGCGAGGCGTTGGATCCGGTGTTGCGTCGGCTCCACTCCGACGATCCTTCTCTCGCGGGCGCCGGTCGCTATGCTGGGGCGCCACGGCGTTCGTGACGTTCGCGCCACGGTCAGCGTCGCGACGATTTCCCCCGGAGCCCGGCCATGTCCGACTCGAGCCCCCGGATGTACCGCGCAGGCGATGCGATCGACGATCGGTGCCGCGTGTGCAAGGACGTGCGCGCGCACCACGTGATCGTGGCGGGCGAGCGTGGCGTGCCCATCCGTGTGGTGTGCGACACCTGCGGAAGCCAGCACAACTATCGCCACGCCGGTGACGAGGACGCGCTGCCGCCGGCGAGCCCGCGCGCCGCTGCGACGCCCTCGGCCGCGCGTGCGCCGGAGCCCGCCGCGGCTGGTGCACGCGGCTGGCGTCCCGGCGTGCTACCCATCGTCACCGAGCGCGAGAGGAGGTTCGCCACGATGTCCATCACGACGGGTGATTCGGGTGCGACCGTCGCCGATCTCGAGCTGCTGCTGCGGCGCGTGATCCGCGAGGAGACGGGGCTCGGCCCCGCCGTTCCCGCGGACAAGTGGCGCGGCGGAGAGGTGATCCTCAAGCCCGGGAAGCCGGGCTTGCAGGAGAAGAGCTGGCCGATCGACACGCTCTTTCACAAGGTCGTGATGATCCGCGATCGGCTGCGGGTGCTCGAGCAGCAGATCAACGGCGCCGATCTGCCGGAAGTGCTGAAGGTCAAGCTGCAAGGCTACGTGACGGGATGCTATGGCTCGCTGACCAGCTTCAACGTCTTGTTCGCCGACGAGGACGACAAGTTCGCGGGTAGCAGCGGGACGTGAGGCGCGGTCGGAGCGCAGGGCGGCGACTGCTCGCCTTGGCTCGGGTTCATGGCCATGGGTGAGTGGGTTGCGACGGCGCCGTTGGGCGTCTTCCTCGGCATGCTCGCGCTCCCCGCGGCGATCCTCGGCATCGGTCTCTACGCGAGTCTGCGTGCCGCGCGACTGGCGCGCACCATCGCGCGCATGCCAACCACGCCGCTCGGCGCGGCTGCGCCCGGATACGTCGAGCTCGAGGGAACGATCGAGGCGCTGCCGGACCGCGTGCTCACGGCGCGGCTCACGGGTGCGCCGGTGGCTTGGTCTCGATCCAAGGTCGAGGAGTACGTGTCCTCGGCGCGTTCCGATTCGCAGAGCTCCACCTGGCGCACGCTCACCGAGCACACCAGTGACGAGCCGTTCGTGCTGCGCGACGCGTCGGGCGCCTGCGTGATCCTTCCCGCTGGCGCGGAGGTGACGCCCACCGATCGCAGCGTCTGGTACGGCTCCACCCCCGTGCCGACGGACCGCAATCCGCCGCGCGTGGGTCCGGGAGAATCGCCGGAGGGCCTGCTCCGGGTCGCGAGCACGCGAGCTCATCGGTATCGCTACACGGAGGAACGGATCTACGTCGGCGATCCTCTGTACGCGCTCGGTGAGCTGGCGCCGCCGGTCGAGGACGAGGACGCCGACGAGGAGCGCGACGCCGA
>JAXLQJ010000092.1:0-18148 GCA_046331705.1 bacterium | reverse complement strand
TCACCGCTTTTCGGCGCCGGGTCGGGGCAGCGCGCCGCGCTGTGGCTCGCCGGCGTGGGGTCAGTGGGCGGGTTCGGCGCGCAAGCTGGGGGCGCCGGGCGTGCGATCGGCGAACAGCACCTCCACCGTCGAATCCTTGCCGCCCGTGCCGTGAACGGCGATCAGATCGCTCGCGGCGTCGCCATCGAGGTCGTGCACGGTCAGCGCCTCGGGGCGCGTCACGGGGATCGGCGTGGCCTCGCCCGGCGCGACGCACCACCGTCCCGGATCCGATCGGCGACCGCGCAGGATCGCGTAGCCCTTGGTCCCCTCGCCGGTGAGGACGTCGCGCAGCCCATCGCCGTCGAAATCCCCGTCGGTGGTGAAGAGCGGCACGGACTTGGCCGAGAGCCCCTCGAGGTCCACGGGGAAGTTGCGCGCGAACGAGCAGAAGGGCGCCACGTCGTCGCGCTCGCCGCGGATCAGGTCGTAGAGGTCGTAGTCGATCCGCACCTCGCCGAAGAGCAGGATGCGCACGAAGGCGGCGATCGACACCTCCACCCGGGGGCGCAGGGCTTCGAGCTTGTGGTCGCCGTCCACGTCCACCAGCTCGGTGCCGACCGCGGCGCCGGTGCCGCGAAAGCGCACGTCGGGCGCGCGTTGCAGGCTCTCGTCGAGCGGTCCGAACCACACGTCGAAGGCGGTCTCGAGGTGGGTGATCCCGCCTCGCGCCGCGACCATCGCGATGTCCAGGTTGCCGTCCGCGTCGATGTCCTCGATGCGATTGCCCCGCACCAGTCGTGGGTCGTTGCCCTCGGGATCGTCGGGGAAGAGCACCTTCTCGACCTTGAACACGTCGCCTGGATCGTCGCCATCGAGGATGCGCGTGCCGGTGACCTCGTTCTCGACGGCGTAGAGCAGGCCCGCGGGCGTGGTGGTGGCGATGCGCCCGATCTGCCACTTCGGCAGGCGCAGGTGCGTGAGCAGCGCGAAATCCGGCGACAGCGAATCGCGGCCGATGCGCGGGTTGTAGCGCGCGTCCACGGCGATCCGGTAGCGCTCGACGCGGCGCCAGCGCTCGTCCTCCGGTTCGCGTGCGCTCGGCTCCGCGTGGGAGGTCGGCTCCGTGGCGCCGGTGGCGGGCGGCTCCCGTTCCCAGATGGCGATCTCGGTGAAGCTCGGGATGGCGAGCCGAAGCGGCGCGGTGGGGTCGGGCACCGCGAGCCACAGATTCGAGCCCGGCGAGCGCACCGTCGGCGGCACGGCGGCGAAGGTGGGCTGCCGCGCCAGCTTGGCGCGCGGGCCCGGAAAGACGCGGGTCAGGCCGTCCGCGCCGAGAGCCACCAACTCGGCGCTGGTTCCATCCGGCGCGGGGATCACGTTGTAGAAGGCGTCGGCGCGTTCGCAGGGTTGGCGGAACGCGCCCTCGGCGCGCTCCCTCGTGACGCGCCAGAGCGACACCTCGCAACGCTTCTTGCCGTCCTGTGCGACGAAGGCCACCCAGCCGCGCGCGGCCACGCTCGGGTGCACGGGAACGACGTCCACGCTCGGCGCCACGAGCGGCAGCGCGACGCTCGTGAACGTCAGGGCGGCGGCGAGTGGCGCGGCCCAGGCGATCGGCATGAGGAGAGGCCGGGGTGGTCGGTCAGGGCTTGGGCGCCATGATCACGAGGACCACCAGCTCGTCGTCGCTCGAGTTGCGCGCGCCGTGCTCTTCACCGGCGGGCGCCATGACGGCCTGGCCGGCGCGCAGCACGCGTTCCTCCGCGCCGACCCGAAACGTGCCCGAGCCCTGCAGCACGACGTAGACCTTGTCCGAGGCGTCGTGGCGATGCGCGCGCTGCTCCTGGCCGGGCCGGAAGCAGTACACGTCGCAGAACATGCGCTCGCTGTCGAAGAGCGGCACTTTCTGCATCTTGTCGTCGGAGAACGAGACCCGGCCCTGCCATTCGACGACGTTCATGAGGACCCCGGATTCGCCTGCGGGTTCGTGACGCGCGGCTCGGCGGGGATGGCACGACCGACCGGCTCGCCGACGCGGACCAGGGTCTCGAGGCCCGCCGCCGTGTGCTCGAGCAGGTCGCCGTCCGGCGCCACGCGTCCCCGCTCGGTGAGCACGATCGTGGTGGAGCCGCCGAACGCAAAGTAGCCCTTCTCGTCGCCCCGCGCCACGGGAACGCCCGGACGATACGTCTGCACGATCGTGCCCACGCACATCGCGCCGACGTCGACGAGCACCAGACGGCCGAAGCGCTCGCTTAAGAAACCCGCCACCTGGCGCTCGTTGCGCAGGAAGAGATCGGGCACCACGCGCTGCGCCACGGGATGAACCGAATGGAGCTGGCCGTCCAGGGTGCGCGCCGGCTCCGGTAGGCCCGCGTCCGGGAAGTGAAAGCGGTGGTAGTCGACGGGGCAGAGCCGGAACACGAACGCGTGGCCGCCGACGCACGCGTTCGCCGTGACTTCCGAGCCCACCAGCGTCGCGATCGAGAGGGGCACGCCCTTGATGGTGAGCGGCGTGGCCGGCGATGCGATCGGAAAGACGCTGAGGCGGCCCTCGGCGGCCGCGCCGAGCACCGAGGTGTCCGCGGGGAAGGGGCGCGCGCCCGGCGCCAAGCGGCGGAAGAAGAACTCGTTGAACGTGCGGTAGCCGCCCGCGGGCAGCTCGAAGTCGGCGGACTGGATGCCGTATTGGGCCACGAATGGCGCGATGCCGCGCGCGGAATGGCGCGTGGACTGGTACCAGCCGACGATGCGCGAGACCGCGCGCTGCAGCGTCGGCCAGCGCCCCACGGCTCGCCCGATGCGGCTCTCGTACGCGAGCGACAGCATCGTGCCGCCGAAGACCTGCTCGGTGACGATCGCGCCGCTCGGTCGATCGAAGAGGCGGGTGGGCGTGAGCATTCGACGAGGGGACGCCGGCCGGCGCGGAGGAGACGAGGAGGACGCTCCGGTCAGCGCCGCATCTCGAGCCGCGAGCGGTAGTACGCGAGCTCGGCGATCGAGGCCTGGGCGTCGAAGAACGCATCGTGGCGCATCGCGTTCGCCTCGAGCTGGGCCTCCGGAAAGAAGCGACGAATCAGCTCGGGCGTGTCCTTCTCGAAGCGCTCTCCCTTCCAGTACTGATCCCACTGCAGCTTGATGCCGGTCACGTCGAGCAGCCGGTAGTTCATGCGCTTGACGAGCTCGGGCAGGAAACGCCGCACGAGGATCCAGTCGGAATGGACGCTGTTGCCGGCGAGGATCGGACGGAAGCGCTCGGCGTCTCCCGGCGCGCCGAGGGTGTTGTCGACGTACTGGGCGAGCCGGCGATCGACCTCCGCCACGGGCAGCCCGTGCGCCGCCGATCCGCGTAGCACGTCGGCCTGGTTCTCCTTCACCCAGGGCGCGGGCTCGTGCCCAGGTGGCAGGCGGACGTACATCACCAACCCGGGGTCGGGAGTCAGGCGCTTGAGCTCGGCGTCCGTGATGATGAGCGCGACTTGGAGTAGGCACGCCTTGTCGAGCTCGAGCGTCGTGTACTCGGAGTCGAACCAGAGATAGACGTTGGAGCGGTCTTTGCTAAAGGCCATGGCGAGGTTGCGTTTCGGTGGTTCGGGTCGGGCCGCACCGAGCGCGGCTGCGCGCCGTCACGGCGGGGGCGCGCGATGGTAGCAGAGGGTGCGGCGTGTTTCGACCCGATCGTCGACCGTTCGTTCGATTGCCATCCAGACGAATTGTCAATTTTGCGTGATAAATCGTGCTTGCCGAGGATTTTAATGCGAGTATTGTTGCCCACGCCGGTCCGCATGGCACGCTGTGGCATGCATCGCAGAGCCCCGGGGGCGCCCGCCCTCGACCCAGCGCGCGCCGTGCGAGCCGTGGGCTCGCCATACGCGTCCGACGACGAGTGAGTGAGAACGTGAAGGTCATCAGCCGACGAATCGTCGCGAGTCTGCTGCTTCTGGCCCTGGTGCTTTCTGCCGCAGCCTGTGGCGGAAGCGGGGCCACCACGACCCCACCCCCCGACGACGGTGGCGGGGATGGCGGTGGCGACGGTGGCGGCGGCGACGGCGGCGGTGGCACGGGTGGCGGCGGGACCGGCGGTGGCGGCACACCCGAGCCTCCGCCGCCTCCCCCGACGATCACCGGAATCACGATCACGCTTCATCAGGCGCCGCACGGGGATCCGCTGGTCGGTGTGAAGGTGAGGGTGACCCACGACGGTACGGTCGTCGCCGAGCCCATCACCGGCGCGGACGGGGTGGCCCGGATCGCTCAGCTGGTGGCCGATAACTACGGCCTGGCGCTCGATGGAATGCCGCCGGACTACGACACGTCGGTGGTGCCTGCCTCGGTCCGCTTCGGTGTGTTCTTCCCCAAGGACCTTTCGTTCGACATCCCGTTGAAGCTCAAGACCGGCTACATGGCGACGTTCGGCGACTCGGACCTCTCGGTCCCGATCCCGTTTCGCCGCACGTCGCTCGATACCTACCTCGACAACGACCCGGCGCTTTCCGCGTTCTTCGGCAACTTCGACGTGATCAATCTCGCCGAGCCCGATACGCCCGTGTCCGAATCCGCGGACGCCGACCACCACGCCGTGCCCCAGGTGAGCGCTGGCTTGCGCGATTATCCCGGGATGCGCTTCGCGTTCCTGCGCTTCGGGCTCAACGACATCCATTCGTATCTCTGGTACCCGAGCGACGAGAACGTCGAGATCTTCCGCGATGCCTACTCGGAAGTGCTCGATCTCGTCGCTTCGACCGGCACCAAGCCCATCCTCTGCACCATTCACGGTGAGCGACGCCAGGACATGGCGAGCGGCCGATCCGTGGCGAACAACGTGATCCGAGCCTTGGCCAATCCCGCGGCGTACCAGGCCGTGCTCGTCGAGAGCGACTTCGACTACTCGTCCAACCGCCAGTGGTTCGCCAGCAACGACTCGGAACAGGTGCACCTCGATGACGAGGGCATGGCGCACGTCGCCGATCTGACGCGCGCGGCCATCCTCGAGTACTACACGCGCGGCGCCTACGCCGACCAGGTCGCGGCGTCGAACTGAGCATCGCCGGCGCAGCGCCGGCGCCTCATTCCGTGTAGGCGCCCACCGAAGCGCAGGCCGCGCTGCGCCCGTACTTGCCGAGCACGCCGGTCGGGTAGCGCGGCGCGGGTGCCTTCCAGCCCGCGCGGCGCTTGGCCAGCTCCTCGTCGGACACGTGCAGGTCGAGGCGGTTGTGGTCGCCGTCGATGGTGATCCGGTCGCCCTCGTGCACCAGCGCGATGGCACCGCCCTCCTGCGCTTCCGGCGCCACGTGGCCGACCACCATGCCGAACGTGCCGCCCGAGAACCGGCCGTCGGTGACGAAGCCGACCTTGTCGCCGAGCCCCTTGCCGATCAACGCCGCGGTGGGAGCGAGCATCTCGCGCATTCCCGGGCCGCCGCGTGGTCCCTCGTAGCGGATCACCAGCACGTCGCCCGCCTGGACGCGGTCGGCGAGGATCGCTTCCATGCACGCTTCCTCGCTGTCGAAGACGCGCGCTGGACCGGTGATCTGGCGGCTCTTGAGGCCGGTCACCTTCGCCACGGCGCCGCGCGGCGCCAGGTTCCCCTTGAGGATCGCGAGGTGGCCCTCGGCGTAGAGCGGCTGATCGAAGGGCCGCACCACGTCCTGACCCGTCGGCGGCACGGCGGGAACGTCCGCGAGGTTCTCGGCCACGGTCTTGCCCGTCACCGTGAGGCACGAGCCGTCGATGAGCCCCGCCTCGAGCAGCATCTTCATGATCAGCGGGATGCCGCCGACGCGCCGGAGGTCGGTGGCGACGTACTTGCCCGAAGGCTTGAGGTCGCAGAGGACGGGCACGCGTTTGCGGATGGTCTCGAAGTCGTCGATCGTGAGCGGGACCTCGGCCGCGTGGGCGATCGCGAGCAGGTGCAGGACCGCGTTGGTCGATCCGCCCACGGCCATCACCACGGCGATGGCGTTCTCGAACGCGGCGCGGGTCATGATCTGCCGCGGCAGCAGCTGGCGCTCGATCAGCTTCACCACCGCCCGCCCCGCCTCCTCGGTGGAGTCGGCCTTCTCGGCGTCCTCGGCGGCCATCGTCGACGTCATGGGCAAGCTCATTCCCATCGCCTCGATGGCGGAAGACATCGTGTTGGCGGTGTACATGCCGCCGCAGGCGCCGGGGCCCGGGCACGCGCTGCGCTCGATGCCGTAGAAGTCCTCGTCGCTCATCCGCCCGGCGTTCTTGGCGCCGACCGCTTCGAACACGCTCACGACCGTCAGGTCCTGGCTCTTCCAGCTGCCGGGCTTGATGGTGCCGGCGTAGACGAAGACCGCCGGCACGTCGAGGCGCGCGATGGCGATCATCGCGCCCGGCATGTTCTTGTCGCAGCCGCCCACGGCGATGAGCCCGTCCATGCTCTGACCACGCACCACGCACTCGATCGAGTCGGCGATCACCTCGCGGCTCACCAGCGAGCACTTCATGCCCTCGGTGCCCATGGCGATGCCGTCCGAGATCGTGATCGTGCCGAAGACCTGCGGCATGCCGCCCGCGGCGCGCACGCCTTCCTCGGCGCGGGCGGCGAGCCCGCCGATGCCGGCGTTGCAAGGCGTGATCGTGCTGTGCGCGTTGGAGACGCCCACGATCGGCTTCGTGAAGTCGGCGTCGCTGAAGCCGACGGCGCGCAGCATGGCGCGATTGGGGGAACGCGAGATCCCGCTGGTGACGACGCGGCTGCGAGCATTGAGCTTCGGATCGTTGGCCATGAGTTTCGAGTCTCCGCTGTTTCTCGGCTGCAACGCGCGAAGCTTGTCAGCATCGCCTTCGATTGTCAGCGCGCCGGCGAGCGGGCTTGCGCCGTCGCGAGGCCTTTGCCAGTGTGCGCGCCCATGACGTCGACCGAGGCATCCCGCGCGCCCACGGAGGGGCAGCCGGTTGCGTCCTCCTGGGCGCGAAGCGGGTGCCGGTGGCTCGCCGTGCTGGCGATGCTGCACTTCGTGTGGCGAGTCGCGATTCCGGTGCTCGCCACCGATGCGCTCCACGACGATTGGCGCCAGAACTTCTTCTGGCTCACGCAGGTTCGCGCCGGCGTGGATTTCGCCGGCACCGATCCGCTGACGCGCTACGCACGCGATTTCCAGCCGCCCGTGCTGGCGTGGGCCTACGAGCAGCTCGCGCGCGTCGTCGATCCCGAGCGGCTCGCCAAGCTCGTCGGGCTGGCGCTGATCCCGGGGTTCGCCGTGGCGCTGTGGCGCTTGGGAGAGCACGTCTCGCCGCGCTCGGCGTTCGCGCCGTTGCTGGTGACCCTGGGGTTTCTCGACGTCGCGTGGATCCGTGAGATGGCGGGGGGACTCTCGCGAAGCTTCGCTCCGCCGCTCCAGATCGGCGTGGTCGCCTGCGTGGCCGCCGAATGCTGGTGGGCGGCTGCGGCGCTGGTCGCGTTGGGTGGCTTGCTGCATCCGCAGAGCATGCTGCTGGGCGCCACGGTCTTGCTCGTGGGTTGGCTGCGTGCCGCGCGCCGGGCGCCGCGCGCGCGGACGCGGCTCGCGCTGCTGCGAGCGGCCGCACCCGTTGCGACGGCCGCGCTGGTGGCGGGCGTGCTCGCGCTCGTCGACGTCGAGCACGCGCGCGCCGTGCAAGGACGCTTCGGCCCGTTCCTGTCACGCGCCGAGATCCTCGAGTCGATCGACTACGGCCCAGGCGGGCGCTTTCGAAACGAGCATCCCCAGAACCTCGTCATCGAGGCCGCGCGCACGCTGGCGCTTCACCTCGGCGTTCCCGAGGAGGTGCTGGTGCGCGTGCCTCCCTTCGCGCCAGCGGGACCGCAGCTCGCCTGGGCGCTCGGGTTCCTGGGGGCGACGGGGATCGTCCTGGAAGCGCTGCGGCGCGGCTCGCGAGCGCGCTGGCGCGACGTGCCGTGGTTCGTCCCCGCGTGCGTCGCGATCGCCGCGGCGTGGAACGTCGCCGCTTGGCTGTTGCTGCCGCGTCTCTATTTCCCGCGGCGGTTTCTGGGGACGTTGGTGCCGCTGGCGGCGTTCGGCACGATCGCGTGGCTCGCCGACCGCGCGCTCGCGCGCATCGCGACGTCGCCGAGCCCCGTTCCCCGCCGCGCCGCGCTCGCGACGCTCATCCTCCTCGCCGCGCTCGCGAGCGTGCGTTTCGGCGGCGAGCGGGCGGGATACCGAATCGAGCGCTCCGGCTACGCCGGCGTCGCGAAGTTCCTCGCGGCGCAGCCGCTTGCCATGCGATACGCGGCGAGCCCGCGTGGCGATGCCGACACGCTGATCGCGCTGGTGCCGCGACGGATCTTCGTCGCTTCGGAGATCTCGCATCCGCTCTTTCGCGAGTATCTCGAGCGCACGGTGCGACCGCGCACCCGCCTGGTGACGCGAGCGCTCTTTCCCGAGGATCCGTTTGGCGATCTGGGCGCGCTGCGGGCAGCCGGTGTCGATCTGCTGGTGGCGCGGCGACGCGATCTGGGCTGGACCGAGCTGCCCGCGTCCTTCGCTTACGAGCCGATCCGCTCGGAGGTCTCGGCGTACTGGGATCGGGAGCACCGCGCGGCGCGCGATGCGCTCTGGGCGAGCTTCACCCCGGCGACGATCGCGTACCAGGACGAGGCGTTCGTGGTCTTCGATCTGCGCAGAGTCGACTTTCGTTCGCGCCCGAGCGGCGAACCGCGCCCTTGATCGCGGCGCGTGGCCCCGCGCTCAGGATCGCGGGGCCTCGAGTCGCTCGAGCATCGAGCCCACGGAGTTCTCCACCGCCGAGTCGAGCGGGAATTGCCGCAGCTCCTTCCACAGCTCCACGCGTGTTCGATAAGCCGGCTCCGCGGCGCGCGGCTCGATGGGAGTCACCGAGAGCCACCACAGGAAGCTCGCGGCCGTGCGGCGCACGTCCGCGCCGCGGGCTGGGTCGAGGGCGATTCGCCGCGCGCCGTCGAGGAAGAGCAGGCCGATCTGCCCCCGATCGACGAGCTCGTCCTGTCGCAGGCGCGCGAGCAACGGGAGCAGGGTGTCGTCGTCGGCGGCGAGCATGCGCGCCGTGACCTGCTCGACGGCCGCGCGCAGCGCCGCATCGGGATCGGCAGGCGCGGGCTGGGGACGCACGGGGCCGAACGGCCCCCGCAGCAGCTCGTAGTACGAG
This sequence comes from bacterium, assembly GCA_046331705.1. Taxonomy (GTDB): domain Bacteria; phylum JADJOY01; class JADJOY01; order JADJOY01; family JADJOY01; genus JADJOY01. The sequence continues at coordinate 9,034 of JAXLQJ010000092.1, read as the reverse complement.
GTCGCCACGCTCCAGTGGATGCGGTCGTACCCGGCCAGGACGTCGAGCCCGCGTGGCTCGACGTCGAGTCGGAGCGGCTCCGTGAGGTCGTGCAGCATCTCCGCGCCCACCTGGCCGGCGCGCGGTTCGAGCCAGAGCAGCACGCGTTCGAAGCGATCCCCCCACCACGGCAGCAGCACCAGCGGGGCGATGCACGCTGCGGCGACGCGAAGTCGCGAGCTGCCGCCCAGTGCGTAACCCCAGCCCGTCACCCAGGCGAGTGCGCCGAACAGCGCGAGCGCCACCGCCATCGGCCATTCCGGCCGCGTCGCGAGGCCGGCGTCGACGACCGCGACGGGCAGCGGGAGCTCCGGTGTCGCGGGATCGAACGCCATGGGCAGCGCGCCGGCTTCGCTCGATGCGGGCCAGGCGCGGATCAGCCACTCCAGCGGTCGGTCCACCTCGAGCAGCAACGCATCGAGCTCGTTGCCGGCGGGCGGCATGGCGGCGCGCGCCTCCTCCGATTGCCCCGTCAGGGGCCAGAAGCCCGCCGGCCGCGATTCGAGCCACGGGCGCGCTCCGGGGGAGAGCCGGATCTCGACCACCGGAAGACCGCGCTCGTCGCGCGGCCAGGTGATCGGCACGCCGGGCGCGAGCTCGAGCGTCTCGGCGATCCCCCACGGCGCGGTGCGCGCGCGGCGCGCGCCGCAGAGCGTGAGATGGGTCGTGATCCGCGGGTCGTTTCGCGTCTCGAAGTCCGCGCACAGCTCGGCGTTGGTCACCGCGGCCCAGTTCCAGCCGTCGCCGAGGCGATCGAGCGCGACCTCGAAGCGCCAGAACGGCTGCGACGCTCGCCCTTCGGCGTGGGCGGTGTACCGCGCCAGGTCGCGGTGCAGCAGCAGCCGCGCGGGCGCCGCGAGCCACGCCGTCGACAGGAAGGCACCGCCCACGCCCACGAACAGCATCCCCGGCGCCCAGCGCAGGGAATCGGCGAGCCACGCGAGCGCGAAACGCGCGGCGCGTCCGAGCGGGCCGTCCTGGCGAGACTGGCTCACGAGTGGGGGCCGGGCACCGCGCTCATCGGGCAGCGTCGGCCGCGCTTCGTTCCAGCGCGGTGACCACGGCCTCGACGATCGGCCAGTGCTCGCGGGCGTCGAGGCGATGGTCCCAGAATCCGCACGCCACGGCCGCGCGCAGCACGGATTCGCAGAGGATCAGGTTGTTGTGGCGGCTGTCGTCCCAGCCGAGCCGTGCTTGCAGGGCGCGGAAGTCGGCGACCGCGAAGCGCACGAGGATCTGCGTCTGCTCGTCGTCGCCGGGACGTCGCGCGAGGAAGTCCGCCCAGAAGAACGGTTCGGTCGGGTCTTCGACGAAGCGTCGGTCGGGCGCGATCTCGAGCGTCATGGCGGGTCCTTTCGGGCGACGCGTCGGACGTCCCGCTGCGAGATGCCGAGCAGGTAGAGCAGCGCCTTCATGTCGTTGCGCTGGATCGTGCCGCGCGCCGCGCGCCGCGCCGCTTCCTTGGCGCGAAACGCGATGCCGAGGCCGGCGGTCTCGAGCATGGGGATGTCGTTGGCGCCGTCGCCCACGGTCACCACCTGCGAGAGCGGCACGCCCAGCTCGCGGGCGATCTGGCGCACGCGCTCCGCCTTGCCTTGGGCGTCGATCACCGGCGGCACCACGCGTCCCGTGAGGCGATCGCCTTCCATCTCGAGCACGTTGCCGAACGCGTAGTCGAGGCCGAGCGTGGTGCGCAGGTGGTCGGTGAAGAACGTGAAGCCGCCGCTGATCACGCCCACCTTGAAGCCGAGCGCCTTGAGCACGGCGATGGTCTCGGCGGCGCCGGGCGTGAGCCGCATCGAGTCGATGACCGCCTGCAGGTCCGCGCGGCCGAGCCCGGCGAGCAGCGCCACGCGCTCGGTGAGCGCCGCCGTGAAGTCGAGCTCGCCTTCCATCGCGCGACGGGTGATGGCCGCGACCTTCTCCACCACGCCCGCGCGGCGCGCCAGCTCGTCGATCACCTCGCCGGCGACCAGCGTCGAGTCGGCGTCCATCACCACCACGCGCTTGCTCTTGCGGTGCACGTCCTCGGGCGCGACCCCCACGTCCATGCCCACCGCCTCGCAGGCGCTCAGCAGGTCGCGGCGGAAGGAGTCGACGTAGGCGGTGCGCGACACGTCCACGATCAGCTCGGCGGCGCTGATGTCCTGCTCGGCGAGCCTGCGGATCGTGACGATGTTGGCGTTGTGGCGCGCGGTCGCCGCCGCCACCGTCGTCACCATGTGCGCGATCGCCGCCTCGCCGATCAGCGTCACCGCCCACAGGTCCTGCTCCTTCAGGATCCGCAGCTCGGGATGGGAGATCGCGCGCACCTCGGCGTTGAGGCCCATGCGCGCCGCAGCCGGCAGGAACTCGCGCAAGATCACCTGCGCGCGCTCGGGGCGATTGCCGAGATCCACGAGCAAGGAGAGCGCCAGGAAGTTCTGGAGCGTGGCCTGCTCGACATCGACCAGGTCGATCTGGCCGCGCGCCAGGATGCCCGCCAGCTCGGCGAGGATGCCGGGCCGGTCGGGACCGGATACCGACAGGATCAGCGGCTCGTGGACCTCGCGCATGCGCGTCTCTCCTCGCGGGCGGCACACCGTAGCACGCGCATCCACGCGCCCGAGCCGGCCCTCGCGTGCTGGAGCGCGCCGAGATTCGCACCCCCCGGCGCGCGACGTCGCGGGAAGAGCCCGGGTTACGCGCCTCGCGCGAGCGGCTTGCGTCCCGGCACCATCGCCGCGCCGGGGAGGCTGCGCAGATGGATCGGCGCCGCGATGGTCAATCCGGCATCCCGCATCCAGCTCTGCATGGTGGCGACTGGCCAGGTGCCTGAGCGACTCGTCGCCGCGAAGAAGAGGTCGAGCACCGCGCCCACGCCGCCCGCGCCCTCCGGCGACTCGGGCCGCAGTGCGTCGAGCAGCACGCACACGCCGCCGGGCTTCAGGGCGCGGGCGATCCGCTTCACGAGCTCCCGATTCTGCTGGTCCGTGAAGTGGTGCACGAGCTGTGACAGGAAGACGACGTCCCACGCTTCCTCGCCCAGATCGTCCGTGAGCGCGTTGCCGGGCCGGTGTCGGACTCGCTCGCCCATGCCTTCGCGGGCGAGGATCGGTGCTGCGTGCTCGACTGCTTCGGGAAGGTCGAGAATCGTCGCGCGCATGCCGGCATGACGGCGGCACACGCAAATCGAGTAGTAGCCGTGCGAGCCACCGATGTCGAGCATCGTCGTGGCGCCCGCCGCGATCGGGAGCCGAGCCGCCACCTCCTCGCCCGAGATGGTGGCCAGCGCTCGCATGCCGCGCTGGTAGCGCTCCCAGGTCGCCGGGTCCACGAGCGAGCTGTGCACGTCGAGCGGCTGTCCGGTCGTGACGTATTCCTCGTACCGCATCACGATGTCCCACTCGTCGTACTGAAAGAGCAGCTTGTCGGCGATCGAATGAGGCGAGTCGCGAAACAGCCACTTGCGGGCCTTCGGCGTGAGGTCGTAACGCCCGTTGCGATGTCGCAGGTAACGCAAGCCCACGAGCGCGTTCATGAGCTTCGTCGTCGCTTCGCGGTCGCTGCCGCACGCTGCGGCGACCTCGGCGGCCGTGGCTGCACCTCGGCCGACGGCGTCGTAGATGCCGACCTTCACGCCGGCCATGATCGTCCGCGCCATGCTGTACGCGATCTGGGTCTCGATCAGCGGCGCGGGAGCGACGTTCGTGAGGGCGATGAGCCGTTCGAGGATGCCTTCGCCGATGATTCCCAGTCGCATGGTCTGCTCCGAACGCGCCGGCGCCCGCTGGATCTCGCGGGCCGAGACGCTGGCGATGCCGATGCCGATGCCGCGCACAATGCGTCAGTGCGATTCGGATGAGCAAGCCGAGTGGGGCCGCGGCCGGCCGCGCCGTGCGCGGCGCCCGCGGGCCCGCGGGCTGGGCGTCCGTGTGCCGGTTCGCGATCGCGACGTTTCGCCGATCGTCATTTAGACTCGGCGGCCTCCCACGCGCGCGCGGTTTCGGCCCGGAAAACGAGGCAGAGGCGATGGCTAGGCAAGACTTCGCAGGTTTGGTGGCTTGGGTGACCGGCGCCACGGCTGGCATCGGCCGGTGCATCGCGCTGGAGTTGGCGTCGCGCGGCGCGGACGTCGGCGTGTCGGGGCGTCGCGAGGACCGGCTGCGCGAAGTGATCCGCGAGATCGAGAAGCTCGGCCGGCGCGGGCTGGTGGTGCCGTGCGACGTGACCGACGAGAGCGCGGTGATGTTCGCGGTCGAGGCCGTGGCCCGCGACCTGGGCCGGCTCGACGTGGTGGTGGCGAACGCCGGCTTCGGGATGTCGGGGCGCATCGAGAACCTCGACGCCGCCGACTGGCGCCGGCAATTCGAGACCAACGTCATCGGGCTCGCGATGACGGCGCGCTACTCGCTGAACGAGCTCAAGAAGACGCGGGGCCGCCTCGCGCTGGTGGGAAGCGTGTCGTCCATGGTGGCGGTGCCGGGGCAGGGGCCGTACACCGCGTCGAAAGCCGCGGTCCGCGCGATCGGCCAGACGCTCTCGATGGAGCTGGAAGGCACGGGTGTCTCGTGCACCACCATCCACCCGGGCTTCGTCGCCAGCGAGATCGCGCAGGTGGACAACCAGGGGCGCTTCGACTCGAGCCGCAAGGACAAGCGCCCGGCGAAGCTGATGTGGCCGACGGAGAAAGCGGCGCGCGTCATGGTCGACGCCATCGCACGACGGGATCGCGAGTACGTCTTCACCGCCCACGGCAAGGTCGCCGCGTGGCTGGGGCGCCACACCCCGGGCTTGATCCACTTCGCCATGACGCGCAACGCCGCCAAGAAAGCCGCCGCGCAGCAGTCGAAGAGCGCGCACGAGCCGAAGCAAGGACCGAGCGTCCACGGCTGAACGTGGCCGCGCCGGCCGTCCAGCTCGCGCGCTTGCCGTGGCTCGCGCCGCTCTTCGTGCGTGCGCTGGCGCTGGCGGCGGTGCGTCGCCAGGGCGGCGCCCGAGTCGGTGACGAGCTCCCCGCGCTCGCCGTGAGCGTGCCGGGCGTACGCGTCGATCCGGCGCGGCTCGCCGCCTACCGCGCGGTGTGCGCGTGTGCCGACGGGGGCGACGGGGGCGACGTGCTTCCGCCGGCGTTTCCCGAGACGCTCTTCATCGGGTTGCTCGCGAAGCTGGTGACGGCTCGTGGGTTTCCGCTGAGCCCGCTCGGCCTCATCCACGTACGGCAGACGCTCGTCGAGCACGCGCCGATCCACGTGAGCGAGGCGCTGGCTCTCGCGTGTCGCCTCGAGGCCCTTCGCTCGTCGGCGAGAGGTGTCGAGGTCGACTGGCGGATGGAGGTCCAGGTCGGTGGTCGTCTCGCTTGGGAAGGCTGCGCGACGATGCTTTCCCGTAGCCGCACCGCGCGCGGCGTGACTGCGCCGCCGGGCGCCCGATCGCCCCATCCGCCCGTGGGCGGCGCGCCGCCGCTCGCGATCGTCGACGTCCCGGAGCCCACCGGGCGCCGCTACGCGCTCGCTTCGGGCGACTGGAACCCACACCACCTCTGGGCGCTCACCGCGCGGCCCATCGGCTATCGGCGGCCGATCGCCCACGGCATGTGGACGCTGGCGCGGCTGCTCGCCGAGCTCGCGCGTGACGGTTGCGTGGCCGGGTTGCTCGACGCGGAGGTCGCGTTCAAGCAGCCGATCGCCATGCCCGGGCGCGTCGCACTCTTCGCCTCGCGTGCCTCCGACGCGGGCGGTGCTGCGCTCGACGTCACGGTTCGCCCTGCCGGCGGCGAGGGCTTGCACCTCGTCGGTCGGGTGGCGCACGCCAGCGCAGCCGTCAGAACGAGGCGATGAGCCTCGCGTTGCCGCGCGTTTCGGCCTCGGCGGCGAGATCGCGGGTGGCGAACAGTGCGTCGATGGACGGGAACACCGCGAGCTGCTGAAGCGTGAAGACCGAGGGCGGCATGAGCGAGAGCGCGCCCGCTTCCCATTGGGCGATGGCCGCCGCGGGGCCGTGCCAGGCCTCACCGGCCACCTCGGTGGGATGCGGCGTGGGCCGTTGACCGGCTGGCAGACGCGCCACGAAGAAGCGCGTGTCGAAGCGCCGCGGCGGCCCCGGCGGCGTGATCCAGTGCGAGAAATAGCGGATCCCGTTCGCGTCGATCACGAGATCGTGCCGCTCGAGGTGATCGAGGAAGACCTCGGCGGCGTGGTGCTCGTGGGTGCGCGGCACGTTCGCGAGCGCCTCCTCGAGCACCTGCGCCGCGACCGCCGAGCCGTCCTCGTTCGTCGCCAGCAGCACGCCGGCCTCCTCGAAGACCTCGCGGGCGGCGGTGACCCAATGCGCGAGCGCCGTCGGGCCGTCGGATGCGCCGGTGAGCTCGCCGAGCGCCTGCTCGGCCGTGAGGCGGCGAACGCGCGCGAGCGTGGTCGATCGCGCGTCGGCGCTGTCCATCGCACCGCCCGGGAAGACGTGGAAGCCGCCGACGAACGTGAAGTGCTCGGGGCGACGCGTGAAGTACACCTCGAACGGCTGGTCGCTGCCGGCGGGGGGGTCGCGCAGCAGCACGACGGTGGAAGCCGGCCGTGCCACGCGAGGCGTGTTGTCCGAGTCGATGTGCATGGCGCGAGATCCCGCACGGCAGTCTGACTGGCCGCGCGCGCCTTGGCGACCGGCGCCGGCGAACGGCGGGGAACCGGCTGGGGCGCGGGCTCGGGCCGGCTCAACGCGTGCGCAGGCGCAGATTCGCTGGCTCGAAGCCGCCGTGCGCGACGATCACGTGGACGTCGTGGCTCGCGCCGGGCGTGCTCTCGACGGCGAACGCGCCGAGCCCCGCGGCCACCGGGACGCGACCGCGGTCTCCGATCGTGACGGCGCGTCCCGCGGCGGTGGTCGTGACGATGACGTCGTCGCTGAACTCCGTCGCGAGCCGGCCACGTTCGTCCTCGATGCGGATGGTGATCCGCGCCGCGTTCGAGCCGTCGCGGGGAAGCGTCTCGAGATCGCTCGCCAGCCGGATGCGCGCCGCGGTTCCCGGTTTTTCCCAGCGCGCTTCGACTGGGCCGCCGGCGCACTCGGCGCGCAGCTCGACGGTGGAGGGCGGCGCATCGAGCAGCCACTCGATCAGCGGCCTCCCCGGGCGCTCGCCCAGATCGCGGCCGTCGGCGGTCAGCCGCACCCGCGCGCAGTTGGTGGCGATCGGGACGACGGTCTTTCCCGTGGCGGGTCCGCGGGCGACGTTCATCGGCGGCAGCAGCAGCTCCGCCCTCGGCTCGCGGCTCCAGCGCGTCGCGAGGTAGCGGAAGCTGGCACGCGGGATGCGAAACGCATCGACGGCGCCCGAGTTGTGGATGGTGCGCGTCTTCTTCTTGGGGCGCTCGGTGCCGTAGTCGTGAAGCGACCACAGCGCCGTGCCGCCGAGCCAGGCAAGCGCGTCCATGCGATCGAGATCGGCGTCGATCGCACGCACCTGCGCGAGCTCCGCGGCGCCGTCGCCGCGCGTGGTGTGACTCTGGTTGGTGTGCTCGGAGACGAAGAAGGACCCTCGCGGGAAGAGTCGCTTGAACTCCGGGTATTTCTCGGGCCGGTAGTTGAGGCCGATCGCGTCGGGGATCGCCGCGGTGTCCTGGCTGAGGGCGCGCTCGAAGCGGTGCTCGGCGTAGCCCACGCCGCGCGTCGGATCCGCCTCGCTGGCGATGGCCTTCAGCCGCTCGAACATCGGCTTCGAGCGGCCTTCGTTCATCATGCCCCACAGCGCGATCGATGGATGATTGCGGTCGCGCTCGATCATGGCCCGCATCATCCGCGCCGCAGCGTCCTGAAAGGCGCCCCAGCCCACGGTCTTCCAGGTGGCGATCTCCTCGAACACCACGATGCCCAGGCGATCGCATGCATCGAGAAACGCCGGGTGCTGCGGGTAGTGCGACGTGCGCACGAAGTTGGCGCCCATCTCCTTCAGGATGCGCGCGTCGAGCTCTTGGAAGCCGGCGGGCAGCGCGCTGCCCATTCCGGGAAAATCCTGGTGGCGATTGGCGCCGCGCAGCCGGAGTGGCGCACCGTTCAGCAGGAAACCGCGCTCGGGATCGAATCGTGCCGTGCGCAGGCCGATCGAGAAGCGGTGCTCGTCGATCATCGTGCCGCCGCGACGCAGGGCGATCCGCACCTCGTGGAGCGCAGGCGAGTCGGGCGACCAGCGCGCAGGTGAATCGAGTGGCCCGAGGTCGAGCGTGGTGGGCGTGATCGTCTCCTCCCACACCTCGATGGTTCGCGAGACCCGCGCCTCGGACCGACCGTCGGGTCCGATCAGCTCGAGGTCGAGGTCGACCCTGTCGTTCTCGCGCTCGCTGGCGATGCCCACCGTCACGGGCACCAGCCACACGCTGCCGTTCATCGGCTCGGGGCGCGCGAAGGTCGCCTCCGCCTCGACGTGGATCGGCGCCAGCACATCGAGATAGACCTCGCGATAGAGGCCGCCGTAGAGGTTGTAGTCGGGGTCGGGTCGGCCGGGCAGCACGCGTCGCGAGGCCCGGTTGTCGACCTCGACGTCGATCGTCGTGGACGCCTTGGCCGCGAGCGAATCTCCCGGAACGTCGACGTGAAATCCCGTGTAGTCCCCGTCGAAGCGACCCAGCGAGCGTCCGTCGATCCAGACCCGCGCCTGCGCGTAGGCCCCGAGGAAGCGAAGCCGCACCACCCGACCGGCGAAGCGCGCCTCGTTCTTCAGCTGGTAGCGGTAGCAGCCGCGGTCGCGTGCGTAGTCGACGACGCCATCGAAGGTGTCGACGTCGTTCCAGGTGTGCGGTAGCCGCACGGCGCGCCAGGCCGCGTTGCCGTCGGGCACGTTCGGGCAAGCGCGCCGCGGCGCGAGCTGGAATCGCCAGCCGTCGTCGAGGGCGACGGTCTCGCGAGCCTCGGCCGCGCTCGCGCCCAGCACGCCGCCGCCGAGCGCGAGCAGCGCGACGATCGCAACCCCGTGCGCGAGCCGGCGAGCCATGGTGCGCGACACGCGATGCGGCGATCGCCGAGCGTG
>JAXLQJ010000091.1:0-18337 GCA_046331705.1 bacterium | reverse complement strand
GCCCGCCCCGATACGTCCACCACGCGTGACCGGCCTGGCCGCGATCGAGGAGCTCGTCGCCGTGGTCCGCGGTGACGATGACGAGGGTGTGCGACCACGCGTTGCGGCGCTCGAGACCGTCGAAGAGGACTCCCAGCGACTCGTCGGCATCGCGCACGCAGGCATCGTAGCGATCCGTCAGACGCGCCGCACCCGCCGCGCTGGGCGCGAGCGCGCCTGCGGCGAGGTCCACGACCATGCGAGCGCTGCCGTCGAAGCCGTCGTCGGCGGCGCTCGGCGCGGCGCGACGGAAGCGCGCCGCGGAGTCGTCGCTCGCGGCGTACGGCGCGTGCGCCACGACTTGATGGAGCCAGAGGAACGAGGGCGCGTCGCGATGCTCGTCGAGCCAGCGCAGCACCTGCCGGGACTTGCCGACGGCCTCGCCGATGTACGGCATGCGATACGACTCGTCGACGGGCTCGAAGCCGAAGCCGCGCTCCACGTACCAGTCCACGAAGCCCGGGGCGTGGTAGCCCGCCCGCGCGAGCACGCGCGGCAGCGTCGCGAGACTCGCGGGCGGAGCCGCGCTGGGCCCGTCGATTCGGTGCGCGGGCGGACGCAATCCGCTGAGCAGCGATCCGATCCCCGGCAGCGTCCAGCCGCCGTTCGCGTGCGCGTTGGTGAACACCGCCGCTCGCGCGACGTAGCGCGCGAGGTTCGGCGTGGTGGGCCGGTCGTATCCGAGCGCGCTCAGATGGTCGGCGCGCAGCGCGTCGATCGTGACCAGCAGCACGTCGAGGCGGCGACTCGCGAGTGCGCTCGGCGAGCGCGCGTCCGGACCGCGAGCGCCAGCTCGCTCCGCCGTGCAACCCGCGAGCGCCAGCACGCACGTCAGCGTGCCGACCCACGACGCGGCGCGCGACGGATGGTTCATGAGCTCGAGCGATCGGGGACGGGAAGCGGGTCGCGAGCCGCATGTTATACACTCGCGCCCGCTGCGACCGATTGCGAGGCCGTCCCCACCGAACGACGCGCGATCCGAGGCTCCTCGAACCACGGACGCGCTCGCTCTCCCGCGGTGGCACGAACGAAATCGAGCACGAACGACGCGACGGCCCATGCCGCGTCGACGCCGGGCGCCGAATCGCGCCGCGTGCGGGAGAGGAACGATCATGAAGCGTTCACGGCTGACTCGTAGCTTCGCCCTGTGCTTCGCGCTGGGGTGCGCGTGTTCCCTCGAGAACGCGGGCACGGGGGGTGGAGGCGGCGGGGGTGGTGGAGGCGGGGGCGGCAATGGCGGCAACGTCGGCGGCGGGAGCGGAACGATCGGCGTACCGTTCGCGCTGGAGCCGGATTTCACGTCGATCGTGAGCGAGGTCGTGTCCGGCGACACGATCGTGCTGTCCGACGGCACCCGCGTCCAGTACGGCGATGCGATTGCGCCCCCCACTGGTTCCCGGTGCGCCGTGGACGCGGCCGCGCGGAACTCGGAGCTGGTGCTCGACCAGGAGGTCGGCATCGTGCCCTGCGATCCCGACACCACGCTCTTCACCACGGCGGCCGACGCGGCGCCGGTGCGCGCGCACGTGGTGCGGATCGCCGGAGCGAACCTGGTCCCCGGCACCTTGGTGCTCGAGGGTTGGCTGCTTCCGGACGCCGTCACCACGTGCACGAGCGACGCACACGACTTCTACGCCGACCTCACGGCGCGCGCGGACGCGGCGGACGCGGGCAGCTACGGGCCCAACTGCATCGAGGATCCCGTCGGCTCGGGACGGGCGGCCATTGACGGGGCCGCGAGCGTCTTCGACGCGCCCGGCGACGACGTCTCGAACCTGAACGGCGAATTCGTCGTCATCGGCGCGTCCGGCGGTCACGTCGACCTGACCGGCTGGAAGCTCACCGACGCACTCGGCCAGGTCTTCACGTTCCCGTCGTTCGTGCTGCTGAGCGGCAAGACGGTGCGCGTCCACACCGGCGCGGGCACGGACACGACGACGGATCTCTACTGGAACCTCGGGGTGCCCGCGTGGAGCGAGAGCGGCGATCGCGCCTCCTTGGTCGACTCCGAGGGGCGCCTCATCGATTCGTTCGCGATCGGCTGACGGGGTCCGCCTGGAGGCGCTTGCGTCGTTGCGCAGCCAGCAACCGCGCGTAGCGGTCGAATTGCGGCTCGTTGGTGCTGGGCAAGCCCAGCGCGCCGGCGCCCGGATCGAACTCGGTCGTCAGGAAACGAAACGAATCGTCGACCACGGCGTTCGGGCTGCCGGCCAAGAGCTCGCGGACCAGAAGCCTGAGGTTGAGGAGCGCCGAGGGGCGTTTCCGGTCACCAAGACCGGAGAAATCGAAGTCCGCGAGACACAGCCGGACCCGCGGCCCGCGCGAGCGGTGGATCTCGACCAGCGGGAAATCGCTGCGCAGCTCCTCGAGCGCTTCCTTCGAGGGCGAGCTCCATTGCAGCACGCTACCGATGCTGCGCGCGGCACCCGAGCGATCGGGCAACAGCACCTTGAGCACGCCCTGCACGACCAGCTCGACCTCGCCGGGCCGCACCACGAGGATCTCGTCGGTATGGCGAGAGCGGAACCCGATCGCCCCCCGAAAACCTTCGGGCGCTTGCTCACCCGCGAACTCGACGGCCTCCGCGAGCCAAGGATCACCGACCGCCGCCAGCTCCGCCGGCGAGATCAGCGTCGTCACGAGACCGAGCGCCGCGAGCTTTCCGGCCAGCGCTTCCAGGGCTTCCGGGTCCTCGCCGCGCGCGACGACCGTCGGCTGGCGGCTGGTCAGGTGCTTGCGCGACAGGTAGCCATCGACCGCGAGGGCATCGGCGACGGATTGCACCAGCTCGGCGCCGGGCGGTGAGGGCAATCCCTCCGAAGCACGCTCGAGCACCAGCAGCCACTGCCGGCGCCACGGTCCGAGCGGCGGCGGTTCCACCTCGCTCGGACCGAGATCACCGGGCGGCGTAGGCGCGGGCGCGACGGCCGACGACGCATCGAGCGGCTCGGGTCGCGGCAAGAGCGCGCCGCAGTAGAGGCACGACTCGAGCCGCTCGTGGTTCGGCCGGCCGCAAGCGGGACAGGCGAGCGCCATGCCACCTCGTCGCCGGGCGCGGCGGCCTCAGCCGTCGCTGCGCGCCGCAGCGGTGTGCGCGTCGAACATGGATTCGTCGAGGCGCCGCAATCCCTCGAGGATCAGCGCGTCGTTGCTGCCCTCGATGGTGCGGCTGACCACGTCGATCAGGGGATCGATCCGGAACTCGCCCTCGGTCCACGCGACGATGCGATAGAAGGCTTCCTCGCCGTTCAAGGCGTCGAGCTCCGCGTGCACGATGCGTCCGGTCTCGAGCTCCACGATTCCCCGCGCGGATCCTCGCTGCAGCGTGACGCGCACGGTCTTCTGACCCGCGCCGAGCACCTGCAGCAGATCGGGCAAGCCCAGCTCGGTGAGCGAGCCGCTCACCGCCGCGGCTCGGCCAGGCGATCCCACGGGCAGGGAGGCGGCGGTCCCCAAGCCGAGCTCGGTCCCCTCGCCCACCGTCGGCAGCACCAGCGCGTGGAGCCCCTTGGCCTGGTAGCTCGCCACCAACCCCTGGATCTCGCGGTTTTGCGCCTCGATCGCTCGCCGCGCGACCTCGACCGACTCCTCGACTCGATTGAGTCGATTGAGCAGATCGGCCTTGGCCAGCAACAGCGCTGCGGGGCCGGGCTCGTTCTCGAGCGCCGCGTTCAGGATCGCGAGCGCGCCCTCGAGATCCCCGCTGGCGCTGCGCCGCGCGACCTCGGTCATGAGCCGCTCCGAGCGCTCGCGCGCGTGGGTCGCGTCGGCCTGCTCGAGCTCGCGCGTCAAGCGATCGAGCGCGCTGCGCGCCGCCGCGTTGGTGGGCTCGAGCGCCAGCGCCTCGCCGTGGCATTCGCGGGCACGCTCCCAGTCGCCAGCGAGCTCCTCGAGCTGCCCGAGAAGCACGTGGTAGTTGGCGTGCCGCGGCTTGAGCCGCACCGCCTCCTGGAAGTCGGCACGGGCGCGTTCGAGGTCGCGCTGCACGCCCGTCTCCATCACGTCGCCCACGGCGGCGAAACGCCGCTGCGCGTTCTTGAGATGCGCGATGCCGCGGTTCGAGTGGTACGTGGGGTTCTTGGGTGCGCGCTGGATGGCGAGGGTGAACTTCTTCACCGCGTCGTCGACCCGGAAAACCGAGTGGATCTTCTGCAGCATCTCGACGCCCTCGTCGTTGAGACGCTCGGCGTCGTGGAAGCGCGTCGGTGCGGGATCGGCGGCTTCGCGGCGTGCCTCGTTGGGTAGCCGGTTCGACGCCGTGCCGGCGGGCGACGGCGCGGGCGCTCCCGAACGATCGGCGCCGCAGTGAGGGCATCGGGTCACGCGCTCGGCGTGGTACTTGCCGTAACACTTGGGACACCGCACGACCCCGCCGTCGTCGCCGCGCGACGAGCCCGCGGCGTCGTCGGCGTCGAGCACGGCGTCGCGGCTCTTGAACGAGCGCGACGGCGCGATGCCCTCGGCCGCTGCCGAGCGTCGCGGCGCGCGGGCTCCCGCTGCCGCGGCCCTGGCGCGACGGCGCAGGTAGGCCTGGAGCGAGGTGAGCACGACGATCGCGAGCGCCAAGCACACGAGCGCGGCGCGTCCCTCGTCGAAGCGAAAGCCTCGACCGTCGATCTCGTGCGCGACGACCAAGCGGCTGCGCGCGCCGAGCTCGATCCAGCGTTCCACGAGGCGATATCCAATCGCTGCAAGCATGGCGGTACCGAGAGAATACCGAGAGAAAGAGAGGCGCGGCCGCGATCGAATCGCAGTCTAGCTCGTCGGACCCGCCCGCAAGGTGGCGGCCCCGCGACGGCGCGCGCGCCGGGTGAGCGATCTCACGTGCACGGCGGAAAGCCCAACACCGGGCCCGCGAACGAGCAGTGTCGCGAGGTGGGAGCGATCCGCAACCACACCTTGTGGCGGAGCCTGCGGAGCTCGACCGCTCCGAACACCGACGAATCCTCGCTACGACCTCGGTTGTCTCCGAGCACGAGCACCGTTCCCTCGGGAACCTTGGCGACCACCATCGAATAGGGCGTGGAAGTTCCGTGCAAGTACGGCTCGTCGAGCCGGGTTCCGTCGATGAAGACGGCTCCGCCTCGAACCGCCACGGACTCGCCTGGCAAGCCGATCACCCGCTTCACGAGCGGGATGGGGCTGGGCCGCCCGCGCGGTGGGTAGAACGTCACGATGTCGCCTCGCGCGATCGGAAGATTCAGCATCGGGATGGACGTGCTGATCAACCAGTCGCCGACGGCGAGCGTGGGCTCCATCGATCCCGAGACGATGCGCGAGACCTCGACGATGCGCTGCTCGGCGACCACCGCCAGCGTCGCGACGAGCGCGGTGGAAAGGAAGAGGCGGAACGCTCGTTGCGCCGGTGCCGCGGGCGCTTGCGTCGAATCGAGCTCGGCGCGGCTCAGGGTATCGCCGCCGCTGCGCGCGCCTGGGGTTGCGCGCTGCCGCGGTCGCCGAGCGGCGGCCATGCGGCGGAGCGCTCGCCTTCGGCCAGATCACGCTGCTCGACCACGTCGCCCCGATACCGCCCCGAGTCGTACCGATACGCACCTTCGTATCGCTGCAGCCCGTGCGGGCTGGTGTCCGTGACCCACAGGAACACCGCCGTGTCGATGCCGATCGCATCCACCATCGACGCGAGCGGCCACGGCATGACGGGGCGCAAGGTCACGCGCCGCAGCAAGCGCGAACCGAGCGCCACGTCGGCCGGCTCGGCGCGCTCGCTCACCACGGCTTCCATCGGTGCGGCACCGAGGCCCCACGGATAGTCGGCGAGGGTCGAGAACTTGAGCGCGCTCGCGCCCGGCTCGAACAGGTGATGATAGAGCGTTCCCGTCATCACGGGCGGGTAGAGCGGGGGATCGTCGACGGAGATCTCGTCCTCGTCCGGAGCGCTTCCGCCACGCGCGACCCGCACCTTCACCACCGGCCGCGTGAGGTCCGGTGAGTTCATGTCGAGCGACATCTGCCCCTTGGCGTCTTGCTCCGTGCGACGCACCTGCGTCGGGATCATCATTCCGTCGCGGACCTCGCCGGAAGCGACCTCGCTCCACACCGCGCCGTCGGGGAACGCGAGCGCCCAGCTGAACGTGTACGTCGCGCCGTCGCGAGCGATCTCGAGGTATTCGGTGGCGTGCCGACTCGGCTCGTCGACCAGCGCGACCTCGCTCCGCAGGCGGGTGGGCTTGATCCCGTCGGACGCCACGGGAATCGGCTTCGCGATCGCCAGCTGCCGGCCCGCCACCAGAGCGACCAGCACCGTCGATGCTAGGCGCGTGATCTGCGCACGGCGAATCGGCTCACGCACCGGCCGAAGCGGGTCGCTCATGCGGGCAGCATACGACGGCCCGCCGGCCGACGCGAAGCGCATTCGTCGGGGGGCGATGCGGCGTGGCGGGTGACCGGCACGAGCCGGATGCCGGGTCCGCAGCCAGGCGAGAGCAGCGGCGAAAGAAAGGAGATGCGGCGCGCGAAATAATTTGGTATCATCAGTCGTCTAATCGCAGAGCCGCGGTAGGCGACTCGGGCCCACCCGCTTTCGCGAAGCGAGAAACTTTAGACAACTCAGCAAGTTAGACCGGCCCACGGCTCGGCCGAGGTGAGGGCGTTCCCACCTACGACGCAGTGCGCCGTAACGTGAGACCGGCGGAACGGGCCCGACAGGGCTGAAAGGCGGCGAAGCGATGTCAGACACCATGCAGAACGAGCAAGAGCCCTTCGATCTGGCCGAGGTGCCCGGCGAAGAGGAACTCTTCGATCCGCAGGATGCGGCCGCAATGGAGGGCGAGGACGTTCCGCCCCCCGAACCGCTTCCGCTCGCCGAGTCCGACGAGATCCCGCTCAGCGATCCCGCGGCGGTCGAGCTGCTCTACTATCGCGAGATGAGCATGATCCCGCTGCCATCGCGGGATCGCGAGCTCGAGATCGCCGGAAGAATCGATGCCGCCCGCGCGAGCATCCGCGAGCTGATCGAGAAGCCACCCCCGGGAATCAAGCGCCTGTGCCCCTGCTACTCGCGGATGCGCACCGAGTACCAGATCGTGATGGAGATCCCGGACGGATTCACCGAGACGCTCGTCGAGGAGCTCCGGGCACTCGTGCTTCCGAAGCCTTCGCCCGCAGTGAAGCCGGAGCACCGCACCGCGATTCGTGCCTTCCTGAAGAGCGTCTCGATCGCGTTCGAGCAGCTGAAGGACGCCAAGAACGAGCTGACGGAGGCCAACCTCCGGTTGGTGATCCACATCGCGAACCGCTACCGCCAGCATCAGCTGCCGCTGATGGACCTCATCCAGGAAGGCAACCTCGGCCTGATGAAGGCCGTGGAGAAGTTCGACGCGTCGCGCGGCTACCGTTTCAGCACGTACGCGGTGTGGTGGATTCGCCAGTACATCAAGCGCGCGCTGGAGAACCACGGGGCCGCCGTGCGTACGCCCATCTACGTCCAGGATGCGCGGCGTCGCGTGATGCGCACCAGCCGCGAGCTGCGGCGCAAGCTCGGGCGCAAGCCCGAGGTCTGGGAGATCGCACAGGACGAGGGCATGCCCGTCGAAAAGGTCGAAGACCTTCTCGGGCTTCGGACGGAAGCGGTCAGCTTGGACGAACCCCCCGCGGGACGCGAGGACCGCGCGCTCGTCGAGATCCTGGAAGACGTGAAGGCGAGCTCGCCGTTCGAGTCGGCGCTCGACGCCGAGCTCACCAGCGCGGTCCAGAGCGCGCTGGCGACGCTCCCGCCACGCGAGGAGAAGATCCTGCGGCTTCGCTTCGGCATTGGGATCGGCGAGCCGTCCGGCCACACGCTGCGCGAGATCAGCCGGCTCTTCAACCTCACCCACGAGCGCATTCGCCAGATCGAGGCGAAGGCCCTGCAGCGTCTGCGCAGCACCATCGAGGCCCAGAAGCTGGAAGCGATCGTGGCCGACTGATCGAACCCGCGCCGCGCGCACCAACACGAAACGCCGCAGCCCTTCCCGGGCTGCGGCGTTTCTTCGTTGCGACGGCTACGTTCTGGCCCCGAAGCGAGCCGCTCAGCGCAGCATGAACGAGTACGTGCGCAGCAACCCGGACGGGATCGCCTGAAGCTCCAGATCGTAACGCACGCTGTCCCCCTTGGGGGTCCAGTTGATGCGCACCAGCTTGTAGAGCCCTTGTCCGAAGTCGACGTTCTTCCCGATGAACACCTTCAGATCCATGTTGATGTGATCGTTGGCGCGCAGGCGATCGAGCATCGCGCTGACGTCGTCGCCGATGGCTCGGGTGCACGCGACCGCCTCGGCGAGCCGCGCTTCCGATTCGTCCCAACGCTCGAGTCGCGCGGCGTCTCGGACCGCGGTGAACTTGTGTCTGCAGGCCGTAACGTCCGCCTTCGGCACGCCGAACGACTCGTACTGGCCGGTGAGCGTCTCCAGCGATCCGAGCACGTCGGACAAGTTCGAGACCGCGAGCGGGCTGGGACGCGCGCCCGCACAACCGGCACCAGCGAGCGCCAGAAACACGAGCGCCCGCCGCAGGCGCAGCACGCGCGCTCCCGCCAGCGGGCAGCGCCCGTCAGCTCTTGGCGCCAAGCTCGCCATCGATGAGCCCCTGGAAGTAGTCGATCGGCTGCGCGCCCCGCACCTTGATCCCATTCACGAAGAAGGACGGCGTGCTCGTCACCCCCACCGTCTGCGCCGAGTCGGCATCGCGCTTGACGCGCGCCGCCATGCGACCGGAGTCGAGACACTGACGGAATTCCACCGGATCGAGACCGACTTGCTGAGCGTAGCCAGCGAGCTTGTCGAGCTCGAGCGCCGACTGGTTCGCGTAGAGCACGTCGTGGAGCTCCCAGAACTTCCCCTTCTCGTTGGCGCATTCCGCCGCTTCGGCGGCCTTCTGCGCGTTCGGATGGATGTTGGTGAGCGGGAAGTGCTTGTAGACGATGCGTAGCTTCTCACCGTAGCGCTGGCGGAGCTGCTCGAGGACGGTCTGCTCACGGCCACAGAATGGGCACTGGAAATCGGAATACTCGACGATCGTCACCGGCGCCTTGGACGAGCCGCGACTCGGTGAATCGCCGACCTGCACCTCGACGCGCCTCACCGCTGGCGGCTTGAGCGCGATCGAGACCGGACGCTTCGCGCGAAGCTCTTCCGTGAAGGCTTGCGCGCGCTTCTCGCGTCGATCGGCGTTGAGGCGCCCCTCGATCTGCTGCCGGAAGGCCTGGGTGCGCTTCTCCTTCTCGGCATCGTCTGCCGCCCCGGCAAGACGGCTGTCGAGCGCGCGCTTGTACTGCTCTTGGCCGAGCAAGCCATCGATCTCTTCGCTCGACGGGGGCGTGGCCTTGTCCTCGACCTCGACCTTGCGAAGCTGTTCGACGGTGGTGCCGCGCCCGTCGGCCTCTGCCTTCCAGAGCCGCTCCTGCACCATGCGGTTGA
Organism: bacterium; assembly: GCA_046331705.1. Lineage (GTDB taxonomy): Bacteria > JADJOY01 > JADJOY01 > JADJOY01 > JADJOY01 > JADJOY01. The sequence goes on along the minus strand of JAXLQJ010000091.1, from coordinate 8,885 downwards.
GGTAGCCGCTCAGCACCTGATAACGCCGCTGCTCCAGGTCGTCGAGGTCGTTCGCCGCCGCTTGCTCGAGCTCGGCACGGGTGATCTGCTGGTCGCCGATCTTCGCCACGACGTCGTTTCCGCTGGTCGCCGAGCCTGTGGACTTGGCGGTGCCGCCGCCTTCGACCGGCGCTCGATCGCACGCCGCCGCCACGAGCAGCGATGTCATTAGCAGACTGCGAACAATGCGTAGCTGGACTGTGGGATTCACGAGCTCGCTCCTGTCGCGCCGCGAATGCTTCGCATCGATGCGAGCCTGCGGACTCTGCGCTGGATTCGCGGGGAAGATGGGCGCGCCGGCGAAGTCGCGGCCGGCGACGAACGGCGGAAAGTACCATGGGGGTCGGGGACGGGCAACGCGCGATCGGCCCCGCACCCGGCTCGAATCGGCCGGTCGAACGCGGTGGGCGATCCTCGCAGACCACGCCTCCCGTCAGCGGACGCTTTCCAACATGGACGGCGTTCGCTATACATAGCGGGATGCCCTGAAGTGGCCTCGATTGGGAGTCAAGTCATGCCGATTCAATTGCTCGGAACCAAGCTGGGAATGAGCCAGATCTTCTCGGAGACCGGCGAGCGCATTCCCGTCACTCTCGTGGAGACCGGACCCGTCATCGTCGTGCAGGTGAAGACCTCACAGAACGATGGCTACGACGCTCTCCAGCTCGGCTATGGTCAACGCAAGACGTCCTTCAAGTCGAAGCCGGCGCAGGGTCATTTCAAGCGTGCCGGCATTCGCCCCACGCGCGCGCTACGTGAATCGCGCGTCACGGCGACGGAGGTCGGGCAGTACAAGCCGGGCGACCGCATCACCGTGGACCAAGTGTTCCACAAGGGCGATCGGATCGACGTCATCGGCACCTCGCGCGGCCGCGGCTTCGCTGGCGTGATGAAGCGTCATGGGTTCCGCGGCAAGAACCAGACGCACGGCACCCACGAGGCCAAACGCCACGGTGGCTCGATCGGAATGCACACCGAGCCGGGCAAGGTCTGGAAGGGCCAGGGCATGGCGGGCCACTACGGCGCCGAGCGTGTCACGGTCATCGGGCTCGAAGTGATCGACGTCCGGCCCGAGGAGAACTTGTTGGTGATCCGAGGTGGGCTTCCGGGTGCGCCGCGCACGCTGGTGACGATCCAAGCATCCAAGCGCCGCAAGAAGTCCGCGCCTGCTGCGAAGGCGGCGTGACGCGCTCAGCGTCCCCCTGACGCGAATCCGATCGTGTCCTCCGTGCTCGACTCTTTCCGGCTCGATGGCCGGATCGCGCTCGTCACGGGCGCCAGCCGCGGCATCGGCGAGGCCATCGCGACGGCGCTCGCCGAAGCCGGCGCCGAGGTCGTGCTCACCAGCCGCAAGGAAGAGGCGGCTGGGCGGGTCGCCGAGGCGCTCACTCGCTCGGGCCACCGCGCGACGGCGATCGCTTGCCACAACGGACGTCAGACCGACATCGATGCTCTGTTCGAGCAGATTCGCGCTCGCTGGGGTCGGCTCGATGTCCTGGTCAACAACGCAGCGACGAACCCGCTGTTCGGCCCGATGTTGGCCGCCGATCAAGCCGCGATCGCGAAGACCTTCGAGGTCAACGTGAACGGAATGCTGTTCTGCACTCAGCGCGCGGCGGAGATCATGGCCGGCCAAGACGAGCAGGCGGGCGGCCGCGGCTCGATCGTGAACATCGCCTCCGTGGCCGGACTCGAACCGATGCCCGGAATCGGCGTCTATTCCGCGACCAAGGCGGCGGTGATCAACCTCACCCGCGGATTTGCCAACGAGCTCGCCGCTGCTGGCATCCGCGTGAATGCGATCGCACCGGGACTCGTGGAGACGCGATTCGCGGCCGCCCTGATCGAGACGCCGGACATCGCCGAGCAGGCACTCAAGCGGATTCCGCTCGGGCGCTTCGGGCAGCCGCATGAGGTCGCCGGCGCAGCGCTCTACCTCGCCTCGCCAGCGGCGAGCTACGTGACGGGCTCGGTACTGGTCGTTTCAGGCGGCTATCAGTAGCCGACCGCACCCGACCCCGTTCGTCGAACCATTCGTCTCGTCGTCGGCGACCGGCTCACGCATCGTCGACGGCATACGTCGACACGTCGTTGCCGGAAGCGAGGTGGGTGCGCACCGCGTGCGTGCTGGCACACGCGTGCGCCGCCACGTCCGCCACGGCGACCCGCGCGCCCTCGGCCCCACCTCCGACCAGGTCGGAGAGACGCTCGTGGGCGCTGGCGATTCGGTCCGCAGGCTTCGGCCACGTGAGCTCGAGCATTCGCTCGAAGATCGCCCCCTGCCGTCTCGCCATGCGCTCGAGGAGATCGAACGCGACCATCGGCGAGCTGCGAAAGAGCTCGCTCAGGGAAGAGCGGGTCACGTGGAGGAATCGACTGTCGCTGAGCGCGAGAGCCCGCGCGAGGCGCCGCCGCCCGGCAAGCGCGCCCTCCTCACCGAACACTCCACCAGGCCACACGAGATCGAGAATGAAATCACCGCGGCTCGGCGTGCGTCGCACCAGCTTCAGGCCACCGGCAACGAGGAAGTAGACCCCGTCTGCATCGTCACCTTCGGCGTAAACGCTCTCCCCGCGCCTCAGCTGCAGCAGGCTTCCTGCGCGGTGGAGCTCCGCGGGCCATCGATTGGTACCGCCGCCCTGCGACGCATTCGATCGTTCGAGAACCAGCATCGATCCCTCCACCCATGCGACGGGCTGGTCGTACCCATCCGCGGGGGGTGACGGCTGCAACTGGCATTCCGCACCGACCCAGCAACAACCGGATGAGTTGCGGGCCTCGAGCGACGACCGAACGCTCATTGATTTCGAGAGCTTGGCCCGTCAGAGGTCGCGGAACATCGTCCCCGTCCTGAAGCGAGCAGAGCTCCGCCTTCACGTTAGTTTGAGAACTGAACACTTCCGTTGCGCGAGTGGTCGGAAAGTGAACACCTGTGATGCCAAGTCGATGCACATAGCGGCACCAAAGAGCGTCCGCCGCGGGCCCAGCCGCTGGCCCTGCGCTGCAGCACCGCGGCCAGGCGCCCATCGCAGCGCAGGATCCCACGATTCGCCCGACCGCCGACACCGTCATTCGGGCTCGTCCTTGAGCTTCTGCCAGAGCGTCGACCGGCTGATCCCGAGCACGTCCGCAGCGCGGCTTCGATTGCCGTGGCACGCCTCGACCACGTGCCGAATGTGAATCTGCTCGACCGCCTCGAGCGTCAGGTCCTCGAACGGATAGGGCAGCGAGTGGTCCAGACTGCCGTCCAGGGTCTCGCGGTGGGTCGGCACCATGAGATCTGCGCGGGTGATCACCGAGCCTTGCGCGAAGACGCTCGCTCGCTCGATCGCGTTGCGGAGCTCGCGCACGTTCCCCGGCCACGCGCGGCCCGAGAGGTAAGCCAACGCGTCTGGGCTGAACCCCACCAGCTCGCGGTCGAGACGCTGGGAGGCCTCTCGCAGGAAGTGCTCGGCCAGCATGGGGATGTCTTCACGGCGCTCGGCGAGCGAGGGTACTCGGATCGACACGACGTTGAGCCGATAGTAGAGGTCACGCCGGAACCGGTTCGCGCGCACGTCCGCCTCGAGATCCCGATTGGTGGCGGCGATGAGCCGCACGTCCACCGATCTCGGCCGCACTCCCCCGACGGGAACCACCTCCGACTCCTCGAGAACGCGCAGCAGCTTGGGCTGGAGCTCGACCTGGAGCTCGCCGATCTCGTCGAGGAACAGCGTGCCACCATGCGCCGCGTCGAAGAGCCCGGGCGCATCCTCGTGCGCGCCCGTGAACGCGCCCCGCACATGCCCGAACAGCTCCCGCTCGAAGAGACTCTGCGACACCGCGCTGGCGTTCACGGCCACGAACTCTCCCGCCGCGCGTTCGCTCAGCACGTGGATCGCGCGCGCGACGAGCTCCTTTCCCACGCCGCTCGCGCCCTGGATCAGCACCGGCGCCGAGCTTCGTGCCGAACGCAGCGCTTGATCGCGCACCGCGGCGATCGCGGGACTGTTCCCCAACAGGCGGCTCAGCCCCTCGCGCTCGACCAGGGCGGCCTTCAGCCGCTGATTCTCGCGTCCCAGGTCCCGCTCGCGCAGCGCGCGGCGCACGACGTGGAGCAGGTGCTCGGGCGAGCACGGCTTCGTGACGTAGTCGCGCACGCCCTCGTGCATGCCAGCGACGGCGTCGTCGAGCGCCGCGAACGCGGTGATGAGCACCAGCAAGGTCGTCGGCTTGCGAAGCCGCACCTCTCGGCAGAGCTCGATCCCGTTCATGCCGCCCAAGCGCACGTCCGAGAGCAGAAGATCGAATGGCGCATCCTCGATCCGCGAGAGTGCCGCCTCGGCGGACTCGACGACCTCCACGTCGTAACCCGCGCGCGCCAGCACCCGAGCGAAGAGTCGGCGCGCCGCAGCCTCGTCGTCGACGACCAGGATTCGCGATCGCGGCGCACCGCTGGCGCGTGTACCGTCGTCGTCGAGCGGAAGGTTCGGGACGATCAAGCTCGTGCCCATCGGTTACCCACGGCTCGACGAGTGTAAATCAGCGCTCACCGATTGGAAGCGTGGGCACCACGACGACGACCCCCGGCAGGAACCCTCTGGCCAGGAGAAGAAAAGAGCCCCTGGATCCTGCCGGATCCAGGGGCTCGACGTGGTAGCGGGGCCTGGATTTGAACCAGGGACCTTCGGGTTATGAGCCCGACGAGCTACCAGACTGCTCCACCCCGCAACGTGATCGCCAAGTGTATGGAGGGGGCGCGGCACTGTCAATGCGATCCTCTCCGAAGACTCGCCGTTCTTCAGGAAGCACGTCGCTGGGCACGTGGAAACCGCGAACCTGCACGCGGAAGCTCCGCTCGCCTCCGATCCATCCGGCACTCCGCGCAGCCGGCGGAGCTTGGCTACACTCCCCGCCCGCCGGTCGCCACGCTCGCTCCGCCTCCCCGTGACGCTCCCCGAGCCTTCGCCCGCCCCTGCTCCGCGCGCGGCATTCGCCGCCGCGCTGCTGGGATTCGGCGCGCTCTCCGTCTGGCTGGTGTGGCTGGCGCACTCGGCAGGGCAAGGCGGAAGCGGACACACGTTCCGATTTGCACCCTGGCCAATCGTCTCGTTCATGGCCATCGCGTTCTCGTGGGTGCGCCTGACCGCGGCACCGTCGCCGCGCGAGCCCGAGCGTGCGCACGGCCACTTCGTTCCCGCCCCAGGGGTGTTCGTCGTGCTCGCCGTGCTCGTGGCGTATGTCTCCACGCTCACGCTCGAGCTCCTGGACCCGGAGGACTGGTATCACCTCATTCTCGTACGCCAGCCGACACGGCTGGGCTCGGCGACGGCGTTGCACGACGCCTGGTCGTACCTGAGCGGGCATCCCGGCATGCTCATCCGCTCCCTACACCTCGCCGTCTGGGCGGTCGAGGATGCGGTCTTCCGAGGCTGGGCACCCGGGTATCGACTCGTTCACCTGGCGATCCACGGCACGACGGCGCTGCTCCTGGGGCACCTCGCTCGCCGACTCGGTCTCTCGCGCGCGGCCGCGCTCGTCGCGGCTCTGGCGTTCGCCGTCGGCGTCGCGGCTCGCCCCTTGTTGCGTGATCCCACGGGCCTACCCGAGCTGACCCTCGGACCTCTCTACGTCGGCGCCGTATTGCTCTGGCTGCCGTCGCGACGGCGTGCGCCAGGGCTCGTGCGGTGGGGAGTCTTGCTGCTGCTCGTGTTCACGCGCGACCTGGCGTTCACGCTGCCGGTCGTGATCGGCGCGCTCGCGCTGGGGCTCGACCTCGACGCGACGACCGAGACGTCGCGATCGCCAGGGGAGCGAATCGCGGGCGCCGTGCGCGCCGCCCTCCCAGCGCTCGTGGTCCCGCTCCTCCAGGGCTCGCTGGTGCTCGGCGAGCTGCTCTTGGATCCAACCTCGGGGCGCCCACGCCCCGGCCATCCCTGGGGCGAGTTCGGCCTCTTCGCCGAAGGCCTCGCACCGAGCCAGATCGCGGCGGCGTTCCTTCGCGACCTACCCCGCGATCTGCTGCTGCCGGTATGGGACAAGGAACCCGCAGCACGGTGGGCGTCGCACATCGTCGTCGGGACGGTGTGCTGGCTCGCGATCGCCCTCTTCGCCGGACGACGGCACCGCGGTGTCGCGGCGGCCGCGCTCGCGTGGACGGTCGTCCCCATGGCGATGGTCTTCCCGTTCACCAGCTGGGAGGGCCCCGAGAGCGGTCACCTGCTCTACCTGTCGAGCGCAGGCCTCGCGCTGTTCGTCGCCAGCGCGTGGGACGGCATCCCGCGGCGAATGGCGCGGCACGCGAGCATGCTGGGGCTCGTGGCCGCGCTCTGCGCGAGCTTCGCGTTCCATCTGGGACGAGCGGCGGTGGAACGGGAAGAATCGCGCCACGCGGCCACGACCAACGCCTGGATCGATGCGATCGAGCGCAGCGAGCCGAGCCCACGCGTGGTGGTGTTGCTCGGCGGGACCGAGCCCGGCATGGACCGCTGGAAGCGAGCGCTGCTCGCGCGCTATGCGCGACATCACGAATGGAGACACGCCTACATGATCGTGAAGACCGCCGTGTCGACGACGGCGGACCCACGATCGGGGCTCGTGCCGGAGATCGCGGTGGTGGGATTCGACGCGTTCGGCGAGATCCTGCGCTGGCATCCGGGTGGCATGCCGACGCCGACGGGGCTCGCCACGACGGCGACGATGCCCGCCGCCTGCGCGCCGCTCAGGATCGGGAGCGCGACGTTGCCGCTTTGCGCGACCGAGCCCGGGACGTCGTTCGATTCGCTGCGCGCGGTGTTGCTCTCGATGTAGACGCTGCGCGCGAGCGCCGCGGGACGGGCTTCGCTCCACGCGCCGGCGGGTGCGCCGCGCCCGCCCCAGCCATCCCCGCCGCAGCGGCATCGGTCGGCGCATGCTCGACGAGGGCGCGCAGCGCCGCGATCTCGTGGTCGGCGAGTCGCCGCCAGCGCCCCACCGCGAGGTCGCCCAACCGCACGGGCCCGTACGAGATCCGATGGATCCGAAGCACGGGATGACCATGTGCCTCGAGCAAGCGCTTCACGAAATGGTGGCGGCCCTCGCGGACGGTCACGTCCAGCCACGAGTTCTTCTCGAGCACCGAGACGACGTGCGTTTTCTCGGCGCGTGCCGGGCCATCGGTGAGGCGGATCCCCGCGGCGAGCCGCCGCGGCAGGTCGGCGGCCACACGACCACGTACCTTCACCCGATAGACGCGCGGCACGCCGTACGAGGGGTGCATGAGGCGATGGGCCAGCTCGCCATCGTCCGTGAGCAGCACCAGCCCCTCCGCATCCCAGTCGAGCCGGCCCACGGGATAGACGCGCCGGTCGTACCCCGCCAGCAGATCCCGAATGGTGGTGCGGCCCTCCGGATCGGAGAGCGTTGTCACGACCCGCCGCGGCTTGTGCAGCGCGAGCACCACGGCTTCGCGCTCGACGTGCGCGATCGGCTTCGAGTCGAGGGCGATCCGGTCGTGCAGCGGATCGACGCTGGTCCCCAGGCGACGGACCACCGCACCGTTGACGCTCACGCGACCGGCCAGCAGCAAGCGCTCGGCCTCGCGCCGCGACGCCACGCCAGCACGCGACAGTACCTTTTGGATTCGCTCGAGCGGCATCGCGAGTGCGGCGTGATGGGCGGCGGCGTCCGGGACATCCCGCGGTGCGTGACGCTCGAGCGACCGGTGCGCCCGATTCTATCGAGCGGTCGTCGCCCGCGCAGGGCTGGACATGCCAGCACGCGCGAGCGCACGACGGCGGGCGGGCGCGATTACTCGTCGTCTTCCCAGTCGAGGTCCTCGTCCTCTTCCTCGTCGTCCTCGTCGTCGTCGTCCTCGTCGTCGAAGTCGTCCTCGTCGAACTCTCCGTCGTCGTCGTCCTCGTCGTCGACGTCGTCGTCGTCGAAGTCCTCCTCGTCGAACTCCTCGTCTTCCTCGTCTTCTTCGTCCTCGGCTTCCGCTTCCTCCTCTTCGTCGAAAGCGCGGGGCGCGGCCAGCCACGGGCAGAGCTCCTCGAGCTCATCCGGGCGCGCATGACCCAGCAACGTCGTGATGCCGGCGGTCTCGGTGTTCATCTCGTCAGTCCTCCTCGGCCGCCGTGGACGGCGGGCTAGGCGCTGGTTCGTCCTCGGGCGAGCCCGAGGCTTCCTCCGTGTCGATTGCGGGCTCGGCCGAGTCGCGATCGGCCGATGCCTCGACCAACTCGTCTTCCCGCGCGACCGAACCCTCGCCCTCCGACGCGTCGGGGGCGGACCCATCGTTGCGTGCCAGCACCTCGCCGAGCTCCTCGGGCAAGAGCTCGCCCGGCACGTCCAGAGCATCGCCCATTTCCACGGCGACGTCTCGAATCTCCTTGAGTGTCGGCAGCTCGCGCAAGCTCTTGAGACGGAACACCTCGAGGAACTCGCGGCTGGTGCCGTAGAGGGCGGGACGCCCCGGGACATCCTTGGTTCCCACGATCTTGATCAAGCGCCGGTCGAGCAGCGTCTTCAGCACCGCGCCTGTGTCGACGCGCCGGATCGCTTCGATCTCGGCACGCGTGATCGGCTGCTTGTAGGACACCACCGCCAGCGTCTCGAGCGCCGGCTTCGAGAGCCGCGTCGGTTTCTCGGAACGCAGCTGGCGAATCCAGCTCGCGTAGTCGGGGCGGGTCCGGAGCTGGAAGCCTCCCGCGACCTCCACCAGGGCGAATCCCGCGCGCCGATCGTCGAGCTCGCTACGGATCGTGTCGAGCACCGCGCGAACGTCTCCGATCTCGCCGCCGAGCACCTTCTTGATCTGCGCCGGCGTGAGCGGCTCGTCCGCGGCGAAGAGCAGCGCCTCCACCACCGCACGATCCACCGCCGGCGGC
>JAXLQJ010000090.1:0-18949 GCA_046331705.1 bacterium | reverse complement strand
CGGCGTAGTCGTCGAAGTCGTTGCCGAGCCACTCGGCGTCGCGAGCGTTGGTGCCGCCACGGCACTCCACCTGGACGAGGTTGTCGCGGAAGCTGTTGGCGACGAAGTGGTTGCGGCTGGCGCGGCCGTGGAAGACCACGGCGGATCCGCCCAGGCGGACGACGTTGTGCTCGAAGTGGTTCTGGTCCGAGTCGTTGAGCGGCGAGGTGTCGATGTAGATCCCCACCGTGTCGCGCAACAGCGCGTTGCCGACGACGCGGATGTTGCCGGACTCCTTGAGGCCGATGCCCATGCCCGCGGCGCCACCGCTGCCCGCGAGGACGTTGCCGTCTAGCGTCACGCCGCGGCTGTACATGATGAAGATGCCGACGACGTCGTCGACGTACCGGTTGCGCACCACGAGGTTGTCGTGGCTGTACATGAAGTGCGTGCCGTAACGCCCGCGCACCACGAGGTTGTGCTCGATCTCGTTGCCGCGCGAGTACCACACGACCATGTCGCGGGAATCCGTCAGCCGGTTGTGCTCGACCACCGAGTCGTAGGTTTCCCAGAGCCGGATGCCGTCGCCGCGCAGCCCGAACGCGAGCTTCGGATCGCCGACCACGTCGTTGCCGCGCACCACGATCCGGTGGGATCTCTCGACGAGGATGCCGAACGTGGCGTGGCGGACGACGAGCCCCTCGATCGTCACGTCGTCGCCGGCCACGCGCACCGCCGCATCGACGGTGTCGAAGCGGCCTCCGCTGCCGTCGATGGTGAAGCCCAGCAGCCGCACGCCGACGCCCGCGACGCGGATCGTCGAGCCGACCTTGGTGGAGACGATCACGGACTCGGGCGTCCCCCAGATCGTGAGGCCGCGGCTCACGTTCAGATCACCGGGATAGTTTCCCGCTGGCAGACAGAGCGCGGCACCGTCGGGAAGCGCGTCGAGGACGGGCTGCAGGGCGCTACCGGGAGTGGCCTCGGCGCAGCTCGCGGGACGGGCCGGCTCCGCGCGCCGCCAACGGGTGGCCGACGCGTTCGGGCTCGCGCCGCGGTGCACGGGCTCGTAGACGACGTCGTGGGGGTCGGCGGCCAGCGCGGCGGTGAGCGCGACGAGCGAGCAGCACGCGCCCATCCACGCTGCTCGCGTCCAGCGCGGCATCCCCTTCGATTCGGTGGCTCTCATCGGCGTGACCGCTGCGCGAGGAAGTCGGTGCGAGTCAGGAGCGTCCGGTGGGCGGGGAGGTGGCGGGGGGGGGGGGCCCCCCCCCCCCCCCAGCCCGGGGTGGGCCGGGGGGGCGCGGCCGGGCCCCCCGCGGCTCGTCCAGAGCTCGGGGGATCCATGCGCTCGCTCCACATCGGCTCGCTGGTCGCGCTGTTCGCGACGCTCTCGTTCTCGCCGGTCGTCAGCGCCGGCACCCTCGACACGGTCAAGCAGCGCGGCCAGCTCGTGTGCGGCGTGAACGTGGGGCTGGCCGGATTCTCGATCCCCGACAGCCAGGGAAGATGGGTGGGGCTCGACGCCGACTTCTGTCGCGCGCTGGCGGCGGCGGTGCTCGGCGACGCGAACAAGGTCAAGTTCACGCCGCTCAGCGCGCAGCAGCGCTTCACCGCGCTCCAGTCGGGCGAGATCGACGTGCTCTCGCGCAACACCACCTGGACGCTCACGCGCGACACCTCGCTCGGCCTCGAGTTCGCCGGCGTGATCTTCTACGACGGACAGGGCTTCCTGGTGCCGAAGAAGCTCGGCGTCGCGAGCGCCAAGGAGCTCAAGGGCGCCACCGTGTGCGTGCAGCCGGGGACCACCACCGAGCTCAACCTCGCCGACTACTCCCGCGCCAACGGCCTCGCGCTCAAGCCCGTGGTGATCGAGAAGTTCGAGGAGTTCACCAAGACCTACTTCGCGGGACGCTGCGACGCGATGACCACGGACGTTTCGGCGCTGGCGTCCATCCGCGCGACGCTGGCGCCCTCGGCCGGCGAGCAAGTGCTGTTGCCCGAGACGATCTCGAAGGAACCGTTCGGCCCCGCGGTGCGTCAAGGGGACGCCGCCTGGGAAGACGTCGTGCGCTGGGTGTTGAACGCACTCATCGAGGCCGAGGAACTGGGACTCACGTCCAAGAACGTCGCCGAGCAAGCCAGCACCAGCGCATCGCCCAACGTGAAGCGTCTTCTGGGTGCGACGGCCGGCATGGGCCAAGCCCTGGGGCTCGGCGAGAAATGGGCGTTCGAGGCGATCCGGCAGGTGGGCAACTACGGCGAGATCTTCGATCGCAACGTCGGCAAGGGCTCGCCGCTCGGGCTGGAGCGCGGCCCCAACCAGCTCTGGACCAAGGGCGGCCTGCTCTACGCGCTACCCATCCGCTGAGCGTTCCAGCCCGAGCGGCGAGCGCGACGAGCACACGTCGCTCCGATCGAGCCGGCGATCCCGCGTTCCTCGGCTCGAAGCGCACCCGGCATTCGGCGCTCGGCGCTCGGTGCTCGGCGCTCGGCGCTCGGTGCGCCGGGAGGCCTCGGAAGCGAGTCGCCGCCAGCTCGGCGTCACCGCTGCCAGGGCTGGGTGGGGCTCGGCTGCCACGGCTTCGCGGGCTCGCCGGGCGCGGGTGGAGCGAGCGGGTCGGCCGGCACAGGCTTCTGCATCCAGGCGGGCGCGGCGCGGGGCAATTGCTGGGTCGGGTCGTTTCGCGCGGTGAGGGCGGCATGCAGGCTCTTGCCCTCGGACAGCAGGTCGTCGATCCGCCACAGCCGCTGGCCGCGGCTGAGCTTCACGGTGAGACGGCGCGCCGGCGCGTCTTCCACCTCGCGCGTCACGGGGCGGCGCTCCCAGCGGTATTGGCGGTACTCGCGGACTCGGCGCGTCCAGCGCAGCTCGACCTCCACCGTGATCGTGTCCTCGCCGGTGCGCACCGCGGCGCCGGTCTCGACGCGCGTGGGGAAGTCCTGGGAGTCCGTGAAGGGATCGCCGTTCACGAACGGCGCTTCCTCGGGATTGGCGGGCCTGCGCACCTCGGCCAGGAGCAACGCGTAGAAGTCGGGCGAGAGCCATTCCTTGCGCTTCGCCACCGTGGTCTCGGTGAAGCGCATGTCGTGGCTCAGGTGGTAGCGGTAGAAGGTCCGCACCACGTGCACGGCCTTCACCAGATCGCGATCGGCGTCGTCGGCGCCAGCCGCCGGCATCGCTTGTAACGCGATGGCGAGCGCCACCACGAGCGCGCCCGTGCATCGTCTCGAAAACGCTCGATCGCCTGCCGCCGAAGGTCGTCCCGTCATCGCTCACCTCGCGAGCACCGTTCGAGGACGAGCGTACACCCTCGCTCGCGGCCCGGCCGCTCCGAGCCACGGGCGCCGATCGGCTCGGTCACGAGCGATCGAGGGGAATCGACGTCGGGCGCTCCCGCGGCAGGCCATCGAGCAGGCCGCGGACGCTCGGCGCCAGGGGATGCTCGGGGTAGCGCTCGAGAAAGAGCGTCAGCGCGTTACGCGCCCTCGCGGGATCCGCGAGCACGGTTCGATGCAGCTCGGCGGCGCGCAACAGCGCCTTGGGCGCGAGCGCGTGCTCGACGTTCGTCTCCGCCACGTCGCGATACGCCCAGAGCGCGTCCGCGGGCTCACCGTCGTCCTCGAACCAGCGCGCCAGCACCATGCCGAGCGCCGGGTCGAGCGCCAGCGTGGGCACGCGCTCCGCGAGCGTGCGCGCCGCATCCAGGAGGTGCTCGGAGGGACCGGCGGCCTTGGCCTTGGTGATCGCCTTCGCCAGTGCCGCACGCGCCGCATCCGGATCGCCCAGGTGCGCCAAGCCGCGTGCGTGAGCGGCGAGCAGCACCGGATGATCGGGATGCTGCTCGAGCGCGCGGATGCAATAGCGACTCGCGTCGCGCCAAGCGCCGCTCTTGGTCAGCGACAGCGCCATGTCCGTGTCCTCGTCGTCCGGCGACGCATCTCCTCCGAGCAGGATGCGTCTCTCGAAGCGCTTCTTCTCCCACGCGGCCGCGCGCAAGGCCGCGGCGAGCACCGCGCCAAACCCGAAGCCGCCGAGGTGCGCCCACACCGCCACACCGAGGTGCTCCTGCACGGAGGCGAACATCGACTGCTCCGCCAGCCACAGCCCGAGCATCAACCAGGCGGGCATGGCGAGCTCGCCCCAGTGCAACGAGGTCATGCCAAAGCCTCGAAGCCACAAGAACTTCACGCGGGCGTTCCAATGGCGAACGAAGAACGCGCCCATGCACGCAGCCATCGCGCCCGAGGCGCCGAGCAGATTGCCGTTGGTGCCAGCCAGGATCGGCAGCATCGCCGCCGCAGCCGCGAGCCCGCCGCCCACGTAGAGCAGCAGGAACATCGGGATACCCCAACGGAACTCGAGCGGCGGCGCGCACAGCACGAAGAAGTAGAGATTGCCCACGATGTGGAGCCAGCTCACGTGCATGAACATGTGCGTGACGAGCTGCCAGGGTCGAAAGCCCTCTCCGTAGAAGAGGTCGAACGCCACGTCGGGATCGTTTCGGTGGATGCGCTCGAAGTCGGCCTTCGCCTCCAGCCAGTGGTCACGCTTCGCGGTCTCCACGCCGGCCACCGGCCCGCGCTTAAGCGCCGCCGCGAACGCGTCCCAGGCCAGCGGTTCCGCGGCAGCGGGCGCGGCGCGAGAGTCGCGCACGTGGTGCACGTGGTCTCGATACGCCGACGCGAGCGCTTGCCCCGCACGCAGCTCGGCGCGATCGTGGGCCTCCGCGCTGCGCCCGCCCAGCACGACCCGGGTCGCGAGGAACAGCACGAGGTTGAGCACGACGATCGCGATCGTCGCCCACGGTGTGCGACGAACGGCCTGATCGTGTGCGTAGGGGAGGATCACGGCGCCCTGCTAGCCCTGAAACGAGCGCGAAGCGCACCCCATCTCACGACTCGACGACTCTTCGCGATCGGGACCGGCGGCGCGAGCGATTCGAGCGCGCGACTCGTCGCCACCTCCCGCGCCCGCGTCACCGGCTCTCGCGCCGCTTCTTGGCCTTCTCCCAGAACTGGTTGTGGCAATTCTTGCAGAGGTTCTGGATGTCCTGGCGGCTCGACATGACGTCGAACAGGGCACGCTCGCTCAGCTCGGTGTCGAATCGATCCAGCGCCTTCACCATGTCGTCGTTGTGCCGCTTGAACTCGGGGTTCCGATAGTAGTCGGAGCTCGCGATCACGTCCGAACGGAACATGCCGGCGAGCTGCGCGACGTAGGGTTGCGCGTGGTAGGGCCCCTTCTCGTCGATGGTCTTCGAGAAGAGCGCCCACGTCTTGTCGATCTCGCGCATGTGCACGGCCATCGGCGCCATCGACGCTTGCTGCTTGCAGCTCGCGGAGAGGAGCGCAAGCGCGGCGCCGAGGAGCACCGCAACTCGTGAAGAACGTGAAGAATGGGCCATTCGCATGTCGATCCTCTCGCGCTCGGCGCGCTCGCGGGACTCGGAACGTCGCTTCATCGACTCTGCGGCAGGAGCCGGCTCAGCTTCGCGACCTGAACGTTCGGGATCGCCCATTCGTGGATCAGGTACGCGAGCGACTGGCCGTCCGGGCTGAAGCTCGGCCGTGTTCGGTGCGGATTGTCCTTGCCGGCGAGCCGGATGCTGCGACGGGTGGCGCGATCATAGAAGTGCAGATCGGTCTCGTCCTGAAAATCGCCCAGCTTCGCGCCGGCGCGCCGGTTCGCGACGATCATCGTCGAGTCCGAGATCACGCGCTCGTAGACCAGCTTGGCGCCGTCCGGCGACCACCGCGCGGTGTCGAGGCGGATCGCGTCGTTGAGCGGACCGAGCACCTCCTCCGCCTCTCCGCCCGCCGCCGTGCCGATCATCAACGTCGCCTCCAGCGCGACCTTGCCCGAGTCCTCGGCCCGCCCGAAGGCGTAGAGTCGAAACGCGCTGCCGTACTCGTCGTCGTCCTCCTCGTCGAGCTCCCAGTGCACCCACGACACCGTGTGCGCGTCGCGGCCCACCCACGCGGCGTGGCCGTTGATGCCGCCGCTCGCCACCACCACCGGCTCGCCGCCATCGCGCGGGATGGACACCAACTCGACACCGGCGAAGCGCTTGGATTTGTAGGTGTAGAGCTCGCGGTGGAGCCGGCCGCCGTCGCGATCGGTCTCCGGATCGCCGCGGCGGATCTGCACTCCCTGCTTCATGAACTCGGTGGCCCGAACCCGCCGATACACGAGCTGGCGGCTGTCCGGTGACCACACGGGGTCGTAACCGCCGTCGGAGGTGAGCTGGCGGTCGTCGCGAGTCGAGATCTCGAACACGAAGATCTCGGGCTGCTTCGGCTTGTAGCGCGAATAGAAGCGGTACGGCCCGACCGCGTCGGGCTCGACCTCGACTCCCTTCTCGTACGCGATGAAGCGGCCGTCCGGCGAGATACGCGCGTTGGCGCCTTCGAGCGTCATGGCCACGGTCTTGGTCTGGATGTCCGCGACCGAGATGCGGCCTGCCTCGTCGTCGCCGCTGGCGGTGGGAAACACCAGGTAACGCGCGCCGCCCCACGACGGCCCCTCGCTGCCTTTCCACACGTTCGCCTTCGTGAACGAGGCGAGCACGTCGCGCGATTCGATCGCGAGCACGCGCACGAACGCATCCCCGGTCCCTTGGTAACCCCACGTCACGGATTCGAGATCGGGCTTCGCCGAGGGTTCGTAGACGGCGAGATAGCGTCCGTCGTGGCTGAAGGACGGGCCCCAGCAGGTGCGCCGCTCCCCGAGCACCGAGGCCTGCGCGCTGCGCTCGTATTGGCGAAACCCGACGTAGCCACCCACCGCGAGCAACGCCACCGCGATGATCCAGGCGACCGGATTGGCGTACCAGCGGCGCGGCGCGGCGGCGGGCGGCACCGGCGCACGACCGTGCACCGAATCGGTCCGCGCGCGCGGCACGCCGGTGGTCTGACGCAAGGTCCCCGTGGTCGGACGCGGCTCCACGCCTGCGCCGCGATCCGAGACCGCGCCGGTGCGCGGAGTGCGCAGCGAGCGCGTGGCGGGCTCGCCGCCGGGCGTGGCCATCGGCGCAACCGCGGCCCCGTTAGCGTTCCCGCGGCCGTCCGACGCGGGCTCTTGCGCGGGGCGCCTGCCGTGCTTCGCCTCCAGGATCGCGAGCCGACCCGCCGCGTAGCCGTCGAGCGGGTCGACGCTCGCGCAGGAGCGGTAGTAGCCGAGCGCGGTCGTCACGTCCCCCGCTTCCTCGTACACCTGCGCCAGACCGAGGAGCGCCTTGGGCTGGTTGGGGTCGGCCTCGAGCTTCTGCAGCAGGAACGCGACGCGTCGTTGCTGGCTCTCGGTCAAATCCACGAGCGGGAGCGGCTCCGGTGCCGCCGCGGCGGGCGGCGCCGCGTTCGCGACGAGGCCGGCGACGAGCTCGTCGGCGAGCAGCGCGGACGGCGAGTTGGGAGCGCGCACGGCCTCGGGCGGCTCGTAAGGCGACTTACCGCACTCCGGACAGAGCGCGACGCCGGCGTCGATGGTCTCGCCGCAGCTCAGGCACATCATGAGAAGCCCCCAGGTGAGGGCACTCTTCTACCGAACGCGCGCTGCCGCGATCAACCCTCGCCGGCGCGAATCCGCAAAACGAGGAAGCCGCGTCTCGCCCTCGGCTCAGCAATCCGCCGAGCGGGCGTCCGCCTCGACCGCACGCATCCGCCGCCAGCGCAGCGGCGCCAGGAGCTGCCCGGCGTAGTCGCGCGGAAATGCGCCGAGCTGCGCATCCGCGAGTCCGACGTCCACTGGCGGCTGGCGATCCGCGGGTAGCAGCCAGGTGCCGAAGAGCACGTCCCAGATCATCGAGTTCTGGCCGTAGTTGGCGTTCGCCTCGCCGAGCACCCGCGAGTGATGCCAGCGATGGGTCTCGGCCGTGCTGAACACGTGGTTCCACCAACCCAAGCGAAGCGGAAAATTCGTGTGCTTGAAGATCCCGTTCACGGCCGTGAAGAGCGTGTGCAGGACCACCAGCTCGGGACCGGCGCCGAGCGCCACCACCGGCACGTACCACGACGCATACGAGAGCACGAGATCGATGGGGTGGAAGCGGTGCGCGTTGAAGAAGTAGAGCCGCGGCGCGCTGTGGTGGATCGAATGAAACCGCCACAACCACTCGACCTCGTGACTGAGGCGGTGCATCCAGTACAGGAAGAAATCGCCGAGCACCACGGCGAGCGCGAGCTGTGCCACGAGCGGCCAGGCGCGCGGCCAGAGCGGCGCGTGGAACGCCGCCGAGAGCGGTTCGGCCATGGCCACGGCCGCGGCCATCAGCAGCGGACGCGCGGCCTCCACGCCGACGATGCCCGAGCCGAGGAAGTGGGCGACGTCGACGCGCACGTCGCCGCGGGCCCGCGACCACTCGCTCCGGAAGGGCATCCGCCGCTCGCCGAGCGCCACCGTCGCGTACGCGAGGGCGAGCGGCGGAACGAACGCCGCCGTGGGCGGCAGGCCGGCGTGCAGCAGGACCAGCATCGCGCCGATCGCGCCGGCCATGACGGCGGGAAAGAACGCCGCCTGACCGAGACGCGCGGCGGCGCTCATCGGCGCAAGCCCCGCACCACGATCTCCGCGAAGGTCCGCGCCAGCTCCTCCGGCGAATGCGGCGAGCCTTCGCCGACGCGAAACGCCCGCGAGAACGCGTCCTCGCTCAGCATGCCGAGGAACGCGCGCGCCGCGGTCTCGGCATCGACGCGACGGAATCGGCCGGCGCGGATCTGGCGATCGACGTAGCCCGCGACGTAGTCGACGATCGCCCGGATTCGGACCTCGTGGAACATGCGCGCCAGCTCGCTGCCCTCCAGCGCGCCGAAGAGCACCACGCGCAGGAACGCGACCTCCTCGCGGCCGAGCCGCAACACCTTCTCGGCAAACCCCCGGAAGAAGGCGAGCGCGTCGTCGGTGGTGGCCGCCGCGGGCGCGAGCAGATCCCGTCCTCCGGTGCGCGCCATCTGGTGCTCGATGAGCGCCTCGAAGAGCCCGAGCTTGCTGCCGAAGAGCTTGACGAGCATCGCCTCCGAGAGACCCGCGGCGCTCGCCACGTGAGCGAGCGTCGTGCCCGCGAAGCCGTGCTCGGCGAAACGCGCCACGGCTGCCTCCAGCACCAGCACCCGGCGCTGCTCGTTCGGCAGCCGCCTGCGCGGCTCACGCGGCGTGGCACGGCGCGGTCGCGGCGGATGTCTCGCCCGCGCACGATGGGCGGCGAGGTTTCGGCCTCCGGCCACCGCTCGGGCGGCGTTCTTCGCCTGTCGTTTGGATCGGATCGTGCTTGCCATGACTTATAAGTAAACGTACACTTACTTCTTGTTCAGGTCAAACCCACGAACGCCGCCGAGAAGCCACGCGCATGTTGACCAGCGAAGCCCTGCTCGAAGCCGCCCACGGCGCCACGGGTCTCGACGACATGGGGGCGGGCGACTGGCGCGAGGGGCTCGATCGGCTCACCCACGGGCTGCGCACCGAGGCCGCCCTCAACGCCACCGGCGAGAGCATCGCCGAGTGGTGGATCGGTCAGCGGATCGCGAATCGGCTGAAGGTCGTCGACTGGGTGAAGCGCCATCCAGCGCTCCGCGCGGAACGCGTGGAGCGCCCGCTCTTCGTGCTCGGCATGTTGCGCACGGGCACCACGATCCTCTGCGAGCTGCTGGCGCGCGATCCCGCCAACCGCGCGCTCATGAAGTGGGAGGCCCTCGACTGCGTCCCGCCGCCGCGGCGCGAGACCTTCACCTCGGATCCGCGGATCGCTCGCACGGTCGCCGAGACCGAGTGGACCTACGATCTCAACCCCACGCTCAAGGCCATCCACTACGAGCCGGGCGACGGCCCCACCGAGTGCGTTCCGGTCCTCGGCCAGCATTTCCGCAGCCAGGACTACATCGGGATGTTCCGCATCCCGTCCTTCAACGAATGGTACGAGCGCTGCGACATGCGCGACGCCTACCGCTACCACGAGATGGTGCTGGCGCTACTCCAGTCCGAAGCGCCGGGTCGTTGGTCGCTCAAGGCCCCTGGCCACATGTACGCGCTCGAGGCGCTCACGAGCGTCTATCCCGACGCCCGCTTGGTGGTCACCCACCGCGATCCCGTCGAGGTCGTGGGATCGAACGTGAGCATGATGCTCCACACCGGGGGCGCGATGCTCACCGACGGCCCGTGGGCCGAGTACGCGAAGACCGTGTGGCGGGCGATTCCTCGCAACATGGTGAGCGCGATGCTGCGCTTTCGCGACGCGCACCCCCAGATCCGCTTCTACGATTTTCGTTATCGCGAGTTCATGGCCGATCCGATCGGGTCCCTCCGCGCGATGTACCGCTTCTTCGGCGACGAGCTCACCCCGGACGCCGAGCTGCGCATGCGCGCCCACCTCGCCGCGAGCCCGCAGGGCCGCTTCGGCAAGCACAGCTACGCGCTCGCGGAGCTCGGGCTCAGCGAGCACGCCATCCGGGACGAGTTCGCGGATTACATCGAGCGCTTCGACCTCGCGCCCGCCCGCGCGGGCTCCGCGAGCGCGGTGAGATGACCATGCGATCCCAGCCGAGCTCGAGCCATCCGAACACCGACGCGGCGCCCCGCCCGCTCTTCGCCAGCATCTACACCGACGGCGACGACCAGACCGAGGCCATTCGCATCCACGACTTCGTCTACCAGTCGAACGGCGCCTCGAACGCCTATCTGATCGCGAATGCCGCCGGGAACCTGCTGGTGAACACCGGCCTTCCCCACGAGGCGCATCGGCATCGCCGACTCTTCGCGGCGGCGGCGCCCGGGCCGATCTCGCACATCCTGCTGACGCAAGGGCACTTCGATCACATCGGCGGCGTGAACGTGCTGCGCGGCCCCGCCACGGAGGTGATCGCGCAGCGTCGCTTCGCCGAGCTCCAGGACTACCAGAAGCGCTTCACCGGCTTTCGCATGCGCCGGAACCTCGTCTACTTCGCGCCGGTGATCGAGAAGGCCATCCGATCCCTGTCGGATGCCGCCGAGCGCAACGAGACTCACCCCAGCCTGGACGTGACGCCCACCATCCTCGTCGACGACCACCTCGCCTTCGAGCACGGCGGGCTGCGCGTCGAGCTGCTCGCCGTGCCGGGCGGCGAGACCACCGATTCGATGATCGTGTGGCTCCCCGAGCAGCGGATCGCCTTCACCGGCAATCAGCTCGGCCCGCTCTTTCCGCACTTTCCGAACCTGATCACGCTGCGCGGCGACTTCCTGCGTTCGGCGCTCGACTACCTCGACTCGCTGGCGCGACTGCGCGCGCTCGAGCCCGAGATGCTCGTCACCGGCCACTACCAGCCGATCCGCGGCCGCGAGCGAATCGCGCGCTGCCTCGACGACCTTCGCGACGCCGTCCGCCACGTCCACGACGCCACCGTGGAGGGCATGAACGAGGGCAAGGACGTCGCGACGCTCATGCGCGAGATCCGGCTCCCCGCGCACGTCGAGGTCGGCGAGGGCTACGGCAAGGTGTCGTGGAGCGTGCGCGCCATCTGGGAGCACTACCAAGGCTGGTTCCATTACGACTCCACCACCAGCCTCTATCCCGTTCCCGTCCGATCACTCTACGCGGAGCTGGCGCAGCTCGCCGGCGGCGCCGGCGCGCTGGTCGCCGCCGCTCGCCGCCATCTCGAGGCGGGCGAGCCCGTCGAGGCCATCCACCTGACGGAGATCGCCCTCGCCGCAGCGCCGCGCGACGCCGCCGCGCTCCGCGCGCAGCTCGCCGCCCACGAGCTGCTGCTCGAGCGCTCGCGGGGCGAGAACTTCTGGGAATGGGGCTGGCTCACGCATCGGATCCGCGAGCTCACCAGCGCGCTCGCCGAGGAGGACGCGCGATGACGGGCACCCCGCAGCTGCGTCTCGCGATCGTCGGTTGCGGTGCGATCTCTCGCATGCACCTCAACGCCGTGGAAGCCTCCGGCGGCGCGGTCCGGGTCACCGCTGCCGTCGATACCGCGATCGAGCGCGCGGAAGCCGTGGCCGCCGAGACCGGCGCCATGCCCTTCGCCTCGCTCGACGCGGCGCTCGCCGACGGCGACTTCGACGCGGTCGCCATCTTGCTGCCGCCGGCGCTTCACGAGCGCGCGGCGTGCGCGGCGCTCGCCGCCGGCAAGCACGTGCTGCTCGAGAAGCCCATGGCGCTCGAGCTCGCCGCGTGCGATCGCATCCTCGCGACCGCGCGCGCCGCGGGCCGCGTGCTGATGGTCGCGGAGAACGCTCAGTACTGGCCCGAGGTCGTGATCGCGAAGCGCCTCATCGACGAGGGCGCCATCGGCGAGGTGATCACGGCTCGCGCCAGCTCGTTCGCGACGCTGATGATCGCGGCGTCGTTCTACGAGGGGGCGAGCCCCTGGCGGTTCCAGAAGAGCGCGGCCGGCGGCGGCGTGGCGCTCGACATCGGCTCGCACTGGATCCGGCCGCTCCGAATGTTCATGGGCGAGATCGAGGAGGTCGTGGCCATCCTCGATCGGCCGCTCGCCCAGATGGAGGGCGAATCGCTGGCGCGTGCGCTGCTGCGCTTCCGCTCGGGGCGCTCGGCGTCGTTCGAGGTCATGCTGGTCGACGGTATGCTCGGCATGGATACCTTCTTCCGGGTCACGGGCACACGCGGCGAGATCGTGATCGATGCCGAGATGGGCGGACGGGTCGTGCTCTTCAACGAGACTCATTTCGGGCAAGCCATCGACGAGCCGTGCGGTTACATGGAATCGTACGCCCCGCAGCTCGGCGACTTCGCGCGCGCTTGTCTCGACGGCACCCCGCTGGCCGCCGGCCCGGAGGCCGCGATCGGCGAGCTGCGCGCCGCGCTCGCGATGTACCGTTCCGCCGAGACCAAGCGCTGGGAACGAGTCTGGGACTGAGCCATGGCCGAGCCGACCGTCGCACCTGCCGTTCGCTTCGACTTCACCGATCGCGCCGTGCTGGTCACCGGCGGGACCGGCGGCATCGGCCATGCGATCGCGGCGGCCTTCGCGGAGGCTGGCGCGGCGGTGACCGTCACCGGCACGCGTGCGCGCGCCTCCGACTACGACGCCGACCTCGGAGCCTTCCGCTATCACCCGCTCGACACCCGCACGCCCGACTCCATCGAGGCCCTCGTCGCAACCCTCGGCGACCTCGACGTGCTCGTGAACAACGCCGGCGCCAACCTCCCGGGCTTTCGCAGCGAATGGGAGCCCGACGTCTTCGAGGAGACGCTCCACATCAACCTGGTGGGTGCGTTCCGGCTCTCGCTGGCGGTGCGTGAACGCCTCGCCGCCAGCACGCTCGCTGGCGGCGCGAGCGTCGTGAGCATCGCGTCGCTCGCGGCGTTTTCCGCCGTGCCGCTCGTCCCGGGCTACGGCGCCGCCAAGGCCGGTCTCGTCCAGCTCACCAAGAACCTCGCGGCCTACTGGGCGCCCGACCGCATTCGCGTCAACGCCGTGGCACCCGGCTTCATCGCGACGCGCATGACCGAGATCATGGTCGGCAGCGAGGATCTCTCGCGCCCGGTGCTCGAGCGCACGCCGCTCGGCCGCTGGGGCGAGCCCGAGGACGTGGCGCCGCCGGTGCTCTTCCTCGCCAGCCCGGCGGCCCGGTTCATCACCGGCCACACGCTGGTGGTCGACGGCGGCTACTCGATCGTCTGCTGAGCCCGAGTCCCTGCTCGGGATCGCCGCGCGCCGCTGCGCGGAGGCAGTGTCCGCGTCCGGCCCCGCCGCTTGCGGCGGCGGACGGGGTCCAGTACGAAGGGAGGGCGCCGCGCGTCGCGGACGCGAGGCCCACCGATGCGCGTCGCGCTGATCCAGCCGCCCACGAATTACACCAACGCGTCGTGCTTTCTGGAGCCGATCGGGCTCGGCTACGTCGGTGCCGCGTGCCGCGATGCGGGCCACGAGGTGCTGCTTCGCGATCTGATCGACCGCGACCGGACCGCGGTCGCGCGACTCTTCGACGAGCTGGATGCGTTCCGCCCGGAGGTCGTCGGCCTGAGCGCCATGACCGAGACCTATCGGAACGGGCTGGTGCTGGCGCGCGCGGCTCAGGCGCGGTACGGCGCGCGCATCGTGTTCGGCGGCTGGCACGTGTCCGGCGAGCCCGGCTGCGCGCTCGATCCGGCGATCGACGTGGTGGTGCGCGGCGAGGGCGAGGAAGCGATGGTCGAGCTCCTCGACGCTTTCGGCGCGGCGCGCCAGCCCGATCTCACGACCATCGAGGGGCTCGCGTTTCGCGGCGCTGCTGGCGAGCTCGTCGTGACGCCGTCCCGGCGTCGCCTCAAGAAGCTCGACCGCCTGTCGCTGCCGATGCGCGACGGTCTGCCCATCGAGCGCTACCGCTTCAACCAGTTCTTGTGCACGCCGGCGTCGCGGATGCGCACGCTCTCCGTGCAGGCCTCGCGCGGTTGCCCGTACACCTGTTCGTTCTGCCAGACACCGGCGCTGTGGGGCGCGGCGTGGACCAAGCGCACGGCCGCGAACGTGGTCGACGAGATCGAGATGCTCCTCGACCGTCATGCGATCGACTCGCTCTTCTTCCGCGACGAGGAGTTCACGGTGCGCCCGAGATGGGTCGTGGAGATCTGCGACGAGCTGGTGCGCCGCCGCCTCCCGGATCGCCTCGCGTGGGGCGCATTCTGCCGCGCCGACGAGATGACCGACGAGCTAGCCCACGCGATGAGCGCCGCCGGCTGCGTGTACGGCTTCCTGGGGCTCGAATCCGGCGACGCCGTGCTACGCGAGCGCATCCAGAAGCGCTACGACGACGACGACGCGGAGCGCGCGCTCGCGGCCATGCACGGCCACGGCATCCTGAGCCACGCCGGCTGGATCATCGGTTTTCCGAGCGACACGCTCGAGTCGCTGGAGCGCTCGTACCGTTGGTTCGCGCGCCTGCCGCTCGACCTGCTCACCATCGTCTTCGCAACGCCCTTCGGCGGCACGGCGTTTCGCGACGAGGTGCGCGCCGCGGGGCTGCTGGCGAGCGACGACACCGATCTCTACACCACCAAGGAGCCGGTGGTGCGCACTCCCGCGATCCCGCTCGAGCAGCTGCGCGCACTGCCGGATCGGTTCCTGCGGCGCTTCTACCTGCGCCCCCGACAAGCACTGAGGCTCGGCTCGGCGGTGCTGCGGCGCCGCCACGGCGCGCGCATCCTGGCCGAGACGTTCGCTCGCGAGGTCCTCGCGATCGGACGATTCTCGCTCTATCGGCGCGAGCGCTCCCTCGCACCTGGGATCGAGCTTCCCGCGAATCTCGCGCCTGACCCCGTGCTTGCCGCGGGCTGACCCGCGGGCGTCCCCGAGCGCCCCGCCCATCTCGGGCTCAACCCGGCTTGGCGCGCGCGAGCCATGGGCGCAGGACGCCATCCCCGCAGATTCCGCGCGCGTTCGGCTCCAAGGGCTTGAGCGCCAGCACGTGCTCGCCGACCGCGATCGGCTCCTCGCGTCGGAACCACTCGCCGTCGCGCGAGGTCAAGACGATCACGTCGCCGTTCGGCAGCGCGAGATTCGGCCCGGCACCCGGCATGGGCTTGAAGAACGGCGCGTCGGGCAGCTCCGCGCTGCCGTCCACCCAGCGCAGGCCCTCGGTCCAGCCCCGATCGACCTCGATCCAGCGATTCAGATCCTCCCACTCGTCGCCGAAGCCGCACAGATGCTTGAAGACGCGATCGTCGGCGCGGTGATGCGGATACGCGAACCGCCCCAGGGAGAGGCCGTCTCGCTCGACGACCACCTGGGTGTTCGGTCCGAGGTCGGCCAGCAGCACGAGCGCCCGCGTCCAGAACCGCGCCGCGAGCGACCAATCGCGCACGTAGTCCTGCTGCACCAGCAGCTGCGGGCCCGCGAGCAGTCCGAGGTAGAGCGAGACGCCGACCAGCGCGCCACGCCGCGCGCGTTGGGTCGCAGCACTCGCCAGCGCACGATCCAGGAGGGTCGCCACGATCACCGCGAGCCCGAGCGTCCCCGCCGAGTGCACGGTCGACATGCGCCCTTCGGTGAGCCCGATTGGACGCGTGAACGAGAGCACGTAGCCCAGCACGAGCAGCGCGCCACCGAGCGTCAACCGCTCGCGCATCGTCGCGATGTCGGGCCCGCGGACGTCGGCGTCCGGTGCGCCCGGCGCGTGGTCCTCGAGCCACTGCTGCATCACCAGCGCCGTAGCGCACACGGCTGCCACGGCCACGACCACCACCGCATACGTGGCGTCGGCGTTCGCGAGCTCACGCAGCGGACGGTAGATCGAGAGCCCGAGGCCGAGCGCGGGTCCCGCGACGAGGTGGCCAGCGAGCGTCGCGAGCGTCCCGCCGAGCGCCGTGGGGGCGAGCGTCGTCAGCACCCGCGCCTCTCGCGTCAGCACGCGCGCCGCGAGCACGAACGCGAGGCACGCCGCCACCGTCGCCAGGTGTCTGAGCCAAGCGCGGCGGCTGCGCATCCGCTCGTCGCGAGCGAAGACGGGAGCCAGCACGTAGAGCGGAAAGAACGTCTCGTAGGTGAGCAGCGCGATCACCGCGAGCACGCACGCGAGCGTCGTCCTGCCGCGGCCGTGAAGCAGCGCCGCGACGAGCACGAAGGTCAGCGACGCCTGGACGACGTAGACCACGTGCATCATCGGCCGCGCGGTGTCCGACGGCGCGAGGGTCAGGAAGAGCGCGGCGAGGAGCGCCATCCGCCCGGGCAGACGTCGTCGCAGCAGGCGCTGGAAGAGCCATGCGTTGGCGACCAGGATCCCCCACGCGAGCCACCACAGGCCCGCGATGCCGCCGAGCCGCGACGCCACGATGGTGAGGACCGCCGCCACGTAGCCGTGAAGCGGACGCCCTTCCGGCCACGACACGAAGCGATCGAGCTGCTCGAAGAGGTAGGCACCGTTCGGGTGGGCGAGCGGCGACCCGATGAGGAAGAGGTCGTCCTCGTAGAGCCCGAAGCCGCCGACCAGCAGGAAATGCGCGAGCGCCGTCACCAGCGCCACGACAGCAAGCGCGAGGCCCGACTCGAGCGAGCGCGCGCGGCGCGCTCCCGCTGCCCTGTCGTCGACGATCGCCGTCATCGCGCCGCAGCATGGCACCGCCGCAGCGCCGCGCCGCGCCGCAGCATGGCACCGCCGTGCCTTGCCGCACGCGTGGGGCGCGATCGGGCCGGTCGAGCCGCGACGACTCAGTCGATGCGCGGCGCGCGCAGGCGACGACGGACCGCAGCCACGATCACCATCGGCAGCGCCAGCGCCACCAACCACGCGCGCGCGGCGGCGGACTCGTCCGCGCTACCGAAGCGGCTCACGCCGCACACCACCGGGCCCGGCTCGGCGGTCACCTGCACCGCGCCCGGCAGCGTCACGGATCCGAACGCGTCGCGCACCACCAGGTCGTAGCTTCCGAGCTCCGCCCCTGCGGGCACGCTCACCGAGCCGCGCATCTGCGTCGCGGTCACGGAGGTGATGCTGGGCACGATCTCGGTGGCGCCTCGCACCAATCTCAGCGCCGCTCCCGCCGAGTGGAAGCGCGTACCGTTGACCACCACGTTCCGCTCGGTGGCCACACCGAGCTGAGTGGGCTGGACGGTGCTCACGGCGAGCTTGGGCGCCATCACCACGCGCACCAAGCCGCCTTCGTTCTCCGCAGCGAACGAGCGCCGCGACGCGATGGCGAAATCCGGCGAGCCGTCGCCGTCGAAATCGGGAAACGCGAGCGTGGATCCGAAGACGCCGCGGAGCGCGGTGTCGCGCATGCTCCACAGCGCCGTCGACGGCCCCGCCACCAGCGAGCCGGCGGGGAACGAAGCGCCGCCGGCGAAGAGATACGCCGCACCCGCCTCCCAGTTCGCGAGCCCATCCTTGCGCATCGGCTCGCTCACCCAGAGCTCGTCGGCGCCGTCGCCGTTCACGTCCACGAACCCGAGCCGCGCACCCAGGCGCGCGAACGACAGATCGCCGTCGATCCGCGTCGCCACGGCCAGCGAGCCGAGCGAGTGATCGCCGCTCAGGCCATCCACGGAAACCAGCGCCACCGACCCGGTCTGCGCCGTGGCGTTGGGCGAGTCGGCAGGAGAGCCGATGGCGAGCAACGGCTGGCCGTTGCCGCGCGGATCACCGAACGCCAGCGCCGAGCCGGAGTTGTCGAACTCGCCGGTGCCGGTGATCGTGAACACCGGGCTGGTCGACGCCGTGCCGCTGGCGAGGCCGGCCATGTCGAACGCGTACACGCGGCCCGCGCCCTGGATCGAGCCGCTCTTCCACTTGGGCGCCCCGACCACGAGGTGTGGGTGCGCCGGCGAGCCGAGGTCCGCGGCGATCACCTCGAAGCCGAGCCACGCCCAATCCTGCGAGCCGGTCACGCGCCAATCGGCGAGCGAGACGTCCTTCGAGACGCCGGAGGTGTAGGACGCGCTGGCGCGAAAGACGGCCACCTGACCGCGCTGACGGCCACCGGCGCGCTCGTACGGAGTGGAGATGACCAGATCGGCGTGCCCGTCCTGATCGAGGTCGGCGCCAACCAGACGAAAGCCCAGGTTCGCGTAGGCGTTCGAGGTGGTGACGGTGACGTCCGGCGTGCTCGAGAGCGTGCCGCCCGGCTGACCGAAATAGACGAGCACGCGTCCGCGGTAGCCGTAGCTCGCCGCGTCGGTGGTCGGCTGCGAGACGGCGAGATCGAGCCGACCGTCGGCGTTGAGATCGACCAGCGCCACCGCCCAGCCGAAGCGGCCGAAGGCCAGGTCGCCGGTGAGCGTGATGTCCGCACCGCCGCTGGTCACGTCGAGCGATTCGTGGGCGGCGACGGCGCGACCGCGGACCACCCGGACGCGTCCCACCTGCGGACCGCCGACGACGTTGTAGCCCGGCGAGCCGATCACCAGATCGTCCTTCCCGTCGCCGTCGAGATCGCCAACCGCCAGGCTGGTTCCCAGGTACGCGAACGGGTCCGCAGCGGCAATGGTCAGCGAGCGATCCTCGCCCATCGGCGACACGGCGATCTGCGCGGCCGGGTTCGTGGCGCGCGCCTCG
>JAXLQJ010000089.1:0-19999 GCA_046331705.1 bacterium | reverse complement strand
CCCACGCCATCACCCAGCCTCGAACACGGTCACGAAGGCAAGAACGGGATCGAGGACGACGATGCCGAACGCGATCCGGTACTCGAACGCGATCCCGTCAGCCCGCGCGGTCGACGCGTGGAGCAGCACCAGGGCCATCGCGAGCAACACGCCAAGGGTCGCGCCGCCAATCGTCGAGAGCTGCATGCGTCGGGCCTGCCGGGCGCGAATCGGCTTCGCGAGTCGCATGCCCCGGACCTTCCGGGCTGGATTCGCGACGGCCGCGATCCATGTCACGCTCACCCCATGGCGGAGCGGGTCGCGGTCGACGAAGACCTTCTGGTGAACGTGTTCCGCGCGCTCGAGGCGCGTCCGGTCGAATACGCCGTCCTCGGCGCGATCGCGCTCGGGCTCCACGGGCTGGCGCGTGCCACCGCCGACCTCGACCTGTTCATCCGCCGATCATCCGCGCCGATCCGGAGCAGATCGAGCGCCTCAAGCGCGCGCTGAGAGACGTCTACGGCGATCCGCAGATCGACGAGATCTCATCGGACGATCGGTGCGGTAATCATCCAGCCGTCCGCCACGTGCTCCGCTACGTGCCACCCACCGGATTCGGCTTCGACATATTGACCCGGCTCGGGGAAGCATGCGCTTTCGACGATCTGGTGATCGAGGAGAAGACGTACGCAGGCGTCCGGGTCCGCGTCGTGAGCCCGAGGGCGCTTTGGCCGATGAAGAAGGACACCGTCCGTCCGATCGACCGCTTCGATGCTGTCGCGCTGGCAGCAGGTTCGGATGCGAGGAGCGCTGAGATGACGGTTCAACGATATCGGTCGATCGAGGACATGCGGCCGCCGTGGCGCGAGCCGGACGATCCGGCGAACCTGCGCGAGACTGCTCGGATGTTGCGGCTGTATCGGAGCCTGGCCGGCGATCCACCCCCGGGCGTTCGTCGCTTTCGCACCATCGAGGACGCCAACGCCGAGCGAGGCGACCTCGATCGCCGGTGATGGAGACGATATCGACGAGCACCAAGCCATCGGGATCGGTTCCGACAGCCTGCGTCCAATCTGGCTCCCCGTACTCGACGTAGCTCGAACTCTCGGCGGAGCTGAATGGTGAGCACCACCAGGGAGTGCCTGCCCGTTCCAACGATCGTTATAATCGGCCGAGGAGGACGACGTGACCAAGGTCAAGCTGACGACGATCGGAAACTCCACCGGTGTGGTGCTCCCGAAAGAGGTCTTGAAGCGCCTCCGCGTGGAGCGTGGCGACACGCTCTTTCTGCTGGACACGCCAGGAGGCGTCGAGCTGACGCCCTTCGACCCGGAAGTGGCGCACCAACTCGACGAGGCTGAGCGGGTGATGCGGGACGATCGCGACGTGCTCCGCAAGCTCGCCGAATAGTGCGATGACGGACGGGCCGGTCTGGCTTCGCGCTGAGGTCGTGCTGGCGATCCATCGCCGGCAGATCGCCGAGCACGGTGGTGATGCGGGCCTGCGAGATGCCGGTCTACTGGATTCGGCTCTCGCTCGACCGCGTAACCGACTTGCTTACCGGGGAGCCGATGCGGATTTGGCCGATCTCGCCGCCACCTACGCGTTCGGCATCGCGCAAAACCATCCGTTCGTGGATGGTAACAAGCGCACCGCGCTGGTCGCGTGTCGGACCTTCCTGCGCATCAACGGCGCCGACATCGCCGGCGCGCCGGACGACAAGTACCGAGTATTCGTCGGTTTGGCCGAGGGCCGGGTCTCCGAAGAGGAGCTGGCCACTTGGATTCGAGCGAGACTCGTCTCGACTGCGTCGCAGGAGTGAGCCGCGCGGCTGACGCAACCCTGGACGAAAACGTGGCTCCCCGGGACGGACTCGAACCGCCGACTTGGTGGTTAACAGCCACCCGCTCTGCCGACTGAGCTACCGGGGAAGGTGCGATTTCGAGCCGCCGGAAGATATTGACGGGCTCGGAGGAGTGTCAACCGTGCTCGGTCGCCCCGGGCGCTGGCGCGCCGAACCGAGCAGCGGCCACGCTCACGTTCGCGGGCACGCGGTGCTGTCTCGCGATCGCTGGTGCGCGTGTGGCGCCGAGCGGCGTGTGCGGATCGAGTGCTGTCGGTCCGCTGTGCGCCGCGGCCGCGGGGTGTTTGAATCGTGCCTGGTGAGGGTGCGATGCGCGGGTTCGTGACGGCGATGGCCGGGCGGTTCTCGGCGGTGGTGCAGTTGCTCGCTGGGGGGATCGCCGCGGGGTTGGTGGCGGCGCTTTCGGCCTGGGTGGTCGGGCTGGTGGTGGCGCCCGGTGCGCAGGCGACGGGCGCCGTGCGGGTGCCGGTTCTCGACGGTGTGCCGCTCCTCGACGTGGACAAGGTGCGCGCAGAGATGGAGGCGGATGCGGTGCGGATCGAGCGGGACGCGTTCGCGATCTCGGTGGTGAGCGGCGGGCATTGGAATCAGGTGGTGGTCGCGGCGCACGCGGCCACGGCGGCGGCGGCGGAGAAGCTCGTGCGCGAGGTGCTGGAGAGTGCGCGTGCACGTGAGCGCGCGATGATCGACGACGCGCTCGCGCAGGCCGACAATCTGGAGACGGTGCTGCTCGAGCGCTTCGACGAGGCGGAACGCGCGGGTGACGCGAGCGCACGCGCCGACGCGGAGATGGCGGTGGTGTCCTTTCGCTTGAAGCGCGATGCGCTTCTCAAGTGGACCGACGGGCTCGTCGATCCGGTGCGGGTGCGCTCGCGCGGCGCGGGGCCGCTGCGCGCGGGCTTGGCGGCGGCGCTGATCGCGGCGTGCGTTCTGGGCTTGGCGCGCGCGGCCGATACCCGCGGCGGCGGCGCGCTGCGCGGATCGAGTGCGTCATGAAGACGCACGACGATCGCTCGCCGCGTCCGGCGGCTGCGCCCGACGCTGGGCACGGCGAGTCGCGCGATGCCACCGAGAGGCTCGCCGCGCGGGTGGCGCGGCGTGTCGCCGAGCGCTTCGCCGATCGGCCGTTGCACGAGCTGCTCGCCCACGAGCTCGCGGGCTCGGACCTGACGACGCTGCTGCTGCACGCCTTCCGCCGCCGCGCTCGCGCGCGCCGCCTCGCCGACGTTCGCGACCACGCGGCGCGCACGCCGTTGCTCCAGGCGTCGAGTGCCGACGCCCGGCGGATGCACGCGTTCGACACGGTGGCGTTCGGATGCGCCAGCGCGTTCGAGGCGCTCGATCTGGCGCCGGTCCTGCCGCTCGGCACGTCGGCGTGCGTGGGCGTCGATCCCAACAACGTCCTCGGCGCGCTGCGTTTCACCGAGGTCGCGGCGGATCCCACCACGGCAATGGCGCTTCATGCGGTGGAGGCGCGGCGTCGGGCACGCACGGAGGCCGCGCTGCGCTACGCGGCGAGCCAGCGGGTGATCCGGCTCCAGCCCGTCGATCAACCCGGTTTTTCGCCCCATTTCCGGCTCTTCGCGCTGGCGACCGCGGCGCGCACCGCGGCCGACCGCAGCGGCGACGTGGTGGACGCGGAAGCGCTCGCCGAGCAGCTCGACGTGTGGCTGCGGATCTTCGCGTCGTTACCCGCCGCAGGATTCGCGATCGCGGGTGCGCGGGTGGTGCTGTCGGACACGCGGTTGGTGCGCGCGTGCTTCGGAGCGCGGGGCGTCGACGCCGCCGAGCTCGGCCGCGGTGCGCGCGCGCACCGGCCCGAGGCCGGCGAATCGCTCATCGCGGCGAGCGGTGTCGAGCTGCCGCGAGCCGTGGACGATCCGGTGGCAGCGGTGACGGCGCTCGGCCTCGGCGACGCCGAGCGCGGTTGGGCGCGGACACTCGTCGACTCGATCGCGGCGCCGCTTCGCACGCGTCACCCGTCGCTCGACGTGCGCTTCGATCTCGCACGCCTGGAAGGGATCAACTACTACCAGGGCGCGACGATTCGCTTCTTCATCCGGCGCCTCGACGGCTTCGAGGTGGCGATCGGCGACGGCGGTGCACTGGCCTGGACCCGCGAGCTCTTGTCGGATCGTCGCGAGCGCTGGGTGACGAGCGCCGCGGGGACGGAGCGGGTGGTGAAGCTCTTCGACGGCGAGCCTCAGCGGCCGCGCGGGGGCGCCGCGTGAGGATCGAACGGGAGGGACTCGTGCTCAGGCCCTGGGAGCCCCGCGACGTGGACGCGCTCGCGCGTCACGCCAGCGACGCGGAGGTCTGGCGCAACCTGCGCGACCGCTTCCCGCATCCGTACACGACGGCCCATGCCGAGGCCTGGATCGCGCACTGCGCCACGCTCGCGGGGACGCCGACGCAATTCGCGATCGAGGTGGACGGCGAGGCGGCCGGCGCGGTCGGATTCGACCGCTTCGACGACGTACACCGCGTCGGCGCCGAGATCGGCTACTGGCTCGGCCGTCCGTACTGGGGGCGCGGGATCGCCACCGCAGCGCTGCGCGCGGCGACGGACCACGCGTTCACGCAACTCGATCTGCTGCGCCTGGAAGCCACGGTGTACGAATGGAACCCCGCCTCGGCGCGTGTGCTCGAGAAGGCCGGCTATCGGCTCGAGGGCCGTCTGCGCTGTTACGTGATCAAGGACGGCCGCGTCGGCGACGGGCTGCGCTACGCGCGGGTTCGTGCGGACTGGACCGCCGCGCGCTCGTGAAGCGGACCTGCCCGCTCACGAAGCGGCGAGCGGCGCACGACGCCGGTGCCACGCGAGCGCCTCTTCGAGCTGATGGCAGACGCGCAGCAGCGTGACGTCCGCGCCGCGCCGTCCCGTGAGCATGGCGCCGATGGGCAGGCCGGCCGCGGAAACGGCGGCGGGAAGGCTCGCCGACGGTTGCCCGGTGATGTTGAACGCGGCCGTGAAACCACCGAGCTCGGCTGCGGCGCGAAACTGTGCTTCCGCGGGCAGATGCGACCACTCGCCGATGCGCGGGGGTGGCCGGCCGACGGTGGGCGAAAGGCAGAGATCGAGATCGCCGAACCAGGCGAGGAGCCGCGCGCTCAGCGCTTGGTTGGCGGCGATCGCGTCGGCGGCGGTGAGCCGCTTTCCGGCGTCGCGCAGCCAGCGCGTCACGGGCTGGAAGCCGCGCTCGCTGAGCGCGGGGGGATTCGCCGCGAGACGCTGGTACACGGGCAGGAACTCGTCGAGCGAGCCCGCGGGTGGATCGAGCGGTTCGATGCGATGCCCGAGACTCTCGAGCAGCCGCGCGACGGCGGTCACGGCGCTCGCGATCTCCGGGTCCACGCTGGCCGTCGGCGATTCCAGGCAGAGCCCGATGCGCAGCGCCGGTGGCGGGGGCGCGAGCGCGCTCGTCCGTAGCGCGTCGGGCCCGCCGGGACCGCTCGCGTCGCCGCGCAAGGCATCGAGCACGGCCGCCGCATCCGCCACGCGGTGCGCCACCGAGCCCAGGATCGACAGGCCCACCGGGTCCATGGCCGCGTAGAAGTCCGGTGTGAGGCCGCGCGACGCCTTGTAGCCGAAGAGATGACAGAAGGATGCGGGGATGCGGATCGAGCCGCCGCCGTCGGCAGCGTGCGCGATCGGCAGCATCCCGGCGGCGACTGCGCTCGCCGAGCCACCGCTCGAGCCACCGGCGCTGTGCGCCACGTTCCACGGGTTGGCCGTGGGCGGGTGGATGTCCGGCTCCACCACCGGCATCAGCGCGAGCTCGGAGGTGCTGGTCTTGCCGAGGATCACGAATCCCGCGCGGCGCAGCAGCCGCACGGCGCGCGCGTCGAAGGGCATCCAGACGTAGCGGTATGCCCGTGAGCCCGCGCGATTGAACGCGAAGCGCACGGCATCGGTGTCCTTGATGGCGAACGGCACGCCGAGGAACGTGGGCGAGGGGGCAGCGGGTGCCGCTGCGAGCGCGCGATCGACGCGGCGCGCACGAGCGAGGGCACGCTCGGCGTGCACGTCGACGAACGCGTGCAGGCGCGGATCGTGGCGCTCGATGCGCGCCAGGTAGCCGCGCGTCAGCTCCTCCGCCGAGATCGCGCGCGAGCGGATCGCGGCGGCTTGCTCGAGCGCCGAGCAGCGCCATGGATCGGCCGGCATCGCCATCGTCGTCACCGCGGCGAAGGGTGGCCGATGAGCGTGCCGCGCGGCGATACCGCGGACATCCCGTGGGCATCGTACGCGCCGCGATTGGACCGGCTGCGCCACGGTGGTTCAATCGCCGGGTCGCCCGGCCGCCTCGCCCATGACCAGCCTCGCCTCCAGCCCGGATCGGCCCACGCGCCTCGCGTTCCGCGCCGGCGACGTGGTGCGCGTGCTCGGTTACGCGGTTGCGATCGGCGCGGCGGGTGCGCTGCTGCCCGGGGTGACGTGCGCGGCGGTCGCGGGTGCCCTCGTGGCGTTCGAGGTGGCGTGCTTCGGCGGCCGGCGAGCGCCGGCGCCGGCAGCGATGCTCGTGGCGCTGGCGGCGGCGCTGGCGGCGCCGCTGCTCGCGACGGCGACGACCCGCGCGCTGGTGCTGGGTGTCGGCGCGGTGGCGTGGGTGGCGCTTGCGTGGGCTCGGCCCCTCGTCGCGCTTGCCGCGTTGATCGCCATCGCACCGTTCCACACGTTGGTGTTGAGCGTTCTCGAAGGGCGATGGCTTCTCGAGGGCGGCGCGCTCGGTCAGTGGAAGGACCTGGGCATCGCGACCTTGGGGGTGCGTGCCCTCGCGATGGCGGTGCGTCGCGAGGGGCGCTCGGCGGCGTGCGCCGATCCTCGCGCGTGGGCCCGGCCCGTGCGCTGGGGCGTGGCGCTCACCGCGTGGGTCGCGGCGACGAGCGTGCGCGCGCTGGTGGTGCACCAGGTGGGGCTCGGCCTCGCGCTGCGCGGGCTGGCCGCGGATTTGGGGCCGCTGGCGCTGGTCGGGATCGCGGCTCGCGTGGCCGGCGACGATCCCGCCGAGGCGCGGCGATTGCGTGCGCTCACGGTCTGGCTGGCGGCGCTGCTCGCGGTGTTCGGTTTGGTCCAGCTCGCGATTCTCGGGCCCGGCTGGTACGCGGCGGCGGGGTACACCGGCCCGCGCGACTTCAAGGTGCCGGGCTACGAGCACTACCGGCTGACGTCGGTCTTCCTCGATCCGCTGCCCGCGGGGCTCGTCTTCGCCATCGCGAGCTTGCTCGCCCTCGACGATGCGTTCCGAGCGGGCGTCGCCGGCGCGCGCGTTCGCAGCTTGGCTCTGGCCGCTGGTCTCGCGGTGACGGCGCTGGCGACGTTCACGCGCAGCGCGTGGCTCGGCCTCGCCCTCGGCGCGGCGATCGTCGCACGTGTCCATTGGCGCGACCGCGCCGCGCGGCGCTGGATCGCGCTCGCCGTGCTCGCGACCGCCGCGGCGACGTTGCCGCTCGCGCCGCGCCTCGCGTCGTGGACGCGCGACACGCTGACCGGGGCGGCGACGGATACGTCGTCACCGCGGCATCTCGAAGCGTGGCTGCGCGGTGCCCAGACCCTCGCCGATCATCCCTGGGGTCTGGGACCGGGGCGCGCCGGCGAGGTCTCGGTGCGGGTGCTCGGGGCGAACGGGATCGTGACGGAGAGCTCGTATCTCCAGTTCGGCGTCGAGTACGGCATCGTGGGCATGGGGTTGCTGACGGGCTTCGTGCTCAGCATGGGCCGCGCGCTGCTCGCCGCCGCCGTCGCCGGTAGAGCGGGCGCAGCCGGGGTCGGCGCGGCGTGGTGCGCACTGGCGCTGGCCGCGTGCTTCCTGCATGCGCTCACCGAACGGCCGGCGGCGTATCCCGTGATGATCCTGGCGGGGATCTCGCTGGCGCCGCCGCTGGGGCGTGGACGCCTGGCGACGGCTGCGGCGCCGCGAGCGGGCGTGACCTCGTGAGCGGGCTTCGTATCGGCGTGGACCTCACACCGCTGGCGCGCGGCGCCACCGGGATCGCGAGCTACGTGCGCGGGCTGCTCGGCGCGCGCTCGGCGCTCGACGCACGCGCGCTGGTGGCGTGGGTGAATCAGCCGTCGCTGCGCGCGCCGCGGCTCGCTGGCGTGGATCTCGCGGGTGTGCGGTCGGTGCACACGCGCGTGCCGCGCCGCTTGCTGAATCGCTCGTGGCTCGACCGCGGAGTGGGCGGGATCGAGGACCTGGTGGGGCCGCTCGACGTCTTTCACGCGACGGACCTGCTCGCGCCACGCGCTCGCGAGGCGGCGGTGGTGCTCACGGTTCACGATCTGGCGTGGCGCGACGAGCCCCGCTGGGTGAGCGACGGGCTGCGTTTCTTTCTGGAGCGGTGGTTCGCGGCGTCGCTCGAATGCGCCTCGGCGATCGTGGTGCCGAGCGCCTTCACCGGCGAGGCGCTGTCGCGGGCGTTCCCCGCCACCCGCGACAAGATTCACGTGGTGCCGCACGGTATCGACGCGGACTTCCAGCCCACTCCGGAAGCGACGGACGACGCCTTTCGCGAGCGCTACCGATTGCCGCCCGCCTATCTGCTCTTCGTGGGCGCGATCGAGGCGCGCAAGGGGATCGGCGAGCTGCTCGCCGCGCACGCGGCGCTCGAGCGCGGTCGCGGCGAGACGTTGCCGCTGGTGCTGGTCGGGCCGACCGCCGGCGCCGGCGCGGCGCTCCGAAAGGCGATCCGCGAGCGCGGCGCGAGCGTGATCGCCACGGGCGCGGTCGAGCGAGCGGCGCTGCCCGCCATCTATCGCGGCGCGCGGGCGTTCGTGTTCCTGTCGCGCTACGAGGGCTTCGGCATCCCCGTCTTCGAGGCGGCAGGCTGCGGCGTGCCCGTCGTGTGCGCCGCCATCGCGCCGCTGGTCGAGCAGGCGCGCTCGTTCGCCCAGCTCGCGCCGGTGGGAGCGTCGCCGCTCGCCATCGCGCGCGCCATCGAGGAAACACTGCGCGGCGGTGCCGCTCTCGAGTCGCGGCTGGCGCGCGGGGTCGCTCAGGCTCGCGCGATGACCTGGGACGTGGCGGCGGCGGCGACCGCCGCGGTGTATCGTGCTGCGCTCGACCGCGCCCGCTCGCGCTGACCCCGCGGCGCATCCTCGCTCAGCCATGCGCCTCCTGCTCGTCAGCGGCACGTTTCCCGACCAGATCTGCGGCGTGGGCGACTACACCGCGCTGCTGGCCCGGGCGCTCGCGCGCATCCGCGATCTCGAGCACATCGACGTGTTGACCTCGACGGGGCCGGGCCCCGCGAAACCCATCGAGGGAGTCGAGGTGCATCGGATCATGGAGGGCTGGCGTCTCGACGAGATCGAGCGCCTGCGCGACGCGATCCTGCGCTGCGAGCCCGACGTGGTGCACCTCATGTATCCGTCTCGCCTGGGCACCCAGGATCGCGGCGGGCTCGCCAACGCGATCCCCTGGGTGGCGCGTGGCGTGCGCCGCCGCGGACGCGTGCCGGCGGTGGTGACGACGTTGCACGAGTTCTCGGAGCGCAGCAGGCGGTTCCGAGCGCGGGCGTGGCTCAA
Source organism: bacterium (assembly GCA_046331705.1). Classification (GTDB taxonomy): domain Bacteria; phylum JADJOY01; class JADJOY01; order JADJOY01; family JADJOY01; genus JADJOY01. The sequence continues at coordinate 10,628 of JAXLQJ010000089.1, read as the reverse complement.
CCTCGTCGCGAGCGACGGCATCGTGTTCACCAGCGAGCTCGATCGCGACGCGGCGCTCGGCTGGCCCGGGCTCGCGCGCAGCCAGCTGCGGGTGATCCCGATCGCCGCCAACCTCTCGCCGGCGAGCACCGCCGTCGACGTCACGAGCGTGCGGCGCCGCCGCGGGCTCTCGCCGGAGTCGTTCCTGGTCATGCACTTCGGGCTCTTGGCCGAGGATCGCGGGCTCGAGGTGCTGGCGCGCGCCAGCCGCTGGCTGGCGAGCGACGGTGTCGAGCTGGTGGTGATCGGCGAGCCGCCGCCCCGCGTGCGCCGGCGCGCGCCGCGCCGCGACCTCGAGGCGCTCAGGGCGGCGGAGCAGGAAGGCACGCTCCGTCGCATCGGTCATCTGGCGGCGCCCGAGCTGAGCGCGCTGCTCGCCGCGGCCGATGCGGCGGTCTTTCCGTTCGCCGGTGGAGCGTCCGCGCGGCGCGGGTCGATGCTCGCCGCGATGGCGCACGGGCTGCCGATCGTGACGACCGACGGTCCGTGCGTGCCGCGCGCGTGGTCGGCGGCCGATCCGCCCGCGATCCTCGTCAGCCCCGGGGACGCGGCGGCGCTCGCCGCGGCGCTCATGCGCTTGCGCGACGATCGCGCCTTGCGCCGCCGGCTCGGCGCGGCCGCGCGCAAGCGCGCCAGCACGCCCTCGTGGGAAGAGATCGCGTCGCGCACCGCCGAGCTCTATGCGGAGAGCGCGGCCGCTGCGCGCCGTTGACGAGGACGAGCATGCGGATCGGCCTCGACGCGCGCTACGTCTATCCGAGCCACGTTCACGGCATCGGCCGCTACAGCGCCGAGCTGGTGCGTCATCTCGTGCCGCGGGTCCGCGCCCGTGGCCACGAGCTGGTGGTGTTCCGCCGCGCCGACCTTCCCGAGCCGCTCGCTCGCGGCGACGGGGTGCGCGAGATCCCGGTGCCTTTCCTGCCGGTCTCGCTCGCGACCTTGACGCGTCTCGGACCCATCGCCCGGGCCGAGCGTCTCGACGTCTTCCACGCGTTCTTTCCGGTGCTGCCGATCGGCGCGGCGCCGCGCACGGTGGTCACCGCCCACGACCTGCAGGCGCTGCGGGTGCGCGGCTTTCACGGCGGGCGCGGCCCGGTGGTGGCGCTCGCGTCGCGGCTCTTCTACGGGCTCGCCTATCGGTGGTCGTTCGGCGCGGCGGATCGGATTCTCGCGGGCTCCGCGTGGACCCGCGACGACGTGATGAGCACGTATCGAATCCCGTCGCGCCGTTTTCGCGTGGTGCACGAGGGGCTCGGCGACGCCTTCTTCGAGCCCGGCGACGAGACGGGGGACCCCGCCGTGCTCGCGAGCGTGGGACTCGACGCGAGCCGGCCGTACCTCTTGCACGTCGGCAACACGCGGCCGCAGAAGAACGTCGAGGGGCTGCTCGACGTGTTCCGGGCGCTCGTCGATCGCGCGGAGTCGGGGGCCGCGCCGGTGCTGGTGATCGCGGGGGTGCGCGACCGGTTCTTCGATGGCGTCCAGCGCCGCGCGGCGCGACTCGGGCTCGTCGAGCGGGTCCGCTTCCTCGAGAACGTGAGCGATGCGGCGCTGCGCGCGCTCTATCGGCGTGCGGCTCTCTACGTCACGATGGCGCTTCACGAGGGTTTCGGCTTCACGCCGCTCGAGGCGATGGCCTCCGGCTGCCCGGTCGCGGCGGCAGCGGCGGGAGCGCTGCCCGAGGTGCTGGGCGACGCGTATCTCGCGCTGCCGACCGAGTCGCCGACCCAGGCCGCCTGTGCCATCCTCGGCCTGCTCGGCGATCCCACGGCGCGCGCGGCACTCGTCGCCGCGGGCCGCGCGCGGGCCACGCGATTCCGCTGGGAGACGACGGCGCGCGAGACGCTCGATGCGTACCTCGAGTTGGCGTCTCCGGCACCCGCGCTCGTAAGCTGACGCGCGCCCATCCCGAGACCGCTCGCCGCTCGTCGCCGCCGGGGCCACTCACGACATGAAGATCGCGATCACCTATCCGCCGCTCGGTGGTCCGGGCGTGCCGATGCTCACCCAGAACCGCCAGTTCCAGTGGTTCACGCACCCGTCGTATCTCTTTCCGATCGTGCCCGCGCAAGCGGCGACGCTGCTCGCTCACGATGGCCACGAGGTGCTCTGGGACGACGCCGTCGCCCAGGGATTGAGCGCAGCCGAGCACTGGGCGCGCTTGGAAAGCGCCGCGCCCGATTGGGTGGTGTGCGAGACCAAGACGCCGGTGGTGAAGCGCCATTGGGCGTGGATTCGCGAGGCCAAGCGGCGCCTGCCCGCGACCCGCTTCCTCTTGCTCGGCGACCACGTCACCGCGCTTCCCGAGGAGAGCTTCCGCGAGTGTCCCGTCGACTTCGCCGTGGTGGGCGGGAACTACGACATCACGCTGCGGGATCTGGCGCGTGCGCTCGAGAAAGGGACCGAGCCGCCCACCAACGTCTACTGGCGCGATGGCGACGCGATCGCGCACAGCCCGGTGGCGATCGTGCCGGTGAACCTCGACGAGCTGCCGTTCATCGATCGCCGGCTCACCGAGGGCTTCCGCTACTCCGAGAAGTGGTGGAAGCGCAAGCCGTTCTTCCGAATCATGGCCGGGCGCGACTGCCATTGGGGCGTGTGCACGTTCTGCTCGTGGACCACGCTCTATCCGGCGGATTCCTTCAGCGCGCGCACGCCGGCCAACGTCCTCGACGAGCTCGAGTACCTGGTCGCCGAGCACGGCGCGCGCGAGATCTTCGACGACACCGGCACCCTGCCGATCGGGCGCTGGCTCGATCAGTTCAGCGCGGGCATGGTGGAGCGCGGGCTCGCGGACGAGCTGCTCTTCTCGTGCAACATGCGCTTCGACGCGCTCACCGACGCGACCGCCGAGAAGATGGCGCGCGCCGGCTTTCGCAAGCTCAAGCTGGGGCTCGAGTCGATGAGTCCCGAGACGTTGCGCCGGTTGCGCAAGGGGACCACGCCCGAGCAGGTGCGCGCCGGCTGCCGTGCCGCCAAGAAGCACGGGCTCGAGATCCACCTCACGATCATGGTCGGCTATCCGTGGGAGACGCGCGCCGACCTCGCGAGCACCTTCGGCATCGTGGAGGAGCTCTACGCCGAAGGCGCCATCGAGATGCTCCAGTCGACGGTGCTCATTCCGTATCCCGGAACGCCGCTCTACCGCCAGGCGGTCGAGCAGGGCTGGCTCGCCTGCGATCCCCAGGACTACGACCGCTTCGGCATGCGCGAGCCGATCTTGCGCACCGAAGGGCTCTCGTCCGAGGAGATCCTCGACTGGTGCAGGCGCTTCTACCGGTTGTCCTTTCGCCCCGAGCACGTGGCGCGGCGCTTCCTCGGCATCCGTAGCGCCGAGGACGTGTCCTATCTGGCGCGCGGCGCGTGGGCGATGGCGGGGCACATCCGGGATTTCCTGGGGCGCGCGCGAGCCGACGCCGCCGAGCCCGCCACCGTGTGACCGCGCTCCGGGCGGCGTCGCGGATGCATCGCGTGCTGGCGCCGGCGGACCGCGTCGGGCTAGGAATGTGTCGGGAAATCCGTTCCCGACACACTCCCAGCCTCGCCGACGGCGAGGATCGGCGAGCGAACGCGAGGCGACTTCGGGGTGGGGGGCTGGAACAGACCCCCGAGGAAGCATCAAGCGAGGAGCCTGTCGGCGTGCGAAGCTCATTCTCCGACAGGCTTCTCGTGCCCGCCGTCAATCTCTTCGGTCTGCCGGTCTCGCGTCTCGACACCGCCGCCACCGTCGCGCTGCTGATTCGCGCGGCGCGCGGCGAGATCCGGCCTTCTTCGCGAGCACCGTTCCTCGCGACCTACCTGAACCCGCACACCCTCAACCAAGCGCGCGACGAGCGCGGCTTCGCCGACGAGCTCCGCCGCTTCGATCTGCTCTATCCGGACGGGATCGGGCTGGTGTGGGCGTCGCGCTTCCTGGGCCAGGCGCTGCCCGAGCGCGTCACCGCGAGCGACTTTCTCCCCGATTTCTGCCGTGCGGCGGCGCCGCTCGGAGTGCGGCTCTTCCTGCTCGGGGGCGAGCCCGGCGTGGCGGCGCTCGCCGCCGAGCGATTGCGGGCGCTCGCGCCAGGTGTCGAGATCGTGGGAGCGCACGCCGGGTTCTTCGCGTCCGCTGCGGACGAGCGGGCGGTGGTGGAGGCGATCCGCGGGCTCGCCGTGGACGCGTGCTTGGTGGGGCTCGGCAGTCCCAGGCAAGAGCGCTGGATTCTCGCTCGTGCCCGCGAGCTCGGGGCGTCGCTGGTGTGGGGAGTCGGGGGCGCGTTCGATTTCCACTCGGGGCGAAAGCCGCGCGCACCGCGCTGGATGATGACCCTCGGCGTCGAGTGGGCGTATCGCATGGTGCGCGAGCCCAAGCGTCTGTGGCGGCGGTATCTGATCGGCAACGCGCGCTTCGCCGCGCGCACCGTCCACGAACGCCTCCGGTTGCTCTGAGCGCGCTCTTCGGGATCGCCGCTCGGCCCAGCGCCGGTCGTGCGCGAGCCTGGCGCCGAGCGCGCCCCGCGCGCCGCTCCGCGAGGCGGACCGCGTCATCCGGCGCCGACGACCGCGCTCCAATCGTCGAGCTCGCCGCTCTCGAACGACGACTCGAAGATGCGACCGAAATCCTCGCCGGCCTGGACCTCCACGGCTCCCGCGTCGCAGACTTCCGCGCCGCGCGGCGATCCACGTTGATCCAGCGACGGCGGCGGACAGCCCGCGACGCGCGCGAGCGCGGGGCTCGTCGGCAGCGGCGGAAGCGTCGGCGTGGGCCCGCCGTGGTCGCCGAGCGGCGCCAGCGCGAGATCGTTCACCGTCGCGTCGCCGGCGACGCCGAGGCCGCAGGTGGAGGGCCCGGCGCCCACCACGCGCTCGACGTTTCCGCCCTCGGACGCGAACGATCCCGCTCCTGCGCACGCGTCGCCGAGCAAGCTCCCGCGCAGCACCAACGCCGAGGGCTCGTCGACGCCGATGGGGGCGCTGGCGGTGGAGGTGTTCCCCGTCACCGTCGAGAACGCGAGCAAGACCGCGCCTTCCGGGTCCTGTTGGAAGATCTCGAGCGCGCTCTCGAGGCTCGCTTCGTTGCGGGTGATCGTGGTGTTGGTGATCGTCGCGTCGTCGATGCCGCGAATGCAGATTCCTGCACCGTACGCCGTGCCCGTCACCGCGCCCGGGCTCGCACCCCCGGCGGCGCGGTTTCCGACCACGGCGCTTGCCTCGACGCTCACCGCGCTCCCCGAGAGCCCGTCGAAAGCGAGCCCCGCGCAATACGCGTCGCCGCCTGCCACGGCGCCCGTTCCGCCCTCGGTCTGATTGCCCTCGACCAGGACGCGCTCGATCACGGCGTTGCCGTCGCTGCAAAGCCCCCCGCTGAAGGCGTCGCCGCCCTCGATCGGCCCGGATCCGCCGGTGGCCCGATTGTCGCGAAGCGTGGAGTCTCGCAGGGTCAGCTCGAGCGACGCGTCGATGCCGCCGCAGAAGGCCTCCCCGCCAGCGTGCGCGGGATCGCCGCTGTCGCCGGCGTGGGCGAGATTGCCTTCGATTCGTGTCTGCTCGATCACCGCCGGCGCATCCACGTAGATGCCACCGCCGAAGGCGTCGCCCCCCCACCGTTCCGTGCTCGCTCCCGCCTGCGCGACGTTCTCCAGCACGGTTGAGTCGCCGAGCGCCAGCGATCCGACGCCGAAGCTGAGCACCGCGATGCCTCCACCGAACGCGCTGCAATCGCTGCAGCGCGCGGCGCTGCCGCCGCGCGCGGTGTTGCGCTGGATGGTGCAGCCCGTCGCCTTGAGCGAGGCCTGAAACGTGGCGATGGCGCCACCGCCACCGCCGCCCGCGCCGTCGCCGCCGTCGCCGAGGGCCTGGTTGTCGGAGAGGGTGACGTCCTCGAGCACGACGCTCGCGCCATTCTCCGCGCACACACCGCCGCCGTACGCGTAGGCACCGACATCGCCCGGCAGCGTGCGACCCCGAGCGACGTTTTCCGAGATGCTGCCGCGGACGACGGTCAGCGAGCTGTTCTCGAGCGTGTGGACGCCGCCACCGTAGGCGTAGCCGTCGGTGGCGAGACCTCCGCTCGACTCGTTGCCGGCGACGGCCGCATCCGTGAGCGTGAGGTCGCCCGCGTTGCGGATGCCGCCGCCGGTCGGCGCCAGCCCGCCCCGGATCGAAAGGTCGGCAATCTCGACCGCGGCGTTCGCGACGATGTCGAAGACGCGGTCGCGTGACTCGGCGGGCAGCGTGCCCGCATCGATCACCGTGCTCGTGGACGACACCCCGCGGATCGTGAGCGGTCCCGTGATGTCGAGGTCACCGACGAGCGCGGCGTCGTCCTCGCCCGCGCGGGTCAGCGCGTAGGGCGCGTTCGCGGACGCATCCGGTGCGCCGAGATCGATCTCGTCGGCACCCGCGAGCGAGTTGGCGGCGCGAATCGCCTCACGCAGCGAGCAGTCGTTGGGCGCCGGTGTGCAGGACGGGATCTGGGGCGGGGGATCGTCCCGCCGGTCGACGAGAAACGTCGCGGCGGGTGCCGCTGCCGCCACGACGAGCGCGTGCGCCGCGATGATCGCCGCCCGCCACCACGGCGCCGCCACCGATCGAGCTCGCGCGCTCGACCTCGACGGCGAGGGTGATGGAGGGCGAGGGATCACCTCGAGATCCGGCACGACGCGATCTTGCCCATCGGACGCCCATTCGCGCAACGCAGCGAGCCCCGAGGCAGCGGCGGAGCGCGATTCGGCCGCCTGCGGCCCGCCTCGACGCGCCGCCGACGCGCCACGGCGAACCCACTCGCGATCGCTCAGGAGCGCGGCGCGCGCGAGTGGAGCAGGCGTGGGTGTTGCGCGAGACCCTCGGGAGGGACGCCGAGCCGCGCGCGCAGCTCCCCCACCGAACCGCTGAGGACCTCTGGGTAGGGGCGTCGATCGTGAAAGAGCGAGCGCGCGCCGGGCTTGGCTGCGCGCCACGCCGCGACCGTGCGGCGAGGCGCGGCGACGAGGCCCACGAGGATGATCTGCGTCACGATCGCGCGCGTGTAGACGTCGAGCAATCCGTAGCCGCCGCAGGCGAGCTCCCACGCGGACACTTCGGCCTCGCCGATCAGATCGGTGCCGTAGCCGGTGGCGACGTGATGCAGGTCATGACGCATGATCGCCCAGCGGTGCCGCGGTGGGTTCGGCACCTTGAAGGGGATGCCGAGGAACGACGCCTCCGTCCACGGCTCGTCGTACGCCGCGACCGAGAAGCCGTTCTCCGCCAAGTAGGCGTCGCGTCCCGCCTCGGTGCCGAGGGTGGCGGAGATCGGTCGAGCGCGTGGGCTGGCGCCGTCGGTCGCGGGCATCGGGGCTCGCTCGAGGGAGGCGCGCCGGGCGCGCGACGGATCGCCGTCGCGCGCCGCGACGCTGCAGACCTATCTACGACGATCGTCAGTCCTGGGTGAAGCTCCAGTTGCGGAACTCCATCCCCAGGATGCCGCTCTCTTCGACCTCGGCGGGCGGAAACCCGAACCCGGCGATGAGCGGCAGCGCGTTCGAGCCGTAAACGCCCGTGTTCTTGTGCTCACCGTCGATGTAGATCGAGATGCTCGAGCCATCCCAGTAGATGTCGAACGTGTACCACTTCTGGGAATCCCAGGCGTCGTACTGGTAGCAGGCCTCGATCGGCCACTCACCCGGCGTGTTGCTGCGGCCGCGAACCTTGCCGTAGTTGCAGGTGTAGTTGGTCATCGCGTACTGCGAGGGGATGTAGAGAAAGCCCTCGCCCGCGCCCTTGTAGTAGAAGTTGTCCCCGGAGTAGAGCCAGAAATAGATGAAGAGCGTCCCGGGCGAGTAGCGCGGCTTGAAGTCGTCGACGAAGCCCCGCGCCTCGAAGTGGAAGTGGCCGGAAGCCGCCGAGGACGCGCCCAGCGGGATCTCCAGGCGATCGCCCTCGTTCTCGGTGCGAAAGTAGTTGGCGGGCGGCGGCGGCTCCTCCTCGAGACCGTTGACCATGAGCGTGGGCGCGCCCGCGGTCTCCGGCGCCACCAGATCCGGCCGCCCGTCGCCGGTCGCCTCGATGGGCGTCAGCGGCTGGTCGTCGCGCGGCGGCGTCACGGGGGTGAACGTGAAGGCGCCGGCGTTCGCGAGCACGCGGCTCGCGTGATCGCTGCTCACGCCGCTCACGCTCAGGTCGGGCCAACCGTCCTCGTTGAAGTCGAGGGCCCACAGGCTGGAGGCCCAGCCGTTGGCCCAATCGAGGCCCTCGGCCGGCACGGACGCGAACGTGCGGTCTTGCTGGTTGCGCAGCAGGCTCACCGAGCCGCGCGTGAACGCATCGGTGCGCGACACCACCAGGTCGGGGAAGCCATCGAGGTCGAGGTCGGCGCAGCGGATCGCGACCGTGACGTTGGTGGCCGCCGAGAACGACCAGGGGGGCAGCGCGCCATCGGGCGCCAGCCGGAAATTGCCGAACCCGTCGTTGAGCAGCAGCGCGTCGCGCGCGAGCGCCGAGCCGTTCCAGCCGCCGGCCACCAGGTCGACGTCGCCGTCGCGGTCGACGTCGCACGCGGCGGCGGCGGTGAAGCTCACGCTTCCGGACGTGAGCGCGCTCGGCAGGCGCAGCGGATCGCCGCGCAGGGTGCCCGAGCCGTCGTTCACGAAGAGCGTCGAGACGCCGGTGGGGCCGATCGCCGATTGGAAGAGATCGACGTCGCCGTCACAGTCGAGATCGCCGCTGGCGCTCGACTTCGTGACGCTGTTGCTGGCGTTCGGGGCCAGCGCGGTGGCGCCGGACTCGCTCGACTGGCCGTCGGGCCTGGACAGGAAGAGCAGGCTGGCGGCACCGCCGTCGGCATGGCCCTGCTGGGTGACGAAGACGTCCGAGCGGTCGTCCCCGTCGAGGTCGGCGACCTCGAAGCTCGCGGGCTGGTCGACGGCGATGCCGGCGGTGCCGAGGATTGCTGCCGTGGCATCGCGAAAGTGGCCCGAGCCGTCGTTGCGGTACGCGAAGGCCGTGCCCGCGGCGTTGCCGCCCGCGGCGCTGGAGTTGAGGTGGAGCAGATCGCGCTTGCCGTCACCGTCGAGATCCACGGGGATCAGGAAGCGCGTGTCGTAGGGGATGGGCGGGAGGCCGTCGAACCCATCGGCGAGCACCCCGAAGCTCGGCGGCGGCGCCACGGGGCCGGGCGCGGCGGGGTCGGCGGGCACGCTGCAGGCGGGGTTCGCCTGCTTCATCACTTGCACCGTCACCGAGCCGGTCACGCCGGCAGCGGCCGTCGCGCGGATCTGCGCCGTGCCGATGGCGCCCGAGGTGACGACGCCGTCTGCGGCGACGCTGGCGACGGCTGGATCCGAGCTGCCCCACGTGACCGGTGTCGTGATCGCGACACCCTCGGCGTCACGCACCACGGCGGTGGCGAGCGTGGTGAACCCGCCGTATTCGAGGGCCGCGCTCGAGAGCGTGACCGCGACGGAGGCGGGCGTGCGTGGCGTGCCGTCACCGCCGCTGCTGCACCCGAAGGCGACGAGTGCGAGCGCGAATGAGAAGGCGCCGATGGTGCGGAGGCCGGTGTTCGTCATGATCGGTTCTCCTGCGGACGTGCGGTTCCGGTTCGTGCCGTCCTCGTGGGCGAGTCGATTCTCACGGAAAAAGTGCGCCGAGCTCGATTTCGTGCGCGAATACCCGACACACCGTCGCCTCGCGGACGCTCGCCGGCGAGCATCCGCGCACGCGCTCACTGATTCATCGAGTCCAGGAACTCCCGGTTGGACTTGGTCTTCTTGAGCTTGTCGAGGAGGAAGGTCATCGACTCGACGGTGCTCATGGGCTGCAGCACCTTGCGCAACAGCCAGATCCGCGGCAGCGCGTTCTTGTCGATCAGCAGCTCTTCCTTGCGGGTGCCCGACTTGTTGATGTCGAGGGCCGGGAAGATGCGTTTGTCGGCAAGCCGGCGCTCGAGGCAGATCTCGGCGTTGCCGGTGCCCTTGAACTCCTCGAAGATCACCTCGTCCATGCGGCTGCCGGTGTCGATGAGCGCGGTGGCGATGATCGTGAGGCTGCCGCCCGCTTCCACCTTGCGCGCCGCGCCGAAGAATCGTTTCGGCCGGTGCAGCGCGTTGGCGTCGACACCGCCCGAGAGGATCTTGCCGCTCGGCGGGCACACGGTGTTGTGCGCGCGCGCGAGCCGGGTGATCGAGTCGAGCAGGATCACCACGTCCTTGCCATGCTCGACCAGGCGCTTGGCCTTCTCGATCACCATGTCCGCCACCTGCACGTGGCGGGTGGCGGGCTCGTCGAAGGTCGAGCCGATCACCTCGCCCTTCACCGAGCGCTTCATGTCGGTGACTTCCTCGGGGCGCTCGTCGATGAGCAGCACCTTGAGCTCGACCTCGGGGTGGTTGGCGGCGATGGCGTGGGCCATCGACTGCATGAGCATCGTCTTGCCGGCGCGTGGCGGCGACACGATGAGCGCGCGCTGCCCCTTGCCGATGGGGGTCACGAGATCGAGGATGCGCGTCGAGTAGTCGGTGGCGGTGTGCTCGAGCTTGAGGCGCTCCGTGGGATGAAGCGGGATCAAGTTCTCGAAGATGATCTTCTCGCGCGCTTCCTCGGGGTCCTCGTGGTTGATCGAGTCGACCTTG
>JAXLQJ010000088.1:0-21033 GCA_046331705.1 bacterium | reverse complement strand
CGGCGCGCTGCACCGGGTCGCCGCCCAGCAGCTCGGCGACGAACGCGGTGGCGTCGAGGGGCGCGCCGTCGGCGCGTCCCGCGGGCATCCGGTACTTCTCGCCCCACCAGCGCCGCGTCGCCTCGGCGGCCCACACCGCCGAGCGATCCTGGTGGCAGTTGGTGCACGCGTTGGGGCGGCCGCTCTCGGCATCGCGCGCGGGGTCGGGGTTCTCGATGTGGTGCGAGCGATGGATCGCGAGGATGCCGTACACCATGCGCGGCATGTGGCATTCGTAGCAGCTCGATCCCGAGCCGCGTGCGTCGTGATGGCTGTGTGCGCTCACGTTCGCGACGATCTCCGCGTGGCAGCCGCGGCACGCGTCGTTGGTCCGCATCGCGGGCTCGATCTGGCCGGCGACGTCGCCGCCGTGCATCGCGTGGCAGGACGTGCAGGTCAGCTCGCCTTTCGAGTAACAGGCGGACATGCGGATGCCCTGGTACTCGTACGCGCTGAGCCGCGGAGTGCCGTCGCCCCAGAAACGCTTCTTCACGAGTCCCGGGTTCCACGGTGGGCCCGGAGTATCGGCGGCGAGGGGCGTGACGCTCTCGGTGAGCGATTCGCCGGCGCGATACACGGGTCCGGTGTGCATCCAGTCGCGAATCGACCCCGGCGGATTCGCGAGGCGTTGGCCGTGGCATTGGCCGCACACGTCCACGCTCTGCTCCTTCGCGAGCCGGTCGGGATTGACGATCGTGGGGTCGGCGCGATGGGTCGCATGGAGCAAGTAGCGGCGCAGCGGGTTGCGGTTGCGCTTCGCGTGCTCGCCGGCGGGCCCGTGACAGCTCTCGCACGAGATCCCGAGCTCCGCGACCGACGAGTCGTACTTGCCGTCGAACTCCCAGCTCACCTTCTCGCCACGGTGGCTACGCGCTTGCAGCTCGTCGTAGTTGAGGCTGCCCGGGGCGGGTCCCGTGTTGTGACAGAAGATGCAGTTCTGGTTCCAGAGCGCGAGGTAGGCGTCGTAGGGCTTGTCGTCACCGCTCAGGAAGGCGCCGTTCAGGTGGATCCAGCGCCGCTCGCCGATGTGCCACACCAGCGGGATCCGATAGTAGTTGTCGCAGCCGTCGTCGGGGTTCTCGGCGAGGTATTGCTGATAGCGGTGCGAGCCGACGGTGCGCACGACGCGCACCGATCGCAGCGTGGTGCCGTCCTTGCGCAGGTAGTCGACGTAGTACTGGCCGTCCCGCTGGATCGGGCGCGCGGTGACGCCGAAGTAGGTGACGGGCTTGCCGTCGAACGCGCCGACCACGGAGGCGGGGCTCGCGTCCTGCGTCATGGTGCGGTGGTAGGTGCGGTGCCAGCTCGCGTAGTGATCGGGATGGCACGACTCGCAGGTGCCCGAGCGCGTCCAGGGTGCCTCGCGATGACGGAAGGGGGTCGCGAGATCGCCGGCGAAGAGCAGCGGCGCGGCGCACGCCGCCACGACCATCGACGCGAGCGCCCCCAGGGCCAAGCGCCCCTCGAGTGATGCGAGCCAGCGAAACCGTCGCATGCCGCGATCGTAGCCCAAGTGGGGCCGGGCGATCCCGCCGGGACGTCGCCACGACCGAGCGGCGGTGCTTCGCGCGGGCGTCGGCGCGCTTCCCTCGTGCGCCGGGCGGGCCGAAGCGCACCGGGGCTCGTTCACGCGGGCCCGCTGCCCTTGCCTTTCGGTGGGGATCGGGGAGACTGGCTCGCGTGGTCGGTACGAGCTCGGGAGGCGCGGTGATGAGTCGATTCGCGTGGACGGGAACGATCCGTGGCCTGCGTCCGCGAGCGGCGCTCGCCGGCCTCGGGCTGGCGACGGCGCTGCTGCTCGTGGGGTGTGGCAACGACACGACGGCGGAGCCGCCACCTCCCTCCGATTCGGTGCCGCCGCGCGCGTCGATCGCGTTCCCGCCCGCGGTCGCGCTCACCGATCGACCACTGGTGAACGTGTCCGGGACGGCAAACGACGCTGACTCGGGTGTCGCGTCGGTGAGCGTGAACGGCGTCGATGCCCTCTCGGACGATGCGTTCGACCACTGGACCGCGGCGGTTCCGTTGCCGCTGGGGACGACCACGCTGACCGTGTCGGTGACCGATGCCGCCGGGAACGTCGCGGCGAGCGCGGCGACCTCGTTCGTCCAGCGCGGCGCGCTGCTCGAGGATCCGCGCGGTGGGTGCGCGGTGAGCGACGGCAGCGTGCTCGTGGCCGATGCGAAGGCGGCGTCCGTGGTGCGGCTCGATCTCGCCGCGGGGACTCGCGACGAGATCTCGAGCGCGCGTCGCGGCAGTGGTCCGGTGCTGGTCGCGCCGGTGGACGTCGCGTTCGATCCCGCGACCGGCACGGTCTTCGCCCTCGACGCCGCCGCGCTGGCGATCGTCGCGGTGAACGGGGCGAGCGGCGATCGGCGGCTGGTCGGCGACGCGACCGCCGAGCTGGGGCCCGCGCTCGTCACTCCGCGCGCCATCGCGTTCGACACGACCACCGCGCGCCTCGTGGTGCTGGACGTCGGCAGCGCCACGCTGCTCTCGATCGATCCCACCACGGGCGCGCGCGCGATCGTGAGCGATGCCGCGCACGGCGCGGGCGTGCTCTTCGGCTCGCCGCGCGGTCTAGCGCTCGATGCCGCCTCGCAGACCGCGTACGTCACCGACAGCGCGCTGCAGGCGGTGATCGCCATCGACCTCGCGAGCGGCGATCGCACCACGGTCTCGGACGCGCTGCGCGGGACCGGGCCGGCGCTCGGCTTCCCCGCGGGGATCGCGTTCGACGCGACGCACGCGCGTGTCTACGTCGCGGACGTCTCCGTGCTCGATCAAGTGGTGGCGATCGATCTCGCGAGCGGCGATCGCACGCTCGTTTCCGCCGCCGGAGCCGATTCCACCACCGCGCTCGCGGGCACCGAGGACCTGATCCTCGACGCCAGGGGCGAGCGCTTGGTGGTCCCGACGGAGGCGCGGGGCGGCGCGATCCTGGTCGACCTCACCGGCGGTTATCGCGCCGCCGCCGTGTCACGGCATTTCGGCGATGGTCCGACCTTCGAGGACTTGCGGTCGCTGGCGCTGGATGCGGTCGCCGGCCGCGTGTTGCTCGTGGACGGCGGCGCCGCCGCGCTCGTGGCGGTGGATCCCGCCACCGGGAATCGTACGCTGGTCTCGGGTCCGGCCCGTGGCGGTGGCGTCGCGCTGGCGGGTCCGCGCGGCGCGGCCGTCGACGGCGCCTCGGATCGCGCGTTGGTCGTCGACACCGAGCTCGACGCGCTGCTCGCGGTGGCGCTGACCAGCGGCGACCGCACGATCATCTCGGGCGCGTCCCAGGGATCGGGGCCGGTGTTCCTGAAGCCCATCCGCGTCTCCCTCGATCCCATCGCCAGCCGCGTGTTCGTGCTCGACGACGGCGTCGACGGCGTCCTCGCCGTGGATCTGGTGACGGGCGACCGCGTGGTCGTGTCGGATCCGTCGCGCGGCACGGGGCCGGTGATCTCCTCGGGTGGCGACCTCGCCATCGACTCCGCGCGCGGCGCGCTCTTGGTGACGGACATCGACTCCAAGGCGCTGCTCTCGATCGATCTGGTCACCGGCAATCGCACCCTCGTCTCGGGGGCGGGTCGCGGCGCCGGTCCCGAGCTCGGGCTGCCTCGCGGCGTGGTGGTGGACAACGCGGCCAATCGCGCGCTGGTCACCGACGACGCGCTGCGGGCCATCGTCGCGATCGACCTCGCGAGCGGCGACCGCACGATCGCCGCCGACGCGAGCACCGGCGTGGGACCGCGCTTCGACACGCCCGCCGATCTCGTGGGCGGGCTCCACGACGGCGATTTCTGGCTGCTCGACCTCGAGATGCAGGCGCTCTACGAAGTCTCGATCGGGTCGGGAGATCGCGTCATCGTGTCGCGCTGAGCGCGCGTCGCGCGGCGCGCCGCTCGTGGCGGTGGGCGCGATCGTCGGCGCGGGGCACGGCGCCGGTCATCGCCTGGATCCACGATTCCAGCACCGGGAAGAAACGGACGCGATCGAGGATCGGGTTCAGCCAGCCGAAGGTGATGCAGTACGCGCGTGTGTGGGGCGCGCGATGGTGGACCGCGTGGTGCTCGCGCGACACCAGCAGGCCCGCACGCTGCAACGCGACCACCCAAGAGGGACGGCGCGCCGTGTGGCTCCACTTGTGCGCCTGATTCGTGAGCACCGCGCCGGCGGCGAGGAACGTGACGGTGGCGACCCCCAGCCGCGCCGCCTCTCCCAGCCGCTCGAGCGGAACCGCTGCCGCGAGCAGCATCGCCGGCAGCGCCACCAGCATGCTCGAACCGTTGGTCTCGACGAAGTCGTGGCGGGTGATCGCCAGCGGGTCCTCGTGGTGCTCGCGAAACGGCGCGATGAGCGTACGCCCGACCAGCGGCCATTCGGGAGTGCCCCACGTATCCGCCGCCCAGTGCACGAGCCCCGACAGGAAGTCGATGCCCACGAGCGCGAGCGTGACCGCCAGCGCCAGCGTGACGCCATGCCCCGCCGAGTCGAGCGCGAGGCGCGTCACGAGCGTGGTCTCGAGGACGGCGAACGCGGCGATCGCCACGAGCTCGACGCAGCGGAAGCCGCAGCGTGGGTGGGGCTCGCGAAACGAGCTTTCCAGGTACGAGCGCTTCATGGCATAGCCTCGCGCGACGACGACGGCCTTCGACCTCCCTTACGCGGCGGCGCGACGAGCGGATGAGGGGGCGCGCACACCCACGGAGACGATCGATGAAATTCACCATGGCGCTGGCTCTCACCCCGCCCGAGCAATACCTGCCGCTGGCGCGCACCGCGGACGAGTGCGGCATCGATTCCATCGCGCTGCCCGACTCGGTCTTCTATCCGGAGAAGGTTTCCGCCGATTACCTCTACACGGCCGACGGTAGCCGCTTCTGGGACGCGGAAACGCCTTGGCTCGAGCCGTGGGTGGCGATCCCCGCGATGGCGGCGGTCACCACGCGGATCCGCTTCTACACGCACGTGCTCAAGCTCGCGATTCGCAACCCGCTGCTGGTGGCGAAGACGGTGGGCTCGGCCGCGGTGCTCTCGGGCAACCGCGTGGGGCTGGGCGTGGGGTTGGGCTGGATCCCCGAGGAATTCGCGTGGTGCGGCACCGACTACGCGAGCCGCGGACCGCGCGCCAACGAGGCGATCGAGATCATTCGCTTGCTGCTCGCCGGCGGAATGGTCGAGTACCACGGCAAGCACTACGACTTCGATCGGCTGCAGATGAGCCCGGCCCCCACCGCGCCAGTGCCCATCTACGTGGGCGGCCATTCGAAGCCGGCGCTCAAGCGCGCCGCGCGCCTCGGCGATGGCTGGTGCGCGGCGATGGCCACCGAGGAGGAGATCCGCGGCTACATCCGCGAGCTCGCCGCGCTTCGCAAGGAGCTCGGCCGCGAGCACGAGCCGTACGAGATCCAGGTCGCGTGCACCGACGTCTTCGACCTCGACGGCATGAAACGGCTCGCGGAGGCAGGCGTGACCGACTTCATCACCGCGCCGTGGATGTTCGCGGGTGTCGCCCCGGACGAACCGGTGACGGCCAAGCAGGACGGCATTCGGCGCTTCGCCGACGAGTACCTCGCCGCGTTCCGCTGACAGGGACCGTGCCCGGCGCGGGGGCAGGACGATGGAAAGCCGGTATCGCGTCGCGTCAGCCGAGCGCTGGCCGGAAGACGACCGTGGCGAAGAGCAGCGCCGCCGACGCGAGCGTCTCGTGGGTTTCGGCGCGTGGTTGGACGCGGCGCACCGCGCCGTGGAGGTGAATCCCGATCATCAGCGCCGACGATCCCGTGAGCAGGTCGAAGAAGAGCGGCGCCTCCGCCGGGTGTGTCGCCGCGCGCAGGGCGCCCCAGCACAGCATGCAGATCACGCTGGCGAGGCAACGGCCGAAGTAGGTCGCCAGGCGCGTGTCTTCCGGGATCCACCAGCCGAGAACGCGCGCCCAGCCGAGCGGGCTCACCCACATCGGCAGGCCGAGGGTCGCGAGCGTGCCGATCGCGAGCAGCACCAGGAAGACCGGCGTGTGCGCTGACCAGATTCCGAGCATGGGTATCGTCCCTCTCGCCGCGCGGGGGCGCGGTGTCGCGGTTCTCTCCTACCTTCCGTCGGGTTGCGCGCGCATCCGTTTCAAGCACGCGCGCAGGTCGGGACGGGACGTGGATCGGGTTGCACCGCGCATGGCGGAGGCTTGAGCGTGCGCTGGAGGCGTGTCGCCACCGTTTGGCTCGGCCTGGTGGTTGCCGAGACCGCGCACGGCATCGCGCGGACGCTGTTGCTCGCGCCGCGCGTCGGCGACGTTCGCGCGCGGCAGATCGCGGTCTTCACCGGATCGGCGTTGATCCTCGCGATCGCCTACGCCTCGATTCGCTGGATCGGCGCGCGCTCGACACGCGAGCTGCTGCGTGTCGGTGCGGCGTGGCTCGTGGGAATGCTCACCTTCGAGATCACGTTCGGGCGCTGGGTGGCGAAACAGCCCTGGGAACGGATCCTGGCGGATTACGACCTCGCCCACGGCGGCTTGCTGCCGATCGGCATGACGGTGCTCGCGCTGGCGCCGCTGATCGCCGACGGCGTTCACCGCCACGCGCGGCGACGACGTGAGCGCCCCTGGCAGCCCGGCGATGAATGACGCCCCGCCGCTGCGCGTGCTCGCGATCTCGGGCAGCTTGCGCCGCGCGTCCTCGAACACCGCGCTTCTCGAAGCGGCGGCGTTGCTGGCGCCCGCAGGGATGACGATCGAGCGCTACGACGAGCTGGGTGAGCTGCCGCACTTCAACCCCGATCGCGAACGCGACGATTGGCCGGCGGTGGATCGCCTCCGTCGAGCGGTCCACGGCGCCGACGGCCTGCTCTTCTCGACGCCCGAGTACGCGCGCGGCCTGCCCGGATCGCTCAAGAACGCGCTCGATTGGCTGGTGGGAGGATGCGAGATCACCCACAAGCCGTGCGCGATCTTCCACGCGTCACCGTCCTCGGTCCACGCCGTGGCTTCCCTCGTGGAGACCTTGCGGACGATGTCGTGCCGACTCGTGGACGAGGCCTCGATCACGGTCTCGCTGCGTTCCACCACCCTCGATGCGCAGGGGATTGCAGCGCATCCCGACGCTGCACCCGTCATCGTGCGCGCGCTCACCGCGTTCGCGCGAGCGATCGAGGCGTACCGAGTCGATCCCGGCTACCTTCCGCCGGTGCGCCACGAACCGGATCCATCGCAGGTGTGATGGCTCGCGCGCCGTTCGCCAGCGGTGAGCGCTCGGCTCCGCTTGGCGAGCGCCGCGCGCCACTCACGGCAACCACGACCAGACGTCGGTCCGGAGATAGCCGAGCACGGCGCGCCCGAGCGCCGCGTAGAGCCGATCGGGGGCGACGTGGATGCGGGCGAAGCCCGTGAGACCGGGCCCGAGCAGGCGAGCGGAGTCGTCGAGGCGCACGATCACGCGCACGTGCCGCGCAGCTCGATCGCCGTGCGCGGACTCCCGGAAGGCCTCGCGCTCGGTGCGATAGCGCGGTACGCGGATCCGCGCCAAGGACTCGGTGGCGCTGGCGACGTGGACGACGCGGCCGGCGAGCGCGTGACCGTCGAGCCCCACCAGCCGGATCGTCGCGGGCATGCCGTCCTCGACGCGGACGATGGCTTCCTCGGCGGCGGCGACCTCCACCAGGGAGGGATCGTCGCGCTCGAGGCGGACCAGCAGATCACCGCGGTCGGCGCGTTGACCGAGGCGCGATTCCACGTCCGTGCTCACCACCCGCCCCGCGTGTGGCGCGCGAATCGTGAGTCGCGCGGCTTGGTCCTCGAGCTGCGCCACGCGCACCGCCCAGCGCTCCACGTCGGCGCGCGCCGCAGCGACCGTTTCCGGGCGTGAGCCGGAGCGAAGTGCCGCGAGCTCGAGCTCTTGGATGCGCGCGGCGTGAAGCGCGGCCTCGCGACGACGTCGCGTCTCGGCGACCTCGCGATCCGTGGTGGCACGCGCGGACGCGAGCTGCTCGGCGCGTGCGAGGCGGCTCTCGGCGAGCGCGAGATCGGCGCGTGCGCTGCGTGCCTCGGCCTCGGCCACCGCGAGGTCTTCCGCCCGCGGACCGGCCTCGGCTCGAGCGAGCCGCGCCCGTTCGTGGGCCAGCGTCGCCCGCGCCTCACCCAGCTCGCGCGCGAGCGGTGGTTCGTCGAGGCGCACCAGCACGGCACCTCGATCCACGTGATCGCCCGTGCGCACCGCCACCTCGGCGACGCTGCCGGCGACGGTCGCTCGGACCGCGGCGAGGTCGCTGCTCACGACTTGGCACGGGCCGGATACCTCGAGGGGATAGGGCCAGAGCAGGCCCGCGATCGCGATCAGAGCGGCGGCGGCACACGCGAACGCTCGGGTGGCGAGCGCGCCGATCCGTCGTTCCAGCCACCGCCACGGGAGTGTCCCGACCAACCAGCGGCCGAGCTCGCGGCGATAGCCCCAGAGCCCGATCGCCAAGGCCACGAGCAGACCGTTCGGCCCCATGCGCGATTCGAGCCACACCAGCACGGCGACGAGCAGGGCTGCGCCGCCGCCCCACACGAACACGTGGTGGCCGAGGCCGTACGCTCGCAGCCAGGTGCGCTCGCGGCGCGTCAGCGGCTCGGGTGAGACTCGCCGTCCCAGCCATGCGTGCGTCTCGGCGAGCGCGCGCTCGCGCAGCCGCCAGTCGCCCACGGCCGCACAGAGCAGTCGATAGCAGTCGAAGCGCAGGAAGACGAACGCGTGCAGCGCCAGGTGCGCCAGGCACGCCGGCAAGAGGAGGAGCCAGAAGGTGCTCAGGTCCGAGCGCGGATGGGTCATCGCCCAGCCGATCGCGGCGACGGCGGCGATCCCCGACTGGCACACCAGGCCCGCAGTCAGCGTGAGCCATCTCGCCCTGCCCGCGAGGCGCGCCACGCCGTCACCCAGCTCGCAGTGGATGAAGGGAACGAGCCCGAGGATCCAGTGGATGCGGAAGCCGCGCACCCACACTCCGTGTTTCCTGCAGGCGACACCCACGGCGGCTTCGCGCGGCACGTTGACCAAGAAGAAGGTCTTCGCGAGCGAGAGCGCTGCCAGCAACACCAGCGGCACGCGATCGAAGAGCGTGCTCAGCTCGCTCAGGTAGCGGTCGAGACCGCGCACCACCGCGGTGGCGCCGACCGCGCCGAGCACGGCCACGGCCGCGACCGTGGCGGGGTGGATCGCCCACCCGAAGGCGATGGCGCCCACGCCGAAGAGCGCGTTCCAGCGCGCGACCCACGGAGAGCGGGCGCGCGCGTCGCCGTCCTCGTGCGCGAGAGCGGGCGCGACCAGGGCTTCGGTGGCGCCGTCGAGATCGAGCAACCCCGCCGTGCGGAGTTGCTCGACGAGCTCTCGAACCATGTGCGCCGAGACGGGTCTGCCCGTGGCTTGGGCGCAAGCCTGTGCCGCGGCCGCGGGAGTCTCGGTCTCCTCGATCGCACGCAGCATCTGGCGCTCCACCGCGCCGAGCTGGAACGAATGCGCGGTTCGGGCATCGCGCAGCAGGAACGATCGGGGACCGACGCGGAGGATCTCCACGTCGGGATGGAGACGCGGCCCGGCGGACGCGCGTCTCGTGGATCGCGTGCTCACGGCCTCGGGCCGACGAGAAGCTCGGCGAGCTTCCCGAGGACGATCACGGCGGCCGTCGAGAGCGCGACGAGCCCGGCGACGCGCATCGATGCCTTCACGCCGCCGCCGTTGGAAGTGGGGGCGCCCGTCGCTTCCGCTGGGGTGGGTGTCTCGAGATCGTCGAGATCGTGCTGGTTGGATTCGGGAGTGGACATGGGTTTCCTCGTGCCAGTCGTGTGAGTCGAGGGTGGATGGATCGGTGGCGGCGAAACGCGCGCGCACCGAGGTTGCGACGACGCGATGCGGAGATCGCCAGGTCGCGCTGGTGCGGGCCGACTGCCCGCGCGAACGCGAACCCGGCGCCGTGGAACCTCCACGGCGGCGGGCGTCGAGCTAGGTCCTGCGCGAGCGGCGCAGGCTCAGTCGGCGAACGGTGGTGCGCGGGGCGAGGCGGGCGAAGCGCGGGTGAGGGTGGCCGATCCCGCGGTGCTGACCGCGAGCCGGATGGGCGCCACCGAGTGGTGGCTCGCGGTATCGGCGCGCGCCGGTGGCGGCGCGTGCGTGGTGTCGAGGGAGTGACGCGAGCGCGCGTTGCGGAGCGCCTCGCAGGCGAGCTCGGTCGAGGTCGTGCCCGCGCGCAGCGAGTCCGTAGCGCGCGCGTCGTCGCGATCGCGGGTGGCGGTGAGCTCGCCGCCGTTCGAGGCCTGCCTCGAGAAGTCGCGCCACCCGGCGTCGGCGCGTACGCTCGACGCGATAACCAGCAGCGCCAGCAATCCCGCGAGCGGGACGCGAGGGAACGACGATCGACGGTGGCGGGTCATGGACGAGCTGCGGCGGCAACGGCCAGCCCGAAACCGCAGCGCTCCGACCCTAACCGCCGCGAGGCGCGAGCCGCAAACCGTGGCGGGAGCGCCGCGGTCAGTAGTTCGACCACGCGTTCACGTTTCCGTCCTCGAAGTCGTCGGCGAAGATGTCGAAGAGACCGGTTTGCATCGCGTTGACGATCTCCCGGTCCGTTGCGGTCGCGCCGTAGCGTTGCAGCACGCCCACGAGGCGGATCTTCTGGTAGTCGTACCCCGCGGGCAGCACGTACTGGTACGACTGCTGATAGGTGTGGCCGTGCTGCACGCCGTTGGGGATGACACCCGCCGTGCCCCAGGCGCCGCCGAGCATCGCGCGAACGACGCCGTCGTGCACGAAGCCGATGATCGGGTTTCCCGCCCCGTAGAACGGGTGTCCGACCTGGGTGTTGTAGAAGTTCGCCTGATCGTATCCGTTGCCGACGCCCACGACGCCGTCTTCCAAGACCCACAGGTTGAGGCGTAGATCGCCGCTGTCGTCACCGAAGAACTCGACCGACACCGTGCCCGAGATCTGGCGGGTGCCGGCGTTGAAGCCGACGTTCGTGATCTCCACCTTGGCCGCCGAGGTGTCGGCGAGACTCTCGGCGATTCGGTTCAGCCACTGCCCGCGGGTGAAGGCGACCGAGGGCTCGTCTGGTAACAGGCGGCGGTCGACGCTCCCCTCGGGGAAAGAGAAGGCGAACGCATTGGTGACGGTGTCGCCGTCCGGGATGTCCATCGCATCGGCGTTGTGCACGGAAACCCCGATCACCTCCCGCGCCATGGCACGGGCGTCGTTCCAGTACACCGTGCCATCCGGGCAGAACTGGCACCACGCCCCCGTGTACTGCTCGAGCACGACGCGCTTGCGTGCGAGCTGCGACGCAGTCGAGATCGTGGCGGACGCCTGGTCGTTCGCCGAGTTGAGGTCGGATTGGCCGTTCACGCCGGTCACGGTGGCCGTGACGGCGTAGTCGCCGTAGCTCGCGAAGTTGTAGGGGATCGGGTGCGTGATCGTGGCGCTCTGACCCGCAGGAATGTTGAGCCCGCTGACCGTGCCGTTGACCGCACCACCGCCGTTCACCCGGTACGAGAAGGCCAGGGATGTGACCGGCGTGGTTCCTCGGTTGGTCACGTGCGCGAGGATCGAGTTGCTGCCGAGGACCACGTGGCTGGGGTTGGTGATCGCGGCGAGCTCGACGTCGCGCGCCAGCGTCTGGATCAGCACGTTGTCGATGGCGAAGCCGTCGGCCCATCCTCCGTGGTCGTTGTGACGAAAAGCGATCTGTAGGGTCGAGGCGTCGGTGTGATCGCTGAGCGGAACCGTGG
The DNA here is from genome assembly GCA_046331705.1 of bacterium. Classification (GTDB taxonomy): domain Bacteria; phylum JADJOY01; class JADJOY01; order JADJOY01; family JADJOY01; genus JADJOY01. The sequence goes on along the minus strand of JAXLQJ010000088.1, from coordinate 9,257 downwards.
CTTGGGTCCAGTTCGTCGACGGCGTGACGGTGGTGATCGTCGTCCAGAACGAACCGCCGTTGATCGTGAACTCGACGTCGCCCGTCGAGCCGTAGGTCGACGGTTGGACGTAGTCGAAGGTGAGAAGCACGGTGAGGCCGGCATAGGGCGTGAGATCGACCTCCGGCGTGATGAGCCGATCCTTGTCGGCTTTGTTGGCGTTGTGGGTGGAGTCGTCGTGCGCGTCGTCGTTCGACGCCGCGTAGCGGGTGTGGGATCCGATCGCAAAGTAGGTCGAGCCCAGCGCCGTGCCGAATTCCCAACCGACGGACGGGACCGTCTGGGTTCGCGTCCAGCCGCTGGGAGGTGAGCCGGACTCGAAGTTCTGGCTCAGGAGCACCGCGGCGCGCAGCGGAGTCGCACAGACGAGCAAGAGCGGAATCGTCAGCCACGGGGAGAGCATCCAGCGGAAGCGGTGATGGGGTTTCAACGGATGTCTCCTGCAGGCGCGGCACGGACCCGCGCGATCTCGGTTCTTCGGCGCGTCCAACCGACGCCCTTCGATGCACGTCGGAAGCGAGGCTGAATGTCGAGGATTCGGGTGCGGTCGATCGGGGATGGCGATCGGCTCGCTCGGCGTCACGGCTATGAAATCACGGCCGAACCTGCGGAGTCCATTTCACGAGTCCTCTCTGCTAGGCGCACGGGCATCGGCGCGGCACACTCGCCACGGGTGCGTCGCCAGCGCCCGCGAACTCCTGGTGCGATCATGACGGCCAACGTCCTCGTCACTGGAGCGGGGTCGGGAATCGGCGCCGCCACGGCGCGGCTCTTCGCCGCCGACGGCGCGCGCGTGCTGTGCGCCGATCTCGATCCGCTCGCGGCTCAGGCCGTTGCCGCCGAGGTCTCCGACCCTTCGACCGTCAGCGCATGTGCGCTCGACGTTCGCACCGAGTCGCATTGGGAGCGCGCGCTCGAGCTTCTTGCCCAGCGCCACGGCCCGCTCGACGTGCTGGTGCACTGCGCGGGGATCTCCGCCGCCAGCCCCATCCACGACACCGAGCTGGCCGAGTGGCGACGTGTGATGAGCACCAACCTCGACGGCGCGTTCCTCGCCGTGAAGCACGGAGCGCGCGCGCTGCGCGAGCGCGCGGGCGTCATCGTGCTGGTGGGGTCGGCGTCGGGCATTCGCCCCGCCGCCGGCGCCGCCGCGTACTCGGTGAGCAAAGCCGGGCTCGGCATGCTGGTCCGCGTGGCGGCCAAGGAGCTGCGAGACGGCGACAGCCAGGTTCGCGTGTGCGCCGTGAGCCCCGCGGGCGTGAGGACGCCGATGTGGCTCGGCATGCCGTTCTTCCAGGATCTGGTGGCGAAGACCGGCTCGGAGGCCGCCGCGTTCGACGCGATGGAGAAGAGTGGGGGCGGGCGTTTCGCCGACGCGGACGACATCGCCCGCGCCATTCGGTTCCTGGCCTCGGACGACGCGAAGCACATCACCGGAGTCGAGCTATCCGTCGATTCCGGCTACGTGCTGTGAGCTCGTCGCGCTGCCGGGCGCGCGGCAGCCACGCGGGAGCCACGCGGTTCCCGAGCCACGTTGGGGCCGGCTACCCGACCCGTGTGCACGCGCCCCACGAAGACCGGGGGAATCGTCCTCGCGCGAGTCGCCGCTTCGCTCGAGCGGCTGGGGCTCGTCGAGGATCGCGCCGAGCGCGTGCGTGCCGTCTTCGTTCAGGCGGCGTAATTCTCGAGCTTGGCGATGATGTACATCATCACCTCGTCGGCGCCGCCGCCGATCGAGCCGAGCCGGGAATCGCGCCAGTAGCGGCTGATCCGGTACTCGTTCATGTAGCCGTAGCCGCCGTGGAACTGCACGCACCAGTCGGCGACCTCGCGTGACAGCCGGCACGAGGCGAGCTTCGCCATCGAGGTCTCGCGCACGCAGTCCTCGTTGGCGGCGATCATGCGCGCGCAGTGGTAGTTGAGCTGACGGGCGAGCTCGATCTGGGTCGAGAGCTCGGCGAGCTTGAACTGGATGTACTGCTTGGCGATGAGCGGCTTGCCGAACGCTTCACGCTGCTTCAGGTACTCGGCGGTGATGTCGAGCGCCTTCTGCGCGCCGGCGACGGCGCCCACCGCGGCCACCATGCGTTCCTTCTGGAACTGGCGCATCTGGTAGATGAAGCCCATTCCTTCGTCGCCGATGCGGTTGGCCACCGGAACGCGCACGTCCTCGTAGACCAGCTCGGCGGTGTCGGACGAGAGATTTCCCACCTTGTCGAGCTTGCGGGCCACCTGGAAGCCCGGCGTGCTCGTCGGCACGACGATCAGGCTGAAGCCGTGGTGCGCCGCGTCCTTGTCGGTCTTGACCAGCGTGGTGACGTAGTCGGCTTGCGTTCCGTTGGTGATGAAGATCTTGCGGCCGTTGATGACGTAATGGTCGCCGTCGCGACGTGCGTGGGTCTGGATGCCGAACACGTCCGAGCCGGCGGCCGGCTCGGTCACGCCGATCGCGCCCACCATCTCGCCCTTGATCGACGGCACCAGGAAGCGCTCCTTCAGCTCCTCGCTGCCGAACTCGTGAAGCGCGGGGGTGCACATGTCGGTCTGCACCATGATCGCCATCGGGATGCCGCTGCACTGCACGGTCTCGCCCATCGCCTCGGCGAAGGCGACCGTCCACCAGTAGTCGAGTCCCGAGCCGCCGTACTTGGGATCGTAGGTGATGCCCAGGAGCCCGAGCTCGCCGCAGCGCTTGAAGATGCGATGCGCCGGGAAGATCCCCTTCTCCTCCCACTCGTCGATGTGCGGATTCACTTCCTTGTCGAAGAAGTCGCGGACGGTTTGCTGGAAGGTGCGCTGCTCGGGTGTGAAGTAGTGCATGGGCATGGGCGGATCCTCGCGAGCAATTGCCTGATGCGGTGGTGACGGGGCGGATGCTCGGCGCGCGCGCCGCGGCCGAGCGCGACCGATTTGGCTTCAGCCTTCGCGTTCGATGTCGACCAGCACGTCGCTCGGCTTCACCTGCGCGCCTTCCGTGGCGCGCACCTGCGTGATCTTGCCGGCGTGCGGGGCGCACAACGTCGTTTCCATCTTCATCGCCATGATCACGACGAGCGCTTGACCCTTCGCGACGTCGTCGCCCGGCTGCACCAGGACCTTGATGACCTGGCCGGGCATGGGCGGCGTGACGTGTCCGCTCGCCTCGGCGGCGCCGCCGCCGGCACGACGTCGCTTCTCCAGCACCTCGGGCGGCAGCACCGCATGGTGCTCGCCGGCGATCGACACGTGGTGCGCATCCTCGCCGGCGGCGACGTGCACGACGTGCTGGCGTCCGTCGATCTCGAGCAGCGCGCGCGTCCCTTCGATGGGGACGTAGCGGGCGCGGAACGTCCGCTCCTCGCCACCCGCCACCGGCGTGACGGTCACTCGCGCGAAGCCGTCGGCCTCGCTCTCGATGCGCACGCGGAGGGCGCGCTCGCCGATCTGGTAGGTGAGGCTCATGGTGCGCTCGTCGCCGCTCGCGTCAGGAGGTCAGGGTCCAGGCGCCGAGACGATTCCACGGCGAGCCCTCGCTGGTGGCTGGCGCGCCGCTCGCGGTGCCGATGGAGCGCGCTGGGCGCGAACGCGCCGCGAGCGCCGCGGCCACCACCGCTTCGAGCTCGTGCTTCGCGGGTGGCGTCCACTCGGCGAAGTGCTTGGGGATGAAGTCGGTGGCGAGCTCGCCAGCGACGAACGCCGGGTGCGAGAGGATGTCGCGCAGGTACGACGTGGCCGTGGCGACGCCCAGCACCGTGTAGCGCTCGAGCGCGTGAACCAGGCGGCGGCGCGCGGTCTCGCGGTCGTCTCCGAACGCGATGAGCTTGGCGAGGATGGGGTCGTACTCGAGCGGCACCGTGTAGCCGGCGTACACACCGCTGTCCACGCGGATGCCGGGGCCGCGCGGCTCCTCGTAGGCCACCAGCGTGCCGGGGCTGGGTCGGAAGTCGTGGGCCGGGTCCTCGGCGTAGATGCGGACCTCGATCGCGTGGCCGCGCCGCACCACTTGCTCCTGCGTGAGCCCGAGCGGCTCGCCCGCGGCGATCTCGATCTGCTTCTTCACCAGGTCGATGCCGGTGACCAGCTCGGTGACCGGGTGCTCGACCTGCAGGCGGGCGTTGATCTCGAGGAAGTAGAAGTTGCGCTCGGGATCGACCAGGAACTCGACGGTGCCGGCGTTGGTGTAGCCCGCGGCCTGCGCCGCGCGCACCGCGACCTCGCCCATGCGCGCACGCAGCTCGTCGTCCACGACCATCGACGGCGATTCTTCGACGATCTTCTGGTGGCGGCGCTGGATCGAGCACTCGCGCTCGCCGAGGTGGAGGCAGTTGCCGTGCTGGTCGGCGAGGATCTGCACTTCCACGTGGCGCGGGGACTTCACCATCTTCTCGAGGTAGACGGTGCCGTCGCCGAACGCGGAGATGGCCTCGCGAACGGCTGCTGCGTGGTCAGCCTCGAGGGTTTGCGGGCCGAACACCACGCGCATGCCCTTGCCGCCGCCGCCGGCCGCCGCCTTGAGCAGCACCGGATAGCCCAGCTTCTCCGCCGCCGCGGCGAGGCGCGGCACGGTCCAGTCCTCGGCAGGCGTGCCGGGAGTGACGGGCACGCCGCGCGCGATCATGAGCTTCCGCGATTCGGTCTTGCTGCCCAGCACTTCCATCGCGTGGGGCGGCGGACCGATGAAGGTCACGCCGTGCTCGGCGCAGGCGCGGGCGAGCACGGGTCGTTCCGAGAGAAAGCCGTATCCGGGATGGAGCGCGTCCGCGCCGGTGGCGCGGCACGCGTCCAGGATCTTCGCGATGTTCAGGTAGCTCTCGGCGGGCGCGGCGCGACCGAGTGCCACGGCTTCGTCCGCTTCTTGAACGTGGAGCGCCGCGGCGTCCACGTCCGAGTAGACCGCCACCGTGCCGAGTCCGAGCTCGCGGCAAGTGCGGATGATCCGCACCGCGATCTCCCCGCGATTCGCGATCAGAACCTTGCGAAACATCGGTCTCAAAACCGGAAGACGCCGTGGCCGAAGGGCTCCATCGGCGCGTTGAGCGAGGCGCTGATCGCGAGCCCGAGGACGTCGCGGGTCTTGGCGGGATCGATGATGCCGTCGTCCCAGAGCTTGGAGGTCGATGCGTACGCGTTGCCCTCTTGCTCGTAGGTCTCGATCACGGGCTGACGGATCCACTGGATCGCGCCCTCGTCGAGGAGCTGCTCGCCCTCGCGCGCGAGCTGGTCCTGCTTGATCGAGACGAGCACGTCCGCAGCTTGCTCGCCACCCATCACGGAGACGCGGTGGTTGGGCCACGTCCAGAGCCAACGCGGACCGTAGGCGCGCCCGCACATCGCGTAGTTGCCGGCGCCGAACGAGCCGCCGATCATCACCGTGAACTTGGGCACCGTGGCGCACGACACCGCGGCCACCATCTTGTGACCGTCCTTGGTGATGCCCTTGGCCTCGTACTCGCGGCCGATGATGAAGCCCATGATGTTCTGCAGGAACACCAGCGGGATGCGCATCGAATCGCAGATCTGGATGAACTGGGTGCCCTTGAGCGCGCTCTCGCTGAAGAGCACGCCGTTGTTGGCGAGGATGCCCACCTTCATGCCGTGGATGTACGCGAAACCCGTGACCAGCGTGGTGCCGAAACGCGCCTTGAACTCCTCGAACTCGCTGCCGTCGACGATGCGCGCGATCACCTCGCGCACGTCGTAGGGCTTGGCGATCTCGGCGGGCACGATGCCGTAGAGCTCGCGCGGGTCGTACTTGGGCTCGCAGGGCTCGCGCGTGGGCACGCGGACCTTGTCGCTCAGGTTCACGTTCTGCGCGAGGTCGCGGGCGATCGCGAGCGCGTGCTCGTCGTTCTCGGCGTAGAAGTCCGCGACGCCGGACTGGCTGCAGTGGACGTCGGCGCCGCCCAGATCCTCGGCGCTCACGACCTCGCCGGTGGCGGCACGCACCAGCGGCGGCCCGCCCAGGAAGATGGCGCCGGTCTTCTTCACCTGGACGACGAACGTGGACATGGCCGGCACGTAGGCGCCGCCGGCGGTGCAATGGCCCATCACCACGGCGATCTGCGGAATGCCGAGCTTCGACATGAGCGCCTGGTGGTAGAAGACGCGGCCACCCATCCACTTGTCGGCGAAGATCTGCGCCTGCTCCGGCAGGTAGGCGCCCGCCGAATCGATCATGTTCACGACCGGCAGCCGGTTCTCCAGGATGATCTCCTGGTCGCGCAGGCTCTTCTTGACGGTGATGGGATAGGACGAGCCGCCCTTCACCATCGCGTCGTTGCCGACCACGTACCACTCGCGGCCGTGGATGATGCCGACGCCCGAGACCAAGCCGGCGGCGTGCACGCCGCCGTCGTACATGCCGTGGCCGGCGAGCGGCGCGGTCTCGAGGAACGGCGTGTTGGGATCGAGCAGCCGTTCCAGGCGCTCGCGAATCGGCAGCTTGCCCTGGCTGACGTGGCGCTTGCGGGCCTTCTCGGAGCGCTCGTCGCGAGCCTTGCGCAGGTTCTCGCGCAGCTCGCCGACCAGCTTCTCGTTGTGCTCGTAGCGACGCTTGTACTCGTCGCTCTGGGTGTCGATGCGCGTGTCGATGACCTGCATGCGATCCTCGCCGGCGAGGTGGCTCGGGTCGGTGCGAAACGAGTGCGACCCTATCACATGATGTCGAGTATGTCTATTCCTCGTCCCGACGAAAATGGCCACTTATCACGGCCCATATCGGCATGCGACACATGCCAGTCGTCATGTGAATGGTATCCTGAAGGCGACGACCGGCTGCGACACCCATGGCCCGAAAGCGGACCCCGCCCGATCTCGCCGCGAGCCGCGCGCGTTTGCTGCGCGTGGCGACGGATCTGTTCGCCAAGCAGGGCTATCAGGCGACCAGCATCGACCAGATCGTGGCCACGGCCGGCTACACGCGTGGCGCGCTCTACTGGCACTTCGCGGGAAAGCAGGAGCTCTTCCTCGCGGTCTACGAGCACGCCGTGGAGCAGATGACGTCCACGATCCTGTCACGCGTGGCGGGGGTCGCCAGCCCGCGTGAGCGGATCGAGCGCGCGATCGTCGCCGTGCTCGAGGAGTCGGTCCTGCACCACCGCGTCGCCGTCCTCCAGCAGGCCTACGTGCAGGAGTTCGGCAAGACGTCGGGGCGGCGCTCGAAGGTGCTGGAGGAGCAGTTCCGCACCTTCGAGACCGAGCTCACCAAGCTGGTGGGCGCCGGCATCAAGCGCGGGCAGTTTCGCGACGTGGAGCCGCGCCTCGCGGCGACCGTCATCGTGGGCGCGGTGCGCGCCGCGGCGACCGCCATGGTCGAGAACCCGAGCGCCTTCGCCGGGATGCCCATTCCGGCGGCGACGGCCGAGCTCTGCCTGCGCGCCCTCGGCGCGTGATTCCGCCGGCGCGCGCGCCGGGCCGTACGGCGGCGCTCACGCCGCGATCGGCGGATGGGTGAAGCGGGGCATGGCCGCCGGGGCTCGTCGCTCGGCGGGTGCCGGGTGCGGTCGCATCGAGCTCGACGCGCCGCCGAAGCCTTTGTCGAAGAGCGCGGCGATCGTCTCGGCATCCGCTGGACGGCTGAACAGATAGCCCTGCATCCGATCGCAGCGACGCTCGGTGAGGAACGCGCGCTGCGCTTCGGTCTCGACTCCTTCGGCGACGACTTCCAGCCCGAGCGCGTGCGACATCGACAGGATGGCCGTGGTGATGGCGGCGTCCTCGGGGTCGACCATCACGTCGCGGACGAAGGAGCGGTCGATCTTGAGCGTGTCGAAGCGGAAGCGCCGCAGATACGAGAGCGACGAGAAGCCGGTGCCGAAGTCGTCGAGGGAGAGCCTGAGCCCGATCGCGCGCAACGCGCGCAGGTTCGCCTCCACCGTGGCCTCGGCGCGGATCAGCGTCCGCTCGGTGATCTCGAGCTCGATCGAGCCGGGGGCGAGGTCGTGCGCCGCGAGGATCGCGCGCACGCGCTCGGCGAAGCCCTCGCGCGCGAGCTGGACGGGCGAGAGGTTGATGGCGGCGCGGAATTGCGGCGGCGTCGCGCCGCTGGCGCGCCACGCGGCGAGCTGGCTGCACGCCGCGCGCAGCACCCAGTCGCCGATCGGAACGATCAGCCCCGTGTCCTCCGCGAGCGGGATGAACTGGTCCGGGCCGACCATCCCACGCGTGGGATCCCGCCAGCGCAACAGCGCTTCGGCGCCCACGGTGCGGCCGGAGCAGGTCTCCACGATCGGCTGCCAGAAGAGCTCGAGCTCGTCGCGATCGAGCGCCCGGCGCAGCCCCTCCTCGAGCGCCAGCCGCTCGTGCGCGACCGCGTTGAGCGCGCGATCGTAGAACTTGAACGTGTTGCGGCCCGCTTCCTTGGCGCTGTAGAGCGCGGCGTCGGCGTTGCACATGAGCGCCTCGGGGGTCTCGCCGTCGCGGGGGAAGATCGCGAGCCCGATGCTCGCGCCCACGACCACCTCGTGGCCCTCCAGGCTCATCGGCGCGGCCAGCGTGTGCAGGATGCGCCGCGCGACGTTCGCTGCATCGTGGGGCTCGCGGATCTCGCTCAGCACCACCGTGAACTCGTCGCCTCCGAGCCGCGACACCGCCGAGTCGTCGGGATCGTTGAGGCGCGACACGGAGTCCGAGCTGCGAACGGCATCCGACAAGCGGTGGGCGACCTCGCGCAGGAGCGCGTCGCCGGCGCCGTGCCCGAGCGTGTCGTTGATGCGCTTGAACTTGTCGAGATCGAGGAACAGCACCGCGAGCATCCGACCGTGCCGCTTCGCCGCGGCGACCGCGCTCGACAACCGATCCTGCGCGAAACGCCGATTGCCGAGCCCCGTCAGGCTGTCGTGATAGGCGAGCTTGCGGACGCTGCGCTCACTCTCGCGTAGCCGTTCCAGCGCGTCCGAGGAGCGCAGCGCGTAGCGGACGCGGTTCTCCAGCATGATCAGGCTCATGGGCTTGAGCAGGAAGTCGGTGGCGCCGGCGTTGAACGCGGCGCGAACCGAGTCGTTGTCGTTGGCGCCCGTCACCACCAGGATCGGTACGTGCTCGCCACCGGGCATCGCGCGAATGCGCCGACATGCTTCGAAGCCGCCGATCCCCGGCATGTTGAGGTCGAGGAGGATGAGCCCGTGGCGCTCGCGCGCCCAAAGCTCCAGGGCTTCCTCGCCGGAGCGCGCCTCGTCGACCGTGAAGCCGAACGTGCTGAGCGCGAGCAGCTCGAGCTGGCGAACGGCGGGCTCGTCGTC
>JAXLQJ010000087.1:0-22424 GCA_046331705.1 bacterium | reverse complement strand
ACCACTACGTCTACGCGCCGAAGAACGATCCGTTCCACCGCTCGCGGTGGCGCGAGCCCTATCCCGCCGATCAGATCGCCGCCCTCGGCGAGCTGGCGCGTGCCGGTGAGCGCGCGGGCGTGAGCCTCACCTTCGCGATCTCGCCGACCGACATCGTCTTCTCCGAGCCGGCCGACGTCTCGGCGCTGCTCTCCAAGCTCGATGCCGTCCGCGAGCAGGGCGTGCGCTCCTTCACGGTCTCGTTCGACGACACGCTGCCTTGGTTCGCCGATCCGCGGGACTTCGCGCGGTACGGGCTCGACCTCGCTTCCGCCCACGCCGAGCTGCTGAACGAAGTGCTCGCGCATCTGCGCGCCGGCGATCCCGCGGCCGAGCTCTTCTTCACTCCGATGGACTACGACGGGACGATCCAGCCCTACAGCTTCCGTCTCGGCGAGGCCCTCGATCCGAACGTGCCGGTGTTCTGGACCGGTCCCACCGTGTACTCGCCGCTGGTGGAAGCGGGCTACATGTCCGACGTCGCCGCCGCGTTGCGGCGACCGCCAGTGCTCTGGGACAACTTCCCGGTCAACGACGCGTTCTACGCCTACGAGCTTCACCTGGGCGAGTACCGCGGCCGCGATCCCGCCCTCGCCGGCGTGCTCGACGGCATCGTCCTCAACACCATGATCGAGCCGCGCGCATCGCAGGTGGCGCTGCGCCAGCTCGGCAGCTTCGCCGCGTCGCCCGAGCGCTACGACTCCGAGCGCGCGTGGCGCGCCGCGCTCGAAGCCACCGCACCTGGGTCGCCGGCGTTCCAGCTCTTCGCCGAGCAAAGCCGCGCCAGCCCACTCGATCACGTGGATGCGGTCGAGCTCGAGCGGCGCGTGGACGCCTTCTACGAGGCCTTCGACGGCGACGACGTCGCGTTCCAATCCGCGGCGCGGGATCTCGGCGCGCTCTTCGACTCCTTCGCGAGCATCCGGCCGAGGCTCGACGCGGAGGTGCGCGACGCGCGGCTGCTCGCCGAGATCGAGCCGTGGGTCACGCGGCTCGAAGCGCTGGGCGCGATCGGCCGGAACGGCCTGGATCGGATCGTCGCTGCGCACGCCGCGCGACCGAACCGCAGCGCGGCGCTCGCGATCAAGGCGCTCGCCGTCCAGAGCGAGCTCGATCCCCATCGCATGTGCGGCGACGCCGTCGCCCGCTTCCTCAGCGAAGGCGCCGACCGCCTCGCCGCGGCGCCGGCCGGAAGCCCGCGCCGCGGAAGACTCATCCGCGCTGGATGAGCTCGATCTTGTAGCCGTCGGGGTCCTCGACGAACGCGATCACCGTGGTGCCGTGCTTCATCGGCCCGGCTTCGCGGGTGACCTTGCCGCCGCGCTTCTTGATCTCGGCGCACGCGGCGTAGGCATCGGGCACCTCGAGCGCGATGTGGCCGAAGCCGGTGCCGAGGTCGTACTTCTCGACGCCCCAGTTGTGCGTGAGCTCGATCACCGCGCCATCCGATTCGGGGCCGAAGCCCACGAACGCGAGCGTGAACTTGCCGTCCGGATAATCGTGCCTCCGCAAGAGCTTCATGCCGAGCACGTCCGTGTAGAACGAAACGGAGCGGTCGAGGTCACCCACTCGAATCATCGTGTGAAGAATGCGCATCGATCCTCTCCTCGCCTCGCTGCCGCGATCACGAATCCTCCGGCCGCACGGCCGGCATCAGCACCTCGAAGGTCGACCCCTCGCCTGGCGCGCTCGTGACCGCAATGTAGCCGCCATGGTTCTTCACGATGCCGTAAGTCGCCGCGAGCCCCAGCCCCCGCCCCTGGAACTTGGTGGTGAAGAACGGCTCGAACACACGCGCGACGGTGGCGGCATCCATCCCCACTCCGTCGTCGGTCACCCGCAAGGACACGTGCGGCCCGGGTCGCAGGCCCGGGCTGTGCGCGGCGCGCTCGGCATCGACCGCGACGTTCTTGGTCTCGAGCTGGATTCGTCCGCGCTCGCCCACCGCCTCGACCGCGTTGATGCAGAGGTTCACCACCACCTGCCCCATCTGGGTCGGGTCCGCCTCCACGAGCCACGGCTCGGGAGCGAGCGCGGTCTCGATCACGATCCCCCGCGGAATCGAGCGGCGCTGCAGCGTCAGGCTCTCCCGCACGATCTCGCTCAGATCGACCAGCAACGAGCGCGACTTTCCGCCGCGCGCGAACGCGACGAGCTGCTTGGCGAGGTGGCCACCGCGCCGCGCCAGCTCGGAGATCTCGTCGATCATCTCGAGATCCTCGCCACGCCCCTCGAGGTTGCGCCGCAACAGCTCGGTGTTGGTGAGCACCACGGCCATCAGGTTGTTGAAGTCGTGGGCCACCCCACCCGCCAGCGTCAACGTCGCTTCCATTCGTGACGCCGCCACCAGCGCCGCCTCGGCTCGCTTGCGACGCGTGATGTCGCGGACCACGCCGGTGTAGAGGCGGCGTTCGTCGGTCTTGAGCGCGGTGACCGAGAGCTCGATGGGGAACGTGGTTCCGTCCTTGTGGCGGCCGACTCCCTCGCTGATCGTGCCGAGCCCGCGCCGCAAGTACCAACGCACCAACCCTTCGGATCGCTCCTGGATCTCGTCGGGCATGAGCACCTGGACGTTGCTTCCCACCACCTCCTCCGCCGTGTAGCCGAAGGTCTGCTCGGCGGCCGGGTTGAAGGAATGGATCCGCCCGCTCGCATCGATGGTGATGATCGCGTCGAGCGCATGCTCGACGATGGCGCGCACCCGCTCCTCGGTGCGCTTGCGCTCGGTGATGTCCTCGGCGAGCCCGGCGATCCGGTAGACCTGCCCGCGCTCGTTGCGAACCGGAAAGGCTCGGTCGCGGATCCACCGCAAGGTGCCGTCGGGCCGCACCACGCGGTACTCCTCGTCGTAGGTGCCGACGGACTGCTCGTCGCGCGCCGCGCGCTGCACGCGCTCGCGGTCCTCGGGGTGGATCGCGTCCACCCACTGCATCGCCGACTGGTAGAGCTCGCGCCGCGCGCGGCCCCAGATCACCTCGTACGCCGGGCTCACGTAGAGCACGCGCCCCTTGTCGACCGTGGTCATCCAGAAGACCTCGTCGATGTTCTCGGCGAGCTGCCGGAAGCGCTGCTCGCTCTCGGCCAGCTCCGCAGAGCGACGCCTCTCCTCGGTGATGTCGCGCGCCAGTCCCTCGGCTCCGATCACGGTGCCGTGCTCGTCGCGGATCGGGAACTCGGAGACCTCGAGCCAGCGCCGGCTACCGTCCTTGTGGAAGAACTCGACCAGGAAGGGTGGCGGCGTGCGGCCCTCGTTGGTGATCTCCTGCTGGCGTTCCGCCTCCTGGTTCACGGGATTCTCGGTGAGGTGCTCGCGCACGTGGCCGATGATCTCGTCGGGCGTGTAGCCCACGACGTACACCGACGAGGGGGCGGTGTAGGTGAACACGCCGTCGGGCCGGCGCGCGTAGATCAGGCGATCGTGCAAGCTCTCGACGAGTCGCCGATAGCGCTCCTCGCTCCCGCGCAACGCCGCCTCGGCGCGGTATCGCTCTTCTTGCGCGCCGATCGCGCCGGTGAGCACGGCGAGCAGCTCGCGGTCCTCGCCGGTGGGATTGAGGTCGTCGTCGTAGCCGACCAGCAGCACTCCCACGGCGACGCGCTCGGCGCGCACCACTTGGGCGACGACGGTGTGGAGCCCGGCGTTGCGCACCAGCGGATCGGTGGCCTGGAAGCCCGACGAACGCAGCTTGCGCAGCACCACCCGGTCCTCGCCGTCGAGCTCGATGAGCTCGCCGGCGATCGTGCCCTCGAGCGGCTGGTCGGCGGGATGCCCAGCCGCGACGTTCCAGCTCCCGGCCGTGACCAACCGGCCATTCTCGGCGCGCTGGAAGACCGCGCAGGTGCCACCGAGCGTTTCGCCGGCCATCACCGTGATGCGCTGCAAGTTGGCGCGCACGTCCGCGCCCAGCCCGGCGAGGCAGCGGGTCACGGCGCCGAGCCGCGCCTCGTTGTGGCGGCGCCGATCGATCTCGAGCTCGAGACGTCGATTGGCGCTCGCGAGCTGGTCGGTGCGCGTCGACGCGACGCGCTCGAGCTCGTCGTGCGCGGCCCGCAGCGCCCGCGCCGCGCGGTCCTCGTCGGTGGCGTCGAGCGCCACGCCGATCGCACCGCGCACCTGCCCGCTCGCGTCGCGCAGCGGCTCGACGTACGAGAGGTAGATGCGATCGCGCCAGCGGAAGTCGTAGCGCGACGAGGTGCCGTCGAGCGCGCGGCGATGGGCCGCGATGGCGAGGTGCTCCGGATCGTCGGTGCCGAAGTAGTCGAAGAGCGAGAGTCCGACCACTTGATTCGGCGTCAGGTCGAGCGCCACCAGCCCGGCGCCGCCCGACGCGACGAACCGCAAGCTGCGATCCACCGACCACAGCACGCCGGGCAATTGCTCGAGCAGCGCCCGCAGCCCGCCCACCGAGGCCTCGAGCTCGGCGATGCGCTCGCCGAGCGACGCGAGCTCGCGCTGGGAATCGGGGATGCCCTGGGTTCGATCGTTCACGCGTCGCTCGTCGAGATCGCCGCCCATTCTCCCACAGATTCGCGGCGCACCGTCCATCGAGGCGAAGTGCAGCGTCCGTGTGACGCAACCCCGCGCGGCACACGGCACCACGTGCGCGACGCCGGATACCGCGCCTTGAAGCCGCCGAATCGCGCGGCGTACCATGGCGAGACATGCGAAGGGCGCTCCTCCTCTCCGCGGCATTGCTCGGTCTGGCGCTCGAAGGCTGCGCCACCCAGCAGGGCGTCGGTCAAGCACCCCTCAAGGGCCTCGCCTCCTATACCCAGGACGGCGTTCGCTACACCCCCATCAAGAACTGGGAGGGATTCGCCGAGGACGGCATCGCCTCGTGGTACGGCCCCCCGTATCACGGCAAGAAGACCGCCAGCGGCGAGATCTTCGACACCTACGCCGGCTACACCGCCGCGCACAAGACGCTGCCCTTCAACGTCTGCGTGAACGTTCAGAACCTCGACAGCGGCCGTAGCGTGACGGTGAAGATCAACGACCGCGGCCCCTTCGTGAAAGACCGGATCATCGACCTCTCCAAGATCGCCGCCGACGATGCGGGCGTGACCAAGAAGGGGGTCGCCAAGGTCCACCTGGAGACCCTTGGGCTCGCGAACGCGGACGGATCCTGCGCGGGGGCGCCCGGCGTGTCGGTGTGGGCTAAGATCCGCGGACTCTTCGCGCGTCTCTTCTGAACCATTCGAGAGCAGGCGCTCGACCCCACTCGGCCCAGGCGCCGCACCTCTCCCCGAGCCGCTCGCCCACCGCCCGTGACGACCAGGCGCCGACTCCCACCCGATCGCGGCGCTGCGCGCGCGTGGGTGCGGGCCTACGCGGTGGTGATGCTGGTGTGCGCGGGTGCGGCGCACGCCCAGTTTCCGGGCACCGATGCGGCACCGCCGGCGGCCACTCCCGCCACCTCGGCAGCAGCACCGGCTGCGGCGCCGCCGGCACCCGCCACGGCACCCCCGGCGAGCACGCCCGCGAACCCCGGCGGCGGAGCGTTCCCGGGGGTCGATCAGCTTCCGCCGCGCGCCGACGACAAGGAGCTCGCCACCAAGCGCGAGGGTCTGATCTCGCTCTTGCGCAGCATCCGCAAGCGCGAATCCGAGCTCGAGCAGCGGCGCAACGATCTCGCCAATCCGCGCTACGAGGGCCGCCGCGAGGAGCTCGAGGCCCAGATCAAGAACATCGCCACCGACCTCGATCTCCTCAATCGTCGCTTCAAGGAGCTCGCCTCGGGCGTCGACCTCGAGCAGGAGACGCGCACCGAGCTCGAGTTCGACTGGACCAAGGAGGTGAAGGATCTCCTCGGGCCGGCCATCAACGAGCTCAAGCGCGTCACGACCCGCCCCCGTGAGATGGATCGCCTGCGCCGCGAGATCGACGTCCTCGGCGACCGACTCCGCACCATCGAGCGTGCCCAGGAGAACCTGACCCGCTTCGTGCAGCGGTTCCCCGACGCCGAGCTCGCCGCCCCCCTGGCCGAGATCCTCGGCGAGTGGGAGGCCCGCCACCAAGAGGTGAGCAGCGAGCTCACCTACACCAACAATCGTCTCGAGCGCATGCGCAGCGAGCGGCACAGCCTCTCCAGCACCGTCGAGAACCTGGTGGGGATCTTCTTCCGCAGCCGCGGCCGCAACCTGATCCTCGCGGCGGTGTCGTTGATCGCGTTCTGGGTGGTGTTCCGGTATCTGCAGACGTGGGTCGAGCGGCTGAGCCCGTTCCACCGCCGCGGGCAGACGGCCGCGATCCGGATCTTCAACCTCGCGTACGCGACCTTCACCGGTCTCGGCGCGATGGTGGTGTTCCTCTACGTGCTCTATCTCGTGGGCGATTGGGTGCTGCTCACGATCACCGGGCTCTTCCTGTTCGGGATCGCCTGGGCGTCGAAGGCGGCGCTTCCCCGGTTCTGGGAGCAGACCATGCTGCTTCTCAACCTCGGCTCGGTGCGCGAGGGCGAGCGCGTGGTCTTCAACGGGCTACCGTGGCGGGTGCGCACGCTCAGCTTCTACACGCACCTCGAGAACCCCGAGCTGGATGGCGGCGACGTGCGGCTGCCGATTCGCTCGGTGTTCGGTCTCACCTCCCGCATCTTCGGCGCGGACGAGCCGTGGTTTCCGACTCACAAGGGCGAATGGCTGCTGGTCGACTCGCTACCCGCCCAGGTGATCCAGCAGACCCCCGAAGTGGTGGTGCTCAAGTTCCTGGGAGGCGCCGAGCGCCCGATCCCGGCGGCGGCGTTCATGGGCACGATGCCCACGGTGCTCTCGCGCGGCTTTCGCCTCGGCACGGTGTTTGGCGTCGACTACCGCCATCAAGCCCAGGCGATCGGGGCGATTCCCGCTCTGCTCGAGGGCCACGTCCGCGCCGGGCTCGAGGAGGCCGGCTTCGGCACCCGGCTCAAGAAGCTCGTGGTCGAGATCCAGCAGGCCGCCGCTTCCTCGCTCGATCTCCTCGTGCAGGCGGATTTCGCCGGCGACGCCGCCGCCGACTACTCGAGCCTGGGGCGGTTGCTCCAGCGGCTCTGCGTCGAGGCTGCCAACGAGAACGGCTGGGTGATTCCTTTTCCGCAACTCACGGTTCACCGCGGGGATCCCCGCGAGGCGAGCAAATCCGGAGGCGTCGATGTTCCATCCCGGTTGGCGTGAGCGAGCGCTCGCGGCGCTCGCGGCGGGCCCTTTCGATCTGATCGTCGTCGGCGGCGGCATCACGGGCTCGGGCATCTTGCTCGACGCCGCGCAACGAGGGCTGCGCGTGCTCCTCGTCGAGTCGAACGACATCGCGTCCGGCACCTCGTCGCGCTCGTCGAAGCTCGTCCACGGCGGGCTGCGCTACCTGAAGCAGATGCAGTTCCGGGTGACTCGACTCTCGTGCGCGGAACGCGACCGGATGGTGGACCTGAACCCCCACCTCGTGGATCCGATCCGCTTCCTCTACCCCGCGCGGCGCGGCGACAAGATGCCGGGGTGGACCGTCGACCTCGGGTTGTGGATGTACGACCGCCTCACCAGCCGCCCCGAGAAGCACACGCGGCTCGACGCGGACGAGCTGGCGGCGCAAGCGCCCGGAATCGACCTCAAGGGCCTCGATCGCACCCTCGCCTACGCCGACGCGCGCACCGACGACGCGCGCCTGACGCTCGCCGTTGCCGCCACCGGTCTCGCGTTCGGCGGCTTGGCGCTCACCCGCGCGGAGGTGATCGCCGGGATCGACGACGCCGAGGGCCGCGTCGCGGGAGTGCGGCTGCGCGACCTGGAGACTGGCGCCGAGCACGAGGCGCGCGCCCACGTGGTCGTGAACGCCACGGGCCATTGGACCGATCGGCTGCGCGAACGCTTCGGCCTCGAAGGGCGGCGCGTGCGACCCTCGCGAGGCTCGCACCTGATCTTCGACCACGACCGATTGCCGGTCCGCTCCGCGGTCGGCTTCATCTCTCCCGACGACGGCCGTCCGCTCTTCGTGGTGCCGCATCCCGAGGGCGTCCTCGCCGGCACCACCGATCTCTACCACGACGGCGATCTCGACGATCCGCGGCCCAGCCGCGACGAGGCCGATTACATCCTGCGCGCGGTGCAAGCGCAGTTTCCGGATCGCAACCTGAGCGCCGCCGACGTGATCGCGACGTACTCGGGCCTCCGGCCGATCCTCGACACGCACGCGGACAATCCTTCCGAAGCAACCCGTGAGGAAGCGATCTGGGAAGAGCGGCGCCTGCTCTCGGTGGCGGGCGGCAAGCTCACGACCTGGCGCACCACCGCCGCCGAAGCGGTGGATGCCGCCCTCGACCTCCTGCCGGACGAACGCGCCCGCATGGCCGGCCCGTGCCGCACCGACGGAACGCCACTCGTGGGCCTGGCGCCCCGCGACCTCGACGGTGCGCTGATCGCGGCACATGGTTTGAGCGCCACGATCGGCGGCGCGATGGCGCGCCGACTCGGCGCCCGCGCCTGGATCGCGTGCGCCGGCGCCCACCGCGCCGAGCTCGATCCGCTGTTGCCCGAGTCCGACTTGAGCGCCGCCGAGGTGCGCGCGCACGTCCGCTTCGGCGGCGTGGTGCGGCTCGACGACCTGCTGCTCAGGCGGGCGCGCGTGGGCATGTGGCAGCCCGCGCTCGCCGGCGCGCTCGTCGCGAAGGTGGCGCCGATCCTCGCGAACGAGCTGGGCTGGAACGCCGCACGCACCGCCACCGAGGTCGAGCGCTCGGAAGCCGCCCTCGCCTCCTGGACCACCCGCGGCGTGCTCTGAGCGTCGCGGACCGCGCTCCCGCAGTCGCGCGGTATCCGGACGAGAGTGGCGCCCACGGACCACCCCGCGCGGTGACCATGGCCGCTCGGACGATTCGAGTTGTTTTCCCGGAGGATCGACGGCATTTTATCGACGTCGATCGGATGACGTCGACGATCGGTCACGGCCGATCGAGTGGATGGTCGCGCTCCACGAGTAGGCCATACCCATGCAGGATTTCGCGGATCGCCACTCGTCATTCGGCACCTCGCTCGACGAGGCGCTGCGCAACGCGGGCCAGCTCGAGCAAGCGCTGGCCGCGAGCGAGGCGCGTTTTCGCGCAGCGATGGAGAGCTCTCCCATCGGGATGGCGATCGTCGCCACCGACGGGCGTTTCCTGAGCGTCAATCCCGCGTTGTGCGAGATGCTCGGCTACTCGCGCGAGGCGCTCCTCGCCCGAGATTTCCAGTCGCTCACGCATCCCGACGACCTCGCTCCCGACCTCGCGCAGGTGAAGCGCCTGCTCGCCGGCGAGGCCGACTCGTACGAGCTCGTGAAGCGCTATCTGCGACCGGACGGCACCATCCGCTTGGCGGAGCTTCACGTCTCGCTCGTGCGCGACGCGAACCGCCGGCCCTTGCAGTTCTTTTCTCAGGTCCAGGACATCACCGAGCGACTCCGCGCGGAGCACGAGCTACGCAACACCAACTCCAAGCTCACGCTCGCGATGGACATCGCCAAGCTCGGCTACTGGGAATACGACGTCGCGACCGACCGCTTCGCCTTCGACGACGACTTCTTCCGGATCTTCGGGACCTCCGCGGAGCGCGAGGGCGGCGGCACGATGTCGCCCGACGAGTACGCGCGACGCTTCCTCCCCCCGGATTCCGCTCAGCTGGTGAGAAGCGAGATCGAGGCCGCGCGCGCGGCGCGGAACGGGAACTATCGCCATTGTCTCGAGCATGCGATTCGCCGCGCCGACGGCTCGAGCGGCGTCATGCACGTCGAGATCCGCGTCGAGCGCGACGCCGCCGGACGCGTGGTCCGCACCTACGGCGCGAACCAGGACGTGACGGAGCGCCACCTCGCCGAGCGCGCGCTGCGCGAGAGCGAGGCGCGATTCCGGCAGGTGGTCGAGAACATCCAGGAGGTCTTCTGGATGACCGATGCGAGCCATACCGCGGTGCTCTACGTCAGCCCCAGCTACGAACGAATCTGGGGGCACTCCTGCGAGAGCCTCTACGCCGACCCTGCGAGCTGGATGGACGCGGTCCATCACGAGGACCAGGAGCGCCTGCGGCGTGCCCTCGAATCGATGTGGGCGAGCGGTTCCTTCGAGGCGGAGTACCGGATCGTGGGCAAGGACGGCTCGATCCGCTGGATCGAAGACCGCGGCACGGAGGTGCGCGACGCGTCCGGACGGGTCGAGCGGCGCGTCGGCGTGGCGGCCGACGTCACCGATCGACGCCGCGCCGAAGAGCAGTTCATCCAGGCGCAGAAGCTCGAAGCCATCGGCCGCTTGGCGGGCGGCGTCGCGCACGACTTCAACAACATCCTGGGCGCGCTGATGATGCTCACCGAGGAGGTGTCGAGCCATCCCACCGCATCCGGCGAGGTCCGCGAGCGAACCGACGACATGACCCGCGCGCTCGAGCGCGCCGCCGACCTCACCCGCCAGCTGCTCGCGTTCAGCCGTCGGCAGGTCATGCAGATCAAGCCCATCGACGTGAACGTGGTGGTCGGCGACCTGGCGAAGATGCTGTCGCGCCTCCTCGGCGAGGACATCGGGCTCGAGCTGTGCCTGCACCCGGGCGCGCTGGTGGTGAACGGGGACGCGGGCATGATCGAGCAGGTGCTCATGAACCTGGCCATCAACGCGCGCGATGCGATGCCCAGCGGCGGGCGCTTGCTGGTCGAGACCGCCACCGAGATGGTGGACGACGCGGCCGCGCGCGCCCTCGCCGACGGTTCCCCCGGCGAGTACGCGCGCATCCGCGTGACCGACACCGGCTGCGGGATCGCGCCCGGGGACCTAGCGCACATCTTCGAGCCGTTCTTCACCACCAAGGAGCTCGGCAAGGGAACCGGCCTCGGGCTGGCGACCGTGTCCGGGATCGTCCACCAGCACCGCGGCACCGTGCGCGTGAAGAGCGAGGTGGGGCACGGAACGACCTTCGACGTCCTGCTGCCGCGCTTCGATGCCGTCGTCTCGGCGGGGGACACGCCGATCCCGTCCACCGCGAAGCTGTGCGGCCAGGAGACGGTGCTGATCGTCGAGGACGAGCGCGACATGCGCCGCATCCTGGCGCGGCTGCTGGTGCAACACGGCTACCGGGTGATCGAGGCCGCCTCCGGTCCCGCCGCTCTTCGTGTCTGGGACGAGCACGCGGGCAAGATCGACCTGTTGATCACCGACATGGTGATGCCGGAGGACATGTCAGGCCTCGAGCTCGCCGCCGCGTTGCGGTCGCGGGCACCCGGTCTCGAGGTGATCCTGACGAGCGGATACAGCCCCGCGCTGGCGAGCCGCAAGCTCGGCGACGAGAGCGGCTATCACTACCTCCAGAAGCCGAGCCGACCGCACGAGATGCTGTCGCTGGTCCGCGCGATTCTCGACGCGCCGCGAACGGCGTAGCCGCGCGCGCCGGTGCCCCAGCGGCACCACCCGCGCCGGCCTCACGGGGCGAGCGTCACACCTGTCCGACGCGCTCCCCGCGCTCGGCGCGCGCCGTCACGCGTCGCGCACGGAGCGCGCCCACGCCACGTACCGCTCGAGCCCCTCGCGCAAGCCGATCTTGGGCGCGTATCCCGTGAGCTGGCTCACCTTGGTGAGGTCCGCGAGGGAGTCCCGCACGTCGCCTGCGCGCGACTCCACGTGCTTGGGCGCGATGCTGGTGCCGAGGATCTGCTGGATGTGCGCCAGCATCTCGAGCAGGCTGGTGCGCGTGCCCGCCGCGACGTTCATCGCTTCGCCAGCGGCCTTGGGCGCCTCGAGCGCGCGCAGGTTCGCGTCCACCACGTTGGCGATGTACGTGAAGTCGCGGGTCTGCCCGCCGTCGCCGTGGATCTCGGGCGGGTTGCCGTCGAGCAGCGCGAACACGAACTTCGGGATCACCGCCGCGTACTGCGACGACGGATCCTGGCGCGGACCGAACACGTTGAAGTAGCGCAGACACACCGTTTCGAGCCCGTAGAGCTCGAAGAAGAGCCGCGCGTAGACCTCGCCCGCGAGCTTGGTGAGCGCGTACGGCGAACGCGGATTCGTGGGCATGCCCTCGTGCTTCGGCAGCGTCGGTGAGTTGCCGTAGACCGACGACGACGAGGCCTGCACCATGCGCCGCACCTTGGCGTCGCGCGCCGCCACCAACAGGTTGAGCGTGCCGTCGACGTTGGCGGCGTTGGATCCGAGGGGATCGCGCACCGAGCGCGGCACGCTCGGCAGCGCCGCCTGGTGCAGCACGCCGTCGACTCCCTCGACCGCGCGCCGACAGGTGTCGAGATCGACCAGCGAGCCCTCGATCAGCTCGAAGCAACCCGCGGGCGCGCCGGCGCTCACGAGCTCCAGGTTGCCGCGCTTGCCCGTCGAGAAGTCGTCGAGCACCCGCACGAAATGGCCGTCGGCGAGCAGCCGCTCGACCAGATGGGAGCCGATGAAACCCGCGCCGCCCGTGACCAGCACCCGCATCACGCGTCCTCGCCGGCGACGAGCTTCCCGAGCTTGCCCTCGATGTCCAGCATTCGCAGCTCCTCGTAGCCGCCGACGGCGCGCTCGCCGATGAAGATCTGCGGCACCGTGCGACGACCGGTGGTCTGTCGCAACCATGCCCGCAGCTCGTCGTTGCCCGAGGTGTCGATCTCCTCGAACGCGATGCCGCGCGTCTTCAGAAGCTGCTTGGCGGCGGTACAGAAACCGCACCAATCCGACGTGTAGATCTTGACCGGCTGCATCGCACCCCTCACGCGAGCGAGAACGGCAACGTAACAGCCGCCGTCGCCACCCGTCTCGCGACCAAAGCGCGATTCGAGCGGCGACAGTCCTTCGGCGCAGCGAGCCATCGCTAGCCGCCGCGGCCTCCGTTGCGGGGCATACGGGGCGACGATCGCCTTCCGTGCCGAAGTGTGGGATGAATGGGCCTCCACCGCGCGGGGACCCGAGGAACCGGAGTCGTGGGCGAGCTCGTCGTCAAGATCGTCTTCATGGGCGTGGCACCCATCGTGTTCACGTTCCTCGGGATGCGTCCGCGTCCGCGCGAGCAGTGGAGATATTGGGGAGTCGGGCTCGCGCTCCTCGGCGTCGTATTCCTCGGCCTCGCCTTCGTGGTCCCGCGCGAGGTGCGGGCCCTCGTGACTCCCTTCTTGCTGCTGTCGCCGTCGGCGCTGGCGACGCTCGGCGTGGTGAGTCGCGACCTCGTGCGTCGCCGAAAGCCCGTCGCATGGATCCTCGGCCCGCTGAGCTATCTCGCCGTCTGGGTCGTCGGTCTCGTGATCTGCTTCCGGACCGGCTGGATCGGCGGCTGACGCCGGCGAGATCCAGCCTCCATCACCGCGCCTTCGCGCCGCAGGCGGCGCCGGGATCGCAGTCAACCCGAATTCGGCACTCGCGGCGCACGCGCGATTGCGCCCTGCCTTCGAGATCAGTAGAACTGCCGGGGCGGACCGACTCTGGTGCGGGAGCCGCACGTTCAAGGAGGTCTTCGTGTCAAACCGGTTGCGTCCATTGCACGCGGCTTGCTTGTGCGTTTGCGTCGCATCCGTCACAGCGCACGCTGCTGGCCCCGGAAGCGGCTCCGCGCAGGCCGATCTCGAGTACACCGGCATCGAACGGCGCGTTTCGCAGGGCGTAGGCGATCGCATCCTGCTGGTAGGGCCTGCGGACGAGACGAAGCGCTTCGTGCTCACCTACCATGAAAAGCTCTCCAAGGTTGCGGATGCCGAGTGCACGGGGCTGATCGACCGCGGGCACTGGCTGCAGGACATCTTCCTCCAGCCCGAGTCCCGGGTGCACTTCGACAACTGCGCTTTCGACGACGGCGCCGAGTTCGTCGACGAGATGGTCACGGTCGTGCGCGAGCAAGGGCAGATGGCGTTGAAAGACTCAGGTGCCCGTCGTCAGGCTCTGCTCGCGCTCGGACGCGCGCTCCACACACTCCAAGACTTCTACGCCCACTCGAACTACGTGGAGCTCATGGACGGCAGCGCGCCGCCCGGGGATCCTCTCGAGTCCGCATTGCCGATCGTTCCGTTGTGGACGACTGCTGGCAAGACCCGCCTTCACGAGCTGCAAAGCCGAGGGCTCGTGTCGGGCACGTGGCCCATCGGACTGCCGAAGCGGTGTCCGTCGGGAGCTCCCACCCACACAGCCTTGGCGAAGGACGATCTGACGACGAAGGCAGGGGAACACCCGTTGGCTCACTCCGCTGTATGGGGCCTCAAGACCGGGTTCCAGGCATCGTTCTACCTGGCCCAGCGCGCAACGGGCGCGTTCATCCAAGATGTCGTGCCGCCCGAGCTGATGGCATCCTGCAAGGGCGGCTTCGGCGCCCTGGTCCTCGTGTCCGACGTGCGCGCCAGTCCGTGATGTGCGCGCGGCTCGTCGACGAGAGCCGACGCTGGTCGGCCGTCGCGGTCGTGGCGATGGTCGCGTGGGTCGTTCTCGACGTCGCCGAGGTAGCGACCGCTTTCGATTACGACGCCTGCCGCGCGAGCGTCGGCTCGCGCGCTCTCGACAAGGGACTGCTCGAGAGCCTGACCCGCGACCTGTTGCCGGCGGCGAAGCTCGATGCTCGCGAGTGGAACTTCAACGGCGCGCACGACGCTTCCGCCGTCAATCTCATCTTTCCGGACCGCGCGGCCAAAGCGAGCTGGGATGCCGATGCCTGTGACGGGAGCGCGTCCCTGCCACGGTGCTGGTCGATTCCCAGAAGCAATACGATCGTCTGTAACCCCGGCTTCGCGGAGTGGTTGGCGCGGGCAAACTACTTCGGGCCACCGATCCGCGTGGAGGTTGCGCTGGCGGGCCGATTCTTGGTGCAGAGCATTCTCGGCCACGAGATCGGGCATTTGGAGCGAGGCGGGGAGGGGGGAAGACGGCACATGGCCAAGGACGCCGATGCGCTCCGCTGTGCCCCGCTACCGGTACTCGGCGGCTCCGAGGAGATGGCGTGCGACGAGCGAGGCGCGGCTCTCGCCTGCCACGCGGCAAAGGGAAGCGAGACGTGGAGGCTGATCGTCGACGCCCACGAGGGCGGCCTGAGCTGGGATTACGCCTACAGCCTGATCGGTCGAGTGCGGGGCGAGATCCGCGACTTCGAGCCGGCGGACGATGCGTGCACCGGGCGTGAGGGATACGAGTCGTTTTCCCTCCGCCGTCGCAAGCTGAGCGTCAATCTCCTGGACTGTCTGATGAACCGCGCGACGAACCCGTTTGCAGACTCGCTCGATGCGGAGATCCACGACTTTCAGCGAACCGAGGAAGCGCTCCGCGAGCGTCAGACCTTCGCCGTTTGGGCTGATCCGGAAGGACAGTTCGAGGAAGCGCCCAGCGTCACGGGTGTCGGTCCGGACACATTCGTGCTGTCCGGCTGGATCGAGCACAAGGGCCGCCTGAAGCTGATCCGCAGGGCAGGCAACGATATCCAGTCGTTCCTGGTCAAGGGCGCGTTCCCCGGGCGAGTTCGAGCGGCCCGTCGCGTCGAACCCAACCGATGGGAGCTCGTGTTCCGCCAGACGGTGGATGAAGCCGGACACCTTCCCTCGCAATTGTCCCGGTCCTATCTGTCGTGCCCGGAAGACCGAGGCCTGGAGGCCTGCTGGGTGTCGCGTCCTGAGCGAGGGGCCAAGACGACCGAGGGGGCAGTCGTCCAGTACGGGATCGACGGCTCGGTGTTGATCGCCGATCCCGATCGCCTCCAGATCTTCGCCAGCGCAGCCGACAGCCGTCCCGCGGTCGTTCACCAACCCGCTTTCTCGACCTCCGAGGTTCACGTGGCGGCGATCCGAGATCGGCGCCTCGCCGTGTCGAGCCAATTCGTCGACAAAGGACTGTTCGTCCTCGAGATCACGACACCGGAACGGCAAACATTCAAGATGTTGCCGCTGGACTCGTCGTGTACCATCCGGAGCCTCGGTTTCGATCGCGATCGCTTGCGCATCCTGACGTCGTGCGATCACCTCGATGGGACTGTCGACGAGGTGATCGATTGCCCGAGCGCCGGTCTCCTCGAGTCGGGCCTGGACCTCGACCTCGGCAGGTGCTCGACACACACCTTCGAGCCTCCTTCGCCGCCGCCACTGGCATTGTTCGGAGAGTCGCCGACTCACGCTCCCGACCTGGAACGCGCCCCCTTCGGCTGTGATGGTGCCGCGTTTCTATCCCAAGGCGGGTGGACTCGAGTGGAGCCCAGCAACCGGCCAGCCATCACCCTTCCGGTCGAGCAGGTGATCGCGTGTGATTGGTCGCAAAGACAGCTCGTGGGCTATCGAGAAGGGAAGCTCAACTGGCTCTCGCTTCCGCATGAGCTCGTCAGTGCTCGTAGCCCGGAAAAGCTCGCTGCCGATCACGACTGATGACCGTCGCCTCGCTGCATTGCCTCGCCACACCGAGCGCTGGGCCGCAGCAGGGCAACGACTCGTGCCGGAAGTTGCTCGCCGACGCCGCCACGACGGCTTCGGCGGGCAGCTCGAAGACCTTCTCGACCGCCGTGGGCAGTCAGAGCGCCTATCCGTTCAGGCACTCCTGGTACCGCCGCGCGCAATCGCGCTGGCAGGCTGCTTCCTTCGCGGCGTCACCGGACTCACAGTTGCGCTCGCAATCGCTGGCCAGCTCCTGGCAGTACTCGCGGGAGTTGCGTGACGATCTCGCCGTGGCGGCAGACGCCCCATAAACGGAGCAGACGAGGCCCGCGAGGCCGACGATGACCAGCAACATCCGAGTTCGTGTGGCGCGCATCCGAACCCTCCTTCAGGTTGGAATCTGCTCGAATCGATCGGGACTGCCCCGCTTCAGGATCTCGCGCGACTGGCTCGTCGCGCTGAGCGCTTCTACCACTGCCCGGTCGTCGACGTCACCGCAGCACACTCCACCAAGTCCCAGCGGCTCTCCGGCCGCAGATTGCTCACCAACGGATTCGCGGCCTCGTCCACCGCGCTCCCGCGAGTCAGGCTCGAATCCGGTTCGGTGCGAGCTCGACGCTGAAGCGGCTGGCCCATGCGCTGGCACGTCAGGGCCGGATCGGACGCGCCGCGCTCCAGCGCGCCGAGCGCGACGAAGGATTGCGTTGGCTACGCGGGGGGTGGACCTGCGTCGCCTGTCGAATCCGTCTTGACGAGGTACATGTCTCCTGGCGAGTAGAGCCCCGTGAACACGAAGCCGCCATCTCGGGTCGAGCGCACGCTCGTGCAGCCGCGCGCAACGCCCGGCGGTCCGAAGAGGCGGCTCCACTCCACTTCGCCGGCGTCGCTGGTCTTCACGAGCAGGCAGCCCGACTCGGGGGCTAGCTGCCAGCCGACCGCCGCGTAGCCGCCGTAGAGACCATGCACTCCGTCGCTGATCACCGTGTCTCCGTCGAAGTCGGACGGATAACGGGTCCAGACGATCGACCCGGCGCGGTCGATCTTGATGAGCGCGGCGGCTGTCACGTGCGTCAAGGGCGACACGATCGACCCGACGAGGAAGAACGCACCGTCCTGCGTCCCGTCGATGCTGGTGATGACCGCGCCGCGGAAGACGCTGCTGGCATAGGTGCGCGTCCACTGCTCGTTTCCAGTCGCGTCGAGATCGAGAAGACGCACCTCGAGCAAGCTGGTCGTCGCCGCGACGATCGTGTGCCCATCGGGTGTGACGGTGAGCGCCGCTGGGCCCGACACGCCGCCCTCGATGGGGTGACGCCAGATCTCGGCTCCAGCGGCGTCGGTGGCCAGCACCCACACGCGCGCGGTCTGCCCGGGAGGTGCCTGATTGAGCTTCCAGATCAGCCGATACCCGCCATCGAGCGCCGGCTCGAGCCCTTGACACTCGGCGCTCTCGTTGCTGCCCGGCGGCAGGGCCGCGAGCACCCGATGCCACTCGACGGCACCGGCGGCGTCCACCTGGCTGAGCGCTAGAAGCTGCGGCGGTCCCGGCGGATTGGGCAGCTCGGTACCGCAAGCGACGAGCTCGCCGCCAACCACCGGAACCACGTGCGTGGCCCAACCCATGACGCTCGAGCCGATCGGGGCAGCCCAGATCGGCTCGCCATCCGCCCCGGTGTCGACCAGAGTCATCGGGCTCACCTGGCCGGGGAACGCCGCGGAACCGGCGACGACGTAGCCACCCGCCGGAGTCGGCCGCACCGCGTAGCCAATGGCGGCATGTGTGTCGGTGAGCAATCGCTGGAATCGCTCCGGCGTGCAAGCAGCGGTCGTCACGCACGAGAGCGCCACGACGAGCCGAAGGGCGTTCCACCCTGCACGCTGCCGCGGCGCGGCGCGAGTCGACCTGGCAGGCTTGTTCGCGCGAGCATTGCCGCGCGCGAGCGAAGCCTCGCCATCCAACTGCGGGGCGAGCGACGGATTCATGCCACTCGACGATACGCGTAGCGCGTGCGGCACCACAACGCGAGCGGTGGAAGCTTCACGACGACACGTCCCGGTTCGCGCGCGATCCCCGCACGAGCGAGCCCTCGATCGCGAGCTCGACGCGCTGCTCGTACGTGAGCGGGCTCACATGCGTGGATACTTCCACCTAGGGCGCCAGGGCACGATCGCCCCTGGGGCGGCCCAGGACCGTCGCGCGGCGGCGTTCTTGCACACCGAGTGCGCGAGGAGACTCGCCCGAAGCCTGAAACCCCGGATACAACTCGGCTTCTTACGATAGGCCGCTGGCCTACCGTGAGGCGAAGCGCCCGTCGGGGCCTGACACCGGGCCGGACTGCACCACGCGTCGAGGACGAGTCCGTCACGATGAACGCCCCCCTTCGCCCCCGGCCCCCGGACTCGCCGCTGCGGAGCCGTCTCGCGTCGCTGGTGGGAGCCGTCTGGCGGCGCGTGGGGACGCTGCCGCGGCCTCAGCCGGGAGAGTCGCTCGAGCGGTGGCGCGAGCGCATCCTCTCGACGGTGCTGCGCGCAACCGTGTGGCTCGGCACCCTGGTGTACGTGCCGAGCGTGTTTGCGGCGCTGCGCGACGACCTGCCAGCGGTGATCGTCGGCGACACGATCGGTCTCGTGTGGGTCACCGTGCTGGCGCGATCGCGGCGCATGTCCTATCGCTCGCGCTCGCTGCAGCTCGTCGGTCTCGCGTACCTGCTCTCGGTCGTCTTGCTCGTCGAGGTGGGTCCGGTGAGCGAGATCTATCTCTTCTCGGTGTCGCTCTTCGCCGCGGTGCTGCTTGGCTGGCGCACCGCGCTCGCCACCATCGCGGTGAGCGCCGTCACGCTCATGGGGTTCGGCGCGCTCGGCCTCGCGAACGTGAGCTTCGCGCTGCGCATCACCGGCACCGCGCTTCACCAGTGGACGATCGTGAGCCTCAACTTCCTGTTCGTGAGCGGCGTGGTGGCGATGGCGCTCGCGACGCTGCTCGAAGGCCTGGCGGGCACGATCGAGAACGAGCGCGAGGCACACGCCTCGCTCGCCCGCGAACAGGAGGAGCTGCGCGCCAGCCACGCGCGGCTGCGGGAGGAGATCGAAGGCCGGCGCCGCGCGCAGGAGAGCGTCGCCCGGCTGGTCACGGCGATCGAACAGCTCGCCGACGGCGTCGCGATCGCCGACTCGGATGGCGAGTTCCTGTATCGAAATCCGGCGTTCGTGCAGCTCGCCGAGAAGAGCGGCCGTACGCTGGGCGCGAATCTCGGCGCGCTGGTGGCTGCGCTGGACACGGGCTCGGCCTCGACCGCGGATCCGGGGCCGGCGGCGAGCGGCGAGATCCGCACCGGAACGATCGTCGGGCAGCACGGCCAAGACACCGTGGGCGCGCTCGAGCTCGACGTGAAGATCTCCCCGATCCGCGCCCCCGATGACGCCGCGGTCGGGAGCATCGTCGTGCTCAGCGACGTGTCGCACGAGCGCGAGGTCGAGCTGCGCCTGCGGCGCTCGCAGAAGCTGGAAGCGATCGGCACCCTCGCCGGCGGGATCGCCCACGACTTCAACAACATCCTGGTGGCGATCCTGGGCTTCACCGAGATCTCCCTCGATTCGCTGCCGAGTGAGAGCCCGATCCGTGCGGACCTCACCTCGGTGCTGCAGGCCGCGCAACGCGCTCGCGATCTGGTGCGCCAGATCCTCACCTTCAGTCGCCAGGTGGAGGACGTCCGGCGACCGATCGAGATCCGGCCGGTGGTGAACGAGGCGCTCAACCTGCTGCGCGCGTCGCTGCCGTCCACGATCGAGATCGCCCGCACCTTCGATCGCGACGTGGGGAGGGTGGTGGCCGATCCCACCCAGCTCCACCAAGTGGTGATGAACCTCTGCACCAACGCGTTCCACGCCATGGATGGCCAGGGCGGAACGCTCTCGGTGAGCCTCGATCGCGTGAAGACCGACGTTGACGGCGCCCACGAAGGTACCCGGCTCATGCCCGGCACCGAGTACGTGAGGCTGACGGTGGCCGACACCGGGTGCGGCATGGATCGCGCGACCTTGGAGCGGATCTTCGATCCGTTCTTCACCACCAAGGAGCGCGGCCGCGGCACTGGCCTGGGGCTGCCGACGGTGCTCGGCATCGTCACCGGGTGCGGCGGCGACGTCACCGTCTACAGCGAGCCGAGCAAGGGCACCACGTTCCGCGTCTACCTGCCGCGAGTGAGCACCCAGGCGGAGCACGCCGCGGAAACGGGCCCGGCTGCACCGCGCGGTCGAGGCGAGCGCATCCTGTTCGTGGACGACGAGCCCAGCATCCGGCTCTTCGGCGAGCGCATCCTCACCAAGCTCGGCTACCACGTCGAGTCGGCGGCCAACGGACGGAAAGCGCTCGAGCGGCTCTCCGACGGCGGTGCACCGATCGAGCTGGTGGTGACGGATCAGACCATGCCGGAGATGACGGGGCTCGAGCTCGCGGAGGCGATGCGTCGCGGGCATCTCTCACAGCCGGTGATCCTCACCTCGGGTCTCGGCGAGATGATGTCGGCCGACGTGGTGGCCACCGCCGGCGTGCGCGCGTTCCTGCAGAAGCCATTCGTCATCGCGGACCTGGCGCTCTCGGTGCGACAGGCGCTCGACACCGTCGTGCGCACGACCTGACCCCGCAGCGGTCGTGCGACTTCGTCTTCATCGCCACCTCCACGCAGCGCCCGCAGCTCGCGGCAGACGATCCGTGCGCCCCGCCGCGAAGGAACCCCACGCGTCTCGTACCAGCGCGACGTTCCCGACGTGCACGGAACGGGCGTGCGTGACCGCGACCCCCGGAACGCTCACCCACACGCGGGCAGCGAGACTCGCGGTCAGTCGGAGCGCAGGAAGCTGAGCCCCAGAATCGCTGCGACGGTGAGCGCGAGAAGCAGGCCGAGCACGCCCACGAGGGTGGTGGCCGGCATCCCCAGGACGTGGGGTCCACGGGGCTCGATGAGCAGGATGGTCGAGCCGATGCCGGTGGCGAGATAGAAGATCGCGAGCGTGAGTCGGTTGAGCGCGCGCTCGTGGGCGCGGGCCGCGCGCCGCGCGTCGACGTCCTCGACGCGCACGCTGAGCTCACCCTTGCGCAGCTTGGAGACGATCGATTCCAGCTCGCGCGGCAGCTTCCGGAGCAAGTAAACGTACGAATCGACCGCGTGATAGACGCCCTTGAAGAGGTACGCGGGATCGGTGAGACGCTTGGTGTAGATCTTGAGCAGGTACGTCCGCATCTCGGTGAGCGGGTCGTACTCGGGATAGAGCTCCTGCGCGATGCCCTCGATGGTGGCGACGGCCTTCGCCATCAGCAACAGGTCCGCCGGCAACGCCACGTGGTGGCGCTGGATGGTCTCGAACACCTCGGTGATGAAGACCGCGATGTCGATGTCCTTGAGCGATTGGTTCCCGTAGCGGTCGAGGAGCGCCTTGCCCTCGGCCTTGAGCGCGCGGACGTTGACGCGGTCGTCGATCAGCTCCAGGCGATAGAAGAGTTGCACCACGCGGTCCATGTCGCCGGTGAGCAGCCCCACCAAGAACACCAGCAGCTCGTCGACGCGCTCGTCGTCGACCGTGCCCATCATGCCGTAATCGATCAGGCAGAAGACGTTCCCCGGCAGGACGAAGATGTTTCCGGGGTGCGGATCGGCGTGGAAGAAGCCGTCCACGAAGATCATCTTGAGCACGCCTTCGGTGCCGCGCGTGGCCAAGAGCTTGCGGTCGAGGCCGGCCTCGTCGATGGCCTTGAGGTTCGACGCCTTGATGCCGTCGATGAACTCCATGGTGAGGATCTTCGACGTGGAGAGCGCGGTGTAGACCGTCGGCGCCTTCATCCACGGAACGTCGCGGAAGTTGTCCTGGAACTTGAGGATGTTGAACGCCTCGCGCGTGAAGTCGATCTCCTTCACGATCGACTGGGCGAAGTTCGCGACCAACCCCTTGGGATCGAACTGACGGGCCTCGGGCACGTTGTCGTGCACCAGATCCGCCAGGAACGTCAGGATGTCGAGGTCGTTGCCGATGATCCGCTGCAGGCCAGGGCGCTGCACCTTGATGACGACGCGCTCGCCGGTGTGAAGCGTGG
>JAXLQJ010000086.1:0-22464 GCA_046331705.1 bacterium | reverse complement strand
GACTCGAACCCCCACAGCCTTGCGGCCACCAGCCCCTCAAGCTGGCGTGTCTACCAATTCCACCATCCTCGCGTTCGTGCACCGATGCGACTGCCGAGATTCGGCGCACGGTGGCGTCGAACGAGGGCGGCGGTCGCTTCGAAGCGGGCGAGTGTATGTGACCGTTTTTCGAGGCGTCAATCGGCACGTGCGCGGCTCGTGGGCGGGTTGCGCGCAGCGCCGTGATTTTCCGCGTGCTTCGACGGGCGCGCGCTGGCGGCGCTGGGGTCGGCCGGCAGGTGTGTGGCACTCGACGACCTGCACTCGACGACCTCGACGACGGAGACTTGCGGCCCGCGATCGTGCGCCCGCGCTCGCGCTCGAGCTGGGCAGCGGCCGCCGCGGGTGGTAAACGGGTCGCCGTGCAGATGCAGCGGTTCGACTCTCGGCTCGACGTGACGGCGTGCTCGTTTCGCGCCCAGCTGTCGCGATCGCGCAGGCCCACGGCGCGCGCGTTGATGTTCGGCGCGTTGCTCGTCCTCGGGACGGTGGCGGTGGTGCCGGGTTGCTCGCAGCATCGGGCGCCTCGTCCGAACGCCGAGGAGAGCTTGCCGCCGTCGCCTCAGAACGACCCGGATCTGCCGCGGAAGAAGTCGAGCCTTCCGGGCGAGGAGCAGCTGGGGACCACGCTGCTGGTCGTGTTGTTGCTCGCGCTCGCCGCGGGCGCCGCGTATCTGAGCTTCGTGGTGATTCCCGACGCGATCAATTGACGTGGTCCCGCGGCGGCGGCGCGCTTCGGGCCTCGGGCCGCTCGCGCGCGCATCAACGATCCGAGTCGTCCGAGGTGGGCGAGCCGAGCGCTGCGCCATCGCCTTCCGCTGACGGTGCCGCGCGTCCGGCGAGCTTGCGTTCGGCCGCGCTCAGCTCTTCTTCGAGCTTTCGCAACGCGTGCGAGAGCTCCGCGCGCATCTGGCGCTTCACGACCTGGTGGGTTTCCCAGGCGTCGAGCAGCGCCAGCACCACCAGCGCCGGCACCAGCGCGAAGCAGGTGTTCCAGAAGCGCAGGAAGCGCTGCCGCGGAACGAGGCTCTCGCCGTAGTTGATGCCGTAGAAGAGCATCACCATCAGCACCACGAGCACGGCGGCGGCGGCGACCCGTCGCACCGTGCGGCGGCGTGAGACGAACGGATCGCGGCCGCCGAGACGCAGCCGCTCGATCTCGCTGCGCGCCTGGACTACGGCGGTGGCGATCACGACTGCCGCCACCAAGCTCGTCACCACGAACGCGCCGGTATTGGTCATGGGGGTGGGGCTCGGTGCGCTCGTCGCGTGCGCGGTGCGGCCGGCGGTGCGGCCGCGGCCGCGTGCTACTCGGTCGCTTCGCCAGGCTGGGCAGCTTCCCCCGCCGCTCTCGCCGCCTCGCTCGGCGCCTCGCTCGGCACCGCGCTGGGCGTATCGCTCGCTGCGTCGCTCGGCGGGTCGCGGGGCGCAACCGCTCGCGGTGCGTATCCCTGCGCTTTGGGGGCGGCTTCCTCGCCAGCGGGCCGCGATGCCGACTCGGCGCTGGTGGCGACCGGCTCGTCGCCGTGTGCGTCGAGCCTCAGCGTCGCGCCGTGCTGCACCCAGCCCGACACCACGAACTCGTGGAGCACGCCTCCCGCCTTCACGGCGATCGTCGCGGTCGCTTGGCGCGAGGTCCCGAGCAGCGGCGGATTCACGGCGACGTCGTCGGTCACGAGGCGTTGGCCCTTCTTGTCCTCGCCGATGCCGTGGACGTGGAGATCCTTCACCGTGTTGGGGGTTCGATTCGCGAGCACGACGGTGTATTCCCGTGACCCGTCCTCGCGGGGCGCTCCCGCGTGGGCGTCCACGAGCTCGATCGGCTGCGCCGGCGCGGTCTCACCCGGAGCGGCGATCACCGTGGACGCGATCGGTGGCGGAGGCGGCCCGGCGGCGGCGCGTTCACCGCCACTCGCGCCCGCGTCGGTGACCGAGGGAGTCGGCAAGGCGACGAGCGCACCCGTGTGGGCGCGTTGGTTCCACACGACGAGCGATCCGGCTGCGCCGAGAATCGCTCCCAGCACGAGGGCGCCCACCACGCGCCGCTCGGGCATCGGAAGCTGCCGCGCGGGCCGCGCGCTGGCAGCGGCGTCGGTCGCGGCGCCCGCCGCGCCCGCGCCCAGAGGAGTCTTGGCTTCGGGCGGCGGCGCCGCGCCGGGACGCGTTCGTGGCTCGCACTTGGGGCAGGTCCGGTTGAGGTGCTTGTCGAAGACCAGCCCGCACTTGCGGCATTTCACGAGTAAGGGTTCGGGCATGGCGGGTTCCTGCGAAGTGCGCGAGGGGACGAACGCGCTTGCAAGTAGCGTCCGCGCCGCGTGAGTGTCAAGGAATCCGTGCGTCGTGGG
The DNA here is from genome assembly GCA_046331705.1 of bacterium. Taxonomy (GTDB): domain Bacteria; phylum JADJOY01; class JADJOY01; order JADJOY01; family JADJOY01; genus JADJOY01. The sequence goes on along the minus strand of JAXLQJ010000086.1, from coordinate 20,080 downwards.
TGAGCGGGCGTGTCCGGCCGTTCGCGTTGACCCCGTCGCGAGCGCGCGGATAGCTTCCGCGCCGAGGGGGTGGAACGCATGACGACGCTCATCCAGGAACGGCTCACGGTGGGACCGCTCCAGTGCAATTGCGTGATTCTCGGCGATCCGGTCAGCAAGGACGCGATCGTCGTGGATCCGGGTGGGGACATCGACCTCGTCAAGTTCCGACTGAGCGAGCTCGGGCTCGTCTGCAAGGCGATCGTGCACACGCACGCGCATCTGGATCACGTGGGTGGCACCGGCGATCTGCAGCTCGCCACCGGCGCGCCGGTGGCGCTGCACGAGGGCGATCTCGGACTGCTCCAGGCGCTGCCGATGCAGGCCCAGATGTTCCATTTCCCGAAGCCGCGCGAGGTCGAGGTCGATCGCTTCCTCGTCGACGAGAACACGGTCACCGCCGGCGCCGTCACGGCCAGCGTCATCCACACTCCGGGGCACACTCCCGGCAGCCTGTGCTTCCTCGTGAACGGCGGCCCGCTGATCGCCGGCGACACGCTCTTTCAGGGCAGCATCGGCCGAACCGATCTCTGGGGCGGGGATTTCGAGGCGATCATGACGTCGATCCGCGATCGGCTCATGACGCTCCCCGACGACACGCTGGTGATCCCGGGCCACGGGCCGTCGACGACGGTGGGCCAGGAGAAGCGCTTCAATCCGTTCATTCGGGCGTACGGCTGAGCTCTTCCTGCCGACGCGAACGCGCGCCCGTGCGTCCCCGGCGCGCGCGCCGTCGGGCGCTCCTCACACGACCATCGCGGCGCGCAGCTCGGCCTCTTTCGCCTCGCCGACCATCATCCGCACCAGCGCCAGCGCGAAGTCCATCGCGGTTCCCGCGCCGCGGCTGGTCACGATGCCGTCGTCGACGACGACGCGCTCGTCGCTGGTGTTGGCTCCGGCCAGCACGTCGATCACCGAGGGGTGAGCGGTGGCGCGCTTGCCCGCCAGCAGGCCGGCGTCGGCGAGCACCGTGGGCGCGGCACAGATCGCCGCGATCAGCGATCCGGCGTGCCGAGCCCGCACGAGGATCGAACGGATGCGCGGATCGGCGCGAAGCCGCTGGGTGCCGCCGAGCCCCCCGGGAAGGATCACCGCGTCGAACGCCGTGTCGCTCACCGCCGCGACATCGACGTCCGCCACCAGCTTCACGCCACGAGACGCCGTGATCACACCTGCTTCCAGGCCGGCCACGACCACCTCGACTCCCGCGCGCCGCAGCACGTCGATGATCGTGACCGCTTCGATCTCCTCGACTCCCGCGGCGAGCGGCACCAGCACGCGCGGCGCGGTCATCGCAAGCTCTCGAGGAACGGTAGCTTGACCACCCGTGCGGCGACCGCCTCGCCGCGGCCGTCGCGAACCAGCACCTCGGTGCCGGGCTCGAGGTATTTCCACTTGAGGTAGGCGAGGGCGATCGGTCGCGCGAGGGTGGGCGAGAGCGCGCTGCGCGTCACCCGTCCCACCGGTTCGGTCTCGCCGGCGATCTCGACGGTGGCGCCGGCGTCGAACGGCACGCTCGCCGCGCTCGGCACGATTCCCACCAAGCGCTTGCTGATGCGGCCCAGATGGGTGGCCTTCGCGATCACTTCCTGCCCCACGTAGCAGCCTTTCGTGTAACTGATCGCGTCCCCGAGATTCGCCTCGAGGGGCAGGTGGGTGTCGTCGACGTCGACACCCCAACGCGCTTCTCCTGCTTCCAGCGTCGCCAGATCCCACGCCTCGCGACCCAGCGCGGTGGCGCCGGCTGCGTGCAGCGTGTGCCAGAGGGCAGCGGCGTTCGCGACCGGTACCCAGGCCTCGAAGAGGTCCTCGCCGGCGGCACGGCGCCGCGCCAGGTGCGTGCCGTCGGCGAGCGCGCGCCACGCCAGCGGCTCGAGCGAGCTCGCGGCGCCCGCGAGCGCGGCATCGGCCACGGCGGCGGCCCGCGGTCCCGCGATTGCCACGTGCGCCGTCTCCGCCGAGCAGTCCTCGAGCGCCGCGTCCTCGGAGATCAGGAACCGATCGAGGGTCGCGAGCGTGATCTCGGTGCGCTCGGGCTCGGTGTCGAGCCAGTGCGTGTCCTCTCCGCACCACAGGTGCAGATCGGAGACCAGCTTTCCCGTGCGCGTCAGCAGCGTGGCGTGGCAGCCGCGTCCTGCCCCGGTCTTGAGCACGTCGTTCGAGAGCTGGCCCTGCAGGAACGTCGCTCGCTCGCTGCCGGTGACGCGGATCCGGCCGCGATCGCTGAGGTCGAGGAGGCCGGCGCCGCTGCGCAACTCCGCGACCTCGGCGGCGGGATCGCCGTGGTGGCGCGGGATTCGGAAGCCGGCGCGCTCCTCGAAGGTGGCGCCGGCGGCGGCATGCACCGCGTTCAGAGGCAGCTCGCGTGACATTCGCGGGTTCTCCGTGGATGGGACGGAAGGGCGGGGAAGGGCAGGGCGCGCAGGATAACCACCGCGCGGGGGATGCCGTCGCGACGCTTGAATGCGAGGGCGAGCGTCAGGCAGTTTGCGGCCTCGACGTGGGATGACGGCGCGCGTGCCCGCGGGGCGCGCGGCGCACGACAGCACGAAAGGACGGGAGCGCATGAGCCTGGTCGAGGAGCTGGAGTTCGCCGCACGGATCGCGCGAGAGGCGGGCGCGGTCGCGATGCGCTTCTATCACCCGTCGGTGCTGGTCGAGCGCAAGCACGGCGGCGAGCCGGTCACGGAAGCGGATCACGCGGCGAACAACCTGATCGTGGAGAAGATCCAGGAGCGCTATCCGCAGGATGCGGTGCTGGCGGAGGAGTCGCCTCCCGGCGACGATCGGTTCGAGGCGCACCGCGTGTGGATGATCGACCCGCTCGACGGCACCAAGGAGTTCATCGCGCGCAACGGTGAGTTCGCGGTGATGATCGGCCTCGCCGTGGACGGGCGGCCTGCGGTGGGCGCGGTGTACCAGCCCGACGGCGACATCCTCTACCTCGGCGCGGTGGGTCACGGCGCGTGGGTGGAGCGGGTGCCGGGCGAGCGGGTGCCGCTCGCCGCCAGCCGCGAGACCGACACCGCCAAGATGAAGCTCGCGGTCAGCCGCTCCCACAAGCCGAAGATCGTCGACGAGATCTGCAAGCAGCTCTCGATCACCCACGAGACGCCGTCCGGCAGCGTCGGGCTCAAGATCGGCATGATCGCGACCCAGCGCGCCGACCTCTACTTGCACCCCTCGGCGGGCACCAAGGACTGGGATACCTGCGCTCCCGAGGCGATCGTGCACGCGGCGGGCGGCCGGATCACCGACGTCTTCGGCGCGCCGCTGCGCTATCGCGAGGCCGACGTCGAGAATCGCACGGGTGTCGTGGCCTCGAACGGCATGGCGCACGAGCGGATCATCGAGGTGGTGGCGCCGCTGTGCGAGCACCTGCGCAAGGCGTGAGCGCGCGGGTCCCCTCCTCGCGCGGCCGCCGCGCGAGGCGCGGATAGCCGCGGCGGAGTCACCGGATGGCGGTTCGCGAGCCCACCACCGCCTCGCTCGCGAGGCTGGACCCCAACCTCGAGGTCCGTGCCTTCCTGCGCACGGTCGTCGCCTTTCGTTGCGGCGACGAGCTGGGCGTCGGCGAGGCCATCAACATCAGCGCCAACGGCATGTTCCTGGCCACCGAGCAGCTCCCGCCGCTCGGCGGCGTCGTCGAGCTCAAGCTCTCGCTCGCCGAGGAGATCGGCAAGGACATGCTGGTGCTGCGCGGCGAGGTGGTGCGGCGCGAGATCGGCACCGCCGGCGAGCGGCAGCCGCGCGGCGTGGGAGTGCGCTTTCTCAACATCACCGCCGAGGACCAGGACAAGATCCGCCAGTGGGTCTTCTCGAGCGCCGTTCGCACCATCTATCAGGACGAGCTGCAGACGCGCGACGTCGTCGGCCTCGAGGAAGCCCGCCGCTACGAGCTGATCGGGCTGATCGGCTCGGGTGCCACCAGCGAGGTCTTCAAGGCGTACGACGCGAGCCTCGGCCTCACGGTCGCGCTCAAGGTGCTCAAGGCGCACTACGTCCACGACGACGAGTTCCTGGGCCGCCTGCGGCGCGAGGAGCGGCTCCTGGGGCTCGTCGAGAGCGATCACGTGGCGCGGATCTACGGCTCCGGCATGTTGGGGCGACGGCCGTTCATCAGCATGGAGTTCATCCCCGGGATCCAGCTCAGCCGGCTCATCGTCGATCGCGGCTGGCTGACCGAGCGTCACGTCCTCGATCTCATGATCGACGCGACCGAAGGTGTCGCGGCTGCGCACAAGCAGGGCATCGTCCACCGTGACTTGAAGCCCTCGAACCTGATGGTCACGCCCGAGGGCCGCGTGAAGGTGCTCGACTTCGGCATCGCGCGTGCCCGCGAGGACATGCGCATCACCCGCGCCGGAGATTTCCTCGGCACCCCGGCGTACAGCGCGCCCGAGCAGCTCGTGGGCGCGAGCGTCACGCCGCGCGGCGACGTCTACTCGCTCGGCTGCGTCTTGTTCGAGGCGCTCACGGGCCGCTTGCTGCTCGACGCCGACAGCATTCGCGGCATCGTCGAGCAGCAGATCCACTCCCACGTGCCGTCGCCGCGCGCCCTGCGGCCCGAGGTCAGCGCGTCGCTGGAGCGCGTGGTGCAGCAATGCCTGGCGCCCGATCCCGCCGATCGTTACCCCGACGCCGAGGCGCTGCGCCGCGCGTTGCTCGCCGTGCGCGCGAGCGCCCCGGCCGCCGCCGCGAGCGCCGCGCCGTTGCGCCGGCGCGCGTTGGTGGCGGACCGGGACGACGCCTCGGCGCGCGTGGTGCAGCTCGCCCTCGAGGCGCAAGGATTCGAGGTGGTGCGCGTCCAGGACGGCTACAAGCTCGTCGAGCTCGCGCTCGAGAAGGGTGCCGACGTGGTGCTGTCGAGCGCCATCCTTCCCAACATCGACGGCTTGGAGGCGGCGCAGATCCTGCGCAGCAGCGCGCGCACGAAGGACGTGCCGCTGGTGCTCATGTCCGATCGCGAAGGGCACCGCGACGTGGCGGCCTTCATCGGCCGCTGCCATTTCCTCAAGAAGCCGATCGGCGCGGACAGCGTGCGCGCCTGCATCGAGGCCATCGCCAGCGAGGCGCGCGCATGATGGCGCCGCGCTCGCGGCGCTCGGCGGCCCGCGGCGCGGTCGCGGCCTTGCTCGTGCTCGGCGTGGCGTCCGCGCGGGCGGCGCGTGCGGACGCGAGCGACTATTTCTCTCCGCCCATCGAGGCGCGCTTCCGCGGGCTCTGCGCGGATGCGCCGAGCGCCTTCTCGGGCGTGCCGCTCGATGGCTACGCGCTGCGCTGCCGCCACCTGGCGACCAATCGAGACTGGTACTCGGCGCGCTTCCTCGACGGCTCCCACCGCCGCATCGCGGAAGCGGTGCGCCGCGAGGCGGGGGCGGTGCGCACGGTCTTCTATCCCTTCGGCGGTCCCGATCTGACCACGCCGTTCACGGTGTTCCCGGACGCCGAGCGCGTGATCGCCGTGGCGCTCGAGTCCGTGGGCGCGCCGGCGAGCTTCGCCGTGGATCCGCACGAGAAGGCCGTGGTCTTTCCCGAGCGCGCGGAGGAGCTGAGCGAGCCGAGCTCGGTCCGACTCGCGCTGACGGCGTTGCTGTCGTTTTACGGTGTGGGCTACTTCACGGTGGAGGAGCCGTTTCCCTCGGTGCCGGTCTCGCACGTGGTGCTACTCGAGGCCATTCACGATCTCGGCGCCACGATCGAGCGCGTGCGGCCCATCGCCCTGGATGCGGAAGGCGCGGTCGTCCCGGCACCGAGCGGCGGCGCGGGGCTCGAGATCGTGTTTCGCGATCGCGCGGGGTCGCGTCGCGTGTACGAGTATTTCACCGCCAACCTGGCGGACGAGCGGTTTCCCCAGGACGGGGGCCTGGCGAAGCACGTCGCGCTCGCCAAGCCCGACGGGGTCTTGATCAAGGCGGGGAGCAATCTGATCGTCGAGCCCGGCTTTTCCCGAGTGCGCGCGCTGGTGCTGGGAAACGCCCGCGCGATCGTCGAGGACGGCGAGCTCGCCGGCGAAGGCGCGGATCCGAGCCGAGTGAAGGGTTTTCGCCATCACGAGGTCGCGCTCGACGGCCTCGGCTTCGGCTATGCCCAGCACGCCGCCTCCAACCACGTCGACCTCTGGCTTCGCGAGCCTTCGGCGACCCACTGAGAGCGCGCATGAGATTCCTGGTGCTCGGCAGCAACACCTTCCTCGGTCAGCACGTGGTGGCCGAAGCGGCGCGCCGTGGTCACGAGGTCCAGGCGCGCGCCGCCGAGCTGGTCACGCGCCGCCCCGGGGCCGGTGATCCGGACCTCTTGGAGCTGGCAGCTGGCGATGCGAGCCAGCGCGCCGCGTTGCTGCGCGCCGCCAGCCAGGCCGATGCGGTGGTCTCGGCCGAGCCGCTCTCGCGCGTCGCGCCGCCGCGCGTGGTGCCGCAGGTCGAGGCGAGCCTGCAGCGCGCGCGCCTCGCGCTCGAGGCGGCGGCGCAAAGCGGCGCGCGCCGGCTGGTCTGGGTGGGATCGGCGCTCGCCGTCGGGTCCTCCGTCCTCAAGACCGGCCGCTGCAGCGAGCACGATTGGACGCTCGGCAAGAGCGACGCGCGGGTGCGCGCGTACGTGGAATCCGAGCAATGGCTCGCGCGGGAGGCGAAAGCGCGGGGAGTCACGCTGGTTCGCGTGCTGCCGACGCGAATGCTCGGCCCCGGCTCCCCGGAGCCGGCGCGCGACCTCAAGCTGGTGCGGGCCTACGCCCGATTCCGTCTCGGGCTCTTCGCCCACGGCGGGCTCAACGTGATCGACGTGCGCGACGCGGCGCAGGCGGTCGTGAGCGCGGCGGAGGTCGGCGTCGACGGCGCACGCTACGTGGTGGGCGGGCACGATCTCACGTACAAGGCGTTCTATCGCGCGATCGCCGACGCGATCGGTGCTCGACACCTGCACCTGGCCGTGCCTCGCGGACTGGCGCTCGCGGCGTTCGGAGCGCTCGAGGTCGTGTGGCTGGTCGCCGGCCGCAGCGCGCCGCTGGATCGGAACTTCGTCGACCTCCACTTCGGCCGCTACGCGTTCTACGACAGCAGCGCGGCCCACGCGGCGCTCGGCATCCGTCCCCGGCCCATCGCCGAGACGATGCGCGACAGCGTCGCGAGTCTCGACGCCGCGCGCGTCGCGTGACGGAACCTCGATGCTCGCGGAGCGCGAGCGGGCCGGTCACGGCCCCAGCATTCGATCCACGAGCTCGTCGACGAGGTCCCGCGTGAGCGCGGTGAGCCGGTCGCGGTCGGTCACGCCGCCGACCAGGCTGCGCACGTCGGTGTGACGTTTCCCGGCCACGGAAAACGACTGGGTGCTCTCCGGGTTCGCCGGATCGACGAGCGTGGCGCTGAGCTCGAGCTCGAGCCAGCTGGTGTCGGACGGGTAGTCGAAAGCGATCAGCCCGCCCAGCACCTCGACCGATCCGGCACCGCGATAAAGCGAGCCGTCGAAGCCGATCCTGAGGACGCGGTCCGCGCCGTGCGCCCGCGCCAAGCCGGCGTAGCTCAGGCGTTGCTCGATGTCGTCGAGCGACTCGGTCGCCGCCGAGGTGAGGTCCTCGCGGCGCACCACCACCACGCGCACCCCGCGCGCCACCAAGCGATCGTGGACGGCGAGCGGCGCCACCGACTCGACGACCTCGACCAGCAAGCGGCGATCCGCTTCGCGCGTGGTGGAGCCGGCTTGGGGCACCAGCGGATCGAGACGCGTGGACGTTGGCGGCAGCACCACGATCGCTTGCGTGCGCACTCCCGGCGCGAGCGCGGGCGCGCAGCGGGCGCCGCACGCGAGCAGCGCGCTCAGCGCGAGCCACGCGCGGAGCAGGCGAGCCGCGCTCGTCGGGAATGCGGGTCGGCGCGCGGATCTCATGACCGCGGCCGATATAGCAGACGCGCGTGCGTCCGGCGCGACGCGCGGCGCGATACGGCCCGCGAACGGCGCACGGACAAAGATGGGTATAATCGCGCGCCGTTCCATCGGGTCGAGTCGACGGGGAGAGCTTCGTGGGTCAGGGAACGCTGGGATTGCTCTGTCCCGGCCAAGGATCGCAGCGCGTCGGGATGGGCGCCCGCCTCTTGGCCGATCATCCGCAAGCGCGTGAATGGTTCGAGCGTGCGGACCAGGCGCTCGGCGAGTCGCTGAGCCGGCTCTGCCTCGAGGGACCCGAGGAGGCGTTGCGGCTCACGGAGAACGCCCAGCCGGCGTTGCTGCTGGTGGGCTACGTCGCCGGGCGGTTGCTGGAAGCGAGCGGCCTCGAGGTAACGATGGCGGCGGGACACAGCCTGGGCGAGATCACCGCGCTCACGCTGGCCGACGCGCTCGCCTTCGAGGATGCGCTGCGACTGGTGCGATTGCGCGGCAAGCTCATGCAACAGGCGGTGCCGGTGGGCGAGGGCGCGATGGCGGCGCTCCGCACCGGCGACGCGCAGACGCTCGGCGCCATCGTCGCGGGCGTCGAGCCGGAGCTGGGCCTGGTGGTGGCGGCGAACTTCAACGGTCCCGATCAGACGGTCCTGAGCGGCGCCGCCGCCGCGGTGCGTCGCGCGCTGGTGGTCGCGAGATCGCTCGGAGTCGCCGGACGTGAGATCCCCGTGAGCGCGCCCTTTCATTGCGAGCTGATGCGGCCGGCGGCCGACGCGTTCAGCGATGCCCTCGCCGAGGTGGCGTTCGCCGATGCCTTGCGGTTTCCGGTCGTGACCAACGTCACCGCCGAGCCGGTGCGCAGCGGCGCGGCTGCGCGCGAGTTCCTGGCGCTGCAGGTGACCCATCCGGTGCGTTGGGGAGAATGCCTGGCCTGCATGGAGCGGTCGGGGATCCGCCGCTTCGTCGAGGTCGGTCCCGGCGACGTGCTCACCAAGCTCTCGCGACGCATCGTCCGCGATGCTTCGTTCCTGAGCGCCGACGGCTCCGAGGGGCTGGTGCACGTGGTGCGCGAGCTCGCGGCGGCCGCGTGAGCGGCGCAGCGCGGGTCGCATCGTCGTGAGGAGGTGGTCTGAATGAGGATGCCCGTCCTCTTCGAATGCCCCGCGTGCGGGAAGAAGCACTACGTCGCCTTCTGCTCCGGCAACGACGGCGGCGTCGAGTGCGGACGGCCGTTCGTGTCGAGCTTCTTTCCGTCCGGGCGCGACGCGCTCTGTCCCACGCACCAGCACGCTGCGCGGCCGCCGGCGAAAGGGGCCGCGCCGCCACCGCCTCCGGACCAGGCGCGCAGCCGCTGTCCCACGACGCAGGAGCAGATCGACATCCCGAGCGTGCTGGCGGATCCCAGCGGCGGCGCGTCGGCCTCCCCCACCACGCCGCGGCCGCCTTCGGGGCGCGGGTCGGAGGCGCCGAGCGCCGCGCCGCGCCGCGCGTCGCCGACGACGCCCCGGCCGCCGTCGCGGGCCACGCCGGTGCGTGCGACGCCGCCGCCGCGAGCACGCGACCAGGCGACGCCGGTCGCCGGAGTCGCCGCTCGCGTGGACGAGGCGGACGCGCCTTCCGCGCCGAGCGCCGCGTATCTCAAATGCCCATCGTGCTTCGTGATCTTCGATCGCGCGAGGAACGAGACCTGCCCACGCTGCGGGGCGTCGCCCGATCGCGCTCCGAAGGCGCGTCCGGAGCGCAACGCGCAGACACTCGAGACGCTCGGCGAGTCGCTGACCTTCCTGGTCTTGCTGCGGTGGCGGGTGTTGACCGTGGTCGCCGCGGTGCTGGTGCTCGGGCTGGGAGCGTTGGCGGCGACGACCGGCGCGATGTGGCTCACGGCGATCTGCCTGCTCGGTGTGATGGTGGTGCTGCTCGCCGGCATCGGCGCGACGCTCGTCTATTTCCGTGCGATCGAGACTCCGTATTACCGGAATCAGCTCGCAGCGCGGGGACAGGGAACGGCGCCCGCGCCGTCGCTGCTCGCATCCGTGCGCGCCGCGTGGGCATCCACCAAGCGCGCGGCACCGTCGTCGACCGAGCCCAGCGAGGCGCCGGCGCTCGGCGAGGAGCGTTCCACGGACCTCGCCCTCGCGTCCTCGCTGGATTCCGCGCCGGCTGCCGTTCTCGAGAGCGGGGGCGCGGCGCGCTCGCAGGCCTCGCTCACCGTGGCGGCCCGCTACCTCGGTGGCGATCCAGCGCTGAGCGGGTCGCGGGTGGGAAGACTGACGTTCCGTGGCGGCGACGTCGGGTTCGAGAGCCGTCGCGGCGCGCTGCGCCTGCCCGCGCAGGCGATCCAGCAGATCCGGCTCGGCTGGCTCGGATTCGTCGTGGCGCTGCTCTTGGCTGGCGGGATCGCCGCCGCGCTGGTCTTGCTCAAGCCCGCGCCGCTCGTGAGCTATCGCGTGCCGGATTGGATCCCGTGGGGGCCGGATTTCGGCGTGGCGCTGCGACTCGCGTATCGGACCGCGCTCGCGTCCGCTGCCGTCATCGGCGCGCTGGCGGTGCTGGGACTCGTGTTCGCCAAGCACGTGGGCGTGCGGGTCGTGTGTCAGGTGGGCGACGAGCGCAGGGTGGTGCGTTTCCGCACCCACGTCCTCGGTGCCTTGCGCGTCGCGCGAGCGCGAGACTGATCCGATGCTCGAGGGCTATCGCGTCCTGGTGGTCGACGACCGCGACGACCACGGCTACGCGTGCTCGCTGATGGTGCGGGCGCTGGGCGCGGACGTCGAGGTCGTCGCGTCCGCCCGCGCGGCGCTCGAGGTGTGCGAGCTCGCTCCGCCGGACATCGCGATGATCGACTACATGATGCCGGAGATGGATGGTCTCGAGCTGCTCAAGGAGATCAAGCGCCACGACCGCAACGTGGAAGTCGTGATGATGACGGCGTTCGGTACCATCCCCTCGGCGATCGACGCGGTCCGCAACGGCGCGTTCGATTACCTGGCCAAGCCGTTCGGCGCCGCCGACGTGGAGCGCGTGCTGGGCAATCTGCTCGCCCAGCGGGGCAAGTCGCTCGAGAGCCATCGGCTCATGCGCGCCACGCGGGGCAGCGGTCAGTTCGGTCCGATCGTCGGATCCTCGCCGGCGATGCTCGAGATCCTGGACGTGATCCGCCGCGCGGGCCCCAGCGAGTCCACGATCTTGATCCAGGGCGAGAGCGGCACCGGCAAGGAGCTGATCGCGCGCGCCATCCACGACGTGAGTCGTCGACAGGGCAAGCGGTTCGTGACCGTGGACTGTGGATCGATCCACCCGAACCTGATCCAGAGCGAGCTCTTCGGGCACGTGCGCGGTGCGTTCACCGGCGCGACCCAGTCCACCGAAGGGCTGATCCGCTGGGCGACGGGCGGCACGGTGTTTCTCGACGAGGTCGGCGAGCTGCCGCTCGACACGCAGACGCAGCTCTTGCGGGCGATCCAGGAGAAGGCGATCCGCCCCGTCGGCAGCACCAACTATCACGAGGTCGACGTCCGGTTCCTGGCGGCCACCAACCGCGACCTCGAGCAAGCGGTGCGCAACGGCACGTTCCGCCAAGACCTCTTCTACCGCCTGCACGTGGTGCAGGTGCGCGTGCCGCCGCTGCGCGAGCGACCGCAGGACGTTCCGATGCTGGTCGATCATTTCCTGGCTTGCCACCAGCGCGATGGCGAGACGCTGCGCGCGTCCCCGGCCGTGCTCGACAAGCTCATGCGGTACCCCTGGCCCGGCAACGTGCGCGAGCTCGAGAACGTGATCGAGCGGGCCGTTGCCCTGGGCGCGCGCGGCACGCTCGAGCCGAGCGATCTGCCGCGCCACGTGGTCGACTGGCGGGGGGAAGGTGCGCCCTCGGCGGACTCGAATCTCGCGATCGATTCGCTGGAGCGGGAGGCGATCGAGCGCGCGCTGCGCCGCACCAACGGCGACAAGGCGAAGGCCGCCAAGCTGCTCGGGATCGATCGCAGTACGCTCTATCGGAAGCTCAAGCGCTACGGGTTGGACGAGACCGGCTGATGGGCTCGATCTGTTGCAGAGTGCGACACGCTCGCAAATTGCCACGTCGCGGTCCCGTGCGCCCGACCACGACCCGCCGAGTCGATCCGGGATCATGCCACTTCCCTGGGGGGCATCCGTCACCGTGAGTCGCTGTCCGGGGCATTGATCTTGCTTTGCCGCATCTGTAGGATCGTTCGTACCCCTCATTCCGTTGCAAACCGCGTTGGAGGCAGGATCGATGGCAGATCCCAATGCCACAAGCACCGATCGATCGTCCGATCGGTGCGGCGAGACGAACCCGAACGGTTCGAACGACGCGCTTGCGAGCGGGGACGCCGATGGACCGAGTCGCGCTGGCGGCAGCCGGCGGCGAAGTCGAGCTCGGCAGGCGGGCTACTCGCTGATCGAGCTGCTCGCGGTCATCGCCGTGCTGCTCATCATCGCCGCGCTCGCGGCGCCGCAGATCCTCGGCATGCGGGAGAAGGCGCGCGGCAAGGAATGCGACCGCCTCTTCCATGCGCTCGACTCGGAAATCCACAACGCCCTCGACGACCTCATCTTCACCTCCACGGAAGTCATCGACATCGTGATTCGAGCCCACGGCGACGAAGACCGCAATCCGCGCAACAAGAGCGTGCCGGTTTTCATGCAGAACTCGAACTCGGGGGCGCCGAACTACGTCGCGAACGCTGGCGATCTCGAAAGCTGCCAGGTCCTCTTCATGGGCACCGACGTGCTGCAGGTCATGTCGGTCCAGGCCCGTGACCCCGACGATCTGGGTGGTCAAGAGCGCACGTTCACCATCGGCTTGCAGTAAGCCCGCCTCGCGCTGCACGCGCGACGAAACGCCGGCCCTCGGGGCCGGCGTTCTTCGTTTCCGGTCTCGGACGGCGATCAGCGGTGCGCGGTGCCGGAGGCACCCGTCCACCGCTCCATCAGCTCGCGGACCCGTCGCCGCGCCGCCTCGAGATCGCCCGAGTTCTCGATCACGTGGGTGGCGCGCCGCGCCTTCTCCGCGAGCGGCAGCTGGCTCGCGAGGCGGGCGCGAATCTCGTCGTCCGACCAGCCGTTGCGCGCCCGCAGCCGCTCGTGGATCACGCGCTCGTCCGCGATCACCGCCACCGTCTCGTGGAAGCGCCCCGCGCCGCCGGTCTCGAAGAGCAACGGCGCCTCGACGATCACCACCGGCACGCGCGCCAGGGCCAAGCGCACGAACCGTAGCATCAGCGCGCGCCGAATCAGCGGGTGCGTGATCGCCTCGAGCTTGCGGCGCGCCTGCGGGTCCTGGAAGACGCGTGCGGCCAGCTTGGCGCGATCGAGCGAGCCATCGGCGAGCAGCACCTCGCGCCCGAACGTCGCCACGATCTTGGCGAGGCCTCGGGTCCCCGGTGCGACCACGTCGCGCGCGACCTGATCGGTGTCGACGATGGCAGCGCCGAGCTCGCGGAAGAGCGCGAGCACCGTCGACTTCCCGCAGCCGATGCCGCCCGTGAGGCCGATGCGCTTCACGCGCCGCCTCGCCGCGCCCGCGTCACGGCTTCTTGCTCTGGTTGTATCGCCGCAAGAACTCTTCGTAGCTCTCGCGCGTGGGTTCGCCGCGCGCGCCGTCTCGGGCCGCGGCGCTCGGCTTGCTGGGAGGCTCCAGTGGCGCCGCCGCGGGGATGTCGGCGGCGGTGGCCGGCCGCGCATCCGGCCCGCGTTTGGCGCGTACCCGCGCGATGTCGTCGCGGAGCGTGACCCAGTTGCGATCCATCGCCAGCGCCTGCTGGTACGCGGCTTCCGCGCAGGCGTAGTTCTGATCGCCTTCCTCGCAGATCTTGCCGATCCAGTAGTGCGGCACCGAGTGCTTGGGGATCGCCGCGATCATGGCGTCGGCCTCGATCCGTGCCTCGCGGTAGCGCTTCTCCTGGAAGAAGAGCTCGATCAGCGCGACGCGCGCCTCGGCGAAATCGGGCTTCTGAGCGTACGCGGCGCGGTAGGCCTCGATGGCGGCGGCGGTGAGCTTGCGATCGCGGGCCACGTCGCCCAGGATCTTGCGCGCCTCGACGAGCTTGGGATCGGCGCGCACCGCCGCCGTGCACAGCTCGTTGGCCGAGTCGGGGCGCTTGGCGGCGACCGCGAGCTGGCAGCGACCCATGAGCACGTCCGGGTTGTCGCGATCCTCGCGCGTGGCGGCGAGCAGATCCACCTCGGCCTTGCGCGGATCGCCCTTCGCCAACCACGCGAGGCCGCGCTTGGCGCGCGCCTCGGCGAAGCCGGGCTCGGCCTCGACGGCCTTGGAGAACGATTGGAACGCGCGGTCGAGATCGTCCGCGCCGTGGCCGAGCTGGTACGCGCTCCAGTAGATCCAGCCGGCGTTGTACCAAGCGTCGGGAAACGACGCGTCGAGCGCGGATGCCTTCTCGAAGTAGCGCAGTGCCTGCGGCTCGTTCTTGCCGCAGTACTCGACCAGCCCGCGGTAGTTGTGGGAGCGCGGATTCGTGGGCTCCATGCGTTGGGTGAGCTGCTCGGTGGCGAGCGTCGCGTCGCGCATCTGCTCGGGGGTGATGTTGCAGGTCTGCGCGTGCAGGAACTCCTCGGGGAACACGCGCTCCACGAGACTCATTCGATCCTTCTTCGCGTCCGCGGTGAGGTTGAGGATTCGTTTCTGGGTCTCGTCGGGGTGCAGCGTGCCGAGGCGCGTGAACCAGTCGAGCTCGGGCGCGCTCGTCCACCATTCGTCCTGGCCCACCTGATTGGCGAGCTCGGCCGCGCTGCGCCCACGTGGCGCCCGAAAGACGTGGCGCACGGGCTCCTCGAGGGGCCCGTCCTCGGAGCGCGCGAGCAGCCAGGTCTCGACTTGCACTTGCGCGCCGCCGCTCGCGGCGCCGCCCACGCTCGCCAGCGTGCCGACCACCAGCAGCCGCGCGTTGGCGGCCTTCGCCACGCTGGTGAGCAGCGGCAACGCGGCCTCCGGATCGCCCTTGGCGAGGAGCTGCGCGAAGGCGTCGCGCTCGGCTGCGCTGAGGCCGCGTTGGATCGCCGCGTCCACCTCGGCGGTGGGAACGACCGCGACGCGCGGCAGCTGCGCGAGCTTGCTGGTGTCCCGCGTCAGCGCCCGGGCGATCCCCTCGCCGAGGGCGCCGAGATCGCCGGGCGTGGTGTTCCAGTAGGGCAGCACCACGACGCGATGGGCCGCAGGTCTGGGCGCCGCCGGCGGCGGTCCTGCGGCGCGCGCGAGCGCTCCGACCAGGCACACCGCCGCCGCCAGAACGGCACTCGTCACGCGGCGAAAGCGAAGCGGGGCACGACGCGCGCGAGTCATTCGGACGGCTCCGCGCGCGAGCGTACCAGAGCGTTTTCGAGGCGGGCAAAGCGCGCAATGCGGTTGACACGCATTTCCCTCAGTCCGCACACTGCCGCGATCCGCGGCGATTTTCAGCACGAGAGGACGCCCATGACCGAACGCAGCATCCCCGACCTTTTCTGGAATCGGGTCGCCAAGCACCCCGACCGGCCGATGCAGCGCAGCAAACGCTACGGCCAATGGCTCGAGGCGTCGTGGCGCCAGGTCGGCGAGGAGGTGAAGGGGATCGCGCTCGGCCTGATCGATCTCGGACACCAGCCCGGAGACGCGGTGGCGCTGTTGTCGCAGAGCCGTCCGGAATGGGTTCGCGGCGACCTCGGCATCTTGAGCGCCGGCGGCGTCACCATTCCGATCTATCCCTCGCTGCTACCCGAGCAGACCCAGTACGTCATCAACGACTCCGAGTCGAAGTTCCTCATCGTCGAGGACAAGGCGCAGCTTCAGAAGGCGCTCAAGATCAAGACCGACATCCCGCAGGTGAGGACGTTCCTGGTGATCGACCCCTCGGGCTGCAAGCTCTCGGACACGATCGTGAGCTTCGAGCAGCTCGTCGCCCGCGGGAAGAAGCGGGACGAGGCGGAGATGCGCGCCCGGCTGGAGGCGATCCAGCCCAATCAGGTCGCGACCATCGTCTACACCTCGGGCACCACCGGCAATCCCAAGGGCGTGGTCCAGACGCACGCCAACCACCTGGCGGCCACGCAAGCGGCGGCGTCGATCGGGCTGGGCTCCGAGGACGACGTCGACCTCCTGTTCCTGCCGCTCGCGCATTCGTTCGCGCGTCTCGAGGAGTACACGCAGCTTCGCGTCGGCACCACCACCGCCTTCGCCGAGCGCATCGAGACCGTGGTCGAGAACCTCGCCGAGGTGCGCCCCACGATCGTGTTCTCGGTGCCACGCATCTACGAGAAGATCTACGCGAAGGTCCTGGCCGGCGCGCAGCAAGGGCCGCCGCTCAAGCAGAAGGTGTTCGCCTGGTCGCTCGACGTGGGCCGGCAGGTGAGCCAGCTCAAGCTCGCGCGTCAGCCCATCCCGCCGCTGCTCGCGCTCCAGTATCGGATCGCCACCAAGCTCGTGTTCTCGAAGCTCCACGACAAGCTCGGCGGGCGCCTCAAGTACTTCATCTCGGGCGGAGCGCCGCTGGCGCGGGAGATCGGCGAGTTCTTCCACGCCGCGGGGCTGCTCATCCTCGAGGGCTACGGCCTCACCGAGACCTGCCCGGTGCTCACGGTGAATCGGCCCGAGCACTACAAGTTCGGCACCGTCGGACCGGCGCTGCCGGGCGTCGAGCTCAAGATCGCGCCCGACGGCGAGATCCTGGGGCGCGGCGCCAACATCGCGCTCGGTTACTACAAGCGGGACCAGGACACCAAGGATGCCTTCCTCGCCGACGGCTGGTTCGCGACCGGCGACATCGGCGAGATCGACGGCGATGGCTTCCTCAAGATCACCGATCGCAAGAAGGACCTCATCGTCACCTCGGCGGGCAAGAACATCGCGCCGCAGAACATCGAGAACCTGCTCAAGAACGACCCGCTGATCAGCCAGGCGATGGCGTACGGCGACAAGCGCAAATACGTCGTGGCGCTCGTGACCTTGGACCCCGAGCAGGGCCCGGCGTGGGCGAAGACGAACGGCATCGCGGACAGCTCGCCGAGCGCGCTGGCCAACGACCCGAAGATGATCGCGAAGATCCAGGCGGTGGTGGACGAGGTCAACAAGAAGCTCGCGAGCTTCGAGCAGGTGAAGTACTTCCGGATCGTGCCGCAGGATTTCTCGGTCGAGACCGGCGACCTCACGCCCACGCTGAAGGTGAAGCGCAAGGTCGTGACGACCAAGTATCAAGCCGTGCTGGACTCGATGTACGCCTCCGCCGGCGAATGACGAAGCCCGGCCCGGTTTCCGACGCCGGGTGACCCGTCGCCGCAGCCTCACGCCGCGCCCGCTCCACGGGCCTGCTTGACAGGCCACGTCGGTTCGGGCTACGAAACCGATTGACGAATCAATCACCCCAGAGTGGGATTGATCGTAGGGGGCGCGAGCAATCCCGCTCGGCCGTATACCGGTAGGTGCAGCGAGGAGAAGGGGCCATGTCGAAGACCTGCAAGGACATTTTCGAGGGCGACATCGCGGGCCGCGTCGCCAAGGATCCGGCCAAGTCGAAGACCGTCAACGCGGTGTACCTGTTCGACGTCACCGGTGACGGCGGCGGCAAGTGGACGGTCGATCTCAAGGGCGAGAACCCGGGCGTGACCGCCGGTGACGCTGGCAACGCCGAGTGCACGATCACCGTCGCGGCCCAGGACTTCCTGGACATCGATACCGGCAAGCTCAATCCGCAGGTGGCGTTCATGTCGGGCAAGCTCCGCATCAAGGGCGACATGAGCAAGGCCATGAAGCTCGGCCAGGTGCTCAAGGGCTGAGTCGAGCGTCGCAAGACGTTCGCGAGACGAGGGCGGGGCGGAAACGTCCCGCCCTTCGTCGCTCCTGACGGACGCCACACGCAACGGGGCTCGCTCGCGAGCCCATCGGGGAGTGCCACTCATGTCCAAGCCCGCGCCCACCGCGACCAAGCCCGGCGCCCTCGCCGGCGTGCGGATTCTCGATCTCAGCCGTTTGCTGCCGGGGCCTTACGCGACGCTCTTGCTCGCCGACCTGGGCGCCGAGGTGCTGAAGGTGGAGGACCCGATCAAGGGCGATTACACGCGCATGACACCGCCCTTCGTCGGCAGCGAGAGCGCTCGCTTCATGACGCTCAATCGCGGCAAGCGTTCGATGACCCTCAACCTCAAGCGCCCCGCCGCGCGCGAGGTGCTGCTCAAGCTGGTCGAGCACTACGACGTGCTCATCGAGCAGTTCCGCCCCGGTGTGATGGATCGGCTCGGCGTGGGCTACGAGGCGCTCAAGCAGCGCAACCCGCGTCTCATCTATTGCGCGCTCACGGGGTACGGGCAGGATGGCCCGTGGCGCGACCGCGCGGGACACGATCTCAACTACCTGAGCCTGGCCGGCGTGACGGGCATCTCGGGGTGGGCGTCGAGCCCCCCGCCGGTGTACGGCGTGCAGGTGGCCGACATCGCCGGTGGCGGCTTGATGGCGGTGGCGGGCATCCTGGCGGCGATCGTTCACCGCAATCGCACCGGCGAAGGGCAGTTCGTGGACATCTCGATGCTGGACGGCTCGATCTCGCTGCTCGCCATGACCGCGGGTGCGTATCTCGCGAGCGGCGAGGTGCCGGCGCGCGAGGGGTTCACGCTCAACGGTCAAGCGGTGTGCTATCGCGTGTACGAGACCAAGGACGGCAAGGCCGTCTCGCTCGGAGCGCTCGAGCCCCAGTTCTGGACCGCGTTCGTGAATGCCGTCGGCAGGCAGGATCTGCTCAACGAGGCCTTCGCCGACGGCGAGCGCCGCGAGTGGGTGCTCGCCGAGCTGATCGCGCTCTTCCAGTCGAAGACGCGTGACGAGTGGGTGGAGCTTCTGAAGGACGTCGATTGCTGCTTCGAGCCCGTGCTCGACGTCGCGGAGGCGTTCGCACACCCGCAGGCGGTGGCCCGCGAGATGGTGTGGGAGCTCGATCATCCGGAGATCGGCCCCGTACGGCAGCCGGCCTGTCCGATCAAGCTCTCCGAGACGCCGGCCGGAGTCGGCCGCATGCCACCCAAATGGGGCGAGCACACCCACGACGTGTTGCGGGAGATCGGGCTCGGCGCGGACGAGATCGACGCTCTCGAGAAAGCCGGCGCCTTCGCGTGAAGCGGCGCCGCGCGCTCGCCGGGCTCTGCGTGGTGGTGCCGCTCGCCGCCGCGCGCTGTGCGTCGCAGTCGGGCGCACCCGAGACGAGTGCCGCGCACGGCGCGGAGCCACCTGCGCAAGTGTCCCGTTTCGCCGGGGACTCTGCCGATCTCGCGGGGTGGCGCGCGCGCCGCGACGCGTCCGTGGCGCGGCTCGAGCACGGCGGCGGCGCCGAGTGGCTGGCGGCGGCGCGGGCGAGCCGGAACGTCGCGCTGGCGCTCGGCTCGTCCGAGGAACGGGGCCGCGAGCTCGCTCGCGCCGAGAGCTGGGCGCGTGGCGCGCTCGAGTCGGCACCCGCCGATCCCGCGGCGCGCTACCTGGTGGCTCGGATCCTTCTCGATCGTTACCGCGTCGGCGCGACCGGTGGCGAGGTGCTCGCCGAGGCTCGTCGGCTGCTGGCCTCGGTGGTCGCGGCGGACCGTGCCTTCGGATCGGGCGCGGCGCTCGCCGCGCTCGCGGAGACCTACGCGCTGGCCGGAGGCGGGCGCGCCGACGCGCCGGAGCTGGAACGCGCGGCGGCCTATTTCGAGGCGGCGCTGGACGTCGATCCGAGCCTGCTCGACGCGCGTCTCGAGTACGCCGAGCGGGTGCTGTTGCCGTGGCGGGATCGGGTCACCGCAACCGAGCATCTGCGTGCGTGCGCCGAACAGCCGCTCGCACCCGACCCCGATCGCACGCGCTTCGCCGACGACGATCGCGCCCAACGTCGCTGCGCCGAGCTGGTGCGCGCGCCCGACACCACGCCAGGAACCGCACTTCGTTGACGCGTACGGGGGCCTCCGCTATGTTCGGCCGCTCTTCGCTTCTGGCGAAAATCGGGCGCTTAACTCAGCGGGAGAGTGCCATCCTCACACGGTGGAAGTCCCGGGTTCGAATCCCGGAGCGCCCACCACCGATTCTCCTCGCTCGGCATCGGACGATCCGGGCGAGCGACGACACACCGACGACGCCCGCGGCCTGAAGCGGGCGTGTCGAGCTCCAGCCGGTGGCCGCGACGACGACGGCGCCGCC
>JAXLQJ010000085.1:0-22934 GCA_046331705.1 bacterium | reverse complement strand
GACCGACGCCGGCGCCCAGCCAGCGTCGCTCACGGGTCCGCACGCGCAGCCGGCGGGCTGAGCGCGGCGCTCGCTCGCGCGCACGCGCGCGCGACGAAGGGTGAATCAGGCGCGGTTGCGATAGAGCTTCGGGTCCGCGACCTCGGCCATCTTCTGCACGTCGAGGCCGCCGCCCAGGAAGCCGTTGATGCGCTCGGCGTTCGCCAGCGGATCCTTCACCACGTCGTGATAACCGAGATAGAGGACGTCGATGTTCGGCTGCTTGGCGAGCCACGCCTCGACGCGCTCGAGGTCCTTGCGGAAGAAGGCCGCCATCTTCTCGTCGGGGATCGAGTCCTCGGTGCCGCGGCGCGCCAGCATCTTCTTCTGCGACGCCAGCACCTCGCTGATCTCGCGGCGAAGGAACACGATGTTGTAGCGGTACTCGGGCGGCAGATTGACCAGGAAGTTGTAGATCACCTTCACCGACTTCCCGAGCGCCTCGCCGATCCACGAGTTGTCCTTGTGGAGCGTCTTGAAGCGCTGATCCTCGTAGTAGCCCTTGGGGTTGTCGTCGTCGGCGACGCGCTTCTCGTCGGCGACGACCGTCAGCCCACCCGCCTCCAGCATCTTCATCATCATCGACGTACCCGAGCGCGGCAGGCCGGAAACGACGGTGATCGTGTTCTTGTCCATGGTCTGCGATCTCCTCGATGGACCGCGCGTCCCGGCGCGGCCGAATCCGGCCCCCCGGCCGGAACCGCCGAGGTTATTGAGCGGTCGCGATCGGTGGCAACGCGATCCCGGCGGCGGCCGGCGCCGGTCCCTGCGCCCCGCCCTTCCCCCGCGTTTGCGCCGCGGATCGGTCGGAGCTTGAATGACCGCGCCGGCCCGAACGTCTCGACCGGCACCGAGGCTCATCATGGCGAAATTCGAGCGGCTCAGCCCGCAGGATGCTTCCTTTCTCTACTTCGAATCCCCGGTGTCCCACATGCACGTGGGATCGGTGGCGATCTTCGAGGACACCGGCCTCAGCGCCGAGGAGATCAACGCCCACATCGAGCAACGCCTCGACCTGGTGCCCCGCTTCCGCAAGAAGCTGATGTGGGTGCCCTATGGCCAGGGCCGGCCGGTGTGGGTGGACGACCCGCACTTCGACGTGCGCTTCCACGTTCGCCACACCGGCTTGCCTCGACCGGGCGGTGAGCGCGAGCTGCTGACGCTCATGGGCCGGCTCATGAGCACGCCGCTCGACCGCAAGCGGCCGCTGTGGGAGCTGTGGATGGTCGACCTCCCTCACGCGCGCAAGGCCGTCATCCAGAAGACTCACCATTGCCTGATCGACGGCGTGTCGGGCGTGGATCTCGCCACGGTGCTCCTCGACATGGAGAAGGACGCCGTGCCGAGCGAGCCCGACCGGTTCACGCCCGCGCCCGCTCCGACCAAGGGCGAGCTGCTACGCGCCAGCATCGTCGAGCGCTGGACCAAGCCGGCGGAGATCGCGCGCTCGGTGCGCGCGGCCACACGCACGCCGCGCAAGCTGCTCGAGCAGGCCGGCGCCGTCGCCAAGGGGCTGGCGAGCTTCGGCGGCGCGGCGCTCGAGGTCGCGCCGCGGACCTCGCTCAATCGGCCGATCGGCCCGCACCGCCGATTCGAGGTGGTGCGCACGCGCCTCGCGGACCTCAAGGTGATCAAGAACCGCTTCGGCTGCACGGTGAACGACGTGGTGCTGGCGCTGGTGACCGCCGGGCTGCGCCACATCCTCGAATCCCGGGGCGAGAACGTCACGGGACTGGTGATGCGGGCCGCCGTGCCGGTGTCGGTGCGCGACCCCTCGGAGCGCATGACCTACGGCAATCAGGTCGCCGTGATGTTCGCGCACCTGCCGGTCGGCGAGGCCGACCCCGAGAAGCGTTTGCGCTCGATCCACCAGGGCATGGCGCACGTGAAGCAATCCGGCGAGGCGGTGGGCGCCAACGCGCTCATCCAGCTCAGCGATTTCGCGCCGCCCACGATCATGGCGCTGGCGGCGCGCGCCATCGAGCGCCAGTGGGTGATGAATCTGGTGGTGACCAACGTGCCCGGGCCACAGTTCCCGCTCTACTTCCGCGGCGGAGAGATGGTCGAGGCGTTCCCCTTCGTGCCGCTGGTGGGCACCACCACGCTCGGCGTCGCGGTGCTTTCCTACAATGGTCAGATCAACTTCGGGCTGAGCGGCGACTGGGACGCGGTGCCGGATCTCGCCGTGTTCGCCGACGGCATCCAGCGCGGCCTCACTGCGCTCTGCGAGCTCGCGGATCGCCCGTCGAACGAACCGCATCAGGTCATCCCGATCGAGCGGGCGCGCGCGGCCGCGCCGCGCCGGCGAGCGCGACGCGCGGCGCGCGCCACCGAGGTCGCCGCCGAGCCGCGGCGACGCCGAACCGATCGCGACGCCGTGGGTTGAACGCCGGCGGCGTCAGCGCTGAGCGCGCTGCTTGAGCAGCCGGAACGAGGGGAATCCCAGGGCGGCGGTCTGCAGGAACCATCCCCACGCGTCCGTCGTGGGGCCGAGCCGCCGCGCCAGTCGATAGGCGGCGATTCCCTCGCCGAGGTGCGCCGCCCACGCGGCGACCGCGATCACTTGGACGAGCACACGCGGCAGGAGCGTGGTGACGTGATCGTGCCACCAGCCGTAGGCACCGGCGCTCACGGCCAAGAGCGTCGTGAGCCCCATCCCGAGGAAGATCGAGATCCACCAGCCGGCGTGCGGTCGCTCCACCATGGTTCCTCCTCGGGCGCGGCACGATAGCACGCTCGCGTGTGGAGACCGGCGGCCGCGGCCCACTCGCGAGCGGTGCGCGGCACCTCGCCACGTCGTCGCGGTGCTTCCGTGCTGCACCTCTCCTCGATCGAGCGTGCGGCTATGCTCGGGCGCTCTGCGCGATCCTCGAGAACACCGCGTGCCGCCTCGATCCGTCCTTCGCTGCCGTCGCCCGCGTCGGCCCCGTTCGCCGAGTCGCTCGTGACCCGCTCGCCTCTCCCCGCGTGGCGGCATCGGTTGAACGCGCTGCGCTCCCGGGCGCGACGCACGGGACCGGTGTGGGTCGATCTGCTGGTGACGGCGCGCAGCGCCCCCGGCTGGCAGCGCATCGATGCGGTCGACGCCGACGGCGACGCACCCGAGCTCACGGTGGGCGAGCTGGCCGCCGTGGCACGCAACCTGGCCGAGCTCGGCGTGAGCCGCGTGGATGTCGGCGGCCGCGAGCCGTTCGTGCGGGACGATCTGGCGGAGATCGTCGCCGCGTTCACGGAGGCGGGGATCGCGACGCGCCTGCGCACCGCCGGGTTCGCGAGCCGGGACGCGATCGCCGCGTGCGCCGACGCCGGGGCCCGCGACATCCAGGTCGCCATCGACACCCTCGATCCGTCGCTCCAGGACCGCTTGAACGGCATCGCGGGATCGTGGGACGCGATCCTCGACTCGGTCGCCGCCGTGAACGAGACCTTCCCTGCCGATGGAGCGCGCGGCTTCGACGCCACGCTGATGCCGGCAACCCTCGAGCACGTGACCGCGGTGGTGGAATTCGCGGCGCGGATCGGCTGGTCGGTCTCGCTCGCGCCGGTCCACCTGACCGACACCACGCGGCCGCGCGCCTTTCGCGCGTTCGATCCGAGCGGCGCGCTCGTCTTCGCGCCCGAGAGCCACGCACGCGTCCGCGCCGTCCTCGACGAGCTGGCGCGCCTCAGCAGACGCGGGCACGGCATCGCCACGCCGCCCGCGTTGCTCGAGGACGTGAAGCGCTTCGCCCTGGGCGAGCCGGTGCGCTGGCGACGCTTCAACGGCGACGTGTGCGACGGGCCGAATCTCTATCTCGGCATCGACCCCGCCGGGCGGGTCGCGCCGTGCAGAGACCACCGGCTCGAGGAACCCTTCCCGGTCCACGACGA
Source organism: bacterium (assembly GCA_046331705.1). Taxonomy (GTDB): domain Bacteria; phylum JADJOY01; class JADJOY01; order JADJOY01; family JADJOY01; genus JADJOY01. Next base: position 19,025 of record JAXLQJ010000085.1, on the reverse strand, counting down.
ACGCTTTCCCGTCTGGTTTCGCGATGGTGTCGTCCAGCGCGCGTGCGCGCCGCTGGTGGCCGCGTGCGAGGGCTGCGTGCGTGGCCCTTACGCGGACATCAGCCTCGCCGCGCGTGCGCTCCGCACACCGATCCTCGCAGCCCAGCCGAGCACGGCGCGTGGCACCACCAGCACCGACGAGCTGCACGCGATCGCGGCCGAGATCCGCGTAGCAACGGCGCGCCCGGCAGGCGGGAAAGGCTCGTCGCGATGAGCGCATCCAGCGCGTCACACGCGCGCGCCCTGCACCACTTGCTGCTACGGCAGCTGGAACGCGTGGCCGCCGAGCGCGGCGTGCAGCCGGAGCTGCACCGCGCCGTCGCCGAATCGCTGTGCGTGGACGATGCACCCGACGGCTTCGAGATCGCGTGGCGAGCCGAGGGGGCGACCCAGCGACGCGCGCTGGACCACGACGCGTTCACGCTCTTCCATCGCGGCGACGGCGCCGACGCCGACCAACGCTCGGCGCACCTGGCGTCGCGCAACGAGCGGCGCGCCCACGAGCTCGCGCTCGGCGTGCTCGGCCTCGCGCCGATCGAGGCGACGCGCGTCCGCCGCGCCCCGGTGCGCGCGCTGTTGCTCTCGCCACGCGCGTTGCTCTTGCCCGCCGCGGTGATCGTCGCTGGCGGCGTGCCCGGGATCGCGCTCGCCGCGGCACTCCTGATCTGGGGCATCGTGGACCAGGTACCGCGCGTGGGCGCGCTGCTCGCCGTGTTGCCGCTCGCGACCCTCGCGTACGCGGATCTGCCGCGCACGGCGCTCGCGGGCGGGGCCGCTTACGCGCTCTTCCAGATGCTCGACCCCGATCCGCGGCTGCGCTGGGCGCGGGTGCTGGCACTCGGCGCCGCGATCGGGTTCGCGGCGTGGCTGACCCCCCGGTGGCTTCCGCCCGCGACGGCGGTGCCGTGGATCGTGCCGGCGCTCGCGACGGCGGTGGTCGCGTTCGGCTGGCGCTTCCGGCTCGCCATCCACCACCGCGTGCTCCCGCTCGCGCTCCCGTGGGTGGCGCTCGGGCTCGGCTGGGACGATCGCCCACGCGAGGCGCTGGCCGTGCTCGGCGTATCGCTGTGCGCCTCCGCGGCGCTCACCCTCGAGGCACCCTGGGCTCGGCATCGCCGCGAGCGCCGGCGGCGGAAGTGACGAGCGGCGGCGACACGCTCGCCGCGCCGCGACGCTACGCGCGGCCGGCGATCGCGAGCAGCTCGCAGCTCGGAGGTACGGCGCCATCGAGCGGCGCGGTCGCGTCGTCGGCGATGACGTAGAGCCGATAGCCGAGCGCGCGCAACCGGGTCACCACACCGTCGATCGAGGCACCGAGGCGGCTCCAATGCTGCTCGCGGTGCTCGAAGAGAATCGTGGGCCGATGCTTCTCGATGAGCGCATCGAGCGTCGCGATCACGGCGGCGTCGGCACCTTCGGCGTCGATCTTCACGAGATCGAGCCGGTCGAGGCCGAGCTCGCGAGCGAGCCCCGCGCCGCTCGCCGTCCGCACCTCGATGGCGCGCTCGGCGCCCTTCGCTGGCGTGAGCCCCGAGAGCGCACGGGCGAACTCGCCTTCGCGGTAGGTGTAGAAGGTGGCCGTCCCGTCGCGCTCCGCGACCGCCGCCTCGACCACCGTCAGGTTCGCGAGGCGATTGAGCGCGGCGTTGGCGCGGATGCGCTCGGCGAGCTCGGGCTGGGGCTCGCACGCGATCACGCGCCCGCCGGCGCCCACCCGAAACGCCATCCGCAGCGCGTGCACGCCGACGCTCGCACCCACGTCCAGGCAGACGTCGCCCGGCCGCACCAGTCGATCCAACAGCCGCGCGACCTCGGGCTCCCACACGCCCCGGAAGAGCACCGCGTACTCGATCGAGCTCGCCGTGTCGACGTGGATCAACCCGCGGTCGTGCTCGATCACGAGCCGGTGCGAGTCGCGGCGGCCGTGACGCGGATAGACGAGCCCGAGCCACGCCTTGCAGAGCCGGTAGCTGAGCGGCCGCTTCTCGCCCAGATACCTGCGAGTGAACCGCGCCAGGCGCGCGAGCCGGGCCGGGTTCACGCGTCGACCTGAGTGCCGATGCTGGCGAGCCGATCGCGAAACGCGCCCTTGTCGATCGCCTTCTCGTAGGCCGCGAGCGGCTCGACGAGCTCTTCGACCACCAGGTTGAAGAGGCTCTCGTCCATGGTGACCATGCCGAGATTCTTGCCCATCGCGATCGACGATTGGATCTGCGAGGTCTTCCCTTCCCGGATCAGCGTGCCGAGGCTCGAGGTCGCGAACAGCACCTCGAGCGCCGCCACGCGCCCGCCGCCCTTCTTCTTCACGAGCTGTTGCGCGAGCACGCCGCGCAAGCACTCGGCGAGCGCCCCGCGCACCGCCTCCTGCTCTTCCTCGGGGAACACGTTGAGGATGCGGTCGACGGCCTTGGCGGCGCTGTTGGTGTGGAGCGTCGCGAACACGGTGAGCCCCGACTCGGCGGCGTTGATGGCGGTGCGGATCGTCTCGAGGTCGCGCAGCTCGCCCACCAGGATGATGTCCGGATCCTCGCGCACGGCCGCCTTGAGCGCCTCCGAGAATTGCGTGGCGTGGGCGCCGATCTCGCGCTGGCTGATGATGGATTGCTTGTTCGGGTGAACGAACTCGATCGGGTCCTCGATGGTGATGATGTGCAGCGTCTGCTCCTCGTTGATGCGATTCAGGATCCCCGAGAGCGTGGTCGACTTGCCGGAGCCCGTGGGGCCGGTGACGAGGAGCAGCCCCTGCCGCAAGTAGCAGAACTTCTCGACCGAGGGCGGCATGCCGAGCTGCGCGAGCGTCATGAGGCGCGTGGGGATGAGGCGGAACACGGCGCCCATCCCCCGAAACTGCTTGAAGAGATTGACGCGGAAGCGCGCCATCTCCGGCACCTCGTACGCGAGATCCATGTCGCCGCCGGCGAGGAAGCGATTCCACGCCTCCTCGTCGCCCACCACCGGCCGCACCAGCTCGGTGAAGTCGGTATCGGTCAGGTTGCCGTAGCGCACCGGCTCGATGTCGCCGTGCAGGCGCAACAGCGGCGGGCGACCCACCGAGAGGTGCAGGTCCGAGCCTCCGCGGTCGTTCATGAGCTTCAGAAAGCGGTCGATCTTGTTCATTCCGACCTCGGTCGCGGCATTCCGTCGAGCGACGCCGCAGGACGATGCGAGGACCACGCCGGCACGCCGCCACGCGCCACCGCCGTCGTCGCCCCGGCGCTCATCCCACGATCAGGCGACCCGACAAGAACTCGGGCGTCACCATGGCCTCGAAGTTCGCCTTGTTCTGCGCGCGCAGATACGCCTGCTCGCCGGTGAGCTTGCCCGTCTCCACCAACCGCGCGAGCGACGCGTCCACGGTCATGTGCCCCTGCTTCTCGCCGATCTGCATCTGGCCCACCAGCTGGAAGGTCTTCGACTCGCGGATCAGGTTCCGCACTCCCAGCGTGCCCATGAGCACCTCGAAGCACGCCACCCGCTCGCCGTCCGAGCTCGGCAGCAACGATTGGCAGACGATCGCGCGCAGCGTCTCGGAGAGCATGGTGCGGATCTGCGACTGCTCGCCGGGCGGGAACGACTCGATGATGCGGTCCACGGTCTTGGGCGCGGACGTGGTGTTCATGGTGCCGATCACGAGGTGCCCGGTCTCCGACGCCTCGATCGCGAGGCGCACGGTCTCGGGATCGCGCATGTCGCCCACCACGATCACGTCCGGGTCCTCGCGCAGGGCGCCGCGCAGCGCCGCGGCGAACGAGCGCGTGTGCAGCACGGTCTGGCGCTGGTTGATGAGGCAGAGGCGCGGCGGGTGCACGAACTCGATGGGGTCTTCCAGGATGAGGATGTGGCTGCGGCGGCGCTCGTTGATGAGGTTCACCAGCGCCGCGAGCGTCGTGGATTTGCCCGAGCCCGACGGACCCGCCACCACCACCAGCCCTTGGTTGTAGTTGACGATGTCGGCGAGGTGGCTGGGCAAGCCGATGTCCACGATGGTCGGCACTTCCTTGGGGATGAGCCGGAACGAGCCGGCCAGCCCCTTGCGCTCGACGTACACGTTGCAGCGATAGCGACCCGCGCCGATTATCGAGTGACAGAAGTCGAGCTGACGATCCTTCTCGAGACGCGCGCGCTGCTCGGCGTCGAGGATCGCGAGGATCAGGTCGCGGCTCGACTCCTCCGTGTACGGCTCGCCCGGCAGGTTCTGGAGCTTGCCGTGAACGCGCATCATGGGCGGCGCGGCCACCAAGACGTGGACGTCGGAGGCGTCGGCCTCGCGGGCCTGGATCAGGAGCTGCTCGATCGGAGTCAGCGGGCCGGTGACCCGCGCCTTGTAGTTGGCGAGCAACGACTCGCGCAGGCGCGGCGCCGCCGCGGTGCGACCGGCGCGGATCTCGGACAGATGCTGGGCCGCGCGCTGCCGCACTTCCTCGGCGGGATCGCCCTGGATCACCTTTTCGTAGACGCTGTGGACACGCGGATCGTCGAAGGCACGCAGCGCGTCCAGCACCGCGGTTCGCACCTCCATCCTGGCGCTGCCGAGCTGCTGGACGATCTGCACCAAGGCGCTGGGATCACGCAGGATCGCCAGCGCCTCGAGGCAGGTGAGGCCGCTCTCCGGATCACCGAGACCCTCGATGAGCGCCGGCACCACGGCCCGATCTCCCGAGCGCCCCAGCGCCTCCGCGGCGAGCATCCGGATCATCCAGTCGGTGTCCTTGAGCCGCCGCAGCAGCGCCGGCTGGACCTCGGGCGCGGTGAGCACGGCCGCCAGCGTGACGGCCATCGCACGGACGTCGTCGTCGGGGTCCTCCATGAGCCGGACGACGTCGCCCGAGAGTCGGTCGCCGTGGCTGCGCAGCGAATCGACGGTGCGCTCGCGCATCCAGCCCGTGAGGTTCTTGCAGACCACCAGCAGGCTGCGCAGGTATCGCCCCGCGTCGGGACGCTTCAGGAGGATCCCGAGGATGCCGTTGCGAACCACCTCGGTGCCGTCGGTGAGCAACGCCACCAGGTGCTCTTCGGCGCCTTCCTTGTGCTCTAGGCGATCGAGCGAGGCGCTCAGCGCCCGCACCGCCGACTGCTGCACCGCCGCCGAGGTGTCGGTGATGTGCTGCAGACAGACGCGAATCGCCTCGCCCGGGTCCATGTCGACCAGCATCTCGAGGACCTTGAGGCGGATCCGTTCCTCGACGTCGTCGGCCATGGCCACGACGGCGCGCTGCATCCGCTGGTCGGCGAGAAGCTCGCGCGACTCCGCCACCTTGAAGAGTGCGAGACTGCGGATCTGCGGCTTCTCGTGCGCGAGAAGACGCAGGAAGGCACCGCTCGCCTGCGAGCGCGCGAAAGCCGGGCCCGAACGCGACGCGGGGACCGTCGCCAGCGCGCTCATCGCGCGCACGGCCGTGCTCGGGTTACCTTCGGTGACCAGCCGCGTGAGCTGCGCGATCGCCACGTCGGGCCGGGCGCGCGCCGCGGCGTGGAAGACCATCGACTGGATCTTGGGATCGAGCTTCTCGGTCGCCTTGAACAGCACGTCGGCGAACTTCGCGTCGAGCCGATCGTGCACGATCTTCTCGGCGACCGCCCGCACCGGCACGTCGCCGTGCGCGACCAGCGCGATCAGCTCTTCCGGCTTGAGATCGCGCGACGTGCGCTGCAGCTCTTGCAAGAGCTGATCGCGCGAGGCCTCGTCGGTCCAATCCTTCGCGAGGACCCGTTTGGCTACGTCGCCGCGGATCACTCGAGTCGTGCCACCACCGAAGATCGCCATGAGATCGTTCCGCCTCGGTCCGCAGGTGCGACGCGCTGGTTACGGCTTCCAGCCCCGCGGCGGAAGTCGCGGCGTCGCCCACTCGGATTGGTGTTCACCCCGCGGATCGCGAAGGGAGGCCGCTTCGGCGCGAGCGCCGCAGCGAGCGATCACGAGGCGCGCGATCGTACCACGGCTACCCATCGCGATTGCCAGTGCTCGACATGGACGAGCGCCCCGCTCGATCGCCGGCCGCGTCACCCTGCCGTCACTGCAGCTCCCTGCCGACGTCGCACCGGCAGGTTACTCTTGAGGTGCAAGAGCTCGAGAGGATCACTCGCCGTGAGCGCCATCGCCGTCATCTCCGATCTGCACCTGGGACGCCGCGATCGTTCCGACGCGTTCCGTCACGAGGACGACGAGTTCCTGCGTTTCCTGGACTTCCTCGAGGACAGCTTCAGCTCGATCGTGCTCCTCGGCGACATCTGGGAGACGCTGCGCTCACGGTGGCCGCGCGCGCAAGCCCACGAGCTCGCCCAGGTCCGCGCCACCCATCCCGAGATCGCCGCGCGCTTTCGCGGGCCCAAGTATCGCTACGTCCACGGCAACCACGACCTCGTGAGCGCCGCCGTCGATCGCGCGCCATCGAGCTGGGTAACCACGCTCGGCACCACCAACCTCTATTTCACCCACGGCCACGACTACGACTGGCATTGGCAGCGCGCGCGCTGGCTCGGCGAGTTCGGATCCTGGGCCGGAGGCTGGCTGCTGCGCATGCGCTTGCGGGCGATCTTCCGCACCTTCGACCGCATCGACAACCGCGTGCGCGGCGCGCGCCCCGACCCCGAGCACTGCGCGTTCCAGCGCTGGGCGATCGGCCTCGCGCGCATGAAGCAGGCCGACGTGATCGTCACCGGCCACACCCACATCGGCACCCGCGCCGAGCACGGCGACAAGCTCTTCCTGAACAGCGGCTCGTGCTCGCAGGGCGAGCACCAATTCCTCGCGATCGAGCCGAGCCGCGGCCACTTCGCGCTGCACACCAGCTGGTAGCGCGGCCCGCGCGCCGCGCTATTCGACGTAACCGAGCGCTTCGAGGCGTTCGCGCGCTTCGGGGCTCAGGCCCTGGGTGTGCTTGGGATCGGCGGGATCCTCGGCCTTCGCGCCCTCGTCGCGCTGAAACGCCAGGAACGCGTCGCGGAGCTTGGCGAAGACTTCCGGTTGCTCGCCCTTCACGTCGCGGCGCTCGCCGGGATCGGTGCGCAGGTCGAAGAGCGAGAAGCCGCGCGTCAGGCTCGCCGGGAACGGGACGTCGGCGGGAAAGTCGATCCAGATCAGCTTGTGCGTGAGCGTGCGCACCGCGACGCAATGGTTGCCGCGGCTGAAGGCGATCTCGGGCACCTTGGCGGTGGCACCGAAGACGTCGACGCCCTGGAAGCTCGGCACCAGCGACGCACCGGCTCGCGCCAGCAAGGTCGGCAGCACGTCGACGTTGCGCGCCTGGATCCTGGGCGCAGGCCCCCAGGGACGCGACCCGTCGTAGAGCACCAGAAACCCGCGCGCCACCTCGTCGAACGGGTTCCAGCCGTGGCTCGCCGAGTAGCGATCGAGCAGCTCGAGCCCGTGATCGGTGGTGACGCCGATGACCGTGCGCGCGAGCCGTCCTTGCGTGCGCAGCTTGTCCACGACCGCGCCCAGCGCCCGATCGCCCGCGAGGATCGCGCCGTCGTACTTGGCCACGAGGTTGGTGAGCCGCTGGGGCGTGATCTTCGCCACCTTCTCGGGCGGCGGCAGCTCGACACACGCGAAGATGCGCTTCCCCGGCTCTTTCGTCGTGAGCCACGGCGAAGGATCGAGCCACGGCGGGTGCGGCTCGAGGATGTGCACGTAGACGAAGCGCGCGCGGCGGCCCGCCGGCAGCGGCTCGTCGAGGTACGCGAGCACGCGATCGCGCACCTCGGCGGCGCTGACCGCGTGCTTGCCGGCGCCGGCGAAGTCCTCGTAGCGATCGAAGCCCTGGTCGTAACCGAGCTCCGCGGCGAGGTGCGGTGTCGCGACGAACCCCGCCGTCGCGTAACCCTGATCGCGCAGCGCCTCGGCCACCGTGACGATGCTCGCCGGCAGGTGCTCGTTCTTCTGCAGGATGTGATGGGTGCGGTACTCGAGGGCGGTCACCAGCGAGGTGAGCGACGTCTTGGTCGAGAGCCCGGCGGGCACCACGTCGCGCAGCGCCGTCCCCTGGCTCGCCAGCCATTCGAGCGTGGGGCTCGTCTGCCGTGCGTAACCGAACACCGAGAGATGATCCTGACGGAGCGCATCGAAGCTCACGAGCAGGATGTCCTTCGGCGCCTCGGGCGCCGGCGCCGCAGCGGTCTGCGCGCGGGCGCTCGCCCAGCTCAGCGCGAGCGCGACGAGCGCCAACGCGAAGCGTGGGTCACGACCGGACCGTGAACGCTGGAACGACGGAGAGGAGTTCACGCGGGTGGACGGGCGGCGAGAGTCGACGAGCACGCGGCGCGGACGATCGCGCGCGCGGGCGCTAACATGCCGCGCCTCGTTGACTCATCCAAACCCGGTCGCGACGGCGGCCGCGACGGGGGGTTCGCTCATGCGTCGTCCACGGCCTTCGCTCTTCACCGGCCGCGCGCTCGCGCGCGGAGCATTCGTGCTCGTCGGCTTGCTGTCGTGCGCGTGCGATCGCCCGCGAGGCGCCGCCCCCCCGGCGGACATGGCGCAAGCGCCGCCCGAGCTCGCGGAGCTCTGTCGCGCCAACGCCGGCGACCCGCGAGTCGAGCAGGTCACGCCGCGCGTCTGGGTGGCGCTCGGCCAAGACTTGGCGAACACGATCCTCGTGCGCACCGACGACGGAAACGTGGTCGTGGACACCTCCATGTCCCCCGCGCGCGCCACGCCCATCCGCGCGGCGCTGCTGGCGCGGGCACCCGGACCGGTGCGCGCCGTGATCTTCACGCACAGCCACATCGACCACGTGGGCGGAGCCTCGGCGTGGGTCGAGCCGGGCACCGAGATCTGGGCCACCCAGGCGTTCACCCAGCACCTGGTGGAGCAATACGGGGTGTTCCAGGCCGCGCAGCGCACCCGCGGCTGGCGGCAGTTCGGCCGCCACGTGAGCGAGAGCGAGCTGCCGTGCTCGTCGCTCGGACGGCGCCCCGACCTCGAAGCGGCGCTTCACTCCGGCCTGCGCATGCCGACGCGCACCTTCCGCGGCGAGACCAGCTTCGAGCTCGGCGGCGTGCGTTTCGAGCTGGTGGAGGCCCACGGCGAGACCGACGACCAGCTCTTCGTGTGGATTCCCAGCGAGTCCACGCTGCTCTCCGGCGACAACCTCTACCGCGCCTTCCCCAACCTCTACACCATCCGCGGCACGCGCCCGCGCCCCGTGGACGAGTGGATCGCGAGCCTCGATGCCATGCGCCGCAAGGCGCCCGCGCACTTGGTTCCCTCGCACACGGGGCCGCTTCACGGTCGCGACGAGATCGCCACCACGCTCACCACCTACCGCGACGGGATCCAGTGGGTGCGTGACGCGGTCGTGCGCGGCGCCAACCGAGGCCAGCCCCTCGACGCGCTCGCGGCGTCGATCGTGCTGCCCGAGCACCTGCGGGCGAGCCCGTTCCTCGCCGAGACCTACGGCGAGATCGGCTGGTCGGCGCGCGCGATCTACACCAACGCGCTTGGCTGGTTCGACGGCCGTCCGGAAGCCCTCTACCCGCTGCCGCCCGACGAGATCGCGCGCCGCGAGGTGGGGCTCATGGGCGGGCCGGACGCCGTCCTCGCGCAGGCGAAGCAAGCCCTCGACGGCGGCGATGCGCGCTGGGCGGTCCATCTGCTCGGCAAGCTCCGCGCGAGCGCCGGACCGAGCAGCACGAGCGCAGACATCGACGCGACGTTCGCGCGCGCGCTGCGTCGGCTCGCCGCGGGTACGGCCAACACCAACGGACGTGCCTACCTCCTCGAGAGCGCCTACGAGGCCGAGCACGGCCTCGCGGCCAGCGCGGAGTCCCACCCGGACGACGAGGCGCTGGCGCCGATTCCGCTGGATCTCTTCTTCCGCACGATGGCCACGCGACTCGATGCCGCGAGCACGCTCGACCTCCACGAGTCCGTCGTGTGGCGCTTCTCGGACACCGGCGAGCGCTTCGTGGTGACCGTGCGGCGCGGCATCGCCGAGGTCGTCGCCGGCGAGCCGCTGCCCGGCACGCCGACTCCCGTGGCCACGCTCACCACCGATTCGCTCACCTGGAAGAAGCTGGCGCTCAAGCTCGAGAACCCCGCCGCGGCGCTCGCTAGCGGCAAGCTCTCGGTGGACGGAAGCTGGCTCGATTTCCTCGCGTTCGTACGGCGCTTCCAGGCCGGCGGCGGGTGACGAGGCGGAACGGATCGGGACCCGTTACCGGCGTCGACGGCGCGCGCCGAGCCAGGTCACGCCCGCGTGACGCGAGTCGGCGCAAGGGACCGTGAACGCGCCGCGCGCTCCCCGGCGCGGTCCTTGCTGCATTGGGTGGAATCGATCCTCTCGCCCGGGAGCGCGAGATGGGCAGCTGGCTCCAGCGCGTCGTGCGGCGCAGGCCCACGGCGCACATTCCTCGCGAGCGCCTCGCCGAAGTGCACGTCTTCGAGCGTCTCGGCAGGCAGATCCTCTTCGACGTCGCCTCGCAGCTCTTCTACGAGATCACGCCGCTGGTCGCGGAGCTGATCGCCGCGCTGGCGACGCCCGATAGCGGAGATCCGGCGCGCTCGCTCGCGTACCGATATCGTCGCAGGGACGTGGAGGCGGGGCTCGCCTTGCTCCGCACCCGCGGAATCCTCGGCCGCGCGCCGCGCGCGGCATCCCGCGCGGCTGCGCGCTCGCGCGGTCTGCGCCACCTCGAGCTGATGGTGACGCACGGCTGCAACATGCGTTGCCGCTATTGCTACGGCGCCGAGGAGCACGAGCCCGGGCGCTCGACGGCGCACCTCTACGGGTCCGACGAGTGCGGCATGTCGATCGAGACCGCGCGCGCCGGGATCGCCTTTCTCCTCGATGCGTCGGGAAGAGCGCGGGACGTGGACGTCGTGTTCTTCGGCGGCGAGCCGCTGCTCGCGTTCGAGCTGATCCGGACGCTGGTGCCCGAGGCGCGCGCGCTGGCGCGTGCCCGCGGCAAGCGCCTCGGCTTCTCGCTGTCGACGAACGGCGCATTGCTCGACGAGGACGTCGTCTCGTTCCTGATCGCCGAGCGCGTGGGCTGCCAGGTCTCGATCGACGGTCCGGCGATGATTCACGACGCCAATCGGCGGTTCGCCGGCGGCGCGCCGACCTACGACCAGATCTTGCCCGGCGTCCGGCGGCTCGTCGCCGCGCGCCCCGGGCGCGTGCCGGCACGAGTGACGGTCGCCAGCGGCCTCGTCGACGTGCCCGTGATCGTGGACCATCTGCTCAGGCTCGGGTTCGGCTCGGTCCACGTCGAGCCCGCGATCGGCGCGAGCCCGGCGTGCGTCGGCCCCGACGACATCGCCGCGCTGGAGCAACAGACCGAGCGGCTCGCCGCCGTTCTCGTCGACCGCGTCCGACGCAACCGACCGCTGCCCTTCACCAACCTGGTGCGCTTCGTGCGCAGCACCCGCGTCGTCGAGGAGCGCCTCGCCCACCACTGCGGGGCCGCGCGGAGCTACCTGGCGCTGGCGCAGGACGGCGCCTTCTATCCCTGTCACCGCTTCGTGGGCATGCCCGACTATCGGATGGGCGACGTGTGGACCGGCTGCGACGATCGACTCGCGAAGCGGATGCGGTCGCTCACGGTCGATGCACGTCCCGGCTGCAACGCTTGCTGGGCTCGCTACCAATGCGGGGGAGGCTGCTGGAAGCACGCCGTCGACGCGAGCGGCGGCCTCGAGCAGCCCGATCAGGCGCGGAGCTGCCGGCTCATCCGCCACCAGATCGAGTGCGCGATGAGCATCAACGCGGCGCTCGGAGTTCCCGACGATGCCTTCGTCCGGCCCGTGGCCGCGCCGGGAGGATGAACATGTTCCGGCGACGTTTCTTGGCAGGCTTGGCACGGCTCACGGGTGGCTGGCTGGCGATCGGGCTCGCGCCCGCCAAGCCAGCGCTCGCTCGCGTGAACCTCTCGCGACTCGCAACCGCGACGCCGGCGCGGGCACGGGCGCCGTGCGGTGACGACGTCTGCAGCACCGCCGATGCCTGCGCGAGCGGCGATGCCGGACACACCTGCACCACCCAAGACCTCTGCGACGTCGATGGATCGCTGGACTGCACGATCGATCGTTGCGTCTCCGATTCCTCGGGGGCGTGCACCCTCGACACCGGCCCCGCGTGCTCGAGCGACGACACCTACGCTTGCGGCGCGGACACGAGCGGCACGTGCCAGTCGGATGCCTCGGGGGATTGCACCACCGACGCATGCGTGAGCGACGCGTCCAAGCACTGCGTCACCGACCGATGCGTCGCCGACTCCTCGGGGGCGTGCACGCTGGACGCCGGCCCCAGCGCCAGCGGCGAGTGCCCGAGCGACCTCTCGGGCGCCTGCATCTCGGACAAGTCCGGGGATTGCGGGGACGACGGGTGCGTCTCCGACAAGTCCGGAAGCTGCACGGGCGACGGCTGCACCTCCGATTCCTCGAAGAGCTGCGAAACCGACACCTGCCTGAGCGACTCGTCCGGCACCTGCCTGTCGGACCGCTGCCGATCCGATACCTCCGGAGATTGCGCGAATGACGGCGGTCCGGCCTGTCCGGACGAGTGTCTCGCCGACGCCAGCGGCGAATGCAGCGCGGACGCCTCGGGGTCGTGCATCGACGACGCGTGCCTATCCGACTCCTCCGGCACGTGCCTGAGCGATGGCTGCACCGCGGACGCGTCCGGACACTGCACGGAGGACTTCTGCACCTCCGACCAATCCGGCACCTGCTCGAGCGACACCTGCGCCAGCGATTCCGCCGGCAGCTGCGGCCCCGACCGCTGCCTCTCGGACTCCTCCGGCGCCTGCTTCGTCTCCGACCTGTGCGTCGCCGACGGGTCCTCGACGTGCGGCAACGACCTGTGCCGATCGGACTCGAGCCCCACGGATTGCGCTACACAGGACACCTGCGCGCTCGACCTGGTCTCGAATCCCACCGAGGATCGCCGACGCGTCGCGCGGGCCAGCCTCAACGCCGCCATCCGCTGGCTCTACCAGCTCGGCTGCGTCGCGCTGGCACTGGGCGTGGGAGGCGCCGTGGGAGGCGCCGCACGCGCCGCCACCGCGATCGACGCGCGAGCGCTGGTGGCGTCGCCCGATCCGACCTACGCCACCGCCCAATCCGTCACCGTGCCGACTCCCGTGGGGCCGTTTTTTCGCAACTGCGACGCCGATCCGGCGCTCGAGGCCGACACCAACGGCGATGGTCTCTGCGGCGGCGATCCCGAGCTCGCGGACGGCGATGGCGACGGCACCCGCACCCTTCTCCCGGAACGGCGTTCACCGGCTCCTTTCAGTACACGTGCTTCTGGGTGCCCGAGGACGTCGCGCTGACGGCGACGGGTCCGCTCACGATCAAGGCGTCGACGGAGCTCGCCGTGTTCGGCGCGCTGCGCTTGCCGAGCAACGCGACCTTCTCCACGCCCGGGAAGATCGATGTCCGCACCAGCGCATGGCTGGCGGACGATCCGGATCTCACGCTCCGCTTCAACACGGCGCTCGCCGGCACGGTGGATACCGCCGCGACGCTGCCGCCCCGCTTCCCGTCCATGATCTTCTTCACGCGCTGCGGCACCGTGATCTTCGAGGACGACTTCGATTACGGCGATCTCGATGCGTGGACGCGGTCCGTGCCATGAGCACCAGCGAGATTCCGTCGATCCGGCTCGACCTCCACGAGCGCGACATCGGGTCCGCGCTGTGTCGCGCGTGCGGCGGCTGCTGCAGGATCACGCTCCGGCTGCGCGAGACGACGCCACGCTACCGGCGTTTCCTTCGTCGCGTCGGCTACACGCTCGATCCCGCGCCCGCCACCGGCGCCGACGATTGCTGCAAGGAGCGCCATCCCGTGACCGTGGACGCGGGCTGGTGCAGGCATCTCGAGATCGGCGGCGACGGCGCGCAACCGAGCTACCGCTGCACGATCCACGACGCGCACGACTACCCGGAGCTCTGCGCTCAGTTCAACTGCGTGAGCTGGGCCAAGGCCAACGAGACCTACGATGCGCGGAACGCGCTCCTGGTCCGCGCGCAACGCGCCTGGGATCGTCTGCGCCGCGAGACGACGCCAGCGGCCTGAGGCGAGCGCACCTCACGGCTCGCGTCGCGGCTGGGCGCGAGCCGCGCGACTCTCGCGAAGCGCGGCGACGAGCCGCGCGGCGAGCAGACCGCCGATCGCCGTCAGCGCCACGGCGACGACCGGCCGCCGATTGCCTCGGTGCGCCGCGACCGGGGAATCTGCGATCGTGAGCGTTCCCGTGGTCGAGCATCGTGACTCGTCGGGAGCCGGCGCGTCACGCGCCGCCTCGACGCGGGCGCGCACGGCCGCGCGGCGCCGGGACTCGGCGTCACCGTCGTGAGGCAACAGCTCCGCGAGCGCAGCGCGCATCGTCGCGGCGTCGGCGAACCGCGCCGCGGGCTCGCGTGCGAGCGCGGTGTGGATCGCCTGCGCGAGGCTCGGCGCGATCCCCACGACCCGCTCCGCGATGGGCGTGGGCTCCTGTTCGAGCCGCGCGAGCAGCGCCTTCGTGGAACCATCGGCGACGAACGGCAGCCCTCCGCTCACCATCTCGTAGAGCATCACGCCGACCGCGTAGAGATCGGCGCGCCCATCCACCCCCGTTCCGGCGAGTTGCTCGGGCGCGACGTACGCGGGCGTCCCCACCAGGAGCCCCTTGCGCGTGAGGTCCGGGTCCTGCGCCGATTTCGCCAACCCGAAATCCATCAGATGCGGCTCGCCGTCGGTGCCGACGAGCACGTTCTCGGGCTTCACGTCGCGATGGACCACGCCCCGCACGTGGCAATGGTGGAGCGCATCCACGATCGGCAGCGCGAGGGCCACGGCCTCCCACCACGCGAGCGGCCCGCGCGCGAGGACGCTCGCCAGCGACGCGCCTTCGATGAACGGCATCGAGTACCAGAAGATGCCGTGGGCATCCCCGTACTCGTGGATCGACACGATGTTGGGGTGATCGAGGCTCGCCGCCAAGCGCGCCTCGCGCTCGAAGCGCCGCGCGAAGACCTGCTCGTCGCGGTGATCGCGCAGCAGGATCTTGAGCGCCTCACGGCGTCCCGAGGGAACGTGCTCGACCTCGTAGACCGCGGCGAAGCCGCCCTCACCGACCCAGCGCCGAAACGCGTAGCGCCCGGCGAGCGTCCGCTCGAGATAACGAACCCGGTAATCCGACGATTGCACGGTCACCCGAGGTTAGCGCGCGGCCCCGATCCCCCGCGCGCTCGGTCCGTGCTCCGTTCGGGCCGCGCTCGGCCCGCTCAGGTCACGGCGCCGCCGCCCACGGTGGCGCGGATCCGCTCGATCGCCTGCGCGGCTTCCTGCCGGACCCACGCGATCTCGTCCTGAAGCGCGTGATCGAGCGCGGGAATCGCCGACGCGGCCTGCGCTCCGATCGAACCGAGCGCCTGGGCGGCCACTTGCCGGACCTCGGTGGCCGCGTCGCCGAGGGCGTCGGTGAGCGCGGGCACGGCGGAGTGCGCTTCTCCGCCGACGTCGCCGAGGGCCTGGGCGGCCGCCACGCGAACCTCGACCGCCGCGTCCTCCAGCAAATGCACCAGCGCGGGCACGGCGCTCGCCGCGCCGGCGTGGAGCGAGCCCACCGCCTGAGCGGCGCGGCGGCGCACGTGCGCGTCGGCGTCCTCGAGCGCCTTGACCAGCGCCGGCAGCGCCGCGCGCGCATCGGAGCCGAGCTGGCCGAGCGCTTGCGCGGCCCAGTAGCGCACGTCACTCGCCGAATCGCCCAGCGCCGCGATCAGCGCCGGCACCGCCTCTGCCGGATCGGGATGGATCGTGCCGAGCGCCCAGGCCGCGGACTTGCGCACGCCCCACTCGCGATCCCGGAGCGCCTCGATGAGCGCCGGCACCGCGTCCTTGGCCTCGCGTCCGATCTCGGCGAGCGCCCACGCGGCGCTGCGCCGCACGCTCCAGAGCGGGTCCTTGAGCGCTTCGATCAGGTCCGGCACGGCGCCTTTCGCGACCGGGCCGATGTCCCCGAGCGCGCGGGCCGCCGCCTGCCGCACCTCGCCGAGCTCGTCCTTGAGCGCCTCGACCAGCGGCAAGATCGCGTTGCGCGCCGCGGGCCCGATGGCGCCGAGCGCCATGCCGGCGCGGCTGCGCGCGGCCACGTCGGGGTCGGTGAGCGCCGCTTCGATGAGCGCCGGGACCGCGGCCTTGGCCGCCGGTCCGATCTCCGCCAGCGCCTGCGCCGCCGCCTGTCGCACCTCCGGGGCGTCGTCCTTGAGCGCCGCGCCCAATCCCACGACCGCGTCGGCACCGATCGCAACCAGCGCTTCCCCCGCGCGCCGTCGCACGTGATGGTCCACGTCCTTGAGCGCGTCGATCAGCCACGGCACCGCGGCACGCGCGTGGGGACCGAGGTCGCCGAGCGCCTGCGCGGCCCAGTAGCGCACGTCGGCGACCTCGTCGCGAAGCCGCTCGCCGAGCGCGGGAACCAGCATCTTCGACTCGCCGCGCACGCGGCCCAACGCCCACGCTGCCGACTTGCGCACGCCCCACTCGCTGTCGCGCACCGCCTCGAGCAACGCAGCGACGACGCCGTCGCCCTCGACTCCGATCTCGGCGAGCGCCCACGCGGCGCTGCGCCGCACCCGCCAGTTCTCGTCCTTGAGCGCCACGACCAGCGCGCCGAGCGCCGCCTCCGCCGGCGGGCCGATCTCGCCGAGCACCTGCGCCGCGCCCTGGCGCACGTCCGCGGCAGGATCGCCGAGGGCGCCGATGAGCGCGGGCACGGCAGCCCGCACTCCCGGGCCGATCGCCGCGAGCGCCAGCGCCGCGCGGCTGCGCGCGCCCCCGTCGGCGTCCTTGATGCTCATCTCCACGAGCGCCGGCACCGCCACCTTCGCCGCCGGGCCCTGGGCCTCGAGCGCCGCCGCGGCGGCGCGCCGCACGTCGGCGTCGGGATCCTTGAGCGCCGCGATCAGCCCGGGAAGTGCCGCGCGCGCGGCGGCGCCCAGCTTGGCGAGCGCCTGCGCCGCGCTCGCGCGCAGCTCGGCGCGGCGATCGACCAATCCCACCGCGAGCCCCACCACCGCCTCGGGGCCGAGGGCGGCGAGCCGCGCTTCCGCGTCCAGGCGTTCTTCGTCGCTGCCGTTCGCGAGGGTGGCGAGCAGCTCGACCGCATCCGGCGGCTCGTCGTCGCTCGCCGCCGGCGGCGCTCCCTCGACCTGACGAAGCAGCGCATCGTAGCGACGCTCGAGATCGCTGAAGCGCGCTTCGAGACGCAACAGCAAGGCCTGGAGCTCGGCGGTCGAATCGCTCACGGCGGGGACCTCCCCAAGAATCGTGGTGCGGCTCGCACGGCGCGCGCCGCACGATCGCCGCGCATCATGCCACGGATGCATGACACTCCGCCTCGCCGCGCGCGAAGCGCACGATCTCGCGCACCACGTCGTCGCCGACCTCGCGCGAGCGGTCCGCGATCTCCTGGAACCGCTCGAACGCCGCGTCCAGCTCGTGATCGGCCAGCGCCATGCCCAGCTCGGCGGCGCGGGCACGGAAGCCGGCGCGCCCCGAGAGCTTGCCCAGCACGATCTCGCTGCCGCGCTCGTTCCCGACCGCGGCGGGATCCAGCACCTCGTAGGTCTCGCGGAACTTCACGACTCCGTCCTGGTGGATGCCCGACGCGTGCCGAAAGGCGTTGCGGCCGACGACCGCCTTGTTCGCCGCGACTCCGATGCCGCTGCGTTCCGCGACCTTGCGCGAGATCGGGTGGATGCCGCGGGTGTCGACGTGGGTGTGGACGCCCATCGCCTCGCCATGGACGTGGATCGCCATCACCACTTCCTCCAACGGCGTGTTGCCGGCGCGCTCGCCGATGCCGTTCACCGTGACCTCGACCTGGCGCGCGCCCGCGCCGACGGCCGCCAGCGCGTTGGCGGTGGCCAAGCCCAGATCGTCGTGGCCGTGGAACGAGATCACCGCCGCGTCGATCTCCGGCACGCGCCGGCGCAGCTCCTCGATGCGCGCGGCCAGCACCATCGGCGTGACCCACCCCACCGTGTCCGGCACGTTGATCGTGCTCGCGCCGGCGCGAATCGCCACGCGCACCACCTCCGCGACGAACGCCACGTCCGAGCGAGTGGCGTCCATCGGGCTGAACTCCACGTCGTCGGTGTAGCGACGCGCGCGCCGCACCATGGCGTCGGTCATGCGCAGCACCTGCTCGCGGTCCTTGCGCAATTGGTGGCGCAGATGGACCTCGCTCGCCGACAAGAACACGTGGATGCGCGGCGCCTCCGCGCCTTCGAGCGCCGCGCCGGCGGCGTCGACGTCGCTCTCCACGGCGCGCGCCAGCGCCGCGACGCGAACCCCGCGGACCGCGCGCACGATCGCCGCCACGGCCTCGTGCTCGGCGGGCGAGGCCGCCGGAAAGCCGACCTCGATCACGTCCACCCGCATCGCGGCCAGGTCGCGGGCGATCTCGATCTTGTCGGCGAGCGAGAAGGCGACCCCCGCGGACTGCTCGCCGTCGCGCAGGGTGGTATCGAAGATGATGACGGGGCTCGACTGCGTGGACTTCGACTGGCTGGACATCGCATCGCTCCTTTCCGCCGAGGAATCGGCCGGTGGGCGGTGCGATCGTTGGAGCCCCATGCCCCAGGAGCGCAAAACCCTCTCCGGCCGGATTCGGCGGGAGAGGGTTGGCTGAGTGGGTGCGTCGCGTGCGCTTGCTCGCGGCCTCGCTCAGGCGGTCCCTTCCCCCGCCTCGCTAAGGAGGAGAGAGAGGGCACCGAGGTTGGAGATCGCGAACGCGCTCATGACGGCCCCCACACTAAAGACCCGATCGACGATCGTCAAGGCGCGCGTTCGCGCGGCAGAGGCTCCGCAGCGACCGGCGGGGACTCGGGTCCGAGGCGCGCCGGGGGCGCGCTCGGAGTCGCTGGGCGCAGTTCCCCTCGGAAGGGAGCACGCGCTGAGTTGTGAGTTGGCCCCGCCTCGGTTCGGGGTGCGAGTGATTCGGGGGCTGGGTGACGTGGCGTCGGCGCAACCGCACGGCCCGGTGCGGGCGGTGCCG
>JAXLQJ010000084.1:0-24159 GCA_046331705.1 bacterium | reverse complement strand
TGGTGACGTGCGGGATCCCGATGTGGTCCACGAGCTTCATCGCCAGGGCTTCCTCGGGCGTGAGCCAGAGACACCGTCCGCCGGTCTTGGCGATGCGCTCCATCAGCTCCCCACGACTCAGGCCGCAGTTCTTCGCGAACGTGGCCATCATCGATTCGTTCAAGCGCTCGTCGAAGCGCGCCTGACCGGCGGCGTCCTCGACGCCTTGCGCCGAAACGGCGATCAGCATGCCGTGGATCATCGCCGCGCCGTACGGGCTGATGAAGCGCGCGCCGGGCTTCCCCGCGCTCAACACCAACGCCCCCGCCGAGTACGCCTGCCCGGAAGCGTAGGTCGAGAACGCGATGGCGCTTCCCGCCATGGCGCTCAAGATCACGCTCACCGCGAAATAGTCCCCACCATCCGTCGCGATGTCCACCACCGCCGCGCTCACCTTGCGCTCGTAGGTGAGGATCTCGACGGCTTCGACGAACTGGCGCGCGACGATCGCGTTGAGCTCGCCGTGCAGGTAGATGGTGGGCGTGTAGGGGCTCAGGATCGAGCCCGTGGCGACCGGCACCACGGCGTCGCCGTCCTCGTCGCTCGATTGCACGCGTGCGTTCCGACTCCGGGGCATGATCGCCTCCTCCGCGAGCTCGCGTCCGCGAGTCTACCGCCGTCCCGCAGGCGTCGATGGTTTCGCCCAGCGAGCGCCACGCCCCGGGCTCACGTTCACCCGGACAAGTGCAAGAGCGGGCGGGCGCCGTCGGCGACGTATTGGACCGCGAGCGCCGCGAGCAGAAGGCCCAGGACGCGGGTGATGACGTTGACGCCGGTCTTCCCCATCAGCTCGGTGACCCAGCCGGAGATCCGGAGGCTCCAGTAGTTGAGGGTCAGCACCAGCGCCACCGCGATCGGCACGATCAGGGTTCCCCACCGGAACTGAGACGCCTCGCCCGAGAGAATCATGACACTCGCCACCGCGCCCGGACCGGCGATGAGCGGGATGCCGAGCGGGAAGACGGCGATGTCCGAGCGCAGCCGCGCTTCCTCCTCTTCCTCGTCGGTGCGCCGCTCCTCTTTCGCGAAGAGCATGCCCACGGCGATGCGGAAGAGCAGCAGACCGCCGGCGCACCGGAACGCGTCGAGGGTGATGCCGAGCTTGCCGAGCAACCACGAGCCGCCGAGCCAGAACGAGATCAGCACGCCGCCGGCGACGAACACCGCCTTGCGCGCGATTCGCTCCTGCTCGCGAGCCGGTCGCGAGCCCGCCAGCCCCACGAAGACCGGCGCCAACCCCACCGGATTGAGCACCACGAAGAGCGTCAGGATCGTGCGAATGGCGAGGGCGCTCATCGGGACGGCTCACGGCGCGGCGGGCGGAAGCGACGATAGCTCCGCTCCCCACGCTCAACCATCCACTCGAAGGACGACGCCGCCGCGGTCGACAAGCGCCCGACCCGCTCTCCAGATTGGCGCGCGGAGGAGGCGCCATGGCCACGGACGCAGACGATCGCTTCGAGACGCTCACGTACGCACGCGACGGACGGATCGCGCGCATCACCCTCGACCGGCCCGAGCGCGGCAACGGCATCACCTTCGACATGCCGCGCGAGCTCGCCGCGGCGGTCGAGCGCGCCAACCTCGATCCCCACGTCCACGTGATCGCGCTCGCCGGCAACGGCAAGGGCTTCTGCGGCGGCTACGACCTGGTGGCGTCCGCGGAGAAGATGCTCACCGGCGATCGCGAGGTGAGCTTCTGGCCCGCCGGATCGCCCATGGACCCGCTGGTGCAGGCCGCCAATCACGTGCCCGGCGACACCTGGGACCCGGTGGTCGACTACCAGATGATGAGCCGCAACGTGCGCGGCTTCATGAGCCTCTTCCACTCGGACAAGCCCGTGGTCTGCAAGGTCCACGGCTTCTGTGTCGCGGGCGGAACGGACATGGCGCTGTGCTCGGATCTGCTGGTGATCGCCGAGGACGCCAAGATCGGCTATCCGCCGGCGCGGGTCTGGGGAGTGCCGACGACCATGGTGTGGGTTCACCGCATCGGCATCGAGAAGGCCAAGCGCCTGCTCTTCACCGGCGATTGCCTCTCGGGTCGCGAGGCGCACGAATGGGGGCTCGCCATCGAAGCGCCCCCGCCCGAGAAGCTCGACGAGCGCTTCGAGGTCCTGCTTCAGCGGATCGCCCGCATGCCCATCAACCAGCTCGTCATGATGAAGCTCGTCCTCAACCAGACCGTGATGCAGCAGGGGCTTCACACCACGCAGATCCTGGGGACGGTCTTCGACGGCGCGGCGCGCCACACCCGCGAGGGCTACGCCTTCCAGCAGCGCGCCGCCGAGGTCGGCTTCCGGCAGGCCGTGCGCGAGCGCGACGAGCCCTTCGGCGATCCCGGCCCCTCGACCTTCAAGGGGTGAGCGCGGCGGCGCCGCAGGCGCACGGGAAATCCAGCGCAAGGCGACGCGCGTAGAAGGGGGCGACACGATCGACCGAGAGGAGCCTCGCGATGACGGATGCCACGCTACACCCGACGCTACGAACGTATTTCGACAGCCTGTGCCGCCTCGACTTCCACGGCGTCGCGAGTTGTTTCGCCCCGGACGGGCTCCAGGAGGATCCCGTGGGCGGCGGAGTGCGGCGCGGCCCGGCGGAGGTCGAAGTCTTTCTGACCCAGCTCGGCGGGATGCTCGCGTCGATCGAGCTTCGCCCCACGCGGGTCCACGCGTGCGGCGACGAGATCGGGCTGGTGTGGGAAGCGAAGGGCCGGGGCAAGAACGGCGTGGACGTGAGCTTCGACGGCATCGACGTCGTGGTTCTCGACGCGGCCGGGAGGATCGCCTCGCTGCGCGCGTTCTGGGATCCGGCGGCGGTGATACCGAAGCTCACCGCGCCGTGATCGGCGAGCGGCGCTCCCACGCCGCGGCAGCCGAGGCCGCGGCAGGGGAGCGCGCGCGGACCCGCTCAGCGGGTCCAGGACTTGTACGTGGGTCGTCGCGCGGCGCGCGCGATCGCACGAGCAGCACCGCCTGACGTATCGATGAGCGGATAGGGGAACGAGATCGAAGAGTCGATCTCGTGAGCGGCGCGCTTCCCGGACTCGATCGCACCCTGGATCCACCCGGCCCACACCGAGGTGTGCTCGCCGGCGAAATGCACGCGCCCTTCCGGGGCGCCGAGGATCGAGAAGAAACCGGCCTGACCGGGCAGCAAATCCGTCCACGCCCCCTTCACGAACGGGTCCTCGCCCCAGACGTGCTCGCTGTAGCCGGTGAGCTCGTCGCGAATCTGCGGGAAGAACGCCTCGATCTGGGAGAGCGCGTATTCCTGGCGCTCGGCCGGCGCGACCGCCGCGAAGGCTTCGGCGTTCTGGTACTGCATGTAGGCCTGGATCATGCCGGTCTCGCCGCCCACCGCCGAGCCCAGATCCCACAGCCGCTCGATGGGCGAGTCGGTCTTGGCGATCTTGAGGCCGCCGATTCCCTCGTCCTTCCAGAATCGCGTTCGCGTCGACAAGCAGGCGCGCGACGCCGGCATCATGTAGAGCTCGTCGATCACCCGCTGCTTGTCGGCGGAGAATCCCGGCGTGACCGGGATGTCGCGCAGGATCGAGAACGGCAGCGTGCACACCACCTGATCCGCGGCGACACGGCGCGTCTTCCCGCCTTGCGTGTAGACGACGGACACCGAATCCACGCCGTTCTCGATCGCCTGCACCGCGGCGCCGAGCTGGATGCGATCGCCGAGCCGTGCGGCGAGCGCCTCCGGCAGACGATCGTTGCCGCCCTGGATGTGGAAGGTCTTGTCCCACAGCTGATCGGCGACCTCGAGCACCATCCACGCCAGCGTGCCGATCTTCGCGATCTCCGAGCCCTGATCCGCGCCGTAGAGCCGGAGCCAATCCTCGCTGGCGCCGTTTCGACGCAGGAAGTCGACGTACACCAGCTCGTCGAACGCGGCGATCGCGCCGGGCGCGGGAAAGCTCCCGTCCCGCACGTTGCCGAATGCGTCGAAATACGCGGCGATGTAGTCCTCCCACATCCCCAGACCCTTTTCCTGCTCGAGGGGCAGGAGGTCGAGCGGGTAGGCATCGCCGTCGTGGTGCACGAAGCGGTTGCCCTTCAAGTAGTAGAGCGGGTCGCCGGAATCGAATTCCTCGAGCGTCAGCCCGAGCTCGTCGACGTAGCCGAGCGTCTGCTCGTGCACGTCGGGGATCCGCGTCGCTCCGAGCTCGCCGTACGCACCTCCCGGAAAGCCGCGCGAGGTGAGCACGCGCCCGCCCACCCGCTCCTGCGCCTCCAGGACCAGCACGCGGTGACCCGCCTTCACCAGCTCGAATGCCGCCGTGAGCCCGGCCATCCCTGCGCCGAGCACGACCACCTCTGCGTTGCCCGAGCCACCGTTCGATTGGTCGTTGCCACAGCCGCCCAACCACAGCCCCGCGCCGGCCGCCGAGGCCAGGCGCAGAAAATCACGTCTCAGAATTGCGTCGCGCATTGCGGTCCTTTCGCGGAATGGAGATGCGTGATGACGACGAACCCGACTGCCGATCAGCCGGGGTTGGCGAGCGGCAAGCGGCCGATGTGCGGCCCGTCGAGGGTGCCGAGATAGAGCGCGCCGTGGTCCTCGTGGACGCTGCTCACGTGCTGGATGTGCTCACCCGACGGATCGTGAAGGCTGCGCAGGATCTTGCCGTCGGCGTCGACCTCGACGGTGAAGCCATAGGGCTTCGGCCCCGGCATCAGGAACTTGGGCAGATTGGCGACGATCCACTTGAGCGTGGGATGCGGCGCGAGCCAATCCCCGAGCGGATCGCGCACGGTGAAGAGCGCCACCCAGAAGGTGCCGCGCGGGCTGCGCGAGATCCCGTCGGGAAAGCCGGGAAGATTCTCCACGAAGGGCTCGAGCGTGCCGGCCTTGGGGCCGCTCAGCCAGTACCGCCGCACGCGGTACGCCCAGGTCTCGTTCACGAGCACGAAGTCGCCTTGCGCGGAGAGCGCGACACCGTTCGCGAAGTAGAGATCCTTGGCGAGCACCTCCGCCTGGCCGGTCTGCGGCGAGTAGCGGATGAGGCGTCCCAACGGCCGCCCTTCCAGGTAATCGAGCATGAAGTCGTGGACGCCCCATTTGGAGCTGGCGTCCGAGAAATAGATCGATCCGTCCGCGCCGATGTCGAGGGCGTCGGTGAACTTGTACGGGACGCCGTCCGCCTCCGCCGTGAGCGTCTGGATCGTTCCCGCCGGGTCGATGGCCAGCAGCCCTTTCACCGCATCGCACACGATCAACCGCCCTCCGGCGTCGTGCATCAGCCCGAGCGGGCGGCCGCCGGTGTTGGCGAGCGTCTCGACCGCGGCAGCTCCACCGGAAGCACTCGGAGTGAGCCGCAGGATGCGACCGTCGATGGTGCCCGTGTAGACGCGCCCCTGGGCATCGAACGCCGTCTCCTCCGGGCCCCTGGCGCCGTCGAGCGCGAGCTTCTCGACCCGCGCCAGCTCCTCGTTCGGCGCGAGCACGCCGGTGAGCTCCGGCGCCGCCGGCGGCGTGACCGCGAGCGGCGAGATGGGCGTGCAACCGGAGACCAGCGCCATCCCCCCGAGGACCAGGGCGAAACCCACCACGACTCGGACGTCCTGCGCTCGAATGCTCACGGATTCCCCCGCCCCAACGCGAACGCACCTCGCCGCGCGCGTCGCCACGACGCGCGCGCTCACTCTCCCGGAAAGAAGATCGCGTCCTGCTCGCTCGCGTAGGTCTCGATCTCGGCACCATCCTCGCCGTGCTTCCACATGCGAAACGCGAATCGCACGTGAATGCTTCCGCCGAGCTTGCGCGCGCGCTTGAGCCGCGCCTGCACGTAGACCGTCTCCCCGATCAGCACCGAGGCCGAGAAGCGCGCGTCGTTGATGCGCACGCCGTGGCCGCGCCAGCCCACCTCGATCAGCCCCTTGCGGTGCAGCGCGATCGTCCCCGCCTGCCCCGTGAAACCGATCACCAGCTCACCGGGGAGATGGTGCGGCCAGCGCGGCGTGGTGCGCTGATCCGCCACGCCGGGATCGTCGAGCGTGATGCGCTTGCGGAATACGAAGACGCCCCCGTCCAGGTCTTCCCGGACGAGGGCGTCGAAGAGAATCGGCGATTGGCCGAGGGGATCGAGCTCTTCCCGTGGGATCTCGCGCTGCCCGCTCATCGTTCGGGCGCGGCGGGCGCCTCCGGCGCCGTCGGCGCTGCGGGAGGCGCCGCCTCAGCGGCCTCGGCGGCGGCCTTCTTCTGCGCTGCCTCGACGCGCTTGTTGTGCTCTTCGATGCGCTTGCGCTGCTCGCTGGGCGGCAGCGTCTCGAGCGTGGTGCCGCTGCCGGTGCCCGACCACATGCCGGATGCCCGGTTCTTGGCGTCGATCTCGGCTTGCCGCATCTGCTCGCGGACGTCCGGCGCCGCTTGGAAATACTGGCCCTGATAACGAGCGAGACCGCGCTGCACCACCGCTTGATTCACCAGCGAGTCGTAACCGCTGCCGTAGTACATGAGCACAGGCACGGGACCGCTCGCCGGCTGGTCCTGGCCGACGGGCAACGTCGTCACGCGCACCGACTGGCCCATCAGCATCGGAGACAGATAGCCGGCGAAGTCCGAGCCGCCCTGGACACCCGTGGAACCCCAGCTGCCGCCGCCGAAGGGCGACATGCCGCCCAGGGTCACCGTGAGGCCGTTGCCGAGGACGATCGTGCCGTTCGGCATCACGTGCTGCACCGTGGTGGTGAAGGTCGAGTTGGGCTGAACCCGGGTGGAGCTGACCGAGTTGCTCGGCGAGCCGTACGGCACCTGCGCGAACGCGCGCTCCACGCCGACGCCCGACAGGACGAACGCGGCGGCCGCGAAGGCGGACCGCCGCGTGACGAACGTAGGGAAGGAACGAACGCGATTCACTTGAGCTGACCGACGATCTCGATCATGAGCCGGTTCAGGCACACCTGCAGGACCTTGCCGCCGGTCTGGTTCGAGACCTCGACCTCCTGGTCCATGTTGGCGCCGCCCCACGGCGTCTCGATGCTGCCGCCCTTCACGTTGAAGGTCTTCTTGAACGAGGTGCTCTTCGACGCGAGGATCTCGCGGGTGCGGATGTCCACGAGCCGGCCGGACACCTGAATGTTGTAGGTGATGCCACCCGAGCCCGAGCCGAGGCCCCAGCCCATCACGTTGAGACCGCCGCCGCCCTTGGCCTTCACTTCCTCGTAGTCCGTCACCGAGCCCACGAACACGTAGTCGGTGCCGAGCTGCTTGCCGAGGGTGGCCGCCGTCGCCGGATCCACGAGGCCCGAGGTGTTGTACTCGAGCTCCTTGTTCACCGCCGCGAGCTGAGCCCCGGTGCCCTCGACCACGCGGAAGCCGGCCTCGCGCAGGAACTCGGCCAGGAAGTCGGGCGCCGAGTCGCCCAGGAACGCGTACTGGGAGATCGAACGGTTCACGAACGCCACCGCGGCGACCTTCTTGCCAGCGTGCGGCGGGCTGACCTTGGGAATCGGCTGCAAGTCGACGTCGGCGCTCTTCGAGATCGTGCCCTCGTCCGACGGCTGCATGGCCGAGCACCCGCCCAGCAACGAGACCAGCGCCACGGCACTTCCGACCTTCCGAATGTGATGTCGAATCATGTTCCCCTCGCCTGGATGTGAAACGGTGAACGCGTACGTGTGCCGCTGCTCTACCCCGCGCGATTCCCGCGAGTCAAGGCACTTCCCGCGCGTTGGTGCATTGTTTGACGATTGCGAACAATCCCGCACACGCGCCGCGCGCCGCGCTCGCCGGTACCGGCGGCCGGCGGCGTGGTTTACGATGGGCACGCCATGGAGAGCACCGCGCGGAAGCGGGATCGGCTCGCGACGTTCGAGGACCTCCTCGAGCTGCCGGACGACGTGCGCGCCGAGATCCTCGACGGCGTGATCGTCGAGAAGGCGGCGCCCAGCTTCGAGCACAGCCTCGCGCAGAGCCTCATCGACCGAACCGTGGGGCTCCATTTCCACGGACGCGGCGATGGCGGAGGCGGCGGCGACGCACCGGGCGGCTGGTGGATCGTCACCGAGTGCGACATCGAGCTCGAGCCCCATCAGGTGGTGCGCCCGGACGTCGTCGGCTTCAGGCGCGACCGCCTCGCCGAGCGGCCCCGCGGCAGGCCCGTGCGCGTGCGCCCCGACTGGATCTGCGAGATCGTCTCCGAGAGCAACGCCGCCAACGACACCGTCCACAAATTCCAGGTCTTCGAGCGCCACCAGATCCCGCACTACTGGCTGGTCGAGCCGGAGCGCGGCACGCTCACCGTGTATCGCTGGGAGAACGGCCACTACACCGTGGCGGTGAACGCCGCCCGCCCCGACAAGGTCCGCGCCGAACCCTTCGACGCCATCGAGATCTCGATCGACGTCCTCTGCGGCGCCGATCCGGAGTGAGCTGAATCCAAGTTCGGCGCGACGCTCACGGCGGGCCGAGACTGCCGAGCGACGAGCCGAATCCCGCGAAGCCCGTCACCAGCGCGCCGAGCCCCGAGGGCGCGCGCTCGGTGGCGGCCTCGCAATCGATGCCCGCGGGACAGCCGCCTGCGCCCGCGCCGGGCCGTGCGGCCGGCGATGCGCTCGGTGCCTGACCGATCCCCGGCTGCGTCGGGCGAGCGCCGGACGGCGAGCTCGGTCCATAAGGAGCGGGGCGCGTGTCACCGAGCCGCGTACCGGGGGCGGGATTGCCGAGGGGAGGCGCACCGGGCGCACCGGGCGCGCCCGCAGACGAAGATCCGCCGCCGGCGCTGCCCGCGGGTGCGGGCTGAGGACTCTTCTGGGTCGGCGGCCCACCGGGTGACGTCTGCCCGAGCGGATCGATGCCCGGCGCGGTGCGACCGTACGGGTCGATTCCTGGGGCGGTCTTGTCGTACGGATCCACGCCGGGCGAGGTGCGGCCGTACGGGTCCGCCGAGGGTGAGGGTCCGCGCGGTGCGGGCGTCGCCGTCGCCGGGCTTCCCGGGAGCTCCGGCGGAAAGCCCGGCCGGCCGGCCTTTCCCCAGGCATCGCTGTAGTTCCAGCGCGCGTCGCCAGCGTCCTTCCATGCCTTCATCGCCTCTCGTTTCGCCTCTTCCGTCCCCTCGCGGCGGTACCGATCCAGTGCCGCTTGCTCGCGTGCGGCGGCGTCTTGTGCCGCTCGGCGCGCCGCCTCGACGGCGGCCGCCGGGTCACCGCCCGCGCCGCTGGCCGCACCGCCTGGACGACCGCCACTTGGCGCACCTGGATGCGTGTCGCCGAGCGGATCGACGCTTCCGGGCCGACCGCTCTTCGATCCGCTCGACGGGCCATGATCCGGCAGCGTCGAGGCCATGGGCGAGGTGGGGGATTTCCCCGCGCCGGGTTGCGTCGACGCCATCGGCGAGGTGGGACTCTCGCCGCGCGGCAGCGGCTGCGTGCGTCCTCCGCCGCGCGTCCCGCCGGTGGCGCCGCCCGCGCCACCGGCCACCGCCGGCACCGCCCCCACGCCCCGTGCTCGCGCGCCCAGCGGTCGCCGCTCCTTCCTCCGCGGCGGCAGCGCCGCGGCCGGCGCCCGCGCCGCCGCGCATCTTCGACATGAGCCCCATGGTGAGCAGCGAGCGTCCTGCTCCCCACAGCGACCCGATCAAGCACGAGCGCGCCGCGGCGTGCGCCGCCTTGGTGTTCCCCATCGGCGCCGTCTCGAGCATGCAGATCGCTTGATTGATCGTGAACTCGAACAGGAACACGAACATGTATTCGACCATCGCCTGGCCCCAGCCGTTCGAGCCGAGGCCCAACGTCGAACCGGTGCGCGGATCGATTCGCCACCAGCCCGCGGGGGCGACGCCAGGCGCGGACGGATCGGGAGCGGGCACGACCACCACCTGTCCATCGCGAAGCTCGGCGGCAACCCGCGCGCCGAGGTCCGGATCCAGACCCAGCGCGGCAACCTTGCTCTCGTCACCGGGACGCGCGAGCAGCCAGCGCTGCCCGGTGTCGCCGGCCGCGGCGAACGCGCGCGCCGGTCCGCGTCCGCTCTCGGAGCCCGCGAGCGCCGCGTCCTCGGCGTTGGTGTCCACCACGCCCTGAACCAGCCGCGCCCGGCGCGCGTCGGAGAGCGCGGGATCCACGCCGACGTCGTTGGCGACCACGTCGAGCGCGACGCGCGGGCGAAAGTCTCCACGTGCGTCGGCGACGAGCTCGGCGTGCTGGACGAAGACGTTGGGCCGGTCGACGAACACCGCTTCGCGTACCGCGCTCGCGTCGAAGCGCAGCAACGCGAAGCCGTAGAGCGGCCCCGGGAGCGGTTTCAGCCTGGTGAAGACCTCGGTGTAGTTGGCGGCGGCCTTGGCGAACGGGTCGCGCGCCAGCTCGTCGAGCAAGTCCTTGTTCGCGAGCAGCGCCTGCGCCCCCAGATGCGCCACCAGCTCGGAGGCGAGGGCGCAGGGTGTGATCAGGATCTCGGTCTCGGCGAGCTGAGCGGTGGAGCGCGCGAGCGCCAGCGCGTCGGTCATCTCGAAGGGGATGGGCCCGGACGCGGCGCGCCGCGCCGGCCCCAGGAGATCGAAGAGCTCGCGACGGATGGCTCGCCTCGCACCGGTCGGTGTCTCGATCACGAGCTCCAGCCACTCGGCGGTCAGCTCGCCGGCCGGATCGACGGCGCGCTTTGCGGCGCTGGCGGCAGCCGACGCCGCTGCCGGCTCGTCGGGAGGCGGCGCATTGAACGCGTCGGCGGCCTTGCCCGCGATGCCGGCGGCGGGGATGCCGAGCGATGCGAACGGATTGCGTGGCGACGGCTTCTCGTTCACCTCGCCCGAGTCACGGATGCTGCGCGAGGCATACGGCGTATCGTCCACCACGAGCACCGGGATCCATTCGTGCTGGGTCAGCACCGCCGCCTTGAGCCGCACCTGGACGTCGGCGGGAGTGACCGCGGGCCAGTCCTCGGGCCAGACCGTGGGCAGGTTGCGCAGCACGATTCGCTGACCGATCGCCTCGTGCGCCGCGAAGGCCTTCTCGGAGACCACGCGCTCCGAGA
The DNA here is from genome assembly GCA_046331705.1 of bacterium. Lineage (GTDB taxonomy): Bacteria > JADJOY01 > JADJOY01 > JADJOY01 > JADJOY01 > JADJOY01. The sequence goes on along the minus strand of JAXLQJ010000084.1, from coordinate 13,137 downwards.
CCTTGCCGTCCTTCCACTGCTCCGCGATCACCCGCACCGTCACACGGTGCACGAGATCCGCAGGCACCGCGTCGAGCGCGTGGGTGGCGAGCGCCGGGGCGAGCGCCGTGCCAGGTTTCGCGGCGGCTGCGAGCAAGTCGTAGTCCTGCCACCTCCCAGCGAGCTTCACCTGCACCCACCAATGGTCGGCGAGCGCTTGCGTCGCGCGCTCGAGCTCCGCGGCGTCGGGCGTCGCCGCGTCGAGGGCCACGGCCAAGCGCGCGGATTGGTCGTCGACGTCGCCGGCGAGGCGTGCGGCGATCGCATCGGACTCGCGGGCCGAGTCGTGCAGCACCTGCGCGACCGCGACGGGGTCGAGCGAATACTGCGTTGCGATCGACGTCGAGTCGCCGGCGAGGGACACGGGCAGGGATGCGACGGCCGCCGTGGCAGCGCCCGCGGCCGCCGCGCTGGCCACGCGGCGATCGAGGATCAGCGTCTCGAGCAAGCTCCGGGCGCGCGCGCCGGGCAGCTCGGCGTGCGCGAGGCGAACCTCCTCGCCGGCACGCGTGAGCAGCGTGCCCAGCAACACCGCACGGTCGAGGCTCGACCCCACCCGATCGCTGAGCACGCCGACCGGTCCGCGCAAGAGACCACGATACGGAACCCATCGGGTCCGGTCGCGCACCCATGCGAAGAGCGCTTCCGGCTCGACGCCGACCTCGTTGACCACGTACTGCGGGTCCCAACGATCGCGCGCCAGCTCTCGCTCACCATCCTCGACCGCCGTCAGGCTCTGCCTAAGCGCGGTGGCGAAGCGCGCCGCGCGCTCCTCGTCGCTCGTCGCGACGGCCCGTGCCGTTCCCGGAAGACCGGTCGACGCGAGCGCGAACCACGCGGTGAAAAGTGCCGTCCCCGCTACACGGAACGATCCCGACCTGTCGGACATGGCTCGACCTCGATCCACTCAGCCTCCCAACGGCGACGTCCAGGTGAGCTCGGTCTTGCGCGCCGGCTCCACCACGACGGCCTCGAACGCGGTGGGCGCCGCAGCACCGGCAGCGGGCGACGCTCCGTCGCCACGCCCACCCACCACGACGCGGTAGCGCCCCGCAGGCAGCGTCACGGCGTCTCCATCCACCACACCGCTCGCCGCGAGCGCGCCGCTCTCGCCGAAGACCTGAAACGGCGCTCGCACCGCCGCGCGCAGCGCCGCCTCGAGGGCGCTGCTCGTGCCAGCGGGGAAATAGCGGCCGTGGCCCTCGCGCGCCCAGGCCTCGAACGTCTGCGTGAGCTCGGCATCCGCGACCGCGAAGCCCACGATGTTCACGCGCACGTCGATCCCCGCCGCGACCAGCGCCTGGATCTCGGCGCGCGGGTCGCCGCCGCAGGTCTCCTCGCCGTCGGTGACGAGCACCACGGTCCGCGGTCCGCTCGCGTCGCGAAGATCCTCCGCGACCTTGGCGAGCGACGCGGCGATCGGGGTGCGCGCCAGGTTCTGCGGCTGGACCGCGCCGATCCGCTTCACCAGCGCCGGCGCGTCCACGGGAGCGAGCGGTTGCGCGAGGCGGGTCTCGCACGAGCCCGGCCGATCGTCGCCGAAGACCCGTAGCGCGAGCGGCGTCGCGGGCGGAAGATTCCGCGTGACGAGCTCGCCGAGCACCGCGCGCGCGATCTCGATTCGGCGTCGTCCCTCCATTCGCCCGAGCATGCTGCCCGAGGCGTCGAGGATCAGCTCGATCGCGGCCGTGGGCCGCGGCACGCCCACCGCGGGCGGCGCCGCGGCGCGGGTCGTCACGACGAGGGTGCCCGGCTCGAGCGGCGCCTGGTTCCGCGCCTCGGCCATCAGCCGATAGCGGGCCGGCCGTCGCAACCACGCCGCGACCCGCTCGAACGACGTGTCCATCTCGGCCTGCGTGCGCGCCGAAACGTAAACGCCGCCGTTGACCGCCGCGAGATCTTGCAGGAGCTGCTTCTCGCGAATCGGATCGGCGTCGGCGCCGATGTGCGACGCGAAGATCCGCGGCCGCGCGCTCGCCACCATCGCCCACTGCGCTTCCTGATCGAGGTATCCCGGTGTCGCCGCGTCGGTGAGCACCAGCAGCGCGCGCGAGCCGCGTCGCTCGGCGAGCGCCCGCGCGGCCTCCGCCACGGTCTTCTCGAGCGCGCTCGACGGATTCTCCGCGTCGAGCTTCGCGAGCGCCGCCAGCAACGCGAACGGCTGATCGCTCCAGGACTCCATCAGGAACGGCCGCTCGAAGGGCAGGAAGTTCACGGCTTCCACGCCGGGGCGCACGCCCGCTGCGAACGCCTCGAGGCCACGCAGGATCAAGGGCGTGTACGCCGCGAGGCTGAGGCTGGTGTCGTAGGCGATCGCCACCGATCGCGGCGGCTCGACGACGTGCACGAGGTAGCCGTGCCCGGGCTCGGCGTCGGCTTCGAGCATGAGCTCGGCCGGGCCGCCCCACGACGAGCGCAGCGTCACCGGCGCGCCGGTGACGTCTTCGACGCTCACGTCGACGTCCACGGTGGGAGCCCCCGTCACGTGCAGCGTGAGGGTGTTCTTCCCCGCGGGAACGTCGACCCGAAACCAGCCGTCGCGCTCACCCACGAGGGCCTGGGCGGCGATCTCCTCGCCGAGCGCGAGGGTGCGCGGACGATCGCGGCTCGTCGCCTCGCCCGCCGGCAGCTCGGCGCGCTTGGGCGGCGGCGCGGCGAGCGCTTCGCGGATCGCATCGCGACCCAGATGCCCCCATTCACCCAGGATCGAGCGGTAGGACGCGTCGTTGGCGCGCTCGAGCGCCCGCAGCGTCACGGGGTACGCGTACTTGCCGCCGCTCGTGAGCGGCGCGGACGCGAGCAGACGCACGAAGCGCGCCCACTCGGGCTGGGGGAAACGGAAGCTCGCGACACCCTTGGCGTCACGCTCGAGCTTCCACGGACCGATGGCCCGCCACGGACCAAGCGGGCTTTGCTCGCTCACGCTCACGTCGAACGAGGTGAAGCGCAGCTCGCTCGAGCTGCTCGACGCCTCGACCCATTCGAGCGACGTGAGCTGCGCCGCTCGGTCCTCGTGGAACCCGATCACCAGCTCGGGTCGCGCGCCTTTCTCGATCTCCTCCACGGCCGGATAGCCGCCAGCCTCGAAGAGACCCTCCGCCACGTCGGGTGCGCGACCGAGGGTGGGCACGGCGCGCACGACGTGTCCGCCGCGACTGCGCTCGGCGACGTCGAGACTCACTCCCGCGGGCTCGCCGGGTGGCGCGACGACCTTCCATTCGCCGAGCCCCACGCGCCACTCGCCGAGCCCCAGCGCCGCGGGTCCGACATCGCCCTGCTGGCGCGCTTGGTTCGAGAGCCAGCGCAAGCGCGCCGCGCGCGCAGGCCGCACCCGATCCAGAACGAACGGTTGCTCGATCGAGAGCGGGCTCAACGAGCCGCTCAACACGCGCTCGAAATGCTCGCCGTCCTCGGCCAACCAGAGCTCGAAGTCGCGCAATCGCTCCGCCATCGCGAGCCCACCGGGAATCTCCGGATCGAGCACCACGCCGGCGACGGGCCACGCCCGATCGCCGGCGAACGCCACCGTGGTGTCGAAGGGCAGTGCCGCCGCGGGCCGCGCGAACCCCGCCGTGGACGTGAGCTCGTCGAAGAGCAGGGCTTGCGCGCTGGCGTCGTCGTCACCGGGCGCGGCGAGCACGCGCGACCCGAGCGCCGACCATGCCAGGTTCCAGCCGCCGAGCAAGGCGGGTGGCAGCGGCGCGAATGGATGCTCGCCCACGGGTGCGGCGTCGCCGGCGAGTGCCAGCCGCGCCGTGGCCGAGCGGGCGTTGCCGTCCGCAGCCAGGGCGCGGACCGCGATCTGCGCCGCCGGATCGGCCCACGCGTCCGCGCCGATCTCGACGGCGATCGGCACCCGTTCACGCGCGCCCGGCGCGAGGCGCACCGCGCCGCGCGCGAGGGTCGGCACGAGCGCGAAATGGCTGGCGGCCGCCTCCAGCCGCAGATCGATGGGGCGCTGGCTCGAGTTCGCCAGAGCCACGGACCCGGTCACGCGCTGCGCGCGCACCCCATACGCCAGCGCAGCCGACGAATCGAGCTCGAGCGCGACGGCGAGGCCGGCGCTCGCCGACGCGGTCGCCGGCGCCGGGCCGGGCTCGAATCGCAGCGATGCCGTGTACGCGCCCTCGCCACGAACCGCGAGCGCCACGACGTGATCCGGGGGCAACGTGCCCTCGAGCGCGCCAGCGCTCACTCGCGACGGTAGCGGGACCCCGTTCTCGCTCAGCTCGAGCTCGACGTCGCCGGTGGCGCGCACGCGCACCTCGGTAGCGACGGCGACACGTGGCAGCGCGTAGTAATCGGAGTCCTTCCACTCGCCCACCGACCCGCGGATCTCGAACGACGCAGGCACCGGTCGCGCTTGACCCGGGATGTCGTTCGGCTCCTGATCGACCGCCACATCGAAGGGATCGCGTCGCTCGAGCGAGAGCGAGTAGTCGCCGGCGCTCGAGCCCTCGGTGGTGAGCGCCACCACGTAATCGCCCGGTGCGAGCAGGGCGTCGTACACGAGCGGCTCGCCGCGCGCGATCGCGGTGGGCCGCTCCACCGAGGGCGCGGACCAGTCCAAGGTGAAGCGCACGTCCGCAGCGGGAGCGGGCTCGAGCCGAAGGGTGACGTGCTCCTCGGCCGCCAGCGAGAAGCGATAACTGTCGCGGTCGCTTCCTTCGAGCACGCCCTTGCGCGTCTCGCCGAATCGAATGCGTTGAGCTTGCGCCGGACGATCGTTCGGCTCGCGCTCGGCCATCGGATCGGGAACACCGGTGGCTTCGACGTGCAGGTCGTACGAGGCGTTCTCGCCCGCGACCTCGACGACGTGCGGCCCGGGCAGCAGGAAGAGGTCGGCGATCTCCACGTCGGGCGCGGCGGGCGCGGCCTTGCGCTGGGCCTCGACACCGGAGCGACCGTCGAGAATCCGGATCTCGCCCGGCGCCGAGAGCGTGGCCTTCCAGAGCTTTGGCTCGCCCGTCACGTCGAGGCGAAAGGCGTCCGTCTCGGCACCCACCCAGCGCCCGTGGACGGCGCCGTTCGCGGGCAACGGGTTGGCATCTGCCGAGGCGTCGTTCGGCTCCGCCTCGCCGTCCGGTTGGCGGCGTCCCGCGAGATTCACCGCGAGCGAATACGTGCTCCTCGGATCGCGCGTGCCCGACACGCACAACGCGTACGGAGCCGGCGCGAGCACCAAGTCGGAGAGGCGGGGCGAGATTCCGGCGCGGCAGGTCCGCTCCACGCCGGCGGCATCGACCAAGCAGAGCTTCCGAAAACTGCGGCCTGGCGAGTCGAGCGCCACCTCGAGACGCTTCTCCGCAAGCGACGCGTTGCCGGCGAACGCGTAGCAATCCACGTCGCCGTCCACGGCGATGCGTCCGGCGACGGCGCGCCCGAGCGCGATCGGGCGCGCATGCGCCACGTCGTCGTTCGGCTCCTCCTCACGACCGGGGACGCGTGGCCCCGCCGTCACGGCGCGCAACACGTAAGGCGCGCTCGCACCCGCGGCTGGCCCCAGGCGAACCACCCAGGTACCCGGATCGAGCCCGAGGTCGGGCAACGAGAGCGGTTCCGCGCCGCCGCCGCTCGCGGTGGCGAGCACGCGTCCGCTCCCGTCCGTGAGCGTGAGCGCGAGCCGACCGCCGAGTGGACCGCTCGCGCCGATCGACCAGCGCTGCGCCGCGCTCACGCCGTCGAGGTTCCAGGCGAACACGTCCTCCGACGCCGCCAGATCGCCGCGCACCGCGAACGCGCCAGCCACGGGCGTGGCGTGAACCGGGTCGTCGTTCGGCTCGGTCTCGACGCGCTCGACCGCCGCGGCGCGTCCGAGACGAAGCCGATACGGTCCCGCGCCGCCGCTCACCGAGAGTCCGATCACGTAGGTGCCCGCCGCCACGAAGACGTCGTCGCTGGCGGCGTGCGAATCGCCGGGCGACGTCGCGATCTCGAGAAGCGCTGGCCCCACCACGGCAGGCGCGCCACCCGTCGCCGGCTCTTCGAGGCGGTGGAGCTGGAACTTGGTCTGCTGACCCGGGATGCCGTTCAGATCCACCGCCCAGCGCTCGGCAGCATCGGCCGCGCTCACGGTCCACAGGAAGACGTCCTGATCGCCGTCCGCGAACGTGCCGGCCACGCACGCGGTGCCCGCGATCGGCATGCCGCTCTCCGGGCGGTCGTTGGGCTCGCGGTCGGGAACGCAGCTCGGCTCGCCGGCGCGCGCAACGACGCCGACCGCGCCTCCGATCAGCAGCGCGGCGAGAACGACGACAGCCCGCCCGCCACGGCGCGCCGGCGGGCGCGACGTGCGCTCATTCGAGCTTGTGGATGTCGTCGTTGATCTCACGGCTGCAGGAGCCGTTACCCGAGGCGCAGGCGGCGATCCACTGGTGATTCACGTAACCCGTCGCCGCGTCGGATCGGAACACGTAGCGGTTGGTGAACCGGGCGAGCAGCTCGCTGCCGTCGACGCACGGAAATCCCGTTCCGAACTGCGTGCTCGTGACGGCCTCGAGGTTCGAGCCGGCGGCCTGCGCCTGACCGGTGAGCCCGTCGATCAGCAACGCCCCACCGCCCACGCTCACCACGTCGAAGTCGAAATCGCCGAAATCCGCCGAGGTCGGAACGTTGCCCAGCTCGGCGAAGCTGCAGCTCAATCCGCCCGGCTCCTCGTGCCAGGTGCCCGTGACGTCACCGATCGAGGGCGCGCTGCCACCGTCCGAGCTCGAGCCGCCGCAGCCGGCAGCGGCCGCCAGCACGACGGCGAGCGCCATGGCCCAACTCCAGGAGAAGCCCTGCGCGCGGCGCGTCGTCATGGTCTCGGCCTTTCCGTCCGTGCTCACTTCGACTCCGTGAGCGTGATGGAGGTGACGTCTCGAATGTCCTGAAACTTGCCGCCCGCACCCACGGAACCGACGTACGGGAACTGGATCGCGAGCCAGCGCTTCGATTCGGCGATCGACTTCGCCCCATCGACCGCGAGCCACGCCACGCGGGTCGAACGGCCATCCGGCAGCTGGACGCCTTTCGCCAGCGATGCGGGAAGCGCGATCTCGGTGGCGAGCGGCTTGTAGAAAGCGACCACCTTCTCGAACGAATCGGTGCTGGTGTAGATGGTGCTCCGCTGCGAAAGACCCGCGCCGGCAGCCGCGGCCGTCGCGTCCTGCGACGCCTTCGCATCGAGCTGGGCGTTGGGATAGGGCTTGAACTCGCCGGCGAACGAGACCGTCGCCCCCAGCGCGCCGAGCGCGAGCAGCACGATCACTCGCCGTCCGAGCTTGCGCATCCGTCGCATGATTCCCTCCACCGTGCCGACCCGAGTCGGTCGGTGATAACCCGGGCGAACGGTGCGGTGCAACCGCTGGCGGTCCCCCGCGCGACCGAGCGGGAGCGGTGGAACGCTGCGCACACGGAGGCAACGATGCGGCAGAACGGACGAGGCTCCACGCCCTGGCTTCGACTGGCGATCGGATTCGTCGCGGCGTTGGTCGCTGCCCGCGTGGGCGCGCAAGACGGCGATGTGCCGCCCGCCGACGGGCCTCCCGCCCGCTTGCGTCTCGTGAACCTTGCCTTCGCGCCCACGGGCGAGCCGAGCGCGCTCGACGTGCACACCGGATTCCGCGCCGACGGGCCGATGCTCGCCGCCGCCTTGGCCTTCGGCCACGCGAGCGAGCACCTGAGCGTGCCGCCGGGCCGGACCACCGTGCTCGTCACGCCCGCGGGAAAGACCGGCAACGACGACGTCCTCGGCGATCAGTCGATCACGCTCGCGGCTGGCGAAGCTGCGACGGTGCTGCTGGCGCGCGGCGAAGCCTCGATGGAGGGCCAACCGACGGTCGCGTTCAAGATCCATCGCGAGATCAGCTTCGACGCCGACCATCCGCTCCCCGCGCCCCCTGCCGGCAAGGTGCTCGTGATCGGCGACGTCCTCGCGACCCAGCACGTGTGGCCTGGCTCGCCGACCTTCGAGCTGGGTCGCGCCAAGGGCGGCTGCCTGAGAAAGCTCCGCGAGGAAGATCGCACCAGCCCCATCTCCGGCACGTTCGCCGTCTCGTACCTAGCCGAGCCCGGCACCGGGGAGATCGTCGCTTTCCGCGGCACGGACAGCGGCTGTCGTGGTGTGCCCGCGACGCCAGCGATCACCGTCGCCGCCCAACCGGGCGATCGCATCCTCGCCTTCGTCCACGGAACCAGCCCGACCACCGCCGCCATTCTCGCGTTGCCCATGGCGAGCGAGCCTCGAGCCTCGACGAGCCCGCGCTGAGTCGCGAGCTCGCGCACATCCGGCCCGCGACCGAGCTCGGTCGATCCAAATCGCGTCCGGTCATCTAGGCTGGGGGGATGGCCCTGAGCGAGCTGGAACCCAACTGGTCGTGGCTCTTCGACGAAGTCGTGCCCGCGCACGTCAAGCGCGCGTACAGCCCGCGCGAGGCGTGGCGCGCTCGCCCGTTCACACGCCAGGACGCGATCTTCCAGATCAAGGCGATTCGCGAGCTCTCCACGCGGCTCACCGTCGAGCGCGTGAGCGCCGGTGGCCGCCCGCAGTCGAAGGGCTACCTGGAGCAAGCCCGCTTCCGCGCCGCGTACCTCCTCTATTTCCTGCCGCTGCAGGCAGCGAAGTTCGCCCAGCTGCTGAACGAGCACGCCGCGGCGGTACACGCGGCGATCGCCGACGGCGAGCGGCGCGGCACGATGGTGATCGCCGACCTCGGTGCCGGCCCGGGCACGGCTTCGATCGCCTTGTTGCTCGAGCTGGCGCGCCGCAGCGCGCGCGGCAAGCGGATCCCGTCGACGGTGATGCACTGGTTCGACCAGGAGCGGCGCATCCTGAACGACGGGATCGAGATCGCGAGCGCGCTCATCGAGCGTGTGCCGTCGCTGCGCGGCCACGTGCGGATCGAGCGTCACGTGGAGGCGTGGGCGGAGGCGCCGCGCGCGATCCCCGAGTCGTGGTCGCTCGCGTTCCTCGGCCACACCCTCAACGAGGGACGCACTCCGCCAGCCGCCGTCTGGAAGCGTCTCCTCGATCGCTGCGCGCGCGGCGGTGGGCTCTTGGTCGTCGAGCCGGCGAGCAAGGGCAACGCCCAGCGGCTCTCGCGAGTGCGCGACGAGCTCGTCGCGACGGGGACGATCCCTGCGGACTCCACGGCCTTCTGGGGTCCCTGCCTGCACGCCGGAGGCTGCCCGCTCGCCGAGGGTCGAGACTGGTGCCACCTCTCGGTGCCGGCGCAGATCCCGGGCCAGTGGTTCGCGTTCTTCTCCCGCGGGCTCGGCTCGGAGCGAAGCTGGCTCAAGTACAGCTACCTCTGGCTCACCGCAGCGGGCGATCCGTCGCCAGAGCCTGCGCCGCGCGTGCGGCGCGTGGTGAGCGACCCCCTGCGCAAGACCGGCGGTGCCGAGCTGCTGCTCTGCGAGCCCGAGCGGGTCGCGCGGGTACGCGCCTCCGGATCGAAGCGGGTGGGCCGCGGCGACCTGTTCACGCTGGCGTGAGCACGGGAGCCGCCGCTCCCGCTCACCCGCGCGACGCGTTCCCGGCCGGCACCAGCCACGCGATGGTGGCACCGAAGCCGCCGCGCTCCGGCGGTGCATCGCCGAAGCGCGTGACCAGCGGATGCTCGGCGAGGGCGGCGCGGACGCGCTGGCGCTGCACGCCGATCCCGCGTCCGTGAATCAGCCGCACCTCGCGAAATCCCGCCTCGTGCGCGGCCTCCAGGTACGAGCGCACGACGTCGGGAACGTCGCGCGGCGCGAACGCGTGCAGATCGATCGAATCCTCGATCGGTACTTCCACGCAATCGGGAATCTCGTTGTCGTACCGGTCGTCGCTCATGGCGTGCATGCGCGTGGCGCACCGCGTCGTACGCCACCAATGATTTCGTTTGCGGCGCTTTCCGAAGCGTGGCTAGCATCCTAATCCCCGCCATCGCTGGATCGACCCGCGAGGGCACGAGACTCGAGATGGTGGGCCTCGGAGACCGACGGTGACGACGCGGACCGCGAACCTCGGCGCTGACGCCGTGCCACGCGCCAGCGCTCGGCCACGCCGCGCGCCCGCTTGGCTGCGCTGCATCGACCTGCTGATTCCCGCCGCCCTCGCGGTGCGCGGGCCGGATTCCTTGCGCCGCGCGCGGCTGGCGATCGGGATCATCGCGGCGGCGCTCGCCTCGGTGGCGTGGTCGGCCACCCAGGAACGCATCCTGGGGACACGGCTCTTCCCGGCGCTCGCGGCGAGCCTCATCCCCGTGTTGCTCGGCATCGGTTGGGTGTTGCGCGCCACCAGCTCGTTGCCGCTGGTCGGCAACTTGCTGGCGGGGCTGGTCTTTCTCCTGGCGATGGGAGTCACGGCGGCGAGCGGCGGGGGATACGTAGGTGCGCTGGTCTTTCTGCCGATCGTCCCGGCGCTCGCGGCGCTCATCGCCGGACGGCGCGCCGCGCTGGCGTGGGCGCTGCTGACGTGCGCGGGGCTCTTCTGTGTGGCGCACCTCGCGAGCCTCGGAACGCGGTTTCCCCTCGCCACCGACCCCGAGTTCGTGGCGGCGGCCAAGTTCCGCGCCACCGGCGTGGTGGTGATGTGGCTGGCGCTGATCGCCTTGCTCCACGAGTCGCTCAAGGACGCGGTGCTCACCGACCTCGCGGAGAGCGAGAGCCGCTACCGGGTGCTCGCGGAGAGCTCGCCGCTCGGGATCCTCGCCTGCGACGCGGACGGCAACGTGCTGATCGCAAACGCGAGCGCGCAGCGGATCCTCGAGCGATTGGCGATCGACGTCGCCGGCCTCGACAACCTGGAGCGCGAGCCGCGCCTCGCCGCCGCGGGCATCACCGCGGTCTTCGCGCGTTGCCTGGCCACCCGCGCCGTGATCGAGGAGGAGCTCGAGATCGAGTGCGCCGACGGGACGCGCCGCACGCTCGCGCTGCGGCTGGCGCCGCTCAGGAGGCGCTCGAGCGAGATTCACGGCGCCGAGGCGCTCATCGAGGACGTCACGCTGCGACGCCGCGCGGAGCACGAGCGCGCGGCGTTCGAGCACCGGCTGCAGCACGCGCAGAAGCTCGAGACGCTCGGGCTGCTGTCGAGCCGCGTCGCGCACGACTTCAACAACCTGCTCACCACCATCGCCGGCAACACCAGCCTGCTGCTGCGCCAGCTCGCACCCGGCGACTCCAAGCACGAGCGCGCACGACGCATCGAGCTCGCGACCCACCACGCCGCCGAGCTGACGCGGCAGCTCCTCGCGTACGCCGGCCAGGGCGAGCGGCGGGTGGAGCCGCTCGACGTGAACGGGATCGTGAGCGACATGGCGCGGCTGCTCGACACCGCCGTGCCGCCGGACGTGGAGATCGAGACCGATCTCGCCATCGCGCTACCGGAGGTTCGCGCCGATCGCAACCAGCTCCGCCAGGTGGTGATGAACCTCATCACCAACGCCGGCGAGGCGATCGGCGCGCGCACCGGCACCGTGCGCGTCCGTACCCGCGCCGTGGATCTGCCGGGAGGCCCGGTGCCCGGCGGCTACCTCGACGATCCGCTGCAAGCGGGGCGCTACGTGGCGATCGAGGTGAGCGACGATGGCTGCGGCATGGACGAAGCGACGCTGGCGCGCGCGTTCGATCCGTTCTTCACCACCAAGTCGAACGGGCGAGGTCTCGGCCTCTCGGCGCTGCTCGGAATCGTGCGCGCGCACCGCGGCACGCTGCGCGTGCAGAGCACGTTCGGCCTGGGCACGACGTTCACGATCTTGCTGCCGAGCGTCGCCGTGACCGGCACCCACGCGAGCGCCGCCACGGACGCGCTCGACGCGCACGAGCCCGCGAGCCTCGCGAGCTGAGCGCCGCGGGGCGGGCTCAGGCTAGACGCGCAGCGATCCGGTCCGCCGCGCGGTGCGCCAGCGCCATGATCGTCATCTGGGGATTCCGGTGTTTCCTCGGGGGGCTGTTCCAGCCCCCCGCCCGGCGAAAGGCGCGGCTTTCGCCGGGGCCCACCCCCGAGCCGCCTCGCTGACGCTCGGCGCGGTGCCGCTGGCACCGGCCAATCCGGCAGCGAGCACCGCGTTTCACCGGGCGCCGCCCCGCTCGTCAGGGTTCAGGCGACGCGCGCGGCGATCCGGCTGGCGGCGCGGTGCGCCAGCGCCATGATCGTCATCTGGGGGTTGACCCCGGGTGGGCTCGGGACGACCGAGCCGTCGACGATGAAGAGGCCGGGGACGTCGTGGGCGGCGTGGTCCGAGTCGACGACGCTGGTACGCGGATCGTTCCCCATGCGGCACGTGCCGAGGGGGTGGAAGCCGATCATGAGGAATTGGTGCGCGCCGATGTCGGCGCGGGCGAATTCCTCGAGGCCTCGCGTGCCGTCGAGCATCGGGTGGCCGAGCACCGAAGGCATGAGCTTCGTGGCGCCGGCCGCGAGATACACGCGCCCTGCCTCGACGAGCCCGCGCTGGAGCTGCGCGACGTCCTGCTTCGCCATCCGATAGCGAATGATCGGGAAGCCGTTCGGACCGGGGCGCACCGTGCCGCGCGCGTGGTCCTCGACCATCACGCCGAGGCTCGCGACGTTCGCGTACGTGTCCATGAGATCGACGTACGAGCGGCCCTGCGCGAGGAAGTAGGCCGCCGCCGCGTCCACCGGCATGAGCGCACCCAGGATCAAGATGCCCTCGCGAACGAACTGGGTGACGGCGTAGCCCTGCGGCACGTGATCGTACGGATCGACGCGCTCGTTCAGGAGCGCCGAGATCGCGCTGGCCGGGTGCACGGAGAGGTTCCGCCCCACCTGCCCGCTGGCGTTGGCGAGGCCCTGACGTTGCAGCAGCACGGGCGTCGGCAACGCGCCGCCCGCGAGGATCGTGGCGCGCGCCCGGATTCGATAGCGCGCCTTGGTGGTCGTGCACACCACCTCGACGCCGACGGCATTGCGCCCCTCCATCCACACCCGGTCGGCGCGCGACTCGGTGAAGAGGGTCGCGCTGCTCTTGAGCGCCGACGGGATGTACGAGAGGTTCATCGAGCGCTTGGCGTCGGTCGGACAGCCCCAATCGCACACGCCCTGTCCATCGCAATCGCGGGCGTTGCGCCACACCGGCTGGTGCGCGTAGCCGAGCTTCTCGCAGCCGCGCGCGA
>JAXLQJ010000083.1:0-24403 GCA_046331705.1 bacterium | reverse complement strand
AGGACCATGAGCTTCTGCCAGATCTTCCGCGCCAACCCGGAGGTGAGGTTCTCGATCTCGTTCACGGCCGCGAGCAAACCCGCGTCGCCGAAGTCCTGGGCATAGAGCGCCGCCACCTTGCTGGTCACCGCCAAGAGCTCGCTCGAATAGTCGAGGTAGCGGGTGAGCTCGGCGCGCGTGAGCGAGCGCGTGGGCGAGGACGGCGTGGCGACGCGATCGCGCCGGAACTGGTCCGGGTCCTTGGTGAGCTGGTGCATGTCGACGATGTGGGCGAGGCTGCGCAGCTCGTCGATCCAGTCGAGCGCGCGCTTGCGCTTGCGTCGGGTTTCCAGGCTGGTGACGAAGAACACCGCGATGCCGACGAACACCACGTCGTTGATCCCCGACTCGAGCACCTGCACCAGCTCCTGGAAGGTCTCGATGCGGCGCGGCAGCCCGATGCGCGCGAGTGTCGCGATCACGATCACGAGCAACAGGGTCACCAGCAACGTCGCCACGCCGCGCATCAGCCAATTCGGCGCGCGCAGCCAGACGGCGCGCTCCTTCGCCTCCACCGAGATCGCGTGCAGCTCGCGCGCCACGCGCGCGAGCCCCGAGTCCGGGAAGCGCTCGCGGATGCGCTGCGCCAAGCGCTCCGCCGTGGCGATCACCTCGTCCGCGTCGATGCGCCGGAGCGGCCGCGTGACGGGCGCGTCGGTCACGGGATCCCCAGGTACTTGTGGGTCTGGATGGACGGCTGCCAGCGCGGGTGCGCGCGGCAGTAGTCGAACGTGAGCGCCAGGTTCCGGTCGTAGTCCGGCCCGTCCATCGGCTGCAGGAAGAAGCAGTCGAAAGCCAGCGACTCGAAGGACGCGGGGTCGAGCGGCTGTGGCCACACGAGCTTCAGCTCTTGGCCACGGGTGATCGCGAGGCTCGTTCCCGCCTTGGGGCTCACGGTGACCCAGTCGATGCCCGCCGGCACCGGCACCGTGCCGTTGGTCTCGACGGCGATCTCGAGGCCGCGCTGGTGGCAAGCGTCGACGAGCTCGCCGCGAAGCTGGAGCCCGGGCTCGCCGCCCGTGAACACCACGAACGGCGCCGCGGTCGCCGCTCGATCCGCTGCCGCGCCGCGGCTCCACACCTCGCGGATCGCGTCCGCGAGCGCATCCGCGCTCGCGAACGTCCCACCGCCTGGCCCGTCGGTACCGACGAAGTCCGTGTCGCAGAAATCGCAGCGCGCGGCGCCGCGGTCGTCCTCGCGCCCCGACCACAGATTGCAGCCCGAGAATCGACAGAACACCGCCGCGCGTCCGGTGTGCGCGCCCTCCCCTTGGTGGGTGAAGTAGATCTCCTTGACCGCGAACGGCCGGGACGTTGCCGCCGCGCTCCGCTCGGCTCGCGCGTCGGGCCCGACCTCCGACCGCTCGCGAGGCGCCGGCTCTCCGAGCGGGCTCGGCCCCGCCGGCGCGCCGTCGTGCGGGGTGCGCTGCGAATCGTGGACGGCCATGTCGTCGTCGCGAGGGAACGGGCTGGCGGCAGACGACGCCACACGGCTGCGTGGCGCCGCGCTCGGCACTTCCTACTCGCTGGTGACCGAGATCCCGTCCACCAGCACGTGGGGCGCGCGGAAGGAGCCGTCGGCGATCGCGCTCGCTTCGCCCACCGCCACGATGCCGCGTAGCGCATCGAAGAAGTTGCCGGCGATCATCGTTTCGCGCACTGGGCGGCGCTCACCGTCGGGCATGAGCAGGTGGCTCGATTTCGCGATCCCCGAGAAATCGCCGCTCGCCGGAGTCACGTTGCCGCTGAAGCGGTGGACCGCGAGGATGGGCGTCGCGCCGCGCGCCAGCTCGGCCGCGGACGTGAAGCCCGGCTCCACCACCGCCGCGTGCAGCCCCAACCGCGCGTGGCCGGTCAACGGACGGCCGCGCCGCTTCGCCGAGTACGCGTTCTCGATGTGCGTGACCAAGCGGCCCGCCCGCACCAGATCGAGCGGCTGGGTCGGAACCCCCTCGTCGTCGAAGGGGGTGGCGCCGGCCAGCATGAGATCGCTGGGATCGTCGCGCACCGTGAGCAGCGGGCTCGCGATCGCGGTGTCGCGACGGTCGTCGCCGAGCGACGACTTCCCGTAGAGCACCGACAGCCCCGAGAGGTGGAACTCGAGCGGCTCGAGCAAGAGCTCGCCCACGGCCCGCGGCGTGAGCAGCACGGGCCCCTTGTAGGTGATGCCCTTCCCGGCGCCGAACGTGGCAAGCACGTTGCCCGCGAGTTGCTCGCCGTCGGCGACGATGCGCTCGTCGATGCCCGCGAGCGCGAACGCGCCCCCGCTCTCGTAGTCGAAGCTCGTGACCTCGTCGCCGTCGATGCCTTCGACGAGCGCGGTCCAGGCTGCGTGCGTCCAGGTGTCCGAGGCACGCACGCCGTAACTGTTGGCGATGCAGATCTCGCCCACCTCCCACGAGACCGAGCCACTCTCCACGGAAACGCGCGGGTCGCGCTTCAGGGCACCCAGGTAGCGCGACGCGAGCCGCTGCAGACCGCCGGCGTCGAGCGCCGCCAGCGCGGGATCGTAGCGGCGGGTGGTGGGTCGGAACGGACGCGCCGCCGGCATCGTCAGGTGCTGGTCGGGCGGCGAGAAGCGCGCGAGATCGAGCGCCGCGCGCACCGCCTCGCGAAGGTCGTCGTCGCTCACCGAGTTGGTCTGCACCGCGCCCAGCCGTTGGTCCTTGTGGACGCGAATCGAGAAGCGCGTCTCGGCGCCGGCGGTCGCGAGGTGCAGCGCGCCGCGCTCGAAGCTCACGCGCCGCTCCGTCTCGCGCTCGGCGCGAACCTGCACCTCCTCGGCACCCGCCTGATGGGCGAGGTCGAGGAGCCGCTCCGCCGTCGCGCCGAGATCGGAGGTGCTCATGGTCATCCCTGGACTCCACCGAGCATGAGCTTGCAGCGCAGATACGGACCGCCCGCGTCGACCTTCGCGAGCTGCCCCTTGCCGCAATGGCCCGAACCCAGATCCCAGCGGAACTCGGAGCTCACGGCATCGACGCTCTGCAGCACCTCGAACGCCAACCCGGAGAGCGTGACCTCGCGGTGCAGGCGACCGAGCTTGCCGTTCTTGATCTCCCACGCCTCGCCGGCGCCGAACATGAACTCGCCCGTCGAGTCGGCCTGACCCGAGTTGGGATTGTCGAGCAGAAAGCCGTCCTCGGTGGACGCGATCATCGCTTCCAGGCTCGTGTCGCCCGGTTCGATGTAGGTGTTGCGCATCCGGATCAACGGCTCGTCGGAGTATTCCCATGCCCGACCGTTGCCGGTGGGCGCGACTCCGAAATGAGCGGCGCTCTCGCGATTGTGGAGATACGACACGAGCGTGCCGTCGCGGATGATCTCGACGCGCCGCGCAGGCACGCCCTCGTCGTCGAAGGGCAACGTCCCGCCGGCCCCACCGCTGTGCTCGGATGCGCCCGAATCGCAGAGCGTCACGAGCTCCGACGCGACGCGCGACCCCAGCTTGCCGTTGGCCA
This sequence comes from bacterium, assembly GCA_046331705.1. Taxonomy (GTDB): domain Bacteria; phylum JADJOY01; class JADJOY01; order JADJOY01; family JADJOY01; genus JADJOY01. Next base: position 20,903 of record JAXLQJ010000083.1, on the reverse strand, counting down.
CCGACCCCGCGAGCACCAGATCCGCCTCGACCGTGTGTCCGATGGCCTCGTGGGTGAGCAAGCCCACGATCGAGGGCGCCAGAATCACCGTCCTGACGCCGCCGTGGACGTGCGGCGCCGCGAGCAGCTCGACGGCCCGCGCCGCCGTGCGCTCGGTGATGTTCGCGGCATTGGCATGCTCGAAGAGGCAGCGCCAACCGCCGGTGACGCCCACCGAGTTCGCGCACACCACCTGGCTGCCGTCCTTCTCGGCGAAGGCCCGCACCGAGACCTCGGGGCGAACCAGCCGATACGACGCGGCAGCGCCGTCGGTGGTGACGATCGCCTTCTCCTCGAAGATCTCCGAGTAGCGCGTGGCCGCCGTGTGGACCCGGCTCGAGGCGGCGACGGTGGCGCGTTCCAGCTCGACGGTGCGCGCCAGCTTGTCGCCGAGCGCCAGGCGCGAGAGCTCCTCGAAGCCCTCGCCCACGTAGTCGGTGCGCGCTAGCTCCGCGGCGGGCAGCGCCGGGACTTGCCGTGCGCCGGCGCGCGCCAGCTCCCGCGCCGCGGACACGGCCTGCACGGCGGCGGCGCGCACCCCGGCGACATCGAGCGCGGAGGTCGACGCGAATCCCCACGCGCCGTCGACCAGCGCGCGAACGCCCACGCCGGCCCGCGTACGGTGCGCGGCTTCCTCGACTCGCCCCTTCTGCACCGAGAACGAATTGTGCACGCGTCGGTGGTAGCGCAGCTCCAGGAACGCCGCGCTCTCGGCCGCCACGGTCGCGAGAATCTCTTTCATGGGACCCACTCTCGGCAGGGCACTCCCGACCCGCCGGGAACCCGAGCCTTTCCCGCAACATAGCCGACTGTCGCGGCGATCGGAGCAGATCGCGAAGCGGCGCGCCGAGAGGGGTCGCTCAGACGAACGTGACGCGCTTGCGCCAGAGGTCGCCGAAGCGGACGTGGTTCTCCACGAGCATCTGCATCTCGAGCGTGAGGGTCTTGCCTCGGAGCTCGGCGGGCGGGCTCACGCTGACGCGGAACGTGGCCGTGGTGCCTCGCCGGGTCAGGCTCCGCGCGGGCAGCTCGACGCGTCCGCTCAGCCGCGCGGGGTTCTCGTGATCGTCCGGATCGTTGCGCCCGAGCCGGACCTGGGCGAGCGGGCTCCACGCGAAGCCGCCGGTGTTCTCGACGGTGATCGTGAACTCGTGCTTGTGGCCGGCGGTGAGCTTCACGCCATCGGCGCCGAGCGTGTCCGTCACGATCCGTGCCGCCAGCGGAGGCGGGGCGTCCTCGTCGCCGAGCTCGGCGCGGATCGCATCGAGCAGCTCGAACTCGTAGAGGCCGTTCTTGGTGCCGTCGGGATCGGGATCGGCGCGGCGGTGGAACTTGGCGGCGAGCGAGGGGGCCTTCCGGGTCGGCTCGACGGTGGTGCCTTCGTGCCATTCGTTGAAGGTGGTGACGAAGAAGTGCCCGTCGACCACGTCGGGCACCAGCGCGCGCACCTCGCGCAGCACCTCGCGGAACTCGTCCGGGCTCTCGAGGAACGAGTAGCGACCCGCCGGGAAAGGCTCGCCGCATCGCTCGTGCATCTGGAACTGCGGAGCGGCCGACGGCAGGATGTCGATCGTCACTCCCGCCTCCGCGGCCTGCGCGCGCACATGGTCGAAGTTCGCGCGCTTGACGTCGATCTGGCTGCGCGGGTCGCGCGAGGTGAAGGGCGCCGAATAGCCGCTCACGGCGTCGAACGGCGCCGTTCCGTCCGCGAGCGGCGCCAGAAACGTCGCCAGCTCCACGCCGTGCGCGTCCTCGGGCCAACGCACCCAGCCGAGATCGGCGACGAAGTAGGGCTCGCGATGATACCGATCGCGCGCGTACTGCCGGACGGCGGCCATGCGCTCGCGCCATCCGTCCCCGTACCACAGCGCGTTGTAGAGCCAGATCAGCGGCCGATCGCGGACGTGCAGGTAGGGCCAGGTGACGTTCATCGCGTACTTGTCGATGATCGCCCGCAGGTCTTCCTCCCAGATCTGACCGACGCTGAGCTCTTGGAACTCGCCGCAGCGGGCGGTGAAGTCGTAGAACCACCGACCCGTCGGATGGCAGCTTCCGTCGCCGAAGCCGGCGCGCGTCTTGAGCCGGATGTCGATGTCGTAGAGCACGGCGTAGTCGAGGTCGCCTACGTTTCTCGGACGCTGCGCGTCGCCCGCGAAGAACACCTCGTCGATCGGGGTATGGCGCGGATCGACGCATTCGAGCACGAAGGTACGAATGCCCCAGCCGTGCGCGAGCGCGATGTGGTACTCGACGACCTCGCGCTCGACCGAGTGGTAGAAGCCAATCCGAGGCTGCTGTCGGCAGGCCTGCCGGTCCCACTGGTCCTTGCGATACCAGAGGTAGTAGTGCGCTCCCACTCGTGCCGTTGCCATCCGTGCGTTCCTCCCTGTTCGACGCTGGGGCCTGCGTGATCGACCGGGGGCGACGCCGCTCGTCGCTGCACCCGGGGCCGGCGCGACGACGACGATGCACCGGCCGGGCCGCGCAACGCAAGAAAGGCGCCCATGGTTAGAGGTTGCTGCCTATGCGCCTCGTGCGCGGCGACGATGCGGCTCACCGCGCGATGGTGTCTCGCGCATGGCCTTTCTTCGTGGCATCCGTGATGCCGCGGCGCGGCGAGCGGCGTGGCCCGCGCGGTGTCCAACACTCGAACGACGCCCGCTGGCAGCGTTCGCCAATCGAGCTCGCGCGCCCATCCCGGGCCCGCGTGCGGCCACTTCCCGTCAGTCTGCCCAGCGAGGTTCAGCCACCCGCGCGCCGAACGGCATCGCGAACCAGCGCCACGATCGCGGGATCGCCGCGACGGATGGCGGCATCCAACACCGAGTCGCGGCGCGCGTTCCGCGCCAATGGGTCGGCGCCGCAGGCGAGCAAGCGATCCGCGAGCGCCACCGCGCCCCGCCTGCCGACCACGCGAAAGAGCGGTGTAGCGCCCTCGGCGTCACGCGCGTCGACCTCCGCCCCTGCGTCCACCAGCTGATCGAGGGCGTCCATCGCCACCTGGATCGAGCCGCGGTCGGAGGTGCCACAACTCTGGGTCAGGACGTGCAGCACGGTGCGCTGCTTGTGGTCGCGCGCGTCCACCCGCGCGCCACCCGCCAGCAGCGCGCGGACCACCTCGCTCGAGGCGAGCGCCCGCATGAGCGGCGTCTCGCCGCGCCGATCGATGGCGGCTGGGTCGGCTCCGCGCGCGAGCAGCATCTCGACCACCTCGGGGCAACGCGTCTCGCACGCGGCGTGCAAGACGGTTCCGGCGCGCGGCCCCTCGACGCGGCCCGCGTTGGGATCGGCGCCGCGCTCGATCAGCGACGCGATCACCGGCGCCATCGCGTCGTCGCGCCACGAGCGTGGACGGCGAGGAAGCTCGTCGAGCAACCCGTGGGCGGCCGCGAGCGTGAGCGGCGTGCGCTGGTCCGCGGTGAGCGTGCTCGCGTCGGCTCCGTGGCCGAGCAGCGCGAGCGCGACGTCGGCGTGCCCGGTGCGCAACGCCTGCGTCAACGCGGTCTCGCCGGCATCGCTCGTCGCGCGCACCTCGGCCCCCTGGGCCACCAGCCACTCGACCAGGCTCGCGCGTCCCTCGCGCGACGCGACCATGAGCGGCGTGAAGCCGTCGAGGTCGCGGGCATCGATCCGCGCGCGCGCCGCGGCCAGCACCTCGAGCACCGGCCCCACACGCGTCACGCCGAAGAGCGGCGTGCGACCCAGCACGTCGAGGGAATCCGGCGAGGCGCCCAGCCGCAGCAGCTGCGCCGCGCTCCCAGCCCGCCCCCAGCGTGACGCGACGTGCAGCGGAGTCTCGCCGCGCTGATCCGTGGCATCGGGATCGGCGCCGCGCGTGACGAGCAGCTCGATCACCGTGGGATCCTCCGCGGGGCCGCCCACCACGTCGTGCAGTGCCGTCCGTCCGGCGCCGTCGACGGCGCACGGGTCGGCACCGCGCTCGAGCAGCAACTCCACCACCGCGCGGTTGGTGACGGCGTGGTGAAGCGGCGATCGACCGCTCGAATCGCGCGCGTCGAGCCGGGCGCGATGATCGAGCAGCACCTGCACGAGCTCCACCGATCCCCACGCGCCAGCGGCCATCAGCGCCGTCGTGCCATCCGCGTCCGGCGCATTGGGGTCGGCGCGGTGCGCGAGCAGCGCCCGCGTGAGCTCGACGTGATCGCCCGCCGCGGCCTCGAGGAGCGCGGTGCGCCCGAGACGGTCCGGCAGGTTCACGCCGATCCCCGATCCGAGCAGCCGCAGCACCACCTCCGTGTCGCCCGCCGCTGCGATCGCGGTGAGCAGCGTCCGACCGTGGCGCGCGGGGACTCGCGCGCTGGCGCCCAGATCGAGGAGCAGGCGCACCGCGTCGAGGTGCTGGCTCGCCGCCGCGTACCCGATGGGTGTCACTCCTTCGTCGTCGGGCACGTCGAGCTTGGCGCCCAGCTCGGCGAGGCAGCGGATCGCCGCCAGGCGATTGGCGGCTGCGGCGTGGTGAAGCGCCGTCGCGGTGGTGGCGTCCGCGCGATCGAGCTCGGCGCCGGCGGCGTGAAGCGCGCGCAGCACCTCGACGCAGGCGGCGTCTTGCGCATCGGCCTCGACCCCCTGCGCGCGCGACGCCTCGCCGCCGCGCTCTTCGCCCAGCACCGCCCATGCGAGGGGCGCGCGCTCGCTCCTCGACTTCGGCTCGGCGGGCACTCCCGCGTCCAGCAGCAGGCGCACGATCTCGACGGCGCCGAGCCGCGCCGCGAGCGCGAGGCCGCGCTCCGCCTCGACGGCCTCCGTCTCCGTTCGCGTACCGGCCCGGAATCCCGGAACGCGGCCCAGCTCGTCGAGCACCGCCGCTGCGTCGCGCCGCCGGATGGCGGTCTCGAGCCCCTCAGCCATCGTCGGCCCGCGCGCCGTTCGCGGCGAGCGCACGTCGCGGAGCGACGAGATCGCGAATCAAACGTCGCTCGTGGTGCACGTATTGCACGGCGGAGCCCGCGATCAAGAGCGCCGCGCCCACGCAGAGCGCATCGCGCAGCGCGAGGGCCCACGCCGGATGAGCGGAGAGCGCCGCGATCAACGCCATGCCGATCGTCGCCAGCTCGAAGCTGGTCGCGGCCTTGCCCAGCAACGAGGGCCGCACGCGCGAGAGCGCTCGCTGCCGCAGGCGCAGCAGCCCGTAATAGGCGACGAAGGACGCGTCGCGCCCGAACGCCAGGATGGCGATCCACCACGGCAAGGCACCCCGCCACGCGAGCAGCACGAGCGAGGTCAGCGCCAGCGACTTGTCGGCGAGCGGATCGAGGTAACTGCCGAGGCGGGTGCGCTGGTCCAGCACGCGCGCCGCGAGACCATCGAGGAGATCGGTGACGGCGGCGACCAGGAACACGGTCAGCGCCTGCGTCATCGCGCCGCGCACCACCAGGACCGCGAGCAACGGCACGAGCAGCAGCCGCAACGCGCTCAACGCGTTGGGCACGGTCACGATCCGGTCGGAGGTCGAGGTCGTGCTCACCGGTGCTCGAGCGGGCCTGCCGAGCGCCGTCCGCCGGCAGCCAGGACACGGCCTGAGGGACGACGGCCGCATTGAGCCTAGCAGGCCCGCGGAAAACTCGCCCTTGCGCGTCGACCCGCTCGACCCGCTCGCTCGATCCACTCGCTTGGCCGTCTCGCGCGAACGGGGATACGGTGCGGCACGCGTTCGCCGAGGACGACGGATCGGGTTCATGGCGTCGAACGAACGGCATCCCAAGCGGGACACCGAGCCACCGCACGCCGGCGAGCGAGCGCTCGGCAACGACGATCCCACGACGGACTTCGTGGGTATCGGCGCGAACGGCGCCCGCGAGCTGCGTCCGGAGCTGCGCGCGTTGCTCGACCAGAACGGCGTGCTCTGGGACTTCGAGGAGTGGGCCGCCGGCGAGGTGGCCCCGGCCTGCTGGCGCTCGCTGGTACCGGAGCGCTCGGCCCTCTCCGTGTGGCGCGCGCTCCGAGCTCTGGACAGCGAGGCGGGCTGTTGGCCGACCGTGATCGGTGGCCCGGACGACGAGGCCGCGCACCGCGCCTCGCTGCGCGAATCGCTCGACAGCACGGACGCGATCCTGCGCGAAGGGCTGGCGCTCGACGTCGACCTCTGGCTCGCCGAGGAGGCCTCGACGGACCCGGACCTGCTTCACGAGCTCGACGGCGGCTGGCCGAACACGCCCGCCGCGCCGATCACCCACCACCTCGGCGACGTCCCGTTCTGGCGCCTGCGCCGCGCCGGCAACGCCACGTTGCTCTGGGTCGAGACGCCGCACGGTTGGGACGTGCCGGCGATCGTGCGCTTCGGCGGCTGGAACTCGTGCCCGCCGACGCACGTCCACGTCGCCATGCTGAAGCGCTGGCACGAGCGCTTCGGTGCCTGCCTGGTGGGGCTCTCGCGCGATCGCCTCGAGGTCGAGGTGGCGCGCCGCCCGCGCGGCCGCGGCGAGGCGCTGGCCCTCGCGCGCGAGCAATTCCTGTATTGCGACGAGCTGGTGCTCACGGAGCACGGAAGCCTTCCCGCGCTCGCCGCGTGCCTGCTCGCCAGCGACGTCTGGTCGTTTCGCTGGGATTGAGCCACGGGCACCGTGGCCGGGCGGGCGCACGGGGCGGCGCCCCCCGCGACAGCATCCTCGGCGCTCGGACACACTCCGAGCTCAACCGAGGAGGAATCGCCCGTGGCGCAGTCCGCCGCAGCCCGGCACGTCACCGAAGATCGTTCGATCCGCTCGAGCGGCATCGTGCTCGAGCCTGGGATGCCGATCTGCCAGATGGATCTTCCGCTCGACTGGTACCAAGCGGAGTTCAAGCCCTACGCCGAGGAATACCTGGCGCTTCCGAGCCGCGCGCCCGACGTCGTGCTGCCCTGGATGGACTCGTACATCCGGCCCGCGCTCGACCATTTCGGCCCGAAGTTGATGCTGCTCGCGCACTTCTACATGGGCGGCGAGATCGTGAAGCTGGTCGAGCGTTACGGCGGCAGCGTCGCCGACAGCTACTTGCTCGCGCGCCAGGCGGTGCTCCACCCCGGCACCCAGATCTTCGTGGAGTCGGCGGTGCACTTCATGGCGGAGGCGATCGCCATCCTCGCGGCGCCCGATCAGGCGGTCTACATCACCAACCCGAAGGCGGGCTGCACGATGGAGATGCTGGCCAAGGAGCACATGGTGCTGCCGGCCTTCGACTACCTGGTGGAACGTTTCGGCGACGACCTGCTCGGCATCGCCTACATGAACACCTCGGGGCGCTTGAAGGCGCTCGCAGGTCGCACCGGCGGCGCCTGCTGCACCAGCTCGAACGCCGAGAAGATCGTGCGCTGGGCACGCAAGGCGGGCAAGCGGATCTTCTTCCTTCCCGACCGGCACCTGGGCGACAACGTCGCCCACCAAGTGGGCATCGATCCGGAGCGCATCTTCCACTGGCCCGGCGGCCTCGACGGCATGCACTACGTGCCCACGGGCGCGGACGAGGCGCGCCTCGATCGCGCCGAGATGATCTCGTGGGGCTCGTTCTGCGGCGTGCACACGGTGTTCTCGACCCGGCAGATCGAGTACTGGCGAAGCCGCGGCTACCGCGTCCTCGTCCATCCCGAGTGCACGCGCGAGGTCGTCGCCGCCGCCGATGGCAACGGCTCCACCAACTACCTCTGGAGCGAGGTGATGAACGCGGGCGCGGGGGCCAAGCTCGCGGTGGGGACCGAGGCGCATTTCGTGCGCAACGCTCGCGAGCAAGCGCGGCTGCGCGGCGTCGAGGTCGTGAATCTCGCCGACGTTCCCGAGGTGGATCGCGGCACCACCGGCTGCGGCTGCGCGACCATGAGCCGCAACGATCCGCCGCACCTGGTGGCGATGCTCGACCTGTTGCGCAAGGGCTCGCCGCCCGATCTCAATCGCGTGCTCGCGGGCGACGTGGTGAACGAGCGCACCGGTTGGCGCGAGCGCCTCGACGACGACGATCGCGCCGACATCGTGCGCCACGCGCGCGCGGCGCTCACGCGAATGATCGACGTGACGGAATTCGCCGCCCGGTGACGGCGGCGGCGCGAACGCGCGCCGATCGTCGCTAAAGTTCTTGTCTCGACCTCCGATCTTCCCGACAATGCGGGCGCCAGCGCCCGGCGAGTCCCCGCCCCCTCGGATGAGCCGCCGACATTGCGATGACCTCTTCCGATCCCGGTCGCGAACGGCGTAGGAATCGCCGGCGCGATGTTTCGCTCCCCGCGCGCTTCACCGGCGATGCACGCACCATCCACCGCGCGGTGGTGCGCTCGCTGAGCGCGGAGGGGATGTTCCTCGAGACCGCGCACCTGGTGCCGATCCGCGCGACGATCCGGATCGTCGCGCCGCTGCCCGACGAGGGCCGCGAGCCGCTGCGCGTCCAGGCGACGGTGCTCTATCACAATCGGCGCGGCATCGCCGGCGCGGTGAGCGGCTTCGGGCTGCAGTTCACCGATGCGTCGGATGCGCTGCGCGACCGGATCGAACGGCTGCTCGACCGCGAGCCCGCGCTGGTTCCGACCGACGGGCTCGGGACCATCGCGTGGCCGGTGGAAGTGCCCACGATCGATCCCGGCTGGCACGCGATCGCGTGGTGGAGCCTCGACCCCGAGACCGCCGAGATCGAAGCCTCGGCCAGCCGTCCCGAGCCGACGCTCGACCGGCTGCTGCGCTGGCTCGCGGCCACTCCCGAGGACATCGCGGCCGGGCCCGACGGACGCGTCGCGTTCCATTTCGCGGGAAAGCCGCTGGCGCCGAGCATGGGCCTGCGCCGCGCGTGGTTGGGGCGCGAGGCGGTGCAACGAGCGCTCGCGGCGCAGATGTGGGCGATCGAGATCCTGGATGCCGTGGAATGGCGCCTGATCGACGTGAGCCGTGAGCAAGCCGCCGCGCTCGGAGCGGCGGGCCGCGTGCTGAACGCGGCTCGCGAGGCGCTCGCCAGCGTGCCCGCGCACGAGATCGCGGTGGATGCGAATCCGTCCTTGGACGACGGCGGCACCACGAGCGGCGCGGAATCGGAGGCCATCGGACACTGGCACGAGGTGCTGATCGCGTTCGAGGAAGCCCGCGAGTTCCTCGAGGTCCTCCGCTACAACCTGCAGGGTCTGCCGCTGCTCGATCCCGGCAGCGCGGGGGTGACGGAGCCGCGCACCGATGCGTATCTGCGCGGCGGGGCGGCCGACGCAACGCCCGCGACGCCGCGCACCGGAACGCCGGCGCCCGCGGCCCCGGCGGCATCGCCCGCGCGCCCGGCGGCGCGCGCTCGATGGCGCTCCCGATCCGCGACCATGCCCGCGGCGATCGCGGTGCTGCTCGTCGCGGCACTGGTGGCGTTCGTCACGCGCTCGCGTCCACCGGAAACGTACGTTCGCTACTTGCCGACCGCCCGCGAAGCGCTCGGCGCGCTCGGCGCCCGCAACGCGATGCGGCTCGACGATCGCTTGAGCGCAGCGAGCGCGGCGCTCGGCGCCGAGTCGGCGCGCTACGCGTCACACGCGGCGCTCGAGCTCGGCCTCGCGACGCTACGGCGTCGCGACGCGCTCGTGGCGCAAGACACGACCGCATCCGACGGTCCCGACGCCCCGTGGGGCCCGGGCAAGCGGCATCCCGATCGCGAATCCTACGAGCGCGAGCGGGACCGTGCGCGAACGCGCGCGGACGGATGGATCGACACCTGCGAGCAGATCGCCAGGCAGATCCTGCTCGGCGACGCGCCGTTCGCCCGTGAGCGCGATCCGGCGCTCCACGAGGTGCTTCGCGAAGGGCGCGCGTGGCTGACCGCACAGCAGCGCGCGGACGAGCCCTCGAGCTGAGCCCGCGCTTTCCAGGCCGAGCTCGCGGCCGCCACCCTCGCGAACGCGATTCGAACACGATCAGTCGTGTTCGCGTTCCTCTTCGCGCTCGGCGCGCGCCCGCTCGGCAGCGGGCGTTTGCCCCGCCGCGTCCGCGCCGCTGCGAATCTCGGTGTGACGGATCACGCCGCCCGAGGCACCCGTCCACGCCATCACGCCAGCATTCGCGAGCGAGAGCGCCAGGACCGCGGCAACGAATGCGCGCGGCGCGGGCGCGGCGCGTTCCAGCTCGACCAGCGCGAGCCCGATCGCCGCGAGCGCCGCCACCAAGGCCAGCCCCGCGGCGACCTCGGCGCGCTCCTCGTGGATCTCGATGTCGCCCTGGCGGACTCCCGCGAGATGCTCGACGGCTTTCTCCGCGCCTTCGCCGGAATAGAGCGCGGCGCCGGCGCCCAGCGCGCCGAACGTCAGCAGCACGGCCGCCGCGACCGCGAGCCCGCGTTGAGCGCGGGCGACGAGCGCGATCAGGAGGATCGGCACGGTCAGGATCGCGCCGACGATCGGGATGTGATTGACCAGCAGGTGCACGTGAGCGCCGCTCATGACGAGACCTCCACGCATGCACTCTCGCCTCGCGGGCGAGCCGTGTCGATCCAGCATCCGTTCGACTCGATCCGCTGATCGACGTGCCACGAGCGTTCGACGCCGCCACCCCGCCACCCGATGATGCTTGTGCTCGGGGGCCGGGGTGCGGTAGGGAACTCCGCCTCTTCCTCGTTCACCGTCACGGAGCCGGCCCCATGCGAGAAGTCATCCCGCTGCGCGAACGTCGTCTGGACATCGCGTTCCTGGTCTTCTTCCTCATCAATCTGCCGTTCATCGTGTACTTCGTGGATTTCGAGCAGATCGCGATCCCCGATTACCAGGCGTTCCTGGCGAACAAGATCTATCCGCCCTGGCCGCCCGCGTGGGCGGTGAACATGGTGCATTGGTGGGGCGAGAAGTTCGATCCGCTGCTGCTCGCCCGCCCGCCCTTCTGGAAGGTCACGATCTGGGTGGACGCGCTCTACTTCGGGCCGTTCTACGCGTTCGCCATCTACGCCTACGCCCGCGGACGCGAGTGGATCCGCATCCCCAGCATCATCTACGGCAGCTTCTTGATCGTGATCATCTGCTGCATCATGTCCGAGGAGTATTGGGGGCAGTGGCCGACCAAGAACCTGTTCGTGATGACCATGGCGAACCTGCCGTGGGCGGTCTTTCCGGTGCTGATCCTGCTTCGCAACCTACGACCGCACCCGTTCACGCGTCCGGTCTCGCCGCTCGCCGTCGCACCCGCCGCACCCGCCGCACCCGCCACGCCCGCGCCTGCCGCTTCCGCGCCAGCAGCGAGCGCTCCGGGCGGTGGCTCGCCGGCATCCGCGGCAACGCCGTGAGCGAGAGCAGCGAAGCGTTTCGCGCCAAGTACGGCCCTTGGGCGCTCGTCGCCGGCGCGTCCGAGGGAATCGGCGCCGAGTTCGCGCGCGAGCTGGCGCGCCGCGGCCTCCACCTGGTGCTCGCCGCGCGCCGGCTCGAGCCGCTCGAAGCCTTCGCCAACGAGCTGCGCTCGCGACACGGCACCGAGGTGCGTGCCCTCTCGGTCGACCTCGCCAACGCCGATGCGGTGCGCGAGCTGGGACGAATCGGCGCCGAGCTCGAGATCGGGATGCTCGTCTACAACGCGGCGCTCTCGCTCATCGGTCATTACTTCGATCATCCGCTCGAGAGCCGGCTCAACGAGCTCGATCTCAATTGCCGCGGACCGCTGGTGCTGATCGACGCGCTGGTGCCGAAGATGCTCGCGCGCGGCCATGGCGGGCTGATCCTGATGACGTCGCTGAGCGGCATCCAGGGCACGCCCTACATCGGCAACTACGCAGCCACCAAGGCGTGGAACCTGATCCTGGGCGAGAGCCTGTGGGGCGAGCTCGGCCCTCGCGGCGTCGACGTGCTGAGCTGTCTCGCGGGCGCCACCCGCACGCCCGGCTACCTCTCGAACACCGCGGGGCGAAGCACGGCGGCGCCGGTCGGCGAGCCCGAGGACGTGGTGCGCACCGCGCTCGCGGCGCTCGGCCATCGCCCCTCCGTGATCCCCGGCTTGGCCAACAAGGCGGCGGCGTTCCTCATGACGCGGCTGCTGCCGCGGCCGCGCGCGGTGCGCATCATGGCGAAGGCGACGTTGGAGCTCTTGGCGCCACGAGCGTAGGATCCGACACCAGCGAACGGAGGTCCCCATGGGCGGATCGCGCGCGACCTCGAGCGGTGCCGAGCAACGGCGTGCGGTTCGCGCGCCGCTGTGCGTGCCCGCCGTCTACCGGCTGGTGCACGACGATGGCCGCGCCACCGCGCACGTCGACGCCGAAGCGATGAACGTCTCGCTGCTCGGCGCGATGCTCACGACCGATCAGCTCGAGACCGACGGCATCTCGCTGCTTCCGCCGATGGAGCCCGAGCCGCTCACGCGCCTCGACATCGAGCTCGCGCTCGACGGCGCGAAGGGTGCCATCGCCGCGACCGGACGCGTCGTGTGGGTGCGGCGGTCGGCGGCGGGCGCGCGGCGGCGCTTCACCATCGGCGTGGTGTTCTCGTACCTCGACGCCGAGAGCCAGACGCGGCTGCGCGCGTTCCTCGAAGGCCCCAAGACCGACTGAGCGTGCGAGCACCCCGGCGTCGCGACGAGCGCGGTCAGCGCAGCGCGAGCGCCGCGCCGCGGAGCACGTCGAGCACGTCGAAGACCCGCGCCAGATAGTGCTCGCGAACGCGGTAATTCCCGCGCTCGCCGTGCAACTCGGTGGCGAGCGCGGTCAGGAACCGATCCAACCTCCGCTGGTGGAACCCGGTTCGCGCGAGCACCGGGTCGATCACGATCCACGACAACGCCGTGAGCACGCCCACTCCCGCCATCAACGCGCCGGTGGTGGCGACCAGCAACCCCGCCGACGCCGTGGCCGGGAAGATGCCGTAGTAGATCGACCCGAGCGCTGGACCGAGCGCGAAATTCGCGATGGCCACCTGCTGCGCGATCGCCGCGGCCGCCGCGCCGCCCGCGGAGACGGCGCCGGGCGTGGCCTTGTCGAAGATCGCCGCTCCCAGGCCGAGGCTGATCACGCTGCCGGCGAGATCGGCGACGCCGACCCGCGTCTTCGCGTACTCGGCGAGGTTACGTTCGAGCGTCGGTCGGAGATCGGCGCGCGCCGCGTGACGACCGATCTCGTCGAGGTAGCGCTCGCAGCGCTCCGTGATCTCCGGCTGCGCGAGGATCGCATCGAGGAGCGCGTCGCGCTCGGACGCGCGATCCCCCTCGGCATAGGGCAGCTCGAGGAGCTCGGTGTGGACGCGCCAGCGAATCTCGCGCTCGAGCGCCGTCGGGATCCCGAGCGGCACGCCGCGCAAGCGCGCTCCGATGCGCTTCGCTCCCGCGCGAGCGGCCAACGCACCCAAGCCGTGCGCCACCACCGCCGGTGGCGCGAGCACGAGGTTGAGCGGGTACTTGTAGAGGTCGCGGCCGAAGGTCCGCCGGTGAAGCGCGAGCGCCGCCGAGAACGAGAACGAGCGCTCCACGAACTCCGGCAGCTTGCGACGGCGCTCGGCGACGTAGGCGTCGATGGCTCGGTCGATCGCCGCGGCGATCTCCGCTCGCTCCACTGGCTCGTCGGTCACGGGCTCAGTCATCCGCACAAGATGCCACAGGCCCTGCCGCCTCCCGCGACGGCGCACCCGCGTCCCGCGACGGATCACCACGCGCGCTGCCCTGCTACGATTCCCGCATGGTGCCGATCACCTGGTACGACGACATCGCGAGCCTCACGCCGGGTCGGCTCGGGACCTCGGGCTGCCCGGGCACGTACCGCGGCATCGAGGCCGACCTCGCGAGCCTCGAGGAATCGGGCATCCAATCGATCTTCTGCCTCCTCGAAGATCGCGACTTCCGGGCATGGGGAGTGCCGAAGCTCCTCGACGCCTACGCCCGCGCACGCTTCCGGGTGCATCGCCATCCGATCCGCGACTTCGGCGTGCCCACGCTGGATGCGATGACGCGCGCCATCGACGAGCTCGACGCGTCGTTGAGCAGCGGCGGCACCGCGCTCGTCCATTGCGCGGCGGGCATCGGACGCACGGGCACGGTCACCGCGTGCTTGCTGGTGCGCCACGGGCTTTCCGCGCGCCAAGCCATCCACACCGTGCGTGCCCATCGTCCCGGCTCCCTCGAGAACTGGGACCAGGAGACCTTCGTCTACGACTTCGCCGCACTCGCCGCCCAAGCCCCATGACGCCTGCGTGGGACGAGCTTCCGCCGCGTCCATCGCCGCGCTGGACCGTCAAGCTGCCGCTGCAGCTCTTGCTGTTCGCGCTCTTGGCGCAGGTGCTCGCGGCCCAGGCGCTGGCACCGGGTGGCGGCACGCTCGCGGGCTGGCGCCTCGCGGTGCCGATCTCGCTCAGCTACCTGCTGCTGCTCGCGTTCATGAGCGCCATGTCGCGGGTTCGATTCGGCATGCCGCTTCGCCGGCTGCCGGGTTTCGGAGCCGCGGCCAGCCGAACGCGCTGGCTCGGCGTGGCGGCGGGAGTGGCGCTCTACGGCTTCAATCTCGCGTTCGCGAGCCTCGTCGATCTGGGCATCGAGAACACCGAGCTCTACCACGCCGTCGGAGGCTACGCCGACCTGCTCGTCCTCGCGCTTCCGGTCGTGGTGCTGGCGCCGCTCTTCGAAGAGTTGCTCTTTCGCGGCTTCTTCTACGGCGCGTTCGAGCGACACGGGGCCCTCGCCGCCGTCGGCCTGAGCGCTTCGATCTTCGGCGTCGTCCACCTGTTCACCTACGCGAAAGCCCCGCTCGCCGTGATCCCGGTATTCGCCGTGGGCCTCGCCAACGGCTGGCTCCGTGCGCGGATGCGCTCGCTCGATGCCTGCATCCTGTGCCATGCGACGTTCAATCTGTTGGGCCTCGCCTCCTGGGCTGCCCAGCTGGCGGCGAACGGCTGATGCTCTCGTGAAGCACGTGAGCGAGCGCCTGGCACGCCCCATCCGCGTCGCGACGCTCGCGTGCGTGATGGCCGTCGATGAGCTCAGCGAAAGTGTGCCGATCTTTCACAACGCCTACGCACGAGCGCCCGAGCGCGGCGACATGGTCTTGCTGAGCGAGATCGCCGCCAGCCGCTTCGCCAGCCGCTACCCGGGCCGCGTTTTGCCGCGCGTCGGGCGCAAGATCGCGGACCCCTGGGGTCACCCGTTCCGACTCCGCGGTTGCGACGCACGCTGGAAGCACGCGTGCGAGCTCGTCTCGATCGGCCCGGACGGCGTCACCGGTACCCGCGACGATTTCTCGTCACGTGAGCTGCCCGACGACGAGACGTATTGGACCGAATCACTCCGGTAGCGACCCCCGAGACGCGCGCGTCGCGGGCCGGGCATCGGCGGCGCGCCCTTCCCTGCGCTTGACGCTTGCGCGGCGCGACGCACACATTCGCGCGAATCCGCGCTCTCGCTGGGCTCGTTGCCATGTCTCCCACGAATCGACTCCGTCGCGTCGGCGCAACGCTGGCCACCGCGCTCGCGCTGCTCGGGAGCTTCATCCCCTTGCGTGCCGCGGGAGCGGTGGTGATCTGCGTCGCCGATTCACACGTGGCGATCGAGCTCCGCCACGGGTCTTCCGCTTGCCTCGAGAAC
Organism: bacterium; assembly: GCA_046331705.1. Taxonomy (GTDB): domain Bacteria; phylum JADJOY01; class JADJOY01; order JADJOY01; family JADJOY01; genus JADJOY01. The sequence continues at coordinate 5,382 of JAXLQJ010000083.1, read as the reverse complement.
GCCACGAGCGCCCGATCCGATCTCGACGCACGCGCCAGCGACGACTGTGTCGATCTGACGATCCCCGATTCCGACCCCGCCAAGCACGGCGACGAGCGCAGCAGCGCCACCGCGCCGCTCGCGGCGCCCGTCGGGCTCGCTTCGGCCGCACTCTTCCACCCCGCGGCCCCGATTCCTCGTTCGCACGACGCTGACCCGCGCCTCACCCCCCGTGAGCTGCGGGTAGTCCTTCGCGTCTTCCGCATTTGATGCCAGCGGCCTGACGCGGTCACCCCGCGCAGGCGCGCTCTTCGTTCGCGTCCCCGCGTGGCCGATTCGGCGCGCGTGAGCCGCGCGCCGTCCGCACCGCGCTCCGCGCGGCCCATCGGGGCCGTGCTGTCCGCGATCCACCACTCCACGCGGAGCAGCTTCCATGTCGGTCATCCCCATCTCCACCCGCAGCGCAGGAGCGGCGCCGCTCGTCCTCGCCGTGCTGGCGATCGCGGCGCCGGCGCCGCTCGCGCTCGCACAGACGCTGCCGGAGGGCGGGCTCTCCTCGTCCTCGTGCTCGTCGTCGTCCGCCGCGACCCCGCCGGCTTCGCCACCAGACGGCGCGCTCTCGCTGGCGGACGCGATCACCGCGGCGCTCGCTCGCTCGCCACAGCTCGAGCCGCTCGCCGCCGAGCTCGCGGTGCGCGGCGCCGAACGGCACACCGCGGCGCTCTCGCCCAATCCAACGTTGACGCTCGAGCAGGAGAACTTCGCGGGCACGGGAGCGACGCGTGCCTGGCGCTCCTCCGAGACCACGCTGGCGCTCGAGCAAGTGCTGGAGCTGGGCGGGAAGCGCGCACGACGCGTGCGCGTGGCGGAGCTCGCGCGCGAAGTCACGAGTTGGGACCACGCCGCGACGCGCGCGGAAGTCGTGCGCGACACGGCCGAGGCGTTCGTGCGCGCGCTCGCCGCGGGAGAGCGCGTCACGCGCGCACGGGAACGCGTCGAGATCGAGTCCGCGCTACGCGACGCGTTGAGCCGTGGAGTGCGCAGCGGCGCGGTCTCGACCGTCGACGAACGGCGCGCCGCGTTCGCGCTGATCCGCTCGCGCGGCGAGCTCGACGACCGGGTGCGCGACCACGAAGCCGCACGCCGCGCGCTGGCGGCCACCTGGGGCGAGCGGGAGCTCGGATCGACGTCGATTCGCGGCGATCTCGCGATTCCGGCGGCGCCGCCCAGCCTGGACGACGCACTGGAGCGGATGGGTGAGACCCCGGAGGTGGCACGCTGGGAGACCGAGATCGCCGAGCGCGAAGCCGCGCTCGCTCTCGAAGCCGCGCGCGCCATCCCCGACCTGAGCGTGGGCGCCGGCGCGCGCTTCCTGGCCGATGGCGACGACGTGGCGATGGTCGCATCGATCGGCGTTCCGCTGCCCCTCTTCGATCGCAATCGAGGAGCGATCGACGCCGCCCACCACCAGCGCGAGCGAGCGATCGCACAGGCGCACGCCGCACGCGCTGCCCGCGCGTCGGAGATCCGCGCCGCACACCAGCGTCTGGTCGCCGCGCACGCGCGCGACGCCACCCTGCGCACGTCGCTCATCCCCGAGGCGGAAGCCCTCCACCGGGACATCCGCGACGCCTACCACCGCGGCCTCTCGCGACTGAGCGACGTGCTGGAGGCCGAGCGCGCGCTCTCCGAGCTTCACCTCGAAGCGATCGACGTTCGCGAGTCGTACCACCTCGCCGCGCTGGCGCTGCCCGCGCTCCTCGACCTCGCCGGACCACGCGCGGGCACGACCGCGATGGGAGACCGCCCATGACCTCGCTCCGAATGCTGACCCGCACCGTCACCGCTGCCAGCGCGCTCGTCGTGGCCGCCCTCGTCGCCCCGGCGGACGCGCACGCGACGGAATCGCACGCCGATCACGGCCACGAGGCCGCGCCGAACGTCGAGCGCGCCGCCAGGCACACGGACGAGCACGGCGCCGAGCACGACTCCGGGGCGGCCGGCCATCACGACGAGCCGCCGCGGCTCGGCCCCGACGAGCTTGCCCGTCACGCCATCCGCGTCGAGCCGGCGCGCGCTGGATCGATCGACACCGGTATCGATCTGGTCGGCGAGGTGACGGCGAACGAGGACCGGCTCGCCCACATCACGCCTCGCTTTGCGGGAATCGTCCGCGAGGTGAGGCGCAACGTCGGCGACCGGGTGCGCAAGGGCGACGTGCTCGCCGTCGTCGAGAGCAGCGAGAGCCTGGCGCCGTACGAGCTGAGCACGCGGATCGACGGCACCATCGTCGCCAAGCACGTCACCCGCGGCGAGGCGGTGGATCGCGACCACGAGGCGTTCGTGGTCGCGGACCTGAGCACCGTGTGGGTGCGGCTGCGCGTGTATCAACGCGATCTGCACCGATTGCGCGCCGGACAGGAGGTGCGAATCCGCGCCGGAGCGGACGGACCGAGCGTCGACGGCCGCGTCGACTACGTCACGCCCATTCTCGACCCCAACACGCGCACGGCGACGGCGCGGGTCGAGCTCGAGAACGCGAGCGGAGAGTGGCGGCCCGGCATGTTCGTGTCGGCGGCGGTGCTCGATCCCCACGACGCCGCGATCGCCGTGCCCATCTCCGCGCTGCAGACGATCGACGGTCGACCGTCGGTATTCGTGGTCGGCGACGCAGTCCAGGCGCGCGCGGTGGTGCTCGGGCGACGAGGCCGCACGCGGGTCGAGATCCTCGCGGGCCTGAGCGAAGGCGAGCGCGTGGCGACCACCCAGACGTTCCTGCTCAAAGCCGAGCTCGGCAAGTCCGAAGCCGAGCATCACCACTGAGGGGGGCCGGTCATGCTCGAGCGTGTGCTGCGCTTCTCCCTCGCCCGGCGGGGGTTCGTGTTTCTCCTCACCACCGTGGCGGCAGCCTTCGGCCTCCACGCGCTGACGGTGCTGCCCATCGACGCCGTGCCGGACATCACCAACAACCAGGTCCAGATCAACGCCGAGAACGCCTCGCTCTCGCCAACGGAGATCGAGAAGCAGGTCACCTTCCCCATCGAGACGGCGCTCGCGGGAGTTCCCGGACTCGCGCACACGCGCTCGCTGTCGCGGAACGCCTTCTCGCAGGTGACGGCGGTCTTCGCCGACGACGTCGACATCTACTTCGCGCGGCAGCAGATCCTGGAGCGGTTGACCGAGATCCGCGAGAGCCTTCCCGCGGGCACCGAGCCCACGATGGGCCCGATCGCCACCGGCTTGGGCGAGGTCGCGATGTGGGTGGTCCGCTACGCCCATCCGCGCGGCGACGGCGCGGCCGCATCGGGCAGCGGGGGGTGGCAACCGGACGGTGCCTACCTGACGCCGGAAGGCGAGCGGCTCGCGACCGAGCTGGAACGCGCTGCGTACCTGCGCACCGTGCAGGACTGGATCGTGCGCCCGCAGCTCAAGAACGTCCCGGGCGTGGCGGGAATCGACGCCATCGGCGGCTTCGTGAAGCAGTTCCACGTTCAGCCCGACCCCACGCTGCTCGTGGCACACGGTCTCACGTTCCACGATCTGGTGGAGGCGCTTCAGGCGAACAACGTGAGCGCCGGCGCCGGCTACATCGAGAACAACGGCGAATCGTGGGGGGTGCGCGCGACCGGGCGCATCCAGCGCGTGGACGAGATCGAGACGATCCTCGTGAAGGAGCGCGACGGTGTGCCGATCTACGTGCGCGATCTGGCGTGGGTGGGCATCGGGCCCGAGATGCGTACCGGCAGCGCCACCGCGGGCGGCGAAGAGGTGGTGGTGGGGACCGCGTTGATGCGCATCGGCGAGAACAGCCGTGCCGTCGCGCGTGCCGTGGCCGAGGCGCTCGCCGAGGTGTCGAGGACCCTGCCCGCCGACGTGGAGGTCAGGACCGTCCTCGATCGCACCGACTTGGTGGACGCGACCATCCAGACCGTGGCGAAGAACCTCGCCGAGGGCGCGCTCCTCGTGGTGGTGGTGCTCTTCGCGTTGCTCGGCAACTTCCGCGCGGCCTTGCTCACCGCGCTGGCGATCCCGCTCTCGATGCTGCTCACGGCGATCGGCATGGTCGAGAGCCGGATCAGCGGCAATCTCATGAGCCTGGGCGCCATCGATTTCGGGCTCATCGTCGATGGCTCGGTGATCATCGTCGAGAACTGCCTGCGTCTGCTCGCGGAGCGCCAACGGCACCTGGGGCGCCCGCTCAGCGCCGGCGAGCGACTCGAGGTCACGCTGCACGCGAGCAAGCAGGTGCTCGGACCGGCGGTCTTCGGGGGCGCGATCATCATCACCGTCTACGTGCCCATCCTCTTCCTCACCGGAGTGGAGGGAAAGACGTTCCGGCCGATGGCGTTGACCGTGATCTTCGCGCTGGCCGCCGCGTTCGCGATCGCGCTGACGTTCGTGCCGGCGATGGCGGCGACCGTGCTCTCCGGACGGATTCGCGAGCACGAGAACGCGTTCGTGCGCGTCGCGCGGCGCGCGTACGAGCCCAGCCTGGCGCTCGCGCTGCGCTTTCGTGGGGCGGTGCTCGCGGTCACCGTGCTGGTCCTCGCGGGATCGGTCGCGCTCTTCACGCGCCTGGGCCAGGAGTTCGTGCCGACCCTCGGCGAGCTCGACTTCGCCATCCACGCCATCCGCATTCCCAGCACCAGCCTCACCCAAGCCACCGAGATGCAGCGCGAGGTCGAGCGGGCGATTCAACGGGTGCCGGAGGTGGCGTTCGTGTTCTCGAAGACCGGTACCGCCGAGATGGCATCCGACCCCATGCCTCCCAACGTGTCGGACTCGTTCGCGGTGCTGAAGCCGCGCCGCGAGTGGCCGGATCCCGCGGCGACCAAGGCCGAGGTGGGCGAGCGAATCGAAGCCGCGCTCGCGACGCTGATCGGCAACAACTACGAGTTCACGCAGCCCATCGAGATGCGCTTCAACGAGCTCATCGCCGGCGTGCGCGGCGACGTCGCGGTCAAGGTCTTCGGCGACGAGCTCGATCAGCTGCTCGCACCCGCCAACCGGATCGCCGCCGAGCTGCGTGCCACGCGCGGCGCGACCGGGGTGCGCGTCGAGCAGGTGGAAGGGCTGCCGCTGCTCAGCATCGACGTCGATCGCGGCGCGCTGGCGCGGTACGGCCTCTCGGTCGCCGACGTCCAGGAAGTGGCATCGATCGCCGTCGGGGGCCGCGAGGCCGGCCAAGTCTTCGAAGGCGACCGACGCTTCGACCTGATCGTCCGACTGCCGGAGCCGTTCCGGCGCGACCTCACGGCGCTCGCCAACCTGCCGATCCCGCTCGGCCACGTCGACCTGGCGGAGGGTGGCGCCCGCGGCACCGACGCCTCCGATGGCGGCGGACGCCCGGATTTCCTGCCGCTCTCCGAGCTCGCGTCGCTGGTCACCACCGAAGGTCCGAAT
>JAXLQJ010000082.1:0-24490 GCA_046331705.1 bacterium | reverse complement strand
CCAGGTCCGCCGGATGGACCTGGCTGAGCCCGCCCTTGCGCTTGCCCACGGGTGTACGGACGGCGTCGACGATGTAGGCCTCGGGCATCGCTTGCTCTCCTCGAAACGGCGACGTCGTGGGATCGGGGTCGCAAGTAGAACACGTTCTATTTCGACCGCCAACCGCGCCGCGAGGGCGTCAATCGGTCGACCGCTGTGCTCTCGTCGCGACGATTGCGGACCTTTGCCCGGGCGTTGCGCCTGACGGCCAGGCGCATTGTCAGCGCAGCGAGACGAAATCGCCGCCCAGCGCTGGCGAACGCTGGCATGCCGGATGCTCGGCTATCCCAGCACGGCGACGAGCACGACCACCCACGCCCCGTGGATGCGGTGCTCGCTCGCGTACGCAACGTCGCATGGACGTCCCTCCGTCCCTCGGCAAACCGGAGCACCTTCGCTCCGCCTCGGTCGCGCTGCTCGCGATCGGCATCGTCTCGCTGGGGCTGCGGTTCGTGTCGGTGGCGGTGGTCGCCGCCCGCTTCGGCGCCGGCCCGGAAACCGACGCCTTCTTTCTCGCTCAGCTCCTGCCGGTGCTGCTCGGCTTCCACAGCCGCTCGATCCTGCACCTCTGCCTGGTTCCCCGCTTCGTCGCCACGCGCGACAACGAGGGTCAGCCGGAGGCGTGGCGGCTGGCGTCGAGTGTCGCGAGCTTCGCGCTCGGCGTGCTCGGCGTGGTGGCCATCGGCTACGCGCTGGCGGTGCCGTTCGCTCGCGCTTGGGTCCCCTCCCTCGCCGGCGAAGCGGGCAGCCACTTCGTGCGCATGAGCCGCATCGCAGCGCCGGTGCTGGTGCTCTTCCCTGCCTTCGCCATCGCCGAGGCCGTCCTCTACTCGCATGGCCGCTACACCTCGACGGCCATCGCGACGCTCTTCCCCAGCCTCGGCCTCATCGCCGGCGTGCTGCTGCTCGGCCCGAGGATCGGGATCGAAGGGGCGGCGTGGGGCGTGGTGGGAGGCTACGCGCTCCAAGCGCTCGCCGTGCTGCCCCGGCTGCTCCCCCATCGCCGCGATCTGCGCATCGGTGTGGACTGGCGCGACGATTCCTTCCAGGCGGTGCTGCGTCAGATCGCGCCCACCACCGCGTTCTCGCTGGCGGTGGTGACGGGCTTCGGCATCGCCTCCGCGCTCGCGTCGCACCTGGGCGCGGGCCGGGTCGCGGCGTTCCGCTACGGCACCTCGGTGCTGGCGGTGATCCCGACGCTGGTGCAGGGCTCGCTGGTCTCGCCGCTCTACCCGCGGATGGCGGCGCTGGTCGCAGCCGGCGACCTCGCCCGGCTGCGCCTGCTGGTGGTGAGCTTCGTGCGCATCGCGAGCGTCGCGCTGGCGCCGCTGATCGTGCTGGTCATCGTGTTGCGCGCACCGCTGGTCGGAGCGCTCTTCGAGCGGGGCCGCTTCTCCGCGGAGAGCACGCGCCTCACGGGCGACGTGGTGCTCGGCTTCGCGCCGTGGATCGCGGCGATCGTCCTCAACCAGGTGCCGACCTATCTGGCGATGTCGATGGGCGAGGCGCGGCGGCTGGCGGCTCTCGCGTTCGCGCTGCTGCCGCCGATGACGCTGCTCGGCTACGGCCTCGCCGAACGCTGGGACGTGGGCGGGATCGCGTTCGCGTTCAGCGTCAACGCGTGGATCTCGTTTCCGCTGCTCGTGATGCTGCTCAGGCGGCGTCTCGGCAGGCTGGGTCTCGCGCGCCTCGTCCGCGCGAGCGCCCGGCCGTGGCTCGCGGCGACCGCGATGGGCGCGGCGCTGGTGCCGATCGAGGAGCACGCGAGCGCCTGGATCACGAGCCACGCGGCGGCGACCGCCCTGAGCGCCGAGTCCGCGAGCGTGCTGCGCCTCGCCGAGCTCGTGGCGCTCGGCGTCCTGGGCGTGCTCGTCGACCTCGGGCTGGCGCGCCTGTTTGGGGTGCCCGAGATACGGCGCCTGCTCGAATGGCTGCGAGCGGCACCCGTGCCCGCGACGGGACCCACGCCGGCTGCCGATGCGGCGCGGGCCGCCGAGCCCGGGCGCGAGCGCCGCACGCCACCCGTGCCGACGCGAGATCGCGACGGTGAGCGCGATCCGTCGCCGCGCGCCGTCGAGCCTCGCCCTCTGGCGGCGGCGGGAGCGCGCTCGTGAGCGCGCTGGCCCGCGCCCCGCCCGCCTCGCGCGCGCCTGGAACGGCTCAGGACGCGGCGAGCGCCGGCATGGCGAGCGGCGCCCGCTCGCGATAGCCGCGGTTCCCACGCAACACGTACGCGACCAAGGACAAGCCGGCGCGCAACCCGCGCCGCCACCCGCCGCGGGTGGCCTTGCCGGAAAACAGGAATCGCGGACGGAAGTAGTAGCCCAGATACGCGGCGCGCACGTGGCGGAACACCGTCGCGCGCGGCGCCGTACCCGTGGGCGGCGGGATCGCGAACCCGGGACGCGGTGCGAGGGTGTAGTCGAGGAAGGGGTCGTAGTCGGGACCGTTGAGCTTGCGCTCCCGCTCGTAGAGCTGGGTTCCGGGCAGCACCACCAGCGGTGTGAACTGGGCGTAGTCCGGCGAGATCTCGCGGGCGAAGCGGTAGGTCGCGCGCATCATCTCGGGGGTCTCGCTCGGGAACCCGAGGATGAAGTAGCAGACCGTCGTGATGCCTTCCTCCCTCGCGGCCGCCACCGCCTGGCGGACGTCGGCGAGCGTGATCCCCTTCCCCATCCAGGCCTGGATCGCGTCCGTTCCCGACTCGACGCCGAAGTTGATGCGGGTACAACCGGCGCGGGCGCACGCGCGGGCCAGCGTGCGATCGAAGCCGCCGACGCGACCGCGAAATCCCCACTGCGGCCGCGCGGCGAGCGACGCCATCGAGTCGGCGAACGCCAGCATCCAGCGGCGGTCGAGGTTCATGATGTCGTCCTCGAAGTTCACCATCCGGTAGCCGCGCTCGTGGCAGTCGCGCAGCTCGGCGACCACGTTCGCCACGCTGCGCTGGCGGAATCGGGTGCGCGCCTCCGAGCAGAACGCACAGGCGAACGGACAACCGCGGCTCGTCATCACCGCCGTGGTGGCGAGCGGACGATCGATCATCCACGAGGTGTAGTCCTCGAGGCGCACCCGCCCGCGGTCGGGAAAGGGGATCGTGTCGAGGTCGTCCGGTAGCGGCGCCGGCGGCGTGCTCACGACGCTCGCGCCGTCGTGGTACGCGATCCCCGGGATACCCGCCGGCGACGCGCCGCGCTCGACCGCGCGCGCGAGCGCCACGATCGCCGCCTCCCCGTAACCGGCGCACACGCTGTCGCACGCGCCCACCGAGGCCATGGCCGCCGCGTAGTGATCGGCGTGCGGACCGCCGAACGCGATGTGGCAGCGCGGCAGGCCGCGCCGCACCTCGCGGGCGAGGAGCACGGCGTCGTACCAGGAAAAACTGTAGACCTTGACCGCCAGCAGGTCGGGGGCGAGCGCCACGATCCGCTGCGCCGCCGCCGCCGGGCTCAACCCCAGCGAGTGGATGTCGAGCACGTGCACGTCGTCGTAGCCGGCCTGTCCGAGCGCCGCCGCCAGGTAGAGCGGTCCCAAGGGCATGTCCTTGCCCTTGTCGAGGATGATCGTGGGGATCGGGAACTGCGGCCCGAGGGTCAGCGGCGAGTTGGCGACGACGATCCGCACGGGCGCTCTCGGTCCCGCGACGCGACCGAGCGGACGCGTCGGGGGAAACCAGTACGCGGATCGTACCGATCTCGAGCGCCGCGTGCACCTCGAGGGAAGTGGCTCGACGCCGGGCGCGCCGGCGCGCCGGTTCAGCCGGCGACGGCGAGGCGTTCGCGGGCGCGGTCGCGCAGCACGAACTTGGTGACTTTGCCCGAGGCGTTGAGCGGCAGCGCGTCCACGATCTCGACGTAGCGCGGCACCTTGTAGTTGGCCATGCGCTCTCGACACCAGCCGACGAGGGCGTCGGCGTCGAGCGCGGCTCCGGGGCGCGGCACCACCCACGCCATGCCCACCTCGCCCAAGCGCTCGTCGGGGACACCGATCACGGCGGCCTGTGCGATTCCGTCGTGCGCGACGAGCCCTGCCTCGACCTCCGCGGGATACACGTTGAAGCCGCCCACGATGAACATGTCCTTGATGCGATCGGTGATGCGCAGGTAGCCACGCGCGTCCATGACGCCGATGTCGCCCGTGTGCAGCCATCCCTCGGCGTCGATGGCGTCGGCCGTCGCACGCGGGTCCTCGAAATAGCCGCGCATGACGTTGTAGCCGCGCACCACGATCTCGCCCGGCGTGCCCCGCGCGACCTCCACGCCCTCGGGATCGACGCAACGCACCTCCACGTCGGGAATCGCGCGGCCGGAGGTGGTGGCGATGGTCTCGGGATCGTCGTCGTAACGGCACATCGTGGCGATGCCGCACGCCTCGGTGAGCCCGTAGCCCGTGATGATCGTCTCGAAGGTGAGCTCGCGACGCATGCGCACGATGAGCTCGACGGGAATCGACGCCGCGCCGGTGACGGCGAGCCGCAGCGAACGCAGGTCGAACCGGTCGCGATCCGGGTGGGCCAGGATCATCTGATAGAGCGTGGGTGGGCCGGGGAGCATCGTGATCCGATCGCGCCCGATCCGCTCGAGCACCTGCGGCACGTCGAAAACCAGGTGCGGCAACACGGTGGCTCCGCGCAGGAGCGAGGCCAGCCAGCCGGCCTTGTAGCCGAAGGCATGGAAGAACGGGTTGACCACCAGGTAGCGGTCACCGGCGCGCAAGCCGACGACCTCGCTCCACGCCGCGTAGGCCCGCAGGTTCTGCGCGTGGGTGGTCATGACGCCCTTGGGCTTCCCGGTGGTGCCCGAGGTGAAGAGGATGTCCGAGAGATCGTCGGGCTCGACCGCGTGCGCCCGCTCCTCCACCACCGCGGGATCGAGCCGCTCTCCGCCGCGCAGGAACGCTTCCCACTCGACACAACCCGGGGCGGCGCCGCCGCGCAGCACCACGATTCGCTCGAGCGCCGGCAGCCCGCCGACCGGGCGCGCTCCGTCCGGCCCTCCCAGCGCGTTGCGCAGCATCGCGACGTAGTCGTTGTCGAGGAAGGACGCGACCACGAAGAGCAAACGCGCCCGACTCTTCTCCAGCACGTAGCCGGCCTCGGCGCCCTTCATCCGCGTGTTGAGCGGCACCAGCACGCCGCCGACGCCATGGATGCCGAGCGCGGCCACGACCCACTCGTGGACGTTGGGCGCCCAGATCGCCACGCGATCGCCGGGCGTCACGCCTGCGGCGAGGAGGGCCGCGGAGGCGCGCCGCGACGCGGCGAGGAGCTCCGGGAAGGTGAGGACGGCGGCGCCGTCCTCGAGGGCATGGGCGCTGGGAAAGCGCTCTGCGGCTCGCCGCACCAGGCGCGGGATCGTCCAATCGGTCAAGTCCATCGACGGCGCTTCCTAGGTCCTGTCCGCGCGCAGCGGTTCAGGCCTCCTCCGCGAGATTGCGATCTTCCCGACCGATCGGCTGAGAACACCCCAGGGGCAACCGGGGCTGGAGCAGCAGCGAGCCGCCGATCCACCGCGCCGGTGAGCGTGCCGCGTACCGCGCGGCACGAAGTAGAACATGTTCTACTTGGTGCCGCAAGCCGTCGCGCGGCGCGAGCCGCCGCGAGACCAGCGGGTGTGCACGATCGCGAGCCCATCGGGCGATCCGCCCATTTCGGACCGCCCCACCCCGACGGGCACCACGGCTACGCAGAAGATACCGTCATGATTTCCAGCAGTTCGCACTCCGCCAGCACACCACGACAGGCGGCGCGTGGCTTGCACACTGCACTCGAATGCTCGACTCCCATGAATCGAACCTCGCCTTCGCATCGTGGGTGTGCGCCATGTTTCGCGAACTCGCCGCCCCGCCCGTGGTGCGACCGCGCGCTCCCGCGCGCCCTCGCCGCGCGGCCGCCACCGGCGCGCCGTCGCGGCTGATCGGCGTGCTGCTCCTCGCGGCGCTGGCGGCGACGTCCCGCGCCCAGGACGACCCCCTCGGTGGATCCGGCGGCGCGGACGAATCGGTCCTCTTCGGCGAGATCCCCTCGGTCCAGACCGCCTCGCGTTACGCCCAGCGAGTCGGCGACGCGCCGTCCGCCGTGAGCGTGATCACCAGCGACGAGATCTGGCGCTTCGGCTATCGAAACCTCGCCGAGGTGCTGGCCCGCCTGCCCGGCTTCTACACGACCTACGACCGCAACTACGTGTACCTCGGAGTGCGTGGGTTCAGCGGCGCGGGTGACTACAACTGTCGCATCCTGCTCCTGGTCGACGGCCACCGCCTCAACAACCCGATCTACGATCAAGCGCCGCTGAGCGCGGACTTTCCGGTGGACCTGAGCCTCATCGACCGGATCGAGGTGGTGCGCGGACCCGCCTCTTCGCTTTACGGCACGAGCGCCTTCTTCGGCGTGGTGAACGTGATCACCCGCCGCGGTCGCGACCTCGCCGGCGCCGAGCCCCGGTTCGAATGGGGGAGCCACGCGAGCTATGCGGGACGGCTCGCCGCCGGCGCGCAATCGTCGAGCGGCCTCGAGGCGTTGGTCGCCGGCTCGGTGGCGAGCAGCGAGGGCCGTGCGAGCCTCGAGTATTCGGCGTTCGACGATCCCTCCACCGCGAACGGCACCGTACGCGACGCCGATGGTGGTTTCATCTACCACCTCTACGGCAAGGGCTCGTACCACGACTTCACGCTCAGCGCGGGACACGGATCGAGCGACAAGACGTTGCCCACATCCCCGTTCGACACCGTCTTCCCCACCGATCGCAACCGCACCCGCGATCAATACGCGTGGATGGACCTCGACTACCGCCCCACCGAGATCGCCGGCTTCACCCCCGAGCTGCGGGTGGTCTACGACTGGTTCCGCTACAACGGCCGCTATCTCTACGCCGGGCCCGAGGAGGACCCCAGCGACACCTCGCTGTGGCTCGACGACGCCGACTCGCAGCGCGTCGGCGCCGAGATCCAGCTCAGCAAGATGCTGTTCGATGCCCACCGGGTGGTCGTCGGCGCCGAGAACCGCACCAACTTCCGCATTCGCCAGCACGACGGCGACGAGGGCGAGCCGCTCACCCTCGACGATCGGCGCGAGACCGTCGACTGGGGGCTCTTCGCACAGGACGAGTTCCACGTCACTCCATGGCTCATCCTGAACGCGGGCCTGCGCTTCGATGCCGAGGTACCGGGAACCAGCCGCCTCAGCCCACGGGTCGCGGTCATCGCGCGACCGTTCGACCCGACCACCGTCAAGCTGATCTACGGCGAAGCATTCCGCGCCGCCAACGCGTACGAGCTCCATTACGCCGACGGCATCACGCAGAAGCCGCCAGGCCATCTCTCGCCCGAGACGATCCGCCAAGTGGAGCTGGTCGCCGAGCAATCGCTGTCCGAACACCTCGAGCTCTCGGGTTCGATCTACCACTACTCGATCGACGATCTGGTCACCCTCACCAGCGACGAGAGCGACGGCCTGCTCGTCTATCGCAATGCCGCCAGCGTCTCCGCGCTGGGCGCCGAGCTGCGTCTGATCGGCCGCTTCGACGGAGGGGCGCAGGTGGAGCTCGGCTACGGGCTGCAGCGAGCCACCGACGAGACCGACGTCTCGCTTGCCGACTCGCCGGAGAACACCCTGGTCGCTGCAGCGGCGTTCCCGATCGTGGGCGACGCCCTCGGCGCCGCGGTCCAAGCGCGCTACCTGTCGCCGCGCAAGACCCGCGCCGGCGCCAGCGTCGCCGCCGCCTACCCGATCGACGTCACCCTCACCTCGCGCCGCTGGCTGGGCGGCCTCGCCGTCGCCGCCACCGTCCGCAACGTGCTGGATCAGCACTACGCCGATCCCGTCACGGACGAGCTCCGCCAAGACCGCATTCCTCAGGATGGGCGCACGTTCTGGCTGAACCTGAGCTACGAGCTGCCGTGGCCGTGATGGGCACGCACCTCCTCGCTCGGATCGCGAGCCTCGCGAAGCGCGGCTCGCGCTGGCTGGTGGCCGCGTGTCTCGCGGCGGGTCCGCTCTGCGCGTCGGGCGCGACCCGCACGCTCGCGGCGCGCGTGCTGGTGATCTCGAGCGACGACGCCAGGCCCTATCGCGAGGCCATTCAGGGGCTTCGCGAGGCGTTCGCCGGCGACCCGGCGGGCCGTGAGCTGCGGGTCGAGCGCGCGTCCGCCGACCCGCGGCAGGCTCGCGCGGCGCTCGGCGAGTGGCTGCGAGAGGGTCCGTCAGCGGTGGTGACGCTGGGCGCCGTCGCGACGCGGCTGGTGACCGCCGAGCTGGCGGCGCCGCCGCTGGTGGCGTGCCTGGTGCTCTCTCCCGAGGTGGTGCGCGATCGCCCCAACGCCACCGCCGTGACGCTCGAGTTCCCGATCGAGCAACAGCTCGACTGGGTCCGCCGCATGTTGCCCGATCGCACCATCGTGGGCGTGCTCTTCAACCCGAAAGAGAACGGCGAGCGCGTCGCCTCCGCCCGCACGGCCGCCGCCAAGCTCGGCCTGGAGCTCGTGACGCGCGAGGTGCCGACCCCCGAGGAGCTGCCGGTGGCCCTCAAGAACTTCGATCAGCGCGCGCAGCTGCTGCTCGGCATCCCCGACGGCGTGGTGCTCTCGCCCGAAGCGGCCAAGACGTTGCTGCTCTTCTCCCTGCAGAGTCGCATCCCCCTCGTCGGGCCCTCCGAGTCGTGGGTGAAGGCCGGCGCGCTCTACGCGCTGGAGCGCGACTACGTCGACCTGGGACGTCAGTGCGGCGAGCAAGCGCTCGCCGCAGGATCGTTCGCCGCGTCGCGCGCTCCCGCACCCAGCACGCCGCGCAAGGTGCTCCAATCGATCAATCTCCAGACCATGCGCTCGATGAAGATCGAGATCCCCGCGGCGCTCGTCGAGGCCGCCGCCTCGCGCTACGAATGAGGTCCCTCGGACCATGTCGCCACGTCGTCGCCGCAGCCTCGCCAGCCAGTTCAGCCTGCTGAGCGCTTCCCTGGTCCTCGTGTCGTCGGCCGGCATCGCCGCGTTCGCCGGCTATCGCACGTGGTCGGAGGCGCGCACGGCGCTCGAGCTGCGCGGCCGAGAGCTGGCGCGCGGCATGTCGAGCGAGAGCCAGTACGCGATCTACACCCGCGCGCCCGACGAGCTGGCGCGGATCGTGGGATCCGTCGCCGACTCGGCGGACGTCGCGTTCGTGCGGATCCTGGACGCGCGGCAGCAGCCGCTCGCCGAGAAGACCGTCGCCGGGTCGATGCCCCCTCCAGCGCTCGACACGGCGACGCTGCCGAGCGACGGCAAGGGCCTCGTCGCGCGACGCATCACCGGCAGCCGCGATGGCCAGACCTACGTGGAGGTGGTGGCGGCAGTCACGCGCAGCGCTCCCATCGCACCCGCGGACCTGATGTTCGCCCGTGACCCCGACGAGATGGCGACCGGCCCGCTCGGATTCGTCCAGGTGGGGCTGAGTCAGAAGGGTATGACCGAGCGGGTGCGCGGGTTCGTCGCCGCGACCCTCGTCGCCACCGGCTCGCTGGTCCTCGTGGGCGTGCTGGCGACGCTCTACTTCACGCGCTATCTGGTGCGGCCGATCAGCGCCCTGGCGCGGGTGACGGGCGAGATCGCCGAGGGCGATTTCGAGCAATCGGTCGACGTCACCAGCAACGACGAGGTCGGCGACCTGGGCCACGCATTCCAGCGCATGCTGGAGCGGCTGCGCGCGTACCGCCAGCAGGTCGAGCAGCAGCAGCGCACGCTGGAAGAGAAGGTCGCCGCCCGGACCGCGGCGCTCGCCGCCGCCACCCAGCAAGCGAATCAGCTGGCCGAGTCGGCACAGGAGGCGAGCCGAGCGAAGTCGCGCTTCCTCGCCAACATGAGCCACGAGATCCGCACACCCATGAACGGCGTCCTCGGCATGACCGAGCTCCTGCTCGGCACCGGCCTCGACGATCAGCAACGCCGCTACACGAAGACCGTGCACCGCTCTGCCGAGGCGTTGCTGCAGGTCATCAACGACATCCTCGACTTCTCGAAGAGCGAGGCCGGCAAGCTCAAGCTCGAGACCACCGAATGCGATCTGCGCCAGCTCGTCGGCGACGTGGTCGAGCTGCTCGCCGACCGCGCGCATCGCAAGGGCCTCGAGCTGCTCTACGTGGTGGAGGACTCGGTGCCCGCGCTGGTTCAGGGCGACCCCGTGCGTCTACGTCAGGTGATGACGAACCTGGTCGGCAACGCGATCAAGTTCACCGAGCGCGGCGAGGTGGTCGTGCGCGTGTCCGGCCCGGCGCCGAACGCGACCACGCTCACGTTCTCGGTGCGCGACACCGGCATCGGCATCGCCCCTGTCTCGCTCGAGCACCTCTTCGATCCGTTCGTTCAGGCCGACGCCTCGACCACCCGCCGCTTCGGCGGCACCGGCCTCGGGCTCGCGATCTGCCGCCAGCTCGCCGATCTCATGGGGGGCACCATCCGCGCCACCAGCGAGCCGGGACGCGGCTCGACGTTCACGTTCGCGGTGCCGCTGCCCGCCTGCGACGGCGCCTCCCGCAGCGATGTCGCGGATGCCCGCATCCTCGCCGGCAGGCGCGTGCTCGCCGTCGACGACAACGCCACCAATCGCGAGATCCTGCACCTCCAGCTCGCCAAGTGGGGCGTCGTCGACGAGCTCGTGGACGGCGGCGAGGCGGCGCTCGAGCGACTGCGCGCGGCGCGTAGCCAGGGCAATCCGTTCGAGATCGCGGTGCTCGACGTGCACATGCCGGGCATGGACGGGCTCACCTTGGCGCGCGCCATCCAACGCGACCCCGAGCTGCGCCGCACGCCCCTCGTCCTCCTCACGTCGGTGGCGCCCGACGCCGAGGTGCGCCGCGATCTCGGCAACGTGGTGGCGTGGCTCACCAAGCCGACCCGCCAGTCGGATCTCTTGCGCGCCCTGCTCAGCGCCGTGAGCGCGCGGCCTCAGAGCCTCGTCGAGACCACCCGCATTCGGGACGTCGGGGCACACCACCGCGAGCTCGCGGCGCGCGTGCTGCTGGCCGAGGACAACCCGGTCAATCAAGACGTCGCGCGAGCCATGCTCGAGAAGCTCGGCTGCACCGTCGCGATCGTCGAGCACGGCCAGCAAGCCGTCGACGCCGTGGCCCGCGAACACTACGACCTGGTGCTCATGGATTGCCAGATGCCCATCCTCGACGGCTTCGCCGCGAGCCGGCGCATCCGCGAGCGCGAGTCCGCGCTCGCGGGCGCCGACCCCGCGCACGCGCGGCGCATCCCGATCATCGCGCTCACCGCGCACGCCCTCGACGAAGACCGCCAGGAATGCCTCGCTGCGGGGATGGACGATCACTTGAGCAAGCCGTTTCGCGCCGACCAGCTCCGCGCGCTGGTGCTGCGCTGGGTGCCCGCGGCGGCTGCGCGACCGCCTGCTCCGCGCGAGCCGCGGGCCGCGAGCGCTGCGGCTGGCGCGACACCCCCGGCACCACCGAGCGCCGTCCTCGACGCGCAAGCGCTCGAGGAGCTTCATCAGCTCACCCGCGCCGGCGCGCCGAGCCTGCTGGTGCGCGCCATCGATTCCTACCTCGACTCCTCGGCGCAGCTGCTCACCTCGCTCGCCGAGGCGCACGAGCGCGGAGATCTCGCGGCCATCGGGCGCGCCGCGCACACGCTCAAATCGTCGAGCGGGATGCTGGGCGCCAAGCGCCTCGCCGAGCTCTGCATGCAGACCATGGCCAGCGCCCGCGCCGGCGCCGCCGACGACGCCCAGCGGCTCGTGCCGCAAATCCTCGCCGAGTACCAGATCGTGCGCTCCGCCCTGGCTGCCGAGCGGATCGCTCGATCCGCCCCGTCCGCAGCCTGACCGCCGCGCCCGCCCGGCCACCTGGCGAGCGGACGCGCGCCCGTGGCTCCGTTCGCGCGATCGCATCGGCTGGCGAGCGGCTCCCGGACGACCGCACGGCGCGTGACGGATGTCCCCGCGCCAGCTGCACGTCTCGAGGTTCCGCGCGGGGCCGCGCGTCCGCTTCGTCATCCACCGCTGCGTGCCCCGCGACCGCTCGCGGGATCGTTTGCGTTGACGGTCTCGACGCGCGCTGCTAGAAGTAGAACACGTTTCACTTTGGCGCTTCGCGCCGTTCGTCGCCCCTCTCCACCACCCTCGAATTCCCCGCGAAACACGGGAAACCCGCGCATCCCGATGGCGATCGAAATCCAGGAGCGGTTCCAAGTATCGGCGCCCATCGAACGGGTGTGGCGCTTCGTGATGGACCCGCACCAGGTCGTCACGTGCCTGCCCGGCGCCACGCTGCTCGAGGTCGTGGACGACCGCACCTTCGTGGGCCAGGTGAAGGTGAAGGTCGGCGCCGTGAGCGCCAGCTACAAGGGCAAGATCCACCTCACCGAGGTGGACGAGGCCAGCCATCGCGTGAACATGGCGGCCGAGGGCAAGGAGACGAGCGGCGGCACGGCCAAGGGCACCATGCGCAGCCACCTCACGGCGCTGCCGGGCGGCGGCACGGAGATCGTCGCCGAGGCCACGGTGGATCTCACCGGACGGCTCATGCAGGTGGGCCGCGGCATGATCCAGGGCGTCGCGCACCAGATCTTCTTGCAGTTCGTGGCCGCGACCAAGCAGCGGCTGGAGGTTCCGGAGCTGGTGCCTGCGCCGGCACCGACCACCGCGGATGCCCAGGCTTCCGCGACGGCCACGTCGAGCGCGGACGAGTCGACCCCCACCGCTGCGGCGAGCCAGGCCGCGGCCGTGCCGGGCGGCCCGGCCCCCGCGCCTGCGAAGTCCGAGGATTCGATCCGGATTCTGCCGATCTTGCTCCGCGCGCTCTGGGAGGCCATCCGGGGCTTCTTGCGGCGCTTGTTCGGAAGTGCGGCATGACGAGGCACGGCCGCCGCGCAGCGTCGGCGCTTCGGTTTCACGGGGACGACGAGCCCCGCTCACCACGTTTCTCCTGACCGACGAGGGGTAAGGCGATGGCGCGTTATCTGGTTGCGTGTGACGCGGGCGGCACCATGACGGACGTGATCGTGGTGGACGAACGCGGCCGTTCGGTCATCGGCAAGGCGCGCACCACGCGTCACGACGAGTCGATCGGCTACATGGAATCGCTGGAGGAGGCCCTCAAGTACATGGGCCTCGACATGGAGAAGGACGGCCGGCGGTTCTGCGAGTCCATCGAGACCGCGATCTACACCGGCACCTCGATGCTCAACTCGCTCATCAACCTGGACGGGCTCAAGACCGGCCTGCTCGCCACGCGCGGCTTCGAGGACATCGTGGTCCAGGGGCGCGGCTCGCAGACCTTCACCGACGAGCAATGGTCCGAGATCACCCACATGCAGTACCGCAAGCACCGCGAGCCGCTGGTGCCGCGGCGGCTCACCCGGGGCGTGACCGAGCGCATCGACATGTTCGGTCAGCCGGTGATCCCGATCTACGAGGGCGACGTCGAGCGCGGCGTGCGGGAGCTCCTGGTCGAGGAGGGCATCCAGTCGCTGGCGATCGTGTTCCTCCAGTCCTTCAACAACCCGGCCCACGAGCAGAAGGCCGCCGAGATCGCGCGGCGAGTGATGAAGGAGGTGGGCCGCGAGGTGCCCATCTCCATCTCGAGCGACGTGGCGCCCACCGTGCGCGAGGTCTCGCGCGCCAACGCCACCGTGATCCAAGCGTATGCGTCGCAGCCGGCGCGCAAGCAGCTCTTCCAGGTCGAGGAAAAGCTCGCCGAGAAGGGTTACGCGAAGTCGCTCAAGACGGTGCTCTGCTACGGCGGCGTCACCAACATCCGTTACAACCGGCTCTTCGAGACCGTCATGTCCGGCCCGGTGGGCGGGATCATGGGCGCCGATTACCTGGGCAAGGTCATCGGCGAGAAGAACATCGTGTGCTCCGACGTGGGCGGCACCAGCTTCGACGCCGGCGCCATCACGGCGGGGGTGCTGCCGATCAACCGCGAGCCGCCCTTCCAGAAGATGAAGGTCAACGTGCCGATGATCGACATCAAGTCGATCGGCGCCGGCACCGGCACCTACATCCGCCTCGATCCGCAGACCAAGCGCATCAAGCTCGGGCCCGACAGTGCCGGCGGAACGCCTGGACCGGTCTTTCAGGAGACCGGCAACCCGGACATCCCCACGATCAACGACTGCAACATGCTGCTCGGGATCATCAACCCCGAGTACTACCTGGGCGGCCGGGTGAAGGTGAATCCCAAGGCCTCGCTCGACATCGTCACCGAGAAGATCGCGCGGCCGCTCGGGCTGGACCCTTACGTCGCGGCCGAGCAGTGCTTCGACCTGGTGAACGTGGTGATGCGCGAGCACCTGGTGCGCAGCCTCATGGTGGGTCACGACCTGCGCGATTACATGCTGCTCGGCTACGGCGGCGGCGGCCCGATGCACCTCATCCCGTACGCGGGCGATTACCCCTGGAAGTCGATCGCGACCGTCGCGCACGCCGGCGCCTTCTCGGCCTGGGGCGGCGCGTGCATGGATTACGCGCACCGGCGCCACAAGAGCGTGACCGCGCTGATCTTCCCGGGCATGGACGGCGCCGCGAAGGTGCAGGCGCTGGCACACGTCAGCGCCACCTGGGCGCACCTGGAGAACGAGCTCCTGACCGAGCTCATCGGCGAGGGCTTCAGCCGCGATCAGATCCAGCTTCAGCAGATCGCCTACATCCGCTACTACGGGCAGCTCGAGGACGTCGAGGTGGACTCGCCGGTCGCGCGCCTCGAGACCCCCAAGGACGTGGACAAGCTGCTGGCGCGCCACGAAGAGCTCTTCACCAAGATGTTCACGCTCGCGGCCAAGCCCACCTTCCCCACCTTCAACGTCACCGAGGTGAGCGTGGTGGCGCGGGTGAACACGGTGAAGCCCAAGATCGTGAAGCAGCCGCTCCAAGGGAAGAAGCCCTCGAAGCAATCGTTCAAGGGCATCCGCCGCTGCTTCCAGAAGGGTCGCTGGATCGACGCTCGCACCTACGAGATGAGCGAGCTGCGCCCCGGCAACGAGATCGACGGGCTCGCCATCATCGAGGCCCCCAACACGACGCTCTTCGTGCCCGAGGACTGGCACGTGAAGATCGACGCACACGAGATCTACTGGCTCACCAACAAGAACCAGAAGAAGGGCGGTAACCGCAAATGAGCACCAAGACCGCGTCGGCGAAGAAGAACGCCGCGAAGGCGGTGGCGAAGCGCCCACTGGCGAAGGGCGCCAAGGCCGCGGGCGCCAAGAAGGTTGCAGCGGCACGCGGCAAGGCCCCGGCGCCCAAGGCGCAGACGCGCAGGGCGGTGGCCCGCAAGACACCCGCGCGCGCGCCTTCCGCGAAGCCGGCACCGCGCCGCACGCTGCGCCAAGAGCTCGCCGAGAACGATCGGCTGCTCGCGAAGACCGGGCACCTCTTCGGCTTGAAGCGCATGCCGCGCAAGGAGGCCGATCCCGGCCAGTACGAGGCGGTGTGGCAGATCCTGCTCAACCTCTGCGACGCGGCGTGGACGGTGGGCTGCAAGGTCTCGGCCTCGCCCATCGCCGCGGAAGGCGGCGACGCGCTGTGGGGCTTGCACCTGCCCACCGGCGAGGCGATCTGCACCTCGCGGGGCATCACCGCGCACCCCGGCCTCTTGTCGCTCTTCATCCGCTCGCTGATCGAGAGCGGCTTCGAGGAGAACCCCGGCTTCAAGGACGGGGACATCTACGAGAACAACGATCCGCACTACGGCGGTATCCACTCGGCCGACTTCGACACGGCCATGCCGATCTTCTACAAGGGCAGGCTCATCGCGTGGGCCACGGCGGTCACCCACGCCATGGACGCGGGTTACGTGCTGCCCGGCTCGATCGGCTTCATCAATCCCGATTGCTACTCGGACGGCGTCCCCGTCACGATGGAGCGCATCGGCGAGAACAACGCGTTCTATCCCTGGTACGAGATGCGGATGCGCTCGCGCACGCGCGTGCCCGATTGGGTCATGGGCGACGCTCGCGGACGGCTCGCGGGCTGCCTCACGATCAAGGAACGGCTCACGGCGGTCATCGAGAAATACGGGCTCGACTTCTTCGAGGACGCGGCCCGCGAGTACATCGAGGACAGTCGCCGCTACGCCACCGGCCGCGTGCGCGGCCAGGCGGTGCCTGGTCTGATCCGCAAGTCCCAGTTCAAGGACTTGGCGATGGCCGGCAAGCGTCTGCTCACGCCGCAGCAGAACGTGGACTGCCTCTTCCACCTGCCGATGCGCATCGAGATCGATGGCAACGCACGGGTGCGGTTCTCACTCACGGGCGCCTCGGGATGGGTGCCCTTCGGTCAGAACATCACGCCCACGGCGATTCTCTCGGGCGTGCTCATGGCGTATTCGCACGTCGTCGGCTTCGACATGTTCAACTGGGGGTCGGTGGCGTCGTGGACCATCGATACTCCGCCGGGCGGCTCGTGGGCCAACCCCTACCCGGTCAACTGGGCCGCGTCGTCGGGCGTTGCCTGGGCGCCGGCCGTGATGTGGCTGAGCTCGCTCTACGAGGTGTTCGGCCGGCTCTACTACTCGCGCGGCTTCGTCGAGGAGGTGGCGACCGGCGCCGCCACCACGCTCACCGCCGAGTTCGCGGGCATCAATCAATACGGCATGTACGGCGCCGGCCTCACGCTGGAGCAGGCCTCGAACGGCGCCCCGGCGCGGGCCATCGGCGACGGCGAGAACAGCGCCTGGTGCATCTACACCGCCAACGCCGACTTCGGTAACGCCGAGATCACCGAGCTCTACTACCCCATCCTCTACCTCGGTCGAAATCTGGAGCCGGACTCGGGTGGGTACGGGACCTATCGCGGCGGGCTCGGCCACACCGTCGTGTGGATGATCAAGAACTCGCCGGGAGTGGAGTACCAATGCGGCTGCGCGGGCATGCGCAGCAAGGTGCTCCCCAACCACGGCATGTTCGGCGCCTACCCCACCTGGCCGGACCGCGCCGCCTACGCCGCCGGCACCAACGTCAAGCAGCTCATCGACGAGCAGCGTCCGCTGGTCCACGAGCGTGGCGACTCCGAGCACGGCGACCTCGAGAAGAACATCGAGGCACGGCTCGTCGCCACCAACGAGGTGGCGCCGTTCGTCACCAAGGAGCAGCTCCACGAATACGACCTGGTGATCCACCCGATCTCCGGCGCGCAGGCCTTCGGCGATCCGCTGGAGCGCGACCCCGAGATGGTGCGCGCCGACCTCGACAAGGGCTGGACACGCCAGCGAATCGCCGAGGACGTCCACGGCGTGGTGGCGAGCTTCGACGCCAGCACCAAGACCTGGACCATCGACGCCGCCGCCACCAAGGCCAAGCGCGCCGCGATCCGCGAGGCGCGGAAGAAGCGCGCCGTGCCGTTCAAGGATTGGTGGAAAGAGGAGCGCCGGAAGGTCGAGGCCAAGGAAGGCATGGCGAGCGCCGTGTCCGAGATGTGGCGCACGTCGATGCAGCTCTCGCCGGATTTCGGCGCCGAGCTGCGGGCGTTCTGGCAGTTGCCGGAGACCTTCTCCTTCTGATTCCGCGCGCGGCCGCGCGCCGCGCGCTCGACGGGAACCAACCATGCCGACCTACGACATCACCGAGATCGAGAAGCTGGTCGACGGCAAGCTCCCCTGGCCGCGTGTCCAGGAGATCATGAAGGACTCGAAGGACTCCGACCGCTTCGAGAAGTGGGTCCAGATCCTTCAGAGCCGGGTCGCGTGGAGCGATCGCATCTTGCTGCCGCTCGGGCCGAGCCTCTTCATCGTGCAGAAGGGCCGCGCGCGCGTCGTGAAGTGCCGCTGCGGCCACGAGCTCGGCGACTACCGCGTGAATTGGAAGCTCTCGGCGCTCATCCACGTGCGCGACACGCCGGAGAAGCTCGCCGAGGTCTATCGCGGCACCGAGCAGCCGGACACGGCGTGGACCCAGGTCCGCGAGTACTACTGCCCGGGTTGCGGCACCCAGCTCGAGGTCGAAGCCGTGCCGCGCGGCACACCGCCCGACTTCGAGTTCCTGCCCGATCTCGACACGTTCTATCGCGACTGGCTCGGCAAGCCGCTCCCGAACGAGGTCGAGTTCGCGGACAAGACGCTCGATACCGTCCGTTCCTGGTCGAAGTGACGGATGCGGTCGCCGGTCCTCGGAGGGGTGGCGCGCCGTTGCCGCAGCGATCGAGCACGCCTCCGAGCCACGTCCCCTCGCCGGGCCACCGAGTGAAGCTCTCATGACCGCCGCGCTCGCCGACGTCGTGATCCTCGAGCTCGCCAGCGAGCCCTGGAGCGCTCTCGCGTCGGTTTTTCTCGCGGACTTCGGCGCCGACGTGATCCGCATCGACGATCGCGCCGCCACCGTGCCGCGGCGCGCCGACGACGCGCCTCCCAGCGACCTTCCCGGCTGGGACCCCGAGTCCGAGCTGGTGCATCGCAACAAGCGCGCGCTG
This sequence comes from bacterium, assembly GCA_046331705.1. Lineage (GTDB taxonomy): Bacteria > JADJOY01 > JADJOY01 > JADJOY01 > JADJOY01 > JADJOY01. Next base: position 6,060 of record JAXLQJ010000082.1, on the reverse strand, counting down.
GCCGTCGATCTCGCTCGTCCCGAGGGGCGAGCGCTGCTTCACGACCTGGTGCGCACCGCCGACGTCTTCCTCACCGATTGGCCGGCGCGCGAGCTCGCCGCGTACGGCCTCGACGCCGAGTCGCTCGGCGCCCTCAACCCCAAGCTGATCTACGCCCGCGGCACGGGCTTCGGGCCCAAGGGACCGGATGCCGAGCTCCCTGCGCTCGACGAGCTCGCGGCGGCGCGCACCGGCATGATGCCCATCCTGCAACAGCCCGGAAAACCGCCCGTCTACGCCGGCCACGGCGCCATGTACACCGCCACCATGCTGGGGTTCGGCATCGTGACCGCGCTCATCCATCGCGACGCGTCCGGCGAAGGCCAGACGGTGGACGCCTCGCTCTACGCCGGCAACATGTACGGCGCGAGCCTCGACGTGCAGGCGTTTCTGGCGATGGGCGGCGAGCGCTTCCTCCACCCGGTCTCGCGCCTCGATGCAGGCAACCCGATGAGCGGCACCGTCTACCCCGCGAAGGACGGCCGCTGGGTCACGCTCACGATGCCCGACACCGACCGTTGGTGGCCGGCGTTCTCGGAGCTGGTGGGCCTCGATCGCCACGACCCACGCTTCGACACCCACGAGAAGCGCTGCGGCGTCAGCCGGCTCGAGATGATGCGCGTTCTCGAAGAGCGCTTCGCCACCCGCGATGCCGATCACTGGAAGCGCGGCTTCGACGCGAAGCAGCTCTCCGCCGACATCATCGAGGACTACTCGTTCCCGGCGAGCGATCCCGACGCGCGCAAGAACCGCTACGTGCTCGACCTCGACCGCCCCGGGGTGGGCAGCGTCGCGACACTCGGCTTCCCGATCTTCGCGAGCGAGAGCCCCGCGCGGCTGCGTTCCCTCGCGCCGTGCACCGGCCAACACACCGATCAAGTGCTGCGCGAGCGCCTCGGCCTCGACGAGCGGCGAATCGCCGAGCTACGCCTCGGCGGCATCATCGGATCATGACCATGTCCGCCCTCGACGGGATCCGCGTCGTCGATCTCACCGTCTGGTTCCAGGGGCCGGTCGCGGCCCAGCACCTCGCCGACTTCGGCGCCGAGGTCATCCACGTCGAGAACCCCAAGGGTGGCGACCAAGGGCGCGGCGTGCGCAGCATCAAGGCGCTGCCGGTGGGCGACTGGAATCAGTACTTCCTGGTCATCAATCGCAACAAGAAGAGCCTCGCCGTCGATCTCAAGAAGCCCGCCGGGCGCGAGCTCCTCGTCGAGCTCGTCGCGAAATCCGACGTCTTCCTGTCGAACGTCGGCAACGACAACCTGGAGCGTTACGGCCTCGGCTACGAGGCGCTCGCCGCGCTCAATCCCAGGCTCGTCTACGCCACCACCACCGGCTACGGCCCTTTCGGCACCAACACCAAGCCGTCGTTCGACATGACGGTGCAGGCGCTCACCGGGCTCATGACGCGGCTGGGCGAGCCCGGCGAGCCCCCGATCTATCTCGGCATGGGCTCGGGCGACGCCTACGGCGGGATGATGGCCGCGTTCGCGATCGCGATGGCGCTCTACCAGCGCCGGCGCACCGGCAAGGGCCAGTTCCTCGACGCTTCGCTCTACGGCTCGCAGCTCTTCCTCGCCGCGCCCACCCTGCAGCGCTTCCTCGCGGGGCGCTCCGAGCGCCATTCGCGTCAGGTCTCGCGACGCGACGCGCACAACCCCACCTGGAACGTGTTCCCGGCGCAGGATCGCTGGATCTTCGTGTGCGCCAGGAACGACGACGCGACCTTCGCGAAGCTCGCCGGCGCGATCGGCAGCGACGCGCTCGCAACGGACGCTCGCTTCACGGGCGCCGCCACGCGCCGTCGCCACGGCCCCGAGCTGGTCGATGCCCTCGACGCGACCTTCCGCGAGGGAGCCGCCGCCGAGTGGACGCAACGGCTCGGCGCCGCGGGGATCGCTTCCAGCCCCATCGCCAACCTGGCCGACCTCGCGCAAGATCCGCAGGCGTGGGCGAACGACTACTTCGTCACCGCCCACTGCGAGGAAGTCAAGCGCGAGGTCAAGGTGCGCGGCCTTCCGGTGACGCTCGGCAAGACCCCCGGCCGCGTCGAGACGCTCGGTCCCGAGCTCGGACAGGACACCGAGATGATCCTGTTCGAGACCCTCGGCTACGACTGGGATCGGATCGGCGAGCTCAAGGAGCAGGGAGTGATCCCGTGAGCGCGGGGCCGCTCGCGGGCATCCGCGTGCTCGATGCAGGCACCATGCTCGCGGCGCCCTACGGCGCGACGCTCCTCGGAGATCTGGGCGCCGACGTCATCAAGGTCGAATCGCCCGTTGGCGACGACAGCCGGCTGCTCGGACCGGAGAAGAACGGCGAGCGCGCGCCCTTTCTGTCCATGAATCGCAACAAGCGCGGCGTGGTGCTCGACCTCACGAAGGAAGCCGGCCGCGCCGCGTTCGCCAAGCTCGCGGCCACCGCCGACGTCCTGATCACCAACATCCGCGAGCCGGCGCTCTCGAAGGTGGGCCTCGCGTACGAGCAGGTGCGTCAGCACCGCGCCGACGTGATCTGGGTGGGCGTGAGCGCCTTCGGCCCCGACGGGCCGTACGCGCGTCGTCCCGGCATCGACTTCCTCGCGCAGGGCTACGCCGGCATCGTGGCGCAGACGGGCGATCCCGGCAGCGCGCCGATCCGCGTGACGGTGCCCGTCGTCGACGTCATGACCTCGCTGCTGGTCTCGTCGGGCGTCTTGGCGGCGCTTCACTCGCGTACCCGGACGGGCGAAGGCCAACGGCTCGAGATCTCGCTGCTCGACGCCGCGGTCCACTGCCAGGCGAGCTTCCTGGGAAGCTACTTCCTGGCCGGCGAGGTCGTGCCCCGCACCGGCAACCGCAGCCAATACTTCGCTCCCTCGGGCATCTTCGCCACCGCCGACGATCAGCGCATCTGCCTCACCTGCCCCGCCGACAAGTTCTTCCGCAACCTCTGCAAGGCGCTCGACGTGAGCTGGCACCAGGATCCGCGCTTCGTCAGCAACGACGCACGCCTGGCGAATCAGGACGTCCTCGAGTCGCTCATCGCCGAGCGCTGCCGTGCGTTCACGCGGCAGCAGCTGGTGGAGCGCTTGATCGGCGCCGACGTGCTGGTGGCGCCGGTGCAGACGCTGCCCGAGGTCGCGAGCGATCCCCAGGTCCGCCACAACCAGATGGTCGCCACCGTCGACCACGCGGCCGTCGGGCCGCTCGAGGTCACCGGCGTGCCGATCCACCTCCACGGCACTCCGGGCTCCGTGCGCCTCGCTCCGCCCGTCCTCGGCCAGCACACCCACGAGGTGCTCGCGGAGCTCGGCTACAGCGCCGCCGAGATCGCGGAGCTCGAGGGTCAGGGGGCGGTGCGTGGCGCGCGCGCCGCGGCGCGAGCCGCCTGAAACCGAGGTCGATCCATGGATCTCCTGATCATCCTGCGCGACGCGCTGGCGAGCTCCGTGATGGGCGGCATGCTGGCCGCGATCGACGCCAAGCAATCCGGGCTCAGCGTCGGCGTGCTGGTGACGCAAGAGGCGCTCGCGGGTCTCGCCGGCGGCACGCTCGCGTGGCCGCGCGAGCTGGCGCCGCAAGGGGTTCGCTTCCCGATGTGCGACCGCGCCGCCCAGCTCGGTGTACCCGTGGCGGGAAGCGGCCAGGGCCGCCGCCTGGACGCGCGCGCGACCGTGCGCCAGGCCTCCGAAGCGGGAGTGGCGCTCTACGCATGCCCGCTCTGGTCGGCGCTCCTCGGGCTCGCCGCGCCGCCCGACGGTTTCACGGCGATCGACCGCGCGGACTTGCCCAAGCTCCTGACCAACGCGAAACGGGTGATCGGCACCCTATGAGTCGACCGGACGCGCGCAGATCGACGAGCCTCGGAACCGAGCGCTCCACCTGCCGCCCGGTGCCGGCGGCACCGCGGCGAGCCACGCGAGCCGCATCGGGGGTGGGGCCCCACGAAAGTCACGCCTTTCGCGGGGCGGGGGGTTTGAAAAGCCCCCCGAAAAGACATCGAGGAACGCGATGACCTGGACACCCTGGACGAAGGTCGAAGGCGACGGGCTCGACTTCGACGAGATCCTCTACGAGAAGTGCTTCCACACGGGCCTCGCAGGCGGCGTGGCGCGGGTGTCGAGCAACAAGCCCAAGAAGCTCAACACCATGACGTTGCGCACGGTGGAGCAGATGTTCCGCGCGTTCTACGACGCCAACCACGACCCCAAGATCGGCGTGATCGTGGTGGCCGGGGTCGGCAAGCATTTCGGTGCCGGCGGCGACGTCGAATGGGAGAAGTGGGGGCTGCGCGAGGCGTTCTACAACCGCTATCCCCACAACCGCCTGGTTCGCCTCTCGCGCAAGCCCGTGATCGCCGCGGTCCAGGGCTATTGCTTGGGCGGCCACAACCACATGGCCTACATCTGCGACTTCACCATCGCCGCCGAGGACGCGATCTTCGGTCAAGCGGGCCCCAAGGTGTCGAGCCCCGCCGACGGCTTCTTCGTGCCGTATCTCACCAAGGTGATCGGCGCGAAGCGTGCGCGCGAGATGTGGATGCTGTGTCGCCGCTACACCGCGGACGAGGCGCTCGCGATGGGGCTCGTGAACAAGGTCGTGCCGACCGATCGCCTCGACGCCGAGGTCCTCGCGTGGTGCGCGGAGATGCTCTCGCTCTCGCCCGGCTGCCTCGAGATCCTCAAGGCCGCGTTCGACCAGGAGATGGACGGTTACGCCGAGATGGGCGTGATCTCGAGCCAGTTCTATCCCGATTGGTTCGACATGCCGGAAGGCAAGGAGGGCGGCAACGCCTTCGTGCAGAAGCGTCCGCCGCAGTTCTGGAAGATCCGCGAGGACGAAGCGCGCGCCCGCGAGACGCTCGTCGACCTCTACGAGAAAGAGCTCGGTAAGCCCAAGGAGTGAACGTGCCAGGCTCTTCCCGCGCGCCGGGAGAGCCGCACGACGAGAGGCCGCTCGCATGAAACCAGCGCCGTTCGACTACGCCGCCCCCGCGTCGCTCGCCGAGGCCGCGAGCCTGCTCGCCGCCGCCGATGGCGAGGCCAAGATCCTGGCCGGCGGGCAGAGCCTCATGCCGCTGCTCAACATGCGCCTCGCGCGGCCGCGGCTGCTGGTGGACATCGCCCGCGTTCCGGCCCTCGACTACGTGCGCGAGGAGAACGGAGCGATCGCGGTCGGCGCGATGACCCGACAGCGCACGCTCGAGCGCTCGCCCCTCGCCACCCGCGCCACGCCGCTGCTCCACGAGGCGATGCTCCACATCGCCCACCCGCAGAACCGCAATCAGGGCACGGTCTGCGGCTCGCTCGCGCACGCCGATCCCGCTGCCGAGCTCCCCGCCGTCGCACTGGCGCTCGACGCCACCTTTCGCGTGGTGGGACCGAACGGCGCCCGCGAGATCGCGGCGCGCGACTTCTTCGTCACGTATCTGACCACCTCGATGGAAACGACCGAGGTGCTCGCCGAAGTGCGCTTCCCGGCCCAGCCCGCGCGTACCGGCTGGGCCTTCGAAGAGGTGGCGCGGCGCCACGGCGACTTCGCCATGTGCGGCGTCACCACCACCGTCACGCTCGACCCCGGCGGCACGTGCAGCGCGGCGCGCGTGGTGCTCTTCGGCGTCGGCTCGACTCCCATTCGCGCTTCCGCCGCGGAGGCCGCGCTCGTCGGTGCGAGGGCGAGCGACAAGCTCTTCGCCGAGGCCGCCCGGGTCGACGACGCCATCGACGAGCCGCTCTCGGACGTCCACGCGACCGCCGAGTACCGCCGTCACGTGGCCCAGGCACTCACGGCCCGAGCCCTTCCCCAGGCGTTCGCACGAGCGGCGCGATGAAGGCGGAGTCGTCACTCCGCGTCCCTGCGCTCGCACATCCGGATGGAGCGCGGCGGCCTCTCGCCGCCACAGCCTGCAACGGAGCCAAGCCATGATCCCGAAACGCTCGATCCGGCTCACGGTCAACGGCGTCAAGTACGAAGCCACCGTGGAGCCGCGACTGACCCTCGTGGACCTGCTCCGAAACGAGCTCGGCCTCACGGGCAC
>JAXLQJ010000081.1:0-24537 GCA_046331705.1 bacterium | reverse complement strand
TGGGCGATGCGCTCGCCGTCCTGGCGCTGATCGCGCCGTGGCGGCGGCGACGCCGCCCCCGAATCAGGCGAGCGACGCGCTCGGTGTGAAACGGGGAAGGCGAGACGCCGCGGGCGCCACCCCGACCGTCAGAACGGCGGACCTTCGTCGAAGCCAGGAGGAAGTGCCGGCAGATCCTCACCGGGCAGCTCGGGGATCGAGCCGTCCTCGTAGCCGAGCTCGAGATCGGCGAAGGTCGAGCGCTCCTTGATGAACGCGAGCTCCACCGTGCCCGTGGGACCGTTACGCTGCTTGCCGATGATCACCTCGGCGACGCCCTTCTTGTCGGTCGCCGGCTTGTAGAACTCCTCGCGGTACAGAAACATGATCACGTCGGCGTCTTGCTCGATCGCGCCGGATTCTCGCAAGTCCGAGAGCATCGGGCGGCGATCGTTGCGCTCCTCGACGCGGCGATTGAGCTGGCTCAACGCGATCACCGGCAGATCGAGCTCCTTCGCGATCGCCTTGAGCGACTGGCTGATCTCGCTGATCTCCTTCTCGCGCGAGTCGTAGCGGGTGTTGGTGCGTCCGCGCATGAGCTGGAGATAGTCGATCACGATCAGCCCGATGTCGTGCTCGCGCTTGAGCCGACGCGCCTTGGCGTTGAGCTCGAGGACCGACAGCGCCGCGGTGTCGTCGATGTACATCGGCGCCTTGCTGAGCTCGTCCGCGGAGCGGATGAGCTTCAGCCAGTCCTCCTCGCGCATCATGCCGCGGCGGATCTTCCACGCGTCGATCCCGGCTTCGGCGGTCAGCAGGCGCATGCCGAGCTGGACCTTGCTCATCTCGAGCGAGAACACCGCGACCGGGATCCCTTCCCGGATGCAGGCATGCGCGGCGATCCCCATCGCGAGACTGGTCTTGCCCATGCTGGGGCGGCCCGCGACGATGACGAGGTCGGACTTCTGCAGGCCGCAGGTCTGCTCGTCGAGCTTGCGGTAGCCGGTCGGCACGCCGGTGGCTTGACCGCCGTGATCGACGATGCCCTCGATCATCCGGAAGCTCTCCTTCATGACCTTGGAGAGCGGATGATAGGAAGGCTTCACGCGATCGTTGGCGATCTCGAAGAACGCGCGCTCGGAATCGTTGAGGAAGGTCTCGAGATCCGCAACGTCCTCGTAGCCGCGCTGCGCGATCTCCGACGACACGCGGATCACCTTGCGCAGCAGCGCGCGCTCCTTCACGATCTTGACGTAGCTCAGGATGTTGGCCGCCGACGGAACCGTGTCGGCGAGCCAGGACAGGTAGCTCGCGCCACCCACTTCCTCGAGCACCGACTGACGCCGCAGCGTCTCGGTGAGCGTGATGATGTCGGTGGGCTCACGCCGATCCCTCAGCGTGAGCATCGCTTCGAAGATCTTCGCGTGCGCGGGCTTGTAGAAGTCGTCCGGAATCAGGTGTTCCTGGACGTGGTCGATCGCCTCGTTGTCGAGCAAGACCCCGCCCAGGACGGCGGTCTCGGCCTCGAGGCTGTGCGGAGGGACCCGGGAGTGCGAGACGGCCGTGCCCTGCGGCGCCGGTGAACGCGGCGAGGAATTGCGCGCCACCGCCGATCCCACCCGCGACTCAGGCGGCCGGGCTCGGCTCGCTCACGCGGGCGGCCGGGGCACCGCCGAGCGGCAGGACGGTCACCTTGAGCTTCGCGATGATGCCGGACGCGAGCTTCACGGGAACCTCGAAATCGCCCAGCGCCTTGAGCGGGTCGACCAGATGGATCCGCTTGCGGTCGATCTTGTGCCCACGTGCCTCGAGCTCGCGGTGGATGTCGATGGACGTGACGGAACCGAACAGTCGCCCCTCGCCGCCCGCCTGGCGCTCGAAGCTGAGCGCGACGCCGGCGAGCGCATCGGCTTGCCCTTGCGCCTCCTTCACGATCCGGGCGTGGCGTGCCGCCACCACGCGCTTCTGGTGCTCGAGCAGGCGCAGGCTGCCTTCGGTGGCTTCCGCGGCGAGGCGCCGTGGCAACAGGAAGTTGCGGGCGTAGCCTGGCTTCACGTTGACCACCGCTCCAGCCTTGCCGAGGGTGTCGATGTCTTCCATCAGGATCACGCGCATGTCGAGCTCCAACCGTTACGTGTCGTCGTTCCGAGGCTGATCGTCGTTCGAGCGGGGGCTTCGTGCCTACTCGGGCTCAAGCCTGACCGGACGTGAAGGGCAACAGCGAAAGAACGCGGGCACGCTTGACGGCGAGCGTGAGCTTGCGCTGATGCCGCGCGCAGTTGCCGGAGATGCGGCGCGGGATGATCTTCGCCCGTTCGGTCACGAAGTGCTTGAGCATGCCCGAATCGCGGTAGTCGATCTTCGCTTCCTTGTCGGCGCAGAATCGACACACCTTCCGCCTGCCGAAACGACGCCGGAAATCCGGCCGCCGGCCTCGGCCGCCCGCTGCCTTGCGCTTCTTCGCCTTGCCGCCACTGGTCGCGCGACTCATTCCTTGTCTCCCTCTTCCTCGTCAGCCGGGGCGTCGTCGTCACCACCCTCGCCTTCCGCTTCTGCACGCCCTCGACGCCCACGGCCCTCGTCGTCGTCGCCCCGGGCATCCAGGCCCTGGGCAGCGAGACCGAAGCCGGTCTCCTCTTCCTCGGCGGGAACCTCGACCGGCCGCTCGCGCAGCAGGTGCTCGATGCCACCCGAGCCGAAGTCCGGCGCGATCCCGTCGAACACACCGAGCTTCTGCGCGGAGGCTTCCTCCACGCGCGCGACCTCGACGACGTCTTCCAGGCGCGTCGACAGGTAGCGGAAGACCCGGTCGGAAATGCGCAGGTTGCGCTCGAGCTCGTTCACCGTCGAGCCGCCCGCCGTGTAGTGGACGTGGAAATATCGTCCCCGGGTCAGGTGCTTGATCGCGTAGCTGAGCTTCTTGTTGCCCCAGTCCGTGAGCGCCAACACCTCGCCGCCAGTGCGGCGGATCAGGTCGGCAGCGGCGGCCACCACCGATTGCACGTACTCCTCGCGCAAGTCGGGATGGACGACGAAGATGGTTTCGTAGTTCCTCACGATGTCACTTCCTCCCTCTGGCTCGTCTCGCTACCACCGGTGGGGCGACGGGTCGACCGACCGGGCACCCGCGCTCAGCGGCGGTTGAACTGGTTCATCGCGGCGGTCGTGCCTCGGCGTACGATCGTCTCCACGGCTTCCATCGCTCGCTCGACCGCTCGATCGCGGGCTTCGAGCTCGTCTCCCTCGAAGTGGCCCAGCACCCAATCGACGACGTCGCCACGCGCAGCCGGGCGGCCGATGCCGACCCGTACCCGCACGAACTCGTCCGTCTGCATCTCGTCCAGGATCGACCGCACTCCCTTGTGTCCACCATCGCTGCCCCGCTGGGCCACGCGCACGGTTCCGAGCGGAAAATCGACGTCGTCGTAGATCACCACCACGTCTTGCGGCACCACGTCCAGCTCTTGTCGGGCGCCGTTCACGGATCTTCCGCTCGCGTTCATGAACGTCATCGGCTCGAGAAACGCGACCGTCTCCGACGCCAGCCTGCCCTTTCCGAAGATTCCCTTGAATCGCTTCTCCCCGAGGGAGATGCCGGCCTTGGATGCCAACGCCTCGATCACCATGAACCCGACGTTGTGACGCGTCCCCTCGTACTCTCGCCCCGGATTGCCGAGCCCGACCACCAGCTTCACGCCGAGCGCTCACGGCGGCGACGGAGCCAAGCGATCGTGCACGAGCGGAGCCCGTCTCACCGTCAGCCCTTCTTCTCCTTCTTGTCCTTGTCCTTCGCCTCGGCAGCTGGCGCAGCAGCGGCTCCCGCCGCAGGTGTCGCCGCGGCGCCTTCCGCCGCCGCAGCAGCGGGTGCCGCGGTGGTCTCGGTCTGCGGCGCCACCACCGCGACCACGGCGAGCCTCGGGTCGGCCATCGCGGTCACGCCCTCGCTCAAGACGAGCTCGGCGACGTGGATCGACTCGCCGATGCCGAGCGACGAGACGTCGACGTCGACCGACGCGGGAATCCGATCCGGCAGGCAGCGGACCTCGATGTCGCGCAAGATGTGCTCGAGCGTGCCACCGTCGTCCACGCCCGGCGCCTTGCCGGTGACGTGGATGGGGACGGTCACCTCGATCTCGCGATCCATGCGGATCTCGAAGAAGTCCGCGTGAATGATGCGACGCTTGATCGGATCGCGCTGCGCATCCTTCAGGATCACCATCTGGCCGTCCAGCTCGTCGGCCCCGGCCGTCTTGAGGCGCAGCAAGCGATCCTTGCCGGTGCGGCCGACCACCGCGTGGACCGTGTTCGGGTCCAGGGTGAGCGGGATGGCGGGGCGACCGGGACCGTAGAAGACGCCCGGAATACGCCCGGCGAAACGAAGCTTGCGCGCCGAGCCCTTCCCGTGGGCGGCACGACGCTCGACCAGAATTTCGTTGGACTCCATCGTCACGTTTCCTCGAAGGGCAATGGCTCGGCCAGGGGGGCGAGCCTCACACGAATAGATCGCTGAGAGAGTCGTTGTTCTGGATGCGCCGAATCGAGTCACCGATCAGCGGCGCCAGCGACACGACCTTGATCTTGCCACACGCCTGCGCGGCGTCGGTCAGCGGAATCGTGTTCGACACCACGATTTCCTGGAGTGGGCTCTCCTCGATGCGCTTGACCGCCGGCCCGGACAAGACGGCGTGGGTGCAGCACGCGAACACCGCCTTGGCGCCGTTCTCACGGATGGCCTTGGCCGCCTGGGTGAGCGTCCCCGCGGTATCCACCATGTCGTCGCAGATGACCGCGACCTTGTCGCGCACGTCGCCGATCACGTTCATGATCTCGGCGACGTTCGGCGCGGTGCGACGCTTGTCGATCATCGCCAGCGACGCGCCGATGTTCTTGGCATACGCGCGGGCGCGCTCGGTGCCGCCCGCGTCGGGCGAGACCATCACCACCTGCTCACCGTCGAAGCGCTCGGCGATGTAAGGCAGGAACACGGGCTTGGCGTAGAGATTGTCCACGGGAATGTCGAAGAAACCCTGGATCTGCCCGGCGTGGAGGTCGACGGTGAGCACGCGCGACGCACCCGACGAGGTGAGCAGATTGGCGACCAGCTTGGCGGTGATCGGCACCCGCGGCGCCACCTTCCGGTCCTGGCGAGCGTAGCCGTAGTACGGCACGACCGCCGTGATGCGATCCGCCGACGCACGCCGGAACGCATCGATCAACAGCAACAGCTCCATCAGGTGATCGTTGACCGGCGACGACGTGGACTGAACGACGAAGACGTCGCGGCCGCGCACGTTCTCGTTGATCTCGACGCGGATCTCGCCGTCGCTGAACCGCGTGACCATCGCCTTGCCCATCGGGATCCCGAGGTAGGCGCAGATCTCTTCGGCGAGGGCCGGATTCGAGTTCCCCGAGAAGACCTTGAGCGATGCCAAACGTTGCTCCCGCAGCACGAGAAAAGGGGGATTTCGAGGTCGCGGATGCCGCGGCGCGGCACGGCCGTGAAAGGTAAACGCGCTTACCTACCGCACGACCACGCGGATGTCAAGCCACGCCCCTCATGGAACCACGAACGATTTCAGGGATTTTGGACGACGAGCACCTCGCCGGGGCTGGGGCGCCAGGATTCGAACCTGGATAACCGGCTCCAAAGGCCGGCGTCCTGCCGTTGGACGACGCCCCAACGCTGTCGCGCGAACCGCGAGATGCGACTCGCACCGCAACTCGCGAGTGAAGCGCGGAACGCGCCTCGACGTCAACGGCCGCGGTCGCGGGCCACGCCACGCCTGGGTCACGGCACGAAGCGAATGCGGGCCTCCGCATGCGCGACCACGTCGTCCAGCGCGATCCACTGCTCCCGGCGATCGTTGCTCAGCCAGCGCGCGAGCTGATCGCCGTAGTGGATCGCGGGGTCGATCTTCACCGGATTGAAGAGCCCCTTGTCGGGATCGAGATCGTTCTGGCCCCCGGGCAGGACGTTGACCGCGGTCGTGCCATCGGGAGTCAGCTCGATCACGTGGCGCATGACCGGACCGCTTCCCGGCGACCACGGCGGTGGCCCGTCGACTCCGGCGGGGTCGACCGTCTCGATGGCCCCGGCGCGGGGATAGCCGCGCGGCGTGCTGGCGGTGATCGGCGCCGACGGCAGGTTGAAGACCGGCAAGATCGACCCGAGCGCCAGATCCTCGAAGGTGCTGGTGTGAGCGGATCCCCAGCGCCAGCGGTCGGGATCGTCCGAGCCGAAGAACGACGTGAGATCCTGGATCGCATCGGCCATCGCGAGCGCCAGGGTTCGATTCGGGCTCTCGACCTCCGGCGTGCGGATGTCGTCGAAGAGGCGACTCTGCCCGGCTTCGCCCAACGTCGCGACACGCAGGCTGCCGGTCTCCGCGACGTCGGCGAGGAGGTGATGCAGCACGGTCAGCGTCGTGCGCGTGCTGAACGGCGAGAGGCCGGCGGCGGCGAGCTCGTCGCCGAGCAGCCGCTCCGCCAGGCGCCCACCCCACGCGTGGAAGATCGAGCAAGCGACGGAGTCGTTGATCTCCTCGTTCGAGGGCTTGGTGCCCGTGAGCGCTTCCTCGACGCCGATCGGGCAATCACCCGACCACGCCGACAGCCGTCGCTTCGCCTGATCGAGCAACGAGCCGGGAACCGCCAGGCCATCGCGGGCCGCGGCGTCGTCCAGCGCCTCCACGATGCGCGGCGCGAACTCGAGCCCCGCCAGCGAGACGTGATCGTTCTGGATCGCGAGCATGTCGAGGAACGAGATCTTCCCCTGGCCGAGGAACTCCTCGATGCGTTGCTGGACACGCCCGGCGCGCAGCCCCTCGGTGTGATCCCAGCCCAAGTAGATGCCGTCGTCGAGCAGATCGTTGTCGGCGATTCCCCCGATCTGGTCGTTGTTCGCGGTCACGAGCCAGCCACGCTCCGGATTGCGCGACTGCGGAATCCGATCGTCCGGCAGGAAACGCGGCGTTCCATCGGCGTTCGTCTGCCATTCGTACTCGCCGGTGCCTGGCAGCGGGCTCCACGGGCCGAGCTCGGGCGTCATCACCGCCGCCGCGCGCAGCGGCACCAGCGCGTGCGGGAAGTAGCCGATGTTGCCGGCGGCGTCGGCCCCCACGAAGTTCTGCGCGCCCACGCCGAAGTTGGTGAGCGCCTGGAAGAACCCGTCGATGTCGTCGCTCTGCATCAGATCGTAGAAGGCGGCGACGTCGCGCGTCACGAGATGGCCCGTCCACCGGAAGGTCATGTTGCCCACCGATTCCAGCCCCGTGATCGCGTCGCTCGGATCGGGGTCGGGAACCTGGGGGCCGTGGTGCGGCACGATGTCGATCGGCTGGGTGATGGTCTTGGGCTTCCCACCGACCAGCTGGCGCACGGTGTAGGACTGCTGGATCGTCTTCACCGCGACCTCACGCCCGCCGAAGACCACCTTCTTGTTGCTGCCGCTGCCGGAGACCTGCTCGACGTACACGTCGACGACGTCGAAGTTGGCGACGGTGCCGCCCCACGCAAGCGTCCGATTCTGGCCCAGCAGGATGCCGGGGATCCCGGGGAACCCGGCCCCGTGTGCGTCGATGTGGCCGCCGGCGAAGGTCTTGTCGTCGAGGTGGAGGAAATAGAACGTCGACGGATTCGGCAGCGCGAGGTGTGGATCGTTCGCGAGCATGGCGTGCCCCGATTCGGTCAGCGCACCGCTCACGATCCAGTTGTTCGAGCCGGCGCGCTCGCGGCCGAAGGGGCTCATGCTGCGCGCTCGGTTCTCGGAGGCGACGATGCGCCGCGCCAGCGCCGGATCGATCGTCGGCAGCGCTGCCGCGCGCTTGGCGCTCGTGCCGACCTTGGCCGCGGGCGGCGGCACGGTGAACGCCGGGATCTCGTCGGGAGGCAAGGTCGTCGCCGGGTTGATGGGCTCGAAGCGCTCGACGTCTTCGGCCGTGCCGCTCGGAATCGCCCCCTGCGACTCGGCATTGCGCAGCGCCGCGAGCCTGGCGGCGCGATCGATCTCCGATCCGAGCGTCTGCGACAGGTCCCATTGCTGCAGCCGTCCCAGGATCAGCACGTCCTTGGGCTCCCAACGTTCGATCGAATAGGGCGAGCCCAGCGAGAAGAGCGTGTTGATGAGCTTGTACTGCTGGGGCAGCACGGCGCCGTTGCGGCCGGCGTCGAGGTCGTCCAGATACGCGTTGATCCCCTCGCAATACGCCTTCAGGAAGTCGAGCAGCTCGGGACGCGACGTCGCCGTCTCCTCGACCAGCGCGTCCTCGATGCGGCCGCCATCGGGCGTCGTGAAGAGTGTGCGGAAATAGACCGACGTGCCGAGCACGGAGGAATCGAGCTCGCCCAAGAGCTCGGTGAGGCGGCCCTGAGCGACCTTGCGCAGGAAGTCCATCTGGAAGAGCCGCTCGTGCGCCTGGATGTAGCCGTTGATGAACGCACCATCGCGGGACACGTCGCGCGGATAGATGTGGTGGATGCCATAGACGTCGCGGATGGCATCCACCCGACCGCCGAGCCCCGGCAGCGAGATCTCGCTGGTGACTCCGACGCCCTCGAGCTTGGTCGCGTCGGCGCCGGCGTTCCCGCCGCCCCCGCTGCCGCACGCGGTCAGCAACGCCAGCGAGACACTCACCCACAGGCGACCTCGGCTCCGTCGGATCATGGATTCCCCTCCCGAGAGTGCGTGCGGCCGCGGCTGGCTTCGGCGGGCGATCACGCAGCGGGCGACCATTCTGATGGCGTCGCTCGGCGCCCGTCCAGCCCTTTCCCGGCGAGGCCGGCCGCCCCGTGCGTCCCGCGTCGCCCCGCGGCTGCTATGTTCGCTGGCCCGCGGGGGCGGGTTCCCGAGCGGCGGCCAGCGCGATGAAGCCTTTCGATCCGAACGACCCGTCCTTGCACGCGTCCTTGCGACGCATTCGCCTCGTGGCCACGGACGTCGACGGCACGCTCACGACCGCGGGCGTGTTGACGGCCGAGGTGGTGTCGCTCATCGCCGAGCTCGCGGATGCCGGCGTGGAGGTCGCGCCCGTGAGCGGGCGCGCAGCCGGCGAGGTTCTGGGGCTCGTGCGTTATCTGCCGGGGGTTCGTCGCGGAATCGCCGAGAACGGCCAAGTGCTGGTGGAGCCCGATCGGGCGTTGACCTGGCTCGCCACGCCGAGCGATCGCCAGGCGATCGAGCGAGACGCGCGGCGGATCGCTGCCGATCTCGGCGAGGTGCTCGAGCGGGCACCGGATGCGTTCTGTCGGGTCGGCGACGTCGCGTTCGAGCGCGCCGGCCGCGCCGACGCGGCGATCGCGAGGCTCGCCAGCGCAGCCGCCACCCAGGGTCTCCACGTGGTGTGGTCGAGCGTCCATGTCCATTTCTCGACCAGCGCGCCGGACAAGGGCGCGGCGCTCGCGCGGGTCCTGGACCTGGCGGGCCCGCCCCGGTCCAGCGTGCTCACGATGGGCGATGCTCCGAACGACGCGGGCCTCTTCGTGGCAGGTCGATTCGGCGTCTCCGCCGGCACGCAGGACGTGCTCGCACACGGCGAGCACCTGGCGGCGCGTCCCGACTACGTCTGCGCGGAGCGCGAGGGATCGGCGTTCGCGCGCGTGGCGCGCGCGCTGCTCGCCGCCCGGCGAGGCTGAACGAGGGCTCGACCCACCGGCTCGCTACGGAACGAGCGAGTCCGGCGACGACGAGCGCGAGGCGGGGCGCCGGCGGGCCATCCGGGGGCGATCAGTCTCGGGCGTCGACTCGCGTCGCGCTCCAGGTCCCGCTCTCCTCGACCGGCGAGACCTGCAACCAGTCGCCGTCGATGCGTCCCCCACCCTTGGTGGCCTTGCCGGAGAGCACCAGGTCGCCGCCGCGCGCCGAGATCGAGAACTCGTTCGCGTCGTCGAGCTTCGCTTCCAGCGGCGCCGTGTCGAGCAAGGTGTCCAGGAAGAGGCCCTCGGGATCGTAGATCCCCTCGGCATCCTCGGAGGCGACGTCGAAGTCGAAGCGATAGCTCTGCCCCGAGGTGGGAACGATCACCAGGCTGGTGATGGCGTGCGACTTCGCGTCCGACGCGCTCACGAAGGCACCCTGCCAGGCACCGGTGAGATCCACGGGTGTGGTGGTTCCACCGCCGCCGGATTTGTCCTGACTGTCGATCCCGCAAGCCGCGAGCAGGATCAGCGAGGCGAAGAGCAGCCGCGGGCACGCGACGACGCGCATTTCGGGATCGCTCCGATGAAAGGGCCGCTGGGACGCCGGCGGCGCGGATTATAGGCGTGCGCCTCCGCACGACTCAACCGAGTTCGATCTTCCCGACGCGATCCGTCGGGCGCCCCGCGAGCGGACGGCCGCGCGCCGCTCGCGGGACGTGACGGCGGGCGCCTCACGCGGTGGCGCGCGCCGGCTCGGCGGTCGCGACCTCGACGAACACGAACGCCTTGGTCGCGGGGTCCAGCGTCGCGCGCACGTGGGCACCTTCGGGGAAGGTCCCGTCGAGCACCTTGAGCGCCAGCGGATCGAGCAGATACTGCTGGATCGCCCGCTTGAGCGGACGCGCGCCGAAGACGGGGTCGAAGCCCACCTCGCCGAGGAAGTCGAGCGCTTCCGGCGCCACCTCGAGGGTCATGCGGCGATCGGCGAGCCGCCGACCGAGCCGTCGCACCTGGATGTCGACGATCGACCGGATCTCCACGTGCCCGAGTGGCCGGAACACGATCTTGTCGTCGATGCGGTTCAGGAACTCGGGCCGGAAGACGTGCTTGAGCACGTCGGTCACGACGCCGTCGATGTCACCGCCACCGTGCTCCGCGCGCTCTTGGATCTCGCGGCTGCCCACGTTCGACGTCATCACGACGAGGGCGTTGCGGAAATCGACCGTCCGCCCCTTGCCGTCGGTCAAGCGGCCGTCGTCGAGGATCTGCAGCAGCGCGTTGAACACGTCGGGATGGGCCTTCTCGACCTCGTCGAAGAGCACCACCGAGTACGGGCGCCTGCGCACCGCCTCGGTCAAGGCGCCGCCCTCCTCGTAGCCCACGTAGCCCGGGGGCGCGCCGATCATCCGCGCCACCGAGTGCTTCTCCATGTACTCGGACATGTCGAGGCGAATCATCGCTTTCTCGTCGTTGAAGAGCTGCTCGGCCAGCGCACGCGCCAGCTCCGTCTTTCCCACGCCGGTGGGGCCGAGGAAGAGGAACGAGCCGATCGGTCGATCGGGGTCCTTGAGGCCCGCGCGGCTGCGGCGGATCGCGTTCGAGACCGCGACCAACGCCTTCTCCTGGCCGACCACGCGCTCCCGCAGCCGATCCTCGAGATGCAGCAGCTTCTGCATCTCCCCTTCGAGCATCTTGGTGACGGCGATTCCGGTCCACTTCGAGACCACACCGGCGATCTGCTCCGGCGTCACTTCCTCGGCGAGCATGGCGCCATCGGTGTGGAGCCTGGCGAGCTTGTCGTTCTCGGTGGCCAGCTCGCGTTCGAGCTGCACGATGGTGCCGTAACGCAGCTCGGCGGCGCGGCCGAGATCGCCCTTGCGCTGCGCGGCGGCTTCCTCGACGCGCATGGCCTCGATCCGCTCCTTCAAGCCCTGGATCCGCACGATCACTTCCTTCTCGGCGGTCCAGCGGGCCTTCAGCGCCGCGCTGCGCTCCTTGAGCTCGGCGAGCTCCTTCTGGATCGTCGCGAGCCGCTCCTTGCTGGCCGCGTCCTTCTCGCGCTTGAGTGCTTCCGCCTCGATCTGGAGACGCAACGTCTCGCGCTGCACCTCGTCGAGCTCGATCGGCAAGCTGTCGATCTGCATCTTGAGGGCGCTCGCCGCCTCGTCCACCAGGTCGATCGCCTTGTCGGGCAGGAAGCGATCGGTGATGTAGCGGCTCGAGAGCGTCGCGGCGGCGACCAGCGCGGAATCCTGGATTCGCACGCCGTGGTGAACCTCGTAGCGCTCCTTCAGCCCGCGCAGGATGGAGATCGTGTCCTCGATCGACGGCTCGCCCACCAGCACGGGTTGGAAGCGTCGTTCGAGCGCCGCGTCCTTCTCGACGTGCTTTCGATACTCGTCGAGGGTGGTGGCGCCGATGGCGTGAAGCTCGCCACGCGCGAGCGCGGGCTTCAGCAAGTTCGAGGCGTCCATCGCACCCTCGGCCGCGCCGGCGCCGACCAAGGTGTGCATCTCGTCGATGAAGAGAACCACCCGTCCGCTCGATTCGGTCACTTCCTTGAGCACCGCCTTGAGCCGGTCCTCGAACTCGCCGCGGTACTTGGCGCCGGCGATGAGCGACCCCAGATCGAGCGACACGACCCGCTTGTCGCGCAGCCCCTCGGGTACGTCGCCGTTCACGATCCGCTGCGCGATTCCCTCGACGATCGCGGTCTTCCCCACCCCCGGCTCGCCGATCAGCACGGGGTTGTTCTTGGTGCGCCGCGACAGCACCTGGATGACGCGCCGGATCTCCTCGTCGCGCCCCACCACCGGATCGAGCTTGCCGCTACGCGCCAATGCCACGAGATCTCGGCCGTAGCGTTCGAGCGCTTGGTACTTGTCCTCGGGGTTGGCATCGGTCACGCGCACGTTCCCGCGTACGTCCACCAGCGCCGCCAGGACGCGCTCTCGCGTCACCCCGAGCGCCGCGAGCATGCGCCCGACGGGATGCTTGGTCGCGCCCACCGCCGCCAGCAACAGATGCTCGGTGCTCACGTACTCGTCCTTGAGCGTCGACGCCTCGCGAAACGCGGCGTCCAAGACCCGCGTGAGTCCTTGACTCAGCGATGCTCCCGCCTCCGCCTCGCTGCCATAGCGCGCCAGCTCTTCGAGACGCGTCGCCAGCTGCGCGCTGAGCGCGGCGGGGTCCACCCCGGCCTTGCGCAACACCGGCACCACGATGCCGCCTTGCTGCTCGAGCAGCGCCACGGTCAGGTGCTCGAGGTCGACCTCGGTGTGGTGGCGATCGGTCGCGATGCGTTGCGCGTCGAGCAGCGCCTCACGCGCCTTCTCGGTCAAGCGATCCATGCGAATCATCGGGCACCTCCGGGCACGGTGCGCCGCGCGACTTTTCGGCGCGGGCAACGTGCCACTGCACTGGAGGTAAGGCCGATTTGCCTCGAGTCAACACGCCGCGACCGCGGCCGCGCGGGGCGGCTCGCGCGACGGCGCCAAACGCGAAACGCCACGCGGCGAGCCGCGTGGCGTTTCGGGCCGATCGATGCGGTTCGAATCAGGCGTGCTGGCTGGCCTCCACGAACTTCATCCGCAGCCGGTACAAGACCTCGGCGACGAGATGCTCCTCGTCGCGAGTCAGGTTGCCCTTGGTCTTCTGCTCGAGCATCGCGATCAGATCGATCGTCTGCTTGGCGAGGCCAAGGTCCCGATGCGTCTGCTCGGTGATCGGGTCGGGGATCTCGCCCATGTGCATGAGCGTCTGCGTCATGAGCGAGAGCACGAAGTTCGGGAAGTTGATGTCCTCCGCCGAGACCTCCGGCGGTGCCGCACCCGGCCCGGGGGCAGGGGCGGGCTCGTCCTCACGGCCCTTGCGTCCCAGGATGCGCTCGCGAAGCGAACGCTTCTTCGGCGGTTCGTCCACGGGGGGCGCCGGCTGCGGCGGCGCCGCGGGCTCGCGACCCGCCGCCGGGCGCGGCGGTGGTTGGGTGACCGCCGGCTGCGGCTCGGGCTCCGCCGGAACGCCTTCGCGACGTTCGCCTTCCGAGTTGAATTGGCGACGATCCCGCACGCGGAACGTCTGTTCGCCGCCCTCGGCTCCCGACCGATCTCCCTCGCTCATACGCCCCTACCTCTCGATCTCGAGTTCAGCACGATCCGCGAACGGGCCGATTCGCGCCTCAGCGCGAGCCGCTGACGTCCTCGAACTCGGCATCCACGACGTTTCCGTCGCCACCCGTGGCGCCACCCGCGCCGCCGGAACCTTCGCCCCCGCCGCCCGTCGGGCCGCTCGCCTTGCGGTAGATCGCCTCGGCGAGCTTGTGGCTGGCTCGCTGCAGCTCGTCGGTCGCGGCCTTCATCCGATCGGTGTCGTCGGAACCGAGCGCTTCCTCCGCCTTCGAGATCGCCTCGTCGAGGGGCTTGCGATCTTCCTCGGCGAGCTTGTCCTTGTGCTCGTCGAGGTTGCGCTTGGTGCCGTAGATCAAGCTGTCGAGCTGGTTGCGCGCGTCCACCTTCGCCCGCTTCGCGTGGTCCTCGCTGGCGTGCGATTCGGCATCCTTCACCATCTTGTCGATGTCGTCCTTGTTGAGGCCGCTCGACGAGGTGATCGTGATCTTCTGCTCCTTCGACGTGCCCATGTCCTTCGCGGACACGTTCAGGATGCCGTTCGCATCGATGTCGAACGTGACCTCGATCTGCGGCACGCCGCGCGGCGCGGGCGGGATCCCGACCAGGTGGAACTTGCCGAGCGTGCGATTGTCGCGTGCCATCTCGCGCTCGCCCTGGAGCACGTGGATCTCCACACTGGGCTGGCTGTCGGCGGCCGTCGAGAAGATCTCGCTCTTGCGGGTGGGGATGGTGGTGTTGCGCTCGATCAGGCGCGTCATGACTCCGCCCAGCGTCTCGATGCCGAGCGAAAGCGGCGTGACGTCCAGCAACAGCACGTCCTTGACCTCGCCGCCGAGCACGCCGGCCTGCACCGCCGCGCCGAGGGCGACGACCTCGTCCGGATTCACGCCCTTGTGGGGCTCGCGACCGAAGAGATCGCGGACGAGCTGCTGCACCTTCGGGATGCGCGTCGAGCCGCCGACGAGCACCACTTCGTCGATCTCCGAGGGCTTGAGGCCGGCATCGGCGAGCGCCTGCTTGCACGGACCGGCCGTGCGCTCGACGATCTCGTGAATGAGCTGCTCGAACTTCGAGCGGCTGAGCTTCAGGTTCAGGTGCTTGGGACCCGAAGCATCGGCGGTGATGAACGGCAGGTTGATGTCGGTCTCGCTCGTGGAGGAGAGCTCGATCTTCGCCTTCTCAGCGCCCTCGCGCAGGCGCTGCAAGGCCATCTTGTCCTTCGAGAGATCGATCCCCTGGTCCTTGCGGAACTCGGCGATCAGCCATTCCATGATGCGCTGGTCGATGTTGTCGCCGCCCAGGTGGGTGTCGCCGTTGGTCGCCTTGACCTCGACGACGTTGTCGCCCACCTCGAGGATCGAGATGTCGAAGGTGCCGCCGCCGAAGTCGTAGACCGCGATGACCTCGTCCTTCTTCTTGTCGAGGCCGTACGCCAAGGCCGCCGCGGTCGGCTCGTTGATGATGCGCTTCACGTCGAGACCGGCGATGGTCCCGGCATCCTTGGTGGCCTGCCGCTGGCTGTCGTTGAAGTAGGCCGGAACGGTGATCACCGCCTCGGTGACCTTCTGCCCCAGGTACGCCTCGGCCGCTCGCTTGAGCTTGCCGAGGATCATCGCCGACACCTCGGGCGGCGAGTACTCCTTGCCGCTGATCGAGACGCGCGCGTCGCCGTTCTTCGCCTCGACGATTCGGTAGGGCACCATCTTGATCTCTTCACCGACCTCGCTGAAGCGACGGCCCATGAAGCGCTTGATCGAGTAGATCGTGTTCTCCGGGTTGGTGATGGCCTGGCGCTTGGCCACCTGCCCCACCAGGCGATCTCCCTCGCCGGCGAAGCCGACGACCGACGGCGTGGTCCGGCCGCCCTCTTCGTTCGCGATCACGATTGGATCGCCACCTTCCATGACGGCCACGACACTGTTCGTCGTGCCGAGGTCGATGCCGATGATCTTTCCCATGACGCTTCTCCGCGAGCGGCCTCACCGCTCGGATCGAGCACGGGCGCGAGACTCGCTCGCACGCCGCGCGGTTCGAACGCGGGCGTAACCTAATCACGGTCGACCCGGAGTCAAGATCCGAGCCAACACGATTTCAGAATGAGATCGAGAACTTCGCGCGAAGCTACGGGTCACCCCGCGGGCGAGCGCGTCGGCTTCGCGGACGACGCAGCGAGCGGCGATCGCCGCGTCACTCGGCGGGCGCCGAGGGCACCGGATTGGCGCTCGGGGCGGCCTCGGTCTCCGCTTTCTTCTTGGTCAGGTCGTCCGCCCGGCGGGGCACGTCGTCGAGGAATCGCCCGCCGACCACGAACACGGTGTCGTAGCCGCCGATCCGCACGTAGCGGTCGGGCGGCGTGGCCGCCACGCCCTCGCCCCCGGCCGAGCCGGTGCCAGGCACCGCGCTGCCGACGTCGAGCGTGCCCAGCTCCTTGGCGCCGTCGCCGAGCAACCGCACCGAGAGCTCGGGCTCCTCGAGCCCGCTGTCCACGGGCAGCGGCCGCAGATCGCCGTCGAGGAACTGCTTCGCCTCGAGCCCCGCCAGCGTGATCAACATCTGATTCACGTTGGCTTGATCCGCATCCGCGCTGCTCGGCGTCTCGACGACCCATTTCCCGTGATCGGCCTTCTCGCCGGGCTCGGCCTTGTCGTTCTTGGCGGGTGCAGCGGATGCGTCCGCCTTCCGTGCCAGCGCGAGCGCGCCGCCGGGTGCGTGGATCTCGATCCTCGCGACCGCGTCCTTGTCGAAGCCCAGCACCTTCTTGTCACGCAGGTCGCCTGCCGACTTCTTGAGCCCCTCGATCGAGTAGCTCGACACCAGGAAGACGGGCTTGCGCGCCATGTCCCGGACGTAGACCCTCTTCTGGGCTTCGTCCACGGTCCCGAACGCGAGCTCGTGACGGGTGGCCGCGTCGCCCTCGCCGGTCGTCACGACGGCGCGAATCGACGGCTGGTCGAGCCCGTATGCGCGTCCGTCCCCGGCGTCCTCGGTGGCCACGTCCACCGCGCGCAATCCCGTGAGCGAGGAGAGGATCTTGTCCACCTCGGCGCTCGCCGCCCTCGCCTTGGCCGGCGCCTCGAGCGACCAGCCACCGCCCGACTCGACCAGCGTTACGTCACCTGCCGCGCTCACGAGCTCGAGCTTTCGCACGGCCGCCTTCTCCGCCGTGAGCAGGCTCTTGTCGCGCAGGTCGAAGACCTTCTTCTCGAGCGCGGTCTTGGTGTAGGCGCCGGTCAAGAGGATGTCGGGGCGATCGCCGCGCTTGAAGTACGCCTTGTATCCCACCGGTGCCTTGTCGCCGGCGAAGAGCATCCGCTCCGTCTTGGCTCGCCCGCCGAGGGCGAAGACGAGCTTGACCTGGGTGCTCGGCGCGGCGAGCCCGAACGGAGCCAGGTCCTTGCTGGGATCCGCCACGACCGTCTCGGCCTTCAGGTTCTTGAGCGTGCCGACGAACGTGTCGATCGCGCTCGAGTCGGCCTCGGTGGAGAGCGGCGCCACGATACGCCACACGCGATCCTCTCCCGCGACGTTGCGCTCGACGACGATCGCGCCGACCTGCGCGGGGCTCACCAGCTCGATCCGCGCGAGCTTCTCCCAGTCGACGTCGTCGAAGACGGTGTGCTCTTCCGGCTCTGCGGGGGCTCCCGCGGCGGCCTTCGGCTTGGCCGAGTCCGCTCCCTCGCGCAGCTCGAAGTACCAGACACCGCCCAAGAGCGCGGCGAACATCACCGCCATGAAGATGGATTGGCGCGCTTTCACACCGTCCACTTGCGGCTCTGCCACACCGCGAGACCGGCCAGCAGCAAGAGCTCGGGAAGGAGGAAGACCGAAGCCACGAAGATCGCCTGCGTCTGGGCGGGCGTGAGCGCGAGCTGCGCCACCTTCGACTTCTTCGGCCGGATCGAGATGAGATCGCCGCGGTCGACCAACCAGCCGACGGCGTTGAGGGCGAGGTCCTGGTTCGGGGCGAAACGCGTGATCTGGCCGTTGTCCACCCAGTCCGCGTCTCCGAAGGCGACGATGCGCGTGAGGATGTCCTTCGACTTCGAGTCCGCGGAGTCCTCACCGCTCTTGTCGCCGTCGCTCTTCGCCGACTTCGCCGCGCCCTCCGCACCCGCTTTCGCCGCGTCGGCCGGGTCGGAGGCGCCGTCCGCGGCGTCTTTCTTGGCCTCGGCGGGCGTCTTTCGCTCGTAGGCCGTGGCGATCGAGATCGGACCGGTGAGGTCCGCTGCGTCGCGTCCCGCCGCGCCGCGCTCGAACACGCCCGCGACGTCGCTTTCCGCCCAGGAGTTGGCGCTGGTGCGAACCAGCGTGGTCAGCGTCGCACCCGGCGTGTCGGGGTTGGGCCGCACCTCGCGTACGAAGTCGCCGTAGAACGTCACTTCCTTCATGTTCTCGGTGATCGGATGGGTGCCGTAGCTCTCCGCGCCCGGCGCCGCGCCGATCTTGGGGCCGGCGAAGAGCTGCAGCTCGACGTCGAGCACCAGGTTGTCGTTCACGTTGATGCCGCGCTTCTTGAGCATCTCCTCGAGGCCCGTGTGCACGATCTGGTGACTGCTCTCGTCCCACTTCGGCTCGAGCAACGCGAACAGCCGTCCACCGCGATCGAGGTAGCGCTCGAGGGCCTGGATCTCGACGTCGAGCAGCGGCCGGGTCGGAGCCGCGATCACCAGCGACGCGTCCGCCGGCACCTCGCCCTTCGTCATCAGCAGCAGGTCCTGCACCTTGTAGTGCTCGTCCTCGAGCGCCTTCTTCAGGTAGCCGTACCCGTGCGGAGCCGCGACGTCCTCGAGCTCGGGCTCGCCGTGGCCCTTGAGCACGTAGATGGTCTTGGCCTCGCCGCCGCTCACCTTGATGATGCCGTTGGTGATCTTCTCTTCGGTCGGCTCCGTGATCCGCACCTGATCCGTACCGGACTGGATGTGGAGCGTTCGCTCCTGCGTGATCTCGAATTGCTTGGCCGCCGCCGGATCCTCCACCGGATCGACGAAGAGGACCTTCACCTTCTTCGACGCGCGCTCGTAGTTGGCCAGCAGATCCTTGACCTGGTCTTGCTCGGGCTTCCGCCAGAAGGCGCGCAGCACGACCTCGTTCGCGAGCCCGTCGAGAACCTTCTGGCTCTGCGGCGCGAGCGTGAAGAGCTTGCTTTCCGTGAGGTCCCACTTGTGGCTGTGCCGGGTGGCCAGCACGTTCACGAGCACGAGGATGCCGACGACCGCAGCCGAGTAGACGGCCGCGTTCGACGCCATGCGGCTCGAGCGCGCCGTGACCAAGGTTCGCAGGCCGTCCAGGTTCCAGACGATGGAGGCGATCAGCAAGCCGATGCCGCCCACCAGGTTGGTGACGATGAAGAGCGCCAGCAGCGGCGCGCGCGTGAGGCTGATCGGCAGGCCGAACACGACCGGCGCGATCCCGAACACCAGCAGGACGAGCGAGCAAAGGCCCGCGATGCGGGCGAGCTTTCGCGATTCGTTCGGATTCATCGTGCTCACCGATAGCGCGTCGACTCGAGGCTGCGTTTCGCGAGGAACACGAACACCGCCACCAGGGTCGCGAAGTAGCAGAGGTCCTTGGTCTCGATCACGCCCTTGGCCAGTGATTCGAAATGCGATTGCAGCGAAACGTTTTCGAGCACCTTGCCAAGCACGCCCGACACGGACTGTGCCGGCCAACCGATGACGAAGAGCCCGAGGTTGATGACGATCGCCACGACCGCGGCAACGGCCTGCGATTCCGTCAGGCTCGAAGCGAAGAGCCCGACGGCGACGAACGCGGTGGTGATGAACAGGATCGCGAGGTAACCACCGACGATCGGTCCGGGGTCCGGGTTCGAGTAGTGGAACAGCAGGTACGGATAGATGAGCGTGCCCACGATTCCGAGCACCATGAACGCCCACGATCCCAGGAACTTGCCGGCGATGATCTCGCCCATGGTCAACGGGCTGGTGAGCAGCAGCTCGTCGGTGCGGAGCTTCTTCTCCTCGGCGAGCGCTCGCATCGTCACGATCGGGACGATGAACATGAGGATGATCGCCAGGTTCCCGACCAGCGGCACCACCACCGCGTTCGAGATGCTCAGCTGCTCGAGCATGTCGAAGCGCTGGAAGCTCTGCGCCATCTGGATGTATTGCTGAAGCTGCGTCAGCAAGTTGAAGAAGAACCAGCCCGCGAGCAGCAGGAAGCAGGTCATCACCACGTACGCGACGGGCGACACGAAATACGTGCGCAGCTCCTTCTCGACGATCGCGAGAACGTTCCGCATGAAAGGGCTCCGAAGCCGCGGCGCGTGACGAAGCTCGGGGACGAGCTCAGGTCGCGACCGCTTGCTGCGCCACGTCGGCGGACGTGGTCTTGATGAAGAATTCCTCGAGGCTCGTGCCGTCCGGGATCTTGGTGATCGGTGTATCGGCCACGATCCGCCCTGCGTTGACGATGATCACTCGACGGCAGAGTTGCGCCACCTCGGGGAGGATGTGGGTGGAGAGCACGATGGTCCGTTGACCCGCGAGCGACGCGATGAGGTTGCGGATCTCGATGATCTGATGGGGATCGAGACCGACCGTGGGCTCGTCGAGGATGAGCACCTTGGGATCGTGCACCAAGGCCTGAGCGATTCCGACGCGCTGCCGAAAACCTTTCGAAAGCGTGCCGATCACCCGCTGCCGAACGGTCGTGAGCCCGCACGACTCGAGCGCGTGATCGATTCGCTCGCGCCGCGCGGTGCTCGGCACGCCCTTGATCTTGGCGACGAACCCGAGATACGCGAGGACCGTGAGATCGTTGTAGAGCGGCGGCGTCTCCGGCAGGTAGCCGATCTGACGCCGCGCTTCGATGGCGTCGTCCAGCACGTCGTGGCCGGACACGCGCACGGTGCCGCTGGTGGGCGGCATGAATCCCGTGATCACGCGCATCGTGGTGGTCTTGCCGGCGCCGTTCGGCCCCAGGAAGCCCACGACTTCGCCCGCCTCGACGCGGAACGACACGCCGTGGAGCGCGTACAGATCACCGTATTTCTTGACGAGGTTGTCGACCTCTATCATGTCGCCTTACCCGAGCGCCGGCCCACGCGAGACCCCGAGAGTCCTGGTGAGCCGGGAACGAATCGGCGTCCGCGGGCTCTCGAGCCGCGCGTGCCGCTCAGCATCGCGCCTTCAGACGAAGCGCCGACATCGAATATTCGGTCACGAGAGCGAAATCGTCACCGCCGAAACGGGGCGGGAAACTATGCATTGGCCTAGGTGGTGTCAAGGCGAATGCGCGCACGCGGCGCGCGGCGAGCGCGAGAGACACGCCCCGACGACGTTTGACTCCCTGGGGGGTGCGGGCTACGTTCGCGCCCGATCGCTCGCCTTTTTCGGCCCTTCCTTCCCACACATCCTCGGTCCAGCGCTTTGAATCGCACCGGTCTGGCGTGGTTGCGCCGTTTGGTCGTGGCCAGCGCCGCGCTCTGCGCAGCGTTGCCGCTGAGCGCAGCACATGCCCAGACGAGCGCCACGCCGCCAGCGGCGAGCGAGCCCGAGGACTCGCGGGGATTCCTCGATGCCATTGGCGAGTTCTTTCGTCCGTCTCCCGTGCTGCGGACGGCGGAAGAGAAGTACGACCGCGGCGTCGAGCTGTTGCGCGAGGGCGACTACAGCGAAGCGGTGACGGCGTTCGGGCGCGTGCTCGCCGAGCATCCGTACAGCGCGCGCGCAGTCGAAGCCGAGTTCCGGATTGCGCTGGCGCAGTACTTCGGCGACAAGCGCATCGAGGCCGAGGTCAGCTTCGCGGATTTTCGCCGCCAGCACCCGGCGCACGAGCTGGTTCCGTGGGCGCTCTACTACGAAGCGATGTGTCGCTACACGGACATGGACAGCGTCGACCGCGATCAGACGGCGGCGCGCGTCGCGATCGACCGGTTTCGCCTGTTCACGCAGCGCTTTCCCACGCATCCGCTGCGCACCCTCGTCGACAAGCGCCTCGCGGAGAGCCTGCGTCGCGTGGCGGACCACGAGCTCTACATCGCGAGCTTCTACGTGCGCGTCGAGGACTATCGCGCGGCGATCGGCAGGCTCGACGAGCTGCTGGCGCGATACCGCGGTACGGGTGTGGAGCCGCAAGCACTCGTGCTCTCCGCGCGGGCTCACGCCCACCGTCACGAATGGGATGCAGCCGACGCCGCCGTCGAGCGCCTCGCGAGCGAGTTCCCGTCCTCGACGGAAGCGCAGGAGATCGCCGCGTTGCGCGCGGAGATCGCCGAGCTCAAGACCGAGGCGGCGGCCGGCGAGCCCGTCGCGCCGAATCCCGAAGACACCGACGACGCCGAGAGTTTCCTCGGCCCGAACTTCTGAGCCGCCGCGCGCTCGCGAGGGCGCGAGCGCGGCGACCTGTCAGGCGCCGAGCATCTCGGAGACGATGGTTGGCGCCGCCGCGAGCGCGCGACCGAGCTCCGTCAGTCCCGGTCCACCGCCCTGGGCGATCGCGGGCTTACCACCGCCCTTGCCGCCCACGAGCTCCGCGAGCTTGCCGACGAGCTTGCCGGCGGCGATCCGCTTGGTGAGCGCCTCGGGCACCCGCACCAGCACGGAAGCGCGGTCGCCCGCGGGGCCGCCGAGCACGACCACGGCGTTCGGGAAACGTTCGACGTAGCGATCCGACGCGGCACGCAGCGCGGCCGGATCGCCCTCCGCCTCCTGCACCACGAGGAGTGGAACCCCCGCGACGTCCTGCGGCTCGGCGCCACCCGACTTCATGCGCTCGTTGCGAAGCTGATCGCGCATGCGCTCGAGCTCCCGCTCGAGCTGCCGGCGCTCCGACACGAGCTTCTCGATCCGCTCTGCCAAGCCATCCGAGGGCACCTTGAGCACGCCCGCGGCCTCCTCCAGGCGCCGCTCCAGCGCGGCGACGTGGTCGAGCGCGCCGTCTCCGGTTCGCGCCTCGATGCGACGCGTGCCCGCGGCGACTCCGCTCTCGTGCACGAGCTGCAGCAGCCCGATGTCGCCGGTGCGGCGCACGTGGGTGCCGCCACAGAGCTCGAGGCTGAAGTCGCCCATCCGCACCACCCGCACGCGCTCGCCGTACTTCTCCTCGAAGAACGCCATGGCGCCGGATCGGAGCGCCTGCTCGCGATCGCAGAGCTCGGTCGTGACCTCGAGATTGGCGCGGATCTCCTCGTTGACCAGGCGCTCGATGGAGTCGAGCTCGCGGGGATCGACGGGTTGGTAATGGCTGAAGTCGAAGCGCAGCCGATCGGGGGTGACCAACGAGCCGGCTTGCTTGATGTGATCGCCGAGGACGTTGCGCAGCGCCGCGTGCAGCAGGTGTGTGGCGCTGTGGTTGAGCCGCGTGCGACCACGCGCCTCGCGATCCACCTCGAGGTGAACGACGTCGCCGATCGCGACGACGCCCTCGACGACACGACCGCGGTGCAACACGACGCCGCCGGGGCCGGGCTGGGTCTCGAGGATCTCGATCCGTCCGTTGCCGCCGGCGACGATCCCGCGATCCCCGATCTGACCGCCGGACTCCGCGTAGAACGGCGTGACGGGCACGACCAGCTCGACCTCGTCTCCCTCGCGCACGTCGCCGACCGCCTCGCCGCCGCGACGCAGCCAGGCGATCTCGCTCTCGTGCTCG
Organism: bacterium; assembly: GCA_046331705.1. Lineage (GTDB taxonomy): Bacteria > JADJOY01 > JADJOY01 > JADJOY01 > JADJOY01 > JADJOY01. The sequence continues at coordinate 1,186 of JAXLQJ010000081.1, read as the reverse complement.
AGCGCGTCGTAGCCCACGAAGCGAGTGGCCTCGAGCCCGGACTCGCCGCTCGCCAGGTCCACCCGCCCCTTCCACGAACGCCGGCCGCGCTCGCGTTGCGCCTCGAGCGCCGCGTGGAACCCGGCCTCGTCGATGGCGATCCCGCGCTCGGCAGCGAGATCGCGCGTGAGATCGTCGGGGAATCCGTACGTGTCGTAGAGCTTGAACACCGTCTCGCCGTCCAGCGTCGAGCCGCCGCGGCGACGCTGCTCCTCGATCGCTTCGTCCACCACGCGCAAGCCGCGGTCGAGGGTCTCGAAGAAGCGCTCTTCCTCGGCCTTGACCACGCGGTCGATCATGGGACGGTTCTTGACCACGCTCGGGTACGCGTCTCCCATCAGGTCGGCGACGCGTGCGGTGAGCCGATGCAGGAAGGGATCGTTCATGCCGAGGAGCTTGCCGTGCCGGACGGCGCGCCGCAGGATCCGGCGCAACACGTATCCGCGTCCCTCGTTGGAGGGCAGCACGCCGTCGGAGACGAGGAAGGTCACGGCGCGAACGTGGTCGGCGATGACCCGCATCGAGACGTCCGCCGGCGCCGACTCGCGATAACCGCGCCCGGCCAGCTCCGCCGCGCCGTCCACGAGCGGGCGCAACAGATCGCAGTCGAAGTTGCTGTGCACGCCCTGCATCACCGCCGCGATTCGCTCGAGCCCCATGCCGGTGTCGATGCTCGGCCGCGGCAGCGGGGCGAGCGTGCCGTCCGCGGCGCGGTTGTACTGCATGAACACCAGGTTCCAGATCTCGAGATATCGATCGCAATCGCAGCCCGGGCCGCACGTCGCCTTGCCGCAGCCCAGCGCTTCGCCCTGGTCGATGAGGATCTCCGAGCACGGGCCACAGGGCCCGGTGTCTCCCATCGCCCAGAAGTTGTCCTTGTCGCCGAGGCGATGGATGCGCGCCGGCGGTAGACCGACCTCGCGCTCCCAGATGCCGGCGGCTTCGTCGTCGCTGGTGTGGACCGTGGCGTAGAGGCGACCGCGGTCGAGGCCGCAGACCTGCGTGAGCAGCTCCCACGCGTAACCGATGGCGTCGCGCTTGAAGTAGTCGCCGAACGAGAAGTTCCCGAGCATCTCGAAGAACGTGTGGTGGCGCGCGGTCCGCCCGACGTTCTCCAGATCGTTGTGCTTGCCGCCGGCGCGAACGC
>JAXLQJ010000080.1:0-24894 GCA_046331705.1 bacterium | reverse complement strand
GCTCGATACGGATCCGCCGAGCGAGCCTTGGATCGTCAGGATGAGCTTCGAGCTCGCAGCCTGCGTGACTTCACCCGAGATGAACTTCGTGCCGAATGTGATCGTGTGCCGTAACAAGCGAAGCAGCGAGCCTAGATCGAGCGACACCGCACCGATGTCGAGATCCGGCAAGGAGAAATACTCCGAGTTGAATGGAATCACGGGTGCCGACGAGACGTGCCGCACGGAGATGGCCTCCGCCTGGATCACCCGTAGGTGGTGCGCGAGCCTGGAGGCGGCCACCTTGCCGTCGTAGCCAGCCGTCGAAGGGAACTCGATCGGCTCGATGAGCGCGCCCTGAGGCAATAGAAACAGCCCTAAGAACAGTACCAGCGCACTGCTGAGCTTGGGATGCTTGCTCGGGAGCCACGTGAGGGCTGCCCACACGGAAGACCAGTGCCCTCGCTTGGCGCCGACCGCAGGAGTCGCACCGCCCGTAGGAGGAGTGCCGGCCGCATTGGCCCCGGTCAGCTCTGAGTCAGCCATCGCTCACCTCGCCGAACGACTAGTTGCAGGGCTCGAAGCCGGAATAGCACGGCCGGACGACGCGTACATCGTCTCGCAGCCGACCCGGGTCGTCGATCGACTCGGGAGCGAGGCGGCGCGCGGCGTCGACATCACTCAAAGCACTGGCTATTGCAGCTGTTGCAGCTGTTGCAGCTGCTGCAGCTGCTGCGCCAGCTCGGATCGGCAGCGCGTGCACGGGCACCGGGCCGTCGCGGAATCGCGTCCGTGTCGGCTGACGCGAGTCAACCCAGCGCGAAGTCGAGAATGCGGTCGAGCACCCACGCGAACTCCGGGCCACCGCCGTGGGTGAGCTCGGGCACGGCGAGAAGCTCCGCGCCGCGGATCGCCTTCGCGAGCTCGACCCCCATGGCGAAGGGGACGATCTCGTCGGCATCGCCATGAACCACGAGCGTCGGCACGCGTATGCGCTCGGCCTTGGCCAGGTTGTCGTAGCGGTCCCCGATCAGAAGCCGCACCGGCGCCCAGGGGAAACGCGCCGAGCCCATGGCGGGGATCGAGGTGAACGGCGCCTGCAGCACCAGCCGCGACGCGTGCCCACGCAGCGCCATCTCGGTGGCGACTCCGCTGCCGAGCGAATAGCCCCACAGCACCGTCCGTTCGGGTCCGAAGCCCTGGTCGCGGAGAAACGCGAGCACGGCCTCGGCGTCGCGATAGATCCCCTCCTCGCAGGGCGAGCCCTCGCGCGAGCGACCGTAGCCGCGATACTCGGCGAGCAGCATCGCCGCGCCGCGCTCGCGCGCACGGCGCGCTAGCCCGAGTGCATCGCCCGCGACGTTGCCGTTGCCGTGGAAGTAGACGATCGCGGGCGCGCGCGCGGCGACGGAATTCGTGTCGTCGGCGATCCAGATCGCGTGCACCGGGACCCCGTCGGATGCGACCCGCTCGACGACCTGCGCGTCGGCAGGCAGCGGGCGGGCGTCGGTCTGGGGCGCCGGATAGATCAGCCAGCCGCAGCCGCCCGCACCCGCGGCGACGACGATCGCGAGCGTCGCGCCGAGCGCCGCGAGGCGGCCGCTCGCCCGCTTCAACGATGCCGCTGCGCCGGCAGCGTCCGGCGCAGGACCGGTGAGTTGCCGCGCTGGATGAAGTCCGTGAGCGTGTGCCAGAGCCAATCCCCTTCCTTCGCGAGCAGATCGGCGTGCCCGCCGCCCGCGATCTCCGCGAGCTGCACGTCCGGGAAGAGCTGTCGCAGCCGCTCCGGCATCGCGACCGGAATCACCCGGTCCTCGTCGCCGTGCATCAGAAAGGTGGGGATGCGGATCTCCGCGGCCTTGGCGGCGGTGTCGAAGCGGTCGCTCAGCACCCACCGCGCCGGGATCAGCGGATAGAGATGCCCTCCCAGCGCGGGGATCGACGTGTACGGCGCCTCCAGGATGAGCCGCGCCGCGCGCCCGCGATGGGCCATCTCGGCGGCGACACCGGTGCCGAGCGAGAAGCCCCAGAGCGCGATGCGCTCCGGCCCGATGCCTTCGCCGAGCAGGTGGTCGAGCGCCGCGCTGACGTCCGCGTAGAGCCCTTCCTCGGTCGTGACGCCGGCGCCGCGCGAGCGTCCGTAGCCACGATACTCGACCAGCAACGTTCCGAAGCCCCGGCGAGCGAGGTCGCGCGCCAGGTCGAAGTGGTTGCCGATCACCTCTCCATTGCCGTGCAGGTGAACCACCATCCAGCCCCCGGGGCGGGCGGGAAACTCCACGGCTTGGACGGCGACACCGTCGGCGGCGGTGGCGGAAACCGCGTGCGCGCCGGGCGGCACCATCGCCGCATCCTCGACGGGCGCGGGGTAGAGCATCGCCCGATAGCGCTGGCTCACGGCCAGGCACAAGAGCGCGTAAGCCAAGGCCAAGGAGAGCAAGACGCGTCGCAACATCATGAGAGCGGGGCCCCCCTAGCTTGACCACGGACGCCACACCGAATAGTACCAGCGCGCGAACGAAGGCGACGTTGAGACGGCGCAGCGATGCGGAACGCATCGCCGGCGCCCAACCGGAGGAGTCGACGGTGCGGGCAGTTCGAGTCGGTGACGAAATCGAAGCGGTATGCGGCAAATGCGGGCCGGTTTGGCACGTGGTCGCCGCCATGGTGGGAACCAAGGTGGTGAAGGTGGAGTGCAAGCGCTGCGGCGCGCAGCACCGCCATCGCCCACCGCCGGGATCCGCCCCCAGCGGCGAAGGCGCCGCGAAGCCGGAGAAGCGGCCGAAGGTCCGCAGCGAAGCGACGAAGGCGGAGCGCGCCGAAGCGGCCGCCGGGGCGGCGCCGGTGGTCCAGCCGGACCTGTCGCGACCGATCAAGCCGTACCAGCCCGGGCAGAGTTATCAGCTGCGCGATCGCATCGAGCACCGGACGTTCGGGATCGGCGTCGTCGAAGAGCTTTCCGGTCCCGGCAAGATCCAGGTTCGCTTCCCCGACGGCCCGAAGAAGCTGTTGCACGGAGTGCCGGCGGCCAAGTGAAGCGCTCGGCCCGCGAGCGCGGTGCCGTGGCTCGCGAACCGCGGCAGGGCGCGGCCCGTAGCGCGTTCGCGATCGGCGCGCTGCTCGCCCTGATCCTGCTGCCCCGCCGCTCGGGGGGCGCCTCGTCCAGCCTCGCCGAGCGCGATCCCGCCCTGGTCGTGATCTCGGCCGAAGGTCTCGCGCCGAGCGAGCTTCGCGTCGCCGCGGGCGTGCCGATCCTGTGGCTCAATCGCGCCTCCCAGTCGGCCATCGCCATCTCGTTCGAGCACGCGTTCCCGAGCACGCTCGACGGCTGCGGCGTGCGGCGGGCCTTCCACGCGGTCCCCGGCTACGGCCCGTTCACCATGTTGCTGCCCCCCGGCAGCGTGGCGGCGCTGTGCGCTCCCAGCGAAGCCGGACGCTACGACTACACCGTCCATGGCGAGGTGGCGTTCAGCGGGCTCGTGGACGTGGTCGAGGGCGACGCGGCGATGGAGCGCTCCGAGCCGTGAACGGCCGACGCTCGATGCGCTCGCGCGATGGCTGCGGCAGCGTGCTCGCGGGCGCGTGGGCGCTCTGGGCGCTCGCGAGCTGCGCGACCCAGGGCGGTCCGCGCTTGCTCGCGGAAGCGCCGGCGACGCTCGCGATTGCACCCCCGATCTGGGCGTTGCGCCCCGAGAGCGCCGCCGCGCTGGTGAGCACGGTCGACGACCAATTCGTCGCATCGTTGTCGCGCGCCCTCGTCGGCGCCGGCTTCCGATTGGTCGATGCGAGCGGGACGGGGCCCGCCGAGGGAACGAGCGGCGGCCGAGTCTCCACCACGCTGAGCGCCGTGGAGAGTGGCGGCGGGGTGCGCGCCGCGATCGACTTGACCGCGACGATCCGCCTCGGCGGGCCCGATCAGGCGGAAGGCCGCGACGACGCGATAGTGGTCCACGCGAGCGCCGTCGGCGAGCTCGGCGACGGCCTCGATGCGTTGGAGGACATGTCTTCGATCTTGGCGCGGCTGCGCGTCGCGACCGCGCGCGCAGCGGCTGCGCGTCTCGGCGAAGAGAGCGCCCGGCTGTGGTCGCCGCCCGTGGACACGGCCCCCTCGCTCGTCCGCAAGCACGAGCCGATCTCGAACGCGTGGGCGGTTCCGGTCGCCGGGCGACTGCCACTTTGCACGTGGGACGAGATCGAGGTCGGCCTCGACGCCGGCGCTGGCCTCGACGGAGCCGTGCGCATCGGCGGCACGCCGAGCGTCGTGCCGCTGGTCGAGACACGCCGCGGCCACTACGCGACGCGGTTTCGCGTTCCACCCGGCCTCGCGCCTGGCGCGCTGGCGCTCACGGCGCGGCTGAGCGATCCGAGCGGTCGCCACGACGAGGTCGAGCTCGCGCCGGGTGCGCTGCTCGCCGACTCCGATCGGCCGCTGCCGCCCGCGGGACTCACCGTCCGGCGCACGGGCGGCAAGACCGCAGGGGGCTTCGCGCTGACGTGGGCGTGGCGCCCCGAGAATGGAGTCGTCCACCACTATGGCGTCTTCCGCTCCGACGGCTTCCCCTATCGCTTCACGTTCGTGGGTCGCACGCACGAGACCGGCTTCGGCGATCCGTTCACCGTCGACGAGCATGGATTCTTCGATCTGACCCGACGCTACTACACGGTTCTCGGCTACGACGCCGCGGGCAATCCCTCTCCTCCCTCGGAGCTGGTGTCGATCGCGCCGGACGCGTCGGCGCCGACCGGAACCGCGCTCTTCGGCCCAGGACGGCTGCGCGCCGAGGAAGCGGCCGCCAAGCGCGAGCGGCCCAGCGTGGCGGCGCGTTATCGGATCACGACCTCGACCTCGAGCCCGCTTCGCACCACGCTCGCGGGCCGCGAGCTCGAGGACCCGCGCGCCACGATCACGCTCGCCACCGGCCGCGCGACGCGCGGCAGCGACGGCGCCGCGGAGCTCGACGTGCTCGTGCTCGGCAGCGAGTCCGCCGTCGCCACCGTGACCGTGGGCGCGTCCACGAGCGCGTGGCCGCTCGCGGAGATCGAGCCCGGGACCTACGCCGGCGCCGTGCCGCTCGACCTCGTCGGCGGCGAGGCCGGCCCGTCCGAGGGGAGGATTCGCGCTCGGGCGCGGCTCACCGACACGGCCGGGTTCGAGGCGCTGGCGCGCTTCAGCGTGCCGGCGCGGGTGGCCGAGCCAGGATCAAGCGCGGCGTCGACGACGACCGACGGCACGCTGGAGGACCACGGCGAGCGCGACGACTAGCGCGTTCGGCGATCCGAGCGCCGGATCGGCGTGCGCCGCGATCGCGCATCCGCCGCCGCCACCCAGCGAATGCGGTGGCGGCTCCTCGCCGCCGCCATCGTCGGGATTGGGAGTCGAGTCGCAAACGTCGCCGATCCCATCCCCGTCGGCGTCGGCTTGGTCGGCGTTCGCCACCGTGAGGCAGTTGTCGCCGATGTCGGGAACGCCATCGCCATCCCGATCCGGCGTGCCCGGGTTGGTCACGTAGAGCCGCACGGCGTACTGCAAGTCGAGTGGGCCGGCAATGCCCGCGGTCACGAGCCCTTGGTCGGTGAGGTTGTCGTCGGAGAGCCGCACGGTCGGATGACCGTCGACGGGATCGACGGCCACGCTCCCCGGAAGCGGATCGGCGGTGCGCACCCACTCGCTGCCGCGCCAGTAGCCGCGCTCGACGGTGTAGATCTCGCCGGGCGGAACGGGCGCTTCGATCTCGGCGGCGAACGAGACGCCGAGCACCGTGAAGTCGAGGTCGCCGGTGCGGATCACCGAGCCACGCGCGGGCGTGGTGGACGTGCCGTGATCCGTGAGCTTCACGTTCACGCCCGCCATGTTCCAGGTACCGCCCGAGAAGTTGTCCTCGTTCTCGGCGAGCACGACACGATCCCAAAACGAGATCAGCCGCGGCGTGCCTTCCCAGCGCGCGAGCCACGGGCCGGCGCTACGCAGCGCATGGAACGAGTTCCGCGTGTAGAAGCCGCCCGAGTACGGCACCCCGAACACGTCCTTGAAATACGTGCCGAAGGGCTGAGCCGGGATGATGCCGCGCTGAACACCGTCGCTGACCAGGCCGAAGAAGAGGCTCTGCACGTCACCGAAGAGCGCGTACGCGCCGTAGCCGGCGCCCAGGTACGCGGGGCCGGTGTCGGTGGCGAGGCCATCCCCGGCGACGTTCGAGCCGAGCATGCCGAACACCTGGAAGTACGGCCGCGACTGCACGCCGAACTCCGGCACCCACGGGAGGTTTCCCGGGATGGCGAACGGGCTCTGGAAGACCTCCCACTGGAACCCGAACATGTCCGGCCCGACGATGCTCGTGCCGACGTCGAGGTAGCCCTGCACGTGGTGGATCGGCGAGCCGGGGTTCTCGGTCTCGGGCGTGTCGAGAAAGTCCTCGCCGAAGCTGTTCACGACGATGGGCAGCTCCGGCGTGACCGCACGCACCGCGCGGATCAGCTCCCGGAAATGCAGCGTGAACGACCACTGGTTGAACGCCTCCTCGATCGTGACCTTCTGGGGAAGCTCGGGATAGCGATCGAGGAACTGCTGGAACGTGGGCGCGTCGGCCCCGAAGCCGGCCGGCACCTGGTCTCGATGGGCGAAGAGGTAGTCGGAAAGCGCACAGTGGCAACGGTCGAGCGCGACGATTCCCTCGTGCTGGACCTGCACGCGCACTTCGTTCTGGAGCTGCAGGCTCACGATCACGTCGCCTTGGGAGTTCTGATCGCGAATCCACGCGGCGAGGTCGGCGAGGGCGCGCTTCTCGCGCGCCAGCTCGTTCGGCCAGTTCGGGCAATAGACGCCGAAGTTCGCCGGCGGCTCGTCGGCGTCGGAGGCGATCGCGCCCTGCGTGTTCGTGAGCAGCACGAAGCCCGCGAAGGCCTGCGGATCGTTGACGTAGTCGAAGCTCGCCGGCGGGACGAAGTCGCCGAGCGCGTGGAACGTCCCCGAGGGCGCGCTCGACGCCGGCGGGGGCGGATACATGTCGGCGGGCGCGCGATTGCTGCGCCCGGTGATGTTGCTGCCCTGCCAGACCAGATTCACCTTGAGCCCACGCAAGCGAGCCCGCGCGACCAATGCGTCGAGCTGGCTGCGCGTCAGATCGTTGGTGATGATCTCGGGGCGGGCGATCCGCTCTTCCCACGTATTCCAGTTGAGCAGCGCCCGCACCGCCGTGAAGCCCAGCTCGTGGGCGGTGTCCACGTAGCTCTCGACGGCGACGTTCTCGAGCTCCTGCGGGGCGCTCTCCTCGAGGTGCACGGAGAGATTGAAGAACGGCTGCTCGTCGACGATGAACGCCGCGTGACCCTCGACCGTGCCGATCCGCGGCGCGGCGTGAGCCCACGGCGCACCCGCGAACGCCGCGAGCAACGCCGCCGCGAGCGTTGCTCGAGCGGCGCGCTCGAGGTCCGATCGACGCATGGGGGGCCTGGACGACGAAGGGCCGCCCGGTTTCGACGGGCGGCCCATTCGCTTCATGACTCGTTCGGGACGGAACCCGAGATTGCCGCGTGCAACGAGCTCAAGCCGGCTTCGATTCGTCGCTCTTCTTCTTGGCGTTCTTGGCGCCGCCCGCGGACTTCGCGGCCGGTGCCGGGGTGGCGGGTGCCGGTGCAGCGGGAGCCGCGGCCGCCGGAGCCGCCGCTGCGGCCGGGGCCTCGGCCTTGGCGGAATGCACGGTCTTCTGCAGCTCCTCGAGCCGATCTTCGAGCTGCCGCAGCCGATTGCCGAGCTTGAAGAGCGAATCCTCGTTGGCCTCGCCCTTCTGGTTCACCAGGTAGGCGACGCCGACGACGGCAAAGAACGTGAGGAGGTGCCAGAACCAACCGGTGAAGAGCGGCAGATCGACCTTCTGCAGCGTCTCCTTGCCTCCGCCGCCGCAACCCGCGACCAGCGCGACCACGGCAAGGGTGAAGCCCACACGAAGTGTACGTCGGCTCATCAGCGTCTTCCTCCGGAAGATTCGGCAGAGATTCACCGCGGGTCCCAGCCCCGCGCGAGCCGCGCAGTATAGCGATGGCCCCCAACCCCGCCAATGCGCTGCGGGCACGGCGATCGCGCTCGCACGGCTGGTAGACTCGCGCGTCATGTCCGCCACCGTCCGCCATCCCATCGTGCGCCATGCCCACCCCCAACTCGTCGTAGCGCTGACCGCGGCGCTCCTCGTCGCCGGCTCGTTCGCGCCCACCGATGCGCGTGCGGCGCCGCGCGTCGACACCGTGAACGGCCATCCCGTCCTGATCGTGGATGGCGCTCCATTCCTGGAGCTCGCCGCCCAGCTTCAGGAGAACTCGGACAAGGACCCCGAGAACCTCACCGTCGACGAGTACCTGGACACGGCGAAGAGCGTGGGCTTCAACGCGGTTCGCGTGCCGGTGCGCTGGCGGACGTTCGCTTCGGGTGCCACGCGCAACGTGTTTCGCGCCAACGATCCGACGCGCGCCGATCTGGACGCGGTGGTCGCGGGCGCGCGCGCCCGCGGGCTCAAGATCAACCTGGCGTGGGAAGGCTCGAACGTGATCGGCAAGGCGAATTTCGCCCCCGACGACATCGCCTCGAAGTCGGGCACGTTCCACGCGAGCGGCAGCTTGGCGCCGCCGCCTGGCTTCGACTTCGTGAACGGCCCGGCGAGCTACGGGAGCTTCGTGGTGGTCACGAACCCGGACGGATCGATCGCCGCGAGCCCGCCCAGCGCCACCGCCAATCGCGGAGTCTTCTGTCCCGACTGGCCGAACGTGCTGGCCCGCGAGCGCGCCGACTTCCTGGCGCTGGTGGACTGGATCGCCAACGCGAACGCCGCGGGCGACGTGATCATCACCCTGCAGGTCGAGAACGAGCCGGCGCTCGTCGACGAGAGCGATCCGGCCTCCAAGCCCACGCAACGCTGCCGGTGCGCGCTCTCCGAGCACCAGTTCGCGAACCCCAGCGAGCGCATCGCCGGCTTCGACGCGTCCTTCCCCACCTTCACCCAGTACCAGAACGCGCGCCCCGCGCTCGTCGCCGAGCTCGGCATCGACGAGGTCTACACCCAGTGGTCGATGCAGCGCTACTGGGCGGAGCTCACGCGAGCGGCGCACGCGCGACTGCCGAATTTCCCGCTGATCCTCAACCTCTTCGGACACGACGAGCCCTCGACCCCCGAGCCCGACCATCCCGGCTCGCCGTTCCACGACGTCGACGGCTGGATCACGAACGCGGGAATCGTGAGCGCCGGCCCCGACATGTACGGATACAAGCAGGAGGTCTACGACCCACAGGCCGACTCGGCGAAGAACTTCCTGTTCGCGCCCGAGTTCGGCGCGCAGTATTTCCCGCATTTCCAGGTCTTCGGCGTGCTCGGCTCGAATCTCGCGAACGGCGGCGCCACCTACCTGGGCATGGGCATGAGCTCGTACGCGCTCTACGGCGACATCGTGAGCCTCTTCGTCGGCATGGTGAGCGACGGTGTCACCCGCGGGATCTTCCCGAACGCGACCAAGGGCACCTGGTTCCAGTCGATCCTGGGGCAGACGTTCTCGGGGGCGTTCTACGCGCGGGCCACCAACGCGGCGCTCGGCTCCGCGATGGCACCGCTGGCGCGCGCGGCGGGCACGGCGAACCTGGTGGCGTTCTTCGATCGCGCGTACCTCGGAAGCGGCGACACCTTCTCGGGCGGGACCGTGAGCGTGGGCAGCACCCAGGTCACGCTCACCGACCTCGGCGACGCGGGCACGCCCGCCCGCGGCGCGATCGTGCGCACCGGGAACGCCGACTTCACCGCCGTGGGCGTCTCGTATCGCGCTCGTTTCCAGGTGGCGACGCCCGCTGGCGGCTGGCGTGTCGAGCGTGGCGCGTGGCGCGGTGACACCTGGGAGAAGCGCGCCGATCCACTCGACGGCACGGTCAGCGTCGACGCGAGCTCGGTCACGGTCACGCTCTCGAGCGACGAGCGCGCCACCGCTGGACCGCTCACGATCGGCGCCGGTGGGCCGCTCGATCTCCAGTACGCGCTCCGGATCCAGCCCGCCAATGGCGGCGGACCGCTCGACTCCGACGGAGACGGTGTGCCGGACAGCACGGACAACTGCCCGAGTGTCGCCAACCCAGGTCAGGCCGACTCCGACGGCGATGGACTCGGCGACGCGTGCGAGGGCAGTGGCGGCGCCGATCGCGACGGCGATGGCGTTCCCGACGCGACCGACAACTGCCCGGACACGCCGAACGCGAACCAGCTCGACTCGGACGGCGATGGCGTCGGCGACGCGTGCGAACCCCCGCCGCCGGGCGGCGGGGGAGGCTGCGCGGTGCCGGCCAACGGCGCCAGCGCAACGGACGTGTGGCTGGCGGCGGCCGCCGCCGTCGCGGCGCACCTGCTGCGCGCTCGGGCCAGACGAGGAGTGGGCCGGACGCCACCGCGGCTCGCGTCGAGATGACGCGCAAGCGCCGCGTGTTCGGGCTCGAGCGACGATCGAACGCGTGAGGACGAGGCGGCGCGTCCCGACCTCACGGCGGGCGCCAGCGCGTGGCGTCAGAGATTGATCGAGAGGATGCCCTCGTCGAGCAAGACCTTGCCGCAGATCCCGAGCCCGAAGAGGATCACGATCCCGGCGCTCAGCACCGGGAGCCTGCGAATCCACGGACTCTCGCGGATCCCCATCTTCTCCTGCATGTAGTTGCCGGCGAGCACCATCGCGATGCCGATCGCGATGAGCACCAACGCCAACCCGAGACTGAACGACAGGACCAGCGCCAGCCCGAACGCGACGCGGTGATACGCCACCGCGGCCAAGAGCACCACCAGCGCCGAGGGGCACGGCACCATCCCCCCCGAGATCCCGAGCGAGAGCAAGCTGCGCAGCGACACCGGCTGCGAGGGGTCGGGGAAGTGCGCGTGGTCGTGACCGTGGCCATGGTCGTGGGAATGGTCGTGCGCGTGATCGTGATCGTGGTCGTGGTCGTGATCGTGGTGCGCATGACCGTGGTCATGGTGGTGATGATCGTGCGAATGCCCGTGTCCGCCGAACAACGCGCGCAGTCGGATCACCAGCATCCAGGCGCCGAGCCCCACGATCAGCGCGCCCGACGTGAACGCCAGATAGGGGTAGATCTTCTCGGGCAGCACGTACTGGGAGAGGCTCAGCGTCACCACGCCCAGCAGGATCACCACCGAGGTGTGGGTCACGGTCACCACCGTTCCCAGGAACACCGCGTCGCGGATTCGCCCCTTCGATCCCACCAGATACGCCGCCACCACGGTCTTGCCATGCCCCGGCGAGAGCGCGTGCCCGCAGCCCAGGAAGAACGCGACCGCCAGCCCCACGAGAATGAGCGCCGGGCTCAGCGTGGTGGCACCGAGATACGATTCCATTCGCTTCACTTCGTGGCTGGTGCGCGCCGACGCCTTGTCGTCCTTGACACCGGGGCCGGGCGCCGCGACCGCGGGCGCCGAGGCGCGCGTCGCGTCCGCGGGCAACGCCACGCCGGCACGCGTGAAGCGGACCTCGAGGTTGCGGTGCTCCGGCGACGGGAACCACTTGGTGTTGGTGCGGCTGTCCAGGAAGAAACGCTCGTCGCCTTCGAGCCCGGTGCTCGCCTCGCCGAGCCCCTCGCCCACCTCGACGTGCTCGGAATAGAGCGTCTCCTCGCCCTCGTAGTTCCGGTTGCGCACCGCCAGGACGTTCTGATCGGCGAGCTTTCCGGCCACCTTCGCCCGCAACGCGTAGCGGTAGAGCTGGAAGTACATGTCGTTGGGTCGCGACTCCCGCGCGCCGTCGGGATCGTCCTCGAGCGTGAGGTGCTGGCGGTTGAGCGAGACGTCGAGGCCGGTGCGCAACGCGTCCACCTTGGAGCGCTTGAACTCCTCGCGAATCTCCGCGGGCGGCGCGTCGGGCTTGCTCTTCGCCATCTCCACGAACTCGCGCTGCAGCAGCGACGTGGGCACCTCGATCGTGTACGCGATCCTCAGCCACTCGGCATCGAGCTTCACGGAGATCTGCTGCGAGAAGAACTTCGGGCCGAGCGAGTGCGCGAAGGCGGTCGCGGGCACGACCGAGGAAGCGAGACCCGCCACGAGCGCGAGCACGCGCCAGGCGAGCGGAGATCGCGTTGTCGGAGACGATCGGCGATTCATGGACACACTCGTCGGTTGAGGATCGTGAACGATCTACGACGCGGCTGACTGGATGGTTTCCTGGCGGACTCGCATGCACCCCGCCACGCGGTCGCGTCCGCTCCGCGCCGCGGGTCGAGGCCTACCACGCCGTGCCGAGCGCCGCCAGGAGAGCGCCGCTCGCGTCGCGCCCGGTCTCGGCGACGCTCGGCGCGACGGATCCAGGGAGCGTTGGTTGAGCGTATCGAACGCGATGGTTACCATCGTTCGAGGACGCATCGCGACACCAGGACAACCCATGAGCACCGGAACGCGCTCCCGTCGGACCACGATCTCGATGGACAAGAAGCCGTTGAGCCCGGAGGATCTCAAGATCCCCGCGCACCTCGCGGCCGTGCTCAAGGTCATCGACGGCCCTGCCAGCAAGGAAGTCTTCACGCTCACCGCCAGCGCCAGCGTGGTCGGCCGCGGCGAGGTCGCCGACATCCGCGTCAAGGACCCGGCGATGTCGCGACGCCATTTCCAGATCACGTATCGGAATCTCGAGTTCCGGATCCAGGACCTGGAATCGTCGAACGGCACGTATCTCAACGACTCGGAGGTCGAGGAATACGCGCTGCGCAACGGTGACGAGATCGTCGCCGGCGACTCGCGCTTCGTGTTCTCGGTGGGGCGAGCGGAAGCACCCAAGCGCTGAGCCGTTCCAGGCCGAAGGACGAGAGCGCTCGGGCAAGCGCGAGAACCGCTCGCCGGGGTGAGCCGCGCTGCGCGTCACCGGTCGCACCGTCGCGGGCGCATCGGTGGTTGGGGCGCCGTGCTACTCGGCCCGTGCGGGGCGAGTCGACCGTCGCGCTCAGTACTGCGGCGAAGCGCCGAAGACCCGGCTCGCGGCGGAACCCGCCGGCAGAGCCTCGTGCTGCTGGATCAGGATCAGCAGCGTGCCGTTGGGGTGCGGCATGCCGCCGATGACGACGGTGCCCCTGGGCGATGTCTCCGCCTTGATCTGCACGGCGCGATTCCCGAGATCCGCTCGCGCCGGGACCAAACGCACCACCATGCGCGTGCGCTTGCCGTCGAACGCGATGGGCCTGACCTCGACGGAGCCACCGTCGGCGGGGAGCACGATGGAGCCCATCTCGTCGACGCCGAGCGATTGCGTCACGTCTTGAAGCAACGTGTAACGCCTGTAGGGAAACTGCGACGTGAGCTTGGTGCTGATCAGCCGCAGCGACGGGTCCACCCACACCTCACGGCTGGGCGCGGTCACCGAGGCGTGGACCACGCGGGTGTGGATCAAGCGACGCTGCTCGGCTTCCTGCGCCGCCGCCGCGGTCGCGCCGAGCACCAGCAACGCGCCCACCGCCCAGCGTCCTCCCAACCCGAGCCGCCCGGCCTTCATGGCTGCGGCCCTTCACTGCCGATCCACACCACCTGCCATTGGGGATCGCTGCTGGACACGAGTCGCACGGGCGGCGCCTCGGGCGCCTGGCTCGCCAGCTCGACGCGCACCGGCTCGTCGAGCGCGTCGTCGGCAACGTCGGTGCTTCCCGGGCCGATCCACGTCTGCACCCGGGCGGCGATCCGACCGTCGAGCTTGGCGTGATCCAACCACAAGGCGCCGGAGACGAGCACGAAGCCGGCCACGGCGGCGGCGAGCGCGTAGCGCCACGCGCCCACCGAGCGGTGCGGCGCCTCCGCGACCGCTGCCGGCAACGCATCGAGCCGCGCGGCGATGCGGCGGCTCAGCTCTTCGGCGGGGATGGGGAGCTCGACTTCGGCGAAGGCGCTGGCGAGCAACGACCCGACCTGTTCGAGCTCGGCGAGACGCTCGCGACAGGTTTCGCAACCTTCGAGGTGCGCTTCGGCGTCGCGGCGAGCTCGCCCGACGAGATCGCCGTCCCGAAAGCGCTCGATCCAGATGTCCAGGTCTACGCAGGGCACGCTCACGCGTCACTCCATGTCCGGCCGATCACGCAGGCCCCCGCCGTTCGCCAGCTCGGCCGCGAACACCCCTTGGACGTGGCGGAGGCCAGGAATATTCGAGCGTTCCACGCCGGCGCCACCCGACTCAGCGATCGCGGAGCAACTTCTGCAGCTTGTGGCGGGCGTAATGCAACCGGCTCATCACGGTGCCCTTCGAGCACTTCAGTACGTCCGCGATTTCCTTGTAGGAAAGGCCCTCGACCTCGCGCAGCAAAATGGCAGCGCGCTGTTCCTCCGGCAACGTCTCGATGGCCTTCAAAACGGCGTCTCGAAGCTCGCTGCGGCGCACGGTGCTATCCGGGCTGGGCAACCGGTGCAGCAACGAATCGCCGCCGGTGGAGCTGGCGTCGAGCTCGGCTCCCTCTTCGTAACTCACCGATTTGTCGCGCTGCTCGCGGCGGATGAAGTCGATCGCCGAGTTGAACGTGATGCGGTAGAGCCACGTGTAGAAGTTCGAGCGCCCCACGAAGCTGCCGAGCGATTGATAGGCCTTGATGAACGCTTCCTGGGTGACGTCGAGCGCGTGCTCCGGATCCGAAACCATCCCGAACGCCACCGCGTAGACGCGCTTCTGGTAGCGCTCCACGAGCACGTCGAACGCGCCCCGCTCGCCCGCCTGGGCGAGGCGGATCAGCTCGGCCTCGGATTCGTCGCGAAAGTCGCGCGTCATGGCTGGGTACGTGGATCGACGGGTGCGCGGCCGCTCAGCCGCCACCCAGAATTCGCGCGGCCTCGCGTGCGTGATAGGTCAGGATCAGGTCCGCGCCGGCGCGCTTGATGGCCGTCAGGTTCTCCATCATCACACGGTCGCCGTCCACCCACCCCTGCTGCGCCGCCGCCTTCACCAGCGAGTATTCACCGCTCACGTTGTACGCGGCGACCGGCACGTTGACACGCTCGCGCACCGCCCGGATGACGTCCAGGTAGGCCAGCGCCGGCTTCACCATGACCATGTCCGCGCCCTCGGCGAGGTCGAGGTCCACCTCGCGCAGCGCCTCGCGACCGTTGCCCGGGTCCATCTGGTAGCTGCGGCGATCGCCGAACGCGGGCGTCGAATCGGCGGCGTCGCGGAACGGTCCGTAGTAGCCGGATGCGTACTTGGCGGCGTACGAGAGGATCGGGACCTCGTGGAAGCCCTCGCGGTCGAGCGCCGCGCGAATGGCGCCCACCCGCCCGTCCATCATGTCGGAGGGCGCGACCACGTCGGCGCCGGCGCGCGCGTGACAGACCGCCTCGCGGGCGAGGAGCTCGAGCGTCGGGTCGTTGTCGACGGACTCTCCCGCGAGCACACCGCAATGGCCGTGGCTCGTGTACTCGCACAGGCACACGTCCGTCATCACCACCAGCTCGGGAAGCGCGGACTTGAGCGCGCGAACCGCCAGCGCCACGATGCCCTGATCGTCGTAGGCCTCCGAGCCGCGCGCGTCCTTGCGCTCGGGAATGCCGAACAGGATCACGGCCGGCACCCCTTCGGCGAACGCGCCGCGAGCCTCCTCCACGAGCGTGTCCACGGAAAAGCGATTCACGCCTGGCATCGACGGGACCGGCTCGCAGAGGCCCGATCCGTGCTGGACGAAGAGCGGATAGACGAAGTCGGCGGGATCGAGCTGCGTCTCCCGCACCAGGTCGCGCAGCGCGGACGTGCGCCGCAGACGTCGCGGGCGGTGGATGGGGAATGCCATGACGGGCCTCCGGCGGACGCGCGCCGCGGTTGCCGGTGAGCGGCGGCGGTCGCGAGTCAACCGCGGCAGTTAATGCGATCCCGCGCGATTCGACCACCTCCTCGCTCGCGCGGCACCGCCGAGGCCGCTTGACGCCCCTCCCGGGCGCGGGCAGGTTGCCGCGCTCGATCTCCAGCTCGCCGGCGCCGCTTCCCGCGCCTCGCCCATGACGACGCTTCTCGAGCGCCCCGCTTACGCGTGCCTCAACGGCGCGCCGACCGTGCGTTACCTCACGGGGTGCACGGCGCGCTGCGCCGCCTGCTACCAGCGCGGGCACGAGCAGATCGACCCGCCGAGCCAAGCCGAGCCCATCGAGAACGCCATCGAGCGCATCACCTGGGCGCTCGGACAGCAACCACGCTCGGCTCCGCCCATCACCCACGTGATGATCGATCCCGACGTGGATGCGTTCCCCAACGAGCCGCGCGCCCAGGACACGGCGTATCGCCTGTTTCGCACCTTGCTCGAGCGCAGGATCGGCTTGAGCTTCTTCACGCGCGGCACGCTCACGCGCCGGTTCGTCGACCTGTTCGCGACCAACCGCGGCCGCATCCGCGGCCACGTGGGATGGATCACCAGTCAGTCGACGCTGGCCGCGCTCTTCGAGGCGGGCGCGGCGACGCCGATGGATCGACTGGACACGATCGCGGCGCTGACCGAGCTGGAAGCGCTCGCGGACGTACGCATCGACCCCATCATCCCCGGCCTCACCGACACCGAGAGCGTCGTCACCGAGATGCTCGACACGTTGCACCAGGCGCGCGTCAAGCGCGTGGTCCTGAGCTACGTCCACCTGCGCCCCGCGATCCACGAGCTGCTTGCACGGGTGGTTCCCAGCGAAACCAAGCGCCTGATCGACGAGACGTACCGCACCCAGCCGTGGATGCCCTCCGGCACCCCCACCGAGGTGAAGCTTCTGCCGCGCGCATACCGCGAAGAGGGCTACCTGCGCTTCCGGCAGGCGGCCGAACGGGTCGGCATCCAGGTGGGCGTCTGCCAGTGCAAGAACCCGGACATGTCCGGCGACTCGTGCGGCACGGTCGAGGCCAAGCTCACACCGGTGGAAGCGCGCCGCGGAGTGCTGCCCACCGCGCGCCCCACGCTCTTTCCCTGCTGAGCGCTCGGGCTGCCCGATGAGCAGGCTCGGCGACGTGGTGCGCGGCGTGCGCGACGGCGCCGACATCCTGCGCCGTGCGCGTTCGCCGCTCGAGGCCGCCAAGGCGCTGGTTCCCGCGTCGTTGCTGGCGCGCCGCATCCTCAACGGCGGCGACGGCGCGGTCACACCGCGGCCCGCGGCCGAGATCGCCATGGCGTTGCGCTCCATGGCGCGCCGACTCGAAGCCGAAGCCATCGACGAGCGCGGGCGAGGCGTGAGCTACGCGCGCCTCGGGCGCTCGCCCACGTTCGCCGCGCTCGCGGAGACCAGCCAGCTGCTGGCTGCGCTGCACCTGCCGGAGCTGCCGCGCGACGGCTCCGCGCGAGCGTTCTGGATCAACCTCTACAACGTGCTGGTGATCCACGGCGTGGTGGCGCTCGCCATCGAGCGCTCGGTGATGGAGGTGCCCTCCTTCTTCGCCACGGTCGCCTATCGTGTCGGCGATCTGCTCTTCACCCCCGACGAGATCGAGAACGGAATCCTGCGCTGCAACGCGCCGCATCCCGCGACGGGGATGCGACCCTTCGCACCCCACGATCCACGCCTGGCGCTCGCCCTGCCGGAGGTGGACGCGCGCATCCACGCGGCGCTGGTGTGCGCTGCGCGCGCCTGCCCGCCGATCGCCTTCTACGACGGCGAGCGGATCGACGAGCAGCTCGCCCTCGCCGCGAGCACCTTCGTCGCGAACGACACCGAGATCGACGACGCCGCGCGCGCGGTGCGCGTCTCGATCCTGTATCGCTATTACGCCCGCGACTTCGGCGGCGAGGCGGGCGTTCGGCAGTTCCTGCTCGCCCACGCCGAAGGAGCGCTGCGCGGCGCGCTCGAACGTGCCTTCCAGCACCGCTTCGCGCTCACGCACCGCCGCTACGACTGGACCCTGAACGCGCTCGCGTGAGCGCCTGCGCCACGACGACGGCGGCTCATCTCGCCCGCGAGCCAAGCCGCGCGGGGTCAGCCACACGGCGCGGCCGCGTGGCGATGTCACCGTGGCGCGCCCCTCTTCCGCGCGCGCCTTCCCGCGGCGCACTCGGCAGGTAACACCGCGCCGACCCTCGTTCGCGCGTTCGCCCGGCGCATGTGAGGCCGATCACGCGGCCGCCGGTGAGCACTCGCGCACGACAAACCGAAAACCTCGCCACCGCGGTTCGACACGCGCGGGTCGGGTTCGCCCTCGATTCTGGCATGAGTCTTGAGGGGAATTGGTCGTGCCAGGCCGCGATTCGGCGGCGCGATCGTCTCGTCGTGGTCGGCAGGAGGGCGACGATGCGACGAGCCGGAGCGCGCGCGATCACGCTATTCATTCTGCTCGCTGGCTTCTGGGTGCCGGGGGTGGCAGCCGATCAGGCGATGGCGCCCGAGGTGACGATCT
Source organism: bacterium (assembly GCA_046331705.1). Taxonomy (GTDB): domain Bacteria; phylum JADJOY01; class JADJOY01; order JADJOY01; family JADJOY01; genus JADJOY01. The sequence continues at coordinate 6,576 of JAXLQJ010000080.1, read as the reverse complement.
CGATCGCATCCCCGGACGAGCGCTGGGTCGACGTGGCGTACGACTTCAACCACGACGAGTACCTGGTGGTATGGGGCGAAGACTTCCCGCCGGCACCGAACGGAATCCATGCTCGCCTTCTCGATCGGCACGGGTTTCCCAAGGGAGCCGCGTTCGACGTCGCCCCCCCGGGCGGCCACGCCCGAAGGAATCCCGCCGTCGCCTACGACGGCGAGGGGGACCGATTCCTGGTCGTGTACGAGTACGACTACAACGGCGATGGCAGCGACTGGGACATTTACGGGCGGCTCCTGAACTGGAGCGGCGTCTTCCCCGGATGGGACGAATTCGTGGTGGAGGACACCACCCATGACGAGCAAAGGCCCGCGGTGGCCTTTTCCTGGGTGAGCGAGAAGTTCCTCGTGACCTGGGACGACTGGGACAGTGACTACTGGAAGGTGCAGGGCGCGCTGGTGGCCTTCGGAGCGCTGGAGCCCTCTTTCACCGTGGCGAGCCACTCGAGCGAGCATCGCTGGTTCTCGGACATCGCCTGGGAACCGTTCGGGAACAAGTTCCTGGTGGTCTACGACAACACCTTCGACGTCCTGGGAAAGCTGGTGAGCACCACCGGCTCGATGGGTTCCGAGATCACCGTCGCCGGCTGGCCGGCAGCGGAGACCAGGCCCGCTGTGGCGAGCTGCGAGAACTGGCAGTTCCTGGTGGTGTGGGAAAGCTACAACGACACGGTCGATCCCCCGAACGAGGATGTCTACGGGCGCTTCCTTCAGGGTGATGGATCGTTCTGGCAGGATCCGAAGTCGTTCGGGAGCCTCCTCGGACGAGACGTCCGCCCGGACGTCGCTTGTATGAGCGGTGGAGTCGACTACCTCGTGGTGTGGGAGGCGCTCACGGCGCCGCGCGAGTTGGTCGGCAAGCGCCTGCTGGCCACGGGAGCGCTCGGGAACGGCGTCTTCGTGAGCCAGCCTGCTGATCCACTGGAAGACTTCTACGCCGCAGTCGCCGGCTCCGAGTCCGGCTGGCTGGTTGGCTGGCTGCGGCAGATTTCCGGCTTGCCAGCCAACGTGTTCGCGCGCGTGGCTTGGGATCTCTTCGCCGACGGCTTCGAGTGGGGAAACACGGGCAACTGGAGCGCGACGGCTCCCTGAGCCCGCGCGCTCCGCGACGCGCCGAGTTGCCCACGACTCGCGCCCGATCGGACGCCCGCACGGCCCTTCGCGTCGTCACCTTGCGAGGCGACCCGCTTCACACGGGACTCGACGCCATCGGTGCTGCTCGAGCGAGGAGACCCGCACCGGACCGGGCGAGTGGAGCACCTGGCGGAGTCACGCGACCGACCTGCCGGGCCCGCGTCGACGCTGGGGCCTCGAAAGGAGTGAACGTCGGCTTGAACGGGGAAGTTCCGTGGGGGGAAACTGGCATCGGAAGCGGCGTGAGCGAGCTCGGAGACGCTCGGATCGCCCGGAATGCCCGGCTGCCGACGAAGCGCACCGGAGAGCAAGTTCCCGTGGTCAGGCGAGGGCAACGTTCCGAGGGCGACGTCATCGAGTGAATCATCGATCGATCTCCGCACGGCGTGATCGACCTTCGAGGAGACCATGCGATCCCCCTGCCTCCTTTCCCTGGTACTGATCGGCCTCGTCACCGCTCCGATGGCGAGCGGATGTGCCAAGAAGATTCAGGTGCAAAAGCTTCAAAGTGGTGAAGTCGACATCTGCGGGATCAGCAAGGTCGGCATCGGCTCGTTCAAGACGTCCGCGAACAAGGTTGCACCTACGCTTGCATCGACGATCGTCGGCAAGCTCACCCAGGGAATCGCGAACGAGAAGCAGCTCGAGTTCTTCGCGCGCGACTCCGAAGAGCTCGGCAAGATCGCACGTGAGATCGAGCAATTTCACGACAAGGGATCACTCACCCAGCGATCGCTCGCGGCACTCCAAGGCGCCGGCCTCGAAGGCATCATCTTCGGGGACATCACGGCCGCTACGCTGACGGATTCCGAGCGTGACGACAAGATCGTGGTCGACGACAAGACCGGCCGGTACGTGCTGAACAAGTACCGCCTTCGAACCGGTGATCTGACCGTCAACTTCAAGATGGTTGACGTCCGCCCAGACTCACCGTGCGGCACGCTGAAGACGATCGTGGCGCAGTCGACGAACGAGACCGGCACCTGGGAGGTGCTGATCTCGGGCGATGCGGCAGCCGTGGGTATCGGTAACGCCGTGAACAGTGGAGTCGGCGCGCTCCTTGGTCAGGGCGCAAAGGACAAGAGTCCGGTCGTCCACAAAGTGTCGCAGCTTCCTACCGAGGTCGGCATCCTCGATGGGCTCGCCGAGCAATCGGTCGAAAGGTTTCTCAAGAAGATTCAACCTCACATGCAAAAGGGATCCATCGGAATCAAGAGCGCGTCGACGCCCAAGGGAGAGCTGGGCATCGGCTATGCGATGAACTGCAACTGGGATCAGGCGGAGAAGACGCTCGAGGAGGCCGTGAAGGAGAGCCAGGCGACGGCTGCCGACTATTACAACCTCGCCGTCGTGAAGGACCTGAAGGGCTGCCATCGAGAGGCGACGCAGCTCATGGGGAGAGCCGTGGATCTCGACCCAAGCGACGCCGAGGCGGTCGCCGCTCATGCGAAACTCTTGGACAAGCGCGAGCTGGGTGATTTCCAGGAGAGCTTCTCGGCGGGCGACCTCATCACGAGCACATCCAAGGACGTTTGCCCGATCAAGGTCGCGTGCGGCACCGAGGCACCGCCCGGGCCAGCGCCTACCGCCACGCCTCGTTGCGTGACGATCGACAGCATGACGGTTCGCGCGAGCGGCAGTCGGGACGCCAAGGCAATCAAGACGTTCCCCAAGGGCACCGAGCTCACGGTCAGCGACGACGCGAGCAATCCCAGCTGGACGAAGGTTTACGTCGAGCAGGGTGGAAAGAGCTACGCGGGCTGGGGTTTCAAGAAATCGTACGAGTGCAAGACCGAGTGAGGCAGGGCGTAGCCTCACCGCGCCGGCGCGGGCTTCGCGGAGAGCTACCGCTCGGCGTGGTGGTCCCTCGACGCGTACGACGACCCGACTCGCAGCGCGCCCCATCGCCGCCCGTCCGACCCTCCGCGCTCACGACGAATGCGACCGACCGACCTCGACCAGCGCACGCCTCGGTGAGCGGAACGTGGCCGAGTCGCGCAGCGAGCGGGGTGGCTCCGCGCGCGGCCGGTGCTCGCAGCGTCCGGTTGCACGGGCCGGGCGGACTCGCCAGGATGGTCGAGGTCTGCCGGCCCGTCGGGGTGCCGCTCGGCCCGAGCGGGGCCCGCGGCCTTGGAGGGGGCGGACACCGGCTTGGAGAGGGAAGTCCCGGGGAAAAGCCGGGGTTCGAGGGGGCCTGAACGAGGACGCTAGCGCTCGGATCGCCTCGCACTTGGGGCCACCGACGAGGCGTGCCGGAAAGCGAGATCCCATCGCCCGTCGTGGCGTGAGCATCGGCATGAGCGGAATCGTGCATCTGGTGGGCGCTGGACCCGGTGACCCGGGGCTGGTGACGGTGAAGGGGCTCGCGCTCCTTCGCCGCGCGGACGTGGTGGTCTACGACCATCTCGCGAGCGCGTTCCTGCTGAACGAGATCCCGGCTCGCGCCGAGCGGATCTACGTCGGCAAGAAGCCGGGGGAAGGGCGTAGCGATCAGGCGACGATCCAAGCGCTGCTCATCGATCGCGCCCGCGCCGGCAAGCGCGTGGTGCGGCTCAAAGGCGGCGATCCCTTCCTCTTCGGACGTGGCGGCGAAGAGGCCGAGGCGCTGGCCGCCGCGGGCGTCACGTTCGAGGTCGTGCCCGGCATCACGAGCGCGCTCGCGGTACCCGCGTACGCCGGCATCCCTGCCACCCATCGCGGCGTGGCCACGTCGCTGCTGGTGGCGCTCGGTCGCGACGAGGCCGAAGCCGACGACGGCGAGGACGCGCTGGAAGCCTCCTCCCTACCCGCGTCGCGGGCGACCGGCCGCGAGACCGTGGTGCTCTTGATGGGCCGCTCCAACCTCGCTCGAAACGTCGAGGCGCTCTTGGCACGCGGGTTCGGCGCCGACACGCCCGCGGCGCTCATCCGCTGGGGAACCACGCCCGAGCAAGAGACGCTCGTGGCCCCGCTGGCGCGGGTCGTCGCCGAGGCCGATGCCCACGGCATGACGCCGCCGGTGGTGCTGGTGGTCGGCGAGGTGGTGCGACTGCGCGACAAGCTCAAGTGGTGGGACACGCGACCGCTCTTCGGTCAGCGCGTCCTGGTCACGCGCGCCCGCGAGCAAGCGGCCGACCTCGTGCAAGCGCTCGAGGCCGAGGGTGCGACTCCCGTCACGTTCCCGACCATCGAGCTGGCGCCGCCCGAGTCGTACGCCGCGCTCGATCGAGCGATCGACGAGGTCTCCGCGTACGACTGGGCGGTCTTCACCAGCGCCAACGCGGTGCGTTGCTTCTTCGAGCGGCTGGACGCGCGCGGCAAGGACCTGCGCGAGCTCAAGGGCGTGCGGGTCGCGGCGATCGGCTCGTCGACGGCGCAGGCGATCCGCGAGCTCCGGATCCGCGTCGACCTGGTGCCCGACGAGTACCGCGCCGAGGGGCTCTTGGAAGCGTTTCGCGCAGCCCACGGCTCGGTGGTGGGGCTGCGCGTGCTCATCCCGCGCGCCGCCATCGCCCGCGACCTGTTACCGCGCGAACTGGAACGTGCCGGCGCCCAGGTCACCATCGCCGAGGCCTACCGGACCGTGCGCCCGCAAGTACCGGTGGAAGCACTGCTCTCCGATTTTCGCGCCGGTCGCATCCAGTACCTCACGTTCACCAGCTCGTCCACGGTGCGCAATCTCGTGGAGGCGATGGGTGGTGGCGCGGTGGACCTGGGCCGCGTGCGGGTCGCGTGCATCGGCCCGGTCACCGCGGAGACGGCGCGGCAGCTCGGCGTGCCGGTGCACGTGGTGGCGTCCGAGTCGACCATCGCCGGCCTGGTACGTGCGCTCGTCGCCGACGTCCACGCACCGGCCGAAGGGTGCCCATCGAGCTGAGCGCGTCCGATTGAACGTTTCGGGGGGCTCGTCCGCTCACGTGTCGTGACCCCGACGACCTGGGCGGCGAGAACGCCCCGAGAGCGGGTCGCCGACCGGGCGCGAGCCGCACCCACGGCTGCCGTGAAGCAAAGCCCGCCTCGCGATCCGAGCCAGGACCTGCGCTCCGTCGAGGTGCCGGACGCGGAACTCGTGGCCGCCGTGCAATCCGGCGAGGCCGGCGCGTTCGAGCGGCTCTTCGACCGCCACGCGGGCTGGGTCGCGGCGCTCGCCATGCGATTCCTCGGCAACCGCGATGATGCGCTCGACGTGCTGAGCGAGACCTTCGAGTACTTGGTGGGCAAGCTGCCGACGCTCGCGCTCACCACCTCGCTGCGCGGGTTCCTCTATCCGGCGGTGCGTCATCTTTCGATCTCGAAATACCGCACGCGGCGCAACCACGTGGACGTGAGCGACGTCGTGTTGGTCGACACCCCGTGGAGTCAGGAGTGGATGCAGCCGGACCTGCGCCGAGCCCTCGCCGCGATTCCCGACCTGCAGCGTGAGGTCGTGGTGATGCGTTTCGGCGATGGGCTCAGCCTCAAGGAAATCGCCGAGGCGCTGGCGATTCCGGAGGGCACCGTGAAATCTCGCCTGCACCACGGGCTGCTCGCGATGCGCGCATGGCTCTCGCCATGACCGACTCGACTCACCCCGACGCATCGAACGGCGGCGAGCATCTGGGGCCGCTGCGTCTCGACGCGATCCGCCTCGGCCAGGGGACGGACTTCGAGCATGCGCACCTCCGCGCATGTGCGCACTGCCGCGCGGGGCTGGCGATGCTGCGTCGGCTCGGTCACGAGCTCGCTCCCGCGGCGTCGGCACCCTTCGAGATTCCCGCCGACCGTCGCCGCGTGATCCTCGCGAACGCCGAGCGCGAGCTCGCGGCCATCGCGCGTGCACGCCGCCGCCCAGTGCAGCCCCGCGCGGGATTGTCGTTTGCGCTCGCCGCCACGCTGCTCATCGGCCTCGCTCTGGGATGGCTTTGGTTCGCACCTCCCGAGGCCCCCGAGCGGCAGATCGCCCTCCGGGAACGAGTAGCCGATCGAGCGCCCCCCGCCCCGCCCCGCTCCGCGGCGCCCGCCGGCGAGAAGACACGCCCGGGCGAGGCCGAGCAGCGCGCGAACGCGAGCGGTGGCAAAGGCGGCCCGGTCTCGGCGGCACCGCAGCAGCGGCCGTCTCCGCCGGAAAGCCGCGCGAACGCCCCACTCGATCTTCCGGCCCGGCCGAGCTGGATGCCGCCGCCTGGGGTGCTCTCGGAACCGAGCGCCGCGTCACCACGCGCGATCGTCTCTCGAAGCGGCTCGACCGGCAGCACGCTCGACGATCGCAAGCTCACATCCAGCGCCGCGTCATCCGCATCCGAACCGCCGCGCGCCGCGTCGTCTCTCGACACGCACGCGCCCTCCGCTGGCACCACCGAGATCAACACGGCGATGCCGATCGATCGTTTCTCGTCCGCCCGCGCCTACAGGCCTCACGCGGCGTGGCCCG
>JAXLQJ010000079.1:0-25152 GCA_046331705.1 bacterium | reverse complement strand
TGGCGGCGTGGGGGCCGTGCCGGGCGGACGGGACAGGGTCTTCATCTGCTCACCGAGCTCGCGCATCAGCTCGAGCTGGGTCACGCTGCGGAACTCGACGTGGCCCGTGTGGGCCTCGGTCGGGTTCTTCGCCAGCAGCAAGTACACCAGCTCGACTTCGTATGGACCCTGTCGCCAGACCTTGGTGACCTCGGTGCCCGCTCCCAGGAACGCGTTTTGCGCCACGCTCTTCTCGGTCCGAGACGTGGGCGCGCCGAAGCTCTGCGTGAACTGCGCGTCGACGTCCACGTACCCCACGCGGTACTCGACCGTGATCCGCGCGAGTCGGCCGTTGAACGGGTTGAACCAGTACTCGGCCTTGCTGTGCGACGCCCCCGTGTCCTTGGGCGCCTTCTCGACGATGCGATGGCACGGCTGAGCCGGAGCGGTCGGACAATTCTTCTGGTCGTCGATCTCGAAGGCTTCGCTGGTCTTGGGGATGGCGCCACGGACCTGGTCGATGGTGGACTCGAGCTTCACGCCGAGAAACCCGTCGGGGAACGGCGGTGGCGCGGGTGCGGCGGGAGGGGCTGCCGGCTCCGTGCTTGGAGGCGCCGGAGCGGCCGCGGGCTCGGCCACCGGCGCGGCGGATCGTGCGGGCGCGGGCGTGCGGGGAGCGGGTGCAGGCTGAGCTTGCGCACCGGCTGCACCGGCGAGCGCCACCCCGACGCTCAGGAGCGGCGCGAGCCACGTGCATGGGCTCCGACCACGGTGTGTGCGTTGCGTACGTTCGATCGGGCGACGGCACTTCACTCGCATCCCCCCTGCGGCGCGCTCCCGCGTCTCGGCCCCTAGCTCGTCGCGCTGGTTGTACGAGATCCGGCTCTCGCAGACAACCAGCGATTCCGGTAAGATCGCGAGAATCGCCGCCGCCAGTGCCGGCGGTCGAGCCTTCGATGACCCGAGCCGCCGACGCCCAGCCGAAGCCGCATCGCTACCCCGTGCGCTATCAGGCGAGCGACGGGCTCGACGTGGAAGCGGAGGCCGAGCAGCTCACCGACAAGGGCGTCTTCGTTCACACGCAGGCGGCCTCGCCGGTGAACTCGCTCATCACCTTGCAGCTCACGTTGCCGGGGATGAAGGGACCGCCGATCCGCGCCACGGCGTCGGTGGTGTACTCGAATCCCTATCGACCGTTCGTGCCGTCGGCGTTGCCGCCAGGCATGGGGCTCAAGTTCACGTTGCTCGCCGAGCTGGACCGCCAGCGCATCTTCGACTTCGTCAACGCACTCACGTCCGGCAATCAGGACTTGATCAAGGTCGATGCCGGTAAGCGGCCGCACCGGCGCATCGCGCCGGCGGTGGAGGCGCCACCGCCGCTGGATGCGCTCAACGCGGCCGCGGAGGCGGCCATGGGCAATGCCGGCGGACGTGGGAAGGAGCGCAACAAGGCGGAAGCGCCCGCACGTCCCGGTCGTGGCAAGTCACGAGAACGAGAATCCGCAGACAGCGCCGATGGAGCGCCGGAGAGCTTGTTCGCGCGGCTCTGGAAGAAGCTCAATCAGCCGGTGGGTGGCACCGCAACGAAACCCGCGCCGGGCAAGTCCGCGCCCGCAGGCGCGAAGGCGAAGCGTCCCAAGGGGAAATCCTGACATGATCCGATCTCGAGCGATTCTCGAATTCCGTTCGGCGCGTGCGCGCCTGGCGCTGCCGGCGTGGGCCTTGCTCGTGGCGACGGGACTCTGCGCGGGTCGACCCGCCCAGGCGGCACCCGAGCCGGATGGCGCCGCGGTGCCCACGGCGGCGCCTGCGGCTGCCGCCGCGGCACAGGACGACGTGACCTATCGCATCGTTCCGGGCGACCTGATCGAGATCAAGTCGCTCGTCGATGGCTCGCTCAACGAGACCGTGCGCGTCGGTCCAGACGGCAAGATCGCGCACCCGTTGACGGGTTATCTGCGCGCCGATGGCCTCACTCCCGAGGAGCTCGCGCAAGCGCTCACCCGCGAGCTCGCGCGCACGGTCCGGGATCCCAGCATCACGGTCTTCGTGCGCGAATACGCCGGGCGCGTGGTGTACGTCGGTGGGGAGGTGTTCCATCCACGCGACGTCCAGATCCTGGGGCGGATGAGCGCCATGAGCGCGATCCTCGCCGCTGGGGGCTACACCCCCGCGGGCGATCTCTCGAAGGTGGTGTTGCTGCGCAAGAGCCCGGACGGCGCCGCCACCTCGCGGGTCGTCGACTTGGCGAAGCTCGCCGAGGGAACGGATGGATCGGTCGATCCCGCGCTGGCGCCCTTCGACATCGTCATCGTGCCGCCGACCACGATCACCGAGATCGATCGCTTCGTCGAGCAGTACATCACCCGCGTGGTGCCTGGAAACCTGAGCGCGGGCTTCACCTACGTGCTGGGCCAGCAGAAGATCGCGCCCTGACGCGGCGACCTGCCGCGCATCGACACCGTCGCCGCCGTGCTCGCGGGCGCTCGTTCGCGGGGACGGCGGGGCCGCGCCCGGGCCGTGGCTGCGCGCTCGCGTCGGGGCGTCGCGCGCTGCCCGTTGCCCGCGCCACCGTCGCCGTGCGATCCGGGTGTGATCCCGAAGGGGCGCGCCTGCGCGACGGTCGATCGCACCGAGGTGCGACGGCGCGCCAGGCATGCGCCCGAAGCGCTGCGGATCAGTGGACCGTACGACCGAGGCGTCCCAGCCGCGGCATGTGCCGTTCGCTATCCCACGACCAGTAGATCCAGAACGCTCGGCCCAGGATCTTGTCGCGCTCGACGGTGCCCCAGAAGCGGCTGTCCTGGCTGTGCTGCCGGTTGTCCCCCATCATGAAGTAGCTGTCCTCGGGGACGTGGAACGGCGCCGCGTTGTCGACGCGCGCGGCGGGAGGACCGCAGTCGGATTCCGGATCGGAGATGAGCTTGCCGTCCGGGCACCGGCCCCACTCGTCCCGCAGCGGCTCGCCATTGACGAAGACACGGCGGTTTCGGACCTCGATCGTGTCTCCCGGCAAGCCGATGATGCGCTTGATGTAGTCCTCGCATTCGTTCTGCGGGAACCGGAAGACCACGATGTCGCCACGCTGCGGATCGCGAAGCCCGAGTGCCTGGATCACGTGGTCGGTGAACGGGATGCGGGTGCCGTACGAGAACTTCACGACGAGGATGTGGTCGCCGATCTGAAGGGTCGGCAGCATCGAGCCCGAGGGGATCTTGAACGCCTGGACGATGAAGGTGCGGATGACGAGCGCGAGCAGGAAGGCCAGCGCCAGCGAATAGACGTTCTCGCGCCATGCGGGCCGTCGCGCGATCCACCCGGAGAGCCAGGGGCTGCCGAGCGCGGCGAACGCGCCGACACCGCCCAGGCCATAACACGCCTTGACCCAGGCGCCGTCGATACACGGCCCCTTCCACCAGGGGTGCACGGTGAGGAACGCACCCAGGGCGAGCGCCCCGCCACCGATCGCCAGCCCGCGCCGCCAGCGAGCGATGTCCTCGGGCGAAGGAACGTCCAGATCCGCCGGCGCCTCGCCGGACGCGGCGTCGCTCATGGCTCAGCGCGAGCCGCCGAGGATGCGCTTGCGGAAGTCGTCGAGCGTGCGCGTGATGCCCTCTTCCAGGCTCACCTTCGGTTCCCAGCCGAGCAGCGTGCGCGCCTTGGTGATGTCCGGGCGTCGCACCTTGGGGTCGTCCTCGGGCAGTGGGCGCTTCACGATCCGACTCTTCGAGCCGGTGATGCGGATGATCGTCTCGGCGAACTCGTAGATCGTCATCTCGCGCGGGTTGCCGATGTTGACGGGCGTCTCGCAGTCCGAGTTGAGCAAGCGCACGAGGCCGTCGACGAGATCGCTCACGAAGCAGAAGCTGCGCGTCTGGCTGCCGTCGCCGAAGACGGTGATGTCCTCGTTGCGGATCGCCTGCGCCAGGAAGGTGGGCACGACGCGCCCGTCGCGGATGCGCATGCGCGGCCCGTAGGTGTTGAAGATGCGCACGATCCGGGTCGCGACGCCGTGGCTGCGGTGGTAGGCCATGGTCATGGCCTCGGCGAAGCGCTTGGCCTCGTCGTAGACGCCGCGCGGCCCGATGGGATTCACGTTGCCCCAATAGTCCTCGGTCTGCGGATGGACCTTGGGGTCGCCGTAGACCTCGGACGTGGACGCCAGCAGGAAGCGGGCGCCCTTGGCCTTGGCCAAGCCGAGGGCCTTGTGACTGCCGAGCGAGCCGACCTTGAGGGTCTGGATCGGCAGCTCGAGATAGTCGATGGGGCTCGCAGGCGACGCGAAGTGCAGGATCGCGTCGAGCGGGCCCTCGACGTACAGGTAGCTCGTCACGTCCAGCTTGATGAAGCGGAAGCGCTCGTGGCCGAGCAGGTGCGAGATGTTGTCCATCTCGCCCGTCAGGAGGTTGTCGACGCAGATGACCTCGTGGCCATCCGCCAGGAATCGGTCGCTCAGGTGGGAGCCGATGAAGCCAGCGCCGCCGGTGATGAGTACCCGCCCCATGATTCGGTCCCTTCTGCGAAGACGTCGGTGCTGGCTCAGCGACCGATCGAGTGATACGAGAATCCGAGCGCCTGCATCTCTTCCTTGTTGTAGAGGTTGCGGCCGTCGAAGATCACCGGCTGCTTGAGCAACGCCCGCACGCGCTCGAAGTCGGGACGCCGGAACTCGTTCCATTCCGTGACGATCACCAGCGCGTCGGCGCCCTCGAGCGCCGCGTAGTTCGTGTCGCAGAAGCTCACGCGATCGCCGAAGAGCTTGCGCGCCTCTTGCATCGCTTCGGGATCGTGGGCGCGCACCTGGGCGCCCGCGTCGAGGAACGCCTGGATGATGGTGACCGCGGGGGCCATGCGCATGTCGTCGGTGCGGGGCTTGAAGCTCAAGCCCCAGATCGCGAGCGTGCGCCCCGCGAGGTCGTTTCCGAAGTGCCGCATCACCTTGTCGATGAAGTGCTGGCGCTGCCCCTGATTCACGCTCTCCACGGCAGCCAGGATCTCCATGGCCACGCCGTGGTCGGCGCCGGTGCGGATGATCGCCTGCACGTCCTTGGGAAAGCACGAGCCGCCGTAACCGAGACCGGGGAACAGAAAGTGGGGACCGATCCGCGAGTCCGAGCCGATCCCCTTCCGCACCATGGTCACGTCGGCACCGACACGCTCGCAGACCCGCGAGATCTCGTTCATGAAGCTGATCTTGGTCGCGAGCAGCGCGTTGGCGGCGTACTTGGTCATCTCGGCGGACGGGATGTCCATCACCAAGATGGGCTTGTCGGTGCGCACGAAGGGCGCGTAGAGCTCCTTCATCACCTCGGCGACCGAGGCCTTGTCGGTGCCGATCACCACGCGATCCGGCTTCATGAAGTCCTGGATGGCGTCCCCTTCCTTCAGGAACTCGGGGTTCGACACCACGTCGAAGGGGTGCGTGGTCTCGCCCCGCACCGCCGCCCTCACCTCTTCGGCCGTTCCCACCGGCACCGTGGACTTGTCCACGATGATCTTGTAGCCGTTCATCGTGCGGCCGATGCCTCGCGCGACCTCCAGCACGAAGCGCTTGTCGGCTCGCCCGTCGTCGCCCTGCGGCGTGCCCACGGCGATGAAGACGATGCGACTCTTCTGGACGCCGGCGGCCAAGTCGGTGGTGAACGTGAGCCGGCCCTCCGCGCGGTTGCGCGCCACGAGCTCGGTCAGTCCCGGCTCGTAGATGGGAACCTTGCCCGCGTTGAGCGCCTCGATCTTGGCGGCGTCCTTGTCGACGCAGATGACGTCGCGGCCGCTGTCGGCGAAGCAAGTGCCGGCGACCAGGCCGACGTATCCCGTACCCACGACGCACACTTCCACGGAAATCTCCTCCCCGCACCGCGCCAGCAGACGCCCGCCACCGCCCCGATCGACGCGCGTCGCCGGTGGCGTCGAGCCTCAGTACGCGTTCTTGTGTCGTATTCCCTTGATGAACGTCAGGCCCAGGATACGGAGATCGAACGACAGGGACCAGTTCTCGATGTAGTAGAGATCACACGCGATGCGCTGCTCGATCGAGGTGTTTCCCCGCCATCCGTTCACCTGGGCCCAGCCGGTCACACCCGCCTGCATTCGATGGCGCAGCATGTACTTGGGAATCTGGTCCTTGAAGCTCTGGATGAAGACCGGCCGCTCCGGTCGCGGCCCCACCAGGCTCATCTGTCCGCGCAGCACGTTGAAGAGCTGCGGCAGCTCGTCGAGGCTCCAGCGGCGCAACCAGCCGCCGAACGAAGTGCGCCGGGGGTCGTCCTCCGAAGCCCAGACTGGTCCCGTCTCGGCTTCGGCGTCGACGCGCATCGTCCGGAACTTGTACATCCGGAACGTCTGTCCGTCCAGCCCCATGCGTTCCTGCCGGTAGAAGATCGGCCCGGGGGAGTTGATCCGCACCGCCAGCGCGATGAGCAGCATGAGCGGTGCCGCGAGGACCAGCACGATCGACGACACCACGATGTCGAAGAGTCGCTTGAGCAGCCGATTCCAGCCGTAGAGCGGCGTTTCCAGGATGCTCACCACGGGGATCCCGTCGAAGTCCTCGATGCCGCCACGCAAGCTGATGAAGCGGTAGAGATCCGGCACCACCTTGATGTCCACCATGAACGATCCGATCGCATCGAGGATCGCCGCCAGACGGTGGTGCGACTCCATGGGGATGGCCACGATCACCTGATCGATCCCGCCGCCGCGCAGCATCCGCGTGACGTCCTCGTAGACACCCGTCACCGGGATCCCGTGGATCTCGAGCCCGACCTTGGAGGTGTCCTTGCCCAGCACACCCACGATGTGCAGCCCCATCTCCGGGTGGCGCAGGATGCGCTCCACCACCTCGGCACCGAGGCTTCCCGCTCCCACCACGACCACGTGGCGCAGGTTCTGGCCGCGCTTGCGAAGCTGCCGCAGCACCGCCCGGATCACCGAGCGCAGCGCCGCCACACCGAGGATCTCGAGCGGCAGGAAGATCGCGAACACCACGCGCGAGGCCTGGAAGAACTCGCGGAACATCGAGTCGACGACGATCAGGCTGCCCACGGCGAGAGCCGACGCCCGCACCAGGTTGAAGAGCTCCCGCGAGCGCCGCGCGATGCGGTGCGGCAGATAGAGCCCATGACTTCGGAAGAGCGCGTAGAAGATCGGTATCACCAGCACCAGCAGCTTGGTGTAGCGCTCGAGCTCGGGAATGCCGTAGCGGATGGGGATGGCGTCGGTCACCAGCGGGCTGAAGAAACGCAGCCAGAACGCGAGCAGCCAGGCGCCCGCGACCACGCTCAGGTCGCACACCACCAGGAGGCTCAGGAAGAGCTGGCTGTAGCGCTTCAGCATGGCGGGGTCAGGCCTCCACCACGCGCGCGGCCGGTGCGGCGCTTCCCATCAGATTCCGCACCAGCGACGCGAACTCGTCGCGAAAGGCGTGGCGCGAGAACCTGAGCGCATGGCCGCGGATGGCGACGGGATCGAAGGCCGCGGCGCCGTGCTCGAATCGATCGATGGCGTCGCGGAGCGCCTCCGCCGTCAGCGGCTCGAAGAGGAGGCCCGTGGCCGCCCCACCCTCGCCGGTGCCCAGGTCGCGCACGGTCTCGAGCAGCCCACCGCGCGCGGCGCCGACGACCGGCGCACCCATCGCCTGCGCCTCGACCGGCGCGATCCCGAAGTCTTCCTCGGCGGGGTGCAGAAACGCCCGACAACGCCCGTAGAGGTCGCGCAGCGTGCTCGCGTCGACCCAGCCCAAGAAGCTCACCTCGGGCCCGGCCGCGGCGCGCAGCTTGCGCTCGTCTTGCCCGCGTCCGACCACGACCAGCTTGCGCCCACTGGCGCGAAACGCCTCGATGGCCAGGTCCACTCCCTTGTACGGTGCGAGCGCCGTGACCATCAGGTAGAAGTCCTCGCGCGCTCGTGCCCCGGGGCCCGGATCGAAGAGATCGGTGTCCACGGGAGGATAGAGCCGGCCGGCGTCTCGGCCATAGATCCGGCGGATGCGCTCCCGCACGTGCTCGGAGATCGCCACGAACGCGCTCACGCGGGTCGCGCTCTCCACGTCCCAGCGGCGTAGATACGGCAGCACGCGGGCCGCGGCCCACCGAACGGGTCCCGAGGCGCGCGCCGGCGAGAAGTACTCACCTTCCAGATCCCACGCGTACCGCATCGGCGTGAAGCAGTAGCAAAGATGCGGCGCGCCGGCGGCAGGGCGAATGCCCTTCGCGACGCAATGGCTGAGGCTGATCACCAGATCGTAGCCCGACACGTCGAGGCGCTCGATCGCCGTGGGAAAGAGCGGCAGGAAATGACGGTAGAAGCGGCGCCGCCCGGGAAAGCGCTGGAGAAACGAGGTTCGGATCGGATGCGCCTCGATCGCCCGAGAGACCTGGCCGGGCTCGTGGATGAGCGTGAAGAGGTCCGCGTCCGGATAGAGCGCGCAGACCTCCTCCAGGCATTTCTCGCCGCCGCGCATCCCGTTCAGCCAGTCGTGGACGAGAGCGATCCGCACCGAATGCGCCACGGTCACCCTCGGGCAACGCGAGGAGCGATGCCGAACACGAGCGCGCGAGATTCGTCCGGCGAGCGTTTGCGCTCAAGAACCGACCACCGGCAGGCCCGGGAGACGGGGCCGGTGCGCCGTCGGCGAGTCGATGTGCCTCGTGGTGGCCCCGCCGCCAGCGCGTGGTGGATTAGCACTACCCCTGGGGGGTGTCAACCGTCCGACACCGCTACCCGTTGAGGATCTCGTGGTAGACCGCGGCCGTGGCGCGGGCCGCGGCAGCCCAATCGAATTGCCGGGCGCGAGCGCGGGCCGCGTGGGACCAGCGCATGGATTCCGCCGCCGAACGCGCGGCCACCGCCTCGATCGCCACCGCGATCTCCGCGGGATCGGCGCCGTCCACGAAGAGCGCCGCGTCCGCCAGCACCTCCGGATAGGCGCCGCGCCTGCTGGCGATCACTGGCGTGCCGTGCGCGAGCGCCTCCAGCGCCGGTAGCCCGAAACCCTCTTCCCACGACGGTGCCACCAGCACCAACGCGCCGAAGAGCAGCCGATCCAGGCTCGACTCGGGAAAGCCCGCGATGAAGCGCACCCGGCGCTCGAGCCCGGCGGCCCTCACCCGTGCCGTCAGGTCGCGACGATATCGCTCCTCGCGCTGCCATTGACCTGCGAGCCACAGCTCGCGGTCGTCCTGCGTCCGCGCGAAGCCATCGAGGAGCGTCGTCACGTTCTTGTGCGGCTTCAGGCTGCCGACGTAGAGCACGTAGCCGTTCGGCGTCACGGGTGTCGCCGGACGCTCGACGATGCGCGCGCCGTTCGGGATCACCCGCAGCCGCCGCGGCTCGACGGGGACGAATCGGCGGAGGTCCGCGGCACTCGCGTGGGAGACGGTGATCACGCAGCGCGCTTCGCGGCATGCCGTCCGCATCCGCAGGGTGGCGTACCAGCGGTGCAGCGGCGTGCGGGGGCGCTTGAGGTGGATCACGTCGTGGATGGTCACCACCGACGGGCACGGCATGCCCGCGGGCAGCACGTAGTGCGGCGTGTGAAAGAGATCCGGTCGCATGCGCGCGGCGATCCGGCGCAGCGTGGCGGGCTCGGCGAGGCCGTACTTCCTCGCGGTCACCTCGACGTGCGCGAACGCCGGCGCGCCGAGACCGGCGGCGGTGAATCGCTCCCCGGCGCCGGTATCGACGAGCAGGCTCAATCGCCAACCGGGAAGCTCCGCGGGCAGCAGCAGCGCGGTCTCGCGCAAATGCCTCCCGATGCCACCATCGAACGCCTTGCGGGCGTCGATCAGCACGTGTGGCGCGTTGCCCGCCCCGCGCGTCATCGCCCGACTCCGAGCGGCGAGGCCGCGAGCGCCGCGCGGTAGACCTCGCGCGTGGCGAGCGCCGCGCGCCGCCACGAGAAGCGCTCGGCGCGGGCGCGCCCCGCGCTGGCGAGGCGCGCCCACGCGAGCGGCGAACCGAGCACTGCGGCCACGGCGCCCGCCAGCGCACCGGGTTCGCGCGGATCGACCAGGCAAGCGGCGTCCGCGGCCATCTCCGCGAGCGCGGGGATCCGATACGCGACGACCGGCGTGCCGCGAGCCATCGCCTCGAGCACCGTGAGCCCGAACCCTTCCTCCAGCGATGGATGCACCAGGAGCGCCGCTTCGCGATAGAGGCGATCGAGCGCGGCCTCGGAGACCGAGCCACGCAGCTCGACGCACGCCGCGAGGCCGAGCTCGCTCACCAACCGCGCCAGAGGCTCGACGAAGCGCGCGTCGTGATGGCCGCAGAGCACCAACGGGTGGAGCTCGCGCAGCTGCGTGGGCAGCGTCGCGTACTCTCGCAGCCAGCCGGCGACGTTCTTGTACGGATCGAGGCGGCCGACGTAGAGGATCGGACCCGTCGGCGCGAGCCTCGCGCTCGTCTCGCCCCGCGAGCCGGCGCCGGCAGCGAATCCGAGATCGACGCCATTGGGCACCACCTCCACGGGTACGCGCATCCACGCATGCGTCTGCAGCGCGTCGCGCGTGGCGTTGGAGACGGCGATCACCCGGCTCACGCGGCCGAGCGTGCAGCGCAGCGGCCACCAGGTGGCGAAATACGCACGCCACACCAGCCGCGCGCCGGGTTCGCGGCCACGTGCCTGCCACGGGATCAGGTCGTGCAACGTGAGCACGGTCCGGTAGCCACGATGAAACGGCGACGTGAGCACGTGCGGAACGTGGATCA
Organism: bacterium; assembly: GCA_046331705.1. Lineage (GTDB taxonomy): Bacteria > JADJOY01 > JADJOY01 > JADJOY01 > JADJOY01 > JADJOY01. Next base: position 14,463 of record JAXLQJ010000079.1, on the reverse strand, counting down.
AGTCGATCCGCCGCTCGCGCAGCCACCGTGGCAAGCACAACGCATCCGCGGCGCCGAGCAGCGGGATCTCGCAAACCCACAGCTCCGCGGCGCCGACGGCGCCCGCTCGCTCGCGAAAGGCGTCGCGAAGCGCCGCGTCGGCGAAGAGCAGCGCGTAGCGTTCGTCGCCCTCGAGCCGCACCAGCTCGTGCGCCAGCGAAGCGACGTAACGCCCCACCCCGTCGACGCGCCCGGGGCGAATCCAGCGGGCATCCAGCGCGACGAGCGCGCTCATGGCACGGCGTTGAACAATTCGAGATAGAGCGCGACCCAGCGCTCGGCCGCGGCTGCGGCGTTCCAGCGGCCCGCACGGGCTTGGCCGCGTGCACCGAGCACACGCGCGAGCTCCTCGTCCTCGAGCAAGCGGGCCATCGCCGCGGCGATGTCGCTCACGGCGAGCGGGTCGACGAGGAGCGCCGCGTCGCCGGCCACCTCCGGCAGCGCGCCCGCGCGCGCCGCGATGACGGCCGTCCCGCACGCCATCGCCTCGAGCACCGGCAATCCGAAGCCCTCGCTGAGCGACGGGAAGACGAGCGCGCGCGCATCCTGCAAGAGCTCGATCAGGTCGGCCTCCGGGACACGGCCCGTGAACACCACCCGGTCGCCGATTCCCAGCGAACGCACGCGCCCCTCGAGGTCGTCGGTGCTCCAGCCCGGCGGCCCGACGAGGGCGAGTTGGCAGCGGCGCCCGCGAGGCGATCCCAGCGCCGCGAACGCCTCGAGCAGCCGATCGAGGTTCTTTTTCGGCTCGCGCACCCCGACGAACACGAAGTAGTCGTCGACGAGCCCATGACGCGAGCGGGCGCGGGGCGCCCCGGTTTCCCGACTCGTGTCCCGCTGGCGCGGGTGGAACGCCTCGGTCACCCAGTTGGGCACGACGTCGATGGAGGCCGCGGGAATGCCGTAGGCGGCGACGATCTCGTCGCGCGTGTGCGCGGAGATGGCGACGATCCGGTCCGCGGCGGCGAGCGCCGGGCGCGTGAACAGATGGAAGAAGAGTCGGTGCTTCCACGGCACGGTCGCCGGGAAGCGCAGCGGCACGAGGTCGTGGACGGTGAGCACCTTGAGGCCGCGGAACGCGAGCGGCAGCTCGAAGTTCGCGACCGCGTGGTAGAGGTCGATCCGGTCGCGGCGAAGGACGCGCGGTAGGCGCAGGTTCGTCCAGGCGATTCGGCTCTGGCCCGGTACCAGCTCGACGCGGACGTTCTCCGGCAGCTCGACGGGCGGCGTCGGACGATCGACGTAGAGCACGTACTCGTTGCCGGAGTCGTGACGGCTGAGCGCGTCGACCAGGCGGCGGCTGAACGTGCCGAGCCCCGTCGAGTCGCCGAACGCGAGCCGGGCGTCGATTCCGATTCGCATGCGAGCACTCGTCCCTGCCGTGCGCGCCGCCCATGCCGCGCGCACGCGCCTCGCCCTGCGCCGTCGCCCTGCTCAGCCGCTCGTCGGCTGGGGCTCGATCAGCTCCTTGACGTAGTAGATCGGCTTCGACTGCGACTCGTGGTAGGTGCGCGCGAGCATCTCGGCGACCAGGCCCATGCTGATGAACTGGACACCCACCAGGATGAGCATCACGTAGAGCAGCAGGATCGGGCGATTGGAGAGGCTCACGCCCCAGAACACGCGCTGCACCGAGAGCCAGGCGGCGCCCAGGAAGCCGACGAACCCGGACATGATCCCGAGCAGGCCGAAGATCTGGATCGGCTTCGTGGAGTACGACTCCATGAACTTGACCGTGATCAGGTCCAGGATGACGCGCACCGTTCGCGAGATGCCGTACTTCGAGACGCCCGCGCGGCGCGGGCGGTGGTTGACCGGAACCTCGTGGACGCTCACGCCCATCCAGTTCGCGACCGCCGGAATGAAGCGGTGCAGCTCGCCGTAAAGACGCACCTGCTGGACCACGTCGGCCCGAAACGCCTTCAGCGTGCAGCCGTAGTCGTGCAGGCTGACACCCGTGACCGCCGAGATGAGCCGGTTGGCGATCATCGAAGGCAAACGCCGGCTCACGAACGGGTCCTTGCGATGGAGTCGCCAGCCCGCGACGATGTCGTAGCCCTGTTCGATTCCCTCGAGCAGCTTGGGGATGTCCTGGGGATCGTTCTGGAGGTCCGCGTCCATGGTGATGATCACCTCGCCGCGGGCGTGGTCGAAGCCGGCGCTGAGCGCTGCCGTCTGACCGAAGTTCCGCCGCAGCAGCACCACGCGCGCCTCGGGTCTCGCGGCGGCGACGCGCCGGAGCGCGTCGACGGTGCCGTCGCGCGAGCCGTCGTCGACCAGGATCACCTCGAAGCTCTTGCCGATCGCTCCCAGCGCCGACCACACGTCCGTGGCCAGCGCGTCGATGTTCTCGATCTCGTTGTAGACGGGAATCACCACCGAGATCATCGGCCGCGATGGCGTGTTCGGCGCTTCCGCTCGTGCGGACGTCGGTTTCATGCGGGTATCCCTCCGTTTCCCCAGCGAGCCCACGACGAACCCGGGCGCCCGGCGTGGATCCATGCGCCCAGCAAGAGCGGCAACACCAAGGCCAGCTCGGTGATCACGAGCCACGCGGTGTGCGCGAGCCATTCCCACGTCGGCGGCCACGCGCGCGCCACGGCGGGCACCAGCCACACCGGACCCAAGCTGCGAGCCGAGGAGAGCGGCCATGCGAGCGGCAATCCCTGGCGCACGCCGGGATCGTGCGTGACCCAATCGGCACCCAGATGACTCAGAAACGCGCCGGTCACGAGCAGCACCCCACGCCCGCCGACCGGCGCGCGTGTGCGCCAAGCGGCGAGCACGAGCGCCGACGCCACCAGCATCACGAGCACCGAATGACTCGCGCCGTGGTGGAATCGGGCTGGATCGCCGAGCAGCAGCCCCGGCAGGAAATCGAGATCGGCGGCCGCGGCGCTCGCGGCGCCGAGTGCGAGCAAGCGCGGCGACGCGGGTCGGTCCGCGCACACCAGCGCCCATGCGGTGCCGATCGTCAGGTGTCCGAACGGTGTCGCCACGAGGTCTTTCCGCTCACGGTCGCGCCGCCCGACGCGCGCGGGCCCGCATCACCCCATCGTCTCGCGCGCTCAGGCGCGGCGCGTGATGCGACGCAGGCCGAGGTACGCGAGCCCTCCGAGCACGATCGAGAAGAAGAGCAGGAAGACGTGGACGCCGAAGCCGGTCAGGATCGAGACCTGCTCGTCGATGCCCAGCACGTCGTGGAAGACCACCTTCCACGCCCATTCGTAGGTGCCCATCCCCGCCACGCCGTGGAACGGTGTGATGGTCGTGAGCTCCGCCGCCGTCGACCCGATGACGACGCCCCAGAAGCTCATGCGTGACGCCGTGCCGGCATCGTGCATGGCGTGCACCATGAGCGTGAACGACAGGAACTTCGCGTACCAGATCACCAGCGAGAGCAGCCCCGCCTTCAGATAGCTCGACGTTCCCGCGGTGCGCTCGAAGGTCTCCACCATGCGCTCGGCGGTGCGCTCGACCTTGGCGCGGAACGATTCCGGCGGCGCGCTGGCGAGCTCACGATTCAACCAGCGATGGAAGCGACTCGTGAGCGCGGGCATGGCGACCAGCCCACCGGAGAGCAGGACCACGCTGCTGACCGCCACCAGCGGCAGGTTGCGAAACGCCTCCACCGAGTGGGCGCCGCGAAACGAGGCCACCGAGAGTAAGAAGATGAGACCCAGGGTGATGAAGTCGAGGAAGCGCGACACCACGAGCGAGACGACCCCATCGGCGGCGGAGAGACCCTTCTTCTGCTTCAGCAGCACCACGTAGGAGAGCTCGCCGATGCGGCTGGGCAACAGGTTGTTGTACATGATGTGCGCGGCCGTGATGAGGTAGAGCTCGCGAAAGCTCAGGTCGTGCCGCTGCAGCAACACTTGCCAGCGCAGCGCGCGCGCCACGTAGCTGAGCGCGTAGATCGCGAACGCCGCGACCACCAGCTCGGCGCGGATGTTCGCGGCGAAGGTGCGAATCTTCTCCCACTCGAGGCCGCGCAGCAGCCACCACACCAGCCCGATCGTCAGCGCGACGGCCAGGATCTCTCGCCAACCGCGACCCGCGCGAGCGCGCTCACGGGGAGCGTCGGGCGACGCGGAGCCGGCGGTCGTGTCGATGGTGGCGCTCAACGAATCGCTCCCCTGGGCTCAGGGGTGTCGAACGCATCCGCGGACCAGGGGTTGGCCGACGCTGCGGACGCGCTCGCGTGGGGGCCGCATCGCCGGCGCGCCAGCGCGCCGGAGCAGGCGGGTCCAGAAACGCGAGCGGAAGCTACGGCACGATGACGCACCCTGTCAATCCACGTCCGCAGGCGCCGCGCGGCGCACGTCCCCAAGGCGAAGACCCGCTTCGCTTGCGGTCGAAGCGGCGGCGACGCTAACATTGGCCTTTCGATTCGAGGCGTTTCGCCGTCGGTTCCCGGAGTCGCCGGCGCGAGATGCTCACCAGTCCGCTCTCGGTCGGAACGATCCACATGCCAGCGCGACGCGCCCTCTTCATCAACCCGCCGACCGGCAACTACATCCGGGACGATCGTTGTCAGGTCCCGGTCGAGAACTCGACCAGCGTCCTGCGCGCCCCCATCGACCTCGCCTACATGGCCGCCATGGTCGAGCAGGTGGGATGGGAAGCGCGCATCGTCGACTATCCGGCGGAGGGGCTCGGCTGGGACGATTTCGAGCTCGACCTCGATGTGTTCCAGCCGGATCTGCTCGCCGTCAGCACGACCACCCCGACGCTGCCGGGGGACATGGCAGCCTGCCAGCGGGCGAAGGCGCGCAATCCTCACGTCCTCACGATCGCCAAGGGCGCGCACGTCACCACTCACGACGCGGAAACGCTCGCATCCCATCCGGAGCTCGACGTCGCGATCCGCGGCGAATGCGAGGAGTTGTTGGGCGAGCTGCTGACCACCACCGACCGCTCGAGCGTGCTCGGCATCAGCTACCGCGAGAATGGGGAGATCCGCCGCAACGCGGATCGTCCGCGCCTCGAGCAGCTCGACAGCCTTCCCTGGCCCGCCCGCCACCTCATGAACAACCGCCTGTACATTCGCCCGGATACGGGCGAGCCGCAGACCACGATCCAGACGAGTCGCGGGTGTCCGGCGCGTTGTATCTATTGCCTGGTGCCGACGCTGAGCGGCTTCGATACGTACCTGCGCTCACCGGGCAGCATCGTCGCGGAGATGCAGCATTGCGTGACCCGGTTCGGGATCCGCAACTTCTACTTCCGCGCCGACACCTTCACCCTGCAGAAGTCGTGGACGATCGAGCTCTGCCGCCGCATCCAAGAGGCGCGCCTCGACGTGGAGTGGGTCTGCAACAGCCGCGTCGACACCATGGACCCCGAGCGTGCGCGGGAGATGCGCAAGGCCGGCTGCTGGATGGTGGGCTTCGGCGTCGAGTCCGGCAATCAAGAGATCCTTCGCCACATGAAGAAAGGCGCGACGCTCGGGCAGGCGGAGAAGGCCATCCAGGCGTGCAAGGACGTGGGGCTCAAGACCTACCTCTTCTGGGTGCTCGGCAGCCCGTGGGAGACCGCCGAGACCGCGCAGGAAACCATCGATTTCGCGCGCAAGCTCGACGGTGATTTCTGCGAGTTCCACATCGCCTATCCGTTCCCGGGCACGCCCTTGCACGAGATCTGTACCGAGGAAGGCTTGCTCGGCGAGGAACGCCTCGCCGGACGCAACGTGAAGCAGGCGGTGTCGCGCAGCTATGCGCTGACCGCGGCCGAGCTCAAGAAGATCCAGACCCGCGCGATGCGCTCGTTCTACCTGCGTCCGAGCTATCTCGCCCGAACGCTGCGCTCGATCGACTCGCCCGTGAAGCTGTGGAACTACACCCGGCGCGGGCTGCAGGTGCTCACCCATCCGTGACGGATCGTTCCGCACGCGCTCGCAAGGACCGGCCAACCCCCGTGACTCACGCCCCGCTCTCCGTGCACACCGCGACGGACGTCGATGCGAGCCGGACCGCTCCGCGGTCGGCTGGAGATGTCGCCGCAGCCGCGGCGCCGGTGCGCCGGGTGACCGTGGTCCTGCCCGCCTACAACGCCGCGAAGACCCTCGAACGCACCTACGCGGACATTCCCAAGCACGTCGTCAACGACATCATCCTGGTCGACGACGCGAGTCACGATGCCACCGTCGAGAAGGCACGCCAGCTCGGGATCCACGTGATCGTGCACCCCGAGAACCGCGGCTACGGCGGCAACCAGAAGACCTGCTACACGGCCGCCTTGCACCGCGGCGCAGACGTGATCGTCATGGTGCACCCGGACTACCAGTACGATCCGCGCGTGCTGCCCGATCTCATCGCTCCGATCGTGAGCGGTCGCGCCGACGTGGTGTTCGGCTCGCGGCTCGCCACGCGGGGCGGCGCGCTGGCGGGCGGCATGCCGCTCTACAAGTATCTCGGCAATCGCTTCCTCACGACCATCGAGAACCTCGTCTTCAACCGCCGGATGAGCGAGTACCACACGGGGCTGCGTGCCTACAGCCGGCACTTCCTGGAGTCGATCCCCTTCATGTCGAACTCGAACGGCTTCGGCTTCGACTCCGAGGTGGTGGGACAGATCGTCACGGGCGGCTTTCGGCTGGAGGAGATCCCCGTCGAGACGCGCTATTTCCGCGAGGCGTCGAGCGTCAATCTGAAGATGAGCGTGCTCTACGGGCTGAAGACGCTGTCGGTGTGCGCCCACGTCCTGTCGTTTCGGTTCCAGCGGCTGCTGGGGTTTCGGCAGCGCTCCATTTGACGCGACTTCGGCCGCGTCACTAGTCTGATTTCCGATGACGTCAGCTGAATCCGCGACGGTCGCGAGCGGTTCGCAAGGTGGCGTGAAGGTCACCCTGGTGCGCCCGCCGATCCTCAAGATGACGCGGAGTCTGAGCTCGTTCGGCGTCATCCTCCCCATCGGCATCGCCTACGTGGCGGCGGTGCTGCGTCGCGAGGGTCACCGCATCCAGGTGATCGACGCGCCCGGCGCGGCTCTCGATCTGTTCCGTCCGCAGCCGAGCCCCATCGGCGTGCTCGAGCTCAACGGGCTCAATCCGGAGGAGATCGTCGAACGGATCGACGCCGACACGCAGGTGATCGGCGTCAGCCACATGTTCCTCCACGAATGGCCGATGGTGCGCGAGATCGCGGAGCGCGCGCGCGCGCGATTCCCGAAGGCGACGATCGTGCTCGGCGGCGAGAATGCCACCGCCTATCGACGCTGGATCTTCGAGCAAACCGACGCGGTCGATTGCTGCGTGCTCGGCGAGGGCGAGCTCACCATGGCCGAGCTGGTCCGGCGCGTGGCCGACGGCGAATCCCTCGACGACCTCACCGGCATCGCCGTGAAACGCTCGCGGACACCCTCCAACGTGCCCGCGCTTTCCCCGCGCGCCATCGACGTCGACGCCTTCCCGCGCCCGGCTTGGGATCTCTTCCCGGTCGAGGACTACATGAACGTCGCCGACACCTTCGGTGTGAATCGCGGCCGGTCCATGCCGATGCTGGCGACACGCGGCTGTCCGTATCAGTGTACGTTCTGCTCGTCGCCGGACATGTGGACCACGCGCTACGTGGCGCGCGATCCCGCGGACGTGGTCGACGAGATGGCGAGCTACGTCCGCCGCTACGGCGTCGAGAACATCAACTTCTGTGATCTGACCGCGTTCGTGAAGCGGGACTGGGCGCTCGATTTCGTGACCCGGCTCAAGGAAGCGAAGCTCGACATCGCGTGGCAGCTCCCCGCGGGCACCCGCTCGGAGGCCCTCGATCACGACGTGCTCGCGCTGGCCTACGAGACGGGATGCCGAAACATCACCTACGCGCCGGAGAGCGGCTCCGCCGATCAGCTCGGTCGAATCAAGAAGAAGGTGAAGATCCCGCGGCTCGAGGAGTCGCTCAAGACCGCGCACAAGCTCGGCATCGTCACGCGCATCAACCTCATCATCGGTCATCCCCACGAGAAGCCGCGCGATCTGTGGCAGTCGTACAAGTTCCTGCTGCGGGCCGCGTTGGCCGGTTGCCGCGACGCTTCGGTCATGGTGTTCGCGCCGTATCCGGGAAGCGCCGACTTCGACGAGCTCTGGCAAGCCGGCAAGGTGGAGATGACGCCGGCCTATCACTACGCGGCGCTGGTGCGGTCGGGGCTGAGCAGCGTGACGTACAACCCCTACCTGAGCACGCGCGCGCTCTTCGCCGTCCAGTACTTCTTCCTGGTTTCGTTCTATCTGATGGCGTACGCGAGCCGGCCGTGGCGATTCTTCGACGTGATCCGAAGCCTCCTCACCGGTCGCGAGGTGAGCAACCTCGACACCTTGGTGCGCGTGAAGGTGAAGCGGCCGATCTCCGAGCTCGCACGCAGGCCGATGGCCGGAACCGCTCCCGGCACCGTGCCCGTCGCGTCCGAGACCGCCTGACGCTCCTCGCGCAGCGCGAGCGCGCTGGGTGAAGGCGAATCCGCCTCGGCGCGCTGCGGACCGAGGCGGATTCGTTCGTCGTTTCCCCGCGGCCCGGGCCGCGCGCGCCTACGCCGATTCGCCGAGATAGCGCTCGACCTCGGCGACGTCCTCGGCGCTGCCGATGATGAGCGGCACGCGCTGGTGCAGCCGATTCGGAACGATGTCGAGGATGCGCTCCGAGCCGGTGGTGGCGGCGCCGCCGGCTTGCTCGCACACCATCGCGAGCGGCGCTGCTTCGTAGAGCAGGCGCAGCTTGCCGCGTGGCGACTTCGAGTCCGCCGGATAGAGGAAGATCCCGCCGTAGAGCAAGGTGCGATGGAAGTCCGCCACCAAGGAGCCGATGTAGCGCGCCTTGTACGGCAGGTTGTTCGCCTTGTCGATCGTCTTCAGCCGATCGACGTATCGGCGCATCCCCTCGGACCAGAGCTGATAGTTGCCTTCGTTCGTGCTGTAGATGGAGCCGCGCGCGGGAATGCGGATGTCGCGGTGGGAGAGCAGGAACTCGCCGACGCTGGGGTCCAAGGTGAACCCGTGAACGCCCTCGCCCGTCGTGAAGACCAACATCGTCGAGGTGCCGTAGAGCACGTAACCGGCGCAGACCTGGTCGCGCCCGGGCTGCATGCAATCGGCGGCCGTGCCCGGCCCCGCCTCGGAACGCCGGCGGTGGATGGAGAAGATCGTGCCGATGTTCACGTTCGCGTCGATGTTGCTCGAGCCATCCAGCGGATCGAAGTTCAGGATGTACTTCCCGAGCGGGAAGCCCTCCCCGATGGGGATCACGTCCTCCTCCTCCTCGGATGCCATCGTGCACAGCAGGCCCGGATACTGGAACATCCGGACCATCGTCTCGTTCGCGAAGACGTCCAGCTTCTTCACTTCCTCGCCTTGCACGTTGACCGCGCCAGTCGCCCCCAGCACGTCCACCAGGCCGGCATGGGAGACGGCGCGCTGGATGACCTTGGCTGCGAGCGCGATGTGGGAGAGCAGCGCCGAGAACTCGCCGGTCGCACCGGGATGACGATGCTCGGTGGACAGGATGAAGCGATTCAGTGTCATGGCGTCGGGCATGGTGACCTCCCTTGGCGAACCGCGAATTGTCGTGTGCTGCCGCGCCGAAACGCGGCTTGCGAACGTAGCTAGACCGCGAAAGCGTCGGCAAATGAACTCGCGCGCCGGCCCATGGCTGGGCCCGCGGCTCAGCGCGAGCGTGGCGGATCGCGGGGGACGGGCGGCTCCGACGGCGCATCGAGCGCCTCGGTTTCCGCCTCCTCGTCGAGCGTGGGCGCCTTGGCCGCCGGACCGTGACGGGCGAGATACCCCGTGATCGCGGCGCGGGCGAGGGGCGCCAAGGGCTCGAACTCGAGACCCATCCCCTCGCGCAGCTGGACGTGGCGCCCGCGCGATCCGGCGACGTTCACCCGCACCACCCGCGCACGCACCGCGCTCGCCACCGACGCGCCCGGGAGCTGGAATCGCAACGAGACGCGGGTGTCCACGGCGAACGGCGCCGGCGTCTCCACGAACGCGCCGGTGAGGCTCAAGTCGGTGAGCAGCCCCTCGAGCTTCTTCTCGAAGAGCCCGAGGACGACGGGCGCCGCGACCGCGACGCGCGGATGACGCCGCTTCTCCTGGGCGACGTCGAAGAGCGCCTCGCCGATCCACGCCGCGAGGTCGGCGGCGGTGGACGAGCGGCTGACGCAGCGGGTGATCCCGCACCCCTCGCAGATCTCGACGGGCGTGGGCTCGAAGGCATCCTCGATCAGCCAGACCGGCCGATCGCCCAAGAGTCCTTTGGTCTTGAGCCAGCCCAGCACGCCGAGCGCATCGAAGTCGAGATGCGACGAGTCCACGACCAACAGCGCCATCCGCCGCCGTGCCCCCCGCAGCCACTCGTAGGCCGCGTCGGGCCCGGCCAAGAACCTCACCTCGACGCCCAGCTTCGCGAGCGGCTCGGCGAGCGGCACACCGCCCAGCACGGTCTCGCCGAGGACCGCGACGCAAGGCGGCACGGGATGCGTGAGGCTCGTCATGGCGAGGAAGCGGCAGGCCTGGTGCCGCGCCTGCGCGGGGCGAGGGTAGCACCACGGGCGCTCGGCGCTCGCGGCGGCGATTCGCTTGCGTGGCGAGTGGGCCAGGGGTACGGTAGCGCGCGCGGTCCCCCACGCACCTGCCGACGTGCCTTCTTCGCCGCCCGCCGATCTCGACTGCCTGTTTCTCCACGTCCCGAAGGCAGCGAATCACTACCTGCCGCTGGGCGATTTCTTCAACGTCACCTACATGCCGATGGGCCTGCCGGCCCTCGCCAACTGGGCGAATCGCGGCGGCTATCGGACGCAGATCGTCCACCTCGGTGTGGAGTGGATCCGCGATCCCGCGTTCGACCTGGTGCGCTGGCTCGACGGCGCCCGGGTGAAGTCGTTCGGGCTACCTCTCTACTGGCACTACCAGACCTACGACGTGATCGAGGTCGCGCGGCGCCTCAAGGCCCGCGCTCCGGACGCGCTGGTGTTCCTCGGCGGGCTCACGGCGGGCTACTTCGCCGAGCAGATCCTGGCCGCCGTCCCCGAGATCGACGCGATCGTGCAAGGACCCGGCGAAGGCGCGATCACGAGCCTTCTCGCAGCAGCGCGCCGCGGTGATCGCAGCGGCCTCGTCGACGCCTGGATCCGCGACGAGACCGGTCGCATCCACCGCACGCCCGCGAGCACCACGCGCCCGTCGCTCGACGAGCTCGTCTACGGCGATCTGAGCATGTTGCACGGCGCGGACACGTACGCCGATCTCTTCGGTTTCCCGCTCGCCTACTCCACCGAGCTCGGGCCGGCGCAGAATCGCGCGCGCCTGGCGAGCGGGCGCGGCAAGTTCCCGCTCTTCATCGGCCGCGGTTGTCCGTGGAGCTGTAGCTTCTGCGGCGGCAATCGCGACACGCTGCGCCGGGTGAACGGCACCGCGCGGCCCGAGTGGCGCTCGATCGCATGCGTCGTCGACGACGTGCGAAGGGCGATCGACCACGGCTACCGCTCGATCTCCACCTGCTTCGATCCGATCCCCGAGCGCGACGACTACTACGTGACGCTCTTCGAGACGATTGCCCGGGAAAGGCTCCAGGTCGACTGGTACTTCGAGTCGTGGGGCTTGCCCACCGAGCGCTTCGCGCGCGCCTTCAAGCGGGCCTTCCCGGGCCCTCGCTCCACGATCGCGCTCTCGCCCGACGCCGGCGACGAGGACGTCCGCCGACGCAACAAGCAACCGTTCTACGACGACCACGCCTTGACCACGGCGATGCGCATGCTCGCCGAGCAAGACGTGCCGACGGACGTGTTCTACACCTTGGCGCTGCCGGGGGAGACGCTGGCCGGTGCAGCGCGCACGCGCGATCAGATGGCGCGGCTGCGCTCCTTTCCGAACGCCCGGCGTGTGATGGTGTGGACGGTCCAGCTCGAGCCCGGCTCACCGCAATTCGAGCGCCCCGGGGACTGCGGCATGATCACCGACCGCCGTGACTTCATCGACTACTACCGCGTCCACGGCGGGCAACACGGCGATACCTACTCGAGCCTCGGCTTCAAGGTGCTCGACTACTTCGGCGACCAGCGCGACGACGGCTCGATCGCGGATTTCGAGCGCCACGTCCAGGCGTTCAAGTGCTCCGACCTGTGCTTCCTGAGCGCCGATCCGCGCGAGCCGGTGGCGCCCGCGAGCGGTCGCGCCCATTGCCTCGAACGCCGCCGCGAGCTGGCGGCCATCCGCGGCACGCCCGCGCCCGCCCGCACCCTCAGCGCCGATTACGCCTACGACGACGCCGTCGCCGCCGAGGTGCCGAAGCGAGCGGCGCGCTTCCACTGGCTCGAACCCGTTGCTCGTCCCCTTGGCGAGCCGGGGAGCGGCTCGTGAGCACGTCCGCGTCCCGACGCTCCGCACCCCCCGAGCGCGTGCATCTCGTCGACGCCACGCTGCGCGAAGGCGAGCAGACGCCGGGTGTGTGGCTCTCGCCCGCGAGCAAGCTCGCCCTGGTCGACGAGCTCGCCGCCATCGGTCTCGAGCTCCTCGACGCGTGCGTGCCCGCCGTCTCCGAGGAGGAGCAGCGCTTCCTCCGTGAGTCCAGCGCCCGCGGTACGCGCCCCACGATCGGCGCGTCGCTGCGACTCGATGCCGGGGACGTGGATCTCGCGGCCGACTGTGGTTGCCGCGCCGCCTTCCTCATCACGCCGGCCAGCGAGATCCAGCGACGCCACCGCCTCCGTCTCCGCCGCGCTGAGGTCGAAGACCGCGTTCGGACGCTGGCCGAGCGCTGCCAGTCGCGAGGGGTGCTTCCGCAGCTGGTCCTCGAGGACGCGAGTCGCGCCACCCGCGACGACCTCGCCGGATTGGTGGCGGCCGGCTCGGCAGCGGGAATCCGGCGATTCTTCCTGTGCGATACGGTCGGCGTGTGGACGCCGTCCGCGGCCGCGGCTGCGGTGCGCCGGCTGCGTCGCCTCGCGGGTCCGGAGGCCGAGATCGGCATCCATTGCCACAACGACTTCGGCATGGCGACCGCGAACACCATCGCCGCCATCGAGGCGGGCGCGCGCTGGCCGACGGTCACCGTGAACGGCATCGGCGAGCGCGCCGGCCACGCGTCGTTCGCCGAGGTCGCGCTCGCCTGCTCCGAGCTCCTCGGCCTCGACTGCGGCGTCGAGGTCACCGCGCTCGACGGTCTGGCCCGCTCGGTCGAAGCCGCCACGGGCATCCCGATCGCCGTGCAGGCGCCGATCCTCGGCGCCACGGCGTTCCGCCACGAGTCCGGCATGCACGTCCACGGCATCCTGCGCGAGCCCACCACCTACGAACCGCTCGCACCCGAGCGGCTGGGACGCCGCCGCGAGATCGTCGTGGGGAAGCATTCCGGCCGCAGCCTGCTGCGCGCGATCGCGGAGAGCGAGGACCTGGAGGTGAACGAGGAGGGGCTCGTGCGCGCCCTCGCGCTGCTCAAGGCGCGAGAGCCGAGCACGCGCGCCGCAGCGTTCGCCGAGTTCCGGGCCGAGCGCGACCGCTACCTCGCCACGGCGCTCGGACTTCCCGTCGAGGCCGCGCGGCGCGCGCTCCTCGATGCCGGCGCCCAGCCGCGCGTCCCGCGGGCGCGCGTCGGCGTGCTCGGCGCGACCTGAGCGCTCGCATGGCCGCGCCCCGCACGCTCGTCGAGAAGCTGTTGCGACCGCGCTCGCGCGGACCGGTGCTGCCCGGCAGTCGCTACGAGTCGATCGAGGTCGATCTGGTGGTGGCCCACGACGCCACCTTCGCGCTCGGCATCGACACCATCGAGCGCCTGGGGCTGCCGCTGCCCCCAGCGGAGAAGCTGCTCTTCGCGGCGGACCACTTCGCGCCGCCGTCCACGCCGGAACGCGCCGCGATCCTGAACCGATACGTACGCTTCCTGAGCGAACGAGGCTTGCCCACCGAGCAGCTCTTTCGCGGTATCTGCCACCAGCTCGCCATCGAGGACTCGCGCGTCCGGCCGGGCCAGGTGGTGGTGGGAGCCGATTCCCACACGCTCATGGCCGGCGCGCTCGGGTGCTTCGCCACCGGTTTCGGCACCACCGACATCCTGGCGATCCTCGCCACCGGGCACGCGATCCTGGAGGTGCCCGAGTCGATTCGGCTGGTGCTCCACGGCACGCCGCACCACGACGCGATCGAGGGCAAGGACGTGGCGCTCGCCATGTTGCGCGAGCTGGGCGAGGACGGCGCGCTCGGCCTCGCCATCGAGATCCTCGATCGATCGGCTGGGGGCGTTCCCCTCGACGCACGCTGCGCCGTCACCAATCAGGCGGTCGAGTGCGGCGCCACCTCCGCGGCGTTCGTGCCCGACGAGATCACCCGCGCCCACCTGATCGCACGCGACGGCGCCGCGCCGCCGCTCGCGGACACGATCCATCCCGACGCCGGTGCCGCGTACGCCCGCGAGCTGGCGATCGATCTCGACGCGCTGG
>JAXLQJ010000078.1:0-25357 GCA_046331705.1 bacterium | reverse complement strand
GCTGCCGGGTGCTCGATCGCTCGCTCACCCGCGGCGCGCACGGCCTGCCGCTCATGGGCACCGGCGACTGGAACGACGGCATGAATCGCGTCGGCCGCGAGGGTCGTGGCGAGAGCGTGTGGCTGGCGTTCTTCCTGGTCCACGTCATCGACGCCTTCGCGCCGCTCGCCGAGGCGCGCGGCGAGAGCGAGCGCGCGGCGCGATATCGCGCCTATCGGGACGAGCTTCGCCGCGCCATCGAGGCACACACCTGGGACGGTGCCTGGTACCGACGCGCGTACTACGACGACGGCACGCCGCTCGGCTCGGCCGCCGACGACGAGTGCCGCATCGACGCGCTGGCCCAGGCGTGGGCGGTGATCTCGGGCGTCGCCCCGCGCGAGCGCGCCGAGGCCGCGCTGGACGCGGTGGAACGCGAGCTGGTGCTCGACGATCCCGGCATGATCCGCCTGCTCACGCCTCCTTTCGACAAGACCGCGCGCGAGCCGGGCTACATCAAGGGGTACCTACCGGGGATCCGCGAGAACGGCGGCCAGTACACCCATGCCGCGCTGTGGGTGGTGCGCGCCCTCGCCGAGCTGGGGCGCCGCGAGCGGGCCGTCGAGCTCTTCACCAAGCTCACTCCCGTCCATCACGGACGGGATCGCGCCGCCGTGGACGTGTACCAGGTGGAGCCCTACGTGGTCGTGGCGGACATCTACGGCGTCGAGCCCCACGTCGGTCGCGGCGGCTGGACCTGGTACACGGGCTCGTCCGGCTGGATGCTGCGGGTGGGGCTGGAATCGATCCTCGGGCTCACCGTCGAGAACGGCTGCACGCTGGTGCTGGCGCCGCGCGTCCCCGACTCCTGGCCCGGATACGCGATCGATTGGCGCGCGCCGGATGGGCGAACGAGCTACGCGATCGAGGTGGCGAACCCCACGGGACGTGCGGCGCAGGTGGTGGCGGTGGCGCTCGACGGCGCAGCGCTCGACGTCGTCGCCGGTGCGGCGCGCATCCCCATCGCACGCGACGGCGCCCCACATCGCGTCCAGGTGACGCTCGGTTGAGCGCGAGCGCACACGCTCGCACGCACGAGGAGGTGTCGAACGATGCCCAATCCAACGACCGGCCGGCGGCGCGGCCGTGCAGCGATCACCCTGGTGCTGGCAATGGCGTGCGCCTCCGGCGCCGCGCGCGCCAGCGACGACGCCCACACCCGTGTGACCGGAACGGTGCGCGTGGCCGCGCGTGAGCTGCCTGCCCAGATCCGCGTGCTCTGCGACGACCCGCGCCAGCCCGAGATCCAGCTCGCCGTGGTCTTCGCAAGCGGCGCCGAGGCTGCCGGCTCCGACGCCCTGTTCCCGTTCGGCGTCTTCGAAGGACCCGACGGCAAACCCGCGCCCATCGCCATTCAGATCACGCCCCCGAACGGCAAGCCGTGGAAGGCGTCCTACACCTCGTCGGCGGGCTGGTTCGGCGTCGAGAACGAGTACCTCTTCAGCCTCAAACCTGCCGACGGCAAGGCCTTCCTGAAGCACGCAGCCGCGGCGAAGACCGTCACGGTGACGATCGCCTCGCAGCAGGCGACGCTGGCGTTCACCTTCGCCGACGCCAGCGAATCGCTCGCCAAGGCGGCTGCCGCCTGCCGCTGATCCGCGCGACGGTCACGGTGGCGCGGACGAGAGCACCACGCCTTCGGCGAGGTCGCCGACCAGCGTCGCAACCGTCACCACCGGGACTCCGCTCGGCTCCTCGCCGCTGACTGCGCGCAGCAGCGCGGGATCGTGGCGGCGATGGTTCCAGGCGAGCTCGACGCGCAGCGGTCCGCTCGCCGCCGCGGCGGGCAGCACGATCTCGTCCACGCGTGCGTTTCGCGCGGGGATCTCGCCCAGCCGCTCCACGCGCGCCACGGCCCACAGGCGGTGATCGGTGATCGCCATGCCTTCGGCGTCCCACAGGCGCTTTCCCAGTCGAACGCCGTCCTCGGGACCGTCGAAGCCGCGATTCACGAGCTCGCGCCCATCGGCAGCGCGGACGCGGATCGCGAGCCAGGTCTGGGTGAGATCGTTCGGGCCCTCGGCGAACGCATGACCGACCCGCTCGGTGGCGCGCGTCTCGATCCGCACGATCGGCTGGCCCTGGCGGGTCGCGAGCGTGGCGGACAGGCGCACCGGCGCAGCGCCGCCGCGGGCGGCTCGAGACCGCGCCCTGTGCGGGTATCGGCAGGTTGCCCTTCAGGTGGGCGACCACGTCCGCTCCGGCCGCTTCGCCGCCGGCGATGCGAGCGACGTAGGTGCTGCCGCCCAGGAATCGATGTCGAGGACCACGTAGCCCTCGAACGCGTAGAAGCGCGCATGTGGCAGCGCTGGCAGCTCGCGCGGTCGAGGGCACCAGCCGCGTTCTCCCAGCCCGTATTGGTCCTGACCACGTCGAGACGGGCCCCCGGTCACCTCGCCGAGCGTCTGGAAATGACACGGACGGCAAGCTCACCGGCGCCGCCAGCGCCGCGCGGAACTCGCGGCGCGCTGTCCGATGCGGCTCGAGACCAGCACGCTCGGGACCTCGACGTGCCCCCGAGGAAGGCGGAAAGGAACCCGAGAGCTCGCTCAGGAAGCGGCGGCCCGCGCCGGAAAGCGGCGTGGACGATCGGCAGCGGACCGTCTCGCGCTCGCGACCCTGCGATGACAGCTCACGCAATGCACGCCGGCGGCGTACCGCTCGCGATCGCCGCCTGGACTCCCACCTGCATGATCGGCTGCGCGGCGCATGGCATTGCAGGCATTCGACCACCGCCGCACCGCTGCGCGCGGGCGGCGAGGCGACGTGCACCATGCCCGTGAAGAGCGGATTCCGCGCCGCGTACGCATGTCGAGACGCGCCACGTCTCCGAGACCGAGATGTGGCAGCCGTCACACGCGTCCGGAACGATGGCGGCGAAGTCCTCCTCGCGTTGACCAGCGCGTCGACCGCGACGAGTTGTTCGATCACGCGCGACTGCCGACAGCACGAACGAGGCCACGAGCGCGAGCGCCAGCGCCGCCACCGGCGCGGCCACGCGGACGAGCGGCGCGCGCCACGCGAACACACGCCCGGCGGACTCGCCTGACGCGCCGGCGGCGCATCCCAGCGCGACGTGCAATCCACCAGCGCGAGCACCAACCCCGCCGATGACGTGGATGTACCAGAGCCCGTTGGCCGCGATGCCGCCGACCGTGAGGAGGCCTCGCCAGGGCCAGCCATCACCCCGAGCGCCACCAGCAAGAGTCCTGTCGCCGTCGACGCTCTCACCCTACGCCGCAGCGGCGAACGGCGAGCACGATCGCCGTGCCGAGGAGCAGCGCGATCACCCGATTGCAAGTTCGCGGCGGCGCGCTGCTCGGCGGTGATGATGCCGGCCTCGCCAGGATAAGCGAACAGCTCCACGATCAGCACCAGGCCGACCGGCGAACTTCACGGCAGCCTGCGCGCGCTGCGTGAACGCTGGGGCCGAAGACCTCCACCACGTGGACGAGGACGTGCAGCATTCCACCTGTCGGCAACAGCGCCACGCCCAGGGCGCCGTGGGCGAGCTGAACGCCAACTGCACCCACGGCGGCGGCTCGCGAACGAGAGAAGCGCCCACACCTGTCGTCGCGACCACGACGAAGATCCCCGCGACCACTCCGGCGCAGCCGCCCTTCCCAGCTCGACCGCCGCGCGGCGCTCGGATTCTAGATGAAGGCGTCGCGCGTTGGACCGATGTGGACCTGACCGACGAGCGCGACACGCTTTCCAGCCCCTGCACGCCGCGCGGCGGCGCAGCGAGTCACGCCCACGCCGCCACGCGCCCGGGACGACCAGCCCGGCGCGTGCGACGCCGCTTCGCGCGCCTCCAGGTTCTCACCACCGACCGGGCGGAATCCGAACCCGATAGGCGCTGCAGAAGCCAGAAATAGAGGTAGGCGCTCGGCTCGTCGAAGATCAGCGCGTGCACCTTCTGACAGGTGGGCAACGTCGCGACCTGGTCCACGTGGCGTCCGGGTTCGGCCAGGAACGAGATGCGCCGGCTCATGTAGGCGCCGACGGCCGCGAGCCCGGCGGTCGGCAGATAGGTCACCGGCCGCGGCATCCGGAGAATCGGCGTCACCGCCTTCACCTTCGAGCGTCCGATCGTCGATCGAGAAGAGCTGATTGGCGAAGGAGTTCGTGAGCACACCTGCCCGAGGGGGCCGGCCGTCGCGATCCCCCAATGCCAGATGTGGATGCCGTCGCCGTAGCGCAACGTGCCGTAACGCACGTCGAGCTCGATGATCGAACGCGACGAAGCCTCGCCGCGGCCGTAGATCACCGGACGCGTCGGGTGCCGCGCCAGCCCGAGCCCCTCGATCGGCACGCGCTGTTGGCAGCGGCGGCTCACCCGCCAGGAACCGCTCCGGGGTCGTCTGCTCGATCCCCTTGTCGTGCTCGTGGCGCGGGCGAAGTTGGATGCAGGAAGAGCCCGAGCCCCGGAAAGTGGAACGACCGGTAATACGGCGGCCTGCTCGTCGCGCACGCTCCACGTGCTCGTCGCCGGGGTCGAGGATGTAGGTGCGCGACTGGACTCCTGCTCACCGATTCGTCGATCTCTTCCCACTCGTGTGCGATCGCCGCGCCGCCGGGCAGCCCGGTCGCAGCGATCACGTGCGAGCTCGCCGTCGGCGTGAAGAACGAGCGACCGTCGGGGCGGATGACCCGCCAGGCCGCGGGCCTCGTGGGGGCGTATGACCATGGGTGACGATCACCGTGCCGTCGTCGCCCAGCGCGATGCCGTGGGCGCCGCGGCGCGACGAGAGCGTCTCGACCGCGAGCCTTCCGCTGCGACGCGGTGCCTGCAAGATCGGCGAGTACGCCGGCACCGCGTAGAGCGCCAAGACCCCATACGAACCCAGCGCCACCAGCGCCGCCGGCCGCGTCGGATCGCGCCGATCGCCGCCGCCGCGAACAGCACACCGGCGAGCGTGCCCCAGTACGAGATCACGAGCTGCACGCAGATGGGAGTCGCCAGCAGACCCCTCGAGGCCGAAGCAGGCGTCCACGAACCGGCCGATGGGCCGATCGAGCCACGGCCGCGCCAGCGAGCAGCCGGCGTGCCAGTAGCCGCAGCGCTTCGACGCGAGCGCCGCCGGCGAGGCTCACGGAGCCACCGAGGAGAGCACGAGGCCTGCGGCGAGCTCGTCGATTCGCGCGCCACGCCCGGGCAGCGCGTCGCGCCCTTCGACGCCGCCCACGGGCCCTCGAGCGCCGGTCCTCCGATCGCCATGCCGTCTTCCCCGACACCGGTGGGACAGCGGGACCAACGCCTGGGGCTGTCGAAACCGACGCCACGCGCACGTTGCCGCTCGTGTTGCCGATCCGCGTGGCGAGCCGCCGCCGTCCGAGATCCGGCGGGCAGCCGGTGAACGCCGGACCGACGCGCCCGCGCACGCCAGCCGTTTCCCGCGTTTCGATGCGCACTGGCGGCCCCACGTCTCGCGTCGCGAGCGTGGCGCCCGGGCCCTCGAGCGGCAAGACGCCTCGCGACTTGCCGAGCGCGCTCAGCTCGTGAGGCGCGCGATGTGCGCGATGCGCGCCGCCGTCGCGTGCGAAGAGATGGATCCGCGACGAATCGAGCGCGAGCCGCGCAGACGCGCCCGCGACGAGGTCGCGCGCATGCCCGGAGCGTGCCGCGATCAGGCGCAGCCCTGGGCAGAGCCGTTCGCCGCCACCAGCGTCGCGTGACCAAGGTCTCGTGCCCGAGATTCTCGACGTGCTCGACCGTCGCCGCCAGGCCCTCGCCCTCCGTCACGCGCACGTCCTCCGGCCGAATGCCGGCGATCACGCTCGCGCCCAGCGCCGCCCGCAGCGCCTCGTCCCCTGCGAGCGGCGGCGGCAGACGCAATCGCTCGCCGCCGAGCACGATCGCGAGCCCATCCGCGCTCGCCTCGAGCGTAGTCGCGAACAGGTTCATGGGCGGGTTGCCGATGAAACCGGCGACGAACGCATTCGCCGGCGCCGCGTAGAGCTCGCGCGGAGTGGCCACCTGCTGCAACCGCCCCCGCTCCAGCACGGCCACCCGATCGCCGAGCGTCATCGCCTCCACCTGATCGTGGGTGACGTAGACCATCGTGGTGCGCATGCGACGCTGGAGTGACTTGATCTCGGCGCGCACTTGCACGCGCAGTCGCGCATCCAGGTTGGAGAGTGGCTCGTCGAGGAGCGACACCGATGGCTCACGCACCAGCGCGCCCCATCGCCGTCCGCTGCCGCTCACCGGAGAGCTGCTTGGGCAGCCGCCTGGTCACGGCTCGATCTCGAGCGCGCGCGATCGCGCTCACGCGCCTGCCGATCTCGTCCTCGGCATGCGCCGCATCTGCAGCGGAAAGCCGAGGTTCCCGCGCGGCCGCGCGGGTAGAGCGCGTAGTCCTGGAACACCATCGCCACGTTGGTAGCCTGCGGCGACTCGCGGTCGACGATCCGGTCGTCGATCCGCACGTGCCCGCCCGTCGCCGTCTCGAGGCCCGCGATCACCCGGAGCGCCGTCGACTCGCCGCAGCCCGAGGGCCCGACCACAAGAGCTCACCGTCCGCGACGGTGAGGCAGACGTCCACGAGCGCCTGGCGTCCCGTGGAATACGTCTTGTCGAGGTGCTCTTGAGCGCCGAGCGTGGCCACTGCGCTCCTGCGTGCGACTCCAGTCGAAGAAGCGGTGCCGGCGGCGATCGTGGGCAGCTCCCGCCACGATCGGATCGGATTCGAAGAGCCGCTGGATGCGCGGATCGGCGAGGCGTTCATGAGAGCCACGAAGATCATCGCTTGGTCGAGCGTGAGGTAGGTGGTCGCGACCGCGCCGGTGGTGGGATCGACCGCGTCGAAGAACCCCACTCGTAGACCGGGTAGTGCGCGGCCAGCGCTTGCAGGTTCGTGAGCGCGCGCTCGGGGTCGACCGCCACCGCGAGCGCCGCCGTAGTCACCGCGCCCACGCCGTAGCCGATCGCGCCGAGGGGCTTCACGCCGTACTCGCTGCGCCTCCGCAACGTGCCGGGCTTGCTGCTCGGCGACATCCCCCAGACCGGATAGCCGAGCTGCTCGGAGGCGAAGCGTCGCTGCACCTCGACGTGCGCGGCGTCGTTGGCGCCCAGGCTCGCCGGGAAGAGCCGTGGCTCAATCCACGACCAGCGTCGGCATGAGCGCCTCGAACATGCTGCCGCCCCACGAGGGCACGTACCGCACGCCGCCCCACTCGTACCAACCGCCGAAGTAGCGGTGTCGACGTCGGTCTTCTCGCGGCGCCGCGCGGCGGCTGCGACTGCCAGCCGCAGCTCTCGTGGAAGCGTGCGGATCATCCGGTACCAGTGCTCCGCAGGGGCTCGGCCGCGGCCGATGGCGATGAGGCTGCCGAGACGAGACCCGCGCAGAGCACGCCGTAGTAGCGCGAGCGCTGGGCGCGCTGAACGAAGTAGCCGTGCGTCATGCGCCCGAGCTTCCGATCGTAGAAGAACTGGGTAGTCCGTCGCGTCGATCAGCGCGGGTGGCGCGAGCGTCAGGTCGCCGATGGCGGTTCCGCACCACCACCAGCCCGGCGATGAGCCACGACGAATCGACGAACGAGAGCAGATTGCTGGTTCGCTCCAGCGACGTGGTGTCGTAGTAGTTGAAGAAGAACCCGTGATCGCGCTCCAGGGCGTCGAGGGTGTGGAAGAGGCGAGAGCCGCTTCGAGGCACCGGGCTCGTCGACGAGCCCCAGCTCCTCCGCGGCCACGATCGAGAGCATGCGAAGACCCACGTTGGTGACGTTGGCGTAGTCGCCGACCACGCCGCCAACCGCGCCCCGCTGCCGCGCCGTCCAGGTGGACGTGGTCCACGGGCAGACCGTTCTCGCGATCGAGTGCGTCGAGGCCGCGCCAGGTATCCGCCGCCGCCCGTCGCGCAACGCCTGGTCACGACTGGCAACGTCGCGCCGTCCACGTGGAGCTGGGAGGGCCAACCGTTCATGCGCGCGCGAACGAACGGCCGCGCGGCCAGCTGACCGCCGTGAGCGGCTTCCCACGCCTTCTTCCGGGGTGCTTCGACGATCTCGAGAAGCGCGGGCTCGGCGTGACCGCCTTCGACCTCAAGTTTCAGCTCGCACACCTCGTCCCCTCAGCCCAGAGCGCGTGCCAGCGTGCGCAACCCGCGCCGAGCGCGAGCGCGACGAGACACGCGGGACGACGAGGCCGCCGAGGCGGTGCGAGCGCGCGCTCATGGGCGCGCAGACGATCGTGGCGATCACCGCCGCTGTCAAGACTCGGCGAGCGTGCGCCCGCGACGCGGGCTGGCGCTGGGTCCCAGACGGCGCGAGCTCCGTCGATTTCCGCGCGTTCCCCGCGCCAGCGGCACCTCTGGCAGTCCCGCGCATCCCGAAAACCCGGCGGCGGGTCGCCGAGGGTGTCGGGGCGGTGCTCGGGGCGGTGCCGTCCGCGCAGGTACTGGTGAATCGTGCCCGGGCGCTGACAGAACGCTGACAATCGAGAGCAATCGTGAGTCACGGTCCCGATGAGCCCCCATCCAAGGCGGTGACATGACTGTCCATCCCATCCGGCCAGAACCACCCCCACACCGCCAAGCGCATGGCCCCATCGCGCGCAACATCGGGCGACTCTGGCCGCGGGCCTTCGGCTTCCGCGTCGCCGGACGCCGTCCGCCGGTCGAGAAAATACGTGCTCATCTGCGCGCTCCATACCTCGAACTGGGACGCGTTCTTCATGCTGGCCATGTCGTTCGTCCTCGACATGAAGCTGAGCTGGATGGTGAAGGACACGATCGTGAAGGGGTGCGTTCGGCTGGTCTCCTCCGCAAGCTCGGAGCGCTGCCGGATCAATCGGCGCTCGCCCCAGAACATGGTGGATCAGATGGCGAGGCCTTCGCCAAGACCGACGAGCTGGTGCTCGCCGTGCCCCCCGAGGGTCCGCAAGCAAGCGGATCGACTACTGGAAGAGCGGCTTCATTACATCGCGCCTGCTGGCGTTCCGATCGTGCCATCGGTCCTCGACTACGGCCGCAAGATCGGCACGGTGCTGCCGCCACGCCGAGCGGCGACATCGACGCCGACATGAAGATGCTCGCCGAGATCTACCAGGGCTCGATGGCCAAGGTCCCCGCCAAGTTCGGGCCCGTGGCCGTGCGCGCCGCCAACGACGGCCGCGCCGCAGCCGCCTGGCGCGCCTCAGGCCAGACGAAGACGAGCAGCTCGGCGTCGCTCGCGGCCGTGAGCACCAGCTGCGTCGCCTTGCTCACCGCCGCACCGTCTCCCGCGTCGAGGTGCTCGCCGTCGAGCTCGACGGCCCCGCGCGATCTGCACCCACGCTGTGGCGCCCGGGCGCCTGCGCGTGCGTCACCGTCGTCCCTGCAGCGAGCAAGCCGGCGTAGAGCCGCACGTCCTGGTGGACCGTGATGGCGCCGTCGGTGCCGTGACGATCGCCCACCAGCCGAAGGCGGCCTTGCCGTTCCGCGGGCGCGCAAAGCCCTCTGCTCGTAGCCCGGGGTCAGCCCGTCGCGCTCGGGGAGAATCCAGATCTGCAGAAACCGCACGGGCTCGGTGCGTGACGGATTGAACTGCTCGTGCAAGACACCTCGTGCCTCGCGCTCAGCCCGTTGCACGTCGCCGGGCACCAGTACGGACCCGTTCCCCAAGTTGTCCTTGTGCTCGAGCTCGCCCTCGAGCACGTAATACGACACGATCTCCATGTCGCGGTGGCCGTGGGTGCCGAATCCCTTGCCCGGGCTCACCACGTCTTGGTTGATGACGCGCAGCGCGCGAAAACCCATGTGCTGCGGATCGTGATACCTGCCGAACGAGAACGTGGCGGCGGCTGTCGAGCCAACCGGAAGTTGGCGCGCCCACGCTCGTCGGACCGTCGCACTACGATCATGATCGCTCCTCCCCTCGGCCCGCGTCGCGGCTGATCGCGACGTGGCTCGCCAAGGTAGGTCCAAGCCCGAAGTCAATTCGAGCGTCCACGGCGCTCGCGACTCCACCGAGCCATCGATCGGTCGAACGCTCGACCGCGTGCTCGACCGCGACCGATCCCGCCACCACCAGCGCGACCACGCCACTCGCCGCGAGCACGAACGTACCGGTCGGAAGCGCGCGCATCCGCCCACCCGCGTACATCACGAACGGCAGGTGCAAGAGATAGATCCCGTACGAGTACTGCCGAGGAACGCGAAGCATCGTCGAGCGACGAGGCCGAGCCATCGCGCCAGGTTCACCGCACGACGAAGAGCCCGATTCCCACCAGCGCGTTGGTGAAGCAATAGCCGGCCGTCGATCGATAGCTCACGATCCCGACCTGGTGGGCGAGCAATCCCGGCGACCACCACCGGCCAACGGAAGAGGCGCGCCTCGACCGCCAGCCCGTCCCGACGGTGGCGATCCCGAGCGCCAATGCCGAACGTGAACTCCGCCATCCGCCCCGCGAAGAGCGCACCTCTGCCCAGTGGCCGCTGATCGCCCAGCCGGCGAAGAGCGCGCCGCGCGCACCGCGGCGGTGCCGAGCACGCCGAACACGACCAGCCCGGTGGGACTGAGCCGCCGCGCCAGCCACCACAGCGCGGGAAAGACCAGATAGAGCTCGATCAAGAGCGTCAGGTACCACCACGCCGGATTGAGGTAGTGGTGGATGGTCTCGATGGGCCAGATGCGCAGCCCCGTGAGGCTCACGAGCAAGCGCAGATCGATCGCTTCGTGCGGGCGCGCGAACGCCGCTGCCGTCGAGCCGCGTGCGCGACCCAATAGAAGGAAAGAGCCGAAGCAGCCGCCGGCGATACCACCAGCCCAGCCCGCCTGGTGGCCCAGGGCTTCGTCGCTGAGCGCCTCGCGCGAGACCGAATCCCGCCACCACCAAGACCACGCCCACGGCGTGGAAGCCGAGCAATACGAGTACCGCGAGCAGGCCGCGCCCCCAGCACGCGACTCGCGCGAGCCTGAAGACACCCGCCGCATCCGCGCACGAAGCACCGAGCTGCCCCAGGTAACCGGCCGCGAGCGGATCGACGGCGCCCGTGCGCCGCGCCCTCCAGAACCAGATGAAGCACAGATCCAGGATGGAGAGCCCTTGACGACATCCACCCACGCGAGTCGCGGAAGCCGCGCGGGCGCGCGTGACGCGAGCGGTCGTCCGACGTCGACACCGATTCAGTTCGATTCAGCCGGTGGTAGAGCGGGCGGGTGCGGCCATAGAACCGCGCACGAAGACGTCGAAGAGCTCGTCGTAGAGCGCACGGGTGGCGGATTCGTCGGAAATCGTCGCGTCGAAGGTACCAGCCCGGGGATGTGTCTTCGAAGCGGATCCAGCCGAGCCCGATCGAAGCGAGGAATGCCGCGCCCCGGGTATTCGCCTGGCGCGGATCTCGCTACCAGGGGATCTCGCGATCGAGCACGTCCGCGAAGATCTGGCACCACAGGGCGGCGACATGGCGCCGCCGCCGATCAACTGCAACGGCTGTAGCGGTCGCCCCACGAACTTCTCGACGTAGCCGAGGCCCAGCGCGTGTTGTACGCGACACCCTCGAGCACCGCGCGCACCATGTCCTCGAGCGTCGTGGTGGTCGAGAGGTTGTGGAAGCTGCCGCGCACGTGGATGTCGTCGACCGCGTGCGCTCGCCGTTGAGCCAGGGCGTGAAGATGACCTGGTGACTGCCCGCTGGCACCGTGCTGGCGATCTCGTTCACCAGCGCGTAGGGATCGCTCGGCGTGGGGATGCCCGTGAGCGTGGCTGCGCCGGAACAGGATGTTCTCGGCCAGGAACGCAAAGCGCCCCACCGGCCAGGTCCTGCTCGTTCAAGCATTGATACTTGCCGGAATGGCCGCGGGAAACGACGCGATCGAGTGGATCACGTCGGTCTTCTGTTCGGCACCGCGCACTCGATCCAGGACGACGTGCCGATGTAGAGGTGGCCCTCGAAGTCACGCACCGCGCCTGAGCCGATGAGCGCGCATTGATGATCGGCGGATCCGCTCACCACCGGCGTCGAGCGCGCGAGACCCAGCGTGTCGGCGACCTCCGGCAACACGAGCCCCACCACCTGCGTCGCGGGGATGAGCGGCGGCAGCTTGTCGCGATCGATCCCGAGCAGCCCGATGAGCCGATCGTCGTACACGATCCTCGCTGGATCGCGCGCGTCCGTGACCCAGAAGAGGTGCATCATGGGCGACGACGCCATGACGCCCGTGAGCCGAGCGTTCAGGTAGTCCTTGCCGCGGTGTAGCCAGCGTGTCTTGGCGTAGATCTCCGGATACTCGTTCTTGACCAGCAGCGCATGCGCGGCGTCGTCCTTGCCCGAGAGCGCCGGCGCTCCGGCCGTCTTGCGGATCCAGCGGATGGCACGCGGGACGTTGTAGCCGGTGACGCTCGGAAAGCCGCCGACGACCTGCCGCACGACGCGCGCCGCGTGAGTCCATCCAGGTCAGCGCCTCGGCATGAGGTGCTTGCCATCGGCGTCGACCGCCACGGTGCCCTCGAGAACGTGCTCGACACGCACACGGCACCGATCCGGTCGGGCGATCGAGCGCCGCGCGACGAGCCGCCGCGCCGCGGTCACCAACGCTCGCCACCAATCCTCCGGGTCTTGCTCGGCCCCACCCCGGGGAGAAAGTGGATCGGGGTCGATTCGTAGTCGGAAGTCGAGAATCTCGCCGCGGGCCGAGACCAGTGCGGCCTTGATGCCCGAGGTGCCGTGGTCGATCGCGAGGACGCAGCGATCGTCGCGCGCCTCGGCGGCGTCGTTGCTCGGGATGGCTGGCGTCAAACGAGCCTCGCGGTCACGGTCGCACGCGCGGTCAGAGCTCCATCTTCGAGACCGAGCTGTCGGCCCGGATGGTCTCGAACACGATCGACGCCTCGCGCTTCAGCCTTGCCGCCAGCGCGCGCCATCATCACCGGCATCGCGACCGCGAGGAAATCGTTGGGGTCGATGCAGCCCTCCGGCGGCTTCACGCCATGAGTGGTGACCTTGCCGTCGGCCAGCAACATGACGCCGATCGCCGCCGGGACGCCCGTGCCTCGCCCAGCGCGCTCGACCCCGAGAAGATGTGCACGCGCACCTCGATCGGCCTGGACTTCCGCCCCTTCACCACCACCGTCAGGCGCACCCGCGCGTACCGAAGCGGGTCTCGCGGAGAATGCGCTCGCGTCGCGATCAGCACGCGACCGCGAAATCGTAGGGCGTGACGCGCTGGCCGTTGACGTCGATCGGCTCGCGGCTGGAAAGCTCCGAGCCGACACATCTCGCCGGTGAGGTTGTAGTACTCGATCGGGATCACCAGCCCTTGTTGGTCACCTGGCGCACCTTCAGGGAAGCGCGGCAGCGTCACCTGCTCGGGATGCGGATACGGAAACACCGGAACCGGGCCCAGATTCGGGAAATCGAAGTCTCGCGCAGCGCGATCCCGTCGGGCCGAAGTACTTGCCGCAGGTGAGCTTGCCGTCGAGGAACATCGGGATGTCGATGCTCATGCAGTGGAAGCGGTGCCCGATGACGCCGGGCTCCTCGATCGGCTCGCCGCCATGGCAGGATAGATGTCGACTGAGTCCGTCTCGTCGAGCTGATTGTCGGCGATGTACTGCTGGCCAGGCTCGCGGCGCCAGGCGACGCCCCCATGCCGATCACCGCCGTGACCCCGCGCGCTTGGCCCTGTCGCCGACGGAGGATGTCGAGCGTCACGTCGACGTCGTCGTCGAGATGTCGACGTAGGGCTTCTTCGCCGCGAGCACCGCCGCGAGCAATTGCCCGCCGGTCTTGTAGAAGGCCTACGCAGTTGAGGACGTAGTCCGCGTCGGCGATCAGCTTCGAGCACTCGCCTGGTCGCCCGCATCCACGGTGGCGAAGCTCACCTTGCCGTTGCCGACCTGCGCCTGGATCTCGCGAGCGCGCGCCTCGTTCACGTCGCCGATCACCACCTGCGTGAACGCGTCCGCATCGCCAGCGTCTTGACCGCCACGTTGCCCACCGCGCCGCATCCGCCCAACACGACGACCTTGCTCATGATCCTCCTCGACGAACCTGCGCCAGCGCGCTCACGACGCGATCGGGATCAGCCCCTCGGCCCGCGCCGCCTCGTCCACTCGCGCAGGTCGAACGCCAGAACGTACACCGGATCACGCGCGCCTGTCCTGACGGCGTAGCTTCCCGAGCACCGCGCGCACCGAGACTACCGTCGAGACGCGCGATCGGTCACGATGTCTCGCCTTGAGTCGCCCCACGCAAGCGGTCACCCCATCGCCGCCCCGGAACCCCTCTGCCAGGGGGTTCACCGCGCGACGCCAGCTCATCCGGAAAAATCACGTGTCTTGCACTCGCGCAACCACCGCCCTGCGGCACGACGATTCGCGCTCGCGCACGAGCTAGCCAGCTCCAATCCGGTATGCGGCATCGCGGTGTCGCAATCGACAGCGGGCCAGAGTCCGATCATCGAGTGGACGGCGGCCTACCGGCGCCCACCCGCCTTCGACGCCATGCTCTGGGTGCCCGGGTACGTGGTCACCCGTCGAGGCCAGTTCGCCGTACCTGTCCCGATCTCCACCGCAATCGCACTCGAGCGCGGAGCGGACCGCCCCGAGCGACTTCCACCAGCGCAGGCTGTCGAGCTTCAAACCTGCACGCTGCACCTGCGTTTCGCGACGCCGGAGACCCACCGGACGGAGAATGCCGAGGGGCTCGTGATTCTCCGCGCGCGCGTTCGCGAGTTCGAGCCGAGGCGAACCGCGATCGTGGCGCTCGATGGTCACGGCGATGAGCTCGCCGCCGCCGAGCTACCCAACGAGACCCCTTACAGTTCTCCCGAACGATGGGGCTGGCTGATCGCATCCCCCATCATCGACGTGCTCGTCCTCCCGGTGAACGTGCTTCTTGCCGGGACCATCGTCGTGCTTGCCGCGATGTCCTGAGGCGTGTGCTCGATCGCTGCGGCGCTCCGATAGGCTCCCGCGACGTGCCCCCTGACTGCCCTTTCACACGAGTTCGGCGATGCGAGCCAGGCGACCACTGGCTGGGCGCCATCCGCGTGGTGGCCACGCGAACATGTCACCGCGAAACAGCGCTGCTTCTGGGAGCGCGAGCGGATCACGGCATCCGCGTGCCTGTCAGGTGAGGAATCCCGCCACACGGTGAATCGTGACTCGCGCTGCGCCGTCTCCATCGCGCCAGAACAGCCGTTGCAGCAGATCATCGCCATGGAGCAAGACCTCGGCGATGTTCGCGCTGCCGACGACGCCCTCCCAGTCACCGGGCTCGCCGCCGTCGGTTGCGGCCGGGACCAGCTCCTCGCGAAAACCGCCATCGATCGCCAGCTCCCTGCTCGTCTCCAGCGCGTTCGCCGTTGGCAGCCCACTCGCTCCATGCGTGGCTCGCCGCGCCGCCGCGAGGCGGAGCACGAGCGAGCCGACCGCGCCGAAGCTCTGATTCTGAAATCCGCTCGCCGTGAAATTGACGACGACTGGCGAGTCCGCGCTCGCTCCCTGCGGACGCGCTACCGCCGCGAACGCGAAGTGCACGTCTCCCGACAGCACGATCACTCGGCGGCGACGAGCGAGCCGACCCAGGAGGCCGGCGAACGCGTCGGCATCGAGGCTCCACGACTCGGCATCGACCGTCCTGGCGCTCAGTAGCTGCGCCGCCAGATCTTGTGCCACTTCGATGAAGCGCAACCCCAGCACCGGTGCAGCCGAGATCACCACAGACACTCGCTTCGTGGAATTGGGGGCTGGACCCGAGAGCGGCCCGAGAACCTCATCGAGCGCGGCGTCGTTCATGAGCGCTGGCCGCGCGAACTTCCCGCGAAACCCACGACGCGTGCGCGTGTCCAGACCCACAACCGACACCTCGGGCCAGTCGAGACTCCAATGCCACTTGAGTGCGCCGGACGGGCTCGAGTTCGGCGTGACGACTCCCTTCGGAACGAAGATCGCGCCCTCGACTAGCTCGCTGCGGGCCGAATCGTTCGGATCCCACGCGCTCACGGCGCGGAGCAAGGCGCCGCCCGGCTGCTCGTCCTCGAAGGCCGCGGGATCCGTGCCCCAATGCTGAAACAACGCGTACGAGACCAGAGCGTTCCTGATGATTCGGCGGCCGAGGTCGGTCGCGGTGACGCGCTCCACCCAGGCGCGCGTGAGGTACCAATCGTCGGTGACTTCGTGGTCGTCGAAAACCGTGTAGGTGGCGATGTTGGCGAGGGCTCGCCTGACCTCGCCGAGCCGCCGCCGGAACGGTCGGAGCTCGTCGTGAGTCCCGTCTACGCCGGGCCAGAACACATCCGACCACACCGTCAGGTACATCGCGTAGAACTCGCGCAGCGTGACGAGATGCCCTTTCGCCTCGCTGCTCGTGATACCGGCATGGTCGCGGAGAAACTGGCCACGGCGATGGCCCGGCTCGAAAGCTTCGCCAACGGAAGCATGGAGTGCCGATCGCTCCGGGTCCGCTCCGCCACCAAGGGAGTCCGCGAGCAGGATGATCTCGTCGCGCAGCGCCTGGTGCACATCGTCTGCATAGATCTGATCGCCGGTCATGAACAACGCCGCCGGCCGCGAGGACGGGTCCGCAGTGGAACCATCGAGGACATCGGAGAGCGTCCGCAGCGCATCGACGCCGGCGCCGTGAGGTTTTCGGCACGAGCCGTGAACGAACCGAAGCGATTCCGCGGACGCTCCCGGAAGCACGAAGCTCGGCATGGGCATGCCCTGGAGCACCACTCGGCGCAATGGATCTCCTTCGGGCCCAACCGTCAGGACGCCGTCGTCCTGAAGGCGCTGCGTACCCGCAGCGGTTCGGATCCGGAGGTCGTAGAGAAAGCAACCGGCCCACTCGAGCGGTGCGCCGCCTTCGGGCGGACGCGCAGTCACGAGAACGACATGGAGCCGCGGCGCAAGCTCGACCGTATGACGCCGCCCACTCGCCCGCAGGCTTCCCACGCCGGGCGACGCGGCGAAGACATCGAGCGTCACCTCGGCGCGCTCTTGCAGCGCAACCCACACGGATACCTGGGTCGGCTCCACACGCCGTACGATCGGGCCCGCCAGAACGAGCGGCAGCTGCGACCATTCGATTCCCATCGGCATCTCCCATCAGAAGTGGAGCTCGATCGAGCTCCGGCGTCACCTTCTACACGCGGCTGCGCTCGGGCCGGCGTCGACGCAACTTCATGCGCTCCCGCATTTCGTACGGTGTCCCGCAACCAACGGTCGTGAGGCTCGGGAGACGTCAGCCGGCACGCCGCGAACCAGGCTTTGCAGACCCGATGCCGCGGGCCTTGGTAGCGCTGGTCGGCGACTCTCACAACAAATCACGGGGCAACGGGCTAGGTAAGCGGCGCCGTCGTGCGGATCGCCCACGGTTCACTTCTCGGACATTCCGTTCGGTTCCGAGACGGTCGACGTCGCGCGGCAGTGTCTCCGCCGAGATTTGCGGTGGAGGAATCGTGCGCGCTCCAATGTGGGCGCATCGAGAAGCTCGGTTGGAGCGCCGAGGATTCTCGATGACCCATCCACGAGCGACACAGCGCTCCCGTCATTCCGCCGTCTCGAACCACTCGGATCGGAATTCACCGATCTTGCCGTGACCGTCGGATTCCACGCCGTCCTCGTGGTTCTGGAACGTCCATTCGGAACGGCCGAGGATGAGCTCCAGTGCTTCGGCTTGCCGGCCGTCGATTACATCGACGAGTTCTCCGACACGAAGGCCGGCGTCGTCGTCGAATGAGCGAATATGCCAGCGCCGGGTGGTGAGACCGGTGATCACGAACTCGCCTGTCTTGCGCGTCAACGTCTTCTGGTGAATCAGCTGTTCGCACAGGTAGAAGGACACATTCCCGGGGCACGCCCAGACCCACAGACCACCGCGGGGACGACCGTCTGGGTCCAGGACACGTCCCCGCACGACGCCACCGCGCCTCAGACGCACGACCCCACCGTCGACCGTCGCGCCAGGCTCGCCTTGGAACGGCCCCGCGAAGCTCTCCGCGTACCCCGCTGCCCAGATGTGCAGCTTCACGGGCTCACGCGGCAGCCACTCGAAAAGGAATCGGCCGCCGCGATCGGTGTACCCATAGCCATCGACGCTCGCTCCAGGGATGGGATCACCCGTATCGGCGTCGACGACCTGCAATCGCAGTCTGCCAGGTGGGTACACCGGGATGGCGAGCTCCGTCGTGCCGGTGAAAACATTGGGGATCGTGGTGGATGTGTGGTCATCGGCGCGCGCGGTGACGGTGTATGCACCGGCCGGCAGACGCGGAATGTCGAAGCGCCCCGTGGCGTCGAGGGCCTCCACCTGGGCCCAGTGGCCACCCGCCTCGGCGGTGACGCGGACTCCGGTCAGGGATTCACCGTCGTCCGCGACTACCCTGCCCCGGATCGACTCACCACCTGCGACCGGCCGCCATCGAGCCAGGTGAAGCTGGACGCGCCCGACAGGGTGGTCGGCGTCGATCCAAACCGATTGCGGCGTGGGCCCGTCGTAACCGGGCCGATACGCTCGGCAAGTCCAGCGATCGGCGACCAGACGCGTGAGGACGACGCGGCCATCCTCGCCGGTCGTGCCAGCCGCGTCGACTTCTCCGCCACGCACATCAGCGGTGCGCGCGGTGCAACTCACGTCGAGACTCGGCATTGGCGCGCCCGTTTCGTCCACGACCTCGATCTCGATGGCGTGACTGTCCGCGAGCGTGATCGAGATCCGCACATCCTGCTGCGCGGGCGGGCAAACCCATATCTGAGCCGTCGGGTGGTCCGCATGCGCGACGCTGAGCGAGCATTGGCGCTGCTCTCGAACGAGCGAGAATCGGCCCGCCAAGTTCGTCTCGGTGGCGCCACCATCCGCAATCGAGACGCGCGCCGCCGCGACTGGGTGACCGCGCGAATCGCTCACGGAGCCATCGAGAGCCACCGGCGGCTCAGGCTCCGTGGGCACCAACTGCGCGTCGATCTCCTCGAGTTCGCCGCGCCCCAGCAGAAAGCTCCGGTGCCACCAGCGTCGACCGTAGGCGGTGATGTCGATCGTGAGTGGCACGTCGGAGACGACGTCCGCGAACTCGAATCGCTCGTCGTCGACGAGCACCGCGTTGGCGATCGCCATCCCGTTGCCCTGAAGGTCGATCTTCACAGGCGGCCACGGCGGTGCCCCGCCGACAAATCGCACCCGCCCACGCACGGTCGACCCGAGGCCTGGCTGGGCGCGCAAGAAGATCTCGCTGAATGCCCTGGGTGTCTCGGCGCCGATCGGCTGCTCGCCGCCGGAGCGTCGCTTCGACGAGGTAGCGGCTTCGATGGATCCGGACGCGTCCGACGGGGTCGGGCCGAGCGCGATTCGCGTAGGCCTCCGCTCCCGGCGCGCGGCGACAGACGACGAGCGATTGCGCATGCCGGCAACGATCGCCACGACAACGATCACCCCACCGATCCAGGCGAGCCAACGCACCCTCCGTCGCCGATCGATCATCGTTCGGAGTCCGCTTCCCATGCGCGTCACGTTGCCTCAGCCGCAACACGCCGATCGCGACGAGCTGCGACGATCTGCAACGATCTACAACGATCTGCAAAGAATCACGAAGAGACGTCGCGAAGAATCATTGCTCGCGTGCGCGCGGCGGTGGTAGCGTTTTTCGTCCGTCACGGGGGCGTGGCGACTCGTTCACAATCGATGTGGATCGGATGCCGGAGCGGTTCGTCCGGCGAGGGGCACCACGATGCGGCAGCGGGCGCGCGTCTCGATCGTCTTCATTTGCTTCGCGGCGTTGGTTGCGGCGTGCAACACGACGCCGCCGATCGCGGTCCTCGCTCCCTTCGAGGAAGAAGTGGTGGTGACGCCCACCGTACCGGTGCAGGTGTCGTTCCAGCCGGGCACGACGGCGACGAGCTTCCAGGCCGTCCTGAATGGCAGCGACGTGACGGCGGCGTTCACGGTGACCGCGAGCGGCGCCACCGCGGCGCTTCCCGTCGGCCCTGGCGCCGCCAGCACGGGCCGCAATCGGCTGGTGGTCTCGATCGGCGCCGGCAGCGCCACCGCCAAGGACGTGGCCGAGTTCTCGGTCGCCCAGGGGCACGCCATGGCCACCCGGACGGCGCCCGCCACGGCGGGCCTGCTCGTGGGTGGTCCGCAGGCGCGCGGGTGCGTCGGTGACTACGTCCTCTACAACGACCTGATCCGCGTGGTGATCGAGGACGTGACGCCCACCGATGGCGGCGGTCGCTCGGTGCGCTCGGCGTACGGCGCTCACGTCTACGGCGGCAACATCATCGACGGCGACCTCCAGCGCGGCCCCGGCGATCCCGACCGCGACAGCTTCGAGGTGGTCGCCCCGCTCATCAACGTCGAGTCCACGCCCAACTACACCAGCGCCACCGTCGTGAACGATGGCAGCGACGGCAGCCCCGCGGTGGTGCGCTTCGAAGGGGTCGACGATGTCTTCGACACCCAGAACCTGAGCTCGCTGATCGTGTTCTTGGGCGGCGGCCTCTTCTCGCTCCCCGCCCAGTACGACGACCACGACCTGCCGATCGAGATCGCCACCGAGTATTCGCTCGCCCCCGGCGAGAACTTCGTGCGCATCACCACCACCATCAAGAACGACGGCGCGACGGATCTCGGCATCCCCATCGGCGACTGGGTCAACGGCGGCGGCGAGGGCGAGATCTTCTTCCCCGGCCTGGGCTACGGCGGGACCTCGGGATCGGGGATGCTGGTGCGCTTCGACGCCGACTACATGGCGTGGGTCGCGAGCGGTCCCACGATGGCGGGCGTCTCCTACGGCTACATCCCGGACGCGCAGGGCGGCAACGACGCGGTCTCCAACAGCGGCCTCAACATCTTCCTGCACGATGCGAGCATCTTCGATCTGATCTTCGGCGCGACGCCGCACTTCGTGGTCCCTGCCGGCGGCACCAACAGCTATTCGCGTCGGTTCGTGATCGGAAACGGCGACACGACGCCGGTCTCCTCGGTTCGCGATCGCCAGCTCGGCATCCCGTTCGGCACCGTCGAAGGATTCGTGCGCGCCGGCGCCCAGCCCGTGGCCGGCGCGCGCGTGAGCGTGGTGACGCTCCTCGGCGATCTCTTCCAGTCGGTGAAGGTGGTCGCCGGTCTCGAGACCGACGCGGACGGTCATTACATCGGCACCGTTCCCGCCGGTGTGTACAGCTTGGTCGTGAACGCCGACGGATACCCGGCGCCCGCGGGGCTCACGTTGAACGTTCCCGTCGACGGCACCGGGGTCGCGTACAACGAGCACGACCTCGCTCCGGCGGGAACGCTCGAGGTGAGCGTCGTCGACGAGTCGAACGCACCCATCGCCGCCAAGGTGAGCGTGGTGGGAATCGATCCCAGCCCCTCCACCACCGCCAATCTCGACTTGCTCGGCTTCATCACCTCGACCGGCGGCATCTTCCGCAACGACGGCGACTTGCTGCCGCGCGGCGTGTCGGCGGTGCGATTCGCGGGCGTGGACGGTCACGTCGCCGCGTTCCCGATCGAGCCGGGCGACTATCAAGTGGTGGTCTCGCACGGCCCCGAGTACGACGTCGACCGGCAGACGGTCACCGTCGCCCCGGGCTCGCCGCTGCTCGTGAGCGCCACCGTGCGGCGCGTCCTCGACACCACGGGATTCGTGTCGAGCGATTTCCACCAGCACCAGCAGGCGAGCTACGACGCCGGCGCCAGCGATCCCGACCGCATCCTCACGAATCTCGCCGAGGGGCTCGATTTCTTCGTCAGCACCGACCACGACTTCGTCTCCGACCTCACGCCGTCCATCGCGGCCGCCGGCGCATCGAGCGTGATCGGCTACGCCAAGGGCGCCGAGGTGACGCCCAGCGATTACGGCCACATCAACCCGTGGCCGCTGGTTCCGAACCCGAGCACGCGCAACATGGGTGCCTTCGATTGGAGCCGTGGCGAGGTCCCGGGAACCGACTTCCCGGCGCTCGGCCATTACAGCCGCGCGCCCGGCGAGATCTACGCCGCGCTGCACGCGCTGCCCCCGAGTGGTCCGCGCGTGGTCCAGATCAATCACCTCAACTCGCTGCAGATGGGCACCTTCGAGGCCCTCGGCATCGATACCGGCTCGGTGCCGCCCAGCTCCGCGTTCGATCCCGCCGCGTTCCGGCTGGACCCGGCGAGCGGCAACCTCTTCGATCCGGGCTTCGACGCGATGGAGATCTGGATCGGCAGCGGCAACGGCGAGATCGCCGAGCTGACGGATCAGAACCTCGGCGATTGGTTCAACCTGATGAACCAGGGCCTCGTGAAGACGGCGACGTGCGATTCGGACTCGCACGTGGCGGCAACCACCCAGGTGGGCGAGCCACGCAACTGGGTGGCATCCTCGACCGACGCCCCCGCCTCCATCGACGCGGACGAGATCGCCGCCAGCGTCCTCGGCGGCAGATCCGTGTGCTCGAACGGCCCGTTCGTGACGGCCAGCATCACGGCGGCCTCCACGGGCGAGAGTGCCGGTCTCGGCCTCGGTGCCTCGCGGATCGCCAGCACCAGTGACGGCCAGGCCACGCTGCACGTCGAGGTGCAAGCGGCACCCTGGGCCGATTTCGACACCATCGAGGTGTACGTGAGCACGGTGCCGAGCGGTGTCGACGCCGACGGCAACGCCGCCACCCCACCCGAGTACCGCGTGGCGCCCACGCTCACGCTTCACGCTGGTGCCGACTTCTCGATCACGTCCGTGCCGGTGAACGGATCGAGCCGGAACGAGGCCAGCGTTTCCGTGCCACTCAGCGTGGGAAGCACGGACAAGTGGGTGGTGGTGATCGTGAAGGGCACCACCGGCAGCTCGCGCACGCTCTTCCCGATACTGCCGAGCAACATCGATGCGAATCAGACGCTCGCGGACCTGTTCGTGAACGATCCCGCGGAGCCGGGCGTGCGGGCGCTGGCGTTCACCAACCCGTTGTTCGTGGACGCGAACGGCAACGACACCTTCGATCCGCCCGTGAGCGCCGCGCGCTGAATGGGCGCGCCGTCGAATCCGCGCAAGCGGGCCGCCCACCGTGGGCGGCTCGCTCGCGCGCTCGCCTCAGCCTCGCTTCTGACCCTCTTTCCGCCGCACGCGGCGCGCGCGGGTCTGCCCGCGCCTGCGGCCAGCGCCTTCGATCTGGCGCACGCGTCGTCGCTCACGGTCGTCGCCCGCATCACGCGCGTGACCGAGTCTGCCGATCGAATCGAGGTGGCGAGCGCCGACGTCGTCGACACGATCCGCGGCACGCCACCGGCGGACCTGCGCATCGTCACCCGCCGCGCATTCCCCTCGGATCCGCGACGACTGGCCGAAGGCGCCACGTACGTCGCGTTCCTGGGCGACGTCCCCACCCAGAGCCTCTGGAAAGGGCAGCACGAAGACGCTCGCGCACGCCTCGCGGCCGGCCCCGAATCGCTTCGTCCCATCCGAGAGGACGAGCGTGCAGCGCTCGCCGGGGCCCTGCGTCGCTACCTGGACGCCCTCGGCGACGGCGCGCAGGCGCTGCGGCCGCTCGACGTCCTTCTCGACCAGCTCCACGACACGCCGACGAGCCTCCGCGGAGACGCCGCGCGGACGTTGGCCGCGAGCCCCACGCTCGGCCGCTGGCTCGACGAGGCGCGGGCGCAGCGATTGGCGCGTTGGCTCGGCGACACCAGCGAGGACCGCACGTCGCAAGCGTTCGTGATCGGACAGCTGGGCCGCGTGCACGTGGAGGGGCTCGCAACGGCGCTCGTCGATGCCGGCACGGCCAACCCAGCGCTTCGACCTGCGCTGGTCGGCTCACTGGCGGCGCTGGCGGACGACTCGGCGACCAACCACGCGCGTGCGCTTGCCGCCCTCGCCGCGTGGCGCGAGGACGCCGACGAAGGCACGAGAGGCGCGCTCATGGCGCTGGCGGCTCGATTGGGCGGTGCCGAGGCCCTGCCCTACCTCACCGCCGGCGCGACCCAGGACCCGAGCGACGAGGTGGCCGTGGCGGCCGTCTCCGCGCTGGCGACGCTCGTGCGCGAGGAGTCGCAAGCAGACGCCGCCTTCGCGAGCCTCGGAACGGTCGCCCGCACCGGCCGCGACCGGGCCGCGTCGCGCGCCCTCGAGGCACTAGCGCAAACCGGCACCGCGCGGGCCGTACGCGAGATCGAGGGCGTGTTCGACCAGGGAAGGCCCGAGGTCGAGATCGTCGCGGTGATGGCGCTACTCAACGCGAATCACCCCGAAGCGTTCGAGACGCTGAAACGGGTACGCGCCAGATCGAGTCTCGATCCCCGCGTGCGGCTCGCCATCGACCGCATCACCGGCGTTCGCTCGAGCGCGACTCGCTGACGCCCGGCCGCCGAGCCGCCGAGAGCTGCGGCGGCTGCGTCGAGCGGCCCCGCCTCGCTCCCGTCAGCGCGCCGCGGTGCCGAGCGCCGGCGCGCGCCACGCGAAGAGCGCGCACGCACCCAGCGCCGCACCGAAGCCCGCCACGGCGAGCCACCCGGTGAACGTCACACCCCAAAGCGGCGGGCCGAGGACTCCCAGCACGGCAGCGATCGCCGCCCCCAGCGCATCGGCGACGAAGAGCACCACCAGATGGCGCGCATCGGCTCGCATGAGCGACGGAAAGAGCGTGCCGGTCGCGAGCGTCATCGCGGCACAGCCCGCGAACGCCGGGCCCACGGCGCCGCTGGCCCCGCAGGCGAGCGTCACCCCAGCGCCCGCCAGCCCGACCGCCCGCGCGCCACGGCGCGCGCCGCCGTGCGCCGCGAGCCCGCCCAGGCCCGCCAGCGCCAGGAACCCAACGCTGGCCGCCAGCGTGCTGAGGAAGATCTCGTGGCTGGATCGATTGGCGAGCCCGACCACGTAGATCTCGAGCAACGCGAAGTTGAGCCCGACCACGACGCCCGCGAGAGCGAGCCGGCCCCAGGGCGTCGCGGACCCCGAGCGCGCGCGCCACGCCACACCGGCGCACACCGTCACGAAGAGCGCGGCGAGGACGCAGGTCGCGCCTCCGATCGCGCGCAACCGATCCCGCAGATCGCGGATGCTCATCGCGTAGAGGAGCTGAGAGAGCGGCCGGTCGTCGGTGCCAACGCGGGCCGTGGCGCGCGCGCTCGCGCCGTGGGGCTCGGGATCGAGGCGCGCGTCCGCGAGGCGACCGGCGAGCTCCGTGGTGCGGGCACGCAGGCGCGCCGTCTGCGACGGGCGCGTGCCCAGCACGACGTATCCGTCGCTCGCCGCCACGCTCCACGCGTCGAGCCCGGCGGCGCGAAAGGTCGCCTCGACGTGGCCGAGCATCCGCCGCTCCGGATCGACGTCACGATGGGTGAAGCTCGCCACGAGCCCGGACGGGGCGAGCTTGGCGACGTACTCGCGCAGCGCTTCGCGCGTGAGCAGGAACGAG
>JAXLQJ010000077.1:0-27079 GCA_046331705.1 bacterium | reverse complement strand
TGCGCTCCCTGCCGGAGCTCGATCGCCTGGAGGCGCTCGCCGCGTCCGCGCCCGAGCTGATCCGTCTCGAGCGCCTCGCGAGCATCCCGTGCGGCGAGCGATCGTTCCCGCTCTACGCGTGTCATCTCGGCACCCAGGATCGCGAGCGCCCGGTGCTCGGCCTCTTCGGCGGCGTGCACGGCCTCGAGCGCATCGGCAGCCACGTGGTGCTGTCGTTCCTTCAGAGCCTCGTCGAGCGCACGCGCTGGGACAAAGACGCACGCCGCGCGCTGCGCAAATGCCGGATCGTCGCGATGCCCATCGTGAACCCGGGCGGCATGTGGCTGCGCAGCCGTTCGAACCCACGCGGTGTGGACCTGATGCGCAACGCGCCGGTGGAGGCCGAGGTGCGCACTCCATTGCTGGTGGGCGGGCACCGGATCTCGCGCCACCTGCCGTGGTATCGCGGGCGGCCCGGCGAGATGGAAGTCGAGTCCCGCGCGCTCGTCGAGCTGGTGGAGCGCGAGATCTTCCCGGCGCGGGCGGCGCTCGCGCTCGACGTCCACTCGGGGTTCGGCGCCACCGATCGGCTTTGGTTCCCGTACGCCAAGTCGCGCGCGGCGTTTCCGTCGCTCCAGCAGGTGTCGGCGCTCGCCGATCTGCTCGATCGGACCTACCCGTATCACGTGTACCGAATCGAGCCGCAGAGCGACGCCTACACCACCGCCGGCGATCTCTGGGACCACCTCTACGACCGCCACCGCGCCGCGCATCCCGAGCGCGTGTTCGTGCCGTGGACCCTCGAGATCGGCTCGTGGTCGTGGATCCGCAAGGACCCGCGTCAGCTCTTCGCGAGCGGCGGCGTCGGCGTGTTCAACCCGCTCAGGCCGCACCGCTACGATCGCGCCATGCGGCGCCACATGCTGCTCCTCGATTTCTTCCTGCGCGCGGTGCGCAACCAAGCGCGCTGGAGCGGTCTCAAGTCGCGCCACACGGAGAACGGCGGCGACGACGGGTCGGCGCCCCAGTCGGAGGGTGGCGAGCCGCGTTGAATCGGGGCTTGCCACGAGAGGCGCGCCGAGTATCTTCGCCACGGGCGGCGACCTCCCCGGCACCGCTTCCAAACGCAAAACCGACGTTCCCCGTAGTCGTCAGCACCCGCGGCGAACCGCGGCGCGCTCGTCTTGCGCGTTGCGCTCGCTCTCCCGCGCGGGCCTCACGGCCTCGATCTCGTGCGCAGGAGACGCGGAATGCCGCTCGCCCAGATTTCGCCTCGCCGGGACTCTTCTCGCTTCGAGCACGTGGCGCCGCGGCGCCTCGCACCGGCTTCGGCCGGGCGGATCGCGGTCGCGGCGCGCAACCTCCGCCCCGATCCGTGGGTGCTGGGGCTGGTGCT
The DNA here is from genome assembly GCA_046331705.1 of bacterium. Lineage (GTDB taxonomy): Bacteria > JADJOY01 > JADJOY01 > JADJOY01 > JADJOY01 > JADJOY01. The sequence continues at coordinate 25,704 of JAXLQJ010000077.1, read as the reverse complement.
CGCGTTCGCGCTGCTCGCTTGCTGCATCGAGGGTGCGCGGCTCTGGACGTTCACGTACCTCCACGCGACCCAGGATCAGGCGCTCTTCCTGCAGCTCATGCATTCGCTCTGGCACGAGCATCGCTTCGCCGAGTCGATCTACCACTCGACGCGATTTCTCGGGCAGCAGCACTTCGCGCCGATCTACGCGCTCCTGGCGCCGCTCGCCGAGCTCCTGCCGCCGCGGGTGCTGGTCGCGACGTTCCCGCTCGCCGCCATCCTCGCGTCGGCGCTCGTGGCGCACGGGATCGTGCTGCGGCGCGGTGGCGAGCGGGCGCTCGCGCGGATCGTGGTGGCGGCGCTGCTCTTCAATCCGCTCGCGATCCGGCTCGCCAATCAGGGAGTCCGCGACACCGTCATCGCCGCGTTTCTGCTCGCGCTGGCGGTGGCAGCCTTCGACAAGAAGCGCCGCGCCGCGTTCGTGTGCTGGTGCGTGCTCGCAAGCTGCTGCAAGGAGGACGTGCCGCTGGTGGTCGCGGGCTTCGTGCTGCCGGCGTTGCTCGAGCGCCGCCGTGGGCTCTGGCTCTGGTTTCCGCCGCTCGCCGGAGTCGGTGGGTTCGCGCTCATCACCGGAGTCGTGATGCCGCATTTCGGCGCGACACCCGGTCAAGGCGGGCTCGGCTTTCCCTGGTTCCGCGCCCTTGGCCACAGCTACTGGGCGGTGGCCGCGCACGTGCTCGCTCACCCGCTCGCGACGTTCGCGCGCGTGCTGGCCATCGGCGATGCAGGTGATTTCTTCCTGCGCTATCTCTCCGGCCTCGGATTCGTGCCGCTCCTGGCGCCCGGCTTGCTGCTGGTGCCGGCGTCCCAGTACCTGGAGATCGCGCTCGCGTCGGCGCCGCACGTCTCGTCGATCAGCAACTGGTACTGGGCGCCCGCCTACCCGTTCGCCGCCGCGGCGTTCGCACGCGGCGCGGTGCGGCTCGACGAGTGGATCACCCGCCGCGCCCTCGCGAGGCTCGCGCGAGGTACCGCGAGCCGCACCACGAAGAGGACGCCGGTGCGAGGGGTGCCGCGGCACGCGGTGACGCTCGCGATCGGCGCGCTGGTGTTGGCACGCGTCGCTGGCGCGGCGTGGCTCGCGCTCGCCGAGCCGCGCTGCTTCGAGGGCGCGCGCGTCCGATCCGAGCACGGTACGGAAGGCGCGCTGATGGATGCGGTCTACGTGGCGAGCTACTTCCGCTTCCACCGCTCCTGGTCCCGCGAGATCGAGCGACTCTTCGACCGGATTCCGCGCGACGCCGCCGTGAGCGCCCAGTATCCGTTCCTGCTCGCGTTCGCGGGGCGCAGCGAGCTCACCCTGTTCCCGGACGTGCGCGGCGCCTCGTGGGTCGTGCTGAGCGCGGAGTTTCCGCGTGTGCCGAGTCTCTCGGATGGCGAGCTTGCGCGCACGCTCGCCCTGCTGCGACGACGGGGATTTCGCCGCGCGGCACGTTGGGGAGGCGTGCTGCTCCTCCACCGCGAGGGCGCGGACGAGGCGCCGGACGACCGCTGCCTGACCGATTGCCGTCGCAAGGAGGCGGAGTACCTGCCTTCCGGTGCCGCCCACGCGACCACGGCCGGTGGCACGTGCTTGGCGCGCAACCGCTTCGACCCCGCGGCCTCCGGCAACGCCGCGCGAGCCTCGTGGTGGGGGGCGCCGATTCCCGTCCGGTGGACGGATGAATTGGCACCGGGTCGCTACCGCGTGCGTCTGCGCGCCGCCCTCGCGCCAGCGGCGACGGCTCCGGCCTATGCGTTTCGACTGCTGGCTCGCGACGCCGAGCGGGGCACGGTGCTCGCCGAGCGCAGCTTTCCCGCGGGGGACTTCCCGGCGAACGGCGACTATCGCCTGGTGGCGCTGCGCTTCGCGGTCGCGGGGAAAGCGCCCCAGCGCATCCACCTCGAGGTCGAGGATCCCGGCAACGCGGGCCTGCGACTCGACTGGCTGGAGCTGCGCGGCCAGCCGCCGCGCGCGACTCAGGGGGAGACGAATGCGTGAACGACCACGAACGCCACCGCGCGCACGACGATCGCGGCGGCGAGGATCGTCAGCTCGGTGAAGAGCTTCGGTCGGCTGCGCAAAGGCGGGATGCGCGAGCGGAACCACGCCTCGAGCCCGCGCACGAGCGCGACGATCCGCGTCAGCGCCGCCGTTCCCGGCTCGGGCACCAAGCGTTCGAGCGCGATGCCGATCGCGAGCAGCGTGGTCAGGTAGTTGGCGTGAGCGCTGGGGTCGAATCGATTCACGCTCAACCTCCGCCGCGAGCGAGCGCGTGCAAGCCGTCGGCGATCGCGGAGAGCGCATTCGCCGCAACGAAGAAGAGCATCGCGCCGACCACCCGCACCCGCGCACCGCTCGCGAGCGCCGCGCCGACCACGATCGCCATGGGCACGCTTCCCGGCAGCAGATACTGGAGGCGGCCGTGGGGGAGCCAGAAGAGCACGGGCACCACGAATGCCCACGGCAAGACATCGCGCCAGACCGGCTCGAGGCGCTCGGCGCAAGCATCCCAGAGCACCAGAAACACCACGACCGAGCCCACCACGTCGATCGAGAAGAAGTACGGGATGGTGGCACCCAGCCAGTTCCGCGCGTGGCTCGGCTGGCCCATCCGCAGCATGGGCGCAGCGGCTGCGAGCGCGATCACGAAGGGTAGGCAGCGTTGCAGCCGCGCGCGGCGCGAGACGGCGCCGGTGGCGAGCGCATGGAGACCGAGCGCCGCGGCGTTCACCAGGGCCACGGGGTGATGAAGCGCCGCCACGGTCGAGACCAGCGCCACCCAAGCACCGCGCCCGGGCGAGGCTCGGCGAACGAACGCGACGTAGGCCGCGAGCATCGCGGTGACGAGCACCAGGTGCGCCGCATAGGGCTCCGCCGACGCCGCGTAGAAGACGGCGTTCGGGGTGAGCGCGTGGACCAGCACGGCGAAGGCCGCCGCGCGCTCGCCAGCGGCAGCGCGTCCGACGAGCCACACCGCGACCAGCGCGAGCATCGAATGAGCGAGCTGGGCCCAGCGCAGCTCGCGCTCGGCAGCGTCCGGCCACACCCGTAGCAGCTGCGCGTTCGCGAGTGCCGCGAGCCAGCCGTGGACCGAGCCGCGCAGGCCTTCGCTCATGCCGCGCTCCAGAACCGTGTGCGCGTCGCGCAGGTAGTGCGCCTCGTGAGGGCTGGGCTCGATCGCGCAGAGCGCGATCACGCGCACCGCGAGCCCCCCGAGCAACGCGCCGGCGACCAGCGCGCGCGGCGGCACCCGCCCGAAGAGCCGCGCCGGCGCGCGGCCGCACCGGTCGAGAGCGCGCCCCAGAGTCTCGATCCACACGGGCGCTGATCTTCCAGTAGCGACGGGGATCGTGCAACGTAGGCGCGACGACGAGCGCGCGCCACGATCGGTGCCGCGGGTCGCCGACGAGCTGACGAGCCGACGTACCGACGAGCATCGACGTGAGCCCTTCCCCTTCCTCGAGCGCGAGCCGCGCCGGCGCGCTCCGTGCCGCCTCCGACGAGACGCTCGGCCGCTCGGCGATCGCGTGCGTCGTGCTCGCCGCAGCGGTGGCGTATGCGCCGTCGCTCGCGCTGGGCTGGTGGCGCGACGACTACACCTGGCTCTTCGCTCCGGTCGATCTCGGCCGGCTCTTCACCGACGTCGCCAACGCGCAGGTCTTCGGACGATTCCGCCCGCTTCAAGAGCTGCTGTCGCTCGCGATCGGTGCCTTGGGCCTCGACGCGCGCCTTCCCTCGCGCGTCGTGTGCGTGGCGCTCGTGACGGCCACGGGCCTCGCCACGGCCGCGTGGGTGCACGCGACCGTGCAGTCGCGGTTGGCGGCCACCCTCGCCGGGATCTTCTACGTGACCAGCGGGCGAATCGCGATCCTGGCGACCTGGGTGTCCTGGTGGTCGTCCCAGCTCTGCATCCTGTTCACACTGCTGGCGCTGCTCTGCGCGCAGCGCTTCACGAGCCGCGCGAGCTGGCGCTCGGGGGCGGCGTGCGTCGCGGCGAGCGTTCTCGCGCTGGCGAGCTTCGAGATCGGGGTCGGCACGCCGATGGTGCTCGCCGTGATCTTCGCGGTACGCGCGCCGCGGCGACCGCGCGCCTGGTGGCCGCTCGTCTCCGTGGCCGTCCTGGACGCGATCTTCCTCATCCTCTACGTGCGCGACCCGCATCGGCCCTTCACGCTCGCACTCTCGCCATCGGTGATCTGGCGCCACCTCGTGCAGGTGGCGGATCACGAGTCGACCGCGATCCTCGTCGCGCTGGCGGCGGCGATCGTTCAGGGCGTGCGCACGCGCGCTGCGGCGCCGTGGTGGATCTTCTCGATGGTTGCGTGCGTGTCGGTGATCCCCGGGCTCTTCCACCCGTCACCCGACACCTACCACTTCCCGCTGCTCTACGTGTGCAGCGCGGCGCTGGCCGGCTGGGTCATCGCGGATCTCGCGCGGCTCGTGCCGAGAGCGGAGCTGGTTCAGCGCTGGCCGGTGGCCGTCGCCGTCGCGCTGGCGCTGGGCGCGATCGCCCACGCCAACCTGCGTTCCTTCATCAGCCGCGAGTGGGAGATCCGCGATTCCCGAAAACTCATCGATGGCCTCGCGGCGAACGATTGCTTCCACCACGCACCCGCCACGCTCTTCCCGCTCGGCCTCGACGATGGCGATCGCGCGATCGCCTTCATGATGCCGGCGGACGGCCGTGTGCCGCTCTCGGGCCTGTGCGGGTCGCGCGTGACGCTCGAGGTCGAGCGCACCGTTGCGGCGCCGGACGATTGCGGGCCGAACGGCTACTTCCTCACCCGCGACGGCGGGCTCGTGGATTGCCCGGCGCTCGCCGAGTCCCCCGAGCTGGTCGCCGCGGCCACCGCGTGCGGCGTACCGCTCGATTCGCCCTCGCTGCTGGTGCCCGCCGGGATCTGGAGCGGTCCGCGGATCCTGTGCGTGAGCGTGCCGCGCGGCGAGGGCATCGTCGAGACCGATCCGCCGGTCGTGCTCGAAGGCGATCAGGCCGTGCTGCGGAAGACCGGCTCGCTGACGTTCGCCGTGCCCGACGACGCCACGGGATTCACCGCGCGACTCGACCGGATGGCGGAGCTCGCGACGAAGGGTCGCAGCGTGGATCGCCCGCCGCTCGGAACCGTCACGATCTACGGCGATGCCGCGATCCTGGCGCGTATCGAGATCGGCCGCGACGAGGACAAGCTCGCGATCGAGGTGCCCACCGGCAATGCAGCGGTGCTGAGCGTGAGCTATCGAGCGCGCGCGCCCGAGGGGCCCCCGCTGGTGCTCTTCCGGCCCCAGTTCCGCCCAGGCTGAAGCGCAGCGAACCAGGGCGGGACGCGCTCCGTCGCGTCCGCCCGGTCGCCGTGCGGCTGCGAAAGACCGCAGCCTTCCCGGGGACGCGTCAGGCGCTCTTGCGGGCGCGCTCGCGGGGGATCTCGCCGGCGGGCAGCACCTCGTCGAGCGCCAGCGCACGCGAAGCCGCACGGTGATGCTCGTCGGCGTGAATCAGCGGCGCAAGCTCGCTCGCGCACCAGCGCAGCGCGCTGGTCGCCGCGCGCGCATCCCGCTCGTGCACCAGCGACCAGCTGGCGTGCTCGCAGAGCAGCGCTCCGGCGTACGTGCGCGCGAGCGAGAACGCGAACGAGCGCGCGCCCGCTTCGACGAACTCGAGACCGTCCTGCATCGCCGCGGCGAGGTAGCTCTCGATCGCCTTGGCGGCCTCGCGCACCCGCTTCACCGCGGGTGCGAGCTCGGGGCGATCGACGGTGGCGAGCCGCGCGTCGAGGTCGGCGAGAAACGGGCCGAAGGCGCGCTCGCGTTCGATGGCGCGCAGGGTGTCGAGGCTCAGCACGTTGGTCGTGCCCTCCCAGATCGAGAGCACCTGCGCGTCACGCAGGATCGTGGGAAGCCCGGTGTCCTCCACGTAGCCGGCGCCGCCGAAGCTCTCGAGGATCTCGCTGGCGCTCGCGACCGTCTGCCGTCCGGTGTAGAGCTTGGCGAGCGGCGTGAGCATGCGCAGCGTCGCGGTCTCCGCCGCCGTCGCCTCGCCGCATTCGTCCTTCCCGAGAAGCTCGACGCAGCGGAACGTGAGGTGGAACGCCGCCTCCAGCTCGAGATCGAGAGCCGCGAGCGTTTCCAGGTGCAACGGCTGGTCGGCGAGCTTCTTGCCGAAGGCGACACGGTGGCGCGCGTAGTCCCGAGCCAGCGCCAGCCCACGGCGCATGCTCGCGGTGGCGCAGCACGCGTTGTAGATGCGCGTGATGTTGAAGAGCGAGGCGATCTTGCGCACCCCGTGGCCCTCGCCGCCCACGAGCCGCGCGCGCGTGCCTTCGAGGGTGAGCTCCGCGGTGGGCAGCGCCCGCGTCCCCAGCTTGTCCTTGAGGCGATTCACCCGGATGCCCTGGAGGCTCCCGTCCGCGTCGCGCAGCTCGAGGAAGAAGAGCGAAAGCCCGTGGCTGCCCTCCTCGGCGCCTTCGATGCGCGCCAACGCCATCGCCATCTGCGAGGTGGTGGCGGAGGTGAACCACTTGTCGCCGTAGAGCCGATACATCCCCGGCTCGCCCGCGATCGGGCGCGCGACGGTGGTGGTGCCGCTCACGTCCGAGCCGCCGGTGCGCTCGGTCATCCACTGACCCGAGGTCCAGAAGAGCGAGGGCTCACGCGAGGTGAGGTGCTTGTAGGCCGCGGCGAGGCTCTCGTGATCGCCGTAGAGCTCGAGCGCGCGCGCGGCGCCGTCGGTCATGGCGAGCGGACAGGAATACACCGCCGACGAGGGCGCGAAGAGATAGAGCTTCGCGAACTGGTGCACGCGCGAGCTCGCACCGTGGGCGCGCTCGTAACCGATCGCGACGATCCCCTCCTCGGCCGAGACACGGTCGAGGGCGGTCCACGCTTGCGAGACGCGAACCTCGTCGATGCGGCGGCCCCAGGGGTCGAACGGAACGTGCTCGGGCTCCTGGCGCTCCGCCTGGCGGCCGAGCTCGGCGATCTCGGTGGCGACGCGGTGGCCGAAGCGGATCAGCTCGGGCTCGATCTCGGCGAGCATCGCGGGCGGCAGCCGCCGCACCAGGAACGAGCGCAGCACGCGGTCCTCGAGATACTGATTCCCGAGCTCCGGACCATCCTGGAAGAAAGAAGTCATCGGGTTTCCTCCTCGACCTCGCGCGCAGCGGCGGTCAGCCGCGCGACTCGCTCCTCGAATGCATCCGCGTCGCCTTCGCCCGCTCTTGGATCGGACGGGGGGGAGCACGCTTGCGGCGACGACGACTCTCGGCCCAGTATCCGAGCGTGTCACCGCGCGGCGACATGAGCCACGCGAACACGAAGGTCCCCGCGAACAAGCACAACAGCGCAACGACGAGCCACCCAGCGGGATGCCGCGTCGCCCACGGCACGACAGCGCGGATCGTGTGCGCGAAGAAGACACAGATCAGGCCCAACATCGGCAGCTCGAAAAGGAGCTGGAGCGCCTTCATCGATTCACCTGCGATGACGGGTCGGCGTCCGAACGCCTGCGAATCGAGGGCCGAAGCCGCGCGCGACCGTACGAGCCGACGGGCGGATCCTCACGATCCGCGCGCACGTCGCTCACGATCGCTTCCCCGATGCTCATGCGGCCTTGGTCACCGTGACGGGGGTGCCGTTGAGCACCGCCGTTCCCGAGAGCAGGTCCACCGCCATCTCGTCGACGACGTCGTTGATGCTCACGCCTGCGTGCTCGCGCGCCACCCGCATCTCCACGCCCGGCTGCGCGTGGCCCCAGCCGTGCGGCAAGCTCACCACGCCGGGCATCATCTCGTCGGTGATCTCGAGCTTGGCGATGACCTCGCCGGCGCGGGACTGGATCCGCACCGACTGGCCGTCGACGAGCTTGCGCTTCTTGGCGTCGCCCGGATTCATGAGCAACGTGCAGCGGTCCTTGCCCTTCACCAGGCGCAGGCTGTTGTGCATCCACGAGTTGTTGGTGCGTAGATCGCGCCGTCCGATGAGCTCGAGCTCGCCCGCCTCCTTCTTGGCCGCGTCCAGCCTCGCTTCGAGTCGAGGGACGTCCTTCAGGAAGACCTCGGGTGCCAGCGCGATGCGCTTCTGCGGCGTGTTGAGGCGCGCCGGCAAGCACGGCTCGAGCGGGCCGAGGTCGATCCCGTGCGCCGCCTCCTGGACCTTCGCGAGCGAGAGGTTCGGCCCGAACGGCAGCGAGCGCACGCCATACGGCCCCGCGCGCAACATCAGATCGAGCATGCCTTTCGCACCGAGCTTGCCGAGGGCGGCCTTCTTGGCGGCCACCGCCGCGCGCCCGAGGGCCGAGCCGTTCGACTGCATGCGCGACGTGAGCTCGAGAAAGATCTGCCAATCGTGGCGCGTGTCGTGCGCCGGCTCGAAGAGCGGCGGCGAGTACTTGGCGACGTTGCGGATGGAGACGGTGCTGAGCGCCACGTCGTAGTTCTCGTGCTCGAGGGAGAACGTGGGCGGCAGGATGATGTTCGCGTGCCGCGTGGTCTCGTTCACGTAGATGTCGATCGAGACCATGAAGTCGAGCGTCTCGAGCGCCTTCGCGAGACGCGCGCCGTTCGGCGTCGAGAGCACCGGATTGCCCGCCGACGTGACCAGCGCGCGAATCTGACCCTGGCCCGGAGTCTCGATCTCCTCCGCGAGGGTCGACACCGGGTACTCGCCGCCGAACTCGGGCAGGCCGCGTACCCGGCTCGAGCTCTTCGCGTAGTGGCCGGTCTGGCCGCTCAGCGAAGCGATCGCCACGAAATCCACGGCGGGCTTGGTGAACATCATCCCGCCCACGCGATCGAGATTGCCGGTGACGACGTTGAGCACCGCGAGCAGCCACGCCGTGAGCCCGCCGAATTCCTGGGTGCAGGCGCCGACGCGTCCGTACGCGATGGCCGAAGGCGCGGCGCTGAAGTCGAGCGCGAGCTGGCGGATGTCCGCGGCGGAAATGCCGGTGACGGCGGCCACGCGCTCGGGCGGAAAGCGGCTCGCCAGCTCGCGCACCGCCGCGACGCCGTCGGTGAAGTCGGCGAGGCGACCGAGCCGCGCGCGGTCCTCGGCGAAGACCACGTGCAGCATCGCGAGCACCAGCGCCGCGTCCGTGCCGGGCCGGATGAAGTGGTGGCGATCCGCCAGCTCGGCGGTCTCGGTGCGGCGCGGATCGACGACCACCAAGCGGCCGCCGCGCTTGCGCAGGTCCTTGAGGCGATTCGCGACGTCCGGCGCAGTCATGAGGCTGCCGTTCGACACCACCGGGTTGCCGCCCACGCACAGGAAGAACTGGGTGCGGTCGATGTCGGGCACCGTGAGCAGCATCTGGTGGCCGAACATCTTGAGCGACGCCAGCATGTGCGGGAGCTGATCCACGGACGTGGCCGAGTAGCGGCTGCGGGTGCCGAGCGATTGGATGAAGGGCAGGCCGAAGAGGATCGAGCCGTAGTTGTGGACCGTCGGGTTGCCGAGGTACATGCCCACCGCGTTCTTGCCGTGGGCGCTCTGGACCTCGCGCAGGCGGCGCGCCACCTCGTCGAAGGCCTCGTCCCAGCCGATGCGCTGCCAGCCCGTCGCGGTGCGCCTCACGGGCCAGCGGAGCCGGTCCGGATCCTCGTGGATGTCTTGCAGGCCGACCGCCTTCGGGCAGATGTGGCCGCGCGAGAACACGTCGTCCTTGTCGCCGCGGATGGCGAGCACCTTCTCGCCCTCGTGATCGATGGCGATCCCGCACATCGCTTCGCAGAGATTGCAGGCACGGAAATGAGTGCGAGCCATGAGCTCCTCCAGCCCATCGCGAAGTCGAAGCGCTCCGCGCGCTGCTCGGGAAGGGCTGTCCAAGCTAGCCCGAGCGCCCGACACCAGGCCACTACGCGATCAGGTAGGTGCCGGTGCGGGTACGCGCGGCGGCCACGTCGATGCGCGTCTCGACCGCGAGGCCGTCGGCCGGCGGCGTGACGCCGCTCGCACGTCGACGGTGCGACGAGCGCGGAATCGGACGCCGCAGGGCGGTGCCGCGCCCTGCGACGCCCGACCACGACCTCAGAAGCTGAACGCGCCTGGGCTGGAAGGCGCGAGCGTGCTCGAGAAATACGCTGAGTACGGCGCATTGAGCACCTGCACGAACGCCGACCCGGACTGGACGCCCGCCGGTCGGTGGAACGTGATCTGGTGCTCGCTCACGAACGTGATGGCGATGTTCGGAGTCCCACCGGTCAGCCCGCCGAAGTTCACGGTGCCGGAGCCGTTGTTCGCAAAGAGGTTCACGACCGTCTGCGGGCTCAGGCCGTTCCCGTTCACGGTGACGACGCAGGACGTTCCGTTGCACGGGCTGCTGAGCGAGACACCGGTGACCTGCGGAACGGCGTTGATCTGCGCGGCGACCGTGTTGCTGGTCGCGTAGGCGCCGTTCACGTTCACGATCTGGAACGAGACCGGCCCCGTCGGGCAGCTCGAGGGCAGCGTGACGGTGGGGCGGCTCGAGCCATTGGGGAAGGTCGGCGTGAGCGGCCCGCAGTTGCCGGTGGAGTGGAACACGTTCACGACCGGACCGAGGCCGTCGAGGCTCGCGGACTCGCTGTCGAGCGTCACGGTCCCTTGCGACTGGACGACGACCTCTGCGTTCGCGGTGTGGATGCCCACGTCCCAGCTGGTCGCCGCGAATGGCGCGTTGTTCACCGCGAGGATCGACGGGACCTTCGCGTTCGTGCCGAGGCTCGGATTGCCGATCAGCGGGATGCCGACGGAGTTGCTCTGGTCGTAGCCCCGATCCGTACGGACCAGGCTGAGGGACACGTATCCCAGGCCGAGGTTCTTGTCGTTCGGCGCGGCGACCGGCCACGGCCAAGGCAGCGTTCCCTGCCAGGTTCCGGCGGTGGTGCTGGAGGGCGACAGGCCATTCGGGATCACGTCGATCACGCCGCTCGACGTCGCGAGATAGACCTTGAGCACCGAGCCCGACGTGATGCCGGCACCCGTGAGCTGAACGCTGCCACCGACGCGCAGCACGGCTCCGCTCGACGCCGCCGGCTGGTCCAGCACGAAGCGTTGCGCGTAGGCGATCTGCGGATCCTGGATCAGCCCGGCCCCGTAGCTGACGTCACGCGCCGCGACGAAGTAGAGAAGGCCGCCGTTGTCGGTCAGCGAGGGCTCGCCGAGCTGATACACCTCGCCCGTCGCGGCCGATGCGTGGCTCTTCGCACGGACGATCTGCTCACACGAGCCGAACGTGGAAGGGACGGGTCCGTTCTGCGCGGTGCCGCGGAAGATGCAAGGGTTGGAGTTCTCGACGCCGTCGAGGCGGCAGTTGGCGGACGACGAGGTACCGTCGAATCCAACCCAGTACAGGGTCTTCAAGTCGTTGGTGAGGAATGGGTGTACGGCAAAGACCATCGCCGGCACCTCGCCCGAGCAGGAGAACGACACCAGTGTCGGGGTGCTCCACAAGCTCGCGTTGGCGAGGTCGTTCTCGGTCGTGCCGCTGAACTCGCTGACCCAGATTCGGGGACCTTCCGACGCCGTGCGGCACCCGCCGTCCTTTCGCCACGAATCGAAATAGAGCAGGAACCTTCCCGAGGAGGTCGCGGGCGGGGCGATGTGGGGGTTGTCGTCGTCGCACGTCGAGTTGACGCCGAGCGCCACGGTGCTGGTGCTGAGCCCGCCGCTGCCGTCGAACTTCGACCCGAAGAGCTTCCGCTTTCCATCGATCCGCATGAACGCGAGCCAGCCCAGGTTCGCCGATTCCGCGCCCTCGGCCGAGAGCGTGTTGTAGGGAGACGTGGGCAGATGCTCGGGGCTTCCCCAACTGCTACCGAAGAGCATCCGGTACATGTCGAATTGCGAGCCGTTGTTCTGCAGGATCGGCCCCGCCGTGTTGGCACCCTGGCCGGGGATCAGATTCGAGTACGCCCAATAGAGTTGCTTTCCATCCCCCGTCACGAACGCCGAGTCTTCCCAGCCCGGGCTCTGATTGACGGCCGAGCTCAGGTACTTGGGCGACTCGTACCCGTGGCTGAGCGTCAACCCGCTCGCGTCTCCACCGGTAGGGGGTATGGGCGCCCCTCTTGCGCCATCCGCGACGGCCAAACACGTCGCGAGGCTCACGACGAACCACGAGATCACCACCGTAATGCGAGGCATCGGCTGCTCCAGCAGGGGCGTTTTGTCGCACGTCGACGACCAGGCCGACGCCCCCATCGTCGACCCACGTCCGAGAACCGTTGAATGCGGTCGCCTGTGCCAGCGCGATCGACGTCTACGTCACGGCGTTCGACCTCGCGGTCGTGGCGATGAGCGCGAAGTCGCCACGCTCACGAACGACAACGCCGTCACGATCTCGCCCCCGGGGACGAAAGACTCCGCACGGATGCGTCGCTCGGCACGCGTGAATACGAAGCACCTGAACGAGGACCACCGCCGGGTTTTCAGCACGTCGTGTTCGAGCAGGAAGCCTCACTCAGCAGGTCGACATTCGATTCGCAGGCGCTCGCGGAGTCATTCGACGTTGCGATTCGGCCTCGACTGAAAGACCGCCAACGCCAGACCTGGGATGCGAGAGGTCGTTTCCGTGATTGGACAATCCCATCTCGGCGCGGCAACGGCGCAACCGGAATCGATCCGGCGAAGCGCAAGAATGGTGCCGCGCTTTCCGGAGATCGCCCTGCTGGAATTGCTGATGAAGTCGAGTCCGCGAGCTCCAGCGAGCATCCTTCGTCGTCGTTGCTCACCTTGGCGGCGCCGCGATTGTCGACACCCACGCAGTGAGGCCCGTCTCCGCGAGACACCCGAGCGGAGATCGATTGCTCGATCTCACGAGCGCGCGGCGGCCCAGCTCAGCGCGCTGAGCAGGGCATGCCCATCGACAGGCGCAGCGCGCGGAAGTCGTCGGTCCACTGGCCGGCGCGATCGCGGACCACGAGCGGCGGCCCTGGCGGCGCGTCGAGCGCTGCGACGTCACGGTGCTGCATCGCGAACACCCAGAAGAGCGGGTCGCGGCCGTCACGGGGAACGACCGGTCGCCGGGCGCGAACGACGAGGTTCGTCGCGGCGGCGGCGCGCAGCGTGCGCGCGGCGTCCGAGGACAGACCGTGAACACACCGCGGGCGCGAGCCGGCGCGCTGCCGCCGATGCGTAGTCCTCGACGCCGCCGCGCACCTCGAAGCACGCGGGGCCGCGCTGCACGCGTTCGGACACCACGCCGTCGCCGAGCGGGATGTAAGGCGGCGTACCTGTCGAGATCGAACCCCGCGCCAGCCGGTTCGACGAGCGCTCGATCGCGCAGATCGCCGTGGCGCACCTCGCAGCGATCGGCACAGCCGCGTTCCACGCGATCGAGCGGCGTGCGAGTCCCACGCTCACGTCCTGCGCCTCGACTCCGATCACCTGCGCCGCCGGCCGCGCCCACGCAACCATGAGCAACACCGAGCCCGACCCGCAACCGAGATCCAGCGCCGTTCGCACCTCGCCCTCACCCGCGTGCTCGAGCGCAGGAACCACGCATGACGAGATCGTCCAGGCTGAAGCGATGGCCACGGAGCTTCTGGAAGATCCGCCAGTCGCCGCACAGATGGCAGAGGTCTTCGTCCGCGGCACAGCTGTCGGGGCGGTCGCCCGCGCCAGCGGGCCTCGGTCCAGGTGCCACCCAACCGGCGGGACGGCGTGGCTGGCGGACGATGCCGCCGGCAGGCGCGAAGCCCCTCGGCGGTGCGGAATCGTCCGCCACGGTCATTCGCGAAGAACGGCCTGGGGATGCGACGGAGCGCAGCGCTGGAGCCGCTGCTGCGGGCGGGTTCGCTTCGACAGGGTCACGAGCTGGGGGCGTCGGCCGATTCGCGGCCAAGCTGGGCGACCAACGCCGTCGCGAGCCGCGCGTAGTCGGCGGGCTCGTTGTAGAGCTGCGCCGAGAGCCGCAGCCAGCGCTTGGGCCACGCGGGCCAGTTGTTCACGATCGTGTCGATCCGGTCGTCGTCGCGCAGCCGCTCCTGCAACGGGTCCCAGCCCCACGAATGCAGCTGGCGCGGCCCGCGCGTCGGGAAGCGGGATCGACGCCATCGAGCCCAGAAGGGCTTCGTCGCACGGCGAGTCCACGGCCAGTGCCTCGCCAGAGCACCCGGCGACCCTCGACGACCAACGCGTGATTGCGCGGCACGAAGCGCGGGCCAACCGCCCGCGACCAGCGAGCCCAGAAACTTCAGCGCGGCGGGGACCGCCAGAAACGCCGTGGGATCGTCGGTGCCGAGCCAATCGAACTCGAGCCGGAACCGACTGCGATCGGTGCGCGGCGAGTTGGCGCCGTGACTCACCACCAGCGGTCGGAGGGTCGCTTGGCGGCTGCGCTCCACCCACAGGAAGCCCGCGCCCTTGGGCGCGCACAGCCATTTGTGGCAGTTGCCCGTGTAGTACGCGGCACCGAGCGTGCCGAGGTCGAGCGGCACCTGCCCGGGCGCGTGCGCGCCGTCGACGAATGCCGACACCGCGCGCCGCGAGCTCGCGGATCAGCCGCTCGATCGGCAACACCAGCGCCGTGGGGCTGGTGATGTGATCGAGGAGCGCGAGGCGCGTGCGCGGCGTCACCCGGCTCAGCACCGCGTCCATCACCGCGTCGGCGGTGGTTCCCCGGAACGGGATCGAAGCCACCGCCACGTGCGCGCCAGCGGTACCCGCGATCTCCCGCGCCGCGTTCGCGCACGCGTTGTAGGCGTTGTCCGTGATGAGGATCTCGTCGCCCGCGTGCCACGAGATCGAGCGCAACACCGTGCTCACGGCGGTGGTGGCGTTGTGCAGGAAGGCGAGGTCCTCCTCGTCGGCGCCCAGAAACGCCGCCAGCACGGCGCGCGCCTCGTCGACGAGATCCTCGAAGTCGCGGGCCATGAAGCGCGCCGGATCGCGCTCGAGCCGCGCACGAAACTCGGCCTGCACCGCGAGCACCGCCTTGGGGCAAGCGCCGAACGAGCCGTGGTTGAGGAAGGTGAGCCCCGGTTCGAGACCCCAGTTGGACGCGAAGCCCGTGGCGATCGTCTCCACAGCGCTCATCGGCTCGGCCTCCGCGCGTCGCCGCCGCGCGAGAGCGAGCGCGCCGCAGCATCCACGATCCACGCCCGCGGGGCGTGCTTCGCGGCCAGGGTCATCACCCGATTCACCACGCCGGGAACGCATGTCTCGTCCGCGCTCGTAGGCGACGAGCCCACGCCGCACCGCCTCCGCCGCGTTCAGCAGCGACACGCGCGCCCGCAAGCCACCGCGCTTCAGATCCGGCACGGGCAGTCCGGCGGCCTTCTGGAAGCCCGTCTGCACCGGGCCGGGGCAGAACGCCAGCATGCGCACTCCGCTGCCGCGCAGCTCACCGGCGAGCGCAGAGGCGAAGCTCAACACGAACGCCTTGGTGGCGCCGTAGGTGGTGAAGAAGGGGGCCGGCTGATGCCCGGCCGTGGACGAAACCTGGATCACGCCGCCGTGACCGCGCTCGACCATCTTGGGCAGGAAATGCCAGGTCAGCACCAACACGGTCTCGCAGTTGAGACGCACCATCTCGGTCTGGCGCTCGAGCGAGCTACGCGTGAAGCGGGTCATCGCTCCGAAGCCGGCGTTGTTACGAGGTGCTCGATCGGGATGCCGAGCGCGTCCACCGCCGCCGCGAGCCGCGCGGCTCCACCCACGACTCCCAGGTCTTCCACGACCACGTGCGTCGAGATGCCGTGTCGCCCGGCAAGCTCTGCAGCGAGCCGCTCGAGGCTCGGCGTGCGACCGCGCCGTGAGCACCAGATTCGTGCGGCGCGCCGCAGGCGCTGGCGCGCGAACTCGACGCCGAGCTCCCGACGACGCGCCCGTGACGAGCGCCCACGTTCCGGTGAAGAGATCGGTCATGGAGGAATCCCGCGGCGCGCGCGGGCGTGCCGCGAGACGCGTGCTTCACCTAGCGCGTCGCGACGCCGAACGGCAAACGCAGCCGAGGGCCGAAGCCCGCGACCGGGCGCGCGGCCCGCCGAAGGATGGAGGATCCCACCGGCCGAGAGGCACGCGGGAAGGCGCGGCGGCGCGCGAGCCGCCGCGAGGGTCAGTGTCGGTGGGAGCGGCGCACGCGGACCGTGGGTAGCTCGTGGATGCCCATGAGCGCCGGTGAGCCCAGCTCGAACGGGCCGGCGCGCCGGAGCGCGCGAATTCGGGGCGATGGGGAGCGAAGCCGGGGCGCTGCACAGACCTGTCCCGACTCGAGCTGCTCGACGCACTCGTCGCGGATTCCCGACGTCGGTCGGGTATCGAGCAGGGGCTCCTTCTGTCCCAGGAGGGCGCCGCACCAGGCGCTTTCGACGATCATTCCCGCCGCCTCGAGCCCGCCCGACCCCGCCGGTCGGCGGCTCGATTGGGACTAAAGCAAGACGCGCGCCCGGCTAGCGTTTCGGGCGCCGAGAATGCGCGTCGCAAAACCATTGGCCTTTCTCGAGGCCGGGCCGAATCGGCCCGCGCTAAGTGGCACATTGCTGACGAATCGTCTCGCCCGTCGGGGCTTCTTGACCGAGGGTGGGACATTTGGCGGGACGCTTTGGAACGTCCGCCCGGGACGCCTGCCCGAGGGATCAGGCGGCGAGCGACGGCACCACCCACCCGCCGAAGATCCGTTCCAGCTCGCACGCGACGCCGATGGTGAGGTGGTCGTTGCCGTGAACCGCGGCCACCTGCACGCCCAACGGCACGCCGTTGGCGTCGAGGCCGAGCGGCACCTGCGTGACGGGCAGCTCCATGACGTTGAGGATCGCGGTGTAGGCCCAGCAAATCGGCGGCACCAGCGGAAACGCGTGCCGCGGCGCGACGCTCGCGTAGGGCGGATAGAGGAGCACCCGCGCGGCCCGATGATCGACGAGCTGAGCGCGTAGCTCGGCACCGAGCGCCGCGAGACGCTGTGTCCGCCCCGGTGTCCATTTGGGCACCTTCTCGAGCAGCGCGAGCATGATCGCCGGCAACGTGTGGTTCGAACGGCCGAACGACCACTTGGCCAGCTCCTTCCACGTATCTGCCTGGTGTCCCGTCGCCGAGCAACGCCGCGAAGTCGTCGGCGCCACCCGTCGCGAGCATCGCCGACCAGATCTCGAGCGATTGCTTGAGGCGCGGCATCGCATCCCACTCCCACGCGCGCGCCGCGCGCCGCGAGCGCTTCGGCCACGCGGCGCTGCGCTTGGCGCAGATCGTTGCTCACCGGGATGAGCCCGTTGTCCTCGATGCTCACCACCCGTAGACCCTCGAGCCGCACGCTGGCGGGATCGCCGAGCGTGCGAGCGATGCACCCGCCGTCGATG
This sequence comes from bacterium, assembly GCA_046331705.1. GTDB lineage: Bacteria > JADJOY01 > JADJOY01 > JADJOY01 > JADJOY01 > JADJOY01. The sequence goes on along the minus strand of JAXLQJ010000077.1, from coordinate 8,415 downwards.
CCGTCCGGTCCGGCGAGGATGCGCACCAGGGGCATGAGGTCCTCGGCGCGACGCGCCAGCGGCCCGGTGGTGCAGTAGCGACGCACGTCGCCGGTCGGCATCGGGAACTGGCCCGAGTTGGGGATGAGCCCGCCGGTGGGCTTGTGACCGAAGACGCCGTTGAAGAACGCGGGCATGCGAATCGACCCGCCCACGTCGGGCCGAGGCCGAACGGCGCTCCGCCCGCGCCCACGATGGCCCCCTCGCCCCCGAGCTACCGCCCACCGTGCGGCGCGGATCGTACGGGTTGTTGGAGCGGCCGTAGACGCGGTTGTTCGACTCCATCCACATGCAGAGCCTGGAGACGTTGGTGACGCCGAGCGGGATCGCCCCCGCCGCGCGCAGCCGGGCGACGGCGGTGGCGTCGCTCGGCGCCACGAAGCCGCGGCGCGAGACCAAGCCGGACGTCTGCGGCATCCCGGTGAGCGCGAAGCATTCCTTGATGGAGCACGCACCCCGTGAAACGGCGGAAGCTCGGCCGGATCGGCGGTGGCCGCGAGCACCGCGTCGGCGCGGCGCGCTTCCTCGCGCGCGGCGGCGAATCGCTCGGCGACCATCGCGTTGAGGCGTGGGTTCACGCGCTGGATCTGGGCGATGTGCGCGTCCACCGCCTCCAGCGAAGAAAGCTCGCGCGTGCGAATGCGCGCCGCGAGCTCCGCGCCGGAAAGCCGGATCAGCGGATCGAGTGCCATCAGTGCGCGCTCCCGCGCGGCGAGTCGGCCTGCGCCGCCGCGTCCGTCTCGACTCCACTCTCGGCGGCGGCCTCGGACTCGAAATCACCGCCGGCCATGCGCGCCGCGGCGTGCGTGGCGCTCACCGACTCGCCGAACATGTAGGGGTAGGTCTCCCGCCACACCGAAAGCATCTCGTCGATGGGGAAATCCGCGTGCTCGCCGCGGTAGCGCAGGTATTCCATGTGCTGCTGGCCGTCGCGGTCGAAGGGATGGAAGAGCGCGTCGTGCTCGCCGTCGAAATCGAGCGGCTTCACCCGGAACTTCTCGCACAGCGAGAGATTGAAGGTGGGCGTCGCCTTCACCCAGCGCCCGCCGAGCCACAGCTCGACGTAGCCGTGGAACGCGAACACGTCGGTCCCCATCCGCTCCCGCAGCTTCTCGGTGGCGAGGTGATTGCGGACGTCCGCGAACCCGAGCCGCGCGGGTATGCCGACGGCGCGCGCGCACGCGGCCAGCGCGATCGCCTTGGGCACGCAGAAGCCGCTGCCGCGGGCGAGCACGTTGCTGGCGCGAAACGACTCCGCCGAGAGGTCGGCGCCGTAGGGGTCGTAGCGCACGCCGTCGCGCACCGCGTAGAAGAGCCGGACCGCCTTCGCGCGCTCGTCCGCCGCGTCGCCGATCGCCGCGGTCGCGAAGGCGCGAAGCGACGGCGAGTCGCTGTCGAGAAAGTAGGTCGGCTGGAGGTACGGCTCGAGATCGATCGCGGTCATGGAATGGGCCCTCGCGCGTCGACGCGCAGCTGCTGAGCGTAGTCGTGATCGGGAAGGCTCAGAAGGGCGAAGCAGCGGCCGGTCGGCGCCGCGGCTCAGGCGCTGCGACTCACGGCGGCGCGGGGATCGTGGGATCGTCCGCGGCGCACGATCCGAGGAAGTGGCCGTACTGGTAGGTGCCCTCGGGGTTGTCGAAGAGCGCGTAGTGACCGTCCTTCGGGTACTGGACGAGGCCGAGCGTGACGCGCGTGCCGTCGGCTCCGAACGCGTTGTCGCGCACCGGCGGCGTGAGTGGCGCGAGACCGGCGAGATCCATGCCGTCGATCGGCTTCCACACCCGACCCACGATCGGCGCGCCCGCCGCGAGGGCGTGGGCACCGATGGTGGTGTACGGCACCTGGAAATCGAGCAGCCCCTCGGAGATGAACACCGAGTGCGGCGCGCCGCGCGAGTAGCGCGCGTAATAGGGCGCGTAGTTGAGCGGGTCGCCTTCCTCGATGAAGAGCTGCAGCAGCTGCGTCAGCGGATGGAAGAGATCGAGCTCCTGCGTGCCGAGCGCACCCGCCAGCGCCTCGACCAGGAACACCACCGGCACCGGCAGCGTCTTCTGGAGCAGCGTGAGGCGCAGCCCGCCGCCCGAGCCGCTCAACACCGCGCAGCCGATCTGGTCCTCGGCGCCGACGAAGAGCGGCCCCTCGGTGCCGCCCTGCGAGTGCCCCATGAACATCACCCGGCTCGCATCGAAGCGGGTCTCGATGCCTTCGGGATGGAGACTCGCGGGAACCACCAGCTCGCGCACGAAACGCAGCTGCTGGACGTTGTCCGCGGCGGACTGGCGCAAGTTGTCGCGCGCCGCGACCGGGTTGAGGTAGTTGAAGAAGAAGAACGACCAGTCGTCGCCGCCGGGCACGCGCTCGCCGTGGATCGGCTGGTCGATGCCGATGGCGGCGAGCCCGTTCGCCGCGAGGTCGATCGCCTCGCGACGCACCAGGCTCTCGTAGTCGCCTCCGGTGCCGTGGGCGTAGACCACCGCCGGCCAGCCGCTCGCCGGCGGCGCGCCCTTCGGCACGGTGAGCGAGAAGCGCAGGCTCTCGGTGCGCTGGACGATCGGATCGCCCTCGGCGTCGAAGAGGATCTCGCCGCCGCTGGTGAGATACGGCGGCGTGCCGGTCTGGAAGTTGGGGCTCGCGTAGCGGCCCACGAACTCGTAGAAGTCCGGCGTCTCCTTCTTGAACGCGAGCTCGCTGGGCGGCTCGACCGTCACGTTGGCGTGCATCCAATCGCGAATCCGGAACATCTCGCCGACCACGTCGCGGGTGGTGAAGACCGCGGCGGCCACCACCTCTCGCGGAGCCGGCCCGCCGCTCGACTCCAGCGTTTCCCAGAGCGGCCGATGAAGCTCCACGAGCCGCTCGAGCCGCTCGTCGCCGCCGGTGCGCCCGTCGCGCACCCGGGAGAACGTCGGCGCCGGCGCCAGCGGGCGGCCCGCGGCATCCTTCACCGCGCTGGTGACGACGAACGCATAGCGGTTGCCGGGACGCAGGGGAAAGCCGAGCAGCGGCGAGATGGCCAGCAGATTGGTGGGCTCGTAGATCGTGGCGTCGTACTGGTACGAGACCACCACCGGGACGCGCTCGCCGCGCGAGGGAGAGCGCGGATCGACGTCGAGCAAGAAGATGGACGCGTCGAGGGAAAGGGAAGCCGCCGCGCCGAACGGCAACGTCGCCGGATCGAGGGCGCCGCTCGAACGGAAGAACGCGCCGTGATTGGTGCCGAAGCCGTACGTGTGATCGGCGATCCGGCCGAGGTAGGCCCCGATGAACTCGCGCAAGCTCGGCGGACCGGCGGGCAGCGGAAACCCGGAGAGATCGATGCGACCGTCCTCGCGCAGCCGCACGTCGCTCGGCCACGGGAAATCGAAGAAACCGGCGCTGCCCTCGAGGGCCGCCACGTCGAACAGGATCTCCGTGCCGCCGGCGGAGGTCGTGGACGCGTCGTCCGAGCCGCAGCCAGCCGCCAGCGCCCCGACCAGACCGACCAGCATCGACAACGCCGCGACGGCTCGCCGCTTCCGCGCTGCGACCATGATCGTGACCTCGCTCGTCGTCTTCACACGTTCCTCCCGCCTGTGCGCGACTTTGCCCCGGCCCCGGCCAGCCGATCAACCGTCACCGTCGAAACGAAGCGAGGCCTTCGATCCGAGCTCGTCGAGCCGTTATGCTGCTTGGTTCCACTCGCGCGAGCCCCGAGCGTGACCCGAACCAACGATCCCCCCGAGACCCGCGGCCGAGCGCGCGCGGCGAGCACGCTCGCGGTCCCCTTCCGCTCGCTGCGCCGCGTCCTGGTCGCCATCGCCGCGTGCCTCGCCGTCACGCTGGCCGCCCGCTCGGCGAGCGCCGATGCGCTGGAGCCACTCGCTCTCGGCAATGGCGAACGTCTGCTGGTGGTGGCGCCCCATCCGGACGACGAGACGATCGCCACCGCAGGGCTGATCCAGCACGTGCTCGCCAGCGGCGGCAGCGTTCGCGTGGTGCTGGTGACCGCCGGCGACGGCTATCAGGACGCGGTTCGACGCATCACCCCGGAGACCCCGCCGCAACCGCACGAGTACGTCGCGTACGGCGAGCGCCGCATCGGCGAGGCGGAGGCGAGCGCCGAGACCCTGGGCGGCGGCCGCATCGACGTCGAGCTGCTCGGCTTTCCCGACGGCGGTCTCAAGGGCCTTCTCGACGATCATTGGCCGCGCTCGAAGCCCGAGCGGTCCCAGACGACCGGCGCCGCGGACCCACCCTACGACGAAGCGCGCGATCCACGCCTTCCCTACAGCGGCGCCAATCTGCGCGCGGAGCTGACGCGCATCCTGCGCGAGACGCGGCCCACCGTGGTGGCGCTGCCGGATCCCGTGGACATCCATCCCGATCATTCCGCGGCAGGGATCTTCACCCTGCTGGCGCTCGAGGATTGGCAGCGCTCGAGCGGCCGCGCGCGAACCACCACACCCGCGAGCCCGCGGCTGCTCGCGTATCTGGTCCACTGGCCGAACTGGCCGTCGGGCTGGATGGAGTGGAACCCGAGCCCCGGCGAGCTCGCCTCCACGTCCATCGAGCCGCCGCCCAAGATTCCCGCGCGCGAAGTGACGGTGAGGAGCCTGGCCCTCGACGATTCGCAGCGCGGCCAGAAGCGCGCGGCGCTCGACCGCTACTCGAGTCAGCTCGCCATCTCGCCCGCGTTCTTGAACGCGTTCGTGCGCACCAACGAGCTCTTCTTCGAGCTCACCCCGCAGGTCGTCGGGAGCGTGGTGGCCCACTTCCCGTGGGCCGTGCCCAATCGATCGGTGGAGCCCACGCGCCACGCGCGCGCCGGCTCGACCAAGCGCGAGGACGTTCGTGCACGATGAGGTCGCGGTGGCGTGCCCGTATTGCGGCGAATCCATCGATCTGGTGATCGACCCGTCCACCACCGGCTCGTTCGTCCAGGACTGCGACGTGTGCTGCAATCCGTGGGCGGTGACCGTCGAGCGTGACGCCGACGGCGATCCGTTCGTGACCGTCGAACGCGCCCAGTAGCGCGGCGCGGTTCCCTGGGGGCGCGCTCGAGACCCCCGCCTGCGACGGTCACGGGCTCTCTCGTTCGCAACGCGGTCGAACGACGGCGTTGCGCGCTATCCTCGGCGCGCACTGCGCACGAGCGAACGACGAGCGAGAGCGTGGATTCCGCCCCGAGCCCGAGCCCCCACGCGCCGGCCCCCGCCGACGGGCGCGCGATCACCATTCGCGGCGCGCGCGAGCACAACCTCAAGGGGATCGACGTCGCGATCCCGCGCGACCGGCTGGTGGTGATCACCGGCCTTTCGGGCTCGGGCAAGTCGTCGCTCGCGTTCGACACCCTCTACGCCGAGGGCCAGCGGCGCTACGTGGAGAGCCTCTCCTCCTACGCGCGCCAGTTCCTGGAGCGCATGGAGAAGCCCGACGTCGACTCGATCGAGGGTCTGTCGCCGGCGATCGCGATCGAGCAGCGCACCACCAGCCGCAACCCGCGCTCCACCGTCGGCACGGTCACCGAGGTCCACGACTACCTGCGGCTGCTCTTCGCGCGCGTCGGCAAGCCGCATTGCCCGACGTGCGGCAAGCGGATCGCCAGCCAGACACCGCAGCAGATGGTGGACCGGATTCTCGCGTATCCGGCCGAAACCAAGATCCAGGTGCTCTCCCCGATGGTTCGCGGTCGCAAGGGCGAGTTCAAGAAGGAGCTCGACGAGCTCAAGCGCAAGGGCTTCCTGCGCGTCCGCGTCGACGGCGCGATGCGCGACCTCGATCAACCCATCACCCTCGACAAGAAGTCCGCGCACAGCCTCGACGTGGTGGTCGACCGGCTGGTGGTGCGGCCGGGGATCGAGCGACGCCTCGCCGACAGCCTCGCGACGGCGCTCACGCTCGCCGAGGGGCTGGTCACGATCGTCGACGGCGCGGGCGCCGAGGAGGTGATGAGCGAGCGCTTCGCGTGCGTCGAGCACGGCACCACCTTGCCCGAGCTCACGCCGCGCATGTTCTCCTTCAACAGCCCGTACGGCGCGTGCCCGGGCTGCGACGGGCTCGGCACCAAGCTGGTCTTCGACGACGAGCTGGTCGTTCCCGACCCCAAGCGCTCGCTCGCCGCCGGAGCGATCGCGCCCTGGCAGCGCAAGAACGAGGACGGCTCCTCGGCCTACGCTGGCGTGATCGAGGGGCTCGCGAAGCACCTGGGCTTCGACCCGCAGACACCGTGGAACGCGCTGCCCGCGAAGATTCGCAAGGGCATCCTCCACGGCACCGGGCCCGAGGAGATCGAGTTCGTCTACCGAACCAGCCGCAGCGAGACGACCTACCGCAAGGCGTGGGACGGCGTGATCCCGAGCCTCGAAGCGCGTTACCGCCAGACCGAGTCGGAGTGGATGCGCGAGGAGATCGAGCGCTTCATGACGATCCGGCCGTGCACCCAGTGCAACGGCGCACGGCTGCGCCCCGAGAGCCTGGCGGTCAAGATCGCCGGCAAGAGCATCCGCGACGTCGAGTCGCTATCGATCGGCGCGGCGCGCGAGTTCCTGACCGGGCTCGACCTGGAGCCACGCGATCGTGCCGTCGCCGAGCGCATCGTGAAGGAGGTCGGCGAGCGGCTGCGGTTCCTGACCGACGTCGGCATCGACTACCTGAGCCTCGATCGCGCGGCCGCATCGCTCTCCGGTGGCGAGGCGCAGCGCATTCGGCTCGCGACCCAGATCGGTTCGGCGCTCTCGGGTGTGCTCTACGTGCTCGACGAGCCCTCGATCGGGCTGCACCCGCGCGACAACGACCGCCTCATCCGCACGCTCGAGCGGCTACGCGATCTCGGCAACACGGTGGTGGTGGTCGAGCACGACGAGGCGATGATCCGCGCCGCCGATTGGGTCGTCGACATGGGACCCGGCGCGGGACAGCACGGCGGCGAGGTCGTCGCCGCCGGCACTCCCGACGGGGTGGCGGCGACCCCCGCGTCGCTCACGGGCCAGTACCTGAGCGGCACGTGCGCGATCCCCGTGCCCGCTGCCCGCCGCGCGCCCCAGGGCCGCTGGCTCTCGGTCAAGGGCGCCCGGCACAACAATCTGAAGCGCCTCGACGTCCGCGTGCCGCTCGGCTGCCTCACGTCGGTGACGGGAGTGTCGGGCTCGGGAAAGAGCAGCCTGGTGGTGGACACGCTCTATCCGATGCTCGCCGAACGGCTGATGGGCACCCGCGGCGCCATCGGCGCCGTGGATCGGATCGACGGCATCGAGCAGCTCGACAAGGTGATCGACATCGATCAATCGCCGATCGGGCGCACGCCGCGCTCCAATCCAGCGACCTACACCGGGCTCTTCACGCCCATCCGCGAGCTCTTCGCCGAGCTGCCGGAAGCGAAGGTGCGTGGCTGGGGGCCGGGCCGCTTCAGCTTCAACATCAAGGGCGGGCGCTGCGAGGAGTGCAGCGGCGACGGCATCGTCAAGATCGAGATGCACTTCCTGCCCGACGTGTACGTGACCTGCGACACCTGCCACGGACAGCGCTACAACCGCGACACCCTCGAGATCACGTTCAAGGGTCGCTCGATCGCGCAGATCCTCGACTTGACCGTCGATCAGGCGCTCGAGGCGCTCGGTGCGATCCCCACGATCCGCACCAAGCTCGAGACGCTGAGCCAGGTGGGGCTGGGCTACGTGCGCCTGGGGCAGCAGGCCACCACGCTCTCCGGCGGCGAGGCGCAACGCGTGAAGCTCGCGAAGGAGCTCTCGAAACGCGCCACCGGACGCACCGTCTACATCCTCGACGAGCCCACCACGGGGCTTCATTTCGACGACGTGCGCAAGCTGCTCGAGGTGCTCCACCGGCTGGTGGACCAGGGGAACTCGGTGATCGTGATCGAGCACAACCTCGACGTGGTGAAGTCGAGCGATTGGGTGATCGATCTCGGCCCCGAGGGCGGCGACGGCGGCGGCCGGCTGATCGCGGCGGGGCCTCCCGAGGAAATCGCGCGCGTCGAGGCCTCGCATACCGGCCGCTTCCTGCGGCCGCTGCTTCCCACGGGCTGAGCTAGGAAGGCTCGGAAGGGAGGCGTCAGCCTCCGTCCGCCGCAACCGGCGCGGCGGACGCGCGCGCCACCGCTCAATCGATCAGATTCACCATCCCGTTGGCCCACTTGGCGCGCTCGACTCCCTCCGCGCTGATGGCGACCGCTTCCGCGAAACCCTTGTCGGCGAGAACCGAGACCAGCGCCTCGAACTCGCGCTGCCGCTCGACCTTGCCCCGGTTCTGCCAATCGGACGGGACCGTCACCCGCACGGTGTTCCCGGAGACGCTCACGGCCTCGAGGGTCATCACCACGGCGCTCGGCGCCTCGGCCATCGCTTGCGTGAGCGCATCCACCGTGAGCGAGCTGGGCGG
>JAXLQJ010000076.1:0-28654 GCA_046331705.1 bacterium | reverse complement strand
ACGAGTTCGCGGCGGCCTTCCCGTTCGAGGAGACACCGGACCAGGCGCGCGCCATCGACGACGTCCTCGCCGATCTCACCAAGCCGATGATCGCCGACCGGCTGGTGTGCGGGGACGTCGGCTTCGGCAAGACCGAGGTCGCCATGCGCGCCGCCTTCCTGGCGGTGCTGGACCGCAAGCAAGTCGCGGTGCTGGTGCCCACCACGGTGCTGGCGCAGCAGCACTTCCAGACGTTTCGCGAGCGCTTCAAGGGACAGCCGGTCAACATCGAGTCGATCTCCCGCTACCGCTCCGCCGGCGAGGTTCGCACCGCCCTGGAAGGGCTGCGCAAGGGCGGCGTCGACATCCTCATCGGCACCCACCGATTGCTCGGGCCGGACGTGCGCTTTCGCGACCTCGGGCTGGTGATCATCGACGAGGAGCACCGCTTCGGCGTCGCGCACAAGGAGAAGCTGCGCAAGCTGCGGACGCAGGCGGACGTGTTGTCGATGACCGCCACCCCGATCCCGCGCACGCTCAGCATGTCGCTCTCCGGGCTGCGCGACCTGAGCGTGATCGCGACTCCGCCCGAGGACCGCCTCGCCATCCGCACCTTCGTGAGCCGCTACGACGAGCCGCTGGTGCAGGACGCCATCCGCCGCGAGCTCGCCCGCGGCGGCCAGGTGTTCTTCGTCCACAACCGCGTCGAGACCATCGAGGCCCAGGCCAAGACCCTCGAGACGCTGGTTCCAGAGGCGCGCTTCGCCGTGGCGCACGGCCAGATGACCGCGGCCACCCTCGAGAAGGCGATGCTCGGATTCGTGAGCGGCGACGTGCACGTCCTGGTGACGAGCGCCATCATCGAGTCCGGCCTCGACATCTCGAAGGCCAACACGATCCTCATCAATCAGGCCGATCGCTTCGGATTGGCCCAGCTCTATCAGCTCCGCGGCCGCGTCGGCCGCGGACCGGTGCAGGCGTTCTGCTACCTGCTGGTGCCCGACGAGAACCGCATCACCGCCGATGCGGTGCGCAGGCTCGAAGCGCTGCGCAACCTCACCGACCTGGGAGCCGGCTTCCGGCTGGCGCTCGAGGACTTGGAGATCCGCGGCGCCGGCAACCTGCTGGGCAAGGAGCAGTCGGGGCAGATCGCCGCCGTTGGCTTCGAGCTCTACCAGCAGATGGTCGAGGAAGCGATGGCGGAGCTCGACGGGCGCGAGCCCGAGCTCGATCTCGATCCCGAGATCCACTTTCCGGTGGAGGCCTTCCTCCCCGACGCCTACGTGCCCGATCCCGGCGAGCGCGTGATCGCGTATCGCCAGATCGCCCGTGCCCGGGGCGATGCCGAGCTCGACGAGATCCGCTGGGAATGGATCGACCGCTTCGGTCGCCTTCCCGCGCAGGCCGAGAATTTGTTCCTGCTCATGGCCGTCAAAGGTGATCTCAGGCGCGCCGGCGCCACCTTCGCCCGCCAGGACCGAGTCTCGATCTCGGTGCGCTTCCACGAGCGCGCGCCCGTCGAGCCGCGCCGCTTCGTGGAGGTGGCGCAGCGACGGCGCGGCCAGGAGCCCGGCGAGATCCAGATGCAGCCCGACGGTCAGTTGCGACTCAAGATCGCAGGCCGGACTTGGCCGGAAAGCGCCACCCTCTTGCGCCACCTGCTTGCCGAGCTGCTGGGTGAGGCACCACCCTCCGACGCTCGCAGCCGCGCCTCGGCGTCGCCGAGCACGACCGAACGCAACACGCCGGCCGCCTTCGTGCGCCGGCGCGCCGAGCCCGAGAACGAAGAGTCCTCGTCGTTCGACGCAGCCTGGGACCCGGGGGAAGATCCGTGATCCGCACCATCCACGCGCAGCCGCTCGGCCGCATCCTCGCGGCGCTCTCGCTTTCGATCGGCCTCGCGAGCGGCGGTCACGCCGCCGACGACCTCGTCGACCGCATCGCGGCCACCGTCGGGCCCGAGCCGATCCTGCTCTCCGAGGTGCGCCGCAGCGCCGAGATCGTCGCCAAGGCGCAGGGCGAGAACGGGCCGATCACCGACGCGATGCTGGGGCGCGAGCTCGACGGCCTCATCGAGCGCGAGATCCTGCGCCAGCACATGCGCAAGGTGGGCATCAGCGTTCCCGACGCCGAGGTCGACGACGCGCTCGCCTCGATGCTGGGGCGCGCCGGCCTCAAGCCCGATCAGATCGACGCGATGCTCGAGAAGCAAGGCCTCTCGAAGGCCGAGTACCGCGACCGCTTGCGCGGCGAGCTGGAGCGGCGCCGCGTCGTCGACATCGAAGTGCGGCCGCGCGTCGTGGTCGAGGACTCCGAGATTCAGAAGTACTACGACGAGCACAAAGGCGAGCTCACCGTCGCCGAGCGCGTCCACATCCGGGACATCTATCTGCCCTACCCGCCAGGAGCGTCGGCGGAGGAGAAGGCGGAAACGCTCGCCAAGGCCAAGGAGATCAAGGCGAGCGCCGTGGCCGATCCCGCGATCTTCGGCGATCTGGCGCGCCGCCATTCGAAGGGGCCGGGCGCGGAGGAAGGCGGCGACCTCGGCACCTACGAGCGCGGCAAGCTCAAGCAGGAGCTCGAGGACGCCGCGTTCGCGCTCGGCCCCGGCGAGATCGGCGGGCCGGTCGAATCGGGCGGCGGGCTCCACATCCTCCAGATCGCGGACAAGCAAGCCGGCGGCGCCCCCCCTCTCGAAGAGGTGAAGAGCGCGATCCGCGAGAAGCTCCTCGCGTCGGCGCTCGAGCGCACGTACAAGCGCTGGTACGAGCGGCTGCTCGAGGAGGCGCACGTGGTGCGAAAGGTCGACCTGCCGAGCGACTTCAAGCTCGGCCCGACCGGTCCGATCCTGCCTGCCGCGGCCGCGGCCGCGCCGCCCGCATCCGCGCCAGCCCCCGCCACGGGGGACACGCCGCCGCGCGGCGCAGGCGATCAGACGCTCACGGCGCCCGACGCGCCCACCGCCGACTCCGAGCTCACGCCGCCGGCTGCGCCGTGACGCCCTCCTCGCGCCCTCGCCACGACACCCACATCAGCGCGAACGCAACCGTGTAGAGACCGGCGACCACCAGCGCGAGCGCGCGATAGCCGAGCGCCATGCTGGTGTACTCGACGACGCCGCCGAGGGTGGCGCCGATCAGGTTCCAGCCGAAGAGATGCTCGGCGGCTGGCTGGTCGCGGAAGATGAGGCTGAAGAGCAGATTCGCGAAGAAGATCGGCGCGAACGTGAGCAGCGCGCCGAGCACGAAGCGAAGCTCGCGGTTCTCCAGGTAGAGCAGCTTCGAGAGCGGCACCGCCAGCGGCAGGAGCGACGCCGCGAGCAAGAGCGCGAACACCGCGGGCAACGCGGCGCGGCCGCCGAGCGCCAGGGCGGTCCAGTTCGCCGCCAGGACCAGCACCAGGATGCCGAAGAACACCGCCGAGGTGTTGATCCACGTGGTGCCGAACAAGAGCGCGAACTGGACTACGCTCTTGGTTTCGAGCAGCAGGAACGCCGTGCCCATCACGACGAACGCGAGCTTGAGCGCGCCGCCGCGCGGCGTTCGCGACTCGGGATCGGAGACGCGAACGGTGCGGTGGAAGATCGCGAGCAGCAGCACCACCAGCGCGGTCATGCCGAGCATGATCGCGAGGTAGAGGCGCGGCACCGAGCGCGTCTTGAGGTAGAGGAACGGCCAGTCGTCCACCGGGATCTGAAACCCCGCGCCGTCGGCGTCACCGCGAGCCGCGTCGGCGACCGCGCTGGTCTTGCCCACCGAGAGGATCATGAGGTCGGCCTCGCGGCCCAGCACTTGGGCCTCGCGACCGCTGCCGGCGCGCATCATCGCCAGCAGCCGATCCACCAACCACGCCTCGCGGTAGTAGTTGTAGAGGACGAGATCGCCGTTCTCGCTCAGCAGCTCGAAGGCGCGCGCGACCGACTCCTTGGTGAACACGAAGTTCTCGAGCCGAAGCTGGGCGACCGCGCTGACCTTCACCAGCGAGTCGGTCAACGCGAAGATCACGAGGTCGTAGGGCCCCTTGGCGCGCGTCATGAAGGCGCGCCCGTCGTCCACCACCAGATTCACGCGCGGATCGCGATAGCCCGCCTCGGGGTGCTTGGTGCGGCCCAGGTGGGCGATCCACGGATCGATCTCCACCACGTCCACGTGCTCGGCGCCGTTGCGAAGCGCGGTGGCCACGTCGTTGCCGGTGCCGCCACCGATGATGAGCACGCGCTTGTAGGGTCCGAGGCCCTGCTTCGCGGCGCGCGCCCGATGCGGCAGCACGTAGAAGGAGCGTTCGATCTGGCTCGCGTCGAGCAGCTCCTGGTGGCCGAGACCGTTCGCGAAGATGAACGGCACCTGCCCCTTCGCCGACACGTACTCGAGCTTCTGGTAGGGCGACCAGTGCGACTCGAAGGTCTCGGCGAACTTGGGGTTGGCGAGCAGGTGGAGGTCCTGGCGGTACGCGATCACGCTCGAGACCAACACCAGCGCGACCAGGACGGCCGTGTTGCGCGGCGTCTGCCCGGCGGCCCACGCGAACGGCACGGCCGCGATCGCGAACCACACCCACGCGGGAAGCCCGAGAAAGCTCGCCGCCGCGAACGCCACGATCCCGGCGCACGAGCCGGCGATGTCGAGGGTGTAGGCGTGCAGCGGCCGGAAGCTGCGAAAGAGCTTCGCGGTCCGCTGCGAGATCGCGGCGAAGGTCGCCACCACTCCGCCGAACCACACCACGAACCAGATCGCGCTACCACGCTGATCCCCGACCGAGGTGAAGTAGAGCTCTCCCCCGACCACACCCTGGAATCCCTGGAAGCCCGGGATCGAGGGGTGGAGCCACGACACCAGCGCGATCAGCATGGCCAGCAGCGCCGCCGCCTCCAGGAAAACGCGGTCCGAGGTGGCGTCGTCCAGCCGCTGGTGCAGGATGAAGCCGATCCCCATCCCCACGAACACCGCGATGAGGACGAAGTTCGGGAAATAGCCCAGGTTCCAGATGTTGCCGGCCAGGTAGCGAATGAGCGTCAGCTCGAGGAAGAGGGTCAGGAAACCCAGCGCCGCGAGTCGCGAGGGCGTATGGGTTCGAGCGTGCGGCGAATTCGACGTCACGAGGGCCCTCCGGCTGAACGCGCGAAAAAAGGCCGCACACTCTACCTCATCGGGGCGCGCCGCTCGCGGCGCTGCGGCGCGCGACCCTTCCCGCGGGGGCGAAGGTCCCACTCCGCCGCCCGCCTTCACCGGCCCGGCGAGCGCAGGGGCCGTTCACGCCCAGCGCGATGACCTAACCAGCGAGCGACGCGAGCCGCGCCCAGGCCTCCGGCTTGAAGCCCACGGCGCGCGCCTCGCCGTCGATCTCGAGCACCGGGCGTTTGACGAGCATCGGATCGCGAGCGAGCTCCTCGGCCCAGCGCGAGTCGTCCCAGCCGTCCTTCTCGGGGCCGAGCGCCCGGAACGACGCGCCGCTGGTGTTGCGCAGCGCCTTGGCCGTGAGCGCCGCCACCCACGCCCGGACCCGTTCCGGCGCAGGCGGCGAATCGCGCAGATCCACCCACTGGTACGCGAGCCCGCGCTCGGTGAGCCATGCGCGCGCCTTGCGGCAGGTGTCGCAGGTGGGGATTCCGTAGAGCGAGATCGTCATGGCTTTGCTCCGCAGCAGCGCGGCGCGCTCAGGGCGCAGCCAGCTCGTAGAGATGGACACCGTTCGCGTTGATGCGTGCCCAGGTCTTGCGCCCATCGGCGGGCCAGTAGCCGGTGTTGACGTAGAGTCCCTGGCGCCCGTTCGCGGCGGCGATCGCGGTGCGCTCGGGCCGATGGGTGTGGCCGATCACCACCACGTCCGCGCCCGCGGCGATTCGCGCCCGCGCGTAGTCGTGGCTGAGCTCGCGGATCGGATCGTTCTTTCGCGCCGTGTAGCCGCGCGATTTGCGACTCGAGCGCTCGCCGATCGTCACCACCAGCTCGGCGGGGAGTGCGCGCGCCAGCCAGCGCACGACCTGCGTTCGCAGCAACCAGCGCAGGAACAGGTAGCCGTGATCGCGCGGATTGACGAGGTCGCCGTGCGAGAGGCTCACCTCGCGCCCCGCGACCCGCAGCCGGCGCTCGCCGGCGAAGGTGTCCAGACCGACGACGCGGCCGAAATGCGCCTCGAGGTGCAGATCGTGGTTCCCCTCGCAATAGAGCACCGCCACGCCGCGCGCGCGGATCGCGGCGAGCGCCGCGATGACGTCCGCGAAGCGCTCCACCAAGACCACGTTCTCCTCGATCCAGAAATCGAAGAGATCGCCGAGCACCACCAGGAGATCGACCTCCCGGGGCAGCTCGCGCAAGACCTCGAGCGCGGAGCGGTAGCGCGGCTCGTCGCGATCCCACAGGTGCAGGTCGCTCAACACCACCGCGTCGCGGTACTCTCGCTCGGCGCTCTCGTCCACGGTCATCGGCACGCGATGTTTGCCTCATCCCTCGCCGAATCGCCAACCCCCGCGGCTCGATGAGATCCCGCGCGCGCGCCTGGCTCGTCGTCCTGTGGCTCGGCTCGGGGCTCGCGAGCAGTGGCTGCTCCGACGGCGCCAGCGGCGCGGCGAGCCCCCGCGACGGCGTCGCCGTCGTGACGCGCTCGCTGCCGGCGGGCGCCACGGGGATCGCGACCGGCGCCTTCACGTCGCCCTCGATCGAGTACCCGCCCATTCCCCTCGGCGCCTCGTTCCAGCACGTGCTCACGTTCACGATGGAGCCGATGGCGCCTCCGACGCGCAGCGCGATCCGCACCAACGGCCCGCTGATCGTCTTCGGCGACGACCTCGAGGTGGTGGTCTTCTCGCCGGTGGACCATCCCTTCGAATCGCTCGTGTGGTTCGCCGACGGCGCGCTGCACTCGGGCCTCGAGGGAGAGCTGGAATCGGTTCCGCCCGGCTTCACCCACGACTTTCTGCTGGTCCGCGGCCACGGCATCAACGCGACGATGGAGCGCTGGGGCGCGGCGCTCCGCGAGCGCCTGGGCGGCTCGGTCCCCGATCGCTACGCCGACACCGGGCTCGCGCGGCTCGGCTATTGGACCGACAACGGCGCGATCTACTACTACGCCACCGCCCCCGATCGAAACGAGTCCGAGACGCTGCTCGCGGTGAAGCGCGACGCCGAGGCTCGCGGCATCCCCTTCGGCTACGTCCAGCTCGATTCCTGGTGGTACTTCAAGGAAGCCACCCGTAGCGGCCCCCTCGGCGGGCTGGTGAGCTGGCAGCCGCAACCCTGGATGTTCCCCGACGGCCTCGCCGCGTTTCGCGCCCGCCTCGGGCTGCCGCTGGTGCTCCACAACCGCTGGTTCGCTCCCGACAACGACTACGCGAGCCGCTACGCGTTCGTGCAGGGCGGCGGCGATCCCGACATGGCGTTTCCCGTCGAGCGCGGCGTCTTCGACGAGCTCATGGCCGACGCCGCGCGCTGGGGTGCGATCACCTACGAGCAGGACTGGCTCATGGCCCAGTTCTGGGGCGTGCCGTGGCTGCGGCAGCAGCTCGGTCGCGCCGAGACCTGGATGACGAACCTCGCGCAGGCCGCCGCCGACGCCGGCCTCACGGTCCAGCTCTGCATGCCGGGCCCTGGCCACTTCCTCGACAAGCCGCGCCACCCCAACGTCACCACGGCGCGCGTCTCCATCGACTACCTGGCGGGAGCGCCCAAGACGATGTACTGGCCCGCGTTCCACACCACCAGCATGCTCGCCGCCGCCGTCGGCGTGTGGCCGTTCAAGGACAACTTCCTGAGCGCGCCCAACCAGCGCGACCTCCTCGACGAGCATCAAAACGAGCAGGAGGCGCTGGTGAGCGCCTTGAGCGCGGGCATGGTCGGATCGGGCGATGGCCTCGGCGCGGGCGATGCCACCTTGCTGAACCGCACGTGCCGCGCCGACGGCGTGCTGCTCAAGCCCGACCGCCCCGCGACCCCGCTCGACGCGATGTTCCTGCCCCATCAGCGTCCCTACACGGTTAGCACCTACTCGGAGCGCGCCGGCTTGGGACGCTGGACGTACCTCGCGGCCTACGCGCTGTGGCGAGGCGACGACGTGCGGCGATTCCTCGACGGCCTCTTCGCCGCGATCGACTACGGCCGCCCCATCGACGATCTCTTCGTGCTGCCCGACGAGATCCGCGATTGGCGCGTCGATCCGTCGCGCGACCTCGACATCCACGCTCCGATGGTCGCCTACGATTGGCGACGCCAGACCGCCAGCGTCGTCTCCGACGCGGTGGAGCTCGAGCCGCGCGGCAAGGCCTTCGACTTCGACTACGTGGTGCTTGCACCGATCCTCGCGAACGGCATGGCGCTGATCGGCGAGTCGGAGAAGCTCGTGACGCTCGCGGATCGACGTTTCCGCGACATCCGGATTTCTCCCGATGCCGTGGAGGTCGACCTCGAGGGCGCCCCCGGCGAACGGGTCTCGCTGCTCGCCTACGACACGCGTGCGGCGAGCTTGACGAATCCGGTGCACACGACGCTCTCGCCGCAGGGGATCGGGCACGCGCGGCTCGGTCGGTGAGCGGGGGCGCGCTCGTGTCCGGACCGTTGAATGAGGCGAGTGGCTGGGGTAATTGAGAGCGTTGGCATCGCGGTGCAAGGCCACCCTCCCGCGACCGTCACGGCATGAGGCGCGCCCGCCCTGCGGCGCGTTCGAACGCATGGTCACCCCGCTCGCGACACCGCCGACCACGCCGGGGCCCGGCGAGGCCAAGCGCCTCCCCTCGCCCATCGCCGCGGCGCTCGAGGGAGCGAGCCTCGCCTGGATCGACTGGGACCTCGCGTCCGGCCGGGTGTGGTTTTCCCCGGGCTGCCGACTCGAGCTCGGCCTCCGCGAGGACGAGCTGCCGGACGATCCGCTGGCCTGGGCGAACCGTGTCCATCCCGAGGATCGCGGGGCCGCGGAGGCCGCGGTGCGCGCCTTGCGGCAGCACCCGACCGACGCTCCCCGCCTGGAGCTGCGCCTCGTGCATCGCGACGGCTCCTACCGGTGGATGTCGATTCAGGGCGCGGTGGTTCGCGACGACGCGGGCCATCCCATCCGGGTGCTCGCCCAGGCGGTCGACGTCACGGAACGTCGCCAGACCGAGGAGGTGCTGCTGGCGCAGATGGCGGTTCTCGAGCGCGTGGCCACGGGCGGGCCGCTGACCGAGATCCTCGAGTCGCTGGTGCGGCTCCTCGAATCGCAAGCACCCGAGATCTTCGGGTCGGTGCTCCTGGTGGACGCCAGCGGTCGGCGCTTGCGCCATTGTGCGGGCCCCCGGCTGCCGGCGAGCTACACGGCCGCGCTCGAAGGGGTCGCGATCGCCGAGGGCAGCGGATCGTGCGGCACGGCCGCGTACCGCGCGGCACCGGTGGTGGTGGCGGACATCGCCACCGACCCGCTCTGGAAGGATTGGCGCGCGCTGGCGCTGGCGCACGGTCTCGCAGCCTGCTGGTCGACACCCATCTTCGATTCCGCGCAACGCGTGCTCGGCACCTTCGCGATGTACGCGCGCCAGCCGAGCCTGCCCGAGGAGCGCCACCGCCGCTGGGTGGAGACGGCCACCCACATCGCCGCGATCGCGATCACCCGCGACCGCGAAGAGTCCTCCCTGCGCGCTAGCGAGCGGCGCCTCGCCGAGGCCCAAGCCCAAGCACGGCTGGGTAGCTGGGAGCTCGATCTCGCGACGGGAGAGATTCGCTGGTCCGCGGAGATGTTCCGGATCTTCCATCGCGACCCGGCGCTCGGCGCGCCCACGTTCGCGGGCTTCGCGCCCCTGATCCACCCGGACGACCTCGATGAGCTCGCCGAGAAGCAGCGCCGGCTGCAGGGCACCTCCGAGCCGCTGGAAGGAGAGCTGCGCACCCATCCCGCGCTCGGACCGCTGCGCCACGTTCGGATCCAGTCCCGCCCGATCCTCGATGCCGACGGCCGGCCGGTTCGAGTCACCGGAACGGTCCTCGACGTCACCGAGCGCAAGCGGGCGGAGCTCGAGGAACGCGAGCGGGAAACGCAGCGCCTTCAGGCCCAGAAGCTCGAGAGCCTCGGCCGCCTGGCCGCGGGCGTCGCCCACGACTTCAACAACGTGCTCACCGTGATCTCGGCGGTGACCGAGCTCGCCCTTTCCGGCATGACGCCGCCCGAGCGGATCCGCGCGGACCTGTCCGCGATCGCCGAGGCCACGCAGCGCGGCGTCGAGATCACCCGTCAGCTGCTCGCGTTCGCCAACAAGCAGGCTTCCAATCCGGTGGCCCTCGATGCGAACGAGAGCGTCCGCGCCGTGCTTCGCATGCTCGCGCGCCTGGTGGGTGAGGAGGTCGCGATCACCACGCGGCTCGCGCGCGCCGAGACGACGATCCTCATCGATCCCACCCACCTCGACCAGGTGCTGGTGAACCTGGTCACCAACGCGCGCGACGCGATCTCGGGTCCCGGCACCATCGCGATCGAGACCGACGTGCGCGTGCTCGGCGAGGCCGATCCCGAGCGCCCCCAGGGAGTCGCACCTGGCGAGCACGTGCTCATCCGCGTGAGCGATTCCGGATCCGGCATCGACGAGAGCGTTCGCAGCCGCATCTTCGAGCCTTTCTTCACCACCAAGCCACGCGACGTCGGCACCGGTCTCGGCCTGGCGCTGGTCGCGCAGCTCGTCGCCCAGCACGCCGGAGTGATCGACGTCACATCCGCGCCCGGACGGGGCACCTGCTTCACGCTTTACTTCCCGCGTTGCCAGCAGGTTGCGGTGACGCGCGAGGCGCCACTGCCGGCACCGGTGCCCACTCCCCGCGGCACCGAGACGGTGCTGGTCGCCGAGGACGATCCGATGTTGCTCGAGCTGGTGCGGCGAGCGCTCGAGTCGTTCGGCTACCGGGTGCTGACGGCGACTTCCGCTGCGGAGGCGCAAGCGGCCAGCGACGCCGAACGCGGACCGATCGCGCTGTTGCTGACGGATACCGTGCTGCCGACCGTGGACGGGAGGCAGCTCTTCGACGAGCTGCGCAAGCAGCGCCCCGACCTCGACGTGCTCTTCATGTCGGGCTACCCCCTCGACGAGCTGGTCCGGCGCAACATCCTTCGCAAGGAAGACCCCTTCCTGCCCAAGCCATTCACCCCGTCCAAGCTGATCGCACGGATTCGCCAGGTCCTGGGAAGCTGACGCACCGCCGCGCACGGCAACCGGCCCCTAGCGCATCGCGCGGGCCAACCTCGCACCGTCGTAGGCGAAAACACGATCCTCTTGGTCGGGTTTCAGCGAGCTCGCAGCGGGCGAGCCACGAAAGAAGCCGCTCACCGGCGAGCCGGGCAAAACGCCCGACCACTGTTAGCCGCTAACCCAGCCAAATAATAAGACTTCTGGTTTCGTTGATTTTCCGAACGCGAACCAGCGCCCCGGCTCACCCACCGGTTGTGAACGGCAGGGTGAGTTACAATACTCGAGGTGAGCAATACCTAACCAAAAAGGACGGCAACCGATGCCGCTTTTCGCCCCAACCCCCTGCCACGCAGTCGATCGGCGAGCAACGAGCCGGCGAGCAATCGCGCCCCGATTCCGCGGCGTGGGAGCGGGCGCGGTCGCGCCCCTCCGCACCGCGCGGATCGCCTTCGCGAGCACCCCGCGGGGTCCGCTGGAATCGTCGGTGGCACCAGGAAACCGATGAGATTTCCGGGATCACCCACGGATACCGCTGCGGTCACGTCGTTGCTCGCCGCCAGCACTCCCCTGTCGTCCAAGGTCGTGCTGCTCGACTGGGACCTCGAAAGCGGGGTCGTGGCGCTCTCGCCCAGCTGGCCGCGCCTTCTCGGCCATGGCTCGGACGCGCGCCTCGGCGGCATCGACGCTTGGCAGCGACACGTCCACCCCCACGACCGCGAACGGGTGCTCGCCTTCCTGCGCTCGTGCCGCGAGCAGCGCTGGCCGACCGCGCGCTTGGAATTCCGCATGCAGCACCACGACGGCTCCGACCGCTGGATCTTGTTGCGGCTCTCGACCGTCGTGGACGCGGCCAACCACCCCACGCGGATCATCGGCGGCTACGTCGACCTCACCGAGTGGAAGCGCACCTTCGGCGAGCTCCTCGGCCAGATGGCGGTCGTCGAACGGATCGCCGCAGGTGCCCCGCTGCGGCACACGCTCGAGAGCCTGATCGCGATGATCGAGTCCCAGGATCCCGGCGTGCTGGGCGCCATCCTCGTGCTCGACCGCGAGACGCAACGGCTGCGTTGCGCCGCCGCCCCCGGCTTCCCGTCCGGCTGTGTCGCGTCGATCGACGGGGTGCCGATCGGCGAGGGGCTGGGAGTCTGCGGAACCGCCGCCCATCGTCGCCTGCCCGTGCTCGTGACCGACATCGAGCAGGACCCGCTCTGCGCCCGATTTCGCGAGCTGGCGCGCGGCCACGGCATCGCCGCGTGCTGGTCCGCGCCCATCCTCGATCCGCGCGGCGAGCTCCTCGGGACCTTCGCGCTCTACTTCCGCGACGCGCGCATGCCGAACGAGCGCCATCCGGCGTTCGTCGAGATCGCCTGCCACTTCGCCGCCCTCGCGATCTCGCGCGCCGGACTGGCCGCGGCGGAGGAGGCGCAACCGAGCGAGCGCGGCGCAGGGCGGACGGCGTCGCCATCCAGCGCCAACGCGCCGCAGCCGCGCTCGGAGGGCGCGAGCGATCCGATCCTCCCACGCGCGGACGCCGGCGGTCTCCACGCCAAGCGGCTCGAGAACCTCGGCAAGCTCGCCGCCGGCGTGGCGCACGACTTCAACAACGTGCTCACGGCGATCGCGGCGACGGCCGAGCTCGCGCTCAGGAACCCGTCCCTGCCGGCGCAGCTGCGGACGGATCTCGAGACCATCGCGGACGCGACACAACGCGGCGCGGACATCGCCCGCCAGCTGCTCACGTTCGCGCGCAAGCCCACGCCCGCGCCGGTGCCCGTCGACGTCAACCACGCGATCCGCTCGCTACAGCGAATGCTCGATCGCCTGGCGGGCGACCGGATCGCCATCGTCACCGAGCTCGCGAGCCGTGAGGCCACCATCTGCATCGATCCGACCCATCTCGACCAGGCGATCGTGAACCTGGTGACCAACGCGCGCGACGCGACGCCAGGCCACGGCACCATCACCATCGCCACCTGCGATCGCGTGCTGGCCGAGGGCGACCTCGACCGCCCGAGCCACGTGCCACCGGGCGCGTACGTGTGCGTGCTGGTGAAGGACGCCGGCGCCGGAATCGACGAAGCGCTACTCACACGCATCTTCGAGCCCTTCTTCACGACCAAGCCCGAGGACGAGGGAACCGGGCTGGGGCTCGCGCTGGTCTCCACCATCGTCACCCAGCACGGTGGGTTCATCGACGTCCAGAGCGCGATCGCGGCCGGTTCGTGCTTCACGCTCTACCTTCCGCGCTCGGTCGCATCCCCCGCGAAGCGCACCGAGCCACCGGCCGAGCGCTCGCTCAACGGCACCGAGACCTTGCTGGTCGTGGAGGACGACCCGATCCTGCTCGAGCTCCTGCAACGCTCGCTCGCGGCGCACGGGCATCGCGTGCTGGCCGCGAACGCGCCGTCCGTGGCGCGCGAGCTCTTCGCCGCTCACCGCGACGACGTCCAGCTGCTGATCACCGACGCGATGATGCCGATG
Source organism: bacterium (assembly GCA_046331705.1). Lineage (GTDB taxonomy): Bacteria > JADJOY01 > JADJOY01 > JADJOY01 > JADJOY01 > JADJOY01. Next base: position 15,060 of record JAXLQJ010000076.1, on the reverse strand, counting down.
ACTCCCGGCAAGGCGCTCTACGACGAGCTGCGCGCGGCGCGCGCCGATCTCCCGGTGCTCTATCTCTCCGGCTATCCCGCCGACGAGCTGGTGCGCAAGGGCCTGCTTGGCGAGGGCGACATGCTGCTCGCGAAGCCGTTCACCCCGGCCAAGCTGCTCGAGCTCGTGCGGGTCATGCTCGACGGTTGAGCGCCACGCGCCAACACGGGCGCCGTCACGGACTCGAACGAAGCCACGCCATCGGCACATCGGCCTCGAGCCCGCCGTCGGCGCGGCGGATGCGGCGCGCGAGGCTCCCCTCGCGACGGAAGCCCAGCGACTCGTAGAGCGCGATCGCGCGCGCGTTGCTCTCGCGGGTGATGAGCTCGACCCGCTCGATCGCGGGCCACTCGGCACGCACCAACCGCAACAGCTCGGTGAAGAGCGCGCGCCCCACGCCCTGCCCCTGCGCCTCGGGATGGACGGCGATGGTCAGCTCGCCGAGCACGTGCGCGAAGACCCGCAGCGGGCTTCGGTAGGCGTGGATCTCGCCCACGATGCGCGTTTCGCCGTCCTCGCCGCGCCGCAGAGCCACCAGCGCGATGCCGCACGCGAGGCTCTTGTCGAGGAAGCCGGCCACGTGGTCGCGAGTGATCTCGTCCGCCTCGCGGGCGAGGCCGCTCTCCCCGCCCGCGGCGCCGAGGTACACGGCGAGGATGGCGTCCGCGTCGCCGCGGGTGGCGGCACGTAGGGCGACCCGCGCGTCCACGCTGCTCACCCGGCGCGCATCCGCGCGAGCCCCAGAAGGAGCGCCACGAGCCCGAACGGCAAGCCGGCGATGCTGTAGCGGATTCGCGCCGTGAATCGCTGCACCGCGTGGGGGTCGGCACGGGTGCGAAAGCGGCGCACCACCCAGCGCACGCAATCGAGGTTGAACGCGATCGCGACGGTTGCGCAGCCGATCTTCACCAGCAACAGGGAGGAAAGCGCGCTGGCGCGCGCGACCAGCACCGCACCGGTCGCGACGATCAACGCGAGCAGCGGCAGCTCCACGAGGGCATCGATCCAGAAATGCACGCGCGCGACGAGCGCGCGCTCCGCCGCGTCCGCGGCGACGAGCTCGAGGAGCACTTCCGCGAGCACCACGCCACCCCACACGGCGACCGCCAGCAAGTGCGCGACGATCACCGGTTGCCGCCCGCGCCGCCGAAGACGTCGTCGAGGAAACGCACCTGACTCGCGACCGCGGCCTCGAAGGGCTCGCCCACGTAGACATCGAAATGGCCGAGCGGGAACACCTCAAGCCGAGCACGCGGCGCGCGCCGCGCCACCTCGCGGGCGCTCGACGCGGGGGCCACCGAATCGTGCTCGGCGACCTGCACGAGCAGCGGCGCCTGGATGCGCGCGGCGCCGGCGACCGGCCGGTAGAGCGCGATCTCCAGGAAGACCCGAGCGGCAACCCGCTCGTCGAGAACGACGCCAGGTGGAACCAGCGCCCGGTAGCCGGGCTCGGCATCCGGCGTGGTCATGGCGGCGAGCGAACCGGGCGGCCCGATCGCCGGCACGTAGATCGGCGGCCGCCCGCGCAGCGCGTCCACCGCGTCGCGGATCGCGACGCCCGTGAGGCGCAGCGCCTGACCGATGCTCGCGGTGCGCGAGCTCGCGAGGCCGTCGGTGAACGGTACCTGCGCGATCACCGCCGCCAGGTCGGGGCGCTCGGCCGCGAGGGTGAGCACGTGGCCGCCGCCGAGCGACGTGCCCCAGATCGCGAGGCGTTTCCCATCCACGGCCGGCAAGGTCGGCGCGAACGCCAGCGCCGCGCGCCAATCCTCGAGCTCGCGGCGGATGCTCAAGAGCTGCCGCGGCTCACCGCCGCTCGCGCCGAAGTGACGGTAATCGAAGACCAGCGCGTGATAGCCGGCGCGTTGGAAGCGCTCGGCGTAGGCATCGAGGCGCAGCTCGCGCACGCCGCAAAAGCCGTGACCGAGGATCACGCACGGCGCACCCGCGCCGCCCGGGTAATGCCAGGCGGCCATGCGCTCGCCGCCCGAGGTGAAGGTCACGTCGACGCGCGGTGCCGCCCCGACGGTGGGGGTGCGTGGAGCGCGACCCGCCGGGCTCATGCGGCGTCCACCTTCGGCAGCTCGGCGAGCGCCTTGTCGATCGACGATTGCGGCAGCTCGTGATCCACGAGCTTGCCTGCGAGGTAAGCATCGTACGACGCCATGTCGAAGAACCCGTGACCGCTCAGATTGAAGAGGATCACGCGCTCTTTCCCTTCTTCGCGCGCGGCGATCGCCTCGTCCACCGCCGCCTTGATGGCGTGCGAGGTCTCGGGCGCCGGCACGATCCCCTCGGTGCGAGCGAAGAGCATCGCCGCCTCGAAGCAGCCCACCTGACCGTAGGCACGCGCCTCCATGATGCCCTGCTCCACCAGCGCCGACACGATCGGCGAGTCGCCGTGGTAGCGCAGCCCGCCTGCGTGGATCGACGGCGGCACGAAGCCGTGCCCGAGGGTGTGCATCTTCATGATCGGCACGATCCCGGCGGTATCGCCGAAATCGTACGCGTACGGACCGCGCGTGAGCGTCGGGCAGCTCGCCGGCTCGACCGCCATGAGCCGCACCTTCTTGCCAGCCGCCACGTCGGGAACGAACGGCAACGCGATGCCCGCGAAATTCGAGCCGCCTCCGCAGCAACCGATCACCACGTCCGGCAACCGCTCGCCGGCGATCGCGAGCTGCTTCTTCGCTTCCTGGCCGATCACGGTCTGGTGCAGGCACACGTGGTTCAACACCGAGCCGAGCGAGTAATGCGTATCCGCGCGATTGGCGGCGTCCTCCACCGCTTCGCTGATCGCGATGCCGAGCGAGCCTGGCGAGTTGGGATCGCCGGCGAGCACGGCGCGCCCCGAGTGGGTGTTCGGCGTGGGGCTCGCGAAGACCTCGGCCCCCCACACGCGCATCAGCGAGCGGCGGTAGGGCTTCTGCTCGTAGCTCACCTTCACCATGTAGACGGTGCATTCCAGGCCGAAGGTGCTGCACGCGAAGGCGAGCGAGCTTCCCCATTGGCCGGCGCCGGTCTCGGTGGCGAGGCGGCGGATGCCTTCCTGCTTGTTGTAATAAGCCTGCGCGACGGCGGTGTTGGGCTTGTGCGAGCCCGCGGGGCTGACCGACTCGTTCTTGAAGTAGATCCGCGCCGGCGTTCCGAGGGCGGCCTCCAATCGGCGCGCCCGCACCAGCGGCGTCGGCCGCCAGATCGAGAGCACGTCCAGAACCGGATCGGGGATCGCGATCTCCCGCACCGGCGACATCTCCTGCTCGATCAGCGCCATCGGGAAGAGCGGCGTCAGGTCGGCGGGGCCGAGCGGCTGGCGGGTGCCGGGATGGAGCGGCGGATCGAGCGGCTTGGGGAGGTCCGGCAGCACGTTGTACCAACTGCGCACGCTCTCGCTGGCCGAGAGCTCGATGCGGTTCGATTCCATGGCGTTCCTCCCCGGTCTGCTCCGGCCCGGGCGAATCACCGTCGGCCGGCTTGGTTTCCGTTCCAGGTCGCGCGCGTGCCGCTTCAGCGGTGCTCGGCGGTGCCCGCCAGCGACCCCAGCGGATCGCCGAACTTCGCGCGGTAATCGGCCTGCGAGCGCCGGATCACCTCGTGGGCCTCGGCGCGATCGTAGACGTGCGTGATCTCGACACGCCGGTGCTCGCTCGATCCGGGCACGTCCTTGTAGGTCAGGAAGTAGTGGCGCAATCGCTCGACGAGACTGGCGGGGCAATCGCCGATGTCGCGCCAGCCGCCGTAGAGCGCGTCGTTCTGCATCACGGCGATGATCTTGTCGTCCGCCTCGTTCTTGTCGATCATCCTGAGCCCGCCGATCGGCACCGACTGGAGCAGGATGTCGCCGCGCGGGATCGCCTTCTCGGTGAGCACGCAGATGTCGAGGGGATCGCCGTCACCGACGATGCCGCTGCGGCCGGTGCGCTGGTCGCAATACGCACCGACCGAATCCCCGCAATAGGTCTGGGGCACGAAGCCGTAGAGCGTCGGACAGACGTTCGAGAACTTCTGTGGGCGATCGATCTTCAGGATGCCGGTCGCCTTGTCCACCTCGTACTTCACCGTGTCGGTGGGCACGATCTCGATGTACGTCGTGACCACGTCGGGTGAATGCGATCCGATCGCCACGCCGTGCCAGGGGTGCGCACGGAACACCAGACTTGCGAGATTCTCGGGCTGCGACACGATCGCGATCCTCCGACCGCGAGCTTGTCACCGAGCGCTGCCCGCGTGGAGAGCCGGCGGCCTGATTCGCGACCGCTCGGGGGGCCCGGCGCCTGCCCGGCCGGCGGACTACTGCGGCAGATCGGCCATCTGCACGGCCATCCCGCGATCCACCGTCGCGGCCACGTCGGGATGGCTCGCCGCCAGCTCGTCGCCGCTGATCCGCTCCGCCACCACGCGGCCGTCCTTGGTCACGATCGAGTAGTAACGCCCGAGCTCACCCGCGTAAATCGTCACCCGGCCTGCGCGCGTCTCGAGCGTCACGATCGCCGGCGCAGCCAGTCGATCCTTCGCCGGATCCCCGCTCGCCCGTCCGCTCTGCTGGGCGTGCGCCGCCGCCGCGATGACCAAGCCAGCGGCAACGACCAAGGCGCAGGTGACGGAACCCGATCGGAAACGCGCATCTCGAACCATTCCGCACCTCCCACGCGGCGCTGGTCGTCCCGGGGCGTGACTCACCGCCGCTCCGTGCGCCACGCCGAGCGGATCCTACCGCTCTCGCGCGCGAACGCGAATCCGTGGTTCCACTACCCCGCGGTCGAGCGGCGCCTCGGCCGAGGTGTAGCATCGGGCGATGGCGCACGACGCGCCTCACGAAATCGGGGGAACCCATGATTCGACGAGCGAACAAGCGAACGGCAGCGTTGACGGTGATCTCATTCGCGGGGCTCATCGGATGCGGGATTTGGGCGTGGACCGGTACGTATTCGTATAGCGACTCGTTCACACAGATCGTCACCACGCTCAGCCAGCCGAACCCCGTGGCGGTGACGCTCGACATGAACATGGCCTTCAGCCAGCTCGGCCATGCGACCTGCAAGTTTCAGGTGACCGCGTGCCCGGCCACCGTCAACATCGGCACGGACTCGTGGAACGCGCCGAGCTGCACGTTCCTCTGCACCGAGAGCTGCATCGGCTTCAACGCCGGCGACACGTTCGCCTCTGCCGTGAGCGGCGCGATGACCGCCGCCACCGGCACCACCGTGGACTCCTACGACCTCACGATCACCAACTTCGCCGGCGGCGGCCCCGTCACCATCCCGCTGACCTGAACGAAGCCGCGCACGCGAACGCCGCGCTACCCAGCGATTCCAGGATCTTGCGCGGAAAGTTTCGTCGGCGTCATGAGGTGGTGGGTGGCGGCAGAAGCGACGGCTCGCCGCGAACCACCATCATCCTGCGCCCGATGATCCGGGCGCGCGCCAACGACACCTCCTCGCGGAGCTACGAGTGGATTTCCCAGCCCGGGTGGCGGGCACGAGGAGCCGAGTCCGGATCGCGTGATCCCGGCGGCCTTGCGTGCTCATCAGCGGTGAGCTCGCCGCATCGCAGCGCGAGATCACAGCCGAGCGATTACCCGAGGGCTGGCACGTGACAGCAGTGCTGCCCGCGTTTCGCGCGCGTGCTCATGGTCGTGAGAAAGACCGCGGACTTCGACGGAGGACGCGCGCGAGTCGCACCGCGAGCCCGATCGCCACGAAGGGAGCGAGTGCAGCCACGGCGCCGCGCAGGTCTCCATACGCGTGCGCGACCGAGCCGCAACCATGCGACACGCATGCGTTGCCGAGGCCGTCACCGTCGCTGTCGAGCTGGTCGGAATTCGCCCTCTCGGGACAGTTGTCGCACGCGTCGGGAAGGCCGTCTCCGTCCGAGTCACGCCCGCCGCACGGCGCCATCTCGACGGCTCCTCGATCGCAGACCGCGCTGCCGTCGCCGTCGCCGTCGAGTGGACGCACGACACCACGCTGATCGACCGCGGCGCACACCGTAGCCGTCGCCGAGTCGATCGCCGCGCTTCCGGGGAGCAACGCGTGCGATTGCGTGGGGCCGCCATTGTCGGCGAGCACGTCGAGGCCCGGATCCACGTTCACGAGATCGCTCGGCGCGGAGAAGCCGCAGGTGTCACCGCGCTCCAGGTTGTCGCCGCCGCTCGCGATCACCCCGCTCACATCCAGCTCGCACGAGCCCTCGATGACGCTCGCGACCACGTTCACGGTGGCTTCGCGCACCGACAGCACGGGATCGACGGGCGGGTTGCCGTACTCGGGTGATGCACGATCCCGCACGAGGGTGACGTTCGTGAGCGAGCCGGCGCCACCGCGAAATCGCAGTGCCGTTCCAGGATCGAACGCGAAGTTGCCACTGAACGTCGAGTTCGTGACGACGGTTGTCCCGGACGACCAGATGGCGCCGCCCCGGCTGACGGCACCGTTGCCTCGAAAGAGCGAGGCCGTGACCGTCGCCTGGCCCGTGTTGTAGATCGCGCCTCCCGGATCGGCCTGGTTCGCCTCGAACGTCGACCGATCGACCGTCAGCGCATCCTCGTTGTAGATCGCACCGCCTGGCCCCAGCGGGCACGGGTCGTGCCAGCACACACCCGTGTAGTTGTTCGCGAAACGCGATCCATCGACCACGACCGTTCCGAGCGCGTTGTAAATGGCCGCGCCCCCCGCGGTCCAGTTGCCGTCGAAGCTGGAATCGTAGGCCAAGACGTTGCCGCCCGCATTCGTGATACCGGCCCCTGCCCAGGTCAGGTTCCCCGTGAACGTCGCGTTCGAGACGTTCGCCGTGCCACCGTTCACGACGACACCAGCACCGTAGAGGTCGCTCACGATCGAGCCGTTGTCGCGGATCGTCGTTCCATTCACCTCCAGCTCGCCGGCGTCGAGCATCACCCCGACGCCGTTCCCCGTGACCACCCCACCTTCGAGGAACGTCGCCCCGTCGTGCGCCCGGACGCCGATGTAGTTGCCCTCGACGGTGGAATCCAGGACGAACGTGCTGCCGGCATCGAGATCGAGCCCGGCCATGCCGCCCGAGACCACGCACTGACTGAGGGCGAGCTCACCACCGCCGTTGCGGACCGCGGTTCCCAACGCCGGCCAGGCGAAGCCCCCCTCGAATGCGACGCCAACGATGCTGACTTTGGCGTTCGCGTGGACCTGAACGGCCAACTCCTGCTGGTCGGCATCGATCGTCGTCACGTCCGCGCCGAGGCCGAGGACTGTCACGTCGCTCTCGATGTCCAAATCTCCCGCCTCGGCCACATCGGTCGTCCCGGCCGCAATGGTGAGCGTGTAACGCGCCGCCTCCAAACGGATCGTGTCGGCGCCATGGCCCGCGGCGCACGCGTCGACCGCCGTGTCCGTGTTGGCCGCGATCACCGCCTCGCGCAGCGTGCAGTTGCCGTTCGGTCCCTGGTCGAGGTCATCGGCCGAGGCGTGCACATCGATCTCGATCGCGAATCCCGCGCAGGGAGCGAGCAACGTGGCCGCCGCGCACACGAGCGCCATCACGAATCGCACGGCCTGCGTCACCGCAGCATCCTCCCGGGCTGCGGGATGGGTGCGCGACGTCGTCGCGTCCCACTCCGTCGTCGTACCTGCTGGATCGCGAGCCAACCGACGCAAGACGAGCCGGCGGCGCCGAGACGACGCGGATCCCCGCTCAGTCGGACCACCGATCCGCAGCTATTGGGATCGCACGCGTTGCCGAGCCCGTCGCCGTCGGTATCCGCCTGATCGGCGTTGGCGAGCTCGGGGCAGTTGTCGCACGCGTCGGGCACGCCGTCGCGGTCCATGTCGGGACCGCCGCACGGCGCCATCTCGACGGCGCCGCGGTCGCAGATGGCGCTGCCGTCGGCATCGCCGTCGAGAGGACGCACGACTCCACGCTGGTCGACCGCGGGGCACGGCGTCGCAGTGGCCGAGTCGAGTGCCGGGCTTTCCGCGAGAAGGGCGTATGTCAGGGTGAAGCCACCGTTGTCCGCGAGCGGCGCGAGCCGGGGATCGAGGTTCACGAAATCGCTCGGCGTCGCGAAGCGACAGGTGTCGCCGCGCTCGAGGTTGTCGCCGAGGCTCTCGATCGTGCCGTGGGTTTCGAGGAAGCAGGTGCCGTCGACCACGGTGGTCGCCACCGTGAGCGTCGCCTCGCGCACCGCGAACATCGGATCGTCCACCCAGTTCGCGCTGGGCGGCTGGTCACGCGCCGCGGTCGCGTTGGCGAGCGTGGTCACGCCGCCCCGCACACGCACCGCCGCGCCCACGCCAGCCACGACGTTCCCCGCGAGCGTCAGGTTGGCGAGATTCGTCGCTCCGGAGGACCAGATCGCGCCGCCGTTGCCGAGCGCCGCCGTATTGCCGTGAAAGACCGAGCGGACGACGCTCGCTTGCCCCGACGTGTAGAGCCCGCCGCCGTCTCCGCCGACGTTGCCTTCGATCGTCGAAGCGTCGACCTCGAGCACGCCGGCATTGAACAATCCCCCGCCGGGCCCACCCGGGAACTGGGGGCAGTACTCGCAAACCGTGGCATTGTTCGTGACTCGGACGCGATCGAGCGCCAGCGTCGCGCCGTCGCCGTTCCACACTCCGCCGCCGCTCGCGGCGCGATTGCCGTCGAGCGTCGAGCTCCGCAGGGTCACCGCGCCGCCGACGTTGAGCACCCCGCCACCATTCGTCTCCGTCTGGTTGTCCGCGATGGTGACGTCCGAGAGAACAGCCACGCCTCCGTTCACGCGCAAGCCGCCGCCGTAGGAAGTCGGGTAGCAGCAATTACCCGTGATGCTCGCCCCCTGCGCTTCGAGCGTGCCGGTTTCGAGGAGCGCGCCCTGGCCGTTGTCGGCAAGCTCGCCGCCGTCTATCGACACGGTGCCGCCGCCGGCGTGCAAGCCGAGCATGGTGTTGTTCGTGACCGTGGTGGTGACGAGCTCGGTGCGCCCCGAGATCTGATCCAAGCCGACGTCGTACCCATCGATGGCGGAGTCGGTGATCCGCACGTCACCACCTTCGTTCCGCATCCCCGACTGACCGTAGATGGATCCAACCTCGGTCACGCGAACGCCGTCGAGCGTGAGCCGCCCACTGGCGTGGACGTGGAACGCGGAGCTCCAACTGCTCTCGAGGATCGTCGTCTCCGCGACGCCCTGGCCGATGATCGTGATGTCGCTCTCGATGTCGAGATCGCCACCTTGCGCCGTGTCGGGAGCGGTCTCGCGAATCGAGATGGTGTAGGTCTTCGCCTTGAGCTGGATCGTGTCGGCGCCGTTTCCGGCGGGGCAGGCATCCACCGGCGCGTCGGTGTTGGCGGCGATCACCGCCTCGCGCAGCGTGCAGTTGCCGTTCGGCCCCTGATCGAGATCCTCGGCCGGCCCGACGACGAAAATGACCGCGGCGTGCGAAGGCGCGACGAACGAGGCAAAGCAAACGCCCAGCGCGAGTGACGCAGGCCGAAGAGTCCTGAGCCGCACGAAGCCCCCCTGCTTTCCTACGGCCTGACGGCGGCGATTCGCCGCTGGCTGCGGCGCCGTCGCGCGCTGCCCACGGCCACCCAACCGGCCGAGAGCGGCAACAGCGCCGCGAGGGGCGGTGCGCCGCCGGGAGCGAGCGCCACGGTGCCGCAGTCGTTGGGATCGCAACCGTTGCCGAGTCCGTCGCCATCGGTGTCGGACTGGTCGGGATTCGCGAGCGCCGGACAGTTGTCACACGCATCGGGTAACCCATCGCCGTCGCCATCGGGTCCGCTGCACGGTGACACCTCGACGGCGCCACGATCGCAACGCGCCATGCGGTCGCCGTCGCCGTTGAGCGGGCGTGCGACGCCGCGCTGATCGGTCGCGGGGCAGGCGGTGGCCGTGGCGGAGTCGATCGCCGGGCTGCCGGGGAGCAGCGCGTGCGATTGCGTGGGGCCGCCGTTGTCGGCGAGCGGCGCGAGGCCCGGATCCACGTTCACGAGATCGTTGGGCGCGGCGAAGCCGCAAGTGTCCCCCCGCTCCAGGTTGTCGCCAGCGCTCACGATCACCCGACTCAGGTTCAGCTCGCACGAGCCATCCACGATCGAAGCCACCGCGGTGAGCGTCGCTTCGCTCACCGCAATCACTGGATCCGTGCGGCGGCAGAGCTCTGGGTACCAAGGCGGCGGCTCGGCGTCGGTCACGGTTACGTGGTCGAGCAGCCCCGCGCCGCCGGCAAGACGCAACGCGCTACCGGCCGCGCCATTGGTGCAGTTGCCGGTGAAGGTCGAGTTGCGGATCGTCACCGCGCCAGTCGAATACACACCCCCGCCCGCGCTGGCCTCGTCTCCCCACCAGTCGCCATTCTGTCGAATAAGCGTCGATTCGATCGTCGCCTCGCCTTCGTTGTAGATACCGCCACCCCAGTAAGCGGTGTGGTGCTCGAACGTCGAGCGGGTGACCGCGAGCGTCCCTCCGTTGAGAATGGCCCCTCCTGCGCCGGAGTAACACCCGCCGAGGCAGAGGTTGGCCGAGTTGCCGGCGAAGCGGCTCGAGTCGACGAACATCGTCCCCGAGGCGTTCCAGATCGCGCCACCGTTGAACGCATAGTTGCCTTCGAACAGCGACGTGTGGATGTCGACCGTGCCACCGCGATTGGCGACCGCGCCGCCAGTCGAAGTGTAATTTTGTTCGAAATCCGCGTCCGCGATCACGGCCACACCGCCGGTCACCAGTAGCCCGGCGCCGGCCTCGACGCCGTAAAAGGAACCGTTCATGAAGAACGACGTGCCCTCCACGTCCAGCTCACCGAGATCGAGGCGCGCGCCCTCGAAATTGCCCGAGACGAATCCCCCCACGAGCTGGAGTGAGCCGTCGTGCACCCAAATGCCGATCCCGGCGAGCTCGACCGTCACATTGGTGATCACCGCGTCACCGGTGTAGAGATCCACACCGATTTCGCTTGCGAGGATCCAGCAATCGCTGATCGCGAGCATCCCGCCGGCGTTGCGGATGCCGCCGATGGTCGTCACGTCGCTGATGGTCAGCCTGCCGCCGGCGTGAACGTCGAGAATCGGCTGCGTTCCGAATTCGAGTGCCCAACCATCCATGGTCGTCGTATCCCAGCCGGCCCCCTGCCCCACGATGGTGATGTCGCTGGCGACGTCGAGATCGCCGGTCTCGGGGGTGTCCATCGCGCCCTCGGGGATGGTGAGCGTGTAGTGCTTGGCCTTGAGCTGGATCGTGTCCGCCCCGTTGCCCGCCGGGCAGCCATCCACCGGCGCGTCGGTGTTGGCGGCGATCACCGCCTCGCGCAGCGTGCAGTTGCCGTTCGGCCCCTGATCGAGATCGTCGGCCGGCCCGATGACGGGAATGACCGCGGCGTGCGCACCAATCGCGAAGGCGAGCGACACCACCGCAGCAGCGAAGATGGCCAACGGTCGCACGAACGGCCTCATGCCCGAGGGCGCGAGCAAGCGCAGTGCCGCCGCGCGTGGGCACGGTACGCGCACGCAAGCTAAGGCAAAATCAGCGCGAATTCGCTTGATTTCGCTGACCGGCCCGGTCGCGAGCGGAGCGCCTCGCACGCGCTCGGGCCTCCCCGATCGACACGATTGGGATCAGTCAGAAACGGAAGTTGCACACGCGACGCGACCGCCGTAGGAGCTGCGCGTCGACTCACGCGCCGATGAAGGCGCCGCCGCACACGCGTAGCACGCTGCCGGTGAGCCCTTGCGAGATCGGCATCGCCAGGAACGTGAGCGCTTGGCCGACGTCCTCGGGGAGGCCGCCTTGCCCGAGGCTCGCGAGGCGGCGGCCGCCTTCGCGGATCGCGAACGGGATGGCGGCGGTGAGCCGCGTCTCGATGAAACCCGGCGCGATGGCGTTCACGGTGATGCCACGGGCCGCGAGCTTGGGCGCGAGCGCGGTGACGAATCCGATGATGCCGGCCTTGGAGGCGCTGTAATTGGTCTGGCCGACGTTGCCGGCGATCCCCGCCACGGACGACAAGCACACGATGCGTCCCCCGTCGCGGACGAGGTCGGGCAGCAGCGCGTCGGTGATCCGCACCACGGCACCTAGGTTGATGTCGACGGCCGAGTCCCACAGCTCGGGCGTCATGCGCGCCAGCGTCTTGTCGCGGGTGACGCCGGCGTTGTGGATGATCACGTCCACGCCGCCGAATTCCTTGCGCAGGAACTCGGCGATGGTGGCCGGCGCGGTGGCGTCGGTGATGTCCACGGTGAGCGCCACGCCGTTGATGCCGCGCACCACCTCGTTGAGCGGCTCGGAGTCCGCGGGGCGATCGAGGCAGATCACCTTGGCGCTCTCCGCCGAGAGCAGCCGCGCGGTGGCGGCGCCGATGCCGCGGGCGGCACCGGTCACCAGCACGACCTTGCCGTCGAGGGTGCGCGCATAGTCGGGCGAACCGCTCGCGGCGTGCTTCCCGGCGGCGCTGGTCGTGACCCGCAGACGCTGGCCGCTCACGAATGCGGCGCGCGGCGAGAGCAGAAAGGCGAGCACGCCCGCCAGCTCGCGCTCGGCTCCCTCCTCGACCGACACCACCGCGCTGGTGGAGCCGTTGCGGCCGATCTCCTTGCCGAGGCTGCGCACGAAGCCCTCGAGCGCCGCCTGTGCCGAGGCGCGCGCCACGGCGCTCTCGCGCTCCGGCGGTCGGCCGAGGACCACCACGCGTCCGCACCGCGCGAGCTTGCCGATCCAGGCGTGGCCGAAATCGTAGAGCTCGCGAAGGCGAGCAGGCGTGTCGACGCCGGTGGCATCGAAGACGAGCGCTTGGGTCTCGACGGCTTCGGGCACGGCGCCCGGCACGAAGAAGCGTGGCGGTCGCCCGTGCTTCTCGCCTGCGGCACGGAAGGCGCCGGCGACCCCATCGTCGGCGGTGACGACACTCGGCGCCGCGCCAGCCGCGGTGATCGCCTCGGCGACGGTCGCGACGAGGGTGCTGCCACCGGCGGCGGCGAACGTGATGGAGCGGCCGTCGAGCGGTCGATCCTCCCAGGGCGCGTCGGTGCGCGTGAGCTTCTGCGGCAACGGCAGCGGCAAGCCGAGGCTCTTGATGATCTTGCGGGCCACCGGATTCGCACCGATCTCGATCAGCTTGTCGCTCATGTCGTCTCCTCGCGGCACTTCGTGGCGGTGCCGCCGTGGTGGGGCGTGCGTCCCGGGGACGCGTACGTCTGCGGCCGCGGCGCAGCGCGGCCCACCGGCCCTTCGAGCCGGATCAGGATGTCGCAGTGAAGCTGCCGACCAGATACGCGGGGCTGCCGGCGGCGTCGCCGACGAAGACCTCGCCGCTGCGTGGCGCACCCTCTTTCGTGACCACGTAGAGCCCCACCTTGGCCGGCAGCACCAGCGGCTTGGTGAAGCGCGCGTCGAAGCTCGCGACCGCGTTCGGATCGCCGCCCAGCACCTGGCTCACGACTCCCTCCCACGCCCGGGCCATGGTGGAGAAGCCGTGGAGGATGGTGCTCTTGAAGCCGAACGCCCGCGCGTACGAGCGAATCCAGTGCACCGGGTTGAAGTCGCCCGTCAGCTTCGCGAAGTCGAGGCCCGCGTTACCCGCTAGCGACCAGCGCGCCAGCTCGCGTGCGTCGCTCGGCACGGTCGCGACTTCCTTCTTCTTGGCGTCGGGGTCGCCGCTCGCCGCGCCGCTCTTCTTGCCGCCGCCGAGTGGCACGATGGCGTAGAGGTGCGCGGTGATCGCCGCCGGCACCGAGCGCGTGCCGGTGACGATCCGCTGGTGCAGCACGGCCCGACGTCCGTCGTCGTCGACGCCCTCGAGACGGGCGCTCACCTCGAGCGGCTCGCTGGCCGGCAACGGTGCGGCGATCTCGACCCGACAGCCGCCGTTCAACACCTTCATCAGCGGATACGGGATGCCTTCCAAGGTCCGCGCGGCGAGCGCGAATCCCCACTGCGGAAAGAAATGCGCCGGCAGCCGATCGCCGTACGCGTCCGGGTTGCCGCCCACGTGGCGCACGTAGTCGCGCGTGAGCTCGCGGGAGCGCGGCGGCATCGTGGCGCGGATCTCGGCACCCGGCGTCGTGACCGGGCCGCGCGCGCCACCGCCTTTCGGCTGGCGTGCGGCCGAGAGCGCGGTGCGGCCCAGCGACGCGATCACCGGGCCCTGCTGGAGCACGTATCGAAGCGGAATGGACATGGGCGAGCTCCCTCGGCGGTTCGGTTGGAGGAACGCGCTCCGTCGCGTCCGAAGGCTCGGGCCCGGATCGACCGGGACCCGACAGCGACGCAGCAGCGCCCTCCGAGGTTCGTTGCCGGTCGATGACCCTCAGCTCGCGGCTTTCACGTCGGCGGCATCGTGCCCGTGAAGCTGCGCCAAGAGCCGCTCGCCCGTGGTGGTGATCTCGTCGTGCAGGAAGCGACAGCGCGCCTCGGCGCGCTCCAGATACCGTTCGGCGACCTCGCGCCGCTCGGGGAACTTCTGCGCCTGGTCGTAGAGAAGCTCGCCGATCGCTTCGTCCACGAGAATTCGCGTGAGACGCTCGGCGTGGAGCATCGCCAGGGCGAAGTCGCGCTTCGGGTTCCAGTCCTTGGTCAGCAGGCGCTGCCACTGGGTGATCGGCTTGCCCTGCAGCTGCCGGAACTTGGCCCCCGCCGTCTTGAGCACCAGGTGCTGCTGGGCGCTCAGGCTCGCCACCTGGATTCGCGCCAGCCGCTTCTGCAGCGGATCGCTCGCCGAGAGCGAGCGCCAGCGCGCCTGCGCCAGTCGCCGCACGAACGCCTGCGGGTTCTTGAGGATCGCGCCGAGCGTGTCCTTCATCGCCATCAGCGACTGGATCTGACTGGTGCCCTCGTAGATCGGCATGACCATCGCGTCGCGCAAGAGCTTCTCGGCCGGATACTCGCGGATGTAACCGTTGCCACCGTGGATCTGCACGGCGCGGCGCGAGAGCTCCACCGCCTTCTCGGCGGCGATGTACTTGAGCAGCGGGGTCAGCCGCCGCGCGATCTTCTTGTGGCGCTTGGAGCGGCGCGCGAGCTCGTCGCGGTCGGCGCCGCCGCTGGTGGCGAGGTAGTCCGCGAACAGCGTG
>JAXLQJ010000075.1:0-29268 GCA_046331705.1 bacterium | reverse complement strand
CTCTCCGAGCCCGCGAGACGCAGGCGAGCCGTCGTCGCGGTCACGCTCCCTCGGTGTGCTGAGCGATCTCAGCGCCTCATCCGGGGAGGTTCCAGTACACCTCGCGTCGGTGCGCAACGCGCACCACGAGTACGACCAGCCGCCGTGCCTCAACGCGGTACAGGATTCGATATTCGCCGGAGCGGATGCGGTGGTAGCGGTGTCCCTTCGGCCCTTGCAGGATCTTCATGCCGGGCGGAGTCGGGTTTTCGGCAAGCGCCAGGATCCGCGCGTCCACCTGCGCGCGAATCTTCGCCGGAAGGGCTTCTAGCTCGCGAGCTGCACGCGGGTCGATGAGCACCGTGTACGGCACGGCGCCTCCGCGCTCACTTCAAACCGAGACGTCGCCGGACAGTCTCGTAGGGAATCGGCTTTTGCGGCGACTGGCGTCGGCGCTCGGCCTCCTCCACGTCGAGCCGGTCCTCGAGCTCCTCGAGCAGCCGGAGATCCTCGACGGGCACGACGGCGGCCACCACCTTGCGCCCGGAGCGGATCGGAACCCGCTCCTTCTGCGTGCTCGCGCGGATCACGGCATCGGGCAAGTCGGGCGTCACCTTGGTGGCTGTCGTGCGGGTCATGACCGAATCTCCGGGACTCATCCTAGCACCGACCCCGAATGCGGTTCGACGCGACTCGACCACGTGCCACAACGCGCCTCCCTGGATCCACCCCCTCATCGTGCCCGTTCGAGGTGATCGACGAAGCTCTCGAGGTCGATCCAGAGCAGCACATCGGCCGGCACAATCGCGGCCTGCAGGTCGCTCTCGCTGGCAGGTGATCTGGCAGGTGAATCGAGCCCGGATGGGTCGATCATACGGGCATTGTTGGCGAAGAGGATCCAGCTTTCGCCAAGATTCCGCGGCAAGCCCCACACGTTCGGCGGACCGAGGACCTTCAAATCCTCCTGGGGACACCAGTCTCGAAGGACCGTGATTACCGGATGTTGGCAGGACTTTCTTCCGTTGATTTTTGACCGGGCGCTGGGTGAGTGGTCCCTGCAGGGACACCGCTCCACGGCGTGCAATCGCACTCTCGCCTTGACCGCCCCACCGCGGGTACCATGAGGGCATGATCATCACGAACGAGGAACCTCTCGCCAGATTGCTCGAACGCCCCCCCCGCGAGCGGGCCGAGGCGGCGCGGCGGCTGATCGAGAGCTTGGACTCGCCGGAAGGCGATCCAGCCGCAGCCGAAGCCGAGCGGGTTGGGGAGCTGGTCCGCCGGGCGCGAGAGCTCACGCAGGGGCACGCCGACCTGATCGACGGCGACCTCGCACGGCAGCGCGTCCTGGCACGCCTTCGCACCCTGCGATCTTGAGACTCCACCAGTTCCTCGCGGCGGCTCTCGCCGAATACGAGGACGCGGCGGTCTACTACGAATTGCAGGAGCCGGGGCTCGGCGGTCGGTTCCTTCTCGAGGTCGACGAGGCAATCGCGTTCATGCTCGAGTTCCCCGCAGCGGGAGCACTCGTCGACGGCGCACCTCCCGAGCTTGGGATCCGCCGCAAGATGCTGAACCGCTTCCCCGTCCAGATCGCCTACTGCGTCCAAGATGACCGTGTCGTGATCCTCGCCGTGTTCCACTCCGCGCGCCGACCGGGCTACTGGCTCGACCGCCTCACTGAGCTTGGACACGGGCGCTGAGCAGGACGCGCACCGCGAACACGTAGCTCGCCTGTCATCTCACGCCGCGAGGGCGCGGCGCAGATCAACGATCCGCTGTAGAAGCGGCAGGATCCGGTTCAAGGTAGGAGTCATCAGGGACACCATCTTCACGCCCGCTCAAGCAGATCCACGAGACGCTCGATATCGAGCCACGCCAGCACACCCGGTGGGATGACGACCGAGTGCGTTGGAGGATGACCTGTCGCGCGACTTCGTGGACGACGACTCCGGCGCCCGGTAAGACGTCGACCTCAACACGAGGAGCTGGCCGCGACCTCCAGGATCTCCGGCGGCGGCGCCGCGACCACGACCCGCCGACCCGTGCGCGGGTGTTGAAACCCGATGCTCGCGGAGTGCAGGTGATACCCCGGGTCTCCGGGGACCGCGCTCCCGCCGGGGGTGGGGTGACCGCCGACGACATACAGCGGATCGCCCACGAGCGGGTGCCCGGCGGCGGCGAGGTGGATTCGGATCTGGTGAGGCCGTCCCGTGGCGATGGCGACGTCGCACAGGAACGAGTCGCCGCGCCGCTCGATGACCGTCACCGTCGACTCGGAGCGGCGGCCGTCGGGGTTCGCGGCGTGCACGGTGCCGAGCGGCAGGTAGGGCACCGGCCCGATGGGGGTGCGCACATCGAAGCGGTCGTGCTCCGGCAGACCGGAGGCGAGGGCGCGGTACCGCTTGTGGATCGACCGGGCTGCGAACTGACCCGCGAGGTTCGCGCCGTGAGCCGACCCGCGGGAGCACAGCACCGCCCCCGAGGTCCAGCGCCCCAGGCGGTGAGCGGGAGAGGCGGTGGTGTCGAGCAGGCGGAGCTGGTGCAGCAGCGTGTGCTGGAGAAACCCGCCACCCGGCAAGGTCGGCAGGCCCGCGGGCTTCGCAACCACGATCACGTCGCCGTCATCGTAGAGCACGGTGAGCAGCAGCGGAGCGGCGGGCTCCTCCCAAGGAGGGCGCAGCCAGTGGACCGCCTGCCCGCGCACCAGCACGGCGTCGATGCCGACCCGCTCGCCATCGAGGAGGACTCGCCCGTTGACGATGTGCTCCCGCCACTCGGCCAGGGTCGTGTGTGCCCAGGTGCCGGCGAGGTAGTCGTCGAGGCGCCGCCCCACGGCGCGGCCCCCCAGGCGCTCCCGGTAGGTCCAGCCGTCATTCACTGGCGCCTGTCCCGGAGCAGGAGGTCGTGAGGTCTATGGCCATCGAAGCAGTGTACCGGTCGCGCGCGCCCGAACCGACGTCGGACGCCGCGGCGGCAGGATCAGCCTCTGCTCGCACCGAGTTGGCGATGCAGCCTGACCTCAACCGAGGTCATGGAGCTGCCCGAGCTCGACTCGACGCCACCTGCCGATGCCGTTCGTGCCACACGTCGAGCACCACCTCACGGAAGAGCCGCACGAATTCGGGTCGTGGTTGGACCCGCTGAAGCAGCTCCACGAAGGGCGCTTCGAGGGCATCGCGGCGGACGTCGACCGCGCCACACCGGGCGTTCGCGCACCGGTGGTACGGATACCGATTCCCATGGCGACTCGTGGAGTATCCGCCCCATTCATCTCCGCTTTGCGCCCGTCACTTCAGGAGCGTCGCCTCACCACCGCTCGGCCCGGCGTGGGCGCGTTCGAGGGCCTTCGATGCCGCTTCGCGCACTTCGGAGCTCGGGTCCTCGGCGGCGAAGCGGCGGAAGATCGCGACGACCTCCTCGCGCAGCGAGCCTCCGGGCGGCAACTTGAACGCCTCGATCGCGGCCTTGCGAACCGCCGGATCCTCGTCCTGGAAGATGTCGTCCTTGAGCATGTACTGAATTTCCATCGGTTGCGGCGCGATCCGGCCGATCTGGCGGACGGACTCGGCTCGCGTGGCTGGCTTGGGCGATTCGAGACCGCGTTGCAGCGCCTTGTAGTCGACGTTCACCATCCGCTGGGCACCCGCCGCGGCGTACGCGGCCGCCATCCGCGGATCGAGCGGCTTGGGCGGCGGCGGCGCGATCTCCTTCAAAGCGTGCGCCGAGGCGGAACGGACCCACTCGTCGGAATCGGAAGTCGCCTTCTCGAGCGCCGCCTTCGCAGGTAGTGCCGCACGACCAATCGTGAAGAGCGCGTCGGCCGCCGCTCGGCGCGTCCCGGGCTCGCTGCTCGCGAGCGTTCGTTTCAAGATATCGAGCACGCCGGGAACCTCGGGGCCGATCTTGCCGAGTGCCGAGATCGCCTCGGGGCGTACCTTCGAGTGCGGGTCCGTGATCTCCTTTCCGAGTGCAGGCACCGCGGCGGCCGCCGCTGGACCGATGTCGCCCAGCGCGATCACAGCCTTGCGCCTCACGTTGAGCGACGGATCCTTCATTCGAGCCACGAGTGCGGGCGTGGCGCTCCCGGCCGGCCAGCCGATGCCACCGAGTACCCTGACCGCTCGTTCACGCGCGCCCTCATCCGGGTCGTCGAGGCGCCGGATCACCGCCGGAACCGCGGAGCCGGCCTTGGCCTTGTAGGCGATCAGCGATTCCGAGGCGGTATCCATCCTCCCGGAGTCGGGAGCGAGACCCTCGACGAGAACCGGGATCGCGAGCGGAAGGCCTTTCGGCATGCGCTCGAGCGTCCGCGCCGCGGCGAGACGCAGCTCGCGGAAAGGATCGCGGAGCGCCGCGACCAGCTCGGGAATCAACGAGTCGGCGGAGTCCGGAAAGCGCCGGAGGATTTCGCAAGCCTTCACCTGGCTATACCCATAAGAGTCGTGAAGCTCCCGGCGCAGCATCTGAAGCGGTAGCTCGGGTGCCGGGGGTGGCACCCTGTCGGGCAAAGTGCTCTGGAGAATCTCGAGCGCGTGGTGGCGCACCGACTGATCCGGACTGTCGAGGAGCTTCGCGATCGCGGGCCAGAAGAGTCTCTTCTCGGCCTGGTCCATGTTCTCGAAGTCGATGCGCTGCGAGATCGCCGAGCGCTCGTTCGCCGGCGCGGTCGCGAGGGATTCGATCTGGGCCAGGATCTCCTTGTCATGGTCGCTCGGCGCGGGTGTCGGTTCCGCCGCCAGGGCCGCGGCGCCCTCGGCCGTCCGATCCATGTTCTCGAGCGTGAGCTCGGCGTTCACTTTCACCTCGGGGTCGGAGTCGTGGAGCAGCTCTCGCAGCCGTGGCCGCGTCGCCAGCCCGCGCGTACCGAAGCAGTCGATGAGGACGGCCGACGCGGCGCGAACGCGTGCGTCGTCGGAGTCGAGCCCCTCGAGGACCGCCGGCCACGCTTTGTCGGCGAGGTCGGTCGAGTTCCGGATCGATCCGCAGTAGCCGCCACTGCCGAGGCCCACGAGGGCCGCCTTCTGCACCTCGGGATCCGGGTCGGTGAGGCCGCCCACGACCATCGGCGCCGGCGCACCGCCCATGGTCGCGGCACGCATCGTCACCAGCTTCTGGACGCGCGCTCCCTTCTCGGGCGCGACGAGCCGGAGCGCAGCGAGAATCCCCGCGACGTGCGGATCGAGGTTCTTCGGTTGCGCCATGAAGAGCTGCTCGCCCCCGTAGGGCTGGAGCAGCGCTTCGAGCGCGGGGGCCGCCTTCTTCGCTTCGGGCCCGAGCTCGGCCAGGATCTTGACCGCCGCATCGACGACCTTGTTCTCCTTGTCCTTCTCGACGATCGCGATCAGCGGATCGACCATCGACACGTCGGCGCCCTGCACGTCGACCAGCGAAAGCGCGTTCTGCCGCACGAGTGCCGACGGATCGTGCGACGCCGCCTGCAGCAGCTCCGGCACGACGCTCCGGCCGCGACCTTCCAGCGTGCCGAGCGCACGACTCCGCTCGGCCTCGCTTTCACTCCCCAGCATCTGGATGAGCTTGGCCACGGGTGCGTCGTGGAGCGACGGATCGTCGAGAGGCGCGCCTTTCCGCGTGTAGTCCGCGGGGATCTGCAGGAGCGCCGGGTCGACTGGTCCACGCTCGACCTTCGTCAGCTGGAAGGTGCCCAAGAGCTTCGACATCATGCGGCGCTCGGTGCGCACCGGAATGTGGTCAGCCGTGAGCCACACCAGCGTCTCGACGTCGATCCCCATCGAGCTCTTCAAGATCCGATACTTGCGGGTCTCGACGCCGCCCACCGTCTCCGGGCCGACCCATACCGCGTCCCCCGGCTCCTCCATGCCACCCGAGAGGTAGAGCGCGTGCTTCAGCTGAGGCCGCGTCGAGCGGGTGTAGCTCTTCGTCGCTGGATCGACGACCGTCGTGGTCCCGGTCCGATCGTCGAAAAGCACGAAGACACCGGCGCTCGGCACGAGACCGTCGGCGCGCCGGACCGAAGGCGTCGCGTGGATCGAACCCTTGGTGTCGCCGGCCGCCTGCCCCTCGACCACCGGAATCTCGACGTGGGACTGGAACTCGGCCTTGTACTCGACCGTCGGCCACGGCAGCTCGACCGCAAACGCAGCGACCGGAAGGACCACGAGCACGATCGGCCACGCACGCCAAGTCATCTTCATCGTCGTCACCTCATCGGCGATTCCACCGAAACACGGCCCTGAATTCTCACCGCTAGGGACCGCCCCGCACAAGTGCGGCGGGGACGCGGTTCCGACGTGGTTCCCCTTGCTACCCTGGAACCATGGACCCCTGAGGGACCGGCTCCTGCCGGTCCACGCCGGCATCACCATCGAGGCCTGCTGCCTCAGGGAAAGACGACGATCGCCCGGTCGACCGGAAGCTCTCGCGAGTGCAGCACGTCCGCTTCTGCGCGCGGCGGCCTCGGAGCGGGGTCGGACGCAAGCATCGCGTCATCTCCGTCACTCACACCGAGCTGCGTGAACCACTCGGATCTCGAACGGCATTCCTTCGGTCCCAAGCGGCGAATTCGCCTCCATCAGCTGGCAGCGCAGATGCGGCGCGTCCGAGTTGCCCGAATTGCCGAGCAGCCCCAGTACCTGCCCCCACCTTCGTCTCATCGCCGGGCTTCACACGCAGACGCCCGAGCTGCAGATGCGCGTAGAGCGCGAAGCGTCCCGTGGCCAAGTCCTCGATCACGCGTAGTTCCCCACTACGCTCTCCAGCGTGACCTGACGACCGCTCGCTTCGTTGCGGCCGGCGTTCTCGGGAAACCCGTCCTTCACGTCGGAGATCCCGTCCATCCGCAACCGCGAGCACGTCCGCTCCGTAGCCCTCGAAGCTCGCGCTCGACGCGGCATCCCCGTGAAAGAGCCGCCCGTCAGCGGCGAGCTTCACCCCGTCGATGGCAAACCGCTGCGCGATCCGCTCCTTGCCATAGACCGGATTCATCGAAGGCCGATGCGCATCGCCACCGAGCGAATCGAACGCGATCCAGGCCGACCCGCGTAGCGGCAGCTGAATCACCAGCGCCGGCTCCCGAGCCACGGCCACGACCGGATCGTGCACCACGTCCTGGATCGTGCCACCGCGACCGCCCTCGTTTTTCGAGATCGAAAGCGCCAACCGGTGGCGAAGCTCGGCCGGCGGCGCGACGTCGTTCGGAAGCGCGAGATCCAGAAACAGGACGCCCCCGCACCCAACCTCGATCGTCCGCAGGTTCGGTCTCTCCGAGGCGGGCGCTCCGACGGTCCGGCGCGCGCACGCCGAGCTGCCGGTCGCGGCGGTCCAAAGCGAGTACGCGCTGCTGTGGCGCGGGCCGGAGCACGTGGTGCTCCCGATCTGCGCCGAGCTCGGCATCGGCTTCGTCCCATGGAGTCCGCTCGGGGTGGGCTTTCTCACCGGCGCCATCGGGCCCGACACCCGCTTCGTCGACGCCGACTTTCGCAAGTCCGAGACGCGGTTTGCGCCCGAGAACCTGCCCCACAACCTGGCGCTGGTCGACCTGCTCCGGCGCTGGGCCGAGCGCAAGCAGGCGACGCCCGCGCAGCACCCGTGGGTGGTCCCCATCCCTGGGACGACCCAGATGCCGCACCTCCTCGAGAACCTCGGCGCGGCCAGCGTTCGATTCACGCCCCCTGAGCTCGCGGAGCTGACGGCGTCGGCGTCGGCCATTCCGATCCACGGCGAGCGGCTCCCTGCAGCCGTGCAGGTGTTCTCCGACGTCGAAGCGCCGGCGAGACGGTAGGGGCACTGTGTGGACGACCTGGGCCGGGTTCGCGCCCGCGCGCGACGTGCGCGCTCACTCCTGCCCCACATCCGGCCTGCCGTTCCATGAGGTGCTCGTGCGGTCAGGCGGCTACCAGAACACCGTCGCGCAATACCCGCAGTTCGTGTATCCACGGCAGGATACGGTTCAAACTAGGAGTCATCAGGGACACCAATTCCGCCAGATCTGGCGGAAATGCGCACCGGGCTCACAGATCATCGGGCGTGAGCCCCGCGCTCTTCGCGATCCGGGCGAGCATCTTCGGACCGATCTCGGTCGCGTCGTGGAATGCCCACACGACGTCCGGCCAGCCAGGTCGCGCCAAGACGCGATGCGAGCCGCCCGACTCCCGCTTCACGGACCAACCGATTCGGAGCAGGGCTGCGAGGACGCGGCGTGCCTTCGTCGTGGGCCAGGCGCCCATTCGTTCAAGCGGCAGCGACGAACGAAACGACGACCGGCTCGGGCGCGGTCTCGCCGTGTTCGAGTCGATCAGCGATCACGCGCAGCGCGAGGGCTTCCGCTGCAGCGAGCGCTCGATCGCGTGTATCGCCGTACGCCAGCACGCCCGGAAGGTCGCCAACCTCGGCGATCCAGCGCCCGTCCTCTTCTCGCTCGATTTCGACCCTGAATTCCATGCGATCGAGCCTACCACGCGAAGCCGCTACCCAGCCGCGACGATCGCGGTTCGTACTCCATCCATCTCCTCCAGTTACGCTAGGGTGTCCAAAATCTAGATCATGGGGGACACCACGATCGACGTTGGCTCGCCAAGCGCCGATCGCGTACCATCCTGATATGGCCGACGCGCGGCAGATCACGAACGACGCCCTCGCCCTCGACCTCCAGGAGCGCACGAGGCTCGCGCTGCGACTGCTCGACAGCGTCGAGGCGCCGGATCCACATGGCCACCTCAGCGATGAGGAACTGGCTGCCGAGCTACGGCGCCGGGTCGAGGCGGTCGAGCGCGGAGAGGCTGCGACGGTCTCCTGGGCGCAGGCACGTGACCGGCTGCTGCAGCGCCTCGGCCGTTGAAGCCCGTCGAACTCTTCGCTGAGGCCGAGGCCGAGATCGGTGAGATCGTCGACTGGTACGCGGAGCGGTCTCCGGCCGCGGCCGCGCGATTCATCGACGACCTCCAGCACGTCCTCAGCCGGATCCCGGAGCGTCCCCTCGCGTTCCCAGTTATCACCCACACCACGACCGAACTGGCCATTCGGCGTGCGCGCTGCGCGGACTTTCCGTACGGCGTGATCTACGCCGAACGGGATGAGTCGATCCTCGTCGTCGCCGTGGTCCATCTCAAGCGGCGCCCGCTCTACTGGATCGAGCGACTCGGCCAAGTGCAGTAAGACGCCGGGGAGAGCGCCGGTCCCGCCGGGCGCGCACTGCCCGGCGATCACACGGCCACGGAACCTCATCGCGAAGCCGTGAAAGGTCGTGTATCCACGGCAAAATCCGGTTCAAACGAGGAGTCATTGGCGACACCAACGCAAAGAATTCGTACCGGCGTGGCGGGTGCCGCCGGTACCGCCTGATCCAGATCCACCCGGATTCCGATCGCTGGGATCCGGAGCCTCGAGCAGCGCCAGCGCGTCGATGGCCGTCAACGCTCGGTGACACGGCCGGCCCACGATCGGGAACCACCGGATCCAGCCGGACCGGACCGAGCCGTCGTCGGAGCGCCTTGGCTGACTCTTCGGTCTGACGCTCGAGCGGTGCCTGCAGGCCCCTGAGTCGAACGGCACTCCGCTCGGCGGGAGGCGCGGTGAACAGCCGATCGCGCGCCGACCGGAGCGGATCCACCTCGGCCCGCAGTACCTCGACCCGCCGCTCTCGGTCTCGATCAGCCCGGCAGCCAGCGCGTTGCTCCCCCGCCCCTCGCCCACGAAGTCCAGGAAGTTGGCGAGGCGGCTTTCCTCGGCATCGAGCACCGCGGCCTTCAGCCGGACCGTCTCGGGAACATCGGCGTCGATCCGCGCGACCTCTTCCTCTGCCCTCGGGAGCACCCGCGCAAATTCGGCCGGTTCAAGGACCATTTTCCCGGGGGCGATCGGATCATCGGGTCGGGGCGATCTTCCCACCCGTGAAGTGAAGCCCGTCTTCTCTCACTCGGCGAGAATCTTCACGAGCGCAGGATGAACTGGTACCTCTCGGGGGACGCCGGTCTTCGTCGTGTCCCGCTCGTGGGTACGCGTCGCCGTGCTCGGCGCGCGATCGACACGTCCGAGGTACGGGTCTCGGATCCCTCACAATCATCAATGCGGCTTCGCTACGCTCGCACGCCATGAGCGAGCGCAGGCCTGCAACTCCTCGAGAAGCCCTTCGCCTGACCGCACCGGGCTGGTCGAGAGCCAGAGGTAGACCGCTCGTCCGGCGGTGTCGCGAAAGAACAGGAAGGCGCTTCGCGCGGGACCCCGGAACCCCGTGCAGTCGGCGACGATGCGCACCGGTTCCCCGGTGCCCAGATCGTCTCGCGCTTCGAGGCGAACGTCGGTGAACTTACCAGCCTGGAGAATCCAGCGAGCTTTCGCGATCGCCCACTCCCTCAGCCACTCGGTCGCAAGCGGCTGCTGCGCCCCGACTAGGAGATGCTCGTGCCCGTCGGTCGCGCAGAACGACACTCGCACGAAGTGCCCGCGCGAGTCGTGGACGAAGCCAGGTGGCGGGACAAAGGTGGATCCGAGATCAGTCAGCTCGATCTCCCGCGGCCCGTCCGGCTGGCTCCAGGGTTCGTCAATCTCGAGACCGGAGGCTTCCTCCAGCCATCGCAGGGCGACACGAGCCCGGCTCAGGCAATGCTGCGGGAACTGTGCATCCGCCTCGCGAGCGTCGATCTGGCTCTGATCGAGAAACCGGACGGATCCATCCTCCAGCGCCCGATCGAACTGCGCCCGCTCCTCCTGAGACATGTCCTTGACGTGCGCGGCCATGAGCACCGACTCGCGGGTGCCGGTGAACGTGTCGACCGTCAGGACCCTGGCCTCGAGCAGGCCGGTGCGCAACGGGACGAGGAGGTGTCCCATGATCGTCTCCCGCCCCGGCTGATAGATCATCCGGTGGATGAGACGCAGTGCGGGAGCACCCTTCACCTCGATGCGTTCGAGGTCGATCAGCGGCGACCAGTCGGGATCCGTGCTCCTCAGCGGCGCCGCAGGATCGTGGTGACGCGACGTCTGCTCGAACATACCCTTCGCGAAGTCATGAGCAGCCCGGCGGAGCTGCTGCTCGCGCTGCGCCGTGAGATCGAGGCGTAAGCCAACCCGAAACAGGAACCACCACCAGACTTCGTGGTCATGGTCGGGAATCGGGCCGGCGTCGTAGCGATCGTCGGCATCTGCCTTCATCGCTGCCGGAAGCGCAAGGCGTGCACCGTGAACGCCCCTCCGGAGGTCCTTGAGAAGGGACGCTCGGAACGGGTTCTTCACGCTAGCTCGACGCCGGGGGACGAGCCCCTTGCGGCTGGGATTCTCTCACGACGGCCCCGAAGCCAGTCATCCGCCTCACGCCGCCGTGGAACGATGCGACGTGCGCTATGGCCTTGCGGGCGACTCGACGTGGACCGCAGCGTCCTCATCCGGGCCTCGATCCTGCTGCTCCCTGCGCCCTGGCCGAGCGGCGTTCCGATCGATGGCTTCCCGGGCTCGACCAAGATCTCGCGGGGACTGCTCCGCCGGTTCGCGACGCCCGAGGTCGCGATCGGCTGATTCTCCGCGAGTTGCGGGCGTTGTCGCGGTTGGCCGTGACCCTCGCGGAACTGGATTCCACAATGACGCATCACCTGCGGCCGCATCGTCGCCGCTGCGCGCGATCTCTGGATCGTCGACCTCGCGGCGTGAGCACCCACCCGGCACCACCGAGGAGCGTGCGCGCCGCACGAGCGAGCTACACCCGAGTCGACTCGGGCGAAGACGCACGGCTGGATCAGGGCACGACGCGAACGCGGATCTCGGGCGGTGCCTCCGCCGATCGCTCGAGCTCCTCGATCCGCGCGCCGCTGGGCGCGGGAACGACGCGGAAGGTTCCCGCGTGCGGGACCCGCAGCGTGGTCTGAGCCGGGGTGCCGAAGGCGCGGAGCTCCAGGTAGCGAGCGCCCTCGGGTCCGATCACCTCGGGATCGGTCGTCGGGACAAGAGTCTCGACGCGGGGATCGAGGGTGGGGATGACGGCGCCGTCGCGGACATAGAGGGGCACGTCCCCGAGGGGCACGCCGACCTCGATCGTGGTCGGCCCCTGGTGGACGACGGAGGGATCGAACCAGTCCCGCCACCGCCCCTCGGGGAGGTAGACGCTCCGGCCGCTGGCTCCGCGCTCGATCACCGGCGCGGCCAGCAGGTCGGGCCCCAGCAGGAACTGGTCGTGGATCTGCCGAGCGGTCCGGTCCTCGGGGTAGTGGAGGAAGAGATGCCGCATGATGGGAAGGCCGCGCTCGACCGCGTCCACGGCGAGCATCTCGAGGTAAGGGCTCAGGTCCATGTGGAGCCGGGCGAGCCGCTTGTAGGCTTGGAGGGTCACCTCGTCGCGGTCGAAGGACCAGTTGAGGTCGGAGCTGAGGCCGTGGTGGGTGCGCATGACCGGGCTCACCGCACCCGCGGCTGCCCAGCGCAGGAACAGCTCGCGATCGGAGGGCTCGGTCGTGAACGAGATGTACCCGGCGATGTCGTGGCCGTAGAAGGGGATCCCCGAGATCCCGAGTCCGAGACCCACGGCGATCGCGGAGGGGAGCCCGTCCCGCGGCTCGAAGCTCGTGTTCTGGTCGCCTCCCCAGACCGCGCTCTGGGTTCGGCGGGCGCCGCTGAAGCCTGAGCGGGAGAAGAAGACCCAGTCGCCATCGGGTCGTTCCTCCTCGAGGACCTCCCGGTTGAGCTCCTGCCACTGGACCGGGAACTGGTTGTGAAGGAGCGAGCCCGGAGTGCCGTCGCTCGCGAGCGCGCTGAACGGGGTGTACTCCCCGAAATCGGCCATCCACCCGTCGAAGCCGAGGGCCAGGGATCGGCGGAGACGATCCTTCATCCATTCCCGGGCCCGCGGATAGCTGAGGTCCGGCTGGCCGACGATGTCGCGAACGCAAAAGAAACGGAGCTCTTCCCCGTTCGCGTCGCGGAGTAGGTAGCCCTCGCGCCGGGCCGTGTCGTGATCTTCGGTCCCCTCGATCAGGTAGGGGTAATAGTAGGAGAGGAAGCGGAAGCCCTGGTCGTGGAGCTGGTCCGCCAGGACTTCCACGTCGGGATAGACGGCGCGGTCGATCCAGCCGTCGGGCACGAGGGTGATTCCGGTGTCGGTGGGAGCCGACCCGGCCCAGTCCTCCGACCAGATCACGCTCGAGGGGATCTCGTTGTTGCGCAGGACTGCGGCGACCCGGCGGACCTCCGCGGATCCCTGAATGGCATCGTTCCAGGGGGCGAAGATCCAGCGAGGCGGTGGCTTGGGTCGGCCGAGGACCGCGGACGCCCGCTCCAGGACTTCGAGAGGGTCGACGATGCCGTCGGGTCCCCGCTCGCCGACGATCACGGTGATCCCGATCGCCGGCTCCCAGGTCTCGAGCCGGATCGCGTCCTCGCGTTCCGAGCAGAGCTCGAACAGCGACCGCGCCGTCGAGTCGAGCTGGAGTGCGTAGCCCTCGCTCGACAGGTAGTAAGGAATCGGGAAGTACGTGGTCGAGGGGCCGTTGGGCAGCGGGTTGTGGGGTCCGAGCGGCGCGACCGGCCCGAGGCCGATGCCTCCCTCCTCGGTCCAGTTGTAGCGGGTGTGGCCCCGGTGCTCGGGGGAGTCCGGCCGATGGCCGAGGCCGTAGAAGCGCTCGTCGGCGCCGCAGCGAAAGCTCTGGGAGGCAAAGAGACGGAGATCGGTGAGCCGCTCGCCGTCCGCGACCACCGGCTCGTAGCGAATCCGGACCGCCCCCTCGCCCACCGCCTCGGCCGTGAACCGGATCTCGCGGTCGGGTCCGCTGTCCGCGTCGGGGAGAGTCAGGATCGCCTGGACGCGGCCATCGGATTTCTCGACGGAGCGGATCGCGACCGGCCGGCGTACCGGTCCCACGGCGACCTCGGGGAAGAACCAGGACGATAAGGTCGTCGGCCGGGTGACCTCGCCGTCCTGGATCCCGGCTGGTCCGTAGATCGCGGAGGGATCGGCGGCGGGCAGCTCTTCGAGAACGACCTCGCCGTCGGCCCGCGAGATCGTGAGGACGGGCGGGCTACCGCCCAGACGGACCACGACCCCGTCGCCCGCGAGGAGGAGCGCCGTGGCCCCGCCGCTGTCGTCGCCGCCACATCCCAGCAGCAGCGCGACGGCGAGGGTGGGAATCCAACGTCTCATCACGCCCTCACCGCCGGGGTCGCGTGGTCGACAACGAGGCTCGCACGCGCGCGGGAGAGGCGACGGTCGTGGCTTGCCCGTTGCCGAAGGCGTGTAGCGGCCGCCGCTCCCCGAGCGACGGTGACAGCCGGTCGAGGAGGAGCCCAGCGGCCGGGTCGTCGCTCCACCGCCCCGCTCCGTCTTCGCCCCCGGGCATGGCGGGTCTCAGCGGCGCGTGGTCGATCGCTTCGCGTCGCGCGACGCCGCGAGGTCCGCCTCGATGGTGAGCCGAATCCCGCGCAGGATTCGCGCCGTCGCGGCAACCATCGTGGCGCGCGGCAGGCGGCGCTTGTCCTGATGCCAGCGGAGCGCCGCCTGCGAGAGGGCACCGGTGGCCGCGACGGCGACCACCTGCGCCTCGGCGTCGTCGACCTTCCAGTCCGGGTACACCGCGCGCGTCAGCTCGAGGAGCGTCGGCGCGAAGCTCTGCAGGCTCTTCCTCGAGAGCGTGTCGAGCGCGCGGCTCACACCGACGACTTCTCGCCAGCACACCCGGGCGACGCGAGCATCCTCCGCCCAGCCGAAGAAGCACTCGAGGCCGGCCTGAATCATCGCGTCGGGGTCCGTGGTGATCTCGGGCGCCTCGAAGGTCGCCGCGACGCGGCGACGGAAGTCCGCCACGCAGGTCTCGAAGACCGCCGCGAGGAGCGCCTCCATGTCGACGAACGATTCGTAGAAGTAGCGGGTGGCGAGCCCCGCCTCCTGGCACAGACCACGAACCGTCGCCGAGCGGAAGCCCGACGATCCGAAGACCTGGAGGCCCGCCGCGATGAACGCCTCGCGGCGACGATCCTTGCGTTCCGACGAGCACAGGCCGCCGTAGGTCCGGCCCGATCCGGCCTCAGCTCGTGGTTCCATGGCTCATTCGACAACAGCGGCTCTCGTCCGTCAATCTGCGAATACATGCATCCAGATGCCGTCGGCGAGCACCGACGCGCAGCGCGGGTTCCGGGGCGCCGTCCGGGCGACGGTCTCGGTCGAGGCGCGCGCTCGATCGCTCACCGGTGCGAGCGTGCACGCGTCACGGGAGGCGAGCGCGCGCGGCGTCGGAGAGGCGCACACGGAAGGCCCAGGCGAAGCGACTGGGCTGTGCCTGGGGGCCACCCGGCGGCGTGGTGATGACCATCGCCCCGCCCTCAAACCGGTAGGCGACCGGCTCCTGCTCGCGTCCCAGCAGGACGAGTGGGGCGCCTTCCTGCACTGGGACGGCTGCTTCGATTCGCAGCTCGTCCCCGGGCCACTCGAGCGCGATGATGTAGAGGTCGTTGCCGCGGGTGGTGAAACGAACCGAGCCCTCGGAGGCCTGCTTCCACGGCCGGGTGCCATAGATCGCCTCGCCGTTCACGGCGAGCCAGTCCCCGAGGTCGTGGAGCCGCTCCTGCATGAGCGCGATGACGGAGCCGTCGGCGCGCGGACCGATGTTGAGGAGGAAGTTGCCGTTCTTGGAGACCACGTCCACGAGCGTGTCCACCAGCTCGTCCGAGCTCGCGTACTGCCGCTCGGTCTCGAACTGGTTGTAGCCGAACGAGTAGCCGATGCCGCGGGTCGCCTCCCAGGGCCGCTCGCGGATGTCGCCGAACACCTCGTATTCCGGCGTTTCGAAGTCCCCGTGGGCCCCTGCCCCGCCCCGGTCGTTGACCGCGACCTCGCGCCCTTCGTGCGTCGCCCGATTGTAGAAGTGGGCGATCACCTCGTTGGTGCGCCAGTAGGACCCGGGCCGATCCCAGCCG
This sequence comes from bacterium, assembly GCA_046331705.1. GTDB lineage: Bacteria > JADJOY01 > JADJOY01 > JADJOY01 > JADJOY01 > JADJOY01. The sequence continues at coordinate 13,419 of JAXLQJ010000075.1, read as the reverse complement.
CCGTCGAACCACAGCAGGTCCGGGTCATAGCCATCGACCAGCTCGTAGAGCTGCGGGAGCATGTGGTCGGCCACGTAGTCGCGCGTCCGGGGAAGCAGCCCGCGGTACGGCACGGGCTCGCGCGTGAACGGGTTGACCGGGTTCATCTTGGGCAGGACTCCCCAGTAGGCGGCATCGCTCGGGTAGAGCGGGTGGAACCACTCGTAGAGGGAGTAGTAGAAGCCCACCTTGAGGCCCGCGGAATGCATGGCCCGCGACCACTCCTTCACCAGATCGCGGCCGGGGCCGAGGGCGACGGTGTTGCGGTCGGTGGTCGCCGAGTCGAAGAGCGCCACGCCGTCGTGGTGCTTGGTGGTCAGCACGGCGTATTGCGCCCCCGAGCCGCGGATGAGCTCCACCAGCTCGTCCGCGTCGAAGCGCTCGGCGTGCCACCGGTCCAGGAAGTCGTCGTAGACGACGTCCGTGCCGAACTGGACGCGGTGGTAGGCGAGAGTGCTCGGCCACCGGATGCGCATCTGCATGAACCAGTACCACTCCGCATAGCTCGGTCCCGGGATGTCGAGGCCGGAGAACAGCAGGTCGGCGTAGGCCGGCACCGAGTAGGCGCCCCAGTGGACGAAGATCCCGAACTTCGCGTCCCCGAACCAGGCGGGGAGCGGATGGGCGGCGAGGGAGTCGCGGGTCGCCTCGTACGGGCCGGGGGCGCTCGGCGATCCCTCGCGGCGCCCGTCTCCGCAGGCGCTCAGCAGCGCGAGCCCCAGCAACGCCGCGGCGGCGGTCGCGGCGTTGCGGGGGCGGGTCCCGGATCGGCTGTCCCGAGCCAGCGACCCCGCGCGTGAGCACTTCCGGTACGGCCGTTCGCGGAACCGCAGCGCCGTGGTTCGAGCCATCGTCAGGGCCGCCATCGCCTTGCGAGGTCGAGCGGTCATATTTGACAATCTATGTTATCAGATCGCAATATGGAAATGCCCGATCTCACATTCATCCTGCGCATCGTCGGACCGACGGCGCGCGCCCGGTGGTCCCGATGCGTCCGTCCTTCCGAGCTCACGTCCCCGCGCTCGCTGCGCTCGCGCTGCTCGCCATCGCCGGTTGCGACGCCGGGCCGTGCGACGACTCGAACGGCTTCGTGTGCGCGCTGCCGTGGCCGTCGGATCGTTACCTCGCGCAGGATTCGAGCACCACGACCGGCTACCGCCTCGCCTACGACTACCGGGCGGCGCCCACCAATGCCTTCGGCAAGCCGGTCGACGTCGCGCCGTACCAGCGCCTCGACGGCATGAGCCCGGCTTCCCAGCTCATGACCGTGCTGGTCCCGTCGCCCGATCTCGACGCGAGCGGCGCAGCTCGGCAGGAGTCGATCGCGCGCTCCCTCGAGCCGAGCTCGCCGACGGTGATCCTCGATCTCGAGAGCGGCCAGCGCATCCCCCACTGGACCGAGCTCGACGTGCAGGCCGAGTCGGATACGACGCGGGTCCTTTACCTGCGCCCCGCCACACGCCTGCGCGAGGACCGTGCCTACGGCGTCGCGATCCGGCAGCTGGTCGACGCCTCCGGGGCACTCGTTCCGGCACCGGACGGCTTCGCCCAGCTTCGCGACCAGTCTCCCACGACGTCCGCCGACCTCCAGCACCGCCAGGCCGCCTTCGAGCGGCTCTTCACCGCCCTCGAGGCCGCTGGCATCGACCGCGCCGAGCTGCAGAGCGCGTGGCAGTTCCACACCGCCTCCGGCGACGCGATCCGCGGCGACCTGATGGCGATGCGCGAGGACGCGCTCGCGCGCCTCGGCCCCGACGGGCTCGGCTGCACCATCACCTACTCCGAGGCCAACCGCGGCGGGCAGATCTGGCGCTACGTCGAGGGCACCTTCACGGCCCCGCTCTACATGACGAGCCAGAACCCGCCGGCGCTCTTGGTGCGCGACGCCGACGGCAAGCCGGTGTTCCAGCGGATGGTGCAGGTGCCGTTCGTCGCCGACATCCCCGCGACGCTCGCCGAGGCACCGGGCGGTGCCACGGCGGGGCCGCTCGTGACCTTCGGCCACGGTCTGCTGCTCAACGCGAAGACCTACATCGACAGCCCGGATCTCCGGGACGTCGCGAACCGCTTCGGCGTGGTGGTGGCGGGCACCGACTGGGCGGGGATGAGCACGTCCGACCTCGGCACCCTCGCGGGCATCCTGATCGACGCGTCTCAGTTCCCGTACATGACCGAGCGCCTGCAGCAAGGGATGATCTGGCAGATCGCCCTCACCCGCGATCTCGCCGGCGGCTGCCGGAACTTGCCCGAGCTCACCGCCGGCGGCACGCCGCTGATCGATCCGTCGCGGCTCTACTACGCGGGCGGCTCGCAGGGCGGGATCTTCGGCGCCACGCTCACCGCGCTCTCGCCCGACATCGAGCGCGGCGCATTGTTCGTGAACGGCTCGAGCTTCGGGCTGATGCTCGATCGCAGCATCGCGTTCTCGTCGTACTTCGAGGTCCTGAAGCTCGCCTACCCGAAGCGCATCGACCGCGCGCTGATCCTGCCGATGGCGCAACACCTGTGGGACTCGACCGATCCGGCGAGCTACCTGCCCTTCCTCGCCGATGGACTGCCGGGCGGCAGCGGACCCAAGCAGATCGTGTCGATCGTGGCCGAGAACGACGCGCAGGTGCCGCCGCTGGCCGGCGACCTCGCGGCGCGCACCGCGGGGCTCACGGTGATCCGCGGCTCGGCGCACGAGCCGTGGGGATTACCCGTCGCCGACGCGCCGTTCACGGGCTCGGCGTTCGTGTCGATGAACTGGGGCGATCGCACGGTGCCCTACGGCAACGTCCCTCCCGCCCACGACGACGGCGGCCACGGCAACGTGCCCTTCACCGACGCGTCGCTGGCGATCGCCCAGCAATTCCTCGAGACCGGGGTGGTGACGATGCCGTGTGACGGCGTCTGCGACCCGGGGTGAGCCTGGGCAGCGCCAAGAGGCGCCGCCCTCCCTCGACGCGCATCGACGCGGCGGCTCAGCGACCTCGTTTTCGGATGCCCACCTGAGCGTTCAGGACTCGAGACACGCAGACCGCGGATGCGCTTCCATGAGGCACGACGGATGCGTCGCCGGACGGCCGGTGGCGTCGGAACCTCCGTTCGTTCTGCGGCACCGGCCGACCGGCTGGAAGACGCCGCCGTCATGAAGTTCCAGGCGGTTGGAGGGCCGTTGCGATGCTGAGATCGGCTCGATCCGTTCGTCGCGCGTGTCTCGTCGCGGTCTTGCTGTGCTCCTGCGGCTCGGACCACGAGCGGCCTTCCCTTCCCGCGGAGACCTGGGCCGTTCAGGATGAAAGCGGTCCCGGTCCGAGCCGTCAGGACCCCTTCTACCTGCCTCCCGACCCACTTCCTTCCGGCGGACCCGGGGAAGTCGTGCGCTCGGAGATCGTCCCGGACTTCGACCCGGACGGTCGGGTGGTCGCGGTCCGCGTCCTCTACCACTCGATCTCGATCCACGGTGGCGACATCGCCGTGTCCGGACTCGTGCTCATTCCTCCCGGCAACCCGCCCGAGGCCGGCTGGCCGGTGCTCGGCTGGGCGCACGGGACGACCGGCGTCGGAGATGCCTGCGCGCCGTCGAAATGGGGGGATCTGTACGAGTACGGCGACTACGTCCTCGGACTGGCGCGCGCCGGCTTCGTGATCGCCGCTTCCGACTACGAGGGGCTGGGCGTACCCGGCCCGCACCCGTATCACGACGCGAGCTCGGAGGCGCACGGGGTGATCGACGCGGTGCGCGCGGCCACACAGCTCGTACCCGAAGCCTCGCGGCGGTGGCTGGCGATCGGCCATTCGCAAGGCGGGCAAGCAGCGCTCGCCGCGGGTGAGCACGCCACCGAGTGGGCCCCCGAGCTCGAGTACCTCGGCACGGTCGGGATCGCCCCGTCGAGCAGCCTGCGCCTGCTCCCCGCGATGGCGCTGACACCGACGCGGGGGTACGTCGCGTTCTTCGCGGCCGGCATGCTCGCCGTCGACCCTGGCGTCACGCTCGATGACCTCCTGGGGCCCGAAGCGGTGGCGCGGACCGAGATCCTGCAAAGCGGGTGCTGGTACGAAGTGATGGACGCGTATCGCGGCATCAGCCCGTCGCAACTCTTCCCGACGACTCCGGCCGGACGCGCCGCGACCGACGCATTCTTCCAGCGCAACGAGCCCGGCACCCTCCCGCTGGGCAAGCCCATCCTCCTGGTGCAAGGAAGCCTGGACTTCTCCGTGCCCGTCTTCGTCACGCAGGCGCTGCACACGCGCCTCTGCGACAACGACGAGACGGTGACGCTGTCGGTTTACCCGGGGTTCGGGCACGACGGGGTCCTGGCGCCCTCGTTCGAAGAGACGATCGGCTGGATCCGCGCTCGGGTCGCGAGGGAAGTCGCGGACTCGGACTGCGGGGAGTGAGCCGTCGGCTCTGGTGGTTCCCGATCGGCGCGCCGGCCACGAAACCTTCTCGGCGCTCACACCGCTGCAATGCGTGAGATCAGTGACTCGCGCGACATCGTAGCGATCGCCCGCGCTGCGAGCGCGGGACGTTTCCACGAGACCCGGATGCGGTCATGCAGCCACCAGCGCCTCATCGCGGTGAGCGCGACGTCCGCGTATCCGCGGCAAGCTGCGCTTCAGCGAGGGAGGCATTGGAGGACACCCAGGCAGAGAACTCGCGCCCTCGGCCCGATTCGGTCCACGTGGACGGCGGCCTGGAAGGCACGATGGCCCCTGGGGCGACCACCCGGGTGAACCCGGACGCCGGACGCTCGGACGCGCACCACTCGTCGGATCAGGTGGCTGGCCTCTCCCAGCGCAGCCCATGCTCGACGAACGGCTCGAGCTCGCGGTCGAACGATGCCAGCGTCGCGCCGCGCGAGATGGCCACGGCCGCGAGGAACGCGTCGTCGATCGCGTTGCGGAGCGAGCGTCGCGACGCCTGAACAAGCTCGATGAACAGGTCCCAACCGACGTCGGCGTCGCCGAGCACCTCGACCCCTGCGTCGATCCATTCCTCGATCCATCCGGCGGGCGGCCTCGTCGTCCGTCATGCAGCCTGGGAACGCGGGGTTGGTCCCGAGCCGCAGGAACTGGTGAATCGTCGGCCACGTCGTGTGCGAGGCAACGCGGCCCGAAGACCGACGCCTTCCGGGTGAGTAACCGTAAGTTACTCCTGCCGTCCCCTGCCTTGTTGGCATCGTCCTCCCCGGCGACGCGACGACGCGCGCCGATCCGCTCGCACGAGCGAGCGAGCAGCGAAGGGAGAAACGACGATGGCCGACATCCAAGGCACCTGGAGCGACGAGTTCGCAGGCGTGACGGAGGCCCTGGCGAACAACCTCGATGCCGGTGCAGACATCGGTGCCTCCGCAGCGGTCTTCGTCGAAGGCGAGGCGGTCGTGGACGTGTGGGGCGGTGCCTTCGACGAGGCGCGCACCCGACCCTGGGAGCGCGACACGATCGTCAACACCTTCTCGACCACCAAGACCATGACCGCGCTCTGCGCGCTGATCCTCGCGGATCGCGGTGAGCTCGATCCGTACGCGCCGGTCACCAAGTACTGGCCCGAGTTCGGCGCCGCCGGAAAGGCGGCGATCGAGGTCCGTCACCTCCTCGGCCACACCGCCGGGCTGGCCGGATGGACGGAGACCGTCAGCCTCGAGGACATCTACGACCGCGAGAAGTCGACGGCGCTGCTCGCACGCCAGGCGCCCTGGTGGAAGCCGGGCTCGGCGTCCGGGTATCACCCGATCACCTTCGGGCCGCTGATGGGCGAGGTCATCCGCCGCGTCACCGGCAAGACGCTCGCCACCTTCTTCGCCGAGGAGGTCGCCGGTCCGCTGGGCGCCGACTACCGCATCGGCGCCGGGCCGGAGTGCGATGCGCGCATCGCGCTGCTGATCCAGTCGTCGCCGACGATCGAGCCGAGCGGGGACTTGCTCGCCGACCGCGCGTTCTTCAATCCGCTGGTGAGCCCCCAGGTCTCGGGGACCATCCCGTGGCGTCGTGCCGAGCTCGGCGGGAGCAATGGCCACGGCAACGCGCGCTCGGTTGCCCTCGTGCAGACCGTGCTCGCCTGTGGCGGCGAGGTGCGCGGCGTGCGTCTCCTGTCCGAGCGCGGCTGCCTGCGGGCGCTGGATCCGCAATCGAACGGCACCGACCTCGTATTCCGGATGCCCATTCGCTTCGGCATGGGCTACGCGATCGGCTGCCCGGCGCTCGAGCAGGAGTTCGGGGCGCGGATCGACGGCCACCGCATCGCGTTCTGGGGCGGCTCGGGCGGCTCGTGGGTCATCAACGACCTCGACGAGCACCTGACCGTCGCGTTCGTCATGAACAAGCACGTCGAGTCCGGCGGCTGGGACCACCGCGCCATGGACGTCGTCCGTGCGGCCTACGACTGCCTGGCGCTCGTCTAGGCGCCGGCCGCCTGGATCCGCGTGCGGAATCCGCGGCGGCACCGCCAGCGCGCTGGCCGGCCGCGATGGATCGGCTCATTCGCAACGCACCTGCAACCAACCGAACCCGTGCGCACGCGCGCACAGAAGAGGAGACCAGCCATGGCCGAGATCCATGGAACGTGTAACGAGGCGTTCGAGGGTGTCCGAGCGGTGCTCGAGTCCCACCTCGACAGCGGTGCCGACATCGGCGCGTCGCTGGCGGTGTTCGTCGAAGGCCAACCCGTGGTGGACCTGTGGGGCGGCTACTGGGACGCGACCTTCAGCCGCCCCTTCGGCCACGACACCCTCGTGCAGGTGTTCTCATCGACCAAGACCTTCACCGCGCTCTGCGCCCTGGTCCTCGCCGACCGCGGCGAGATCGACCTTCACGATCCGGTGGCGAAGTACTGGCCCGAGTTCGCGGCCCAGGGAAAAGGGGCGATCGAGGTGCGCCAGCTCCTCGGACACACCTCGGGCGTTTCCGGCTGGGCCGAGCCTACGACGCTCGCGGATCTCTACGACCTGGAGAAGTCGACCGCAGCCCTCGCTCGTCAGGCGCCGTTCTGACAGAGCCGGGCCGCACCAGCGGCTACCACGGCTTCAATCAGGGCCACCTGGTCGGTGAAGTGATCCGGCGAGTCACCGGCAAGACCCTTGGCCGCTTCCTCGCGGAAGACGTGGCGGGGCCGCTCGGAGTCGGCGCCGACATCCACATCGGCACTCCCGCCGAGTACGACGCGCGGGTTTCGCTGCTCGTCCAGGGAGCGCCGCACGATTCGACCGGCGGGCCGTTCCCGGTCGATCGCTCGCTCTTCAACCCACGGGTGACGCCGCAGGACACCTGGGCGCTCGCATGGCGACGGGCCGAGATCGGCGCCGTGAACGGGCATGCGAACGCGCGCGGAATCGCGACCGTCCAGTCGGTGCTCGCGAACGGCGGCGCCAACGGCGTGAGGCTCATGTCGGACGCTGGCCGCGAGCGGGTGCTCGAACGGCAATCCGACGGCGTCGATCTGGTGATGGGCCAGCCGTGCGATTGGGGCATCGGCTATTCGCTCGACCACGCTTTTCTGGGAATTCCGGCGTCGGCTCGGACCGCGTGGTGGGGCGGCAACGGTGGCTCGCTCTCGTTCGTGGACCTCGACTCGCGAATGGCGATCGGGTACGTGCCCAACCGCTGGGGAGGCGGCGGATACGTCAGCATGGAACGCGCGCGCGCCATCCTGCGCGCGGTCTACGCGAGCGCGAGGTGAGCGGTGCTCGCCACGAGCGTTCGCGCCGTCGCGCTGCTCCTGGTCGTGCTCGCCTCCGTGGCGGCGCACGGGCAGGAGCTGGAGCCGCGAAGCTACTCGCCGGCGCCCGTTGGCGCGACGTTCGCGGTGGCGTCCTTCGGCAGGTCGAGCGGAGACATCCGGCTCGACCCCGCGCTCGACGTCCGCGACGTCGAGCAACGCCTGTGGATCGCCACGCTCGGCTTCGGGCACGTCTTCGAGCTGGCGGGACGTCAGGCCCGTATCCTGGCGCTGGTGCCCAGTGCGTGGGGCGACGTCTCTGGCGAGATCGGTGGTACGAAGCAACGACAAGCGCTCGCAGGCCCGGCCGATCCACGCTTCAAGCTCTCGATCGGGCTGCTCGGCGCGCCGGCGCTCTCGGCCACCGAGCTCGCCAGCTCACCGCGGAGCGCGGTGGTGGGCGCGAGCATCACGGTGGTGCCGCCGCTCGGCGACTACCTGGCGAGCCGATTGGTGAACATCGGTGCGAACCGCTGGGCGCTGAAGCCCGAGCTGGGGATCTCGAGCCCCCGTGGTCCGTGGACCTTCGAAGCCTACGCCGGCGTATGGCTCTTCACCGCGAACCCCGCGTACTACCCGGGCGACGTGACCAAGCGCCAGGACCCGATTCTCTCGCTACAAGGGCACGTGAGCTACACGCTGCCCAACCAGGTGTGGTTGGCGCTGGACGGCACCTGGTTCTCTGGCGGGACCACCTCGATCGAAGGCATCGCCAGCGCGGACCTGCAGCGCAATGGCCGCGTCGGCGCCACGGTGTCGATTCCACTGACCGCGGCGCACTCACTCAAGGTCGCGTACACCGCCGGCGCCACAACCCGGCGAGGCGTGGACATCGACGCTTTCACCGTGACCTGGCAACGGCTTTGGCCGTAGCGCGGCACGAAGCGCTTGCCGGGTCGACCTTGGCCCCCGTCAGGCGCGTCCGCTGCTGCGAGCGCGCGATCGCCACCTCGTCAGGAGGCGGCTGAGGAGCCCGCAACCAGCGCCGGTGCGGCGAGCGACGCCCCTCGGAGGGGCGGGGCGGAAGACGCACCGAGGAGACCTCGATCGGCGGCGGGAAAGCACGCGAAGCGGGCATTTCAGGCGCCGGTTAGGCTTGCGGGCGCCATGGACCAGGAACGGGTCGGCGCTCAGCTCGAGAAGATCCTGGCGAGCCCGCAGTTCTCTCAGGCTCCGCGTCTGCGCCGCTTCCTCGAGTTCGTGATCGGCGCGGCGCACGGCGGAAGCACGGAGTCACCGAAGGAGTATCGGATCGGCGTCGAGGTCTTCGATCGCGGCAAGGACTTCGACCCGCGAATCGACCCGATCGTTCGCGTGCAAGCGGCGAAGCTGCGCTCGAAGCTGCTCGAGTATTACGCCGGCGAGGGCGCCTCCGACCCCATCGTCATCACCATCCCGAAAGGGAGCTACGCGCCCGAGTTCGCGCCTCGCGCTCCCGCGCAGCCCACGGCGTCGTCGACGCCTCCGCCCGAACGATCTCGCATTGCCGTGCTGCCACTGCTCAACCTCTCCGCCGACCCCGAGAACGAGTACTTCAGCGACGGACTCACCGAGGAGCTGATCAACCGGCTCGCCTGCGTGCCCGGGCTCCAAGTGGTCGCGCGCACGTCGTCGTTTCGTTTCAAGGGCCGTGACGAGGACATCCGTGAGGTGGGGAGCAAGCTCAACGTCGGAACAGTGATGGAAGGCAGCGTTCGGCGCTCCGGCGACCAGCTCCGGGTCACGGCGCAGCTCATCGACGTGCAGACCGGCTATCACCTCTTCTCCCGCACCTTCCAGCGCACCATCAAGGATGTGTTCGAGCTGCAGGACGAGCTCGCGCAGGCGGTGGTGGATGCGATCGTTCCGACCAGCCTGGGCGCCGTCAGGGCACCCGGTCGCGCCGGAAGAACCGCCAATCTGGACGCCTACCACGCCTACCTGAAGGGGATGTTCACCTTCTCCAATCGCTTCGACGGCTTGCACGACTGCGTCGATCAGCTCCGCCACGCGATCGCGCTGCAACCCGACTACGCACCGGCCTGGGCGGGGCTCGCGCACTCGTATTGGCTGCTCGCCTGGTACCGCATCCTGCCGGCCGCCGAGGCAATGCCCGCGTCGCGGGACGCCGCGATGCGGACCCTCGAGCTCGATGCCGACTCCGCCCAGGGCACGAGCTCGCTCGGGATCGTCGAGAGTGGGTTCGAGTGGCGGTGGGCGGCCGGCGAAGAGCGCTTCCGGCGTGCCATCGAGCTTCAGCCGGGCCTGGCGCTGATCTATCCGTTCTACGCCGTGGTGTGCCTGCTGCCGCAGCTCCGCCTCGACGAGGCGTGCGCGATGGTCCGGCGCGGCCTCGCACTCGACCCCTACAACCCGCTCTTCCACACCATCGCGACCTTCGTCTACACGCTCGCCCGTCGCTTCGACGATGCGCTCCTCCAGCACGCGCTGGCGACCGAGGTCTGCCCCGGCTACGCACCCCTCGTCGCCTCGCTGGCGCTCGTGCGGGAGGCCCAGGGGTTGGTCGACCAGGCGATACCCGGATACCGCAAGGCGCGTGAGCTCACCGGCAACCCGGCTCATCTCACGTCGTTCCTCGGTCACGCGCTCGCGATCTCCGGGCAGCGCGGCCAGGCCCGCAAGCTGCTTCGCGAGCTCACCGCGTCGCCACTTCCGTCGGCCCTCGACATCGTCCGGATCCACCTTGGGTTGGGCGAGGTCGATGAAGCGTTGCGCTGGCTCGAGACCGCCGTCGACCAGCGCGTGATCCATCTCTTGACGGTCCCCGCCGATCACCGGTTCGACGGGATCCGCTCGCACCCTCGCTTCCGGGCCATCGTCGAACGGATGGGGCTGCCGAAAGCCCACGGATAGCGTCGACCCGGCTCGGCCCGCGCGGCCCGTGCAGCCCGATCGAGGTGGAGATCGCTCCGCAGCTTGAGAAGGGCGTGCACCGCCTGGGGCACGCCGCGAGAGGTTCCGGTCCGCGGCGTGGATCTCGACCCGACCTGATCCGACGACACCGTCCAGGCGTGACTCGGATCGGCAGTCCGCCGCCGATCGACGTGCGAGCTCGACCACTCGACGGAGGCGCTGCGCGAGGCGTCCGAGCGACCGGAAGCCTGATCTAGGCCAGGATGCACGGCGTGTCCGAGCGAGTGCGGTCTCTCCTCCTCGGGCGCGCCAGCGCGGCTGCGTGGATGCGCTCGAGCTCACGCGTCGCCGCCGTCCTCGACACACCGCCTCCCGCCCCATTCGCACTCGGCGCGAAGCGCGTTATGACTTCGGGTCATGCACGGCGGCGACCTCATCGGCGATCTTCTGGCACGGCGCGGCGTTCCCGCGATCTTCACCCTCTGTGGCGGGCACATCTCGCCCATCCTCGTCGGTGCGAAGAAGCGCGGCATCCGCGTCGTCGACATGCGCGAGGAGGTCAACGCCGTGTTCGCGGCGGACGCGTGCGCGCGGCTCACGGGCAACGTGGGCGTCGCCGCGGTCACCGCCGGGCCTGGCGTGACCAACACGATCACGGCCATCAAGAACGCGCAGATGGCCGAGTCGCCGGTGCTGCTCCTCGGCGGCGCCACGGCAACGGTCCTGCGCGGCCGCGGCTCGCTGCAGGACATCGATCAGCTCTCGATCCTGTCCCCGATCACCAAGTGGGCGACGCGCGTCAACACGATCAAGAGCCTGGTGCCGACCGTCGAGCGCGCGATCGACCTGGCGCTCTCGGGCGTACCGGGACCGGTGTTCGTGGAGGTGGCGATCGACCTGCTCTACCCGGAGTCGATCGTCCGCGAGTGGACGATGGCCGAGGCCAAGATGAAGGGGCCGGTCGGCGACGCGCTCCGCCTCTATCTCCGCGGCCATCTCTTCCGCCAGTTCAAGCAGCCGCACGTGCCGCTCCCGGCGCCCGAGCTTCCGGCGCTCGTCGATCTCACGGTGCCCGGCAACCCGCGCACCAAGATCCGCGGTGTGGCGGACGCACTCGCCAAGTCGCAGCGGCCGGTGCTCGTGATCGGCAGCCAGACGCTCGTCAACCAGCGCGATCCCGAGCGCATCGCGAGCGCCATCCGGGCTCTCGGCATCCCCACCTACCTGGGTGGGATGGGGCGCGGCCTCCTCGGGAAGACCAGCGACGTCCAATTCCGCCACGAGCGCGGCAAGGCGCTGCGCGAGGCGGATCTGGTGATCGTCGCGGGCTTCCCGTTCGACTTCCGTCTCAAGTACGGGCAGGCGATCCCCAAGAGCGCCAAGCTCGTCGCCGTGAACTTGAGCGCCTCCACGCTGCGCAAGAACCGGATCCCGGACCTCGCGATTCGCATGCACCCCGGCGAGATGCTGGTCGAGCTGGCGGCGCGCTCGCCACGTTCACCCGATCGAAGTGCCTGGTTCGCGACGCTCCGCGACCGCGAGGCGAAGCGCGACGCCGAGATCGCCAAGGGAGACGCCGCGACCAAGGGCCGCGTGTCGCCGTTGCGGTTCCTCCTCGAGCTCGAGAAGAAGCTGGCCGACGACGCCATCCTGGTGGCGGACGGCGGCGACTTCGTCGGGACCGCCTCGTACGTGCTGCGGCCGCGCGGCCCGCTCGCGTGGCTCGACCCCGGTGTCTACGGGACCCTGGGCGTCGGCGGCGGTTTCGCCACCGGCGCCGCGGTGTGCCGCCCGAGATCCGAGGTGTGGATCCTGTGGGGCGACGGGTCGTCCGCCTACAGCCTGGCCGAGTTCGACACGTTCGTGCGCCACGGGCTGGCCCCGATCGCGGTCATCGGCAACGACGCCGCTTGGATGCAGATCGCCCGCGACCAGGTGGACCTGCTCGGCGACGACGTCGGCACGATGCTGCGCGATACGGCGTACCACGAGGTCGCGAAGGGCTATGGCGGCGTCGGCCTGCTGATCGATCAGGAGGCGAAGATCGGTGAAGTCCTCGACGAGGCGAAGAGCATCGCCAAGAAGGGCCGCCCCGTGTGCGTGAACGTGTTGCTCGCGAAGAGCGACTTCCGCAAGGGCTCGATCTCCGTGTGACCGCGGAGCGGACGGAGATCGCCAACGGCCTCCGGCGGCCAGCGGCATCCCGGTTCGCAGCGAGCAACCTCGACAGGTCAGCTCGGCCGCTACCGGCGGCGCGCAGCCGTGCCGCAAGCAGCGGGACCCGCCACCGGGGCCCGCGACCGGCGGGATGTCGACGCCGCGGTAGGACGAGCGCAGGACGTCGTCGCCACGGAAGGAGTACCCGGCGCCAAGACACCACCCTCACATCCGTCCGGTCGAGCCAGTCGTCGTCGAGCACCCGCCGATCGTGGCCGTAGCCACGGGCGCCGATCTGGCCGATTCTCGGCGAACGATGGCTGACGACGCCGGATACGTCCTCGTGAAGGGGGACCAAGGTCTCGGCAATCGCATCCTCTGCTTGCTTTCGGCGACACTGCTCGCGCGTCTCACCGGGCGGCAACTCGTGGTCGACTGGCGTGATCCGATCTACTCGGCCGATGGGCGCGACGCTTTTCACTCACTGCTGCGAGCCGATCTGGCAGTGGCCCTCGACCGGCTGCCCGACACCGGCTCGGTGCGGCCGGCGGTGTGGCGCGGCCACTTGCACGAGCCGGCAGGCGTGATGCACGCCAAGCAGTTCGGGCCCGACTACGTCGATGCCTGGAGCTGGGAGCCCTTCTGCGTCGAGCTGGATCGACTCGACCATC
>JAXLQJ010000074.1:0-29607 GCA_046331705.1 bacterium | reverse complement strand
CTCGACCAACAGCATCATGTCCGCGCATTTGTGCTTGATGGCCTGGAAGCTGCCGATCGGCCGGCCGAACTGAACGCGGATCTTCGCGTAGTCGACGCTCATCTCGAGCGTCTTGCCGGCACCGCCCACCATCTCCGCGGCCATTCCCGCGGCGGCGCGGTCGAGGGTGCGCGAGAGGAGGGGCCACGCGTCGGCGTTGCCACCGACCAGCGCATCCTCGCTCAGCTTCACTCCGGTGAGTGTGACGTGGGCGATGCGGCGCGTGCCGTCGACGGTCTTCATCGGTTCGATCGCGAGGCCCTTGGCGCCGCGCTCGACGAGGAACAGCGCGACACCCGTGCCGAGCTTCGCAGCGACGAGCAGGAAGTCCGCGACGTGCGCGTCGAGCACCGCGCATTTCCGGCCCGAGAGCGCGTAGCCCGTCTTGGTCTTTCGCGCCTTGGCCTCGATCGCCTGCGGCGTCCAGGCGCCGCCCTCCTCCCACACCGCGGCCGCGCCGATGGCGCGCCCCGCGGCGATCTCGGGAAGCCAACGCTGCTTCTGCGCCTCGCTGCCGCCGTCCGCCAGCGTCGAGCCCGCGAGCACCGCGGTGCTGAAGAACGGCCCCGGCAAGAGTGCCCGCCCGGCCTCCTCGAGCACCACCGCGAGATCGAGGAAGCCCAGACCGATGCCGCCATACGCCTCCGGCACCGCCAGCCCGAGCCAGCCGAGCTCGACGATCTTGCTCCACAGCTCGTCGGTCGAGCCGCGCGGATCGTCCAGCAGCGCCCGCAGCTTGGCGCTCGCGCACTCGCGCTCGAGGAAGCTACGCGCCGTGTCCTTGAGCATGCGCTGGTCGTCGCTGAGATCGAAGTTCATGGCCTCACCCCTTCGGCAATCCGAGCACGCGCTCGCCCACGATGTTGCGCTGGATCTCGCTGGTGCCCGCCTCGATGGTGTTGGCGCGGGCGCGCAAGAAGCCGTAGATCCAGCGGCCTTGGTCCACCGCGCCGGGGTTGCCGTGCGGGATGAGGCCGGCCGGTCCCGCCAGGTTCACGGCGAGCTCGGTCATGCGCTGGCTGAGATCGGTCCAGAACAGCTTGCCGAACGATCCTTCCGGCCCGGGGATGCCGTCACGGGCGATCTTCGTGAGACTGCGGTAGCTGTTCCAGCGCATGATCTGCACTTCCGAGTAGCAGCGCGCCAGCTCCTGACGGATCGAACCGTCCTCGAGCGCGGGCTTGCCCCGGACCTTCACCCGTCGCGCCAGCTCGATCACCGCGGCGAGCGTGAGCTCGAGCCGCACCTGCACGGAGATCGCGAGCGTGCCGCGCTCGTGGAGCAGCGTGGTCATCGCCGTTTCCCAGCCGCCGCCGAGGCGGCCCAGCAGGTTCTCGCGTGGCACGTGGACGTTGTCGAAGAAGACCTCGCCGAACTCGGCCTCGCCGGTGATCTGCACCAGCGGACGAACCGTCACGCCCGGCGAGGCGAGATCGACCAGCAAGCACGAGATGCCGGAATGGCGCTCCGAGGCGGGATCGGTGCGCGCGAGCAGCATGATCCAATGCGCGTAGGGCCCGAGGGTGGTCCACACCTTCTGCCCGTTGACGACGAAGCCGTCGTCGCGCACCTCGGCGCGGGTCTTGAGGCTCGCCAGGTCGGAGCCCGAGTTGGGCTCGGAATAGCCCTGCGCCCAGATCTCCTCGCAGCTCAGGATCTTCGGCAGGAAGCGCTTCTTCTGCTCTTCCGTGCCGTGCGCGATGATCGTCGGGCCGACCATGTTGATGCCGATGACGTTGATGATCTCGGGCGCTCGCTGGCGAGCGATCTCCTCGTTGAAGATCACCTGCTGCATGACGGTCGCGCCGCGGCCGCCGTACTCCTTCGGCCACGCGATCCCTGCCCAGCCGGCCTCGAAGAGCTTGCGTTGCCACCCTTGAAGGAAACGCACGCGCTCGTCGAATTGCACGACCTTCTCGAGCAGCTCGCCCTCGGTCCAGCCGGGAGGCATGTTGGTTGCGAGCCAGGCTCGGAGCTCGCCGCGAAACGCGGCCTCTTCGGGTGAGTCGAGAAAGTCCACGTTTCTCTCCCGGCGCGAAGCGCCCTCGTCAGGGTTCGGGCTCGTTGGGTCCGGAGCGGGGCTCGAGCTTCGGCGGCTCGACCGGCTCGATCGCGCCTTCCGCCTCGTGCTTGGGCTTGAGCAGCGACGCCAGCACCGCGAAGCCGAGCAGCAGCCCCACCACCACCAGCGACTCGGCGGTGGTGATCTCGAACACGTCGTGGAGCACCATCTTGGCGCCGATGAAGCTGAGCACCAGGCCCAGCCCGATGTTCAGGTACTGGAACTTGTCCATGGCGCCCGCGAGCAGGAAGTAGAGGGCGCGCAGCCCCAGGATCGCGCAGATGTTCGACGTGTAGACGATGAAGGGATCGGTGGTGACCGCGAAGATCGCGGGGATCGAGTCGACGGCGAAGAGCACGTCGCTGAACTCGACCGTCACCAGCGCCACCAGCAGCGGAGTCGCGTGGCGCACGCCGCCCACGTTCACCACGAAGCGCGAGCCCTGGAACTCGCTCAACGTGGGCATGAGCTTGCGAAAGAGCCTGAGGCCGATGTTGCGCTCGGGCTCGATGTCCTCGTGCTGACCGCGCAGGAGGTTGATGCCGGTGTAAACGAGCAGCGCGCCGAAGAGGTAGAGAATCCACTCGAAGCGCGCGATCAGCACGGTGCCGAGCCCGATGAAGAGCCCGCGCATCACCAGGGCGCCCAGGATTCCCCAGAACAGCACCCGACGCTGCAGCGGTTTGGGCACGCCGAAGTAGCCGAACAGGAACAGGAAGACGAAGAGGTTGTCGACCGAGAGCGATTCCTCGATCAGATAGCCGGTGAAGAACTCGAGTCCCTTCTGCTTGCCGAAGCGCAACCACACGTAGGCGTTGAACGCGAGCGCCAGCGAGACCCAGAACGCGCTCCAGCCCAGCGCCTCGCGCGTCGACATCTCGCGCGGCTGGCGCTGCAGCATCACCATGTCGATCACGAGGAGCGTGACGACGGCTCCCGTGAATCCGAGCCAAAGGGCGGGCGTACCGATCGTTTCGACCATGATGGAGACGCGCGAGGATCGCGAGCGCGCGGGGAGATTCCGTGGCGCGATCGGGCGGGCAAATTGGCGAAGATCCCCGCGCGCGGCAACGTGGGGCAGCGGACCATCGACCGGCCGTGCTACTCTCGACCTTCTCTTCGATCCGACGATCATTCACGGCGTGGCGCTCCAGCCGTGCTCCCGGAGCTCAGCATGCAGAACGTCAAGCCGCTCGACGTCGACACTACGTCGCCGGTCGTCTCGATCGACCCCGACGATCCGAGCCGCGCCACCGCCTCCGAGCCGCTCGAGCTTCAGCTGGAGCGCGCGCAGCGGGCGATGCGAGGCCTGCTCGAGGCCACGCTCCCGGAGCGCTTCACCCACCCCGACTGGTACCTCACCGGCGTGCAAGTCGGGCTCAAGTCGCTGCGTCGCCTGCACCGCGCCTCCCACATGGTCTACAAGCACGGCAACGACCGTGGGGTCGGCGCGCGCAAGATGGACAACCTCGCGCACGTGTTCGCGAGGCTCGAGGAATTCGAGGCCGCCGATGGCCTGGACGCTCGCACGCGAATCTTCATCGAGGAGAAGGACGCGTTCGAGCGTTTGCTGATGGACTTCGAGGACGCGGAGAAGTCCGCCGGCTTCCAGCGCGAGCACCTGACGCTCATCGAGCAGGTCGCGAAGGACGTGATGCGCGCCACCAATCGCCTTCGCACGCTGGACAACCTGATCGCCGCCATCGGCGCGATCCCGCAGATCGGTTGGTTGCAATCGAAGGGATGGCGCAAGCCCAAGCGCCGCAACGCCGCTCTCGACGAGCTCATGCACACCTACGCAGCGACTCTCGCGCGCTACGGCGTGGCGAGCGTCGAGGACATCGTGGCCGCGCCCAAGCTGCAAAGCCTGCTTCGCAAGGTGAAGGACGAGGCCAAGCGCACGCGGCGCCACGTCACCGCGATTCGCGACGAGATGTACCGCGAGCAGCGAGCGCTGATCACCGCCCCCGAGAAGCCCGAGGTCGATCTCGAGCCGGCCAAGGTGATCGAATTCCTCAAGGGTGCGTCGGCGGCCGGGCTCGAATACTTGCTGCGCGCCTACGCGGTCTATGCGCATGCGGCGGACACCGTCGTGGGCGGGTCGGATCTACTGGCTCGCGTGCGTTGGCTCAAGCAGCAGCTCGAGGAGAACGAGCCGCTCACCGAGGACGAGCTGCAGCGCGATCCGACCGCACCCGTGATCGTGCGACTGCAGCCGCGCGCACCCGAGCAGGTCGGCTTGCCGCTCCCGGCGGACACGAACACTCCGCCGGGGCTCTGGCCCGAGACCAACTGAACCGAAGCGCACCGGCAGCCGAGGTGCTCGGCGTCGTCGCGCGGTGCCGAGCGCGCGATCCGCGGGAGCTCAAACGGCGCGCGCCGCGGTCTTCGCGAGCCGCGCGAGCAACCTCTCGGCGAGCACGTACGCGTCCCCCGGCCAGCGCGCCGACACGTAGCGTCCATCCTCGACCGCGCGAGAAGTCGTCGGGTGCGCGGTCACGACACGCCGGAAATCGAGCACGCGCGGGCCGCGCACGAATTGCCGCGGAGGATCGTCGAGGGCGGCCTTCACCTCGTCCTCCACGTAGGCGTCGTAGGTCCGGTAGTAGCGGCCGAGCTTCCACGCCGTCGAGAGGAAAGCCGTCCGCTCCATGTACTTGGGCAAGCACGTCGTGCGACTGGACGCGAGCACGCTCTTCCCCGTTCGCGGGTCGCGCGCGCGGGCCAGCACCAAGACTCCGTGACAGATGGCCGCCACCGGGCGTTCGAGGATCCAGAACGCGGCGACCTTCTCTTGCAGGGTCCTGCTGCCCAGGTACTGTCGCATCCCGGGTGCGTGACCGCCGGGGAGGAGCAGGGCGGCGACGCGCTCGGGTTTGATCGAGTCCCACGCGATCGGCGCCAGGAACTCGGGAGAACGCGAGAGCTCCTCGTAGAATCCGCGCGCTTCGCGTGCCGCTGGAAAGAGTCCGAACATCGCGCCGCACAGCGTGCGCGGATCGCACGTCGGCGGCACACCGCCGCGCTCGGTCGCGAACACCACGGCGTGACCGGCGCGGGTGAGCAATCGCCACGGCACGGCGACCTCGGTCGCGTCGAAGTCCGTGTCGGGAAGCGGGATCAGGATCGGCTGGGTCATGGTGGTCGAGGATACGTGCGAGTGACCGAGCGCTGCCAGGAACCGTCTCGAATCCGTTGCCAACCGCGTCAGAGCTCGCGCGCGAGGCCCAACACTGGCCCCTGGTGAAGCCTGTCGTCCTCGAAGCGGTCGCTGCGCTGGCCCTTGCATCGTCGGTCGCCCGGCGCCTCCAGCCCGCTTCGAGGGCGGTTCGTTCGGTGATCCGGGTGCGCGGCGGTGTCACGGTGTGACGGCGGTCTGTGACGCGGGTGCCCGTTGCGCGCTCGCTCGACTCGGTCGTGTCGGCGTCTCGCGCTTCCCGTTGCCGCGGATCGTGCCGACGAACGCCTCGAGGCGAGCGGGGTTGGCGTCGGACACCAGCGCGACGTAGCCGTCCGGCCGCACCAGATAGAGCCGGTCGCGGGTGAGCCCTGCCGCTTGCATCGTCGGGCTCCACGGGAAGACTCGCAACGAGAGGTCGAGCCGCGCGCAGGCCTCGGCGAGACGGGTGCCGGGCGTGCCGTAGACGTGGACCTGCCACGCGATTCCGTCGAGGCCGGCGAAGTTGTCGGTTGCACCCCCGGCCGCGCTCAGCTCGACCCACGGCAAGCGATCGCCGCCGCGGATGGGGCCGGCCTTGCCCTCGCCGAGCGGGCTGCCGCGGTAGTGGATGCGAATCTGCGAGAGCACGCGGAACGCCGTGCGTTTGAACGCCGTGAGCTGGGTCAGCGGCGGGATCACCCGCGGCACGATCCGTGTCCGCACGAAGCGCGCCACCGGCCCGGGGCTGGTGGTGATCACGAACGCGCGGTCGGTGGTGTCGACCAGCGTGTGAGCGAACGCCGACCGCTCCGGCTCGTAGCTCGCCAGGATCTCCTCCGAGGCACGCCCGAGCAGCACCTCGGCGAGCTTCCACGAGAGGTTCACCGCGTCGCCGATGCCGGTGTTCATCCCCTGTCCGCCCACCGGGCTGTGGATGTGCGCCGCATCGCCCACCAGGAAGACCCGACCGCGCCGGAACGCGTCGGCGACGCGGTGGTGCACCTTGTAGGTCGAGAACCAGTTGACCTTCTGGACGCCCACGCCGAGCTGTTCGATCACGCGCGAGCGGACGTCGCTCCAGCCGAGCCGTTCCGGCACCCCTTCCCGCTCGGCGCGCGCCAGGCCGACCAAGCGCGCCGTGCGTCCGCCGTGCAGCGGAAAGATCGCGAGGAAGTCCGCGTCGTCGACGGCCACGTGGAGCTCGCCGTTCATCACCGGCCCGGTGGCTTCGACGTCGGCGACGTAGAAGTACTGAGCATACGTTCCACCCGGGAAGCCGATGCCAAGCACCTCGCGCACGCGCGAGTGCGCACCGTCGCAGCCGGCGAGGTACGCGGCCTCGCACGTCTCGGTGGAACCGTCTGCGTGGGCGAGCGTGGCGCGTACCGTGTGCTCGCCTTGCTCGAAGCCCACCAGCTTGGTCTGGCGTTCCACCTCCAATCCCGCGCGCCGCAGGTGCTCGACCAGGAATCGCTCGTGGCGATCCTGCGGAACGACGAGCATGAACGGGAACCGGCTCAGCCCGGTGCCGATCTCGCCCAGCTCGACGTGCGCCACTCGCCTGCCGCGCACCCACAGGTTGGCGCCGCCGAACGGCATGCCCTCGGCGATGAGCGAATCGGCGAGGCCCATCTGACGATAGAGCTCGAGTGTGCGCGCGTGGACGACCAGCGCGCGCGAGGTGGTTCCGGGTCCAGGCGCCGCGTCGACGATTCGGACGCGCACGCCCGCGCGGACCAGGCGCAGCGCCAGCACCAGGCCGCTCGGGCCGGCGCCGCAGACGAGGACTTCGGGGTGTCGTGGGGCATTCATGTTCAGCTCTCCTGGGTGCGCGAAGCTTCGCTCCAGCGCACGATTCCGAGATCGAGGACGAAGACCGCGTAGAGAACGGGGACCAAGACCAGCTCGACGACGGTGGCCACCAACAGCCCACCGATCTGCGCGTAGCAGAGCGGCTCCCAGAGCGGGCCGCCGTGCAGCGCCAGGGGGACCAGCGCGAGGACGGTGGCGCCCACGGTGATCGCCACCGGGCGCAAGCGCGCGATGCCAGCGTCGAGAAGCGACTCGATGAGCGGCTCGCCGCGCTCGTGCATCTCCTCGATGAAGTCGAAGAGCACGATCACGTGGCTCACGATCACGCCCACCAAGCTCACGACGCCCAGGAACGCCATGAAGCCGAAGGGCGTGCCGAAGGCCCACAAGAGCGCGAGCGCCCCCATCGCGCCGAAGGGCACCGCCGCGAAAACCAGGAACGGCTTCACCGCATTCGAGAACTGGGTGACCAGCGACAGGAAGATGAGCGCCGCCGAGATCGCGAGCACCACGGCCAGCTCGCGAAAGCCGCTGCGCTGCTTGGCGCGCTCGCCGCCGATGGTGAGCTCGAAGCCGGGCGGCAGCGTGCGCGCGATCTCCTCGAGGCTGGGTGTCGCCGCCGCCATCACCTCCGACGCCAGCACGCCCTGCGCGGGATACGCCTGGACGGAGATGGTGCGGAACTGGTCGCGGCGGCGAATCCGCGGCGTCTCCATGCGCGGCTCGACCGTCGCCAACGCGCCGAGCGGCACGCGCTGGGTGTTGGACGACCCGTAGACGTAGAGGCTCTCGAGATCGGAGAGCTGCGAGCGCTCGTCGAGCCGCTGGCGCGCCAGCACCGGCACCAGCTGATCGCCGTCGCGCAGCGTCGTGAGGCGAACGCCCGAGATCGCCGCGCGTGACGAGTCGGCGAGGTCCGGATTGGTGATGCCGGAGGTCGCGGCGCGGTCCTCGTCCATCTCGAGGCCCAAGACCAGGGTCTCCTCGCCCCAGTCGTCGCGCACCCGCGCCGCGGTGGGCACCGCGCGCAGCGCGTCCTTCACGCGATCCGCGAGACCTCGTAGCACGCGCAGCTGCCTCGCCTCGTCCTGCGGCCCCAGCTCGGTGCGCGCCGAGAGCCGCACCTCGACGGGGAACTCGACGGGATTGGTCTGCAGCTGCTTCACGTCGATGCGCGCGCCCGGGATCGCCCGCGAGAGCGCCACCTGCAGTCGGCCCACCAGCTCGTGGGTGAGGTGCTTGTCGGTGGCCTCGAGCACCAGCTGCGCGTAGTTCGTCTGCAAAGGCTCGGGCGAGACCGACATCCAGAAGCGCGGGCCGCCGCCGCCCACGAAGCTGGTGATGGAGCGCAGCACCCGCGTGGGCCCGCCGTCCTTCGCGGGATGCTCGGCACCCATGCGCTCCGACTCGGCGCGGATGATCTCGTCGGCGCGCGTGGCGGCCTCGCGCGTCGCCGTGAGCGGCGCATCGTTGGGAAGCCACACGTCGACGTAGCTCAGGTACTGGAGGTCATCGGGGAAGAACTGCGTCTTGAGGCGCGCGGCCAGGCCGCCGCCCAGCACCAGGAACACGGCGGCGATCGCCATCGAGAGCTTGCGGTGCTCGATCGCCCAGGTTCCGACGCGGTAGTAAGCGCCCGTGAAGCCGCGTGCGCGGCGCTCGGCCAGGCTCGGCTCGGGACGCGACGACGGGCGCAGCAGGTAGTAGCCGAGCAGCGGGATGAACGTCATCGACACCAAGCGCGAGGCGATCAGCGAGCAGGTCATGACGATCGGCAGGCTGTAGAGGAACTTGCCGGTGTCACCGCTCAAGAGCAGGAACGGCAGATAGGCCGCGATGTTGGTGACGGTGGCGAAGAGGATCGCGCGCGCCAGCTTGGTGGGCCCGAGCCAGGCGGCCACCACCGGCGGGTGGCCGAGCGCCAGGTCGCGCTTGATGGCATCCCCCGCCACCACCGGGTCGTCCACCAGCAGGCCGAGGGCGATGATGAGCGCCGCGATCGACACCTGCTGAACGTCGATGCCGAGCAGCTGCATCATGCCGAACGTCATGGCGAGCGTGAGCGGGATCGAGAGCGCCATGAGCAGCGCCGAACGCCACTCGCGAAAGCCGACCCACGCGACCGCGACCACCAGCACGATCGCCTCGATGAGCGCGTCCATGAAGAGATCGACGTTCTCCTCCACCTGCAGCGGCTGATCCGACGTGCGCGCCAGCACCAGGTCGTCGGGCAGGTAGCGGCGCACGCCGTCGAGGGTGCGGTCCACCGCTTCGCCGAACGCGTGGATCTGCTCGCCCGCGCGCATCTGCACGGCGAGCGTCACGGCGCGCCCGCGGTACCACGATCCGTCCGCGGCGCGGGCCGTGTAGAAGTTGAGCAGCCGCGCCGGGCTCTCGTACGCCGGGATCACGTCGACGAGATCGCGCAGGTGCAAGGAGCGCGTGGAGTTGGTCGGCACCAGCACGTCGCCGATCGCGTCGGCGCTCTCGAGCTCGTTCGCCGGCTCGACCAGCAGCCGCTTGCCGCCCACCTCGAGTGCTGCGCCCGAAAGCGTCGCGCTGCGGGATTCGAGCAGGTCGCCCAGCGCCGAGGGGCGCACGCCGTACGCCGCGAGGCGCTCCTGCGCGTATTGGAGGATCACGCGGCGCTCGAGCACACCCGTGCGGTCGACCTTCGAGACCTGCGGCACGGCGCGCAGCGAGCGCTGGATGAGACCGGTGAACTGCTCGAGCTCGTGGTGGCTGTAGCGCGGTCCGGCGACGCGCGCGAGCCGCTCGCGGATCTGGGCGGGGTCGCGCACCACCAGCGCGTCCCACACGTCGGGGTGATCGCCTTCGGAACCCAGGCTCGCTTCGCGAAAGCGCGCGGTCGCGGCGAGCAAGGCGTCGTCGTCCGCCGCGGTGGTGAAATCGAGCCCGACGAAGCCGGAGCCGTCGATCGGCCGCGGCGCCGTCGCGAGGCCCGCCTCGGCGAGCGCGCTCGCGAACCGGTCGCGAATGCGCTCGGGACCCCGTGTACCCAGCGAGAACGGATACGCCACCACCACGGCCGCGCGCGCGCCCGGCGCCGCGGCGATGCCCGCGCGGGCGTCGCGCACGGCGTCGGCGATGGCGCGCGCGCGCAGCTCGATCGAGACGTCGCTCTCGCGCGGGCTCGCCACCGTCAGCATGAGCGCCGCGGTGTCGCCGAAGTCGCCGTTCCACTGCACCGGACCGGCGCCGCGCGGCAGATCGGAGATCTGGTCGAGCGCCAGGTGGATGTTGTCGAACTCCTGCTTGGTGAGCTTGGCGCGCTCGTCGAGCTGCACCCACACGATCGAGAGTCCGTCGAGCGAGAGCGAACGCAACGCGAAGTCGTAGTCGCCCGGCTTGCGGAGCCACGGATTCTCGGCGATCGCGCGCTCGACGCGCCGGGTGACGAGCTGCTCGACGGTCTCGGCGCGCACCCCCGGCCACGGCGTCACCGCCATGGCCACCCGCACCGGGATGTCGGGGTCCTTGCGCTTGGACATCTGCAAGTAGCCGTAGATGCCCCACACCACGACTGCGACCAGAACGGTCCAGGCGACGTGCCGGTTCTCGGTGAAGAACCGAGCCGTGTTGTGGGTGGTCGCGACGATCGACTGGTCTTCGCGGTGGGTCATGACGCGTTCTCCGTGAGTGCGTGACGAGGATCGGACGGGGTTCGGTTCAGCTCACGATCTCGATGGCGGCTCCGTCGACGACGAGCGTCGTGCCGCTCACCACCACGCGATCCCCGGCGGCGACGCCGGAGACCGCGGTGATGGCGTTGCCGACGAGGCGGCCGACCTCGACGTCGGTGAGGCGCACGCTGAGCGCCCCGCCGTGGTCGTTCACGACGTAGACGGCGTAGCCCTCGGGCCGCGTCTTCGAGCGCACCATCGCGGCGAGCGGCACCAGCACGCCGGGCGCGCTCGAGCCGGGTGCGCCGCTCGGCACGGCGAGCGACGCCATCATCCCGGCCTTGAGCGCGAGATCCGGGTTCGCGAGATCGACCTCGACGTCGAAGACCCGGCTCGCCTGGTCGGCGGAAGGCGCGATGGCCGTGACGACACCCGCGAAGGAGCGGCCGCCGAGCGCCTCGGACGTCACCGTCAGCGTGGCGCCGACGCGCAATGCGGGAAGCATCGAGTCGGGAACGCCGAAGACCGCCTTCACGTGGCTGAGATTGGCGATCCCGAACGCCACCGATCCCGGGCTCGCGAGCGTGCCCACGTCGATCTTGCGCGCCACGATCACGCCCGCGATCGGCGTCACCAGCGTCGTGTCGCGAAGCGAGCGCGCCACCTCCTCGCGGCGCGCGACGACGCTCGCCGCGCCCGCGCGCGCCGCCATCAACGCCGCTTCGGCAGCGTCGTGGTCGGGTTTGGTGAGGCTCTTGCTCGCGTAGAGCTCGTTGGCGCGCGCCCAGTCCTTCTCGGCCTTGACCAGGCTCGACTGCGCGCGATCGACCTCGGCGGTCGCCTGGCGCAAGCGGTCCTGGTACTCGCTGTCGCGCAGCCGCGCCAGCACCTGGCCCCGCTCGACGGCATCGCCGATGCGGATGGTGCGCTCGCCGCCGCCGGCGTCCGCGACCCGCGCCAGCTCGGTGACGTAGCCGCCGACGTTGAAGGCGAGCGACACCTGGTCGAGCGGCTCGATGGTCGCCGAGTACCGCACGCCGGCGGCCGCGGCGCCCGGAGCGAGCGTCTCGATTCGCACCGGAGTGGGCGCGGGTTCCGTCGCCGCCGCTTGGTGTCGGTTGCAGGCCGCGAGCGTGAACAGGATGGCGAGCAGCGGGAATGCGCTCACGTGGGGTCGTCCGTGGCGAATCATTCAGTCCTCTCCCATCGCGCGGGCGAGCCGCGCATCGGCAGTCCAGAGATCGGTGAGCGCCTGGGCGTGATCGCCCACGGCGCGTGCGACCGCCGCCTCGGCCTCGAGCGCGTCGGTCAGGAGCCGTGCTTCGTGATGGAATTGATCGAGGATCGCGCGGCGCTTCTCGCGCGCCGCTTCCAGGGCGAGCGCCGCGGCGGCCACTTCCGCGCGCGACTCCGCGTGGGTGCGCAGCGCCGCGTTGAGCTCGCGCAACACGCTGGCGCGGGTGTCGTCGGCCTGCTCGCGGGCCTGGGCCAGCGCGTGGTTCCGCTCGGCGATCTCGTGCTGCTTGCGGCCCCAATCCCACACGTCCCATTCGAGGTGCAGGCCGGCGTAGGCCGTCTCGTCGGGCAGGAAGTCGATGCCCACCGGCCGCGAGTAGGACACGACCCAGCTCAGGTCCGGGATGTACTCGGCGCGCTTCGCCTTCACGTCGACGTCGGCGCGCTCGACGCCGATCTCCGCGGCGCGCAGCTCCGGCCGGCGCGCGAGCGCGCGTGTCGACGCTTCGCTCGGCTCGGGCGACGAGGTGACGGCGGCCTCGGCGGCAACGACCTCGAAGGCGACGTCGAGATCGCGGCCGAGGAGCTGATTGAGCGCCTCGCGCTGGTTCGCGAGCGCGTGGCGCAGGGAGAGCGCCTGGCGCTCGGCGTCCGCGAGCTCCGCCCGCGCGTCGAGGACCTCGTAGGCGAGCACGGTGCGCTCGCGTTCGTAGCGCTCCGCCAGCTCCACCAGGCCACGCAGGTACGTGACCGACTCTTGGGCGGCGGCGAGGGCGCTCTGGCCGGCGACGATGCGGTGGTAGGCCTCCTTCACGTCGCTCGCGACCTGCTGGCGCCGCGCCCGCAGCGATTGCTCCGCCGACGCCACGCCCAGCTCGCCGCTCGCGATGCCGAGGCCGATCCGGTACTGCTGCGTGAGCGGCAGTGCCGCCTGCACCTCGACGAGCGCCGACACGTCGCTCGCCGTGTGCAGCCGCACGTCGGTGGCGGGAATCGGGCCCGTGGCGTCGAACGAGCCGAGGTCGCCGCGGTGGATCGTGTAGCTCTCGTCGGTGAAGTTGTGGGTGGCGGTGGCGTCGACGCTGAGGGTGGGGTAGCGGCGGGCGCGCGCCGCGTCGACGGACTCGGCGGCGGACGCGACCGCGAGCGAAGCGGTGGCGATGCCGCGGTTGTGCGCCAGCGCGATCGTCACCGCCTCGTCGAGGGTGAGCGTTGGCGCCGCGCCGTCTCGCGCCCACGCCGAGGTGGCCGTGAGCAGCGCGCAGGCGATCCTCGCGCTGCGCCAGATCGATGCTCGCTTCATCACGAGTTCTCCCGAAGGCGTCGCGTCGCGAGCGGCGCCGGATTGGCGAGTGAGGCCTTGTGGATTCGCCGATCGATGCCGGCCGCGAAGCGATCCAGGTCCCGCGGCTCGATCGCGGCGACGGCATCCAGCTCGACCGGGGTCAGCTCGACGCCTTCCCGCGCGAGATCGGCGAGCGCGGCGTGCCGATCGACGAAGAAGCGCTGGCGCAGCTCTTCGTCCAGGACGAGTCGTCCGAGCAGCTTCTCGACGTGTCGTTGGCTCATGTGCGTGTCCTCCGAGGCGCCGTATTCCACGCGGCGTGCCAATCGACGCTGCCGTCGATGTCCTTGGAATCGCTCGGGAATCCGGGCGCGGCGCGAGCCGCTCACGACGCACGGGCGTGCGCCTGCGGATCGATCCGCAGATGTGTCGATGGACCCGCAGCGATGCTGCGTGGAGCGAGGGCGGCGCGGAGCACGCGCCGCCGTGCGAGCGCGGACGAGCCGTCAGCTCACGCGAGCCGGTGCTTCTCGATGCGGGAGTAGAGCTGCGCGCGGGTGAGGCCCAGCAGCCGCGCGGCTTTCGACTTGTTCTGGCCCGTCTCGCGCAGCGCGCGCAGGATCATCTCGCGTTCCAGCCGGTCCAGCTCTTCTTGTCCCTGAATCGGTGCGCCCGCGGCGGTCTCGTGGGACGGCGCGGGCAGAGCGCGATGCTCCGCTTCGGTCGAGGCGCCTGCCGCGCCCACGGTGCGCGGCGTGCGCGGCGGCTCCACCGGCGGCGCGGCGGCCATGGGCAGGTGCTCGGGAAGAACCAGGCCGCCGCCGCACAAGATGACCGCGCGCTCGATGGCATTGCGCAGCTCGCGCACGTTCCCCGGCCACGGGTACTTGAGAACCTGCGCGCGTGCGTCCACCGAGAGCCCCGACGATGGTCGGCCCATGCTGGCCCCGATCTCGGTGAGGAAATGATCGACGAGCTTCAGGATGTCGTCGCGTCGCTCGCGCAACGGCGGGATGTGAATGCCGAAGACGTGCAGGCGGTAGTAGAGGTCCTCGCGGAAGCGCCCTTCGAGCACCGCGCGCGGTAGATCGCGATTGGTGGCCGCGATCACGCGCACGTCGGCGCGGATGGTGCGCGCGCTGCCGAGGCGCTGGAACTCGCGTTCCTCGAGAGCGCGCAGAAACTTGGCCTGCACCGCGAGGCTCATCTCGCCGACCTCGTCGAGGAAGAGCGTGCCACCGTTCGCTTGCTCGATGCGGCCGGGATGCGCGACGGCGGCACCCGTGAAGGCACCTTTCTCGTGGCCGAACACCTCCGATTCGAGGAGGTGCTCGGGCAACGCGGCGCAATTGAGGGCCACGAAGGGACCGGAAGCGCGCGGCGACGCGCCGTGGATGAAGCGCGCGAGCACCTCCTTGCCGGTGCCGGACTCACCAGTGAGCAACACCGTGGTCTCCGTGGCGGCGACCTGCGCCGCTTGGGCCAGCACCGTGCGCCACGGCGCCGAGGAACCCACCGGCACCCGCGCACCGCCGCGCGCCGCGAGCTCGCGCGAGAGCTGATCGACGCGCGCCTCCAAGAGCGCGTTGCGCTCGCGCGCCACCGCTGCCTCGCGCTCCGCCTCGGCGAGGCGCTCGTGGCCGACGGCAAGGGCCACGAAATCCGCGATCCGCGAGGCGGCCACGGAATCGGCGGGCTCGTACGCCGTGGGATCGCGCGAGAAGAACGTGACGTGACCGACGATCGAGCCGGCGAGGCGTAGCGGCACCTGCAAGAGCGAGCGATGGCCGGCATCGCCGAGAAGCTCGATCCACTCGGGCTCGAGGTCGAAGCCCACGGTCAGCGGCTCGACGTTGAGTGGCGTTCGCACCGTGCCGGTGAGCTTGGGATCGCCCTGTGCGTACGTGAGGTGGTGGGCGACCACGTAATCCTGGGCCAGGAGCTGCATCAGCTCCGGCGTGAACTCCGGCCCGTACCGCTCGCGCACCGTGCGCGGTCCCGAGAGCGCGTAGAGCTGCCCACCGCGACCGTCGCTGCGCATGATCGCCAGCGCCATCAGATCGTGCGCCAGCACCTGCTTGGCGGTGGTGGAGATGTGCGGGAAGAGCGTGCGCACGTCGAGGCTCGCCGCCAGGATCGGAATCAGCTCCTGGAGTGCCTCGAATCCCGCCACCGTCGAATCCCTCGCACCGCTGGTCGCGTTGCTACGACCCCGGACGCGGCAGGATTCTATTCGCCGCCGCCCGGCCGCATGCAAAGCGAGGGAGGTGAGACACCCGGCTCGCCGCAGCTGCCCGAGCCGGCGGCGAACTCGGCGCCGAGCCACGCTCTGGCGACGAGCGCAGCGGCGCCCGACTTGCGCGTGGCACCTCCGTGAGGGCCGACCACTTCGCTGCCGACGCGGTCGAATGCGTCGAGCGTCGCGAAGCGGGTTGCCGAAGCGATCTTCATCCGATCGCGGATCTGCTCCGGCCCGATCCCGGGCGTCGGCTTCTCGTCGTGCTGGGTGGAAACCGCGAGTCCCTCGGTGCGTGCCCGACCGCTACCACCGTGGGCACCTCGACCTCGCCGCGCCAGCGCGTCCTACGACACGCGTGCGCGACGACGTGACCAGCTGCGTCGGCTCGTTGGCGGATGCGCACGGGTGGATCGTGATCGAGACCGGCGAAGTGCGTCTCCTGCGTTGCTCGGCGCGCTGATCAGAGAATCCCCACACGCTGACCTTCTACCAAGCCGCCGTTCCGCATGGATTCAGGTTCAGAGAGCCGATTGATCGAGATCGAGCAGCCGCGCTCGTGGTCCGCTGGACCCAACGAGCGCAGGGCGGCCATTGGTGGGGCGGGGCCGCGTTGCCGGCGCAGCCGGATGGCTCTTCCGCCGCCTGCTCGGTGCTCGCGCCGAGACTTCGGTCTCAATCGTCCGACTCGTTCACAAACCGATAGGTCAGTCCGAGCGTCGCCGTGAGCTCCTGATCCACGTCGGACTTGAACCTGGCTTGTTCGCGTAGCTCAACCCCACGGCAAGCGCTGCACCCTCGTAGACGCGCTGGGTGAACGTCAGGGAGCCGACGATGCGATCCTGACGCTTGGGTGCTCCAAAGTGCTCATCGTATCCCAGCGCTCCTTCGAGCCGCGTCGCGTTGTGAGCACCCACCCCGATATCAAAGTAGCGCCCAAGCGCCACCTCGACGTTGAGGAGGTGCGCTTCCTTCTCGGTGAGCCCGCTCGCTCAAGTACGGTCGCCGGAATTGATAGGAATCGACGAACCGGTACTTGGCCGCGATCGACACGCGACTCTTCGATCCAACGATCTCCCGCGTCGGAGACATATTTCTGGTAGCAATCGAGAGCCTTGGAGCTACGCCAATCGAACTCTGCCGAGCCGCTCGAGCAATCCTCGAGGAGCTCGCTCAGATGGGCGAAGCCGAGCTCGTACTTCGCCTCGACCACGAACTCGTTGGGACCTGCGACGCGATCACGCAATCGCCCCGAAGTCCGAATGATGAGCTGCGGCTCGTTGTTGAGAAGATCGGCGAAGGAATCGAGTCGCCGCGCCCCGAATCGCGATCTCAGCTCGCCCTCCACCGCGATTCGCGCAGCGGCATACCGACTCAGGAGGGTCTTGAACTCGGACTGCGCCGAAGCTGGCAGATCTCCGATGGTGACGGTGTTCAGTTGTCCAGTGACGTGGCGTGCCGATAGGAAGTCCAGCACTTCGCGCTCGAGCTGGATGTCGCTGTCTGGCACCTCGCTCGTCAAGGCCCCGACAAGACTCGACAGGACGTCGCGGTAGCGGTCCAGCTCGCGACGCGTCCTGAACCACTCCGGACTGACCTGCAGCTCAAGCTCGGTGTCGTCGAAGTCGCCGAGCGAATCGGATAGCGCGGTAGCTTCGTCGTTGAGGCCCGCGTCCGTCAGCGCCTCCTTTAGCGGCACGTAGAGGGTGGGCTCACGCAAGATCGCTCGCAGTTTGTAGTTCGCATTCGGCAGTCCGACGATGTTGTTGAGATCGACGACCAGCTTCTTGTCATCTCCTGATCCGTCCGTCGTGGCGGCGGCACCGAAGAGCGCGAGGAAGTCGGTGAGCGTCTGAGGCGAGCGTTGTTCCCAGGCGTCGGCAGCGACGTGACGGACTCTTTCACGGTCTTACGCGCCTGTTTTTCCGCTGCCGCGCCAAATGCCGCCGTCGCGGCTGAAGGATCGGGCGCGCTCCTTCGTCGCTTCCATGAACGATCGAAGGCATTCGCTCAGCAGATCCGATTGCTTGCACTCGGTCGCGTTCGCGTGGTTTGCGAACGAGCATGCGAGCAGGATCAGAGAGAGCACGATGTGACGGTGCTTGGTCGGTTTCATCGAGGTGTCCTCCGGCAGGCGCGCGCGTCCGTTCGCGGACGATCACACGACCACGATCGCGATGTGAACGTTGCCGATGTCGCCCTTGTCGCCGCTCACCGGGACGGAAAACGCCGGGCCCAGCGCGCTTCCAGCAGGGTCGAAGACCTCGATCTGAACGGTGATCGTCGCCTTGCGAAGGAACACGGGATTGACATCGCCCCGATAATGGCCGATCTGAGACAGCTTGATGGTTTCAGGTCCCGGCTGAGCGTTCTTTGCGGCGATCGGCACTTTCTGTGCCGTCCGGCGCAGTAACCATGCAAAGCGAGGGAGGTGAGACACCCGGCTCGCCGCTGCTGCCCGAGCCGGCGGCGACATCGGCGCCGAGCCACGCTCTGCCGACGAGCGCAGCGGCGCCCGACCTGCGCGTGCCACCTCCGTGAGGGCCGACCACTTCGCTGCCGACACGGTCGAATGCGTCGAGCGTCGCGAAGCGGGTTGCCGAAACGATCTTCACCCGATCGCGGATCTGCTCCGGCCCGATCCCGGGCGTCGGCTTCTCGTCGTGCTGGGTGGAAACGGCGAGTCCCTCGGTGCGTGCCCGATCGCTACCACCGTGGGCACCCTCGACCGCGCCCCGCCAGCGCTTCCTACGACACGCGTGCGCGACGACGTGACCGGCTGCGCCGGCTCGTTGGCGGATGCGCACGGGTGGATCGTGATCGAGACCGGCGAAGTGCGTCTCCTGCGTTGCTCGGCGCGCGGACGGCGCGCTGATCAGGGCGGGGTGCGGGGGAACGTGATCTTGGCGCGGTGGAAGGTGGCGAGCTTCGTCCAGAGCTTCTGGGGATCGGCTTTCGCCGCCATCTCGAGGATCTTCGCGGGCTCGTCGGTGATGCGCACGAAATCCGGTCCCGTGGTGCCCGCCAGCGTTCCGGCCTCGATCGCTCGTTTGGCGGGCTCGTCGTCCATGTACCAGAGCGTGAGTTTGCCGCTCTTGCCGAGCTGCCACTTCACGAAGACGTAGTCGGCGCCGAGATCGAATTTCTCCGAGAACCAGCCGGCCATCCGCTTTTCCCGCAGATTCCAATAGTGAACGCCGCCGACCTCGCCGGGGGTGAGGTCGAAGTGGAGCGGGATGAGACCGGATTCGTCGGTGCCGACCAGGAGAAAATCGGCGCCGCCCGCGTGCGGAGCGATCTCGAGGAGCGCGTCGCTCCCGCCGCCGAGACGCGCCGACCACACGCCCGAAAGGCGCTTGTCGAAGGGAGCAGGTGCGCCGATCGGCTTCGCGGAGCGCGGTGGCTCGCAGCCGAGCGCGAATGCGACCAGCAGGCCGACGGCCACTCGAAGCAGCGTGCCCATGGTGTCGTCCTTCGCCCGATCCGCCCCGCGGCGAACGCAGCTCACGAGCGCGTGAGCGCTTGCACCGTGGTGGTGACGGGCCGCTTGATCATGTCGATCCACGGCTTCTCGGCGCCGGGTTCCCAGCGCGGCGGAAACATGTAGTAGAGGCGCATGTGGTAGGTGCCCATCTCGAGCGGAAAGAGGTCGAACTTGTATGCGATCTCGCCCAGCGAGCCGGGGGTGCTCTCGGGAGGGTCGGCGGTCGCTGCGTCGTCGGTGTAGGTGAGGTGCGTGACCGGCACCAGCGGCGGCGGCATCTCGACCCACCACAGGAACGTGCCCGGCGTGCCCGTCACCAGATGCCAATCCGGCTGCTGGTCGTCGAGACCGCGCTCATCCGCGGTGGTGACGCCGTCGATGGTGTGCCACGCATCGGGGACGCCCGGCGCGGAGCCGACTCGCGGCCGGTAGTAACGCATCCCCTTGGCGCTCGCGTTCCAATCCATCGCGAGCTTGAACCACGCCTCGTGGGCGAAGCTCGGGAAGTGGATGGTCTGGTCGACCTGCACCGGGGCCAGGTGGAAATCCGGGAAGTACATCGCGTCGACCAGCAACGTGGGCGCGACCTCGATCCCGGCGAAGGTGAGTCGATTGCGCTCCTGGCGGATCACGCGAATC
This sequence comes from bacterium, assembly GCA_046331705.1. Lineage (GTDB taxonomy): Bacteria > JADJOY01 > JADJOY01 > JADJOY01 > JADJOY01 > JADJOY01. The sequence continues at coordinate 10,010 of JAXLQJ010000074.1, read as the reverse complement.
GGCCCCTGGAGGTACGCGGTGACCTCGTCGTCCCACTCGTCCTCGTCGAAGCTCACCGAGAACCAGAGCAGCGTCTTCACGTAGGTGCGTAGCTTCAGCCGATCGACGAAGTTGGCGCCGGTCCCTCCCGCGCTCGTGGGAACCGAGGCGCTCGAGAAATAGACGCGGTCGTGGCCGGGCGTGTAGCCGAGCGAGTAGCTCCGCGCCTCGATGACGTCGCGCGCCCGGTCGTACTGGACGTAGCGGGAGTCGCTCTTGGGCGGCGCGCTCGCGAACGCGAAGAGATACGTCCAGCCCACACCGCCGTCGACGGGATCGCGTACCTCGATCTCGGTACCGCGCTCGGCGGTGGCGGGCCATGTCCCGCCGGGGGCGAGACGGCCGCCGCTATCGCCCGCGAGGAAGACCAGCTCGTCGTGAGCGCCCAGCGCGCCCTTGGCCTGCGACGCGTTCGCTTCCTTTCCCGCCGCGTAGACGTAGCTCGTGCCGTCGGCGGTCTTCTCGTCGATCTGAAACGGGATGGGTACCAGCGTTCCTGCAGCGCCGAGCGCGAAGAGCCCGAGACGATCGAGCTTCTGGCCAGCGAGGCCCGTGAGCGCTCCGCCGGAGACGATCACGGGATCGGGGACACGGTGCAGCGTCTTCGCCGCCGGAGGCCCGACCTCGCCGGCCGCGCTCGGCGCGGCGCCGAGCACGGCAACGCACAGCATCGCCGCGCCCCAGCGGGCGACGTGACGGGGGGAGTCCGCGTGGGCGCGCACGGCGCGATTCTGACTCACTCGGCCCCCTCGGGATAGAGGCGGACGCGGCGCGATCCCGGTCTGGCGGCGCGCGTGACGGGCGCGACCCGGCAGATCTTGCCGATGTCCCAGCGGCTGCACGGCAAGCGCGCGCGCGGCGCGCATCGGAATCGTTCACCAATTCGCGTCGCGCGTGCGTCGGCCGCGCGGCACGGGCATTGCTCGGACGCGGATGACTTAGCTCGCGGAAGGATCGCGAGTCGGAGTCGTCTCGAGGTGGAAGCGCGCTCGTCGCGTACCGCCCGCCGATACCACGCCGTCACCGAAGGAGATGCTCGATGATCCCCCGCTCTCGCAGCTTGCCGTGGCTCGCCGTCCTGGCGGTCTTGGTTGCTCGGAGTCCCGCCCTCGCCGACTCGGCGCAAGGCGCGGGTGGCGACGCGTCGGCGACGAGTGCCGTTTCCGCAGCGCCGACGTCGTCCGCGGCTGGCGCCGTCGACGAGCTCGAGCGGCGCGTGAAGGCGCTCGAGCAGCTGCGCGATCGTGACAAGGAAGCCGACGCCAAGAAGGCGGACGCGGTGATCGTCACGGCCAACGCGAAGGATGGGTTCTCGCTCAAGTCCGCCGACGGCGCGTTCGCCCTCAAGCTGAGCGGCCTCGTTCAGACCGACGTCCGGGTGTTCGTCGACGACGACGAGACCCCGCTCGCGACGACGCTCCTCGTGCGCCGCGCGCGACCGATCGTCGAGGGGACGGTCTACAAATACTTCGAGTTCAAGCTGGTCCCCGATTTCGGTGGCGGCACGGCCGTCATTCAAGACGCCTACGCCGACATCAAGCCGCTCGCGGAGCTCGCGTTGCGAACCGGCAAGTTCAAGGCGCCGGTGGGCCTCGAGCGTCTGCAAGCGGATACCTACACGCTCTTCGTCGAGCCCGCGCTGCCCACGGCGTTGGTGCCGAACCGGGACGTGGGTGCGCAGCTATTCGGCGAGATCGCCGGCGTCGTGAGCTACCAGGTGGGCGTCTTCAACGGCGTTGCCGACGGCGCGAGCGCGGACGTCGAGTCGCTCGACGACAAGGACGTCGCGGCACGGATCTACGCCACGCCGTTCAAGAAGACCGACATCGCCGCGCTCCAGGACTTCAACCTCGGCATCGCGGGATCGTTCGGCAGCCAGCACGGCTCGCTCACGAGCCCGAATCTGCCGAGCTACAAGAGCTTCGGTCAGAACACGTTCTTCCGCTATCGCAGCGATGCCACGGCGACCAGCGCCGCCACGGCCGCCGGCACGGCTTACGCCGCTGGCGAGCGCAATCGTTTCACACCGCAGCTCTATTGGGCGTGGGGGCCGGGAAGCGTGCTCGCCGAGTACGTGCGATCCACCCAGGAAGTGAAGCTCGCGGCGAGCAAGGCGAAGGTGGACGCCGATGCCTGGTCGGTCACCGTCGCGTACGTCGTGACCGGCGAGAAGGCATCGTTCAAGGGCGTTCAGCCAGCAGCGCCGTTCGATCCCAGCGAGTCTCATTGGGGCGCGCTCGAGCTGGTGGCCCGCTACGACGAGCTCACCGTCGCTGACGAAGCGTTTCCGACGTTCGCCGATCCCGCGAAGGCCGCCCGCGAAGCGCGCGAGTGGGGCGTCGGCTGCAACTGGCACCTCACACGGATCTTCAAGGCGGCGCTCGACTTCAATCGCACCGAGTTCCGCGGGGGCGCGAAGGGCGGCAACCGGGAGACCGAGAACGCGCTGCTCACCCGGCTGCAGGCGCAGTTCTGAGTGCTGCATCCGAGCGCCGAGCGTTTCCCGAGCTGGGCATCTCGACCATGGCGAACGAGCCGAGCGAGTCACCGACGTGGTCCGTGACGTTCGTCGCGCGCGCGAGCGCGGAATCGAGATCCGTTCGGGGCTCGGTCGGCTCCCGAGGTGCGCGTCGATGACGCCCAGTTCGCACCGAGTCTCGGCACTTTCTGCCTTGAGTCTCGTGTCCGTTGAAGAGAATCCAATCCGAGTCTGCGAGTTGTGCTGCACCGTGATTCGGCACTGGGATTGCTGATTCGAGACCGACAGTCGCCCAGCGACTGTCCCGACATTCGACCACCGCCACGGGCTCGGACCGCGAGCCCGTCCCGTCACCAGCACAGCGGAGAACGAGATGAAAGAAGAGGCGAAGCTCACGAGTTGGATTGCGAACCTGGGGATTCAGAAGAAGCTGCTGGGGGGATTCTCGATCGTCGTGCTACTCGCGTGCGGCGTGGCTGCAGTGGCGATTCGGCAGATTCACCAGCTCCAAGACACGACGTTCGACCTGCTCGCCACGAGCCTCAAGCCCAGCGAGGCGGCTGGCGACCTTGCGATGACCTATTCAGTCACGCAGACGCTCTTGCGTGACCTGGCCATCAGCAACGAGGAAGGCGCGAAGCGCGCCATCCTTCAGCGGATTCAGACGAATCTCGAGCGCAACGCCGAGTTCCGGAAGACCGTCGAGGCCGCGCTTTCCGACGATGCGTCGAAGGCCGCTTGGAAGACGTTCGTCGAAGCGCGGGGTGCGTACGTGCCCGTACGTGATCGCGCGACCGAGTACAGCAAGGACACGAGCAGCGAAGGTTCATCCCGCGCCTTGGAATACGTGCGGACCGAGCTCGCGCGCGCAGGGGATGCGGTGTTGGACGCGGTCGGAAAACTTCGCGAGGCCATGGAGCGCGCGGCAGAACAGCGCGTGAACGACGATGTCGCCGAGGCACGGCAAGCGATCATCGAAGTCTCGGTGTTGCTCGCGGGCGCGGCGGTCTTGGCGATGATCCTGGGCTTTCTCTCGTCGCGCGCGGTCACGAAACCGCTCGGTCACGCCGTCGAGGTGGTCGAGGCGTTTGGTCACGGTGACCTCACACGCCGCGTGCCGATCACCGGCATGGACGAGGTGGGTCGCTTGGCCACGGCGCTCAACCACGCGCTCGGCGCCGTGGAGGAAAGCATCGTCGCGATCACGCACAACGTGCAGACGCTGGCCTCCGCTTCCGAGGAGCTCTCCGCGGTAGCCACGCAGATGGGGGCCAACGCCGAGGAAACCAGCGCCCAAGCCGGCACGGTGTCGGCGGCGGCGAATCAGGTGTCCCACAACGTGACCACGGTCGCGAGCGCGACCGAGGAGATGGGAGCGTCGATCCGCGAGATCGCTCGCGAAGCGTCCCAGGCCGCGAAGGTCGCCGAGGAGGCGATGCAGGTGGCCGACGAGGCCAACGGCACGATCCTCAAGCTCGACGAGTCGTCGGCGGAGATCGGCAAGATCCTGAAGGTCATCACCTCGATCGCCGAGCAGACCAACTTGCTGTCGCTCAACGCCACGATCGAGGCGGCGCGCGCCGGCGATGCCGGCAAGGGTTTCGCCGTGGTTGCCAACGAGGTGAAGGAGCTCGCCAAGGGCACCGCCAAGGCCACCGAGGACGTGGCGCACAAGATCGAGCTGATCCAGTCCGGCACGCAGGGAGCCGTCGCCGCGATCGGGCAGATCAGCGGCGTGGTCAAGCGGATCACGGACATCAACGGGACGATCGCCAGCGCCGTCGAGGAGCAAGCAGCCACCACCTCCGAGATCGGTCGCAACGTCGGCGAGGCGGCGAAGGGCTCGGGCGACATCGCGCAGAACATCACCGGTGTGGCGACCGCCGCGCAGAGCACGTCGAGCGGCGCGCAGCACAGCCAAGAGGCCGCGAGCGAGCTGGCGCGGATGTCGGCGGAGCTGCAGGCGATCGTGAGCCGCTTCAAGGTCAACGGCGCGGTGAACGCGCCCGCTCCCGTGCGGCGCGGCAACGGTGCGCACGCGGGTAACGGCCGTGGAAACGGCGTCCACGACCTGGCGCACGGCGGTCATGTCCAGGTCACGCCGCATTCCACCACCTGGGGGAGCGCCTGATCGACCCGCGTTCGGTGCGACGAGCGGATCGACTCGCGCGGCGAGCCGATCGTTCCAGCGAAGCCCGAGGGGAAGCCCTCGGGCTTCGTCGCGTTGCGGGCGCGGCAAGCCGATCGTCGGCAACGAGCGTCGACTCGGTGTATCCCGCCGGGCGCATCGCGCGCATTCCGAGGAGACGCCCGCATGAGCAGCACCGCCGCCAGCGACGACCGCGACCCGATCCGATTCTTCTTCGACTACCTCTCGCCCTACGCGTACATCGCGTGGACGCAGATCCACGCGCTTGCCGAGCGGCACGGGCGCGCGGTGGCGCCACACCCGGTGCTGTTCGCGGCCTTGCTCGGCGAGCACGGGCAGAAGGGCCCGGCGGAGATCCCTGCGAAGCGGCTCTACGTCTTCAAGGACGCGTACCGCAAGGCGCATCGTTTCGGGCTACCGCCGCTCACGCCGCCGCCGACTCATCCGTTCAATCCTTTGCTCGCGCTGCGCGTGTCGGCGCTGCCGACCGATGCGCTGGCAAAGCGGCGGCTGATCGACGCGTTCTTCGCGGCCACCTGGGCGGGCGGCGGCGGGATCGATTCACCGGCGAAGGTGGCGAGCATCGCCGCGAGCGTCGGCTTCGACGGCGACGCGCTCGTGGCGCAAGCGAGCACCGAGGAGGCGAAGGCGCGGCTGCGCGCCGCGACCGAGGAAGCGCTCGGCGCAGGCGCCTTCGGCGTGCCCTCGATGGTCGTCGGCGGCGAGCTCTTCTGGGGCGTGGATTCGCTTCCGCTGCTCGACGACTTCCTGGCCGGGCGCGACCCGCTCACCCCCGAGGAGCTCTTTCGGTGGGTGGGCGTGGTTCCCTCCGCCACCCGCCGCGAGCTGCGCTGATCGAACGGGTCGTGCGTCCAATCGAGCGCGAGCGACGCTCTGACGATGCGCGAGAACCGAGCGTCGGATGTCCTGAGACCGAGCCGAGCGACCAGATCGGTCATGATCGAGTGCGCTGGATCGGCCAATCGCCCGATCTCGTGCAGGTATTGCAGCTCGAGCACCGCCATGGGCGAGACCACCAAGTCCTCGCGGTCGAGCGTCGCAGTTACCGGCTTCAGACGTTTCAGATCACCGGCCCACAGCCATGCCACGACGTGGGTGTCGAGGTGGATCACGGCTTCCACTCGTGCGACCAGTCGGGGTGCACGAGCTCGTCGGGATCGCCGCGGATCGCTGCGGGTCGTGGGACCAGGTTCGCGAGCTTCGAGGCCGGAGCGACGGGCACGCTCTCGAGGCGTTTGCCCTTGTGCTCGATTTCGATCGGATCCCCGGTTTCCAGGATGCGGTCGAGGATCCGGTAGAGATCGGCTCGTAGCCGTGTCGGCGTGACAGGCATGCGTCCCCCCGGGCGACGACGTACGCAGCAGACGTACGTACCAGGCTACGCCGCGCCAGCTCGGCCCCCAAGACGCACCGCCGCGAGCATCCGTACGCCGGCAGGGCGTTCGCGGATCGTCACCGGGAGCGCGAAAGCCCGAGGAGGATCTCCTCGGGCTTTCGTCGGGGCCACCGATCGCTCGGCGGCCCGGGGCGCGATCGCGAGCGATCAGGTCCCGACGATGAACACGCAGCTCGTGGTGCCGGAACCGCCGATGTTGAGGATGGCGACCTTCTGGGCACCCGCCACCTGGTAATCGCCGGCCTTCTCGGTCACCTGCTTGTAGGCGTCGAGCATCTGGCGGACACCGGTGGCGCCCACCGGGTGGCCGGCGCCGATCAAGCCGCCGCTCGGATTGATCGGTAGCTTGCCGCCGAAGTCGATCACGCCTTCCTCGATCGCCTGCCAGCTCTTGCCCGGCTTGGTGAGGCCGAAGTGGTCGATCGCCATGTACTCGGAGGTGGTGAAGCAGTCGTGGGTCTCGATGGCCGAGAGCTCCCAGCACTTCTTGATGCGCGCGCGCTTCATCGCGTCAAGGATGGCCTGGCGGGTGTGGGGCAGCACGTAGCGGTTGTCGGCGCTCTCCGCGACCTTGTCGTCGAAGCGGATCGGCGCGGTGTGGTGGCCCCAGCCGAGGATGCGGGGAATCTTCGCCAGGTCGAGGCCGCGGCGCGCCGCGTACTCGGTGGCGGTCTTCTTGTTGGCCAGGAACACGCACACGGCGCCGTCGGTCACCTGCGAGCAATCGGTGATCTTGATGCGGCCGCCGATGGTGTCGTTGTACTTGCCCTTGTAGTTGGCGTGCTCCTCGCTCATGTACCAGTTGCGGGTCTGCGCCAGCGGATTCTTCTTGCCGTTGGCGTAGTTGACCGCCGAGATGTGCGCGAGGTGCTCGTCCTTGAGGCCGTAGCGCTTGTCGTACTCGTCGCCGAGCTTCCCGAAGAGCTTGGGGAAGGGGAACTCGACGCCCTTGGCCTCGAGCTCGTACCAAGCCGCGGTGCCGAGGTAGTCGCCGCCGGTCTTGGGATCGACCGTCTTCATCTGCTCGACGCCCACGACCATCGAGAGCCCGTAGCGCTTGGCCTCGATCTCGGCCGAGGCCGCGAGCAGCGCGATCGAGCCCGAGGCGCACGCCGCCTCGTGGCGGCCCGTGGGCAGCCCCGAGAACGCGGGATCGACGTCCACCAGGAACGCACCGAGGTGACCCTGCATCGAGTAGAGCTCGGCGGCGAAGTTGCCGACGTGGCCGACCTGGACCTCTTTCGGATCGATCTCGGTCTCCACCAAGGCACCTTCCACGGCTTCGCGGATCATGGCCGTGATGTGCTTGCCCTCCTTCGTCCAGTTGCGTGCGAAGTCGGTCTGGTAGCCACCGAGTACGTATACGGGCTCAGGCATGTGTCACCTCGTCCTCCGGGCGGCGGCAGGCCGCGCCCCGACGTTTCGATTCACGATCCGACGAAGAAACGACCGACGTCCACGAACTTCTCGCGGAAGAGCTTGCCGCCACCCGCGGCGGCGTGATCCGTGAGCACCTTCGGCACGGGCAACCCGGCCTTCTCGATCGCCGCGATGGTCTCGCTCACGCCCATGGCGTCTGCGAGGACCGTGGGCGGCGCCCAGTTGAAGCCGAAGCCCATGATGCGATCCACGTCGCGCGGCTCGCGCACCACCTCGCCCACGCGATTCAAGCCGTACGAAACATAACCGAGGATCACCTTGCGCATGAGGTCCGCTTCCCAGCCCTCGGCGCTCAGGAAGATCTGCATCGCCTGCCGATAGCGACCCACGCGGTGCAGCCGCTGCATCTCGGTCACGAACTCGAGCGGCTGGGGCGCGACCTCGGCGGCGGGCTTGTAGTCGCCGGACTTGGGATCGAGCACGAAGGTGAGCGTGGTCTTGCCGTCCTTCACCTTGCGGAAGAAGCCACCCTTGGCCGGAGTCTTGTTGCCCATGTGCCCGGCGGCGAGCAGCGACGACATGTAGCCCGGCATGGCGAAGGCGGCGTTCGCCTCGTCCTGGGTGTTGGCGAGGACGTTGTCGACGATGGCCTTGTGGACGTCCCAGCCCACCAGGTCCACGGTGGCGAGCGGCGGCATGGCGCGGCCGGTGTGCGGGCCGATGAGCGCGTCCATGAACGCCACACCGTGCTCCTCGGCGAGCTGCGCCACCTCGTTCAGCACCTTGAAGCCCACGCGGTTGCCGGCGAACGCGGGCAGGTCCTTGCACTCGACGATCTCGCGGCCGAGCTTCTTCTGGCAGAAGTCGACCACCCACTTCACCAACTCGGGATCGGTGCCGTCGTGCGGGATGACCTCGGTGCCGACGATCACGTTGGGCGGGTTGAAGAGGTGGATGCCCAGGAAATGGCGCTGGAAATCGTCGCTCAGACCCGCGCACATCTCGCGGATCGAGAGACCGGAGGAAACCGTGGCGACGATCGAGCCGGGCTTGCGGGCTTTGTCGACGCGCTCGAAGAACGGACGCTTGATCGTCATGTCCTCGGACACCGCCTCGAAGACGATGTCCGCGTCGGCGACCGCGGCTTCCAGGTCCGCGTCGTAGCTGCCCACCGAGCACAGGTCGGCGATCTTGTCGGCCTTGGCCATCCCCTTGACGCGCTCGACGCCCTGCGTGGCCTTGGCCGCGTCGCGTGCCAGCAGAACCGTGGGATAGCCATAGGCGGCGAAGGTCTCTGCGGCACCCGAGCCCATCGCTCCGTTGGCGCCCAACACGACCACCTTGCGGATCTCGCGTTCCATGGTGGGGGCAGTCCTCTCGGTGGAACCGGCGCCAGGCGGTCCGGTCCCGTCTCGCGTGTGCAGCCGGCAGGCTCGCCTCGAACCTGTGGGGTGCGCGCGCAAACGCTCGAATCGTGCTGAAACTAAGGCGTTCTAGCGGGTGGAGCTTGCGACCGTCAACCGCGCACCGGCGATGTCCGGCGCGAATTCATCGGCCCGCCTCGTGGCCCCGGTGGCGCTGGCCGCGGGCGCGCGATCCGCCGAGTCGCGAATCGATCGGAGCGCCGTCGACGACCGCGTGGCGCGGTGGGTCGTCAGTGCGTGAGCTCGGCTTTGATCCAGTACTCCACGGGCGTTTGGCCGGGCTTGGTCCACACGACCGTGCCTTCGAGCTGGTGGGTGCGGATCGTGCCGGTCCAGCGCATGTGGCCTTCCTTCTCGCTCACGGTCTCCGCGGTGAACGTGAACGAATCCCCGTGCTGCTCGGCGGTGTACGGCGCGGCGCCGAAGCCGTACGCGTCACACGCGCTCGAATGGAAGCGGCCGGCAGCGAAGCGGAGCGTGTCCTCGTCGCCGGACGATCTTCCTTTCTCGCCGACGTGGCCGATGTAGGTTCGGCCGTCCAGCAGCTGCGCTGGCGCCGGCGGCATCGGTGCGATGGTGGGCTCGGCCGCAGGCGCGAGGGCGCGCCCTGCGAGCAACAGCCACGCGCCTAACGTGGCTCGGATTCCCGTTCGTCCGTTCCTGCTCACGCTCGCCTCGCCGCGCATGGGCGCGATGCCGTCCGCGCAAACCGTTCTTACACGCTCGGTGCCGCCGGCGCGAGCGGATGCGCGCGAATTCCTCTTGTCAGCGGGACCGCATCGGGGTACCTGATCCCTCGTCATGCGTCCTGCGGATCTCGTCGCCGTCCAGCCCTTCATGCGGCTCGAGGACTACGGCAGCGAAGAGACCTTTCGCACCAAGATCGAAGGCCTCCTGGAGCGCGTGGATGCCGTGCGCGGCGCGCGCGAGGGCGGGCGTTTCCCGCACCCGGCGCTGGTGGTCTTTCCCGAGAACATCGGTACCTTCCTCGGCATCGCCGGCCAGTTCGACATCGCGCGCCGCTCGCGCACCACCGACGGCGCGCTCACGCGCCTGTTGTTGCGCCGGCTTCCCGAGCTGGGCCGCACGATGGTGCGCTTTCGCATCCGCGATCCCAAGCGC
>JAXLQJ010000073.1:0-30049 GCA_046331705.1 bacterium | reverse complement strand
CAGGACGCGCCGACGGCGCGCCCCTCGACGCCACCGCGTTCGTCGCCGAGCTGCTGGGCGGCGACCCGGTGCAGCGTGCCGTCGCCGCCAAGCTCGCCGGGCGGCGCGACGGCCCGCTGGCCCCGGAGGCGCGTGCGAGCTTCGTGGCCCCGCTGCTCGTCGAAGCGCTGCGCGACGATTACCCGACGATTCGCTTTCTCGCGCGCCAGAGCTTGATCGACCTCGCTGGCGACCTGGGCGATTCGCCCCTCGCGGAAGCCGCGCGCGACTTCGATTACATCGCCGACGCACCGACGCGCGCCGAGCGCCTCGCCGAGATCGCGAGGCGCTGGACCGGCTACGTGCGCGAAGGCGGGCGCCAGCTTCCGCCACCGCCGCCAGGCACCTTCGTCGCCCCCGACCACGAGATCGACCGCGACGCCGCTGCCTCGATGGTGGCCCTTCGGCTCATGGCCTCGAAAGAGATCGACGTCGGAGAGTGAGCGAGCCCTCATGAGCAAACCGTCCAAGACTCCCGCCACGTCCGACGCCGCGTGCACGGCGTGCCTGCGCCTCGGCTGGACGATGATCGCCGTGTTCCTCGTCGGCGGCGTCGTCCTCGAGGCGTTCCATCTCGTGAAGCTGCCGCTCTACGTGGATGCGCGGCTCCGGCGCGAGCTCTGGACCCTGGCCCACGCCCACGGGACGTTGCTCGGCGTCATCAACGTGATCTTCGCGCTCACCGCCTCGCGGCACATGAGCGACGACACCCGCCGCGCGCGCGCCGCCGCGCTGCTGCGTTTCGGCACGCCGCTGGTGCCGCTCGGGTTCTTCCTCGGCGGGATCGGGTCCGCGGAGGGCGATCCCTCGGTCTTCATCGTGCTCGTGCCCGTGGGCGCCCTGCTCGCCGCCGCCGCCGTCGCCATGCTCGCCCTCGATCTCGGCCGCTCCCGCCTGGCGTGAGGCCGCGCCCCCCCGCTGGAGGCCCACCGCACCCTCGGTGGACCCGCGCACGACGGGCGGTCCGGCGGGATCCGCGTGCGCGGAATCCGGTCAGCGGCTGAGGGCGCCGGCCAAGAAGGCGACTTCGGCGAGCTCGAGGGCGGCGCCGTAGACGTCGCCGTTCAATCCGCCCAGGCGAAAGCGCATCCAGCTCGCGATCGCGAGCGCCGCCAGCATGGCCGCGAGCGTCGGCCCCGCGCACTGCGCGCCGATCGCGCCGAGGACGAGCGCGGCGAGAAAGCTCGCTCCCGCGACGTGCCCGCCGCGCGCGCGCTCGTGAAACGCGTGCGCCAAGCCCTCGCGGCGCGCCGCGGGAAAGAGCACGACCAGCGGCACGATCGCCGCTCGCGCGGCGACGGGAAACGCGAGCAGCGCCCAGCGCTGATCGGCCGCCGCCAGCGCGCCCACGAGCGAGGTCTTGGCCACGATCACCAGCACCAGCGCCGCGGCGCCGTGGGCGCCGATCCGCGGATCGTCCAGGATCGCGAGCATCCGCTCGCGTGAGCCACGCCCGCCGCCCAGCGCATCGAACACGTCGGCGAGCCCGTCGAGGTGAAGCCCTCCGGTCACCAGCGCCAGCGTCGCCACCACGACCGCTCCCCGCGCGGCGGCCGGCAGCTCTGGCGGCAGCAGCGCCGCCACGGCCACCAGCAGCGTGCCCAGCGCGAGACCGACCACCGGAAAGAAGACCAAGCTCGCGGCGAGGTCGTCGGCGTCCGCGGCGCCCGCCGGGACGGGCGCGCGGGTCAGGAAGGTGATCGCGAGCGCCAGCCGGCGCCGGGCGCGAGCGAGCATGCTCAGCGACCCGTGTCCGCGACGCCCGCGGACTCGAAGGTCGCCATCTCGTGGAGGATCGCGAGCGAGGCGTCGATCAAGCTCATGGCGAGCGCGGCACCGGTGCCCTCGCCGAGCCTGAGATCGAGATCCAGGAGCGGCATCACTCCGAGCGCGTCGAGCGCGACCCGGTGCCCCACCTCGACCGAGCGGTGCGCCGCGAGGAAATAGGCGGAGGCGAGCGGCGCGAGCCGCGCCGCGACGAGCCCCGCCGCCGTCGAGATGAAGCCGTCGAGCAGCACCGGTACGCGCCGGGCGGCGGCTCCGAGCCCGACCCCTGCGAGCCCGGCGATCTCGAACCCGCCGACGCACGCCAGCACGTCGAGCGCGTCGCCCGGCGCCGCGCCCTTGCCGAGCCCGTGGAACGCGAGCGCGCTGCGCACCACACCCACCTTGCGCAGCCAGCCGGCGTCGTCGATGCCGGTGCCGCGCCCGGTGACGCGCTCGGGCTCGGCGCCCGTGAACGCGGCCACCAGCGCCGTCGACGCCGTGGTGTTGCCGATCCCCATCTCGCCCAGACCCAGCAGATCCACGCCCTCGTCGGCGAGCTCGTTCGCGATGCGGATACCGACCTCGATCGCCTGAACGGCTTGGCCGCGCGTCATGGCCGGCTCGCGCAAGAAGCTCCGCGTTCCGGGACCGATCCGCTCGGCACGCACACCGGCGTCTGCGGGGAGCGGCTCGCGCACGCCCATGTCCACCACCAGCACCCGCGCCCCAGCGCGCCGCGCGAGCACGTTGATCGCGGCCCCGCCCGCCGCGAAGTTGAGGAGCATCTGGCGCGTGACCTCGCTCGGATAGGCGCTGACGCCTTCCGCGGCCACACCGTGGTCCGCGCCGATCACCACGATGGCCTTGGTGGGAAGCGGCGGCCGCGCCACGGCCCGCATGGCTGCGATTCGGCACGCGAGCGCCTCCAGCCGTCCCAGGCTTCCGCGTGGCTTGGTCTTGAAGTCGAGGACGTGCTGCGTGGCCGCCGCGATCGACTCGTCGGGCGCCACGATCGCCAGCGTGGTGCGAGCGAGAAGCGAATCGGTCATGGTTGCTCCGTTCGTTCCGCGCCACGGGCGCGGACAGGGGGCCGATCGTGTCCGTGCGAGCTCGGGCTCGCAGGCTGCCGAAGCGGCATCATGCGGCGCACTCGTGCGCCGAGCGGAAGGTGAAACCTGCGTCCACGTCGCGGGTCGCGCGGCTCGCACTCGGCCGGCGGCTCACCTGGCCACCAGCGGGCTCGGCTTGAGCGTGAGCATCACCCCGAGCGCGGCGAAGTGAACCTCGTCGGCAAGCGCGGCGAGGCGCTGGTGCGCGCGCCCCGCGACGTCGCGAAAGAGCCGCCCCAACGCCGATTCGGGCACCAGACCCATGCCGACCTCGTTGGTCACCACCACCGCGTGGAAGCGGCGCGTCGCGAGCACCCGCGCCAGCTCTTCCACCGCGGCTTCCACGCGGCGCTCGTCGTCGCCGCGCACCACCAGGTTCGAGAGCCAGAGCGTCAGGCAATCGAGCAGCACCACGTCCACGTCGGTCAGCGCGTCGAGCCGCTCGGGAACGGCGAGCGGCTCCTCCACGGTCACGAACGAGGCTCCGCGCTCCATCTGATGGCGCGTGATCCGCGCCGTCATCTCGTCGTCCAGCGCTTCCGCCGTGGCCAGGAAGACGCGCCGCGCCCCGAGCTCCGAGGCGCGGCGCAACGCGAACGCACTCTTCCCCGAACGCACGCCGCCGCCCACCAGCACGACGCGCTTCGAAGCGGGACTCACTTCAGGAACCCGATGCTGAACGGCGGCAGACCGGTGTCGAGCGGGCCAGCCACCACCGCGTCCGAGGTCGTGTCGATCAGCACCACTCCCGGCGTGGCGAAGTCCTGGCACGTGGCCACCAGGGTCGTGCCGCCGTTCCAGGCGATGTCGGGTAGGTAGCCGCCGCAGGTGTAGACCTTGGCGCCGACGGCGCCGGTGCGCGGATCGAACGTGCGGACGTCGTTGGTGCCCGCGGGCGTGCCCTGGTCATCCACGTTCGCCACCACCAGGTAGCCCTTCGACTCCGAGACCACCACCACGTCGCTCACGTTCGAGCCGAGGTCGTCGTCGTCGACGAGCAGCGTCGCCGTGCGCGTCTGGGTGTCCACCTTCACGATCCCGCCCGAGAGCGTGGGCGGGATCGAGAAGACGCCGTTCGCCGCCACGTAGATCGCGTCACCGAAGACCTCCGCCGCGAACGGGCTCTGGACGTCGAGAACCACCGCGCCCACCACGCTGCGCGTGGCCGGATCGATGATGACGAAGCACCCCTGGCCATAGCTCGAGAAGCTCGCGTTGATCTGCTGCAGCATCACCCACACCAGCCCGCCGACCTCGAGGATCGCCGCTGGGCGCGGCAGCATGCCGGGATCGGTCGCGGTGTCTGCGTACGGCAAGAGGTCGATGCGGCCGAGCGTCGAGCCGTCGGTGAGGCTCATGAGCAGCACGTCGTTGTACGGATCGTCGAGCGAGCCCGCCTCGTAGCGCGGCACGAACGCCGTGGTGCCGCGCACCAGCACGTCCTGCGGATTCGACCCGTCACCGGTGCTGAACTGTGCGACCGTGGCGAAGCCCGACGCCGGGTCGATCACCTGCACGTTCTCGCCCACCGAGCGGTTCACCACGTCGACCTGACCGTCGAAGACGCGCAGCACCGCGTCCGAGCCCAGCTCCTCCAGGTTCTGCCCCACCGTGTACGGCGCTTCCAGGCTCACCGTGGCGAGGCGGCCGGTGGTGAAGTCCGTGGTGGAGAGCACGGCGGTGTTCGCCGTGCTGCCCACGCCGGGACCGTCGCCACCGCCGCTCGAGCAGCCCGCGACCACGATCGTGCCGATCGCGAGCCAGCGCGCCCAGGTTCCGTGCAACGAAGTTTCCATGCCCTGCATCGTGACTCTCCGAAACGCGGCCGTGCCGATGGCGCCGCGCGTTGTTGGATGCGGATTCGCATCGAGAGGGGTTTCATTCATCGTTCGGGGCGTCCTCGTCGACGAGCCGCCACTCGACCGAGCCGAAGAAGCTGCGGCCCGGCAGCGGATAGCCGATCACGTCGGTCACGCGATCGTCGGCCAGGTTGCGCGCGTCGAACGCGAGCGTGATCCCGTCGAGGACGCGGACCTTGAAGCCCGCCGAGACCAGCACGCGATCGTCGACCGCCTCGAGGTTCGCCGGATCCAGGAAATTCGAGCCGATGTACTCGAGCTCGGTGAACAACGTGACCGGCTTCTCGCGCCATTCGAGCCGGGTGGCGACGTCGTTGCGCGGCTGCCCGGGCAGATCGTTGCCGTGGCGGCTCGGTGCCGGCGAGAGGTCTTCGGTCTGCTGGAAGGTGGCGTTGGCGCTGGCGCGAAAGCCGGCAGGAAGCAGCGCGGCCGCGGTCAGCTCCACCCCCTGGCTGCGCGACGCGGCGATGTTCTCCGCCACCGCCGTGCGCTGGCTGTTCTGGATGAAGAGGATCCGATCGTCGACGTCACTGAAGAAGTAGATCGCCTCGATGCGCACGGCGCGCAGCCAGTCGAGATCGGGCGGCACCAGCGCGAGGCCGATGTCCCAGCTGAAGCCGCGCTCCGGGTCGAGCTTGGGGTTGCCGATGATCGACCCGCGATCGCCGAAGAGCTCGGTGAAGCTCGGCGCGCGAAACGAGGTCGAGGCGTTGCCGCGCGCCTCCAGCCACTCGGCGAGATAGCCGCGCGCACCCACCTTCCAGGTGACGCGCCGGTCGACGGCGTTCTGGGGACCGGCGGTGACGAATGGCCCGAACGGGCGACGCTCGTCCTCGACGTACGCGAAACGCAGCGCGGGATCGAGAACCAAGCGCTCACCGAAGAGTCGCGATTCGCCCTCCAGCACCAGATGCGCGGCGTTGCGGCGACTGGTCGGGCCATCGGCCGGCTCGAGCAGCTCGTCGGCGGGGCGGAATTCCTCGTGCCGGAGATCGGCGAGCGCCGTGATCGCCAGATCCTGGATCGGCCGGTGCGTCACCTGCGAGACCGACGCATAGGTCGACGTGGTGTTGCGCGTGTCCTGCGCGCCGACGCCGATCTCGCCCTCGATGTCGCGAAACGCCTCACGCTGGAACCCGAGCTCGAGCCGTTCCTCCAGATCGAGCGCACCGTCGAGCCAGCCGCGGCCGCGTAGCAGCGCATGCGCCAGATCGCGCAGCGAGGTGAGCCGCGCCGAGTCGGATTGATTGCTGCCGATCCCGGGGACGCCCTCGTCCTTCCAGAAGAAATCGTCGGCGAGCGTCAGGCTCAGGTCCGCCGGAAGATCGGTGTCGCCCTTGCCGAGGAACGCAACACTCTGGAAATCGTTGTTGCGCCGCGCCACCTCCGCGTCGTCGGCGCCGTTCTTGGGCGTGCCGTTGTCGTCCCGGAAACGGAAATCTCCTTCGCTGCGCGCGTAGCCCGCGCTCGCGAAGAGATGGAACGGCCCCGAGCCGCGCCGGAGCGACGCGGAGGTATCGAGGGTGCCGAAGCTTCCGCCGCCCACCGAGACCGCGGTCTCGTCGTCGCCGTAAGCGGGCGACGTCACCAGCTCGACCGCGCCACCGAGATTGGTCAGCGCGAGACCGCTCGGCGCCGTGCCGCGATAGACCTCGATCCGCTCCACGTTCCCGAGGGGCAGCGTCGACAGGTCGACGCCGCCGCCGAGCGCGCGATTGAGCGGGATCCCGTCCAGGAAGACCTCGACCTGCTCGGCGGTCGAGCCGCGAATCGAGATCGTCGACAGGTCGCCGAGGCCGCCGAAGTTCCGCACCTGGACGCCGACGGTTCGCTCCAGCACCTCGCCGAGGTCGGCGCCCGTGCCCGCGAACTGGTCGCGAGGCACGATGGTGGCGAACGCCGACACGTCGCGGCTGCCCGTATCCGGCGGTGGCGCGGACTGCTCCACCACGACCGTCTCCGTCTCCGTGAGCGAGTCCGGCGCGTCCTCCGCGCCGGCATTCAGGGCGTGGAACGCGAGCACCAGCGCGATCGCCCCGGTGCGCCACCGGCACGTCGTGGATCGCGCGCGATCGCACGCCGCGGCGCCGCGCGCCGGCGCGCTCGCGCGCGGACGCGTCGTGGACCTCACTGTCGATGGCGGGAGATTCGACATGACGACTTCGATGGCTTGTGTTCCTGGCGATGTGGGATAGATTATCCCACCGTGCCGCCGACGAAACGACGGCGCACCGAAGCGCCGTCGCCCTCGCGGTCCCAGGTGGAAGGTGGGATATGATACCCCACAAAGAACCGTTGGAAAGGCCCCACCTCGAGCTCGGCCTGCTCTTCCATCTGCGCCGTGGCCCGCTGGGACGCCGCACCCTCGTGGAACGGACTCATTGGACCGAGAGCGTGGTGCGCACCGAGCTCGAGAAGCTCGAGGCGCTGGGCTGGGTCGAGTTCGCCAAGCCCGGCACCTTCCTGAGCGACGCCGCGAGCGCCGCGCTCGGCGAGTTCTTCGCGCGCGTGCCGCGCGTCGCCGAGCTGGCACTGGTCGAGATGGGGCTCGACCGTCATGCCTGCGGCGCGCTGGTGCGGGGCGTGACGCGCGCGCCCAAGACCTGGCAACTGCGCGACGCGGCCGTTCGCGAGGGCGGCACGGGTATCTTGCTGCTCTCTCGCGAGCCGTCCGGGCTCAAGCTGACGGACGTGGACGCGAGCTTCAGCCGCCGCAACGCCCACGACGCCGCTCGCGTCGAAAGCGCGCTCGGGCCCTCGGAGGTCGGCGATTGGGTGGTGATCGTGTTCGCGGGCGACGCGAGTCGCGCGGCCGCGGGGCTCTGGCGAGCCCTCATGGACATCGTGCCCACTCCCTCGTTCGAGCGCGCACCGCGGGACCACGGCCGGACGGCGGGACGAGCCACGTCATGACGCGCGCGCGCCGCTGGGGACTGTTCGCGGTCTGCGCGCTGACGCTGGGCGCGCGCATCGCGCAGGCCGGGTTTCCCGTCGAGCTCCGGGACGATCGCGGCCGCGTCGTCCGCATCCCCAAGGCGGCGAAACGCGTGGTGGTGGCGGGGCCGGCGCTCTTCGCGCAGATCCTCGACGAGCTCGGCCTGGCCGAGCGCATCGTCGGGATCGCCGCGACTCCCGAGGCTCCCGAGCGCTTCGCCTCGATCACGCGCGTCGGTGACGTGAACGCGGTGAGCATCGAGCGCACGCTCGCACTCGAGCCGGACCTGGTGCTGGGCGCATTCGGTCCGTCGCGCGACGGCTTGGAGGCGGCAGGGCTGCTCGTCTACACACCGGCGCCGTCCGACGACCTGGCCGGCGTGCTGCGCACCATCGATCAGGTGGAGATCGCCGTGCGCGGCGAGAGCAGCGCGGCGCCGGGCCTGGTGAATCGGCTCACCACCGAGGTCGCCGCGATCGAGTCGCGGGTCGCGGGCCGCCCACGGCCACGCGTCGCCCTGCTCTACCCCTTGCCCGGCTCGCCGCCGCTCACCGCGGGCGTCGGCACTCCCGATCACGAGCTGCTCGCCAAGGCGGGCGCCGAGAACGTGTTCGCCGCGCCCGCCGGCTATCACCGCGTGAGCTACGAGGAGATCTTGCGCAGCGATCCCGATGCGCTGGTCGTCGATCCGTCCGAGCTCGAGTGGACGCGCTCCCACGAGGTGGTGTCGAGCCTGCGCGCGGTCAAGGCCGGGCGAGTGCTCGCGATGCGGCCCTCCTCCTGGGTCTCGACGCGATTTCCCGACACCTTGCGCACGCTCGCCGTCTGGCTGCACCCCGAGGCTTTCGCCGACGCGGGCGCGACGCCCGCCATGCCCACCCCCGCCGCCGCGCCCTTCTCGTCCCCCCCGCCGCGTCCCACCAGCGGGGCGACGCCATGAGGCGACGTTCGGCGCGCGTCACGCTGGCGATCCTGGGCGGACTCCTGGTGGCGACCTTCGTCGCCGGGGTGGGGACCGGCACGGTGTCGATCCCGCCGGCGCGCGTGGCCGGGATCGTCTGGCAGGCCCTCTCGCGTGGCGACGGCGAGCCCGCCGCCACGGACACCCAGACCCGCATCGTGCGCGACGTGCGGCTGCCGCGCGTCGCGCTGGCTGGGCTGGTGGGCTTGGCGCTCGCGGCGGCGGGGACGGTGATGCAGGGCATCTTCCGCAATCCGCTCGCGGAGCCCTATCTCCTCGGGCTTTCGAGCGGGGCGACGATGGGCGCCGCGGCGGTCATCGCGCTCGGCCTGGAGCGGAAGCTGCCGGGAGTGCTGCCGTTCGCGGCCTTCGCCGGCAGCTTGCTCGCCGTGGCGATCGTGTACCGCATCGGCCGCATGAATCGCGGTGATGGCGACGGCGCGACGCTGGTGCTGGCGGGAGTCGCGCTCTCCGCGCTGTTCGCGTCGGTCACCAGCTTCTGCATCGTGGTGTCGAGTCCCGATCAGACGCGCGGGATCGTGTTTTGGATGATGGGCGGGCTGGCGGGGGCGCAATGGGCGCAGGTGTGGCCGCTGGCGCTGGTGGTGGCGGTGTGCGTCCCGGTGCTGCTGGCGTTCGCGCGCGATCTCGACGCGCTGGCGCTGGGCGACGCGATGGCCGCCCATCTGGGAGTGAGCCCCGCGTGGGTGCAGCGCGCGCTCCTGGCCGCGGCCGCCCTGCTGACCGCGTCGTGCGTCGCCGCCGCGGGTACCATCGGCTTCATCGGGCTGATCGTCCCCCACGCGCTCCGGCTGGTGGTGGGGCCCGACCACCGCGCGCTGGTGCCGGCGGCGGCGCTCGCGGGCGCGATCCTGCTGATCGTGTGCGACACCGCGGCGCGCACCCTCGCCAAGCCCACCGAGATCCCGGTCGGAATCCTCACCGCGCTCCTGGGCGCGCCTTTCTTCCTGTACTTGCTGCGTCGCCGCACCTCGGCGGGGCGGCGCGCCTGGGCGGGCGACGCAGCGTGACGCGCGAGGACGCACCGTGATCGTGCGCATCGACGACGTGGAGCTTCGCTACAACGGGACACCCGTGCTCGCGGGCGTCTCGCTCGAGCTGCGCGCCGGCGAGCTGATGGCGCTGGTGGGGCCGAACGGCGCCGGCAAGACCACGCTCTTGCGCGCGATCTCCGGGCTCATCGAGCCGGCTCGCGGGGCCGTCTACCTCGACCGCGAGCCGCTCGCGTCGCTGGCTCCCCGCACGATCGCGACGCGCCTCGCCTCCGTCGAGCAATCGATCCGCTGCCCCGACGAGCTACGCGTGTGGGAAGCGGTGGCGCTGGGCCGGCTGCCGCACCTCGGGCGATTCCAGAGCCTCGGTGCGCGCGATCGCGAGGTGCTCGACGCGGCGCTCGAACGCACCGAGTGCACCCCGCTCGCCGACCGCCGGGTGGCCACGCTCTCGAGCGGCGAGCGTCAGCGCGTGTGGCTGGCGATGGCGCTCGCCCAGGAACCGCGCGTGCTGCTTCTCGACGAGCCGACCTCCCACCTCGACATCCACTTCCAGATGACGATCTTGGCGCTGGTGCGGAGCCTCGCGCGGGACGGGCTCACCGTGATCGCGTCGTTGCACGACCTCAACCTGGCCGCGGAGTTCGCCGACCGTGTCGCGCTGGTCGCCGAGCACCGCCTGGTGGGCTGCGGCACGCCCGCCGAGATCCTCACCGAGGAGCGGCTCGAGCGCGCGTACCGCACCGCCGTGGAACGCGTGCCGCTGGCGAGCGGCGGGTTCTTGATCCGACCCCGTCCCGCGCCGCAGCGCTGATTCCCGGCGCGCCGCGGCGTTATCGACGGGCGTGCGCCCGCGCTAAGCTCCGCGCCTTCGCGCAACTCGCGCACGCGTGGCGCTCCTCGCCCACTCCCATGACCCAGCTCGGCCGCGGAAGACATTACGGGTGGTGGCGCACGTTCGCCGAGCCGCTCTTCCTCCGGCTCACGGCCAGCGGCTGGCCCGCGCGGCTCGCGTACGCGCTGGGTGCGCAGCGGGTGGTCGACACGATCGCTCACGACGTGGTCGCCCGCGAGTGGCCGGCGGGCTTGCGGCCGCTCACGTTCGCGTTCGCCTCCGACTTTCACGCCGGTCCGACGACGCATCCCAAGCTCATCGAGCTGGCCTTCGAGCGCATGGCCGCCGCGGAGCCCGACGTCCTGCTCCTCGGCGGCGACTTCATCTTCATCGAAGCGGCCTTCATCGAACCGATCGCGCGGGCCGCCGAGCGCATGCGGGCGCCCTTCGGGAAATTCGCCGTGCTCGGCAACCACGACCTGTGGACCGACTATCGGCACATCAGCCGCCGCCTGGAGGCCGCGGGCGTGCAGATGCTCATCAACGACTCCGCGGCGCTTCCGGCGCCCTTCGACCACGTGTCGGTGTGCGGCGTCGACGAGGGGTGGAGCGGAGACCCCGATCCCGACCGCGCGTTCGCGAACGCCAACGGCACGCGCATCCTGCTCATCCACTCGCCGTGCACGCTGCGCGCGATCGATCGTCATCGCTTCGACGTCGCCGTCTGCGGCCACACCCACGGCGGCCATCTGGCGCTGCCGGGTGGTCGTCCGCTCTGGATCCCGCAGTCGAAGTACAACGCGCCCTACTTTCACGGCCGCTTCCAGCTCGCGCCTCCCCACCACGGCGCGCTCATCGTGAGCCGCGGCATCGGCGCGCTCGAGGTGCCGTTTCGCACCTACGCACCGCCCGACGTGGTGGTGTGCCGCCTCGGCCCCACGGCGACGTGACGCGGCTCGCGCCGACGCGAGACGCACGGGTGCCGCGGCGCTGCGGCGCCGTGGCGCATCCGCTCCACCGGGACGCACCCGCGCTCAGCGCGCCACCAGGTGGAAGCGCACGGTGGTCTCGAGCTGGGTGAGATCGCGCGCACGCACGTCGATCGTGTGCCGGCCGGGTGCGAGCACGCGCTCGGCTTCCCAGGTGGCCGTGCCGTCGACGGGGACGTACGGGCCTTGCTCGTCGACGCGCATCTCGACCTGCTCGACGCCGAGCGTGTCCTCGGCGAAGCCGAGCAACGTCACGCTGCCCGCTGGCACCACTTGACCCTCGACGTGCGAGGACACGTGGATGCGCGGCGGATCGAGGAGATCGCGCCCGTCGGCGGCGAGCGCCGCCGCGAAGCCGAGCACGCCGCCGATCGTGGGCGCGATGTCCTCGTTGCCCACCGGTGTAGCGACGCGCTGGCGCGGATGACCCGGCGGATTGACCAGCAAGAGCGGCACGTGGTCTTGCTCGCCGTCGGCGCCGCCGTGCTCACCGCGATAGAGGTGCCCGGGCACCGCGAAGTAATACGGCTTGCGCGCCTCCACGAAGAGATCCCCCGAGCGCGTCGATCCGGCCAGGCCCGCGAGGCGCTCGGCGAGCCGATCGGGCCGACCCGGCTCCAGCGCGGACCATCCGACGCGCGCTGCCGACGGTGGACCCGCCGGCGCCTCTCGAAGCTCGAACGCCCGCGCTTCGATCGCGGCGGTCGCCGGCTGCAACGCGAAGACCCGCGCCACGTAGGGTTGGTTCGCCAGCACCCGGGCGACGGGACCGATCTCGTCGAGCGTCGGCACGCCACTCCAACCACGCCCTTCGCTCTGGACCGACACCAGCGCCGCGCCACCGTTGTCTCCACCCGCGACCACCAGCTCCACGTCGCGCTCGCTCTCGTCGAGCTCGCCGTGGGAATCGAGCGGCACCCGGAAACCGGCGTGCGCCAGGGCGCGATACACCTCCTGGGTCGTGATCGCGTGCCGCTCGTCGGCCACCACGTCGTGGTGGCCGTGGTCGGCGCTCACCACGAGCAGCGTCTCGGCCAGAAGCCCGCGCCGCTCGAGCGCGTCGGCCAGCTCGCCGAGCAGCGCGTCCACGTGCCGTGCGAGGTAGTCCGATTGCCCGTCGCGCTCGCCGCCCGGCTCCCCGGGACCGTGCTGGTGGGACCACGAGTCCAGACCCGGTAGCCACACGCCGAGCAGCTCCGGCGGCTGGTCGCTCTCGATCCACGACACCGCCTGTGCGACCGCTTCGGCGTCGATCTTCGAATCGTCCTCGACGAACGGCAGCACGCGCCCACCGAAGAGCGCTTCCAGGAAACCCGGGCTCGCGACCTCGCTGGTGCCGCGGCGCACCGGATCGAACGCCACCGCCGTCTCCACCTTGCGGCCTCGCTCGGCCTCGGCGGCGGCGAGCGCCTGGTAGATCGTGGGCACTCCCGCGACGAGGTCCAGCTCGTGGAGCGGGAAGCCCGGAAAGCTCCAGGCGCGCCCCAAGCCTGGATCGTCGGCGGGACCGAACTTGAGGTACTCGCGAGTGCGACGCGCGAGCGGCTCGCCGGCGTCGAGCGCGCGATCGAACCACTCGTTGCCGGTGATCGCATGATGCCCCGGCAAGGCGCCGGTGAAGATGGTGGTGTGATTGGGGATCGTGTCCGAGGGCAGCGCGGCGAGGCAGTGCTCGAAGCGCACGAACCCGCGTTCCTCCGCGAGGCGTGCGAGCCGCGGCAGGCGGCCTCGATCGAGCGCGCCGTAGAGCGAAGCCGCGCGCAGCGAGTCGATCACCACCACCACGGCTCGCGCTCTCAGATCGAGGCGATCGCGCAGCGTCTTGAAGCCCGCGAGCGCCTCGACGCCGGTGATCGCGTCGCGCGGGCGAAACCTCGGCGCTGGGCCGCCAGCCTCGTCCCCGCTCGCGAGGATCCCGAGCGACGCCACGAGCTCCGCCGCCGGCCGGTACCACGCGTTCGGATCGACGTCGACGAAGCGTGGCGGCTCGCCGAGCCCACGCAGCAGCAACGTCGGATCGCGGCCGGCGCGGCTCAGCACGTCGGCGATCACCCCCGCGAGCTCGGCGCGGCTCACGGGCTCGTCGGGATGAAACGCGCGGTCCGGAAGCAGCTCGAGCCCGCGCACGCCCAGCGCCAGCGCGCGGCCGATGTCGTCGGCGTACGGGCTCGACCGAGCGTCGTCCGGCAACGCCGCGGGCGTCTCAGGCGGCAGCGCGGGGCGCGGTGCTTCGTAGGTGGGTGCCACTTGCTCGGGGCGCAGCCGATCGACGCGAAGCTCCTGGACCAGGAGGGCCGCGAGCTCGCCGCGCGTGATCCGATCCAGAAAGCCGATGCGCTTGCCGATGTCGCTGCGCGGCGCGACGCCGCGCACGGCGCGAACCCGCGCCAGCTGGTCACCGACCGCTTCGGTATCCACCGCCTCGCCGCCCAGCTCGCGGGCGCGGGTGAGCGCAGCGGCGGCGCGCGCCAGATCGAGCCCCTCGCGAAAGATCGCGGCGAGGCGCTGAAGCGATTCCCCGTCCTCGGCGTCCTGACCGCGCAGCACGGCCCACTCGCGCACCGCGAGCTCGATCCCGCCTGCGGGCAGCGCGTGCCGCTCGCTCGCTTCGGCGAGCACGGCGACGAAGCGCCGCGCGATCGCCACCCGCTCGCGGCGATCACTCGCCCGAACGAGAGCTCGGCGCAGCGCTTCGAGCGCCTCCGTCGGGTTGCCCGCCGCGGCTGCCGAATCGGCGGCGCGCAGGTGCTCGACCGCTCGCGACTCGCCTTCGGTCGACGGCGGCCCCTCTCCCGGGGCACCACCGAAGCGCCGCACGAATTGCCCGAGGTCGCGCCAATACGCCGAGAACCCGAACCGCTTCATCTCCGCGCGGGCGGACTCCGCCGGCCACCCCTGGACCTGCATCCGGTAGAGCGCCGCCATCGCGCCGGTGCGATCCTCGCCCACGCGGCAGTGGAAGAAGACCGGACGGGACGCGGGATCGGTGGCGATCTCCAGGAACCGCACGATCTGGTCGGCGCTGGGCGCGTCGGTGAGCGGAATCGGGATGTGGACGATGCGAAAGCCGAGCGCCTCGGCCTTCTCGCGATACGGCACCTCGCTGCGCAGACAGAGGAGCGTTCGGACGTGGGCGCGCGCGAGCAGCTCGAGCCCCGCGTCGCTCGGCGAGGCGCCGCGATAGACGCCGTCGTCGAGGCGCGCGAACCGGTCGATGCCGTCGGCCTCGATCGGTTCGGCCTCGATCCAGAGCGACGACGACGCGCGCGCGAGCGGCACACAGCTCGCCCAGACCAAGCACACGGCGAGCGCTCGCGCGGCGCGGCTCATCGACCTGGCTGCTCGAACACGATCCGGCTTCCCGCCTGATCCTTCGTGACCAGCTCGACTCCGCGCGCCTTCATCTCCGTGCGCAGCGTCCGGTTGAGGCCGGTGGTGTCGACATCGCTCCAGAAGACCTCGAGCTCGACGTGCCCGGGCTGGCGCGCGAGCTCGCGAAACCCCTTGGAATCGGCGGCCGATTCGAGAAACTCGATCACGCGATCGACGTCCGCTTCGCGGTAGCCGAGCAGCACCACCTGGTACGGCGTGCCGAGATCGCGATCCACCGCTGCGGCCGCTTGTATCATCGATGGCGCGACCCGCGCGACGGCGAGGCGCGCCGCGCCGTCCGCCGCCGCGCCGACGGCGCGGAGCCAGTCCTGCGGTCCCGGCTCGGTACGCGCACGCTCGCTCGCATCCCCCGAGCCGACGCCCAGGAGCCGCCCGGTGGTGGCATCGAAGGCCTTCGCCCGCACCGTTGCGTAACCCATGCTGAATCGACCCGGTCCCGCGGCGGCGCGTTTGCCGGGCGCCACCGCCAGCAGCACGCAGAGCTCGGCGCCTTGCGCGAGCGCGGAGCGCACCAGCTCACTCTCGCCTTGCGTGCCGGCGGCGAGACCGATGCGCGCGGCCACCTTGGCCGTCGCTTCCGCGTCGAAGACCCGGAACTCCCGCTCCGCCAGCGCGGCGTTGGCGCCCGCGACGGCCGCGGCGACGTAGGACGCCGCCTCCTGCGCGGCGATCTCGGCGGCCGGGTCGGCCTCGCCGACGACCATCACCCGCTTCCTGCCGGTCTTGACCTGCAAGATCCGATAGCTCGCCAGATCGTCCTTCACGCGGCCGCGACGCACGGTGGCCAGGATCCGGACGTGGTACGTCTGGCCGTCCGCTTCGACGCCTTCCGCGAGCACGTCGTAGCGGCTCACGTAGCCGTCGGAGGCGGAATAGATCCGGTCGCGCACCGTGACGAAATTCTCGACCAGGGTGCGGGAATCGACGAGCGTCCCCACGACCTGCTCGACGGCGTGGCGCATCCCGTCGCCGAGGGCCGCGTCGCGGGCCGATGCGGTCGAGCCGGAGCCGAGCGGCGCGCGACCCTCGACGGTGACCTGTTGCTCGTCCCCCGTCGCTGGCGAAGCGAGCGGCAAGGCGGCCCGCTCGTCGATCCGCTGCGTCTCGGTCGCCGTGAGCGGTGCCGGCGCTGCTGCACACCCGAGGGAGAACGCCGTCGCGAGCATCAGACCGCACCCGCAGGCGCGCAGGGCGCTCGTCCGCCGCAGCGACTGTGCAGGGTGGTGGTGGCGGCGATCCCCGGCGCGCGGGTGGGCGCTCGCGTTCTGGCACCTGACTTGCGTGAGATCTCCGAGCCTCATGATTCGAGCTCCACGACCCTCAGCGGCGATCGCCTTCGGGCTGCTGGTGACCTGGGCCGGCTGCACGTCGATCCAGCCGCGCTACCTCACGAGTCCGAGCCGGCTCTCGATCGCGGTGATCGGGGTGCGGTCCACGGTCTCCGACCCGCGCCTCGCGGATCTGCGCGTGGGATTCGGCCTCAAGGATCTGGTCGCGGAAGAGCTCTACGATGCCGGGCGCTTCCGCCTCACGGAGATCGAGCCCGAGGTGCGCAAGCAGCTCGACCGGGTGGCGATCGACACCTGGCAGCGCGCGACGCTGCCCGATGAGGGCGAGCTGGACCGCATGGCGCGCGAGGCGGGCTCGGACCTGGTGGCGTTCGGCGAGATCGTCGCGTTCGAGTCTCCGCGCACCTCCATGACCCTCGGCCCGTTCTCGACGCAGACCAATCGCCTGGAGGTGACGGTGCAGGTCTGCATTCGCGATCCCGCCATGCAGACGACCTGGTGTGAGCAGGGCCGCGGCGACGCCACCGCCAGCGCCACGGCGGCGGCGTTCGAGTTCCGCGGCGACCGGGCGGTCTTCGATCGAACCACCGTGGGCAACGCGGTCGCGGGCGCCGTGGACGGCGCCATCAAGGCGCTGATGCGCCCACGCTGAGGGACCATGAACGCACGTCTTGGACGTCCCCTTCCGCACGGCAGACACCCGGCGCGCGCGATCGTTCGCGCGTGCGCCGCGTTGCTCGCCGCGAGCTGCGCCAGCACCTCGACGATCGCCGAGCACCACGTCGCGGGCCATCTCGCGGGCGCTGCGCCGGCGGCGCGGCCGCCGGTGCCCTTCAAAGTGCAAGTGGTGCGGCTCGGGCTGGCGCCCGAGGTGGTTCGCGATTGGCCGGATCTGCGTGACAAGCGGCTCGGCTTCGGGCTCTCGAACCGGATCGTGGAGGCGCTCTACGACTCCGGGTGGTTCCGGTTCCTGGAAGAACGCGAGGCGGTGGTGGAGCGGATCGTCGACCAGTGGGACAAGGCGATCAATCGCGACGATCTCTACCGGCCGAAGCACTTCGAAGGGCTCGAGGTGCCCGATTTCCTCGTGTACGGCGAGATCTTCGAGTTCTCGACGGGGCGCGAGGAGCACGTGACGGGGCTGCGCGGCGAATCGCACGGCACGACACGCCTCGGTCTTCAGCTGCGCTTCGCGTCGGTGGCGACCGGCGAGTTCATCCCGGCCTCCGCCGTCGGCGAAGCGCTCTCCGACGAGGACGTTCGCACGCTCTTCAGTCACAGCAAGGCCGATTTCGCCGAGAGCGCCATCGGCCAAGCCACCCAATCCGCGCTCGACCAGGCGGTCCCGCAGCTGCTCAAGCGCATCGAGCGCTCGGGCCTCGAGCCGTCGCCGTAGCCCGCACCGAACGGATCGCCGCGCGCCGAGCCGCATGCCGACGCCTCACAAGAAGAAGGCTCGCATGCCGAGAATCACGGCGTTGGTGTCGTAGTTGTCGATCTCGAAGCGGGTCCGGTAGCCGAGGTTCAGCACGAAGCTCGGGCTGACGGCGAAGTCGCCGGAGACCAAGAGCGTGGTGAACGACCCGACGTCCTCGAAGTCGCTGTCCGCGCCTGGCTTGAAGGCGGTCGTGCGGTAGGCCTGCGCGTTGAACGAGAAGTAGTGGAAGAGCGGAATGCCGACACCACCACCGTACGCGACCGAGACCGTGTAGTCGGTCTTGTCGTCGGAGCGATCGAGGCTGCTCAACACCCCCTGGCCCACGGCTCCGAGCGAGAGCTTCACCGGACCGAGATCGAAGTGGAACCCGGTGAGCAAGCCACCGCCATAGAAGAAGACGTCGTCGGGCTTCGTGTCCACCCAGTCGACGTTGCCGTAGAGCCCCAGCAGGAAGACGTCGCCGAGGTCCCACCGGTAGCCGAGCTTGGCGCGCGCGGTGTTGTTGCAGCTCAGCTCGTCGCCGTCGAGACGCGAGTACGCGCCGTCGACGAAGAACGTGCCCCCACCGAGGGTGGTGCTCGCGTAACCGAGCGCGATCTGGTAGGTGCTGCCGTCGATCGGCTTCGCTTCCCAGAAGTCCACGGTCACGTTGGCATCCACGGCGCTGAACGTGAGCACCGAGCGCTCGCCGCTCACGGCGCCGCCGGGCGTGCCCGGCTCGCCGGCGCCTTCACCGGCCCCGGCCACGGACTCCGCGCCGCTGCCCTTCGACACCGACAACGAGTCGGGCAGCACGGGCACGAGCACGTGCTCCGAGAACACCGAGGCGACGTTCTCGACCGCCACGTCGCCGGTGCTTCCGAGGCCCGCGACGCCGGTGCCGGCACCACCGCCGAGACACACGCCGCCGACCGCGTCGACGGCGAGCGGATAGCAGTCGCCACGCGTGCCGCAGCCCGCGAACTCACCGAGACCCGTGCCGCGATCGGTGATGAAGTTGGCCGCCGCCGACGCGCACGACGACTGGAAGTCGTAGTACTCGAAGCACGCTTGGAGCTGCGCGGTGGTGGGATCGGGAATCGTGCAGCCGATCGGCACCTGGGCGCGCGCCGTCGAGCACCAGGCGGTCAGCGTCGCCAGCACGCCGAAGAACACCAGAACGGGATGGGAGTACCTGCTGGACCGGTTCATGTGGCCACCTCCCGGAGCGGCGCGTGAGGACGCGCTCGCGCTCCTCCAGAGCCCAGGATCACGGCGGCATCGCGGCGCGCCGGTGCTCAGCCACGGGAGGCGACGAACGGACTCACCGGTCCCGCGAGAGGCGCCGGCGCGGATACGAACCCGCCCGAGGATCGAGCAAGGGATGTGCCGGCATGCGGCGCGACTCGGCGCGGCCCGCGCGACCTCGCGGTTCTTCCGCGAATTCGCGCGGAATCACGTGCAGCGAGGCGCTCGAGCGCGCATCGTCTCGAATACCAGACAGTCGCGGCGGAGACGACGCGGGCGTACGTGGTTTCCCCATCCCAGCCGCGGGCCCGGATCATCCCGGCTCGTTACCGCTGCGACACTCGGAGCGCCAGCGGCGAACCGCGTGACCCGCTCGTGCGGCTCGGAAGCAGGGCGTGCGCGCGCGACGCGACGCGCGCGGCGCGGCAGCGACCTTGCAGCCTCGAAGGGCCATCGGCGGGGCAACGCACTTCGCGCCGACTCGCGAGCAACGAGTCGAGTCCCCGCAAGGGGGCGTCATGGTTCGCCGCGCATCGAATGCGACCAGGTCCTACCGTTCCGTGATCCTCCTCACGCTGCTCCTCGGCGCGTGCGGCGGCGGAGGTGGCGGCGGAAGCGAGCCCGCAGCCGATCCGCCCGTGCGACCCACCGAGCTGATCGCCCGAAACGATCTCGAGGTCGTCCCCAATCCCGGCGCGGGCGGGCGCGCAGGCGTGCTGCTGCGCTTCGTCCAGCTCACCGACATCCACATGACCGACGAGAGCTTCCGGATCTTCTCGAAAGACCTCGAGTCGCTGGTGGACGACTTCGGGGATGCGATCGGCTTCGGCGGCTTCCAGCGCGCCCCCGAGCAGGAAGAGCGCGACGTGGACGTGCTCGCGGCGTTCGTCGCGACCATCAACGCGATGAGCCCGGAGGCCGCGTTCGTGGTCTGCACCGGAGACAGCGCGGATTCGGGGATCACCAGCGAGGCCTCGGCGGCGCGTGACGGTCTCGACGAGCTACGGGTCCCTTGGCTTCAGACCGTCGGCAATCACGACGACTTGGCGCTGGGTGTGATCCCGCCCGACATCGCGAGCGGCGTGGTGTCCGGCGACTACATGGAGATGGACGATTTCGTGTCGCTCTTCTTCGGCGACGGCCACGACCCCAGCGAGCGCATCGCCGCCGGTCATGGTTTCGGGCTCAACCCTCGCTACGACGGCAGCAACCCACGCAGCAGTCGCGCGTACTACGCGTTCGACGCCGCGCCGCCCCGCGACGGCAACCCCGCCATCCGCCTCGTGGTGCTCGAGACCACCGAGGAGGGCGGCGGCGCCAACGGCTCGATCGGGGACGAGCAGCTCGGATGGCTCCGTGACGAGCTCGACGCGAGCCGCGCCAAGCTCGTCGTGCTCGTGAGCCACCACCGGCTCGCCGACCTCGACAGTCCCTTCGGCGTCCACGACGGCGGAGACGTGCGCCGGTTGCTCGCTCAGCACCCCGAGGTGATCGCCCACGTCTCCGGCCACACACACATCCATTCGGTCACCGCGCATCTCGGCAGCGCGGCGGGCACCGGCTACTGGGAGATCCAGGGATCGTCGCTCATCGATCAGCCGCAACACGGCCGCGTCTTCGAGATCGCCAGCAACGGCGACGGCACCGGCACCCTCACCACCTACGTCTTCGAGCAGCGCGCGCACGGTGCGCTCGGCGAGAGCGCCCGGATCTCCGCCGACGCTGCTGCACGCGACCCCTTCGACGGCTCCGGTGATCCCGAGGACCGCGACGTGGAGCTCGCGTTCCCGCTCCCGGCCGGCTGAACCGGATCGAGCTCGGCGACTCGGCGCGCGACTCGCGAGCGGTCTCCGTCGAGCGGCGCGCCGTTGCCGGAAACTCCTCGACGCAACGTGGCGACGCACTTCGCCCGGGTGTACGGCCGTACGAGCGCTGCTCAGAAAAGCCCGGGTGGATCGAAGCGGGCGTTGCCGTCGACGTCGACCCAGATGGGATTGGTGAACGCTGCGGGCGATTCGAGCTGGGCGGGATAGGCGCGGGTGTCGCCGAGGGCGGTGGCGACGAGCCAGGTGTCCTCGGTGAGGCGCAGCGCAAGCCGTGCATCGAGACGGGTGACGGCGGTCGAGGCCGGCACGTCGAGGTGGGCGAGCGGCAAGCCGTTGCCGACGATCTCGACGAAGTCCACGTCCACCCACGGCGCCGCGAGCACGCGCAGGTGCACGTCCACGACGCGATCGGTGTCGGTGAGCTGATCGCCGACTTGCGCCTGGTCGTTCACCTCCAGCACCAGGAACGGCCCCGACGTCCACTGACTGCGATGCGCGCGCAAGGCGTCGACGAGGGTCTTCGGCGAGATCGCGCGCGGATCGTCGCTCGCGACGCGCACGTAGTTCCGGAGCTGGCCGACCTCGCTGCCCTTGAGGCGGTGCGTATCCGAGTTGCCCACCGCGGTGAAGGTGTAGCCCTGGTTCAGGAGGCTGTACCAGTCGAGCAGCAGGTCCGGCGTCAGGTTCACTTCTATCGAATCGAAGTTCGTGTAGAAGGGCCGCTCGCTCTTGCCGGTGGTGCGGTCGTACCCCACGTAGTCGAGCTGGCCCAGCAGCCCCGAGCGACCGTGGTTGAGCATGGTGATCGGGTGCGCCGGGTCGCGCTTGGCGGCCTCGTAGATCTCGCCCGCGGTGAGGCCGTTCCAATCGAGCGCACCGCCGTCGGGAATGGTCGGGTCCGGCGTCAGCGGGAAGGCGTTGAAGTGGCCCATGTTGAGGGTCGAGATCTCGTTCCCCGGCATCGCGTGGAAGATCGACGCCACGCCGAGCTCCTCGGCGAGCGGGTCGAGGTTCGTCACGAAGTCGTGGTCGGTGCTGGCGACGTATTCGAGCCCCATCGCCACGTTGCTCACGACCCGATCGCGCCGCCCCACGGGCGAATCGTCCGAGTTGGTGCAGTGCTGATGGAAATCGGCGGCGAGCCAGCCGGAGGTGTCCACCACTCGCTCGAGGTCGGCGGCGAGCGGCACGCTGCCGCCGGCCGGGACCTCGAGGTGATCGGTCACGCTGAGCGTGTACTCGGGTCCGCGCATGACCGTGACTCGATACGTGCCCGGCGGCACCGCCACGCTGCCGCTGCCGGTGGCGCTGTAGACGTAGTTGCCGCTCGCGTCGGCGGTGTTGCGCGGGCCGAGGTCGGGATCGAGACTCGAATCCAAGGCGCCGTTCTCGCCGTACGCCTCGAAGACGAGCTTGCCGGGCGACGGTGCGCCGCTGGCGGTGAGGCGGTACTCGACCGATCCGGTGGTGCCGAGGACGAGATCTCGCGTGGTGGTGGCAGCGGTGCTCACGTCCGCCATGGCGAAGCTCGACGGATGGCGGCCGTATGCGCGCGCCACCAGCGAGTAGCTCGCGGGCACGAGGTCGGCGGCGAACGTGCCGTCGGGCGCCACGTCGATTCGGCCCTGGAAGGACGAGTCCGCGCCGTAGAGCTCGATCCACGCTCCTCGCGCCAGCTCGGTCGCGTCGGAGTTGGTGACGCGGCCCGCGAGGTGGCCGGTCGCCGTGCCGCGCAGCGCCAGGATCTGCGCCGAGGCGCTCACGCTGTCACCGTTGCCGAGGGCGAACCAGCGCTCGTAGCTCGCCGCGCCGCCGGGCTCGATCGCCAGCCCCTTGAGCCCATTGGTGAGCGCGCCGGTCTGTGACGCGTCGACCAACGGCACCACCAGCTTTCCCGCGGCGGTGCCGTAGCCGTAGCTCGCGCCCGCGCCGATTCCCACCAGGTGATCGACGGTGGCGAGGGTGGGGAAGTCGTCGAGCGGGTACCCGGGGCCGAAGATCTGCAAGTCCGAGCCGAAGAGCAGCACGTCTCCCACGATCACCGTGCGGCGCTTGGAACCGCGGTTCGCCAGTGTGGTGCGCATCGTGAGGTGCGCGTCGCCGGGTGCGAGCACGTAGTCGGTGGTGAAGGCGAGGTCGAGGGGCGTATCCGGGATCGAGATGTCGCCGAAGCTCTGAAGGAAGCTGAACGAGCCGTCGTGCCCCGTCACGCGCAGCACGGCCGCGCCGCCGTCGCTGCCGTCGGCGACGATCTCGATGCGCTCGGCCTCGGCACCCCGCGGCAGGAACACGGGGAACGTCTGGGTGATGCGATCGTTGCCCGGCTCGTCCGCGCCCCGTACCAGATCCGCGTCGAGGATGCCGCCACCAAAGGCGCCGACGAAACCGATCGAAGGGCCGGCGTCCTCCACGATCACGCGAATGCGGTCGTTGCGAATCATCCAGTCGCCCAGACCGGCGATCGCCGCGGGCCCACCGATCAAGTCGGACTCACTCGAGATGCGAAACGCTTCCGCGCGCGCCGCGCCGGATGCGGGGTTGGCGGCACCGTTCGAGCCGCTGCAGGCCGCGGACGCACACGCGAGCGTCAGCAGCGTGACGAGATGCGCACCGCTCCATGGCGCTCGGGTGAGGATTCGCATGGCGAGCGGATGGTCACACAGTTGCTTCCCGAACTTCAATCGACGCCCGCCGATTCTTGGTAAAACCGTTCGCCCTCGAACCCCGACGGAGAGCTGCTCAATGCGTTGGTCGATTCCACGGACAGCGGCGCGCGCCCTCGCCTTCGGCGCGCTGGTCTTCGCCGGATGCTCGAGCGACTCGCCGACGACGCGCGGCGGCGGGATCTCCGTTCGCGACGAGGCCACGCTGCGCGTTGGCCCGGCGGGATCGGGCAGCTGGATCCTTCCCAACGGCCGGCGCATCGAGCCGCTCGGCACGATGGTGAACGTGGACGGCTTGCCGCTCGCCGTCGTGCTCAGCCCCGACGGTCGCACCTTGTTCGTCACCTCGAACGACGACGACGGTCGTCTCGCCGTGAGCGCGCTGGACACGACCACCGGGACCATCGCGGCCTCGATCGAGGAGCGCGACGGGCTCTACCTGGGATTGGTGCTGGCTCCCGATGGTCGGACGCTCTACGCCAGCGGCGGCGGTGCCGAGCGCATCGTGATCCTCGATTGGGACGGCGCGGCGCTCACCGAGCGTGGCGGCTTTCCGGCAGGCGAGTTTCCCGCGGGCCTCGCGCTGAGCGCGGACGGCGCCACGCTCTTCGTGCTCACCGAATCGAGCAACGGCCTCGCGGCGTTCGACGCGGCGAGCGGCGTCGAGCTCGGGCACACCGGCACCGGCGGCAATCCGTACGCGGTGGTGCTGTCGAGCGACGGCGCCGAGGCGTTCGTCACGTCCGAGAAGAACGGAACGGTGGACGTCTTCGACGTGCGCGATCCGCGCGCCATGCGTTCGGTGGCCTCGATCGCCGTTCAGAAGAACCCCGAGGCGCTCGCCCTGAGCCGCGACGGCACGCGGCTCTACGTCGCGAACTCGGACGAGGACTCGCTCTCGGTCATCGACGTGCGCAAGCGCAAGGTGCTGTCGACGCTCGACCTGCGCACCATCAACGCGCAGGGCTACGGCACGGGTCCGAACGGCCTCGCGTTCTCGCCGGACGGCAAGCGGCTCTACGTGGCGCAGGCCGCGGACAATCGAGTCGCGGTGGTGGACGTCGGCGAAGGTCGCGTGATCGGCGCCATCCCCACCGCGTGGTATCCGACCGCCGTGGCGGTTTCGCCCGACGGCCGTCGCCTCTACGTCGCCAATGGCAAGGGGACGGGAACCGGGCCGAGCGACGTCGGCTCGAACGACCTCGTGAACCAGGCGACGGTGCAGCTCGTCGACCTACCGAGCGATGCCGAGCTCGCGAGCCTCGCCGAGCGCAGCGATGCGCTCGCCGCGCGCGCGGCGCATCTCTACGACGTGAACGCCGAGGCCTTCGACAACCCGATCCCGCTCGAGCGCGGCGGCCGGACACCGATCGAGCACGTGTTCCTGGTGGTGCGCGAGAACAAGACCTACGACGCGCTGCTGGGGGATTTCGCTGGCGGGGACGGCGAGCCCGCGAACTGCCTCTACTGCGGCGATCCCACGCCCAACCTGCACGCGTTGGTCGAGCGCTTCGCGAGCGTCGACAACTACTACACCAACGCCGAGACCTCGGACCAGGGGCACCAGCTCCTCACCTCGTCGCTCTCGAACGTGTACGTGGAGAAGGTGCGCTTCGCCGCCGACCGGCCGCTGCCCTTCGAGGCGGAGATCTACCTGAACCCGGCGGTCTGGCCGAAGCGCCAGTACATCTTCCAGGCGCTGCTCGCGAAGCAGATCCCGTTTCGCATCTACGGCGAGGCGGTGGGCACGTGGATCGGCAAGCTCATCTTCGACACCCGCTACATCCACTCGAGCCCGGTCGATCCACCGTTCTTCTGGCAGTACACGCGCGACGTCGACAAGATCGAGGGCCGCATCGCCGAGTGGGAAGACGAAGGCGTGCCGCCGTTCGTGTACATGTTGCTGCCCGACGATCACACGCTCGGCTGCGACCCGCTCTACCCCTCGCCGCGCTCGATGGTGGCCGATAACGACCTCGCCACCGGACGCTTCGTCGACTGGCTCACCCACAGCAAGTACTGGGAGTCCTCGGTGGCGTTCATCGTCGAGGACGACCCCCAATCGGGCGACGATCACGTCGACGCTCACCGCTCGATCTTCGTGGCGGTGTCGCCCTACGCCCGGCGCGGCCACGTGTCGCACGTGATCGCCCACGAGGGCAGCCTGCTCGCTTCCGTCGAGCACCTGCTCGGGCTCGATCCGCTCACGATCTACGACGAGCTGGCGCAGCCGATGTGGGATCTCTTCACGTCCACGCCCGACCTCGATCCCTACGAGCAGCGCGCGCGCCTGGTGCCGGAGGAGATCTCGTTGCCGGGCACCAACTGCGGCCTGGCCACCCGCGGCATGAACTTCCTCGATCCCGATCAGGCGCCGCGGCTCGCCGCCGTGCTGAGCGCGCACGAGCGCGAGGCACGCAGAGCCGCGAACGAGCCTTCGCTCCGCTGGCAGGCAGTGATGGAAGACGCGAGCCGCAACGCGAACTGACGCACCGGCCTCGGTCTCGGCACGGTCTCGGCACGACCCGCGCGCGCGACGCAACGCCTACGCGCGCCGCAGCATCTTGTCGAGAAACGAAGGGCCGCCGAGGCGCGCCTTGGGATTGATGCGATCGAGCGCCTCGAGCGCCGCCTGCTTCTCCGCTTCGTCCTTGGTCTTCACGAGCTTGCGGAGCGCACCCAGCGCCGGCTTGGCGGCCGGGCCGATCAGGCCGAGCGACTTCGCGG
Organism: bacterium; assembly: GCA_046331705.1. Taxonomy (GTDB): domain Bacteria; phylum JADJOY01; class JADJOY01; order JADJOY01; family JADJOY01; genus JADJOY01. The sequence continues at coordinate 3,979 of JAXLQJ010000073.1, read as the reverse complement.
TGAGCGTGCGCACCCGCGGATCGTCGTGCTTGAGCAACGCGGTCAACGGCTCGACCGCCGGTCGCGCCGCCCAGCCCACTCGTCCCAGGAACTCGATGCACGCCTCGCGGACCCGCGCATCCGCCAATCCCTCGATGAGGACCGGGACGGTCGACGACGCTTCCGCGCCGATGGTCACCATGGCCCCCGCGGCGATGTAGCGCAGGCTCGCGTCGCTCAGCATGTTCTTGAGCTTGGGGATCGCCGGCTTCGCCGCGGGTCCGATCCCGGCGAGCGCGCGTGCCGCCGCGCCGCGAAATCCCTCGATGTCGAGGGCATCCACCAGCACCGGCACGGCGTCCACCGCCTGGGCGCCCATGGCTCCCAGCGCCAGCAGCAGCGACGGCTTGATTCGAGCGTCCGCGCTACGCGCCATGGCGATGAGCGTGGGCAACGCTTCCACCGCACCGGGGCCCAACCGCCCCAGGCTCTGCACTGCCGCCTCGCGCACGATCGGGTCCGCGTCCTGGAGTGCCGCGAGCAGCAGCTTGATGCAGTCGCGGACCTCGGTGCCGAGTCGCCCGAGCGCCTCGGCGGCGCACGCGCGAACGCCGGCCTCGGGGCTGGCGAGCGCCTTCAGCAGCGCCTCGTTCGAGATCTTGGCCAACGCGAACGCCGCCTCGGCGCGCACCTCCGGAAGGCGGTGCTTCAGCGCGGCCTGCAACGCGGGAAGCGCGGGACGCGCGGCCGTGCCGATGCGTGCCAGCGCCTGAGCCGAGCCGGTCACGACGTCCACGCTCTGCTCGCCGAGCGCGTCGATCAGGTCCGGAACCGCGGCCATGCCGATCTTCACGAGGGCGTCGATCGCCGCGACGCGAACCTCGGGATCGCGATTCTTGAGCGCCTCGATCCAAACGATCGTCGACTTGCCTTGGTACACCGCCATGAAATTCCTCGCTGGGCGTCAGCTGCCGGCGATCCGAGCCCCGGCCAGAGCACCGCCCATCGGGCGTCGGCTGCTCGGAACTCGAGATTGCTGGCGCCGGATGCGGTTAGGAAGGGCTAATGAGCCCATGATTCGGGTCCCAGGTCAAGCACCCTGCCGTTTGTCCCGAGGCCCGTCGAATGCAGCTCGCATCGGCGCCTCGTATCGCGATTCGACCGGCGCGCCCAGAACACACCACGTGACCCTACACGTGACCGTGTGATCGTCACCGTCGCACCCTTCCTTGCTCTCCCCTCGCGCGGCAACGTACCCGATCGTGTCATCCCGCCGCTTCGACGAGACACCCACGAGCGTACGCGGCGTCGCGCACTGGACGCTTTCCTGCGCGTTGGGTTGATTGCCGCGGAACCGGCTCGCGCCAGCGCCGCCGGATCTCATCGCCATGACCAGCACCCGCACGCGGCGTCCCGCGCATGCGTTCAGCATCGCGCCGATGATGGACCGGACCGACCGGCACTTCCGGTGGTTCGCGCGCCAGCTCACGCGCCGGACGTTGCTCTACACCGAGATGGTGGTGGCGGACACGATCCTCCACCACGTCGCCGACGGCCGCCTCGAGCGCTACATCGGCTTCGACGCCATCGAGCATCCCGTCGCGATCCAGCTCGGCGGCGACGACCCGCGCAAGCTCGCCGAGGCGGCGCGCATCGCCGCCGAGCGCGGCTACGACGAGATCAACTTGAACGTCGGCTGCCCGTCCGAACGGGTGCAGGAAGGCTGCTTCGGCGCCGTGCTCATGCGCGAGCCCGAGCGGGTGGCCGAGCTGGCGGCGGCGATGCGCGCCGCGGTGAGCGTGCCGGTCACGATCAAGCACCGCATCGGCGTGGACGAGCTGGATCGCTACGAGGACATGGCGCGCTTCGTCGCGATCGTGAGCGCGGCTGGCGTCACCCGCTTCGCGGTCCACGCGCGCAAGGCATGGCTGAACGGACTCTCGCCCGCGGAGAACCGCACGGTTCCGCCGCTGCGCTACGAGGACGTCCATCGCTTGAAGCGCGAGCTTCCCCAGCTCGAGATCGTGCTCAACGGCGGCGTGGCGGGCATCGACGCGTCACTCGCCCAGCTCGACCACGTCGACGGCGTGATGGTCGGACGCGCCGCCTACGACGATCCCCGCTGGCTCGGCGAGGTCGACGAGCGCATCTTCGGCGAGAGCGCCGCACCCACTGGCGCGCGCGATCCACACGCGCTCGTCGAAGCGATGGTCGAGTACGCCGCGCGCACCGTCGGCGATCGCACCACGCTTCGCGCCGTCTACCGTCACCTGCTGCCGCTCTTCCACGCGCGACCGGGTGCCCGCCGCTGGCGACGGCTGCTCAGCGACGCGCTGGCGCGACCGCGGGTGGGCCCCGCCGTGCTCCGCGACGTTCTCCGCCACGTCGAGACCGAGCTCGCGCCGCCCGCGCCCGCTCACCCCTGATCGCTGCGGCCCAAGCCCCCTCCGATCGAATCGATCACGACCACGCATCGCGGCGGTCGAGTGAGCCGACCGACGGCAGGAATCGACTCCACGGCGATCCGGTTGGCGGCGGCGCTCGGTCCGCAGCGGAGATCCGAGGGCGCTAGCCCAATCGGCACTGGCCGATCCGTGACAGGCTCAGGCGAAGCGAGAACACCTCCCGCGGACCGATTGCGACGCGCGGGATAGACTTCGCCGCCGTGAATCCGCCCAGCGCCAGCTCATCGACGACCTCGAAGGAGGCGATCCAACCTTCCACGCTCGATCCCGACCTCGAGCGGGATCTGAGCTTGCTCCGGCTCGGCACGCCCGGGACCGCCGGCGTGCGCAGGCGGCGGCGTTTTCCGTGGGTGAAGGTGATCGTGCTGCTGGCGCTGGCGACGGCGATCGGCGGTGGCATCGCCTATTGGCGCGCCACGCGGCCCACGGACGTGACGCTGGTTTCCGTGGCGCCGCGCGATCTCGGCTTGCCACCCACGTTGCTGACGGCGAGCGGCTACATCGTGGCGAAGCGGCAGATCACGGTGAGCAGCAAGACGCAGGGAAAGATCGTGGAGATGCCGGTGGAGATCACGACCGAGCTCCACGAGGGCGATCTCATCGCGCGAGTCCAGGACGACGAGCAACGCGCGCAGGTGAAGGTGGCCGAGGCGGAGCTCGCGCAGGCCGAGCTCGACGTCCGGCGCACCCGCGAGCTGACCCAGTCGCGGATCGCGTCGCAGGCGGACCTCGACAAGGCGGAGACGAACGTGCGGGTGGCGCGGGCGCGGCTCGAGCTGGCGCGGGTGGCGCTCGCGGACACGATGGTCACCGCGCCGATCGACGGCACGGTGATCCGCAAGATCCGCGACGTGGGCGAGTTCCTGACCCTGGGCGTCACCGCCGAGGGCGATCCCGGCTCGTCGGTGGTGACGATGGCCGATCTCTCGGCGATCGACGTGGAGCTCGAGATCAACGAGACCGAGATCACCAAGGTGCGGATGGGTGGGCCCGCGATCGTGACGCCGGAGGCGATTCCCGAGCGCCGCTATCTCGCCGAGGTCTTCGAGATCGGCGCGATGGCGGACCGCAAGAAATCCGTGGTGCCGGTGAAGGCGCGCATTCGCGAGCCGTCGCGAGACCTGCGCCCGGACATGTCGGCCAAGGTCACGTTCGTGACCGAGCCGCCCAAGGCGGCGATCCAGGTCAAACCCGCGCTGCCAGTCTCCGCGGTGGTGCAGCGCGGTGGCCGCAGCGTGGTCCTCGAGGTCGAGAACGACGTGGTGGTGGAGAAGCCAGTCCGCACCGAGCCCGCCGACGCGGGCTTCCTGGTGGTGCTCGAAGGCGCGGCCGAAGGCACGTTCGTCATCGATCAGCCGCCCGCGGAGCTGCGCGCCGGTCAGCGCGTACGCGTCAAGTCGTGAACGACGCCGGCGCGAACACGCCGACGACGGCGCCCGCGCCGCCGCTCGTCGAGATCCGCGGGCTGAGCAAGACGTACCACCGCGGCGCCAGCGACGTGCCGGTGCTGGTGGACGTGAACCTCACGATCCGCG
>JAXLQJ010000072.1:0-33051 GCA_046331705.1 bacterium | reverse complement strand
GCTCGCACGCCGGCTGGATTCGCGCCGAGTGGGGCGCGTTGCGACCCACGCCGGCCGGATGGGACAATCGACGGCGGCCGCGTGGCGACCTCGCGCAGCGAAGCAGCGAGGACGCGCGCCACCGGCTCCCTCCATCACTCGGATTCCAGGAGAGACCACCCGATGCAATCCCCGGGATACGGCGGACGATCGCCCCACCGCGCGCGACGACTCCGCACGCTCGTCAGCCTCGCGCTGGCAACGCTGGGCGCAGCAACCGCGGCGCGTGCGGCCACGCTCGAGGTCATGAGCTTCAACATCCGCTACGACGGAGGCGGCCTCTCGAGCCTCACCGATCCGACCGGCTGGCTCTACACCTGCGGGCCGCGCCGCGATCGCGTCGCGAACACGATCCTCGACCAGGCGCCGGACATCGTCGGCGTGCAAGAAGCGCTCTACAACCAGGTCTTCGACCTGCAAGCGCGCCTGCCCGGCTACGACTTCTACGGCGTCGGGCGTAACGACGGCCACAACCTGGGCGAGTTCTCGGGGATGTTCTACCGCGCGGACCGCTTCACGCGGCTCGATCAAGGCACCTTCTGGCTCAGCAACACGCCCGACGTTCCCGGCACCGTGTTCCCGTGCTCGGGCTCGATCCGCATCGCGAGCTGGATGAAGCTCCACGATGCCCAGAGCGGCCTCGATTACTTCGTGCTCGACACCCACTGGGACAACGCGTGTCAGAGCTCGCGCGAGCAATCCGCCGCGCTCGTGCGTCAGAAGATCGACGAGCTCTCGGGCGGGCTGCCGCTCGTCGTCATGGGCGACCTGAACGCGGGCGAGAGCAGCCTGGCCGTGACCACGCTGCGCGGTGCGAACGATCCCGGTGGGTTTCAGCTCGGCGACAGCTACCGCGAGGTGTTCCCGTCCGTGGGCGCGAACGAAGCCACGTTCCACGACTACACCGGTGAGACCGCGGGCTCGCGAATCGATTTCGTGCTGCACACGGCGGAATTCGCTCCCGCGAGCGCCGCGATCGTGCACACGGGTTTCTCGTGCGGCTATCCGTCCGACCACTTCCCCGTGAGCGCGACGTTCACCGTGCCCGACGCCCTCGCCGGCGGCGCGGAGGATTCGCCGGCGCGGCGCGCGGCGCCGGCACTCGTCGACCCGTGCATCCCGAACTGCACCGGCTGCGGCGGCACCATCGCGCCCGCGAGCCGCTCGTCCGAGTCGCCACTCGGAGCCGGCGCCGCGCTCAGCACGGTGGCGTTCGTATCGATCGCGCTCCTTCGAGTGGGCCGTTGCCGTCGCCGGACGCTCCACGCCCGCGCACCGTGGCGCTCACACGCGGAATGAACCCGACTCCCTCCGGGCGAGTTTCCGCCCGACCGCCGTGCGCGCGACCTTCGCGCGCGGAACGACCTCCCAGGAGCACACCGATGCGCTCTTCTCGTCCCCTCCGCCCCGTCCTCGCCACGCTGCTGCTCGCCGTGCTCGCCGGCTGCCACACCATCGGCTCCATCGAGCCGCCGCAGAGCTGTGTCGGCAACGTGGTACGCATCCGCGGCGAGAACTTCGGGTTCACCCAGGATGCGAGCCAGGTCTTCTTCGGCGACGTCGAGGCGACCGAGGTCCGCGGCTGGTCGCAAACCGCGATCGACGTGGTGGTTCCCGCCGGTGCGGTGACGGCACCGGTTCGCGTCGTCGCCCTCGGCGAGACACAGAGCTCCGCGGACGACTTCGTGGTGACCAGCGGTGCGCTGGCCTGCCGCGGCTCGATGATTCCCGGTCCCACCGAGTACGGCTACGACGCCGACCTCGAAGCCCTGGCGCGAAAGTACGACCGCCAGTTCCACGTCTTCAACGCCGCTCCGATGGCCATCAACGCGGACCTCACCGTCGCGAACGATCGCGTCGTCGATCGTGAGCTCATCCGCTCGTTCCTGCAGGAAACCGACGGCTGGGATTTCGAGGCCTACGCCGGCCAATCGATCTACGACACCGTCACCGGCTGGGCGAAGACCGCCGGTCTCTACGCGGGCGTGGGAATCGCCGCCGATGCGTATCGCTACGGCGTGCTGCGCGACGAGGGCTATCCCGCCGACGAGACCGCGCGAGCGCGACAGCACCTGCTGGCGGCGCTGGACGCGCTGCACCTCGCGGTGGCGATCACCGGTGTGGACGGCGTCATCGCGCGCGGCTTCATCCGCCGCGACATCCCGGGCGACGGAGTGACGCAACCCACCACACCGCTCTTCGACGAGAACGGCAATCCGCTGCCGCCCGAGAAGAACAACGGCACGTGGCGCGAGGACAACTCGGGGGGGCTCTTTCCGAACTACATCTGGGAAGACTCGTGTAGCCGCGACCAGTTCATCGGCTGGGCCGCCGCGATGGGCGCCGCCTGGGAGGTGATCGCGGCCGACCCCACCTTCGGCGACGACGTGCGCACGCGACTGCAGGCAGACGCCGCCGCACTCGGCCGCATGCTCTCGACCGTGCAAGCGAGCGGCTACGACCTCGAGATCCAGGACGCCGACGGCCGCCCCACGTTCCATGCCTACCTGAACGAGAACGCCTTCGACCGGATCTACCTGCCCTTCCTGCCCGTGAAGGACGGCTTCTACGCCGCCATGTCCCTCGGCATCGTGTCCTCGTTTGCGTACGTGAGCGGCGACGCCGCGCTCGAGAGCTATCTCTACGATCAGCTCATCGGCGCCCGCCGCTTCGGCGACATCGTCGCCGCCAACCTGGTGGGCGTGGACGTCGGCTACCAGACGAACTTCAGCGCCGTGAACATGGTCGGCCAGGGATTGCTGCTGGCGCAGCGCTACGTCACCGATCCCGACGCCCGAGCGGACCTCATCACGAGCCTCAAGTGGAAGTTCTACTCGAAACCGGGCACCCGCCAGCCCATCGAGCAGGGTCAGACGCTTTACGACTTCACGTATTCCGCCGGCATCGCCGACGCCTCCGCCTACACCCGCTTCCCGCGCCGCCCCGACGCCGAAGCCCTCGCCAAGGGCATCGCCACCCTGAAGGCATTTCCGGTGCCACCCTTCTGGGACATCGCCCGCACGAACTGCGACGACACCGAGATCGCCTCCGGCTCGTGCACCGCCGACGACGGCACCCACCTCGACGTCCTCGGCTACGTCGGCCGCAACGACGAGCTCATCACCGTTCAGCCAATCCCCTTCGCCGTCCGACCACCCAGCAACTACTACTGGCGGTCCAACCCCTACGACCCCAACGGCGGCGGCGACGGCAGCCGCCTCATCCCCGGCGTGGACTTCCGGTACACGTACTGGTATGGACGGTGGGTGAGGTGATCCTCTCCTCGGTTTTTTTGCGCTGAAGTCAATTGTTGCCGCTTCACATGTGCGAGCGATTCAAAAGTAGGGCCAAAGTAACAGTTCGAAAGGCTGATAATATGCCTGCAGCACGCTTCGATCTTTTTCCGGTTCGCGGCCGGCTTGGCCGGCGAAGATTCCTATTTAGCTGGATACTTATCAACTCCGGCACCTACCTGGCCTATCACTTTGGTGTCGAACCGCTTCGGGGAACTACCGGACCCATCCAACACCCGCCGGACATCATCGTCATCATAATCATGGTGATAGCGGTGTGGCTGATTGTGTCAGTTGGACTGTACTATTCTGCCGTCTGCAGGCGTCTCCATGATATCGGAGAGTCAGCGGCGTGGTGTCTCGTATCGCTTCTTCCGGTTCCCGTCGCTCTACTGTTCCCCGACTTTCGGTTCATCTCACTCATCTTCGGCATCGTTTGCTGGCTACTTTTCCCGCTGGTTTTGTTCATCACACCGGGCACCACCGGACCAAACCGGTTTGGTTCCCGTGATAACCCTCAATAGCCGCTCGCAATTTGGCGCCATCTGAAAAGCAATCGCGCCCAGACCGGGGTACCGCCCTCCTGGTTGGAGCGGGGCATTCAACGCGCGCCGGGTGCGCAGCACAGGGTGCCATCCACCTTGTTGAACGCGGGGGTTTAACGGGTGCCGCGTGGTCTCGACCGACCGCGCCAACCTCATCGATGAGCGTGTTTTCGAGGGGTTCGCGGATCAGCGAGCCGACGAAAGCGATCGCGACGAGCGTCGCTGCGTACGCGACGCACACCTCTTCCCGTTCACGACCTCGGGATCGTGCTCGGAAGCGCCGACGTCGCGAACGACTCGATCGGATTGCAGACGAGGTACGCGATTCGTTCGGCCACGGCCTCGTCGTCGAGGATGGGCTCGGCCCGGGGAAAGGGTGCCACCCACCTTGTTGACTGCGTGCGTTGAACGGGCGCCCCGCGGTCTCGACCGACCGCGCCAACCTCATCGGTGAGCATGTTTTCGAGGGGTTTGCGGACAAGCGAGCCGACGAAAGCGATCGCGGCGAGCGTCGCTGCGCACGCGACGCACACCGCTCCCGTTCACGACGGGGTGATCGTGCTCGATCGATCCGACGTCGCGAACGTCGCTACGTTTGCAACGGCACGATCAAGGGGCGCCAGGGCGGAAAGGTGAACGCGGGGAACCGCGCGCGGAGCGCTCCCTGACGGAAGCGCTCGGAGATCTCGCGGTAGGTGGCGACGAGGCTGCGCCAGCGCTCCCGAAACTCCTGCCACAGCGCAAGCCGTGTCGTGTGGCAGAGCGGGCGCGGCGAGTGGTCGGATCGCTTCGGTGCGTCGTTCGCGTCCTGGCGGAGGATCTTCTTCACTCCGAGATACGGCTTGCCGCGATGCTGCTCGCGGAGCGCCTGCGCCCGTCGCTCGACGGCGCGCACGATCGCGTTCGGATCGAGGACTCCTCCGTCTCCATCGTCGACGGGGGAAATCGTGACGGTCTCCTCCTCGAAGTAGTCCTCCTGCTTGATATTCTTCCCCTGTCGCTCGGCGTGGGCCTTGGCGAGGTCGTACGCGGTCTCGTTGAGCCTGCGGAACCGGTAGGTCTCGGGCTGGTCGGACTGCGTCCACAGCAAGATCCCTGGCCATTCGCGCCAGTCTTCGAGCAAGCGATCGTCAATCGGGTTGCAGACCAGGTAGGCGATGCGCTCGGCGACGGCGTCGTCATCGAGGATGGGCTCGGCCGAGAAGCGTCGATGGAAGATGGGTCCGCGCCGCTCCCGGAGCGCGTTGACGTCCTTGGCGAGCTGGCCGAGGAAGTATCCGACGAAGGCCGAGAGCGAGCCGTCTCGATCGGTGACGCAGGCGTGCAGGTGATTGGAAGCGACGTAGATCGCGTGTGCGTGGACTCCGGGAAAACGCTTCAACGCTCGTCCGAACCAGAATCCGACGCATTGGTTGACGGCGACGTTGGGGACGAACGCGAACTTGGCGTCCAGTGTGCGCGAGGTGACGAACCAGCGGGTGCGCGGCTGGAGCCAACGGATCGGTCGCGGCATGGCGCGAGTACGCAGGGCACAGCCCGTGCCGTGCCACGCGGTGGCGCGCGACGCGGGATCGCTCTTCTTTTCACTGCGCGCGAGCTCGCCCTGCGCCTCGGCGTTCGCACGGGGTGAACGCCGAGGCGCAGCAAGCGAGCCCGAGCTGGGGGCGGGTGGCGAGAGGACGAGCGCGCGTGAACCGGACGGCGGGCGCGCGGCTCCCGACCGTGCGGGCGGAGCGTCCGGCGGGCACCGGCGTTGCGGGTGCGTCTGCCGTTCACCGCGTTGCAACGCCGGTGACCGCCGGCATGGTCTCGCTCGCGCGAGCGCCGCGCGGGGCGGAGCCGTGGGCGGGAGGTGGCTGCCGAGCTTCGGTGTCGCAACACCGAAGCGACCGGGGGCAGATTGACGGAATGTTCGTTCCGTCAAAGGCCGAGGTCCGGCTTGCGCCGCAGCGTCGGATAAGCCGCGGCTTATCGGACGCAAGGGCACCGGCACCGGCCGAAGGTCGGTGCCGGGGAAGCCGGGGTGAGGCCGGCCACGCCGTGAGAACGATTCACGCGGCAACTATCTTGACACCCGCCGGTACCCACGCACTCCTGTCTCTCTTCACCGCGCGGTGCCGCGCCCCCACCCACCGCCCCCCGACCGAGAAGCGCTCGGCGGTCACCGCCGTTGCAGCACGCCGCCGCCTCGTGGCGTCGGCGCTCGCAACGCCGTCGCCCGCCCGACGAAGCCCATCGTGTTATGGTCACAATGACTCATTCGACGGAGCCCATTGCCGTGAAGAACGTTCCCATTGCCGAAGCCAAGGCGTCGCTTTCTGAGCTCGCCAGTCGGGCGCACGCGGGAGAGCGCTTCCAGATCACCCGACGCGGCAAGCCGATCGCGGCCATCGTCGGAATCGAGGACCTCGCTCGCGTGGAGCGGGGCGAGGATGCCTCGGGCTTCGTGCGCGCTGCCCGCGCGTTCGCGAAGCGCCTCCCATCCGGGTTACCGGACCTCGCCGATCTCATCCCGGAACGCCGCACGATCTCCCGCCGCCGCGCCCCGATGTGAAGTACCTGCTCGATACGGATGCGCTGAGCGAGCCCGTTCGGCGGCGACCGTCGGAGCGGTTCCTGCGCACGCTCGATGCACACGCGGCCGAGGTTGCGATCTCGTCAATCAGCGTGGGTGAAATCGTCTTCGGGGCCCTGCGCATCCCCAATGGCGAGCGTTACCTCGCGTACCTCCAAGACGTCGTGCTGCCACGGGTGCCCGTGCTGCCGGTCGAGGTGGCGGTGGCGTCTCGCTACGGTGCGCTTCGCTCCGAGCTGGCGAGAGCCGGGCGGACCGTGGCGGACCTCGATTTGCTGATTGCGGCCACGGCGCTGACCCACGAGCTCGTCGTGGTCACGCGCAACGTCCGCCACTTTGGGCGCATTCCGAAGCTCGAGCTCGCGGACTGGTTCGAGCGTTCCGGGTGAAACGGGCTCTCGTCTTCCGCCGTGCAGCAGTAGACTCGCCGTCGCTCACTCGGGTCGATCGGTCGATTCGAGTCCTTCTATGACCGTTTGCGCTGTCGTCGTCGCTGGCCGCCGTCCGGTGGCTGGGTCCTGATCTCCACCTCGCGAGTCTCCCGAACGAACCGCACTCCACGGCGCTGAACGAGTCTCGCGCTCGATCTGGCGTGCGTCGCTACGGGCGCTGGGGAACGTCTGGGGGCTCAGGATCGGCTTCGTGAGCTCCTCTGGACCCACTACGGAACCCAGACCCGGGGGCGTGCATCCCAGCTACGCGCACGAACTTCTGTGACTTTTCTGTTCGCTCGTTCGTCGGGGTAGGGCGCGTGGCGATTGATGTGGCCACGTCGGCTATCGGAGAGGCCGGGTTGGCCGAAGCAGCTCGTGCAGCCCACGGATGGGGAAGACAGACGCAGCTTCGATCGCCACCAGGGGCGACGGCACGGGGCTGCCGGGGCACGCGATCGATGTTCAGGGACGCATCGCTGTTACGACGTTACGTACACGCGCGAACGAGGAGCTGAGTGGCAAGCGGATCGGTTCAGGCAAGCGGAAGCCCGGGCGCCGTGGGCGCGGCGGGTTCGCAGGCACCGCACCGCGTAGCCCGGTTCGCAAGCAATCGATCGCGTTGGGCCTCAGCCCGGCGCCGCGCAAGCTCGGCCGGCAGGTCGGATGCGTGGCCGAGGTAAGCCTCGTTCGGGGTGCGACCATCGAAGGCGTAGTGCGGCATGACCGTGTTGTGCTCGGTGACGTAGAAGGCGACGAGCCGGCGGACGTCGGCTTCGGTGGCGAGGTCGTGGAGATACAACCAGCGATGTCGAAGGGAACGCCACCACGCCTCGATCATCGAGTTCGAGTAGGCGACCTCGACCTGGGCAAGCACGCGCCGCAGCGCGCGCGTGTCGATGAGGGCGTCGACGGCGCGATTCACGTTCTCGACGCCGGTGTCCATGACGACCGTGACCGGTTCACAGGCCGTGTCCGAGGACGCGGGCTCGAGGGGCGGCAGTTGCGCACCCGCCTCGACGAGTAGCTCACATGTGGTGGCGGGCTCGAGCCGCGGCATGAGCCGCCATGCAAGGATCTTGCGGGAGTCGTTGTCGATCACCGCGTGCAGATAGAGCCGCGTCCGATCGAGCAGCCGGATCACCGTGACGTCGAGGTGCCAGTACTGGTTCGGCTGGCTCGCCCGGATCCCGACGGCAGAGATCTCGGGATAGCGGAATCGCTTGACTTCGTGCTCTCTGGCGTCCACCGCTGGCGGTTCGAGTCCCGCGTCGCGCGCCAGGTCGCTTCGGGAGATCGTTCGCTTAGCAGCGCGTCGGCGCGTGGGTTGGGCCGGGGCTCCGAAGCGTCGAGGGATCCGATCGCGGCCGTGCTGGGTTGAACGCGGCCGGGTCTTCGCGGTGCAGGCGGACGCCCGTCTCCGCATCCGCTGTCGGACCCGTCCGTCGATCCGTCTGGCGGACCTGCTCGTCCGACCTGTCGACTCCGTGTCTTCGCTCGGGATAGCGTGCGGCGCGATCGTTCGACGGCGCCTGCGGGGATCGGGATCCGGTGCGGGTCGCGGCGGGATCGATCTCGATTTGGATGCGGGGTTCCGAAGCCATGCACCCGGTCGTTGCCGACTTCGAGGAGCGGAAGTTCGACGCGCTGGGGAAGACGCGTCCCGTCTTCTGGAAGGGGTCGGGCCCGGGTGTCGTGATCGTCCACGAGGTGCCGGGGATCACGCGCGAGGTGGCGGAGTTCGGTCGGCGGGTGGCCGCGCGCGGCTTCACGGCCGTCCTGCCGAGCCTCTTCAACGAGCCCGGGGTTCGCTACACGCCGTGCGACATGGGCCGCGCGCTCCGTTACGCCTGCATTCAGGCCGAGTTCTCGATGCTCGCGCGTCGCGCTGCTTCGCCAATCACCGAATGGCTGCGCGCGCTCTGCCGGCACGTGCACGAGCGCTGCGGTGGTCCGGGCGTGGGCGCGGTGGGGATGTGCCTCACGGGCAATTTCGCGCTCACGCTCGTCGCCGATCCGTGGGTGATGGCGCCGGTCTTGAGCCAGCCATCGCTGCCGGTTGGGCTCACACGCTCGCACCGCGCCGCGCTCCACGTGAGCGACGAGAACCTCGCGACGCTCAAGCGCCGGGTGCGCGACGAAGGCCTCACGGTGCTCGGGCTGCGCTTCACCCACGACTTCATGTGTCCAGGCGAGCGCTTCGCGAGCTTGCGCCGCGAGCTCGGCGCGGGCTTCGAGGGAATCGAGATCGACTCGGGGCCGGGGAATCCGCACCGCATCCCGCGAATCGCTCACTCGGTGCTCACCAAGGATCTGATCGACCGCGAAGGTCATCCGACGCGCGCGGCGCTGGACCGCACGCTCGCGTTCTTCGCCGAACGCCTGGCTCCCTGATCGCCCGCGGTGCCCGCTCGGCGCACCCGCCCGCCGGGCTGGCGTTGACTCAGCCGGCCGCGGCGCTACGCGCCTCGTCGGCAGGCACGGTGAGGCCGTCGAAGCCGAACTGGCGCTGCGCCGTCCCGCCGGCGACGACGTCCACTCCCCCGAGGGCTCGGAAGATCTCGTCGGCGAACGCCTGATGGCCGGCGCTGCTCAGGTGCACCTCGTCGATCAGGTACGGGTCGAGCCAGGTGTTGCCGAGCGCCCCATACATGTCGGCGACGACCACCCCGGGGTACTCGGCGACGAGCTGCCGGCTGAGCGACAGCGCCGCACCGAACGCCAGCGACGCGAGCGGCTGCAGCTCACCCGTGTACCCCTTCATGACCGTGCTGTTCGCGTAGTTCGGGTAGATCACGTAGACGATGTCGCAGGTCGCGTTCGCGTCACGGATCGCCGCGACGATGGTCGCGACGTTCGGGTAGATCTCGAGCAGGTATTCGGGGTTCTCGAGGAAGCGCTGCAGGATGTGGGCGGGGTCGTAGTCGGGCGGGTTGCCCAGGTACACGTCCAGGTCGTTTCCGCCGAGCGTGATGGTCACGACGTCGGCGTCGGCGAGGCGCGGCGCGAGCGCGTGCTCGAAGAATCCGCTCGCGCCTCCCGGCAGCCAATCCCACGTCTGGCTACCGCCCACGGCGACGTTCTCGACCGTGGTCGGAACGATGGCGCTCAAGTGTTCCGCCAGGCGCTCGGGGAAGTGCTCCGACGGGCCCACCACGCCGAGGCTGTCGCCGAAATGGACCATGTGGACGTGCCCCTCGCGGATCGCCTGCGGCAGTCGCTTCGGCGCGTTGTTGCTCGTGGAATCGATGCCCGCGTCGACGTCTGGCGAGAGCAGATAGGTGCCGTCCGTCGCGGGCGCGAAGGCGACCGCGCCGTTGACGTCGGAGATGGCGGTTGCCTCGGTGCTCGCACCGAACAGCGACACGGGGACTCCGGCCACCCGGAGGTCCCCGGCCTCGATCGATTGCGCGTACTGCGACACCGAGCTTCGGTTCGTGTCGTCGTACACGACTCCGCTCACGGGAGCCCCGACGCAGCCTGCACCGACGACCATCGACAACACGAAGGGGACGGACTTCACCGCGCTGGGTCTCACCATGGAGTGCTCCTGCCGCATCGGCACACGAGGGAATCGAACCATTGTGCCATGTCGCTTTGGCGCGCCGCATCATGGGCGCCAGTGGCCGAAGAAGTCCTGTGATTCCAAGCGCGTACAGGAAGCGCCGGCGAGCGAGGCGTCGCTCCCGCCGGGGACAACGTGGTGCGGTCGTGTCGCACCGAGGGGTGCGGTCGGGCTTCAGCGCACGAACGGCGCCGAGGTAGCGCTTCGCGGTCGCTCATCCCGCGGGGTCGCCGCCGCGCTCGCGCGTGTCGCGTGTTTCGGTTTCGAGGGTGCGCGCCGCCGGCGGGGCGGCAGGGGAGCGATCATCCGGGACGCCGGACCACGCGTCGCAGCGCGACCTCGATGTCTGCGGGCTCGATGGGCTTGACCAGCCGTGGCGCGGCCGGAAAGCGGGCGCCGAGCCCGCCGCCGTCGCCGTAGCCGGTGACGAACACGAAGCCCACGTGCGCTGCTTCCAGCGCCGCCGCAACGGGCTCGCTCGATTGTCCGGCGAGATCGACGTCGAGCACCGCCGCGTCGATGGGCTCCGCGCGCGCCAGGCGGATGGCGTCGGCGGTGCCGAGCGCGGGACCGACGACGCGACAACCCAGTCGCTTGAGCCAGCGTGCCAGCAGGTTGGCTTGCAGGCGATCGTCCTCGACCACGAGGATCGTGAGCCCTTCGAGCGATACCGGCGGGGGCGGCTCCACGAGCTTGATGCCGGGATCCGGGGTCGCGTTGCGCGGCTGCGTGGGCAGCGGGATCTCCAGATGGCAGCGAAATCCATCGGGCGCGAATCGCATCGCCACCCTGGCGCCGAGCTGGGTCTCGAGAAGGTCGCGCACGATCTGCAGTCCGCTGCCGAGGCTCGCCGGCGTCGCGACCGGCGGTCCGCCTTGCTCGATCCAGTCGAGCGCCAGCCGTCCGCTCGACGCCGTGCGCCAGCTGACGTGCAGCCGACCGCTGGCCGCGCCGAGCGCGCCGTACTTGATGGCGTTGGTGCCGAGCTCGTGGAGTGCCAGGCAGATCGGCAGCGCTGCCGTCGCGCTCCAGGCGCACCGAACCGCCCTCGACCTGCAGCCGGCCCGGGCTCGCGGCCTGAAACGGCGCGAGCACCAGGCTCGCCGCCTCGGCGATGTCCACGCCGCGCCATTGGGCGCGCGCCAGCGCCTCGTGGCTGCGGGCCATGGTTCGAATCCGGCCCATGAACGTGGCGCGAAAGGTCTCGAGCGACTCGGTCTTCTCGAAGGTTTCGTCGGCGAGCGCCACCACCGTGGCGAGCACGTTCTTCACCCGGTGGTCGAGCTCGCTCATGAGCAGGGCGTTGCGCTCCTCGGTGCGGTGGTGCTCGGCGATCTCGTCCTGCAAGCGCTGGTTGGCGTCGCTCAGCTCGGCGGTCCGATCCGCCACGCGCTGCTCGAGGAGCTCGTTGGCGCGCTGCAGGACCTCGCGGGCGCGCGTTCGCTCGCTGATGTCGGTCGAGATGCCGCACGTGGCGTAGACCTCGCCAGTGGCGCGCAGCAGCGGGAACTTGATCGAGATGTAGTTGTGATCGCCATCGTCCTGCGGCGCCACCTCGTCGAACTCGAGCGGCTGTCCCGAGCGCGCGACGGCGAGGTCGTTGGCGCGGAAGACCTCGGCGGCGGCCGCCGGGAAGATGTCGTGGTCGGTGCGGCCCTGGGCCAGCTCCCGCGACACGTGGAAGAGCTCCTCGAAGCGGCGATTCACCACCACGTAGCGGCCGTTCAGGTCCTTCACGTAGATGACGGCGGTGGTGTTGTCGACGATCGATTGGAGGCGCGCCTCGCTCTCGGTCAACGCGTCGGCGATGCGCCGTTCCTCGGAGACGTCGACGTGCTCGCTCAGCCACACCGTCCCCCAGGCCGGATCGTCCACGGTCCGGACGGCGGCGCGGCACCACACCACGGCGCCGCTCTTGTGCCGGTTGGGGACCTCGCCCGACCACGTCCCGCGCTCGCGCAGCACGGTCATGATCTCCTGGGCGCGCGCCTCGGGGCTGGTTTCCACCGGCGCGTTGAGGATGCTGACCGGCTGCCCCGCCAGCTCGCCGCCCTCGTAGCCCAACATCCGCGCGAAGGCGGCGTTGGTGTAGAGGATGCAGCCGTCGCTCGGCCGGACCACCGCCACGCCCACCGAGAGACGCTCGAGAATCGCGCGATGAAGCTCGGACGTGGCTGGCGCTGCGAGCGGTGAATCGGTCATGGGTGCATCCTCGCGCAGCGTTTCGGTGCTGACAATCCCCGATCAGCGAAAACCCGCGGTCGCGATCGATCCTGATCGCCGCGCCGGGACCGGAGCCGAGATCGTGCGCGACGTGCGCGTGCCGCTGGCGCGCCGTCCGCTCGCGCCACCCCGGAATTCCGTGGGCGATTCGCCTATGCTCGGGACGAATCGTCCGCTGGAGGAACCGACCATGGACTTCTCGCCGTCCGCACGCATCGAGGGCATTCGCAGCACGCTGCGCGATTTCATGGCGCGGGAGGTCTTCCCGCTCGAGCGCGGCCTCGCCAACGAGGGCTTCAAGGCGATGCTGCCAGCGCTCGCCAAGGCCCGCGCGTGCCCGGGAGACCGGGCTCTGGGCGGCGTACGTCCCGAATCCCACGGCGGCGCCGGGCTCCCCTCACCGAGTTCGCGCACATGAGCGAAGAGCTGGGAAAGACCCGATCGGTCATTACGTCTTCAACTGCCAGGCGCCGGATGTCGGCAACATCGAGATCCTGATGGAGTTCGGCACCGACGCGCAGAAGGAGCGCTACCTCGGCCCCTTGGTGCGGGGCGAGATCCGCAGCTGTTTCACCATGACCGAACCCGAGTACGCGGGCTCGAATCCCGTCTGGCTCGGCACCACCGCCGTACGCGAGGGCGACGAGTGGGTGATCCGGGGCCACAAGTGGTTCTCGTCCTCGGCCGACGGTGCGGCGTTCGCGATCTGCATGGCGGTGACCGATCCCGAGGCCGAGGAGCCGCACCGCCGGGCGAGCATGATCCTCGTGCCCACCTCGACGCCCGGCTTCGAGCTGATCGAGAACCTGTCGGTGATGGGTCACCGCGGCGGCGATTGGGCCAGCCACGGTGAGGTCGCCTATCACGGCGCGCGGGTGCCGGCGTCGAATCTGCTGGGCGAGCAGGGGATGGGCTTCGCGATCGCGCAGATGCGCCTGGCCGGGCCGCATCCATCACTGCATGCGCTGGATCGGGATCTGCGAGCGCGCGTTCGACATCCAGTGCCGCCACGCAGCCACCCGCGAGCTCGCCCGGGCAAGCCGCTCGGCACCAAGCAGATGGTGCAGGAGTGGATCGCCACCAGCCGCGCCGAGATCAACGCCGCGCGGCTCATGGTGCTGCACGCCGCCTGGCGGATCGAGACCGAGGGGTCTACGCGGCTCGCGAGGACATCTCGCTCATCAAGTTCACGGTCGCGCGCACGTTGCAGCGGGTGCTCGATCGCGCGATCCAGACGCTCGGCGGCCTCGGCGTCACCGACGACACTCCGCTCGCGTTCTGGTGGGCCCACGAACGCGCGGCGCGGATCTACGACGGCGCCGACGAGGTCCACATCGAGGTGGTCGCGCGGCGGATCTTGAAGCGCTACGGCATGAAGGGCCGCTCCTGATCGCGTCGCGACGCTGAACCTTTCGGTTCGCTCGCGCGCTTCCAGGGCGCGAGGAACCGGAGCGCGAGCCATCGCGCGGGCCCTCGCTCGGGAGGGCGCGTCATGGCGTGGCGTCGTTGGTGGCGATCGTTTGCCGTGGTCGTCGGGTTCGCGTGCTTGCCGCCGGCGGCGCGCGCCGACGGGTTCATCGTGGTGCAGACGGCCGCGGTGGTGCCGCCCGGCCATCCGCCGTTCGCGCCGCTCGAGATCCAATCGCACCGGGTGCGCGTGGCGATTCGCGACCAGGTCGCGATCACCGAGGTCGACCAGGTCTTTCGCAATCCCGGCGAGCGGCGCGTGGAGGGCGACTACTGGTTTCCGCTCCCACCAACGCCGCCGTCAGCCGCTTCTCGATCGAGATCGACGGCAAGGAGCAGGATGCCGAGCTGGTGGACGCGGCGCGGGCGCGGACGATCTACGAGGACATCGTGCGCCGCATGCGCGATCCGGCGCTGCTCGAGTACGGAGATCGGGGCGCCTTCCGTGTGCGCGTCTTCCCGATCGAGCCCCACGCCACGCGGCGGGTCAAGCTCGCGTACACCCAGGTGCTGCCGCGCGATGGCGCGACGATCGAGTACACGTATCCGCTCGAGACCGAGAAGCTGAGCGCGGGGCCCATCGACACCGTCTCCGTCGAGGTCCACATCGAGAGCCGCCAGCCGCTCGAGAGCGTGTGGTCGCCGAGCCACACCGTCGAGGTGAAGCGAAAGGGCGCGGGCGAGGCGCTGGTCGGGTTCGAGCAGAGTCGCGCCCGCCCGGACGCGGCGTTCCGGCTCTTCTACACGACCGCCGAGCGCGCGGGGCTGGGGCTCGGCGTGCTCACGTTTCGCGACTCGGCCGAGGACGACGGCTACTTCTTGCTGCTCGCGTCACCGGGTGCCCTGGGCGAGGGCCAGGTGGTGCTCGCCAAGGACGTGGTGTTCGTGGTGGACACGTCGGGCTCGATGGCGGGCGCCAAGATCGAGCAGCTACGGCGTGCGCTCACGCGCGCCATCGACACCTTGAAGGACGGCGACCGCTTCGAGATCGTGCGTTTCAGCACCGAGGCCGAGCCGTTCTTCGGGCAGCTCGTCGCCGCGAACGCCGGCAATCGCGAGCGCGCTCGTTCGTTCGTCGCCGGTTTCCACGCAGCGGGCGGCACCGCGATCGGCGAGGCATTGGCGCGGGGGCTCGCCGCGGCGCGCGAGCGCGACGCGAGTCGCCCCCTCGTCGTGGTCCTCGTCACCGACGGCTTGCCGACGGTGGGCGAGACGGACGCGGGGAGGCTCGTCGCCTCCGTCGCCGGCAGCGCGAGCGCCGCCGGCGCCCGGGTCTTCTCGTTCGGAGTCGGCGACGACGTCGATACGCGCCTCCTCGACGGCCTGAGCGACGCGACCCGCGGTCGGTCCCAGTACGTGGGCTCGCGCCAGGACATCGAGCGCGAGGTGTCCTCGTTCTGCGAGCGCATCGCGTCGCCTGCGCTGACGGGGCTCGCGCTCAGGGTCGAGGGTGACGTGCGCGCGAGCAAGGTCTATCCGCGCGAGCTGCCCGATCTCTTCCACGGCGACCAGCTCGTCGCGCTGGGTCGGTTCACGGGCTCGGGAAGCGCGCGCGTCGTGCTGGAGGGAATGGCCAACGGCGAGAAGCGCACCGCGACCGCCACGGTGGAGTTCGCATCGGCGCGCGGCTCGGGTGACTACGGCTTCATCCCCAGGCTCTGGGCAACCCGGCGCGTGGGTCAGCTCCTCGACGAGGTCCGCCGCCACGGCGAGCAGACCGAGCTGCGCGACGAGATCGTGTCCTTGGCGCGCCGCTACGGCATCGTCACCCCGTACACGTCGTACCTGATCGTGGAGGACGAGCGCCGCAAGGACCTCCCCGCGCCGGTGGCGACGGTGCCGCCTGCGGCGCGCGAGGCGCCGAGCCGCGATGCGATGGCGTCCGCGTTCCGCGCGCTCGAGGGCAAGATCTCCGGCGCCGATGCGGTTGCGGGTGCCCGCGTCACCGATGCGCTCAAGCACGCCGAGTCGCTGGATCAGCAGGCGGCGATCGTGAACCGCGTGCTGGGCGACGCCAAGGCGGACGCCGGCGCGGCGAGCAGCGGCGGCGTGGCCGCGGCGTTCCAGGTCGCCGCCAACGGCGAGCCCCGCCACGTCGCTGGGAAGGTGTTCTATCCGAGCGGCACGCGCTGGATCGACGCCGAGGTGGCGGAGCATCCGCGCGAGACGCGCAAGCCGCTCGTGTTCGGATCGCCCGCGTATTTCGAGTTGGCGCGTCGCTCGCGCGCTGCCGCCGCCTGGCTCGCGCTCGGCCGCGAGCTCACGGTGCGCGTCGACGGCACCATCTACGAGATCACACCGGCCGCCGACCGCGTCGAGTGACGCGGGTCGGTGGCGAGTGAACCAAACGGCGTGCGGGCGCGCTTCCACGTCCTCACCCACAGCAACGGAGGAACCCATGCGGACCACGGCAACAGGCAGCACGAAGAGCTGGATCGGCGCGGCGTTGGTCGCGAGCGCCGCGAGCGTGGCGCTCTTGGCCACCACCGCACGGACGGCGGCTTCGCCGGCCGCGACCGACGCGCCGCCGGTGGCGGCCAAACCGCGCATCGACGTGGCGTTCGTGCTCGACACCACCGGCTCGATGGGCGGACTCATCGAGGGCGCCAAGTCGAAGATCTGGTCGATCGCCAACGAGATGATCCGCGCCACGCCCACGCCGGAGATCCGGATCGGGTTGGTGGCGTATCGCGACCGGGGCGATGCGTACGTCACTCAGGTCCACGACTTGAGCGCGGACATCGACGCCGTCTACGGCACGCTCCGCGGCTTTCAGGCGGACGGTGGCGGCGACGGCCCCGAGTCGGTGAATCAAGCGCTCTCCGACGCCGTCACCAAGCTCTCGTGGAGCCAGGACCGCAAGGCGCTCAAGCTCGTCTTCCTGGTGGGTGATGCACCGCCGCACATGGACTACCCCCAGGACCAGCCCTATGCGCGCATCGTCGAAGCGGCGGTGAAGAAGGATCTGGTCATCGACACGATCCAGTGCGGCGCGGACACCGAGACGGCGCGCGTCTGGCAGGAGATCGCGCGGCTCGGCGAGGGCAAGTTCGTGGCGCTCGGCCAGACCGGCGACATGGTGGCGGTGTCCACGCCCGTCGATGGCGAGATCGCCGCGCTGGCGCGCGAGCTCGGCAAGACCGCGGTGGGCTATGGCAGCGACGAGCGTCGCAAGGAGGTCGAGGAGAAGCTGAGCGTGGCCGCTGCAGCGCCCGCGGCGGTGGCGGCCGACAAGGCCACCTTCAGCGCCCGCGGCGGCGCGAGCGGCGGGATCGTGACCGGCGAGGGCGATCTGGTGGCGGACGTGGCCGCTGGAAAGGCGAGGGTCGAGAACCTCCCCGCCGCGAGCCTGCCGCCGGCGTTGCAGGCGATGGAGCCGGAAGCGCGCGCCGACTTCGTGAAACAGCAAGTGGCGAAGCGCGCCGAGCTCACGCGCCAGATGAACGAGCTGGTCGCCAAGCGGGACGCCTTGCTGGCGGACGAGCGAGCCCGCGCCGCAGCCAGCGGTGCCAAGGATTCCTTCGACAGCAAGGTCGCCGAGACCGTCCGCGAGCACGCGCAGAAGAAGGGCATCGTGTACGCGGAATCGAAGTGAGCGTGCTGCATTCGTTGTGACCTACGTCACGCATCCGCGGACCACGCGCGCCGGAGGATTCGGGCGCGCGTGGTCCGCGTCTCGTTCAACGTCCGTGCGATGTCCCTCGCGCGTCGCGAGCCCTAATCTCCTGGACGGTCTGCCCACGGCTGCATCGAGAGGAAATCCATGAAGCGATCGATCCGCGCCGCCGTTCTCGCCTGCACGTGGCTGGTCGCGACCCCCGTCCTCGGTTTCGCAGCGAGCGGAGTCCCGCGTCTGCGATTGCACGACGACGAGTCTCGCGTCGCCGGAACCGGCGTCGCCGCGACGAACGCGCTCACCACCTTCGCGCCTGCGGCCGCGCCGATGGTGACGCAGGCTCGGGCGTGGTACGGCCAGGCGGTTCCCGGCGGCGGAATGCTGGCGGCCTTTCCGTGGGCGGACCCGCCGACGATCGACAGCGCCGGCCGCGTTGCCTTCTTCTCGTGGATCGACGGCGTCGAGCGCAATCAAGCGATCTTCGTGACCGATGGGACGACGCTCACGCCCATCGCGGTGGGCTGTGGTCAGGGCGGCGGCAGCGGTGCCCATGGCTCGTGCGGCGATCCGTCGCCGATCGGCGGGACCTTCGGCGGATTCTTCAACGGGACGGCGTACGCGCCCGCGGTGAATGCGCGCGGCGACGTGCTCTTCATGGCCGATGTCGTCGGCGGCTCGTCGCCGCGTGGCCTCTTTCTCTGGACGCGTTCGACCAATGCGATCTCGAAGGTGGCCGCGGTGAGCGACCCGCTGCCGTCCGGCGAGAAGATCTACGCACTCAGCCATGGCTCGCTCAACAACCAGGGCACGGCGGCGTTCTACGTCCAGACGGTCCCCGGCTCGTATTCCGCGGACGTCTACACCGCCGCCAACGGCGTGCTCACGCAACAGGCCGCGGTCGGCGGACTCGCGCCCGGCGGCGGAGTCTTCACGAACCTGGCGCGCGAGTGGTTCGGTTTCGTCGACGGCACCGAGATGCCGCTCGGCGCGCCGGCGATCAACGATCGCGGCCAGCTCGCGTACTTCGCGACGTCGAGCGGCGCCACCGAGCGTGGGCTGATCCTCGCGACCGGCGCCGCGAAGCAATGGGTGGCGACAAGCGCGGATGCGACGCCGATCGGCGGCACGTATCTCGACTTCTTCTACCCGGTGATGAATCTCTCGGGGCAGCTGGCGTTCTACGCCGACGTCGCGCTCCCCGACGGCAGCTACACGGGCGGTTGGTTCGCCGGCAGCAAGGGTGCGATCCGCAAGGTGGTGTCGTTCTTCGACCCGCTGGCGGGCGGTGAGATACTCGGGCTGGCCGCCTCACGCTGTCCGATGACGCCGCTGGACAACGCCGGCAACGTCGCCGTGTGGGCCTCGCTGGGCGACAACGGGCCCGAGCTCATTCTCGTGAACCATCCCGACGGCACCACCGAGGCCATCGCGAAGCAGGGCGAGACCGGCCCGCAGGGTGGCACCCTCGACCTGATGAACGCGTGGCCGTCGCGCAACGCGTCCAGCAAGACCAGCTTCGGCGCCTTCACGCCGGGCGCCGACAACGGAGCGGTGAGCGCCTTCCTGGTGAACGGCCCGACGGGTGGCTGCTCGCGCGTCTCCGGCGGCGGCGCTGCGGCCTCTCCGCTGGCTTTCGTCGCGCTGATGCTCGGCCGTCGCTGCCGTCGTCGTTCGCGCGACTGATCGAGCGCCGGCCGTCACCGGCCGGTGCCGACGCGCAGCCGATTGCTTCGTGCGCGTGACGGTCAGCAGCGATCGGGGCCTGATTCCAGGCCCGCGCTCGTCACGCCGGCGTGGCACGGCACGTGCGTTGCCTCGCGGCGCCAACCCGCGCGTCCGCGGAAGGCACACCTCACGTGGGGGCCGTGATGACACTCTCGGAGCGCGAGCTCGAGCGCTACAAGCGGCAGATGCTCCTCGAGGGCTGGGGCGAGGAGACGCAGGCGCAGCTCAAGTCGTCGGCGGTCTTCGTGGCCGGCGCCGGTGGGCTCGGTTCGCCGGTGACGATGTACCTGGCCGTGGCGGGCGTGGGGCGCATTCGCCTGTGCGACTTCGACAGCCCCGAGATGTCGAACCTGAATCGGCAGATCCTCCACGAGCCCACCGACATCGGCAAGAACAAGGCGGTCTCTGGTCAGGAGACGATCGCGCGTCTCAACCCCGACGTCGAGGTGACGGCGATCACCACCCGCATCGAGAGCGACAACGTCGACGAGCTGGTGGGCGATTCGCGGGTGATCGTCGATTGCATGGACAACATCCCCACGCGCTTCGTCCTCAACGCGTGCGCGATGCGCAAACGCATCCCGCTCGTCCACGGCACGGTGTGGGGATTGGAAGGCCGCCTCGCCGTGTTCCGTCCGCCCGACACCGCGTGTCTGCAATGCCTGTTTCCCGAGGCCCCGCCGCGCGAGATCTTCCCGGTGGTCGGCGCCACTCCCGGGGTGATCGGCTGCCTGCAGGTGGTGGAGACCCTCAAGATCCTCACCGGCCAGGGCACCACGCTCGACGGCAAGCTCCTCTTGTGGGACGGCACGAACATGCAGTTCCGCACCTTCCCGATCGCCCGCGATCCCGATTGCGCGCTCTGCGGCACGCGCTGAGCCTGACGAGAGCCGAGGTCGTCGCGCCGCGGCGACGCCGCGCTCAAGGCGCGGCGGGAACCTGTGCGTCCCAACGGGAGGTCGAGCCGTACTCGACGGGTGAGGGCTCGCCGCTGGTCAGTGCCGAGAATCCGTCGGCGAAGACTTCCGCGCCGGGCCCGGCGGGACCGAGGATCGAGCGCAGCAACGTCGCCGAGCTCTGGGTGCTGCCGCCGCACGTGCATGCGCGCGGCGAGAATTCTCCGCACGGTGCATCGGTCGAGGTGAACCGCTTCTCCAGCGAGTCGGCGAGATAGGTCATCGCGTCCGCAGCCAGGTACTCGTGATCGAGGCCGAAGAGGCTGCCGCCTTGTTGGACCGTGGTCCAGCAGAGCTGTGCGACGTTCTGGGTGGCTCCCGCGAAGGCGAACGCGACACCGTTCGCGACGACGTTGCACGTGAAGGGCGCCACGCCCAGCACTCCCGACGGCAGGCCGATGTTGGCGGGCGTGCCGGCGACGGCGATCTCCCAATGCGGATTGGTGCCGGGGTCCACGTCGGTGACCGTGACGTCGAACGGCGCGTACGCGCGAGCGACGCACGCCACGAGCTCGCTCCACGACGCGTCGCCGTGTGGGAAGGCACTGAGCTGCTTCTGGCCGTTCACGAGGCTCGAATGGTTGGTCGTCGAGTCGTCCACGCCGGGTGAGTACGTGCAGCCCGAGGGCGCGCAGCGCGCGAGGAAGATCGTGCCAGCAGCGCGCGCCGGCATGCTCCGCGCGAAGGCGACCAGCAGCAGCGCGACGAGGACGATTCGCGTCGATCCGAAACGTGCGGGAACGCTCACGTGGCGATCTCCCTCGAGAGTGGGCGCCGCGTTCGGCGGCGACGGGTAGTGGGAGTAGAACCGCCATCGGGTCGGTCGCGCAATGGGATCGGCGTCGTGCGCGATCCTCGTGAGTCGCGAGCGTTCGCTTTCCGTGGCGGCGGTTGCACGGTGCGGCACTCTCGTACCAGCCTCCGGACCTCGCCGCGGGTCGATGACGGCGAGCGAGAGGAGGTCGCATTCCGGTGGCTGGACGGCACGGGCGTGTCGGTGTTGCTGCGCTGGTGGGGATGATGCTGCTCGCTGCGTCGGGTTGTGCGTCGTCTGGCGGCATGCCGAGCGAGCCCTCCGCGTTTCCCACCGACGGCGCGGGGCGGGCGCTGGTGCTGCACGGCGTGAACGTCGCGAGTGGCGCCAAGTACGACGAACGACGGCTGCCGTGGGTCGAGCGCGACGACGTGCTGCGCATTCGCCGCGACTGGGGATTCAACTTCGTGCGCTACCTGGTGCTCTGGGACGGGGTGGAACCGGAGCCCGGCGTCTACGACGAGAGCTACCTGGATGCGATTCAGGAACGTCTCGACTGGTTCGCCGAGGCGGGCATCTTCGTGGTGCTCGACATGCACCAGGACGGCTGGTCGCTGAGCTTCGGCATGCCACTCGATGGCGCACCGGCCTGGGCGTGCATCACCGACGGCTTGCCCAACATCCACTTCGACACCTGGGAGCTCAACAACGCGTCGCCCGCGGTGGTACGGGCCGTCGACAACTTCTTCGAGTACGACGGCGACCATCCGGAGCTTCAGGACCACTACGCCGCGATGTGGGCGCACCTCGCGGAGCGCTTTCGCGATCATCCGGCGGTGCTCGGGTACGAGATCATGAACGAGCCGTTCTCGCCGCACTGGCTGGTGGATCCGTACGCGTGGGATCGCGGCCGCTTGCAGCCCTTCTACCAGCGCGTCATCGACGCGATCCGCACCGTCGACTCCGACGGCTGGATCTTCTACGAGCCGACTGCGTTTCTGGTGAGCGACGGCTGGCCCCAGTACCTGGGACGACTCGACGATCCGCGTGCCGGCTCGCCGCGGCTCGCCTACTTTCCCCACGAATACTCGCTGGCCGCGATCTACACCCCGGACGATCGCGCGCGTCTCGACGCGTTCCTGGAACGCTTCGAGACCAACCGTCGCGCCGACCGAGAGGCCTACGGTCATCCGATCTTCATCGGGGAGTTCGGTGCCGCCGCCTCCACGGCCACGGGTGCCGACTTCCTCTTCGACCAGCTGGCCATGTTCGACCGCTTGCAAGCGGGCTGGACGTTCTGGAGCCACGATCGCCCGGGCTTGCTCGTCGATGGGGAGAATCGCGAGACGACCGAAGCGGCGCTGCTGGTGCGCGCCTATCCGCAGCGCGTTGCCGGCGAGCCGCTGCGGTGGTCGTTCGATCCCGCCACGCGCGTCCTCGAGCTCGAGTTCCGCGATCGCGCGGGCGCGTCCGGAACCACCGAGATCTACGTCCCCGAAGCGCGCCTCTATCCCGATGGCTGGGATCTCATCGTGAGCGACACCGAGGGCTCGTGGTCGAGCGAGTGGGACGCGACCCGCGAGGTGCTGAGCCTGACCACGCCCCAGACGCGAGCTTCGCACGTCGTGCGTGTGGCGCCGAAGAGCTGAGTCCTCACCCGTTGCTGGCGACGTGCGTGATCGCGTCGCCGATCGGGCTCGCGACCGCCGGCTTCGCCGACACGCCGCGCGAGCGCCGACGTCGCCGCCTGAGCTCGGAAGCGCGTCGCCTCGAGGGGTCGCCGAGGGTGTGCCTCGACTTGGCGACGGGATCGTTCGGGGCGTCGAGCGCAGCGTCTCGAATCGATCGAGGGCTCCCAGCCACGACTCGTCCGCCGACGGTGTCGGCAGGCCGGTCGTCACCCACGAGCAGGGCCAGCTGAACCGGTGCGGCCCATTCGGGGGAGGCCGTTCCAGCGAATGGCTCGGCGCAACCGAGCAACTCCAGCAGCCCGGCAGCGCCGGCGAGCTCGAGCGCGCAAGGACCGGTCGAGGGCGAGATCACGGAACGCGCGGCGTTCGCCGCGGATCTCGCCTGCTCGATGGGTTGGGGATGGTCGCCCGACGCGTGGCTCCGGCTTCACCAGCCCGGGCACGTGTCGCGCATCCGTGGCCGCGCGGACGTCGGTCGCCGCCGAGACCGCGCGGCGGACGCCTGCGCATCGAAGCGCTTCCTCCCGTGCCCACTCACGCGCTCACGCGCCGTGATTGGTGCCGCGGGGGATGTTTAGCTCAGGAAGCCTTCTCTTGCACCGTGTGGACGATCTTCTCGACGACCTTCTTCACCTTGCCCACCGCTTGATCGATCTTGCCTTCGACCTGGAGCTTCTTGTCGTCGGTGAGCACGCCGACGGCCTCTTTCACGCGTCCTTTTGCCTGATCCAGTTTGCCTGCCATGGCCGACCTCCTGGCGCTCACGTGCGAGCTTCGTGCTCGACGAGACTCGATCGGAGATCACCGCAAAGCCGATGCCATCCGCGGTCCCACGGCGATGGCCCGGACTCGATCGAGATTTCGCGTCGCATCGCGCGTCCCGGTAACGGCGGCGCGCAGCCCAGACTGAACGAGCGCGCGCTTCACGGTTCGCCCGTGCGGTCTGCGCGCCAGCCCATGGTGGGGACGAGGCTGGGCACGCCGGCCCCACGCCGTCGCGCGGCCGCGGCGCTGCGCTCACGGGTAGTGGCAGCCGTGCGCGGCGGCGAGGAAGGCGGTGTCGAGGTCGTCGACGATGCCCGTGTGATCGGCGTCGGCGCCGTTGCACCAGCCGTTCTGGGTGCCGCAGCGCCGACCGGCGGCTTCGCTCGCGGCGCTGGCGTGCAGCGCGCGATCGGTGTCGTCGACCACGCCGTTGCCGTCGAGATCGGCGGCGGCGCAGCCGAGCTTGGCCCAGGTGCAATCGAGTATCGCCGGCGACTCGACGCACACGGCGAGCTCTTCCAGGAAATGCGCGCCGCCCAGGAAGCGGTGGTGCGGGACCTCCACGGGCCGGTACGTCGGGTCCACCGAGGTGCGCGCTTCGTATCCGTCGGCGGTGCGACGGATCGGAGGCGTATCGCCGTAGGCGGCGCGGTAACGTTCGACCACGCTCGCGAGCTTCTCGCCAGCGAGATTCGCCTCGATGCGCGCTCGGATCGCGTCGTCGTCGAGCAAGGCGGCGGGCTCGGTGTCGCCGATGTCGAGCTCGCTCTCGATCTGAGCGATGCGCGCTTCCGCCTCGGCGAGGTCGCCGAGATCGGCGCGCGTCGTGTCGGTCTCGATGCCGGCGCCGGCCTCGAAGAGGGCGGCGTCGTAGCGCTGGCTCGCGGCGCGGTCCGGATTGCTGCGGCCGTAGAGCAGGTCGGCGAAGGTGCGCTGCAGGCGCGTCTGCGACGTGAGCGCGGCGCGCGCCGACTCGCTCAGCGCCGTCTTTCCCGTGGATGCGTGCGTATCGGTAGACGGCCTGCGTTGCCTCGACGACGTCGTCGTAGTCGTTCTGGAAGCTGCCGAGGATGGTTTCCGCGAGCCCAGGGCTGAGTGCGTCGAGCACCCGGATCAGCTCGAAGAGCGTCAGCCCGAAGATCTCGCCCTGGCCGATGGAGTCGAAGCTCTCGCCGAAATAGGCCTGGTTCAGGTCCTGGCACTGGTAGGTCGGCAGATCGATGGTGACGCCGAAGAGGTCGCTGAGCAGCAATTGCTCGATCTCGCCGGGCAGCGGCAGCGACGGGTAGGGGACGTCGAGGCCCGGGTGGAGATCGCTCGGGCGAGGTACGCCATCGAGCAGGCCGCCATCGAGCCCAGGTCCTGATTCTCGGGATCGCCGTGCGGCCGGCGCGCGCCGCCCACGGTGAGATCTCCGTACGAGTGGTATTCGTCGACGGTCATGAAGTTGCCGCCGTTCGCCTCGACGAGGTCGCCGATTCGCCGCCCCGCGGCCACCACCCGCTCCGCGGAACGACGGAGCTCGGCGCTCACCGAGGGATCGGCGGCGACGTCCATGGCGGTCAGGATGCCGAGCCCCAAGTCGGGGAAGTTGTCGCGCGAGTTGTGGTTCCCCCACCACGCATCGACCCACGGATGACCCTCGGGTGTGCGCATCAGCGACGAGCAGCAGTCGCTCTCGCGCAAGAAGCGCGGGCGCTCGTCGATGCTCAGCGTCTTCGCGTAGTCCTCGACACCGGCGGCAGGCTCGAAGCGGAAGAAGACGTCGGTGGGATCTTCGCGGTAGGTGAACCGCAGCCCGTCGCTGAAGGTCGCGATCACCTCCGCTTCGAGCGCGGGATCGGGCGGGTCGGGGTGGACGACCGCGACACCGCCGCGCGTGCGGGTGACCGTGCCGCTCGAGCCGTCGACCACCCGCGTCCAGCCCGGCATCACCTCGCGCACCGTGAGCCCGGGAATCCCGGTGACCGCCTCCGCGAACGCGAGGCCGTCGAGCATGCGGATGAGGGTCAGCTCGAGCGAACGCGAGCGAAAGACGCGGTACGCGTTCCACGCGCCGAGCGCCGAGGTGCCGATGAGGTTGTTGTCCGTGGCGCGGGGGATCACCTCGTACTCGTTGCCGCGCTTGGCGATGGCACGCGAGCCGATGGTGGTGGCGGCGACCGTGTCGCCGAAGATCCCGAAGCGGTTGTATGCGAGCGTCGCGCGCTCGACGCGCTCGGCGTAGAAGAGCCGGAACGCCTTCGCCGCCGCATCCGCGTCGGCCACCGGGGGCAGCGCCTCGCCGCCGCCGGACCCGGAATCGCCGCAGCTCGCGAACGCCAGCACGAAGACCGCGCACCAGCGTCGCTTCCAGCTCGATCGTGAACGCGTGCGCATCGTGCCTCCCGGGCTGCCGGCTGGGCCGATCGTAGCAGGCGCGCAGGACGCCCGCGCGGGCGCGTCCTCGCCATCGCCCGAGCCGCGTGGGGTGAGCACCGCTCGTCGGCGAAGCGCGCTCCAGCGCGCGCGTCACGCGGCAGCGCGATCGATGGCCGCTCCAGGATCTCCCGGCGCCAGCCTGCGAGTCGGCTGGACGGCGGTTCGCCGGCCGGCAATCCGCTCAAGCCGCACGCGGCCGCGACGAGGACAAGAGCAGCTCGGTCGGAAGCGCAAGATCGCGCGCGACGATCTCGACCGCCGCGGCGACCTTCTCGTCGAGCTGGCGCGGTGGGCTGGAGGCGCGATTCCGCGGTGGATCCAGATGGGGCGCAGCCGCGTCGGCGGTCGCGAGCACCGCCAGGATCGCCGTGGCGAACGGCGCGTGACGGCGCGGGTCGAAGCCGCGAGCGCGGGCGAGCTGCTCAGGGTCGGCCACCGGCCGCCGCGCGAGCTCGAGGAGCGTCTCGTCCCGCAGCAGAAACGTCTTCGGCAAGTCGCGGCGGCGCGCCTCGGTGTCCCGCCAGAACGCCAGGGCGCGTGCCCGAGCGAGCGCAGCCGCCGGGAAGCGCTCGATGCCGCGCAGCCGAAGCCATGCCTGAGCGGGATCGTCGGCGCCGGGCTCCGCGGCCACCGCGGCTTGCGAGTCCTCCTCCGCCCACGCAAGCCGGCCGAGTGCCGCGAGCCGCACGCGCAGCTCCGCCGCGATCGGCGCGGATGCACCACGTCCTCCGCCGCGTAGCGGGCCTGCTCGTCCGAGAGTGGACGCCGCGTCCAGTCGGTGCGGGTCTGGTGCTTGCCGAGCGTGACACCGCGCAGCGCGAGCACCAGCGCGTCCAGCGGAAGCGAGATTCCCAGCCCGCAGAACGCCGCGCCCACTTGGACGTCGAAGACCGGCCGCGGGCGAACGCCGGCGGTGCGTTCCAGCAGCAAGGCGTCCCCGCCGCCCGCGTGAACGAGCTTTTGCGTCTCGTCGGCCAGGAGCAGCCCGGCCAGCGCCGAGAGGTCGGGGAGCGCGACCGCATCCACGAGCGCGATCTCGTCGCCCACCGCCAGCTGCACCAAGCCCGGGCGTGGCCAATAGGTGCGCTCGAAGACGAACTCGGTGTCGAGCGCGAGCTCGGGCGCGCCGCTCCAGCGGGCCACCGCGCGCTCGAGCTCGGCTGGCGTCTCGACCCGAGTGACGCGCGGCGCGTTCACGAGGTGCGCTCGCCCGGCACGGGTCGTGGCGATTCGGTGAGTCGCTCCATGCGGTCCCGGCTCGATGTTTCTCTCGCGGTCATCGCGGGCGGTGCGACAGGGGAGGGCTCCGCCGCGCCGACCTCGAGGGCGAGAAGCCTATTCGATCGCGCGCCGCGACGAGCGAATCGCACGTCGGACGCGTGCGGACCGTGGTGCCGTGGGCGGCCTGCTTCCCGCTCTCGCACACGCGTGCATCGAATCCGTGGCTCGCGCCAGCGGCTACGGGTCGACCGGCTGGATCGTGGCGATCTCGGAGCGACGAATCGTGAACGGGATGCCCGAGCGCTTGATCTCGATCGAGTCCGGCCCCTCGGTGTACCGCCGGACGCGAAAGCTCGCGCCGCTCTTGAGGCGGATCTCGAAATAACCGTCGCGAATCGCGGGCCCGGCGAGCGGCTCGCGCGCTGGCGGAGCCACGGGGACCGGGCCGGCGCTCGGCTGAGGTTTCGGTCCCGCGCTCGCAACCGCGGGCGGCTGGGGGCCGGGAGCGGGTGCGGTGGTGGCGGCCGCCGGCGGTTCCGCAGGCGCCGCGTATGACCGGCGCCAGCCCGGTGATCGCGGTGGCGAAGGCGCTCGCGATCGCGAGGTGCCCGAGTCGTTGGGATGAATGCAATCGTCCAGGTACCAGGGGCGATCCGAGGCGATGCCGTGGCCGCGAAAGAGGCCGTGGACGTCGACGATGGCGGCGCCGCGGCTACGTGCCAGCTCGGCGAGGTCGGCGTTCCAGCGCTGGAAGATCGGGTCCGTGGCGACGGCGCCGATCGCGATCAGGCAGCCGCGCTCGCGGAACCCGCCTTGCCGTCGCTCGAATCGTAGATCGTGGCCAGGTACACGCGGGCGTCGACGCCGCTGCCGAACCGACCGGGTCGGACCAGGTCGTCGATGGCATCGGCGAGGTTGCGACGCATCTCCTGCCGGACCGCCTGATCCGCGCCGCCGATGGCGGCGGGGCCACCTCGCGCAATCGTTGCCGCCGATGGTGATCACGATCGCCACCGGGCCGGGGAGATCGGCGGGGAGCGCGCGCGCTTGTCCAGCGAGATCACGCGAGCGGGCGCCGGCGCGCGCACCGCGCACCACCCGCAGCGCGCCGCCCGGGCTGCCGGCTGCGAGACGCTTGGTCAGCTCGGCGTAATAGGGCCTCGTGCCGGCGGGCGGATCGCCGATCGAGTCTCCCAGCGTGACCAGCGTGCGGAAGCTGATCGCCGGGGTCGCGGCGGGTGTCGGTGTCGCCCCAGGGGCGGCGGGAGCTGTCGTGGCCGGGCGGCCGGGGCGGCCGCCGTGGTCGTCGGCGCGCCTGCGGCGCTCGGCGGCGCCGCGGCGATCACCTCGGCGAGCAAATCGGGTCGATTGGTGACGAGGCTCGTGAATCCCTCGGCCAGCAACCGCTTCATCGCCGCGGGATCGTCGATCGTGAACCCCTGCACGGGGATGCCGCCGTCCCGCAGGTCGGCGATCTCGGTGGCGCCGAACCCCGCCGCGGCAAGCTCGCGTGGCTCGGCCGTCAGCATGTCGCCAGGGGGCGGGCGATCGTCGGGATGGCCGCCGCGAACGAGCTTCACGATCTCGCGCACCGCGTTCTCGTCGAAGTTCGTCGCGACCAGCGGCGCGAGCGCGCGCACCTGCTCGAGCACGTCCGCGCGCCGCGCCACCAGCACCACGCGCGTGCTCGCCTGTGCCGCCTGGATGGCGGCGACGGTCGGGGGCACCGCTTCGACGCCTTCCTTGATCTCCACCTGGAAACGCGTGTTCGGCAGCGCGGTGAGCGCCTCCTCGAGTGTCGGAATGCGGACCCCGCGGCCCCGGCTCGGAAACGTGCGATCGCCGTCGGTGGAGAATCGGTACGCCGCATCGAGCCGCGCGAGCTCGGCCAGCGGCTGTGCCGCGACGGCGCCCTTGCCGTTGGTGGTTCGGTCGACGGTTGGGTCGTGGATCAGCACCGGCACGCCGTCGGCGGTCAGCCGCACGTCGGTCTCGATCACCGCCGTCGGCCACCGCGCCGCCGCTGCGCGAAACGCCTCCAGCGTGTTCTCGGGAAAGAGCGCGGCGCCGCCGCGGTGGGCGACCATCCGGAAATCCTGGGTGAAGATCGGACGCTGGCGCCGCGCCGGGGTCTGCGCCGTGACCTCGGCGCTCGTCAGCGTGCCCGCGAGCAGGAAGGCGATCGACAAGCGGAAACCGCGCATGAAGGGGCCTCGCGTCTACGGTAGCGCCGCGGTGGCGCCCGTGGGGAAGGGCGGCGGGATCGGGCCCGGGTGGGTCAGGCTGAGCGCGAAGAGCGTGACGATGGCGTCGACGCTCAGATCCTCCACCGTGGCGGCATCCACGACACCGCTCGCCCTCGACGGCGGCGAGGCGTGCGTCCAGCGCGGCCAGCGATTCGCGCTCGCGTTCGCCCAGCTCGGCGCCATCCCGAAGCAAGCCGCCGACCGGCAGTCGGAAGCGCGCCAGGTCGTTCGCGGTCACGGGGACGTCCTCGACGAACAGGTAGCGGCCATCATCGTTGGCGACCTGGTCGACGAGCTGCGCCAGCAGCCGCACCGAATCCAGCAAGACGTCGTACTGAACCGTATCCGGCTCGTCGGCGATCTGGTGATAGAAGGTGAAGCCGGGATTCACGAGCCACGCCCCCGGGATTCCCCGCGCGAGAAACGGGTCCTGGTCGCTCTCGAAGGGCGAGTGAATCAGGTCGCGGTGGGTGATCAGCACGTCGCCGCGGCTCGAGCGTGCGGCGTTGCGCTCCACCAGCGCGCGCAAGGCCGGGCTGGCTCCAGCCCGAAGAGCCCCGTGAAGGCGTAGCCGGGAACGAGCGCCCGCCCGATCGGATCGACCGAGAGCGCCAGCACGATCCCCTCCGCAGGCACGGAGGGGGCGTTGGCGAACGCGCGCGCGCGCGCAGCCCCGTCTCCTCCTCGTCGGTGAAGAGCCACACGATGGTGCGCTTCGGCGCGTAGCCGACGTCCTGGAAGGCGCGTGCCAGCTCGATCAACGCGGCGACGCCGGCGGCGTTGTCGTAGGCGCCGTTGAAGACGTGGCGGAAGCGGTCGCGGCCCACGTGATCGTAGTGCGCCATCACGATGACCGATTCGGCGCCGTGCACCGGATCGGACCCACGCAGCAGCCCGACCAGGTTGTGACCGGTCGGGTAGGGATAGAGGTAGCGAGGATTGGGCTCGGTGGAATAGAGGTGGAGGTAGCTCGTGCCGTCGATGCCGCCGCGCTCGACTTGGGCGCGCGCAAGCGCGTCGATCAGGTAGTCGCGGGCGCGCCGGTGGCCGCCGCTACCCGGCTGGCGCCCCTCGTCGTCGTCGCTCGCGAGGACATCGACGTGGGCCGCGAGGCCCTCCGCCGAGATCGACGCCAGCGCTCGGCGGAGCGCGGTCTCGCGCTCGGCGGCCGGGCCGTCGCCGGACCCGCTCGAGCACGCACTCGCCGCGACCAGCGCCAGCGCGACCCCCGCGCCCGCGAGCCGGCGCGCACGTCTCACGCGCTGACCCAGCGCAGCGGGCGCTCGAGCACGAAGGCGAGATCCCACGCGTAGAGCAGCACGTACGTGAGGGCGCCGAGTGCCCCGCTCACGGCCAGGGCGTAGGGCACGGCTGCGCGTCGCCGCAAGCGTCCACCCTGGACGCACGCCACGTGCAGCACCAGCAAGGGGATCACGGCCGCGGTGAAGCTCGCCAGGAAGTACGTGACGATCGTGTTGGGGTAGGCGAGCCAGAGCAGCAGGCCGAGGGGCGGTAGCAGCACGGCGAGCTCTCGCCCCGCCGACCGCGCCGCGCCAGGCAGCGGGCGCCAGCGCCCGCCGAGCCACCAGGCGCACCCCGCGAAGGCGGCGAGATACGCGGCGCACGCGGCGGCGACGACCTGTCGCCGCAGGTGGCCCTCCGCCCGCGCGATCAACCCTTGCAGCGTCACCGCTTGATCGGCGCTCTGCACGGGGAAGAGCGAAGCCCAGGCCGTCTTGGCGCCGCGGAAGTCGGACTTCTCGAAACGCATCTCGCCGAGCGCCTTGCCCGCCTCGAAGGCCTCGACGCGCTCTCCGAAGCGCTCGCGGATCTGCTGGTAGCAGGCGACCGCGCGCGCCGGGTCGCCGTGATGGCGGCGTGCCCGCGCCACGAACAAGAGCGCTCGCGGCACCAGCGGAAAATCCGGGTAGGCGCGCGCCCAGCCCTCGAGCGCGTCGGCGGTCTCGATCTCGTTGGCCTCGGAGCGCGTGTGCCGTTGCAGGATCGACTCGTAGCGCGCGAGGGCCTCGGTGCCGTCGGCGAGCGCCGATTCGAGCAGGCTCACCCGCGCCGGCACGCCCGCGCTCCAGCGCGAGGTCGGGAACTGCTGGGCGAGTGCGCGATAGTGCGCGAGTGCGCCTTCGAGGTCGCCCAGGCGGCGCTGGCGCAGACGCGCGGCTTGGTAATGCGCCTCGGCGCTCTCGGGCGCGTCGGGGAAGCGCCCGGTGATCTCCTCGAAGCGCGTGAGCGCATCGGCGCTGGCGCCGCCGCGGTCGAGGGCGCGGGCTTCGGCGAGGAGCCGTGGGGCGTCGCTCGCCGGGGCGTTCGCGGGCTCGGCGCTCGCTACGGCAGCGATGGGAAGCCAGAGCGCGAGCAGGATCCAACCCAAGCGCGCGCGGTGCGAGGCCCCCGGATGGCGATGCGCGGCGTTTGACCCGTCGGACGCGAACATGACACCATCGTTACAGGATCGCGAACGCGCGGAAACGTCGCGCGCGTCAGATCGCGGTCCGCTCACGTAGTTTCCACGACGCGCTCGAGAGGAACGAAATGCGCCCAAGTCTTGTCCGTCCCCTTCGTGGCGTGCTGGCCGCGTGTGTCGCCGTTTGCGCGGCGAGCGGCTGCACCGTGAAGACCCGCCCCAACGCCGACGAGATCTCCGCGGCGCAGGCCACCCCACTCTCGTATCCGTACAAGCTCGTGGTGATGGGCGACTCGCGGACCCCGGGTGTGGAGATCTTCAAGGCGCTGCTCGCCCAGACCGCCCAGCTCTCGCCGCAACCCGTGTTCGGCCTCAACGTCGGCGATCTCGTGCTCACCGGGCTCGAGCTCGAGTACAACAACTACATCGACTCGTTGGTGGGTGTGACGTATCCGTTCATCAACGGCATCGGGAACCACGAGCAGTACGCGCCGGAGGGGTCGAGCCTCTACCAGACGGCGTTCGGCCCCGAGGACTTCTACTTCGACTACGGTCCCAGCCGCTTCATCTATCTCGACAACTCGAATCCCAGCTCCTACGGGCTCACCACCGCCCAGCTCGCGTGGCTCGAGAGCCTGCTCGACGATCCGACGCATCCCGACAAGTACACGTTCATGCACGTCCCGCCCACGTTGCCCACGGGCTCGGTGCAGACGTCCGCGACCGAGGGCGCCGTGATCCCCGGCGATGACGTCTACACCCCGAACCGCGCGGGCATCTTGAGCGGCATCTCCTCGTTCCCCGGCACCTCCGAGCTCATCAATCTGCTCGAGGCGTACCAGGTGCGGATCGCGTTCTTCGGCCACATCCACGATTTCGAGCATTCCTACGCCAACGGCGTTCATTACGTCGTGACCGGTGGCGCGGGCGCGGAGATCGGCACCGTCGAGGACAGTCCGCCCGACTACGGCGTCTTCCACCACTTCATGACGGTGACCATCGCCGCCGACGGTCACAGCCACGTCGACCTGATCAAGTACGGCAACGGGACCGCGCCGAGCCCCGAGTACGGCTTCGACTTCTCGACCACGCCCGC
>JAXLQJ010000071.1:0-34095 GCA_046331705.1 bacterium | reverse complement strand
GCTGGTGCCGCTCGCCGCGCGTCCCGGCTCGCCGGCCGACGTCGTGCCCGTCAGCGAGCTCGCCGGCCTCGGCATCCAGCAGGCCTTCATCGGCTCGTGTGCCGGGGGACGTGCCCAGGAGATCGAAGCCGCTGCGCGCGTGCTGCGGGGACGACGGGTGGCACCCGGGGTGCGCTTGATCGTGACTCCGGCGAGCGAGCGGGTGTGGCGCGCCAGCGTCGCGAGCGGTGCGCTCGAGGCGCTCAGCGCCGCGGGGGCGCTCATCACCAACTCCTCGTGTGGCGCGTGCGGCGGGATCGACAAGGGCATCCTCGCCGCGGGCGAGACCTGCATCAGCACCTCGAATCGGAACGGACCTGGGCGAATGGGTCATCGCGACGCGCGGATCGTGCTGGCGAGCGCCGCGACCGTGGCCGCGTCGGCCATCGCGGGGGAGATCGCGGATCCCCGTTCGTTCCTCGTGGCGAAGGCACCGGCCTCGGCAGCGTGATCACGACCGGACGCGCCCGATGATTTCGTCCGTCGCACCCTTCCCCGCCGCGCGCGCGCTCGTGTTCGGCGATCACGTCAACGCCGACCAGCTTCATCCGCCCGCATTCTTCTCGCTCGATCCGGCGCACGTGCAGCGGGGCTTCCTGGCCGGCCTCGCCGACAATGCGGCCGGTGCCGTCGCCGACCCGAGCTGGATCATCGTCGCCGGCCGGAACTTCGGCTGCGGGTCGAGTCGCGAGACGACACTGCAATCCCTGTCGCAAAACGGCGTGCGCGCCGTGGTCGCGCGGAGCTTCGGCCGCATCTTCCAGCGCAGCGCGATCGCCCGCGGCCTACCGTGCTGGACGATCGATCCCGACGCGCCCGACGTGGACATCGCGACTCACGAGTCGGTGCACCTCGATCCCGCCGCGCGGCTCCTGATCCGGTGCGATCGCGGGTCGTCGATCGCGCTCTTGCCGCGCGACCCCTACGTCGAGGCGGTGCTGGCGGCGGGCGGTCTGCTCGCCTGGCTACGGGAGCCGTCGCGGTGACCGTCGCGCTTCGATCCGGGCGAACGCCCTACGACTACGACGTGGCCGTGGTCGGCGGTGGCCCGGCGGGACTGGCCGCGGCGATTCGCGTGCGCTGGGTCAAGGGCTTCGATCCCTTTCCGTCGAGCGTGGTGGTGTTCGACCCCGCGCCGCTCGGTGGCCTGGGTCGTTTCGGCTCGTGCGTCCTCACCGGTCCCGGCTGGGCGCTGGGTGGCGACGAGCTGGTGACGCGGCTCACCACCGACATCGCGGCTCTCTCGATCCCGCACGTACCCGAGCGCGTCGAGCGCATCGAACGCGTGGGCGCGCTACTTCGGATCCACGCGGGGAGCCGCGTGTACCAATGCCTGTCCGCGGTGCTGGCGCCGGGATTTCGCGCGCTCGGCGACGAGCAACGCTTCTTCCCCGCGAGCGTGCTGATCGCGATGAAGGGTCGCGCTCACCTGGAAGCGCTGCTGGCGCGGGCGCTCGAGCTGGGCCGAGAGCGCGGGCTCGTGATCGTCGGGAACGCCCACAGCGCACTGCTGATCCCGTTGCTCGCCAGGGACGAGGGCCGCACGGCCGTGACCTGGCTGATCGAGCCGGCGGGTCGCGCGGCGCCCGCCGCGCCGCCGGCACGGTGGCCCGGCCGCCAGCTCGACGGACGATTGCGGGGGCTCCGCGGCGCCACGGCCGTGGAGGCCATCCTCGCCGAGACCGCCGACGGGACGGCGGAGATCGCGTGCAGCGCCGTGTTCCTCGACTATCACGGCTTCGAGATCGAGCCCGCGATCTCGTTCGCCGGGCTCGATGCGCTGGGCGTGCGTCGTGACCCCAACGGCTTCCTCCACGTCGACGCGAATGGCGCGACGACGGCGCCGGGTGTGTTCGCCGCCGGCGACGTCACGGGCCGGTACGCGGCCACGTTGACCGCGTTGGGGGACGGTGTGGCCGCGGGATTCGGCGCCCACCGGCACGCCCATGTGTGCAAGTTCGGCGAGGAGCCCGATCTCTTCGCGTATCGCGGCTCGGCGCGGCCCATCCCCACGTCCGCGTCCCCACGGTGGCTGCCGCCGCTCGACAGCGTCGCGGTGCTCGTGGGCGACGCCGCGCGAGCGGAAGAGCTCTTCTCCCGACACCTCGCGGGCGCGGCGGCCCGTGCGCTCACCGAACAGCTCGCTCGAGACGACGTGCCGCTCGCGCGCCTCGCCGTCTCCGTCGGCGTGTCGAGCGACGACGTGCGTACCGCGGTTCGCGCGGGAGTGCACGGCCGCGAGCTTGCGCTGCATCGCGATCCAGCGGCGCCTGCGATCGCGGCTGGCGTCTGAACGAGACCCGCGATGAACGGGACCTCCATCGCCGCGCAGCGCGCCGTGCTCACCGAGCGTGTCGCGGACGCGATTCGCGCGAGCGGTACCCGCCCGGGCGCTCCCGTCGTCGACTGGGACGAGCTGGCGCGCGAGGTCTTCGCGTTCCAGTGTCGGGCGATTCCCGCGTACGGACGCTGGTGCGGCACTCGCGGCGTCGAGGCCACGTCCGTTCGCACCCTCGCCGACATCCCCGCCGTTCCCACCGAGGCGTTCAAGCAGCTGCGTCTCTTCGCCGGTGACGATGCCGACGTCGTCCGCGTCTTTCGCACCAGCGGCACCAGCGGTGCCGCTCGTGGTGAAGCGTGCTTTTCCCGCGAGGGATTGGCGCTCATGGACGTCGCGATCGAGGTCCGCGCCGGCGCGATGCTCTTTCCCGACGCGCTCGGGACGCGAATCCTCGCGCTCGCGCCCTCGCCCACCGCCGATCCCGAGCGCATCATGGCCTACGGGATCGCACACCTCATCGAGCGGTTCGGCTCGGCCGGCAGCGAGTTCTGTGTCGGCCCGGCGGGCCTCGACGTGGCGCGCGTGGCCGCCGCGCTCGCCGGCGCCGAGGCCGATGCGGTTCCCGTCACGCTCGCCGGCGCATCGTCGGCGCTGGTGGCGATCCTCGATGCCACGGCGGCGCGTGGTCGCCCCTTCCGTCTGCCGGTGGGAAGTCGCGTGATGCACGCCGGTGGCGCCAAGCGGGAGGGCGCACCGATCGATGGCTCGGTCGTGCGTGCGCGGGTCGCGGAGCTTCTCGGCATCCCGTCGGACCGCTGCATCAACCTGCTCGGCATGACCGAGCTCGCGAGCCAGCACTACGACGGCATGCTGGCGGATTCGCTGGCGGGAGACGGGTCGAGGTCGCGCGGCAAGGAGCCGGCACCCTGGGCTCGCACCTGGGTCGTCGACCCCGAGCGCGGCGAGCCGTTGCCTCGCGGCGAGATCGGCGTGCTGCGCCACCTCGATCTCGCCAACGTCGAGCGGCCGCTCTGCGTCCAGAGCGACGACGTGGGAGTGGCATTCCCGGACGGCCGCTTCGAGATCCTGGGGCGCGCCGCGGGTGCGGAGGCCCGCGGGTGCTCGCTCGATCTCGAGGACTGGCGCGCCGCGCAGGCAGGCTCGTGAGCGTCGCCGAACTCCTCGACACCTGCTGGCTCCCGCCGCGGGTCGCGGCACTCGCGAACGTCGCGGCGCAGGTCGAAACCGTCGAGCGGCGCGGCCCGGCGGGTGTTTCGCTCACGCTGCGGCGGGTCGGGCTCGGCCGCGCGGAACTCGCCCAGGTCGCGACGGTGCTCGCGACCGAGGCGCGCGACCGGCTGCGACTGCGCCCCGTGGCCTCGATCATCGCCGCCCTGGATCGGGTGGCGCGGCTCTGGCTCGATCCGGCGACGCCCGAGCGTCGCACGGCCATCGAGGCGATCGCCGCGTGGACGGGCTTTTCCGCGCCCATGGTCGCGCATGCCCTCGACCTCGAGTTCGAGTCGAGCCTTGGCCCTCACCTCGAGCGCGCGCTGCGCTCCGAGCTCGGTGGCGCCGGTGTCCTCGACGGCTTCGTCGACGACCCGGCGCTCGGCGGGCGGCGCCACGCCGTCGCGCCGCTGCTGGTCGGCGGCATCGCGAGCGCCAACATCCCGGGGCTTCCGCACCTGATCGCGACCCGCGCGCTGCTCGTCAAATCGGCGTGCTGGATCCGCAGCTCGCGAGACGAGCCGATCTTCCTGCCGCTCTTCGCGCGCACGCTGGCGCGCGTCGACGGCGAGCTCGGGGCGGCGCTCGCGATCGTGGACTTCGATCCCGACCACGCCGCGCTCCTCGACGCGTTCCTCGAGCACAGCGAGCACCTGATCGCGTACGGCGGCACGGCCGCGCTCGCCGGGCTCGCGCGCCGCGTGCCGGTGGGCAAGCGCGCGACCTGGCACGGCCATCGACTCGGGTTCACGGCGATCGGACGCGAGGCGTTGGCGGGCGACGTTCGAGAGCTCGCCGATCGCGTCGCGTACGATTTCTCGCTCTTCGACCGGGAGGCGTGCCTGAGCCCGCAGCTGGCGTTCGT
Organism: bacterium; assembly: GCA_046331705.1. Lineage (GTDB taxonomy): Bacteria > JADJOY01 > JADJOY01 > JADJOY01 > JADJOY01 > JADJOY01. The sequence continues at coordinate 29,680 of JAXLQJ010000071.1, read as the reverse complement.
CGAGGCCGGGGGGGAGGGTTCGCCGCGCGCGTTCGCCCACGCGGTGGCCGACGCCATGTGCGTGTGGGCCGAGCGCCTCCCGCCTGCACGCCTTCCGCTCGGCGATCGCGCGCGCTTTCGGCAATCGCTCGACACCCTGGCGCTTCGCGGCGCGGCGGGGGAAGCCGTCGAGGTGATCGCCGATGCGCCCGGCTTCGCGGTGGTGCTGGAGGACGCGGCGTCGCTCGCGCCGGCGCCGCGTGGGCGATTCGTGCGGATCGTGTCGGTGCCGACGATCGAGGACGTCGTCGATCGCGTCCGACCCGCCGGCGCCCACCTTCAGGTGGCGTGCATCGAGGCATGCGAGGAGCGCCGCGTGGCGCTCGCACGCGCGTTGGCGGCGCTGGGTGTCACGCGCATCACGCGCCCCGGGCTCGCCGGCTTACCCTCGATGATGTGGCGACACGACGGGATCGCCTGCGTGGGCAGCCTGGTGCGCTGGGTCGACGAGGAGCTCGTCGCGCCGCGCGAGCGTGGGTGAGCCGGGGTCCTGCCGCGCGCGCCAATCCTCGACCCGTGGGCATTCCGGATCGGGGCTGAGCGCGTCTCCCGAGACGAATCGCGCCACCGCTCGGCAGCCGCCGCCGCAGACGTCGAGGTACTCGCACGAGCGGCACGGCTCCGGCGCAACGCTCTTGAAGCTCCGGTAGCGCACCAGCGCGTCGGCCGCGTCCCACTCGGCCGCGAGCCCGCCGGCGAGCACCTGGCCATCGTCGAGGAAGCTGCAAGCGTGCACGCGTCCCACCGAGTCGACGGAAGCCAGATGATGCCCAGCCTCGCATCCCAGCATGCCCAGCAAGCGCATCCGTTCGGGATCGGGTCGGTGATGACACGCCATCGGCAGGAACGAGCAGTCGATGCGAGGCCGGATCCGCGCGGAGCGAGCGAGCCCGAGGACGAGCGGATAGACCGCGCGCGCCTGAGCGGGAGTCAGCACCAGGCGGGCGTAGTCGACCGCGCCGCGACCGGTGGGCTTGAGCCGCAGGAACTCGATCTCGCGCACGCCGAGGGCGCGCACGGCGCGGGCCAGCGTCTCGAGGCGATCCACGTTGTGTCGCGTGACGACGCAGTTGACGCCCGCCCGCACCCCCGCAGCGCGCAGCAGTGCCAAGGCGCTCGCGGCGGTCCGCCAGGAACCCGCGGGTCGGCCGGCGGCGTCGTCCCAGCCTTCGCAGCCATCGACGCTCACGTTCACCTGGCCGAACACGCGCGAACGCTTGGCCAGCTCCGCGGTCATGCCCAGCCCGCTGGTGGTCACGTTCGGCACCATCCCTCGCTCGCGGGCGTGGGCCGCAAGCGTGAAGAGATCCGGGCGCAGATACGACTCGCCGCCCCCCATGGCGACGTGCAGCACGCCGGCGCTTGCGAGATCGTCGAGCAACGCGCAGACCTGCGCCGTCGAGAGCTCGCCCGGCGCGGGCGCCGCCGCGTCGACGTAGCAGCCGCGACAGCCGACGGGACACGCACGGGTCAGCGTGAGGTGGACTTCCGTGGGAGCGCTGAGCTGGGTTCGCGAGGATTTCCAGACTGGTTGCTCACCGAAGCCCAGCCGACGCAGGAAGTCGCGGTCGACGAAGGCCAGCAGCGGCGGCCGCTCGAGGGCGATCACCCCGCCGAACGCCTCGAATCGAAGGCGCACTCCACGGGCGCCGAGTCGCGCGCCGAGCCACGCCCGCACGCGTCCCGCGATCGATGGCGGGTGCGGGCGAGTCACGACGTTCCCGGTGAACGAGCGCGCGCTCGCTCACCGCTTCGGCTGGCCTGCCGTGTTGACGAAGAGATCGATGGGACGGAAGAAGTCGCGATAGCGCTTGCCGAACTCACCCGGCTCGTCGGTGAAGTGCGTCACGCCGCTCTGGTCGATCCAGAAATAGACCGCCGCGTCGCTGCCCACCCCGGCGCTGCCGACCGAGAAATCGACGGCGGGGCTGCCGAGCGTGATCGGCGTCGCTGCACCGGGCGCCACGGGCGGCGCGGCGAGCGCGGACCGCGCCGAGAAAGCGGCGACGAGGAGCGTGAGCCCGATCGTGGCTGCGAAGGAATGCGGTGTCGAGCTCATGCGCGCCGAGTTCGGGTGGACTCCGCGGGCAGAATACTGCGGGCCGTGAGCGACGGCGAGACACGCGCACCGAACGCGTTCCGCGGGAAGGCGAGATCGCGCGGGCGACGAGCGGACGATCGGGAGCGAGCGACGGCGGAAGGACGCCGGACCCGCTACCCAGTGCGATCGGGCGCGATCGTCCGTCGACCTGGAAGCCCGCTGCGCCCCGAGGCTCAGCCGCGTTTCGTCGCGCTCACCGCGCGAATCGCCACGGCGGCCCCGGCATCGGCACCCTTCGCGCTCGGGCGATGACGCGCGCCCGCCGTGCGGCGGCGCCGCTGTCGCATGAGGCCCTCGTAGAGCGCTTGCCGTTCGCGCAGCGTGGATTCGAGCTCGTTGCGCTTGCGCTTCGCGTCGTCGAGCCAGTCGAGGATCACGTTCCGCTCGACATCGGTGGAGACGCTGCGCAGCTCCTCGACGAGAAACTGAATCTGCCAGCTCTGACGTCGCACCTGCACCGGTAGCTCGGCGAGCTCCTTGCGCAGCTCCGCGGGTGTCGGCCCGGCGCTGGTCGGCTCCGCCACTCTCGTCCCGCGCCGCGCGGCGCGACTCTTGGTGGTTTCGCGCGTGGCGAGCGCGTGCGTTCGGTTACTCGGCATCGGGCATCTCCGGGCGTCTCCCCCACCACCGAGGAAAGCAACCGGGATGCCAGCGGCACCGTTCGGAAAGTTCGCGGAAAAGCCCGTGATTATGGAGGCTTGAATCGGCGGGAGACCACGTGCGCCCGAGTGGATCGGGCGGACTTGACACTCGGCGCTAGGTGAAACGCGACGATTCGGACCGTTCACCGGGCGCGTTGGCATTCGCAGCGGCGCTCGCTTCCGCCGCCTCGGCGTGCGGTCGACTGGCGCGCTCGAGCTCGGCGATCGAGGCCTCGAGCTGGCTCAGCGCGCGCACGGACGCTTCGTCGGCACCGCTCGCGCTGGACACGATTCCACTCACGAGCTGCCGCACCTGGCGCGTGAGGGCGGACACCCGCTCGACGCCTTCGGCGGCGAGCATCGGCTCGCGCAGCCGATCTCGCCCGCGCGCCAGCGCCGACCGAATCGAGCCGCTCAGCTCGGCGCTCGCCATGCGCAGCACGGTGTCCACGGCGACGCTGCGGTCCAGCTCGGCCGCCATCGGTTCCTGTCCGACGAGCATTCGCTGGCCCGTGGTCACCAGGAGATCGAGCTGCTCGCGCGCGCGCAACGTGTCGGCGGCACCCCTGGCCACCGTCTCCTCGATGCGCTCGGCGGCGGCCGTGGCCAGGGCAACGACGCCGCCGAGGTCGTGACTGGCGGCGCGCGCCTCGCGCACCCCAGCGGCCGCTTGCTCGAGGCGCGCGAGCACCGCCTCGACTCCGAGCACGGCTGCGTGGGTGTCGCGGCTCAGCGCTGCGGCGGTGCCGCCCGCTTCCCGAACGCCGTCGCCCGCGCGCTGCGCCAGGTCTCGCATCTCGTCGGCGACGATCCCGAAGCCCCCTGCTCCCGCCCCCGAGCGCGCCGCGAGGATCGCGACGTTGACCGCCAGCAGCGCGCTGCGATCGGCGATCTCCTCCATCACCGCGATGCTGTGCGCCACGCCGCCCACCGCTTCCTCGATCCGGTGCACGGCCTGGCCGACGTCACCCATCGCCACGCGCACGCGATCGCCGCGCTCGCTGGCGGTCGCGAGGGCGCGTTCCACGACGCGCGCCTGGTCCTCGAGCGGCTGCATGCCCTCGCGCGACGCTCGGATCTCGCGGGTGAGCGCGCGCTGCAGATCCTCGGCGACCGCCGCGGCGCTGGTCGCCGATTCCGCCGTCGCGCGGAGCGCTTGCGCCGACTCCAGGACGGGCCGCGCCGCCGCAACCAGCTCGGCGATCCGCGCGCGGGCGTCGTTCACGTCGCGCGCCATCTGATCGCACGTCGCCAGCGTTCCCTCGAGCGCGAGCGCGGTCGCGGAGCTGAGCGGCGCCACGGCGCTCACGTTTCGCGCCACGCTCGTCCAGAGCTCGGCGAGCGCGTTCCCGGCCTCGTCGAGCTCGACGACCGCGCGGCGTGTCCCGTCGACTCGTGCGAGGGAGTCGCGGAACGCCGCCATCGCCTCGCGCGCGAGCTGCTTGGCCCGTTGCGCGCTCGACTCGTACGCGCTGGCGAGCTTGGTCTGGCGTCGATGCTGCCGTCGCAGCTCGTGGGCCACGTCCTGGATCGCGCCACTGGCCGCCGCCAGCTCGTCGTCGAGCAGGAAGTCGGCCAGCCGGGTGGGCGTGCTCCCGTGCGCCGCCAGATCGGCCACCCGGGAGCGGATCATGGCTGCATCGCTCACCACGTCGCGCGCCGCGAGCCAAGCGAGCGCGAGCAGCCAGAAGGTGCCGGCCAGGCCGAGCAACCCGACGCGTGGATCGAGCAGGCTCGTGAACACGCCCGCCACGGGCGATGGCTGCACCACGATCAACCACAGATCGGCGGTGTCCAGCTTCGCGCCGCTCGCCACGGGTTCGCCGAGCCGCGAGACCGCGACGCCGTTCTCCAGGGCGGCGAGCGCGCGCCGTGGATCGAGGAGCGCCAGCCGTCCCGCGATCACTCGGCCGGCGCGGTCCACCAGGGCGAGCTCGCCCTGCGCGGCCCGGCGATCGAGCTGATTCATGAGCTCGCTGGCGGCGCGCTGCGCCGCGGCGCCAGGGAGCTCGAGCTTGCGCACCGCGGCATCCACCAGCCCGGCCAGCTGGTGCGCCGACTCGTCGACGTGCCAGCGCGCCGCCTCGAAGCTCGCTCGAGCGCCCAGCGCGAGCGTCGCGCAGGCGACGAGGACCAGCACCGCGAAGCTCGGCAGCACCACGCCCAGCCAGAGCTTGACGCGCAACGGCAGGCTCGCGGCCGCGAGCGGCGCCGTGGCGCTCGCCGCGGGTTCAATCCCATCTCGAAAGCGACGTCGGAGAGCGGCGCGCGTGGCGTAGTAGCGAAGCGGGGCCACCGCGACGCCCACGGCGAGCACGGTGAGCGCCAGCGCGGCGGGAGCGCCGATCGCTGGATTCGCCGCCGATCGGACTCGCGCGGCGACGATGCCTGCGCTCGCCGCCCAGCCGCCGAGCGTCGCCAGCAACGACAGCAGCGGCAGGCGCTTCAGGGCCGCAAGGCCGTGCTCGGCGTCTACCTCCCCCGCCCCGTCCGGTGCTCCGACGGAAGCCCGAAGCAAGGCCAGCAGCACCGCAACCTGGAACGCGCAACCGAGGAGAACCGCGACGGGAACCAGCCGAAGCCAAGCGATCTGGAACGACCAGGAGCCCTCGGGCCACGCGCCACTCGTCCCCGCGCTCTCGATGGCCCCCGTGCCGACGCCTGCCGGCACGACGACCTGCAGCGCGCCCAGCACCAGCAACACGCCGAGCGCGGACGTCGTGACGACGCCACGCAACGCATCGCGATGGCTCGACTTCACGTCGCGCCCCGGGTTGCGACGCCGCGGCGCTGAGCGCGAGGACGAGTCCGGGTTGTCGAGTACCGGGGCGCCAACGACGGCTCACACGCTCGCGGCCGCGAGCCGTCGGGGATGTGGCTCGGCCGGGCGGAAACTCTCAGTGATTCAGCGCCTTGCGCAACTTCTGGCTCGGCTTGAAGGTCAACACGCGGCGCGCGCTGATCTCGATCTCTTTGCCCGTGATCGGGTTGCGGCCCTTGCGCGCACGCTTGTGGCTCACCTGGAACTTACCGAAACCACTCAGCTTGACGTGGTCGCCGTCGGCGAGGCGCTCCTTCAACAAGTTGAGGATCTCCTCGAGAATCTCGGCCGACTCGACCTTCGAGAATCCGGTTCGTTCATGGATGAGGAGAACGAGATCGTCCTTGGTCATCCTTCCTCCCGCCGAGCGCTTGCGTCGCCCGCCAGCACGTTGCATCTTAAGCGAAACGGTTCGGCGTAAGCAACGGAAAACTTGGGGGAAAACGACTGTCCTCCTGCGGGGGCGCGGGCTCGAGCCTGGGGCGCCCCCGACGAGGGGTGCGGTGCGGTGCCCAGGAGAAGCGGAAAATGCTCGACCCGAACGTCCGCGGGGTGCGCTCCGAAGCGGCGACGCACGACATCGAGAAGGGCGCAATTCGCCGATTTGCCGAGGCAATTGGCGATCACAACCCGCTCTATCACGACGAGGTGCAGGCGCGCGCCCGCGGCTTCCGCTCGCTGGTTGCGCCACCGACCTTCGCCTTCACGCTGCGCCCGGGGAGCGACGTGCGCGCGTCGCTGGCCATCGACTGGCGCGACGTGCTCCACGGCGAGCAGCGATTTTCCTACGCGCGACCGCTGGTTGCGGGCGATCGCGTGACGGTGCAGGCCGAGCTCGTCGACGTCTACGAGAAGTCCGGGCGCTCGGGCGCCATGGACTTCATCGTCACCGAGACCACGGGATCCGACGAGAACGGCGCGCCGATCTATCGGATGCGCACCGTGACGGTGATTCGTCGCCGCAACTGAGCCCGGCGCGTTCGAGCGAGCGCGGTGAATCGCGGCTCACCGCCTCTGTGGACGCGCGCCGCGGCGGCTCCGTCAGCGTCCGCGGAACTCGGCGGGGCGCTTCTCGAGAAACGCGCGCAGCCCTTCGCGCGCGTCCTCGGTGCCGAAGCAGTCGCCGAACGAGCGCGCCTCGATCGCGAGCCCCGAGGCGAGATCCGTGTCGACGCCCTCGGCGATCGCGCGCTTGGCCGCGCGCAGCGCCAGCGGTGCCTTCGCCGCCAGCGTCGCCGCCAGCGCCTCGACGGCGCCGCGCAACGCCTCCGGTGCGTGCACCTGATCGACGAGGCCGATGCTGCGCGCTTCCTCCGCACCGATGCGCCGACCGGTGGCGATGAGGTCGCGTGCGCGCGCCGCGCCGATTCGCCGTGACAGCCGCTGTGTTCCACCGAATCCCGGGATGATCCCGAGATCGATCTCGGGCTGGCCGAAGAGCGCCTTCGAGGAGGCGATCATCCAATCGCACGCCATCGCCAGCTCGAGCCCGCCGCCCAGCGCGAAGCCCTGCACTTCCGCGATCACCATCTGCGGCAGCGCTTCGAGTCGCGAGAACACGCGCTGGCCCTGGGTCGCGAAGTCGCGCGCCTGTTCCGCGCCGAGCCCGACCATCTCGGCGATGTCCGCACCTGCGACGAAGCTGCGGTCACCCGAGCCGCACACGATCACGACTCGCGTGTCCGCATCGCGCTCGAGCTCGGCGACGCACGCGTCGAGCTCGCGCAGGACGGTCGAGTTGAGCGCGTTCAACGCCTTGGGACGCTGGATGGTGATTCGCGCGATCGCGCCTTGGCGTTCGAGCGTGACGAGCGGTGACGTGCTGGCTTCCGACATGACCGCCTCCGGACGAGCGCGGCGGCAGGCCGTGCCCGGGGTGCAGTGATCGTTGAGCGTCTCCACGACGCGCGGTCGTGGAGACGGCGTGGTCGAAGTCCGCGTCGCGCGTGCTTCAGTTCATCGCATCGCGAATGACGTCGAGGATCTGGTCGCGTCGCCGGATGAGCACCTCGATCGGCGCGTCCGGATCGTCGCGGACCGCCTCGAGCTCGCGCACGGCGTCCTCGAGCTGGCTGCGCTTCTCGCCGTCCAGCTCGTCGCGCCGCTCCGCCAAGGTGCGCTGGCATTGATAGACGAGGTTCGAGATCGAGTTGCGAACTCGCGCCCGCTCGCGACGCTCGGCGTCGGCCTCGCGGTAGTTCTCCGCATCCTGCACCATCCGCGAGATCTCGTCGCTCGAGAGGCCCGATGCGCCCGAGATGCGGATCGCATGCTGGCGTCCCGTGCCACGGTCACGCGCGGTGACGCCGAGGATGCCGTTGTGATCGACCTCGAAGATCACCTCGATCTGCGGCACGCCGCGCGGCTGGGGTGGGATGCCGTAAAGCTCGAAGATGCCGAGCGAGCGGTTGTGCTCGGCCATCTCGCGCTCGCCTTGCAGGATGTGAACACGCACGAAGTCCTGGTTGTCTTCCGCGGTGGAGAAGAGCCGCGACACGCGCGTGGGGATGGTGGTGTTGCGCTCGATGACCTTGGTGAAGACGCCGCCGAAGGTCTCGACACCGAGCGACAGCGGAATCACGTCGAGCAGCACGGTGTCTTCCACCGCGCCGCGGATCACGCCGCCCTGGATCGAGGCGCCGGCTGCCACCACCTCGTCCGGGTTGATGCCCTTGAGCGGAACGCGCTGGAAGAACTCCTTGACCGCCTCCTGCACCTGAGGCGTTCGCGTCTGGCCACCCACGAGGATCAGGCTGTCGATGTCGTCGACGGTGAGGCCGGCGTCCTCGAGGCATTGCTGGCACGGTACCAGCGTCTGCTCGACGAGGTCGCGGACGAGGTTGTCGAACTCGGCGCGCGTGAGCACGTACTCGAGGTGGCGCGGGCCGGACTCGTCGGCGGCGATGAACGGCAGGTTGATGGTGGTCTCGACCACCGTCGAGAGCTCGATCTTGGCCCGCTCCGCCGCTTCCTTGAGGCGCTGCAACACGACGGGATCGCCGGCGAGCTCGATCCCGGTATCGTCCTGGAATCGCCGCATCATCCAGTCCATGACGCGCCGGTCGAAGTCCTCGCCGCCGAGGTAGGTGTCACCGCGGGTCGCCTTGACCTCGAAGACGCCCTCCGAGAGCTCGAGCACCGAGATGTCGAAGGTGCCGCCGCCGAGGTCGTAGACCGCGACGGTCTCCTTCGACTTCTTCTGGATCCCGTACGCGAGCGCCGCCGCCGTCGGCTCGTTGATGATGCGCAGCACGTTGAGGCCCGCGATCTTGCCCGAGTCCTTGGTGGATTGCCGTTGCCGGTCGTCGAAATAGGCCGGCACCGTGATCACCGCGTCGGTGACCTCCTCGCCCAGGTATTCCTCGGCGGCGGACTTGAGCTTCATCAGGATCATCGCCGAGATCTCTTCCGGGCTGTACTCGACGTCCTGCAGCACGATGCGCACGTCTCCGTTCTCGGCGCGGCGAACCTCGTAGGGCGCGTACGCGCGCGCCCGCTCGACCTCCGTCGACGCGAACGGACGGCCGATGAATCGCTTCACCGCGGAGACGGTGTTGCGCGAGTTGGTGATGGCCTGGCGCTTGGCGAGCTCGCCGATCAACCGATCTCCGGTGTCGGTGATCGCGACCACGGACGGCGTTACGCGCTGCCCTTCCGAGTTCGGAAGGATCTTGACCTCGTCGTGCTCGACGACGGCCACGACCGAGTTCGTGGTTCCGAGGTCGATGCCGATGACTTTGGACATCCCCAGCCCTTTTCGCTAACGCGGACGCCGTCGAGCACTGCCGCGGACCACGCCGCGAGCGTGGTCCGACGCCCGATCCCGATGTCTACTTCTTTCCGGAGCCGAAAAGCTTCTTGAGCTTCCCGGACGCGGACTCCTTCTCCTCTGCCTTGCGCTTGCGGTCCAGATAGAGCCGGATCTCGCGGTTCGCTTCGTGGTGCTTGGGGTCGAGCTCCTTCACGTTCTTGAAGTAGCGCATGGCGCGCTTGGTCTCGCCCCGCAGCTTCCAGTAGTAGCCCAAGCCCAGGTGGTACTTGGCCGTCTGCGGCTGCAGATCCGCGGCCTTCTCGAGCGCGGAAAGGATTCGTTCGTAGTCCGGCTTCACGCCTTCGCTGGCGCGCAGGCAGGCTTGCCCCACCATGTAGTGGTACTCGGCCTCGGTGGCGTGCAGCTCGATCGCCCACTCGAAGCACTTGAGCGCCTCGGGGAAGTTCTGCTTGTTGAAGAGCACCTTGCCCTTCTCGTACTGCATCATCGCTTCCATCACCCGATTGGCGCTCTGCTGCTTCTCGTAGCGTTCCGGCTGGGTGATCTTGAGGACGTACTGCTTGTGCCGATCGGGGTCGCGCAGCTCGTTGAACGCCAGGTTGAGACGCGAGGAGACCTCGAGAAGGCGGCGCATCTCCTCGTCCGAGAAGTGCGAGACGTAACGATCGGGGTGGTACTTCTTCGCGAGCTTGAAGTAGGCCGCCTTGACCTCGTCGGCCGCGGCGTCCTTCGTGACGCTCAAGAGCTCGAAGTAGTTCTGCTTCATCAGCGCGTCGAAGCGCTCGTTCAGCTCCGCGCGCACGCCCTCGATCGTGTCCTTCGGCTCCTTGGTGCGCTCTTCGGCCTCGACGGCGCCCGTGACCGGACCGGTGTCCTTCCGGCGAGTCGCGATCCGCACGTTCCCATCCGGCTGCGGTGCGGCGGGCGTGGCGGCCGCCGAGCTCGCGAGCAGATCGTCCGTGCTCGGCTCTTCCGCCCAGCGCGGGTCGATCTCCGCGGTTCGCGTGCGGTCGGACTCGTCGTCCGGTGGTGCCCCCACGCGATCGGTGGGCGGCTCGTCCTCCACCGTGCCGAGCGCACGGGTGCTCGGCTCGACGTCCTCACGACCTGGCGCCGCAGCGGCGGCTGGCGGGGCGCTCGGCGCCGGTGCGCGCACGGGAGTGGGCGCGGCCGAGCCACCGTCCTCGAGCGCCACCGGGACCTCCACCTCGGGAGGATTCTCGACGACGATCGCGTCGGAGCACTTCGGACAGCGGACTTTGAAACGTTCGAGCTTGATTCCGGAAGTATCGATCCGAAATCGCGCGTTGCAGTTCGGGCAGATGATGACCATGCAGGGGGAGTCGACAGGCAGACGGGTGACTTTATCTCCGCGTTTCCGAGCGCCGCAAGCATTCGATGCGTCGCGCCGCCCGAACCGCGCAACAGCCGGGGCCTCGGCGGTCCGAGCGCTGCGATCCGCGCCCGTGTCGCCGGGGCGCGGGACCGGGCACCTCGGCCGTTCGTGCCGGCAACCCGGGACCGCCCGGGACGCTCACGAGCGCCCCGCTTCCCGCGATTGATCGAACGCGTCGAGGCGAACGTGGGACTCGATGAAGCGCAGCGTTCCGGTCTCGCCGCGCACCACCATGGAATGGGTCACGGCGCGTCCACCGGAGAGACGCACGCCGCGCAACGCGTCGCCGAGCGTGACGCCGGTTGCCGCCACGATGGCGTCGCCGGTCGAGAAGCTGTCGGGAGTGAGGATGGTTTCCGGACCGCCGAAGCCCGCGGCCTCGATGGCGGCGCGCTCCTCGGCGTCCGCGGCGAGGAAACGCGCCTGGATGTCTCCGCCCCCGCAGCGCAACGCGGTCGCGGCGATCATCCCCTGGAGGGCGCCGCCGATCCCCAGCAGGACATCGATGCCCGAGCTCGGAATCAGCGTCGCGAGCGCGGCGCTCACGTCGCCGTCCTTGATGAGCCGGATGCGGGCTCCGCACTCGCGGACCTTGCGAATGAGATCGCGATGCCGAGGTCGGTCCAGGATCGCCACCGTGAGCTCGGCGACCCGGGTGCCGAGCGCCTTGGCGATCCGATTCAAGTTCTCGGCAGGCGGCGCGGTGATGTCGACCACGCCCACGGCACCGGGGCGCACCGCGATCTTGTCCATGTAGACCGCTGGTACGCGGCGCGTGGCACCCGCGCCGGTGGCCACCACCACGCTGAGCGCGTTGGGGTCGCCAGCGGCGCACGCACCGGTACCCTCGAGCGGGATCGCGGTGAGCTCGACGCGTCCGTCTCCCTCGGCGTCGTTCGCGCCGTCGCGATCGCCACCCAGCTCGAGCTCGTGCGGGACGTCGGCTTCCGCCGGACCCACCACCACGTGCCCCGGGATGCGCGCAGCGGCCAGCGCGGCGTGCATCGCCTCGAATGCGGCGAGGAACGTCGCTTGCTCCTCGCCGCGTCCCATCCTGCGGGCCGCGGCGATCGCCGCCGACTCGGTCGCGTGAACCAGCTCGAGCGCGAGCGTGCGTCTCACGATTCGTTCCCCAGGCCGGTCTCGATACGGATCAGCCGCGGCGGTTCCGTCACCACGTCGAAGCGGGCGATGGCCTCGAACGCGGCGCGCACGTTGCGCTCGTGCGCCTCGTGGCTCCGCATCACGATCGGCACCGGCTGGCCGTGCTTGCGCTCGGGCTGCATCACCGACGCGATCGAGATGTCGTGCTCGCCGAGCACCCCCGAGATCTTGCTCAGCACCCCCGGCCGATCGAGCACCGAGAATCGCAAGTAGTACGGCACCACCAGGTCGCCGAAGGGGATCACCGTGCCGCGCTGCTCGCGACAGACACCCTCGCCGTCGGCGCGCGGCGGCGCCAGCCGTACGACGTCGAGCACGTCGCCGAGCACCGCGCTCGCGGTCGGCAGCATGCCCGCGCCCTGCCCCGTGTGAAGCGTTGGGCCGACCGCATCGCCGACCACGAACACGGCGTTGAAGTTGCCGCGCACGTCGGCGAGCAGGTGACGCGTGGGCACCATCGTCGGGTGCACGCGCGCCTCGATGCCGCTCGGCGTCTGCTTCGCGATCGCGAGCAGCTTGATGCGCAGCCCGAACTCGCGGGCGTAGTGGATGTCGATCGGATCGATCGAGCGGATGCCCTCGACGTAGAAGTCGTCGAGCGTGATCCAGCGATCGAGCGCCAGGTGCACCAGCAGCACCAGCTTGTGCGCGGCGTCGAGCCCGTCGACGTCGTAGCTCGGATCGGCCTCGGCGTAACCGAGACGCTGCGCGTCGCGCAGCACGTCGGCGAACGCCTCGCCCTCCTCGTCCATGCGCGTGAGGATGTAGTTGGCGGTGCCGTTGATGATGCCGTAGACGGCGTCGATTCGGTTCGCCGTGAAGCCGTCGCGGATCGAGCGCAGGATCGGGATGCCACCCGCGACCGCCGCCTCGTACGACACGCGCACGCCGCGGGCGCGCGCGGCGGCGAAGATCTCGGCGCCGTGGCGCGAGAGCAGCGCCTTGTTGGCCGTGACCACGTGCTTGCCGGCCTCGATCGCCGCGAGGATCAGCCGCCGCGCCGGCTCGATGCCGCCGATCAGCTCGACGACGACCTGGACGTCCGGATCCGCGAGGCGAGCGCTGGCATCGGCGATGAGCGGTGCGTCGCGCAGCGCCACCGGGCGCTGCCGCTGGGTGTCGGGGTCCGCGACCCAGCGCAGCCGGACGTCGATGCCCGTGCGTCCGCGAATCAGCTCGCGGCGCTCCTGGATCAGCTGGACGACACCCGCCCCGACCGTGCCGAAGCCCAGAACACCGACACCGATCGTGCTCATGCACTGGCCCCGACGGAAAGCGGCGCCTCCGCGTCGACCACCGTGCCCTGGAACATCGCGCGGATGCTGCGCGTGGCCTGGCGCGTCCGCTGGTCGTTCTCGACCAGGGCGAAGCGCACGAAGCCCTCGCCGTCGGGCCCGAATCCGACCCCTGGCGACACCGCCACCTTCGCCTCGCGCAGCAGCAGCTTGGCGAACTCGACGCTGCCCAAGGCCTGGTACTGCGCCGGGATCGGCGCCCACACGAACATCGTGGCCTTGGGCGGCTCGACCGCCCACCCGGCCCGCGCGAGGCCCTGGATGAGGACGTCGCGGCGGTGACGGTAGAGCTCGCAGATCTCGGTGATGCATTCCTTCGGGCCGCGCAGCGCCACCGTCGCGGCGATCTGGACTGGCTGGTAGATCCCGTAATCGATGTAGCTCTTGAGCCGCCCCAGGACGCCGACGAGCTCACGGTTGCCGAGGCAGAAGGCGACGCGCCAGCCCGGCATGTTGAAGCTCTTCGAGAGCGAGTAGAACTCGACACCGACCTTCTTCGCACCCGGGACCTGCAGGAAGCTGGGCGGCCGGTAGCCGTCGAAACCGAGATCCGCGTACGCGAAATCGTGGATCACCCAGGTCTTCTGGTCGGTGGCGAAGCGCACCACGCGCTCGAAGAAATCGAGATCCACGACCTTCGTGGTCGGGTTGTTCGGGAACGAGAGGATCACGAACTTGGGGCGCGGCCAATGGCGCTCGAAGGCGCTGCGCAGCCGGTCGAAGAAGTCGTCCACGCCCGCGAGCAGCGGCACGGTCACCAGCTCGGCGCCGGCGATCACCGCCGCGTAGCTGTGAATCGGGTAGTTGGGCGTGGGCACGAGCACGGCGTCGCCCGGGCCGGTACCGGCGAGGATCAGGTGGAAGAGACCCTCCTTGGCGCCCATCGTGGCGATGGCCTCGGTCTCGGCGTCGATCTGGACGCCGTATTGCTCCTCGTAATGCTCGGCGATCGCCCGCCTCAGATTCGGGATGCCGCGCGAGATCGAGTAGCGATTGTTGCGTCCCTTGGCGGCCGCCTCGATCAGCTTGTCCACGATGTGCTGGGGCGTGGGCTGATCCGGGTTCCCCATCCCGAGATCGATGATGTCCTCGCCGCGTCGACGGGCCTTCATCTTGAGGTCGTTGACCTCCGCGAAGACGTAGGTCGGCAGGCGGTCGATGCGTGGAAAATCCGTCATTGCAGTCCTCGTTCGGCCCCGGAAAAGCCAAGCCGGCCGCGCACATCGCGGCCGGCATGCGCACGCTTCCGAGGATTCAGACCCAAGCTATTGCACGCCGCCGCGGCCTTTCAAGCGACTCGCCGCGGCAGTGCGCGCACGATGGTCCCATCCCGCGTCTCACACGAACTCGATCTTCAGGATGCCGAGCTTGCGGGTTCCGCTCGGCACGCGCACCGTCACCTCGTCACCTTCCTCGGATCCGATCAACGCTCGCGCCACCGGCGAGGTGACGGAGATCTTCCCCACCGCGAGGTCCGCCTCGTCCTCGCCGACGATGCGATACGTCACGCGATCGCCGCTCGCCATGTCCTCGAGGTGCACCGTGGCGCCGAACACCACCCGCTCTCCCTTGTGCTTGCTGGGATCGATGACCTCGGCGCGGGCGAGCTTGTCGTCGAGGTCGCGGATTCGCGCCTCGATGAAGCCCTGGCGCTCTTTCGCCGCGTCGTACTCGGCGTTCTCCGAGAGATCACCGTGCCCACGCGCCTCCTCGATGGCACGGATCACCCGCGGCCGCTCCTCCGACTTGAGGCGTTGCAGCTCGCGCTTGAGGGCCTCGTGGCCCTCGGGCGTCATCGGAACCTTTCCATCCGCCATCACCGTCCTCCGGAACGTGCGTTGCCGAGCACCGCGTGCAAGTCCTGCAGCGCGACCACGCCCTGCTCGCCTCGCTCGAGCGCCTCGATGGCGTCGGCGGTGGCATGGGCGGCGGTCAGGCTCGTGACGAGTGGAATTCCTCGCTCGAGCGCGGTGCGCCGGATCGAGAAGCTGTCCGCGAGGGACTGCCCTCCCTGCGGTGTGTTGATGACCAGATCGACGCGTCCATCCCGGATCGCGTCGACGACGTGCGGACGCGCCTCGGTGACCTTGTTCACGCGCACGGCGTCGACGCCCTGCGCGGCCAGGTATTCCTGGGTGCCGCCCGTCGCGATGATCTTGAAGCCCCGCGCCTGAAGCTTGCGCGCGGTCGCCACCAGCCCGGGCTTGTCCTCGTCGCGCACGCTCACGAACACGGTGCCGCCGCGCGGCAAGAGGCTGCCGGCGCCGAGCTGGGCCTTGGCGAAGGCGAGCGGGAAGCTCTTGCCGATCCCCATCACCTCGCCGGTGGAACGCATCTCGGGGCCGAGCAACGTGTCGACCCCGGGGAACTTCACGAACGGGAAGACCGACTCCTTCACGAACGCATGCGCGAGCGTCGGCCGCTCGCCGATTCCCTGCGCGGCCAGCGATTGGCCCAGCATGATCCGCGCCGCGACCTTCGCCAGCGGGATGCCGATCGCCTTGCTGATGAACGGCACGGTGCGCGAGGCGCGCGGGTTCACCTCGAGGATGAAGATCCGCTCGCCCTGGATCGCGAACTGAACGTTCATCAGGCCGCGCACGCCCAGCTCGAGGGCGAGCGCCCGGGTCTGACGCTCGACCTCGGCCACCACCGAAGGCGGCAGCGAGTGCGGCGGCAGGCACATGGCGCTGTCACCGGAGTGCACGCCCGCGTGCTCGATGTGCTCGAGCACGCCGGCGACGAAGACGTCCTTGCCGTCGCAGATCGCGTCGACGTCGACCTCGATCGCGTCCTCCAGGAAATGGTCGATCAGCACCGGATGCTCGGGTGCCGCGCGGATCGCCTCCTGCATGAAGCGCTCGAGGTTGCGCCGCTCGTAGACGATCGTCATCGCGCGGCCGCCGAGCACGTACGACGGCCGCACCAGCACGGGGTAGCCGAGCCCGTCCGCGACCGCCAGCGCCTCGTCGCGCGAGCGCGCCGTTCCGCCCGGCGGCTGATCCAGCCGCAAGCGCTCGAGCAGCTCGTGGAAGCGCTCGCGGTCCTCGGCGCGATCGATCGAGTCCGGCGACGTCCCGACGATCGGGACGCCCGCCTTCTCGAGCGCCACCGCGAGCCTGAGCGGCGTCTGCCCACCGAACTGGACGATCACACCGCTCGGCCGCTCGCGGTCGACGATGTTCATCACGTGCTCGAAGGTGAGCGGCTCGAAATAGAGGCGGTCCGAGGTGTCGTAGTCGGTGCTCACGGTCTCCGGGTTGCAGTTGACCATGATGGTCTCGAACCCGTCCTCGCGAAGCGCGAACGCCGCGTGCACGCAGCAATAGTCGAACTCGATGCCCTGCCCGATCCGGTTCGGGCCGCCGCCCAGGATCATCACCTTCTTGCGGTCGGTCGGCTGTGCCTCGCAGCGGTCCTCGTAGGTCGAGTAGAGATACGGCGTGTGCGCCTCGAACTCGGCAGCGCAGGTGTCCACCCGCAGGAAGGTCGGCTCGACCCCCAGCGCCTTGCGGCGCGCGCGCACCTCGGCAGCCGAGCAACCCAGCCGCTCGGCGATGACCACGTCGGAGAGCCCGAGCGCCTTCCAGCCGCGCAGCTCGTCGGCGGTCGCGCGCTCGATCGGTACGTTGCCGGCGGTCGCGAGCGAGGTCTCGGCCACGACCACGGCGAGCATCTGATCCAGGAACCACGGATCGATCGCGGTGAGCTCGTGGATGCGCTCGAGGCTCATGCCTTCGGCCATCGCCTCGGCGATCGCCCACAGCCGGTCGGCCTGCGGCTCGCGCAATCGCGTCTCGAGCGCGATGGGCGAATCGTCGGGGCCGGTGAGCTTGAGGCGGCCGATCTCGAGTGACTGCACGGCCTTCGACAGCGATTCCTTGAAGGTCCGCCCCATCGCCATCGCCTCGCCCACCGACTTCATCTGCGGGCCGAGGTCGGGCTTGGCGCCGGGAAACTTCTCGAAGGCGAAACGCGGGATCTTGGTCACCACGTAATCGATGGTGGGCTCGAAGCAGGCCGGCGTCTCGCGCGTGATGTCGTTCGGGATCTCGTCGAGCGTGTAGCCGATGGCGAGCTTCGCGGCGATCTTCGCGATCGGGAATCCGGTGGCCTTCGACGCCAGCGCCGAGGAGCGCGACACCCGCGGGTTCATCTCGATCACCACCACCCGGCCGGTCTCGGGCGACACCGCGAACTGGATGTTCGAGCCACCGGTCTCGACGCCGATCTCGCGGATGATTCGGATCGCCGCGTCGCGCAGCCCCTGGTACTCCTTGTCGGTGAGCGTCTGCGCCGGCGCCACCGTGATCGAGTCGCCGGTGTGGACCCCCATCGGGTCGAAGTTCTCGATCGAGCAGACGATGACGACGTTGTCCTTCCGGTCGCGCATCACCTCGAGCTCGAACTCCTTCCAGCCGAGCACCGATTCCTCGATCAGCACCGAGTGAACCGGGCTCGCCTGCAGCCCCCACGCGACCAGCCGATCCAGCTCCTCGCGATTGAACGCGATGCTTCCGCCGGATCCGCCGAGCGTGAACGAGGGTCGGATGATCGCCGGGAAACCGAGCGCGTCCGCCGCCGCCCGCCCCTCCTCGAGGCTCGTCACGTAGCGGCTCTGCGGGACCTCGAGGCCGATGCGCGTCATCGCCTCCTTGAAGAGCTGCCGGTCCTCGGCCTTGTCGATCACCTCGACCGTGGCCCCGATGAGCTCGACGCCGAGCCGCGCCAGTGAGCCGCGCTTGGCCACGGCCACCGCCAGATTGAGCGCGGTCTGCCCACCGAGCGTGGGCAGGAGCGCCGTGGGACGCTCGATCTCCAGGATGCGTTCGACCACTTCCGGCGTGAGCGGCTCGACGTAGGTTCGATCCGCGAACTCGGGATCGGTCATGATCGTGGCGGGGTTCGAGTTGAGCAGCACCACGCGAATGCCTTCCTCGCGGATGGCCTTCACGGCTTGCGTGCCCGAATAGTCGAACTCGCAGGCCTGGCCGATCACGATCGGCCCGGAACCCAGGATCAGCACCGACTTCAGGTCGTCTCGACGCGGCACCGACTCACTCCTCGTTCAGTCGCGATGTTTTTCCCGGGCGGCTTCTCGAGCCCTCACCCGGCGAAAAGCGTGGTTTTCGTGAGGGCCAACCCTCTCGGCGGCTCGCCACGCTCGGGGGTCGAATGCCCAGAGTCAAGCCTCGAGCGCGCGCCGGCGTGGCCATCTGCATGTCTCGGGATCGCTCGATGCGCCTGCTTCCGGCGAGTCAGCGGGCCGCTCGCGACGCCTCGACTCGGGTGAGAAAGCGGCGGAAGAGATAGCCCGCATCGTGGGGACCCGGAGACGCCTCCGGATGGTATTGCACCGAGAACAAGCTCGCGTCCGGGACCTCGAGCCCTTCCACGGTCTGGTCGTTGAGGTTCACGTGCGTCACCACCGCGCGGCCCTTGAGCGATCGAACGTCCACGCAGAAGTTGTGGTTCTGCGACGTGATCTCCACCTTGCCCGTCGACTCGTCGCGAACCGGATGGTTGATCCCGTGGTGACCGAAGCGCAGCTTGTACGTCTCTCCGCCCAGCGCGAGCCCGAGGATCTGGTGGCCGAGACAGATCCCGAAGATCGGTCGCTTGCCCATCAGCTCGCGCACCGTCTTCACCACGTAGGGCACGCCCGCCGGATCGCCTGGACCGTTCGAGAGAAAGATCCCATCCGGCTCGAGGGCCAGCACCCGATCGGCGCTGGTGCTCGCCGGCACCACCGTGACGCGGAATCCCGTTGCGACCAGCCGGCGCAGGATGTTGTACTTGATGCCGAAGTCGAACGCGACCACGTGCGGCGCCGCATCCATGCCGCCGCTCGCCTCGACGTAGCCGCGACCGAGCTCCCAGCCCCCTTGCGTCCACGGGAACACGGCCGGCGCGGTCACCTCCGCGACCAGATCGCGCCCCTCGAGCCCCGGTAGCGCGCGAGCGCGATCCACGAGCGTGTCGCCCGACTCCGAGCCGGAGCCGATCACCGCCATCAGGCAGCCCGATTCACGCAGCTTGCGCGTCAGGCTGCGGGTGTCGATGCCCTCGATGCCGACCACGCCCTGCTCGGCGAGCCACGAGTCGAGGTCCTGGCGCGAGCGCCAGTTGCTCGCCACCGGGCTCAGCTCGTGAACCACGAAGCCCGCGAGGTGGACCTTCGAGGACTCCATGTCTTCGGGGTTCACGCCCACGTTGCCGATGTGTGGGTACGTCATCGCGACGATCTGTCCACGATAGGAGGGGTCGGTCAGCACCTCCTGATAGCCGGTCAGGCCGGTGTTGAAGACCAGCTCTCCGCCGGACTCGATCTCGGCGCCGAATCCCCGACCTTCGAGGACCGTGCCGTCGGCCAGCGCCAGCTTGAGTGGGCGGTTCGCCCGCGTCATCGGTTTTCCCTTTCCCTTCACGCCGGCTCCACGTCTGCGGGCGCGAGCGCGTGCACCACGCGTCCGCCCACCAGCGTCGTGAGCACTTGCCCGCGCAGCTTCCAGTCGGTGAAGGGGCTGTTGCGCGACTTGCTCTTGAGCCCGTCCACCGGCACCACCCATTCGCGCTCGGGGTCCACGATCACCAGGTCGGCCTCGGCACCCACCGCCAGCGTCCCTTTCGCGACTCCCAGCACCCGAGCCGCGCCCAGCGCCAAGAGCTCGATCGCCCGCAGGCGCGTGAGCACGCCCGTGCGCACCAGCTCCAGCGTGAGCGGCACGACGGTCTCGAGCCCGACGATGCCGAACGCGGCGAGGCCGAACTCGACGTGCTTGCAAGTGGCGTCGTGGGGCGCGTGATCGGTGGCGATCGCGTCGATGGTGCCGTCGGCGAGACCTGCGAGCAGCGCCTCGCGATCGCGTCGCGCGCGCAGCGGCGGGTTCATCTTGGCGTGAGTGTCGTACTCCCCCACGGCTTCCTCGGTGAGCGTGAAGTGATGCGGCGTCGCCTCCGCGGTCACCGCGATCCCCGAGCGCTTGGCGCGCCGCACGATGTCCACGGCGCCAGCCGTCGAAAGATGCGCGATGTGGACCCGCGAGCCGGTGTAGGCCGCGAGCGCCACGTCGCGCGCCACCATGATGTCCTCGGCCACCGTCGGCATGCCGCCGAGCCCGAGCCGCACCGAGAGCTCCCCTTCGTTCATCGCGCCGCCGCGGGTGAGGTTCCGGTCCTCGCAATGCGAGATCACCAGCCGTTCGAACGAGCGCGCGTATTCGAGGGCGTGGCGCGCGAGGCGCGAGTTCATGACCGGCTGACCATCGTCGGAGAACGCGACGCAGCCGGCCTCGGCGAGCTCGCCCAGGTCCGCGAGCTCCTCGCCCTTGAGCCCGCGGGTCACGGCGCCGATCGGCAGCACGTTCACCACGCCCTCGGTGCGCGCCTTGCGGAGGATGTAGTCGGTGACCGCCGCGTTGTCGTTGACCGGCGCCGTGTTCGCCATGCAGGCGACGGTGGTGACGCCCCCCGCCGCCGCGGCACGGGTGCCACTGCCGATGGTTTCCTTGTGCTCCTCGCCCGGCTCGCGCAGGTGGACGTGCATGTCCACGAGCCCCGGGATGACCCACGCACCGGAGGCGTCGATCCGCGCATCCGCCGCCTGAACCTCGCCCGGCGCGGTCAACGCCGCGATCTTGCCGTCCTCGATCACCACGTCGCGCCGCGCTTCGAGCCGCGACGCGGGATCGATCACCAGCCCACCTTCAACCACGAGGCGCATCGGATCCTCGCGCGACCAAGAGATAGAGCAGCGCCATTCGCACCGCGACTCCGTTCGTGACCTGGTCGAGGATCACCGAATACGGGCCGTCGGCGACCTCCGGGGAGATCTCCACGCCGCGGTTCATGGGACCGGGGTGCATGATGAGCACGTCCGGCTTGGCCAGCGCCACCCGCTGCCGCGAGAGCCCGTAGAAGCGAGCGTACTCGCGCAACGAGGGGATCGTGCTCGCGCCCTGACGCTCGCGTTGGATGCGCAGCATCATGATCACGTCGGCGCCCTCGATGGCGGGCTCGATGCGCCGATGCACGCGCGCTCCGTAGCCCTCGAAGTGCGACGAGATCAGCGTGCCGGGGCCGCACACGTGGGCCTCGGCGCCCACCGCCTTGAGACCGATCAGGTTCGAGCGCACCACGCGGCTGTGGAGCAGATCACCCACGATCGCGACCTTGAGCCCCTCGAGCGAGCCCAGCCGCTCCTGCATCGTGAAGAGATCGAGCAGCGCCTGACTGGGATGCTCGTGGGCACCGTCTCCCGCGTTCACCACCGCGCACTCGACCCGACGCGCCAGGAAATGGCACGCCCCCGACTCCGAGTGACGCACGACGATCGCGTCCGGGCGCATCGCCTCCAGGTTGAGCGCGGTGTCCAGCAGCGTCTCGCCCTTGGTCGAGCTCGAGCTCGAGCCGCCGACGTTGATGGTGTCGGCCGAGAGGCGCTTGGCCGCGATCTCGAAGCTCGCGCGAGTTCGGGTGGACGGCTCCTGGAAGAGGCAGACGATGGTCTTGCCCCGCAGGGTGGGAACCTTCTTGACCGGCCGCTCCGAGACCTCCTTCATGCTCCGCGCGACGTCGAGCACGCCGAGGATCTGCTCGCGGCTCAGGCCTTCCAGCCCGAGCATGTGGCGCCCGAGCAGCGGAGGGTGGGCCTCGCCGCTGCCGAAATCGAGCGGAACCTGGGAAGCCGGCGCCCTCCCGACGATCCCTCGCTCACGCATGGCCCGCGCCCCCCGCACCCGGCTGCCGCTCGAGCAGCACGGCGCTGTCGTCGCCGCCCTCCTCCACGAGCAGCACCTCGACCTGCTCGTCCGGGCGGGTCTCGATGCGCTGTCCCACGTAGTCCGCCTGGATCGGAAGCTCGCGATGGCCGCGGTCGACCAGCACCGCGAGCTGCACGCAGCGCGGACGACCGTAATCCAGCAGCGCGTCGAGCGCGGCGCGGATGGTGCGGCCGGTGTAGAGCACGTCGTCGACCAGCACCACCGTGATGCCTTCGATCTCGAACGGGATCTCGGTCGGGCCGACGATCGGGTTCGCGCCCACGCGATCCAGGTCGTCGCGGTAGAGCGTGATGTCGACGACGCCGATGGGGACCTCGTGCCCGGGCGTGCTCAGGCGTCTCGCCAGCCGCTGCGCGAGGTGGACGCCGCCGCGCCGCACGCCGATCAGCGCCAACCGCCCCGGCTCCGGGTTTCGTCCGCGGATCTGGCTCGCGAGCGCATCGAGGGCTGCCTCGATCCCACGCGAATCCACGAGCGTGCGGGCGATTCGGTAGCCCGTCGGCATGCGCCGCCGCTTGGGGTTGGTCTCGGTCATCCGTCCCTGCTCAGACGGCACTCAGGTTAAAAAAAAACCTCCTTCCCCGAAGGGAAGCGAGGTCGGGCCGAAACCCGCGCGGCGAACCCGAGCACCGGGCGCCTCCGGTGTGATGCCGCGCGCTATCTACCATCCGTCCCGGTGGTCGTCAATTTTCTCGCCCGCCTTCCCGCCCGCTGCGCGCCGAACGCGCCGCGACGTGCTCGAGGGCGGCCCGATAGCGATCGATCACGACGTCCCAGGAGCACGTGGCCCGCACGTAATGCTGGCCGGCGCCGCCGGCGCGCGCGAACGCCGCGTCGGCGGCAAGGAGCCGATCGAGAAGCGCCGCGAGCTCGTCGCCGTCCGCGTAGACGAAGCCGCCGCCGCTGCGTTCGATCTGCCCCACCAGCACGTCCGAGCCGCTCGACGCGAGCACCGGCCGCCCGTGCGACCACGCTTCCAGCGCGACGATCGACAAGCTCTCGAAGCGCGACGGCTGCACGATCACCTCCGCGTGGGCGAGCAAGCGCTCCCGCTCCTCCTCCGATACGAAGCCCGGTCGAACCACGCCTTCGACCTCCGCCAGCTCCATGGCGACCTCGCCCGCCAGCACCAACGCGAGGGCCGGTCCGCGCCGCTCGCGAAACGCGCGGAACTGCTCGACCAGCACGCCGACTCCCTTCGAGGGATCGAGCCGACCCAGGTAGAGCGCGTAGCGCTGACCCTCGGGAACCGAGCGCGGCCAGGGCCAATCGCCGTCGCCTGCGCGCGCGTCGACGCCGTAGCCCACCACCTCGCCAGCGACTCGCGAGCGCGGCACCACGCGTTCCACCAGGTCGCGCTCCTCGGGAGTTTGGAAGAGGAGCTGGCCTGGCAGGCGAAACGCGTTCTTGAAGATTCGCAGGTAGAGCGGCGCCTCGTTGTGGGCGAGCGGCACCAACACCGCGCGCGTCCCGAGCTCGGCCAGGCCGAAGACCGTCGGCGAGTAGAGGTACGTGAACACCAGCCAGGCGTCGAAGTCGTCACGCGAGCGCGCCACCGCCGCGTAGAGCGCGGGCGAGTCGGGTCCCTGCGAGCGAATCCAGGCGAGCTCGTCGTCGAGGGTCGCGGGACCGGCGAAGAGTGCAGCGCTGCGTGCCCGGAACTCGGCAGCGTCGCGCTCGTGCGCCACCGGGAAACGCCGCACCTCCACGCCGTCGAGGGTCTCGACGCCAGGCGCGAAGGCGTTTCGCCAGGTCAGGTAATCGAGGGCGGTGGTCGTGAAGACGGTGACCGGATCGCGAGCCGCGAGCCGCGTGCAGACCTCGCGGGCGAGCCGTTCCGCGCCGCCGGCAACCCGGGTGCCGTAGCGCTGGACGATCGCGCCGATCCTCACGACGGCGTCGGCGACTCCCCGCCGCGTCGCGCGTCCTCCAGCGCCTCGAGGCGCCGCGCCAGCGCCTCTTCCCGCACGCGCGCCGCGAGCAGCTCGCTCACCGAGCGCACCAGCTCGTCGTGGGGGCCTTCGATCCGGTGAACCGCGTGCTCGAGCTTGCGCAGCGCCTCGGTCAGCTCGGCGACGGTGGCCGCCTGCTGGGCAAAGTGATCCTGGAACGCCTGAAAGTTCTTCTCGAACGCGCCGTGATGTCCCTCGAAGGCGTGAAAGTGCTTCTCGAACGCCGCGAAGTGCTTCTCGAACGCGGTGTGGTGTCCCTCGAAGGCCTGGAAATGCCGTTGGAACGCCTGGAACACCTCGTTGACGTGGTGATTCAGCACCACCCGCACCAGGTGGTTGTAGTCGCCCCAGAGCCGGAAGAGGACGCGCGCCGAGCGCTCGTTCGCGAGGCTCTGAGCCGCCGCGAGCGCCTCGAGGCGCTGCTCGCTTGCACTCTGTCGCGCCGCGAGCTCGCCGAGCGCCGTCACCAGCGTCGCGTGGTAGGTGCGGGACACGAACAGCCGCCGGGCCAGGCGGCGAATCCATCCGCCGACGCCGCTCGTGTGCGCCGGCGCGCTCGGCACCTCGCCGCCGAGCGCCGTGAGGCCGAACGTGGAGCGCAGATACGCGAAGACTCGGTCGAGCTTCGCGGCGGCGGGCGGCTCGCCCACCTTGGCCGTGGTGACGGCGCGCACGTCGAGCCCACCGAGCAGCGCCTTCATGGCCTCGTCGAAGGATTCGTCGAGGGACGTGAGCTGGACCGGTTCCGCTTCGCTCATCACGCCGCCTCCGCCGCGGGCGCCCGCGCGTCGAGCGCGAGGTAGCGCAGCGCCACCAGGTATTTGTGGACGATCAGGTCCCAGTGGTAGTGGCCGCGAACGAACTCGCGACCCGCGCGGCCGAGGCGCGCGCGCAGCTCCGCGTCGCCGGCCAGCAAGCGCACCAATGCCTCGAACTCCTCGTACGAGCCGTACCAGAGCCCCGCCTTCGAGCGGCGACTCTGGCCGACGAGGGCTGGACACGCGGCGTTGGCGAGCGTGGGCGTGCCCGCCAACCACGCTTCCAGGAGCACCATCGACAGGCTTTCCATCGGCGACGGATTCACCAGCGCAATCGCCGCGGCGAGGGCATCGAACTTCTCGCGCTCCTCCTGGACGAAGCCCAAGGCGTGCACTCCGGGACGACCCTCGAGATCGATGTCGCCCTTGCCGATGAACACCAGCTCCGGTGCCTCGGGCCAGCTCGCGCGCATGACCGAGTAGAAGTCGAGGATCTGCAGACATCCCTTCGCGGCGCTGATCCGCCCCACGTAGAGCAGAAACGGCCGCTCGATGCCGGTGCGCTCGCGAAACCGCGCCGCCGAGTAGCCCTCGGGCTCCTCGATCCCGACACCCGTGATGATCCCGATCCCGCGTGCGCCGCCCTGTGTGCCTTCGATCAGCGCGCGCTCTTCCTCGGTGTTGAAGATCATCCCCGCCGCGCGCTTGAGCGCGGTCTGGACGGCGCGGAAGTGAAACGGCACCTCGTCGTGGGCGGTGGGGACGAGCAAGCCCTTGTGCCCGGCGCGCAAGAGCCCCAGGACCGTCGGGTAGTAGAGGTACGTGAAGAAGACGAAGGCGTCGACGCGATCGAAGCGCTCGCTGACGGCATCCACCAGCGCCGGGGCGAACGGGCCCTGCTCCACGATCCAGCGCGCCTCGTCCGCGATGGTTCGCACCGGCTCCGCGAAGAACCGCTCGCTCTGCACCGAGAAGCTTGCCAACTCTCGGGTCGCCAGCACCGGGAAGCGCTCCACGCGCACGCCGTTCACCTCCGCGGGACCCGCGGGAAAGTGATCGCGCCAGGTCTCGTAGTCGAGCGCGGTGGTGGTGAGCACCTCGACCTCGGCCTTGTCGCGCAGATGCTCGGCGACCAGCCGGCAATGCGCCTCGCTACCGCCGCTCACCTCGGCACCGTAGCGCTGGACCACGAACGCGATCCTGGGCTTGCGCACGGGCAGCGCCAGCACGCGATCCAGGATCTCGGCGAGCCGCGCCTTGACCCGCGTGGGCGAGAGCTCCTCGAGGCGCTTCTTCTGGCCGTCCACCACCTGCTTGCGAAACGCGGCATCGGTGAGCACGTGCTCCATCGCGGCCGCCACGGTCTCGGGATCCTTGCGGTCGAGGAGCACGCCGCTGCCACCGAGCGTCCACTCGACGCCGGGGTGGCGATACGCCACCACCGGCAGGCCGAGGTACATGCACTCGACCAGCGGCACGCAGTAGCCCTCGTGATCGCTGAGACAGAGAAAGAGCGCGGCCTTGCGGTAATAGGCGTTCAGCACTCCTTGGGAGACGGCGCCCTTGAGCACGATCGAGTCGGGGCCGAGCTTGTGCTTGAGCGCGCGCAGCCGCTCCTCGTAGAGCGGGCTGAACGAGCCACCGATCAACACCAGCTTGGCCTTGGGGTCGCGGGTGCGCCGGTAGTGCTCGAAGCACACCATGAGGTCCTCGAACCGCTTGTTCGGTCCGAGCTTGCCCACGAACAGGATGCGGTGCTCGGCGCCCGACTCGTCGATGAGCGTGTCGCCGTCCATCTCGCGCTCGAGCTTGTGCAGGTCGAGGAGAATCGGCAGCACCTGCGGGTCGCGGAAGCCGAAGCGCTCGAGCTCGGCGCAGTTGAAGCCCGAGTCGCCGACCGCCAGGTCGGTCACGGGGACGAGGCTCTTGAGCTCGTCCTCGCTGCGGGAAAGCACCGCGCGAATGTGCGGCTCGAGCCCGTCGTAGAAATGCGGCGGCGTCACGTTGTGGTAGATGAGGACCTTGCGCTCCCAGGTGAGCCGTAGGAACTCGCTCAGCACCGACGCCACGCTGTAGTGGTAGAGGATCACGTTTCGCGGATCCTCGAAGTGCGGATAGTCCTGATAGCGATGGGCCTCGCCGGTGAGCGAGGGGTCCACGTTCTCGGCGAAGATCTCCGAGGGGTGCCCGAGCGCGCGCATCGCGTCGCGCATCGCGCGCGTCACGTTCCCGATGGCGTCGCCCGGGTTGAGCGTGGGAAGGAATTGGTGGATCGGAACGGGCGTGGTCATCCGCCGTCCCGAGACCTCGGCGGCGGCGCGTCGGCAGGGGCGCTCACGAGGCTTTCGAGCCGCCCGAGCCGGCGTTCGATCGTCTCGAGCTCGAGCGCGTGGCGAGCCTCGACGCGCTCGAGTCGCGTGCGCAGGTCCGCTTCCATGCCGACGATGCGTCGATAGACCTCGTCGCCGTAGTCGATCGAGGCTTGGTCGAAGCGCGCCTGGTGCTCGAAGAGCGCCGAGAACGCGGGCGACAGCAGCCGTCGCAGCAACGCCTTCACGCCCACGATGAGCGGCCCGACGAGCGCGCGATGCGATTGGATGGGTAGCTTGGGGTCGAGTGGGCCCGCGCGCTTCAAGAGCTCGAAGCTCCGCGCCAGCGCCTCCGCGGGCAGCGGCGCGTCGCCGGCTCGCGCCTCACGGACGGTGGCGGGCGCCGCGGGTTCCGATGGCGCGCCGGGGTCCCGGCCGCTCTCGAGCCGAGCACGCACGGAGGAGAGCAATTGATCCACGTCCACCGGCGAGGTGTCGGCGGCGCGCTTCGGGTGCTCGCGGCCGTCCTTGCCGACGGCGCGGGTGGCGGGAACCGGCGCGGCCGACGTCGCGCTTCGCTCGGGACGCTCGCTCATGAGGTGTGGCGAAGCACTGCAGGACGCGACGACAGGATCCCGGCTTCGCTCGCTCGGAAGAGACGTGAATTCGTGGCGACGATCAGCGGTAGAGAATGATCGTCGCGGTCAGCAACCAGAGCGCAATCGTAGTGATGAGGGGGGGGTCCGTCAACAACACCTTCGACGGGTTTCCCCCCTGCCCTTTCTGGTGCACCAGGTAGAGATAGCGGAAGATCCCGTACAGCACGAACGGCACCGTGAGATAGAGGTGCCGCACGTGCAACTTGCTCGCGACCTCGGGGGAAAGCGTGTAGAGGCAATACGCGACCACCGTGGATGCGGTGACCACCGAGATCATCTGGTCGAGGAAATAAGGGCTGTACTCGTCGAGGATCTTGCGGTGCTCGGCGGCCCGTCCCTCGAGCAGCACCAGCTCGTGGCGACGCTTGCCGAAGCCCAGGAAGAGCGCCAAGAGGATCGTGCAGATCACCAACCACGGCGACACCTCGACGTGGATCACCACGCCACCACCCACCGCCCGCAGCACGAAGCCGGCGGCGAGCGTCATGACGTCGAGGATCACCACGTGCTTGAGCCGGATCGTGTACGCGACGTTCATGAACGCATACACGAGCATCACCACGCCGAACCGCCCGTCGAGCGCGAAGGCACCCACCAGCGCCGCCGCGGTCAGCACCGCGCAAGCCTTGCGCGCCAGCGCCACGGGCAAGGCACCGCTCGCGATGGGGCGGCTCGCCTTCTCGGGGTGATGACGGTCCTCCTCGAGGTCGAAGAGGTCGTTCCACAGGTAGACGGCGCTCGCCATCAGGCACCACAGCGCGAAGGCGACGCACACCGTGAGCACCCGGCGCGGATCGCCGAGCTTCTGCGCGAAGACGATGGCGGCGAACAAGAGCCCGTTCTTCACCCATTGGTGTGGGCGCATCGACGCGACCAGCGGTTGCACCCACCCCCCGGCGACTTCGGTCACGACGCGCCTCCCGCGGCCCGCGCCAGGCCGACACGACGTGCCCGCAGCGCGGAGACCACCTCGTGGGCGACGGCCATCCCCCCGCGCCCTCGCCCGACGCGCAGGCCCGGCTTCTTGTCGCCGTGGAAATCCGAGCCACCCGTCGCCACTCGATCGGTCGCGCGCGCCAGATCGAGAAGGCGTCGCTCGACCTCGGGCGCGTGCGACGGATGCCACACCTCGATGCCATCGAGCCCCAGGGCGAGCAGATCCTCGACGACCGCGATCGATTGCTCGAGATCCGCACCGATCAGCCCGGGGTGCGCCACCGACGCCACCCCGCCCGAGGCGTGGGCCAGCTCGATCGCCTCGTGCGCCGCCAGGCGATCGCGCTCGACGTGCGCGGGCCGGCCCCGGCTCAGCCAGCGCTCGAATGCCTCGCCGATCGAGCGCACGTAGCCTTTCCGCAACATCGCGTGGGCGATGTGCAGACGCCCCACCAGCTCGCCGCCCGCCTCCGCCCGGGCCTCCGCCTCGGTGAGCGGCAGGTCGAGGCTCTCGAGCCGCGCCAGAAGCCGCGGCAACCGGTTGGCGCGACTTCGCTCCAGACGCTCGAGGGCCTGCGTCATGGGGCTCGACTCGTCGAAGAGATAGACGAGCAGGTGCACCGAGCAATCCCGCACGACCAGGCTGATCTCGGTGCCCGCCAGGTACTCGATGCCGAGGCGATCCGCGGCGCGGCGACCGGCGTCGAGGGAGCGGATGGTGTCGTGATCGGTCAGGCTGATGGCGCTCAGGCCTTCCTCGGCCGCCAACGCGACCACCGCTTCCGGCGGCAACGTGCCGTCGGAAAGCGTGGTGTGCAGGTGCAGATCGATCGTGCTCGGCATGCTCGTGACTCGGTCGTGCGGCGGGTTTCTAATCGGTTTCCGCCGGGCGGTCCATGGCCCACGCGTGCCGCGCTCCCACGCTGCCGTCAGGCGCGCGCGTGGCGATAGACGTCGAGGACGCGTTCCAGGAGGCCGCCCCGCGCGAGATCGGTCCGCATGCGCTCGCGGGCCGCCGCTGCCATCCGTGCCCGCAGGTTGGGCTCGCGCACCA
>JAXLQJ010000070.1:0-37292 GCA_046331705.1 bacterium | reverse complement strand
CGGCTCCACGAGCTTGATGCCCGGATCCGGGGTCGCGTTGCGCGGCTGCGTGGGTAGCGGAATCTCCAGATGGCAGCGAAACCCATCCGGCGCGAATCGCATCGCCACGCTGGCGCCGAGCTGGGTCTCGAGAAGGTCGCGCACGATCTGCAGTCCGCTGCCGAGGCTGGCCGGAGTCGCGACCGGCGGTCCGCCTTGCTCGACCCAGTCGAGCGCCAGCCGTCCGCTCGGCGCCGTGCGCCAGCTGACGTGCAGTCGCCCGCTGGCGGCGCCGAGCGCGCCGTACTTGATGGCGTTGGTGCCGAGCTCGTGGAGTGCCAGGCAGATCGGCAGCGCCGCCGCCGCGCCCAGGCGCACCGAACCGCCCTCGACCTGCAAGCGGCCCGGGCTGGCGGCTTGAAACGGCGCGAGCACCAGGCTCGCCGCTTCGGCGATGTCCACGCCGCGCCATTGGGCGCGCGCCAGTGCCTCGTGGCTGCGCGCCATGGTTCGAATCCGGCCCATGAACGTGGCGCGAAAGGTCTCGAGCGACTCGGTCTTCTCGAAGGTCTCGTCGGCGAGCGCCACCACCGTGGCGAGCACGTTCTTCACCCGGTGGTCGAGCTCGCTCATGAGCAGGGCGTTGCGCTCCTCGGTGCGGTGGTGCTCGGCGATCTCGTCCTGCAAGCGCTGGTTGGCGTCGCTCAGCTCGGCGGTCCGATCCGCCACGCGCTGCTCGAGGAGCTCGTTGGCGCGTTGCAGGACCTCGCGGGCGCGCGTTCGCTCGCTGATGTCGGTCGAGATGCCGCACGTGGCGTAGACCTCGCCAGTGGCGCGCAGCAGCGGGAACTTGATCGAGATGTAGTTGTGATCGCCATCGTCCTGCGGCGCCACCTCGTCGAACTCGAGCGGCTGTCCCGAGCGCGCGACGGCGAGGTCGTTGGCGCGGAAGACCTCGGCGGCGGCCGCCGGGAAGATGTCGTGGTCGGTGCGGCCCTGGGCCAGCTCCCGCGACACGTGGAAGAGCTCCTCGAAGCGGCGATTCACCACCACGTAGCGGCCGTTCAGGTCCTTCACGTAGATGACGGCGGTGGTGTTGTCGACGATCGATTGGAGGCGCGCCTCGCTCTCGGTCAACGCGTCGGCGATGCGCCGTTCCTCGGAGACGTCGACGTGCTCGCTCAGCCACACCGTCCCCCAGGCCGGATCGTCCACGGTCCGGACGGCGGCGCGGCACCACACCACGGCGCCGCTCTTGTGCCGGTTGGGGACCTCGCCCGACCACGTCCCGCGCTCGCGCAGCACGGTCATGATCTCCTGGGCGCGCGCCTCGGGGCTGGTTTCCACCGGCGCGTTGAGGATGCTGACCGGCTGCCCCGCCAGCTCGCCGCCCTCGTAGCCCAACATCCGCGCGAAGGCGGCGTTGGTGTAGAGGATGCAGCCGTCGCTCGGCCGGACCACCGCCACGCCCACCGAGAGACGCTCGAGAATCGCGCGATGAAGCTCGGACGTGGCTGGCGCTGCGAGCGGTGAATCGGTCATGCGTGCATCCTCGCGCAGCGTTTCGGTGCTGACAATCCCCGATCAGCGAAAACCCGCGGTCGCGATCGATCCTGATCGCCGCGCCGGGACCGGAGCCGAGATCGTGCGCGACGTGCGCGTGCCGCTGGCGCGCCGTCCGCTCGCGCCACCCCGGAATTCCGTGGGCGATTCGCCTATGCTCGGGACGAATCGTCCGCTGGAGGAACCGACCATGGACTTCTCGCCGTCCGCACGCATCGAGGGCATTCGCAGCACGCTGCGCGATTTCATGGCGCGGGAGGTCTTCCCGCTCGAGCGCGGCCTCGCCAACGAGGGCTTCAAGGCGATGCTGCCAGCGCTCGCCAAGGCCCGCGCGCGTGCCCGGGAGACCGGGCTCTGGGCGGCGTACGTCCCGGAATCCCACGGCGGCGCCGGGCTCTCCCTCACCGAGTTCGCGCACATGAGCGAAGAGCTGGGAAAGAGCCCGATCGGTCATTACGTCTTCAACTGCCAGGCGCCGGATGTCGGCAACATCGAGATCCTGATGGAGTTCGGCACCGACGCGCAGAAGGAGCGCTACCTCGGCCCCTTGGTGCGGGGCGAGATCCGCAGCTGCTTCACCATGACCGAACCCGAGTACGCGGGCTCGAATCCCGTCTGGCTCGGCACCACCGCCGTACGCGAGGGCGACGAGTGGGTGATCCGGGGCCACAAGTGGTTCTCGTCCTCGGCCGACGGCGCGGCGTTCGCGATCTGCATGGCGGTGACCGATCCCGAGGCCGAGGAGCCGCACCGCCGGGCGAGCATGATCCTCGTGCCCACCTCGACGCCCGGCTTCGAGCTGATCGAGAACCTGTCGGTGATGGGTCACCGCGGCGGCGATTGGGCCAGCCACGGTGAGGTCGCCTATCACGGCGCGCGGGTGCCAGCGTCGAATCTGCTGGGCGAGCAGGGGATGGGCTTCGCGATCGCGCAGATGCGCCTCGGGCCGGGCCGCATCCATCACTGCATGCGCTGGATCGGGATCTGCGAGCGCGCGTTCGACATCCAGTGCCGCCACGCAGCCACCCGCGAGCTCGCTCCGGGCAAGCCGCTCGGCACCAAGCAGATGGTGCAGGAGTGGATCGCCACCAGCCGCGCCGAGATCAACGCCGCGCGGCTCATGGTGCTGCACGCGGCCTGGCGGATCGAGACCGAGGGAGTCTACGCGGCGCGCGAGGACATCTCGCTCATCAAGTTCACGGTCGCGCGCACGTTGCAGCGGGTGCTCGATCGCGCGATCCAGACGCTCGGCGGCCTCGGCGTCACCGACGACACTCCGCTCGCGTTCTGGTGGGCCCACGAACGCGCGGCGCGGATCTACGACGGCGCCGACGAGGTTCACATCGAGGTGGTCGCGCGGCGGATCTTGAAGAGCTACGGCATGAAGGGCCGCTCCTGATCGCGTCGCGACGCTGAACCTTTCGGTTCGCTCGCGCGCTTCCAGGGCGCGAGGAACCGGAGCGCGAGCCATCGCGCGGACCCTCGCTCGGGAGGGCGCGTCATGGCGTGGCGTCGTTGGTGGCGATCGTTTGCCGTGGTCGTCGGGTTCGCGTGCTTGCCGCCGGCGGCGCGTGCCGACGGGTTCATCGTGGTGCAGACGGCCGCGGTGGTGCCGCCCGGCCATCCGCCGTTCGCGCCGCTCGAGATCCAATCGCACCGGGTGCGCGTGGCGATTCGCGACCAGGTCGCGATCACCGAGGTCGACCAGGTCTTTCGCAATCCCGGCGAGCGGCGTGGAGGGCGACTGCTGGTTTCCGCTCCCCGCAACGCCGCCGTCAGCCCTCTCGATCGAGATCGACGGCAAGGAGCAGGATGCCGAGCTGGTGGACGCGGCGCGGGCGCGGACGATCTGGACATCGTGCGCCGCATGCGCGATCCGGCGCTGCTCGAGTACGGAGATCGGGGCGCCTTCCGTGTGCGCGTCTTCCCGATCGAGCCCCACGCCACGCGGCGGGTCAAGCTCTTCCCCGCGGGTGCTGCCGCGCGACGGCGCGACGATCGAGTACACGTATCCGCTCGAGACCGAGAAGCTGAGCGCGGACATCGACACCGTCTCCGTCGAGGTCCACATCGAGCCGCCAGCCGCTCGAGGCGATGGCGGTCCGCCGAGCCACACCGTCGAGGTGAAGCAGAAAAGGGCGCGGGCGAGGCGCTGGTCGAGGTTCGAGCAAGTCGCGCCCGCCCGGACGCGGCGTTCCGGCTCTCCTTCACGACCGCCGAGCGCGCAGGGCTGGGAGCTCGGAGTACCGCGTTCGCGACTCGGCCGAGGACGACGGCTACTTCTTGCTGCTCGCGTGCCGGGTGCCCTGGGCGAGGGCCAGGTGGTGCTCGCCAAGGACGTGGTATTCGTGGACATCAGGGCTCGATGGCGGGCGCCAAGATCGAACAACTACGGCGTGCGCTCGCGCGCCATCGACACCTTGAAGGACGGCGACCGCTTCGAGATCGTGCGTTTCAGCACCGAGGCCGAGCCGTTCTTCCACGAACGCTCGTCGCCGCGAACGCCGGCAATCGCGAGCGCGCTCGTTCGTTCGTCGCCGGTTTCCACGCAGCGGGTGGCACCGCGATCGGCGAGGCATTGGCGCGGGGGCTCGCCGCGGCGCGCAGGCGCGACGCGAGTCGCCCTCGTCGTGGTCCTCGTCACCGACGGCTTGCCGACGGTGGGCGAGATGGACGCGGGAACTCGTCGCCTTCGTCACCGGCAGCGCGAGCGCCGCCGGCGCCCGGGTCTTCTCGTTCAGGTCAGCGACGACGTCGACCGCGCCTCCTCGACGGCCTGAGCGACGCGACCCGCGGCCGGTCCAGTACGTGGGCTTGCGCCAGGACATCGAGCGCGAGGTGTCGTCGTTCTGCGAGCGCATCGCGTCGCCTGCATGACGGGGCTCGCGCTCAGGGTCGAGGGTGACGTGCGCGCGAGCAAGATCTATCCGCGCGAGCTGCCCGATCTCTTCCACGGCGACCAGCTCGTCGCGCTGGGTCGCTTCACGGGCTCGGGAAGCGCGCGCGTCGTGCTGGAGGAATGGCCAACGGCGAGAAGCGCACCGCGACCGCGACGGTGGATTTCGCGTCGGCGCGCGGCTCGGGTGACCGCGGCTTCATCCCAGGCTCTGGAGCAGCCCGGCGCGTGGGTCAGCTCCTCGACGAGGTCCGCCGCCGCGGCGAACAGACCGAGCTGCGCGACGAGATCGTGTCCTTGGCGCGCCGCTACGGCATCACCCCGGCTGCACGTCGTACCTGATCGTGGAGGACGAGCGCCGCAAGGACCTCCCGCTCCGGTGGCGACGGTGCCGCCTGCGGCGCGCGGGCGCCGAGCCGCGATGCGATGGCGTCCGCGTTCCGCGCGCTCGGGGGCAAGGTCCGCCGGCGCGCCGATGCAGTTGCGGGTGCTCGCGTCACCGATGCGCTCAAGCACGCCGAGGTCGGCATGGATCAACAGGCGGCGATCGTGAACCGCGTGCTGGGCGACGCCAAGGCGGACGCTGGCGCGGCGAGCAACGGCGGCGTGGCCGCGGCGTTCCAGGTCGCCGCCAACGGCGAGCCCCGCCACGTCGCTGGGAAGGTGTTCTATCCGAGCGGCACGCGCTGGGTCGACGCCGAGGTGGCGGAGCATCCGCGCGAGACGCGCAAGCCGCTCGTGTTCGGAACGCCCGCGTATTTCGAGTTGGCGCGTCGCTCGCGCGCTGCCGCCGCCTGGCTCGCGCTCGGCCGCGAGCTCACGGTGCGCGTCGACGGCACCATCTACGAGATCACACCGGCCGCCGACCGCGTCGAGTGACGCGGGTCGGTGGCGAGGAAATGAAACAAACGGCGTGCGGGCGCGCTTCCACGTCCTCACCCGCAGCAGCAGGAGGATTCCATGCGGACTACGGCAACGAGCGGCACGAAGAGCTGGATCGGCGCGGCGGTGGTCGCGAGCGCCACCGAGCTGGCGCTCTTGGCCACCGCCGCACGGACGGCGGCTTCGCCGGCCGCGACCGACGCGCCGCCGGTGGCGGCCAAACCGCGCATCGACGTGGCGTTCGTGCTCGACACCACCGGCTCGATGGGCGGACTCATCGAGGGCGCCAAGTCGAGGATCTGGTCGATCGCCAACGAGATGATCCGCGCCACGCCCACGCCGGAGATCCGGATCGGGTTGGTGGCGTATCGCGACCGGGGCGATGCGTACGTCCTCCAGGTCCACGACTTGAGCGCGGACATCGACGCCGTCTACGGCACGCTCCGCGGCTTTCAGGCGGACGGTGGCGGCGACGGCCCCCGAGTCGATGCGTCAAGCGCTCTCCGACGCCGTCACCAAGCTCTCGTGGAGCCAGGACCGCAAGGCGCTCAAGCTCGTCTTCCTGGTGGGTGATGCACCACCGCACATGGACTACCCCAGGACCAGCCCTATGCGCGCATCGTCGAAGCGGCGGTGAAGAAGGATCTGGTCATCGACACGATCCAGTGCGGCGCGGACACCGAGACGGCGCGCGTCCTGGCAGGAGATCGCGCGGCTCGGCGAGGGCAAGTTCGTGGCGCTCGGCGGAACCGGCGACATGGTGGCCGGTGTCCACGCCCGTCGATGGCGAGATCGCCGCGCGCTGGCGCGGGCTCGGCAAGACCGCGGTGGGCTATGGCAGCGACGAGCGTCGCAAGGAGGTCGGAGGAAGCTGAGCGTGGCCGCTGCAGCGCCCGCGGCGTGGCGGCCGACAAGGCCACCTTCAGCGCCCGCGGCGCGCAGGCGGCGGGATCGTGACCGGCGAAGACGATCTGGTGGCGGACGTGGCCGCTGGAAAGGCGAGGGTCGAGAACCTCCCCGCCGCGAGCCTGCCGCCGGCGTTGCAGGCGATGGAGCCGGAAGCGCGCGCCGACTTCGTGAAACAGCAAGTGGCAGAAGCGCGCCGAGCTCACGCGCCAGATGAACGAGCTGGTCGCCAAGCGGGACGCCTTGCTGGCGGACGAGCGAGCCCGCGCCGCAGCCAGCGGTGCCAAGGATTCCTTCGACAGCAAGGTCGCCGAGACCGTCCGCGAGCACCGCGCAGAAGAAGGGCATCGTGTACGCGGAATCGAAGTGGGCGTGCTGCATTCCGTTGTGACCTACGTCACGCATCCGCGGACCGCGCGCCGGAGGATTCGGGCGCGCGTGGTCGGCCTCTCGTTCAACGTCCGTGCGATGTCCCTCGCGCGTCGCGAGCCCTGTCTCTGGACGGTCTGCCCACGGCTGCACCGGGAAGGAAATCCATGAAGCGATCGATCCGCGCCGCCGTTCTCGCCTGCACGTGGCTGGTCATGACCCCCGTCCTCGGTTTCGCGGCGAGCGGGTCCCGCGCCTGCGATTGCACGACGACGAGTCTCGCGCCGCTGGAATCGGCGTCGCCGCGACGAACATGCTCACCACCTTCGCGCCTGCGGCCGCGCCGATGGTGACGCAGGCTCGGGCGTGGTACGGCCAGGCGGTTCCCGGCGGCGGAATGCTGGCGGCCTTTCCATGGGCGGACCCGCCGACGATCGACAGCGCCGGCCGCGTTGCCTTCTTCTCGTGGATCGACGGCGTCGAGCGCAATCAAGCGATCTTCGTGACCGATGGGACGACGCTCACGCCCATCGCGGTGGGCTACGGCTGTGGTCAGGGCGGCGGCGGCGGTGCCCATGGCTCGTGCGGCGATCCGTCGCCGATCGGCAGGACCTTCGGCGGATTCTTCAGCGGGACGGCGTACGCGCCGCGGTGAATGCGCGCGGCGACGTGCTCTTCATGGCCGATGTCGTCGGCGGCTCGTCGCCGCGTGGCCTCTTCTCTGGACGCGTTCGACCAATGCGATCTCGAAGGTGGCCGCGGTGAGCGACCCGCTGCCGTCCGGCGAGAAGATCTACGCACTCAGCCATGGCTCGCTCAACAACCAGGGCACGGCGGCGTTCTACGTCCAGACGGTCCCCGGCTCGTATTCCGCGGACGTCTACACCGCCGCCAACGGCGTGCTCACGCAACAGGCCGCGGTCGGCGGACTCGCGCCCGGCGGCAGGGTCTTCACGAACCTGGCGCGCGAGTGGTTCGGTTTCGTCGACGGCACCGAGATGCCGCTCGGCCGCCGGCGATCAGCGATCGCGACCAGCTCGCATACTTCGCGACGTCGAGCAGCGCCACCGAGCGTGGGCTGATCCTCGCGACCGGCGCCGCGAAGCAATGGGTGGCGACAAGCGCGGATGCGACGCCGATCGGCGGCACGTATCTCGACTTCTTCTACCCGGTGATGAATCTCTCGAGGCGGCCGGCGTTCTACGCCGACGTCCGCGCTCCCCGACGGCAGCTACGCGGGCGGTTGGTTCGCCGGCAGCAAGGGTGCGATCCGCAAGGTGGTGTCGTTCTTCGACCCGCTGGCGGGCGGTGAGATCCTCGGGCTCGCGGCCTCACGCTGCCCGATGACGCCGTTGGACAACGCCGGCAACGTCGCCGTGTGGGCCTCGCTGGGCGACAACAGGCCCCGAGCTCATTCTCGTGAACCATCCCGACGGCACCACCGAGGCCATCGCGAAGCAGGGCGAGACCGGCCCGCAGGGTGGCACCCTCGACCTGATGAACGCGTGGCCGTCGCGCAACGCGGCCAGCAAGACCAGCTTCGGCGCCTTCACGCCGGGCGCCGACAACGGAGCGGTGAGCGCCTTCCTGGTGAACGGCCCGACGGGTGGCTGCTCGCGCGTCTCCGGCGACGGCGCTGCGGCCTCTCCGCTGGCTTTCGTCGCGCTGATGCTCGGCCGTCGCTGCCGTCGTCGTTCGCGCGCCTGATCGAGCGCCGGCCGTCACCGGCGGTGCCGACGCGCGGCCGATTGCTTCGTGCGCGTGACGGTCAGCAGCGATCAGGGCCTGATTCCAGGCCCGCGCTCGTCACGCCGGCGTGGCATGGCACGTGCGTTGCCTCGCGACGCCGACCCGCGCGTCCGCGGAAGGCACACCTCACGTGGGGGCCGTGATGACACTCTCGGAGCGCGAGCTCGAGCGCTACAAGCGGCAGATGCTCCTCGAGGGCTGGGGCGGAGAGACGCAGGCGAAGCTCAAGTCGTCGGCGGTCTTCGTGGCCGGCGCCGGTGGGCTCAGTTCGCCGGTGACGATGTACCTGGCCGTGGCGGGCGTGGGGCGCATTCGCCTCTGCGGCTTCGACAGCCCCGAGATGTCGAACCTGAATCGGCAGATCCACGAGCCCTCCGACATCGGCAAGAACAAGGCGGTCTCCGGTCAGGGACGATCGCGCGTCTCAACCCCGACGTCGAGGCGGACGGCGATCACCACCCGCATCGAGAGCGACAACGTCGACGAGCTGGTGAAGGCGATTCGCGGGTGATCGTCGCGGTGCATGGACAACGCATCACGCGCTTCGTCCTCAACGCGTGCGCGCGATGCGCAAACGCATCCCGCTCGTCCACGGCACGGTGTGGGGATTGGAAGGCCGCCTCGCCGTGTTCGTCACCCGACACCGCGTGTCTGCAATGCCTGTTTCCGAGGCCCCGCCGCGCGAGATCTTCCCGGTGGTCGGCGCCACCCCCGGGGTGATCGGCTGCCTGCAGGTGGTGGAGGACCCTCAAGATCCTCACCGGCCAGGGCACCACGCTCGACGGCAAGCTCCTCTTGTGGGACGGCACGAACATGCAGTTCCGCACCTTCCCGATCGCCCGCGATCCCGATTGCGCGCTCTGCGGCACGCGCTGGGCCTGACTTGAGCCGAGGTCGTCGCGCCGCGGCGACGCCGCGCTCAAGGCGCGGCGGGAACCTGTGCGTCAACGGGTCGAGCCGTACTCGACGGGTGAGGGCTCGCCGCTGGTCAGTGCCGAGAATCCGTCGGCGAAGACTTCCGCGCCGGGCGGCGGGACCGAGGATCGAGCGCAGCAACGTCGCCGAGCTCTGGGTGCTGCCGCCGCACGTGCATGCGCGCGGCGAGAATTCTCCGCACGGTGCATCGATCGAGGTGAACCGCTTCTCCAGCGAGTCGGCGAGATAGGTCATCGCGTCCGCAGCCAGGTACTCGTGATCGAGGCCGAAGAGGCTGCCGCCTTGTTGGACCGTGGTCCGGCAGAGCTGTGCGACGTTCTGGGTGGCTCCCGCGAAGGCGAACGCGACACCGTTCGCGACGACGTTGCACGTGAAGGGCGCCACGCCCAGCGCCCGACGGCAGGCCGATGTTGGCGGGCGTGCCGGCGACGGCGATCTCCCAATGCGGATTGGTGCCGGGGTCCACGTCGGTGACCGTGACGTCGAACGGCGCGTACGCGCGAGCGGCCTGCGCCACGAGCTCGCTCCACGACGCGTCGCCGTGTGGGAAGGCACTGAGCTGCTTCTGGCCGTTCACGAGGCTCGAATGGTTGGTCGTCAGTCGTCCACGCCGGGTGAGTACGTGCAGCCCGAGGGCGCGCAGCGCACGAGGAAGATCGTGCCAGCAGCGCGCCAGCATGCTCCGCGCGAAGGCGACCGGCAGCAGCGCGACGAGGACGATTCGCGTCGATCCGAAACGTGCGGGAACGCTCACGTGGCGATCTCCTCGAGAGTGGGCGCCGCGTTCGGCGGCGACAGGTGAGTAGGGTAGAACCGCCATCGGGTCGGTCGCGCAATGGGATCGGCGTCGTGCCCGATCGTCGTGAGTCGCGAGCGCGCGCTTTCCGTGGCGGCGGTTGCACGGTGCGGCACTCTCGTACCAGCCTCGGACCTCGCCGTGGGTCGATGACGGCGAGCGAGAGGAGGTCGCATTCCGGCTGGACGGCACGGGCGCGTCGGTGTTGCTGCGCCAGGGCTGATGCTGCTCGCTGCGGCGGGTTGTGCTTCGTCTGGCGGCGTGCCGAGCAGGCCCTCCGCATTCCCACCGACGGCGCGGGACAGGCGCTGGTGCTGCACGGCGTGAACGTCGCGGTGGCGCCGAAGTACGGTGAACGGCGGCTGCCGTGGGTCGAGCGCGACGACGTGCTGCGCGTTCGCCGCGACTGGGGATTCAACTTCGTGCGCTACCTGGTGCTCCTGGGATGGGGTGGAGCGAGACCAGCGTCTACGACGAGAGCTACCTGGATGCGATTCGGGAACGTCTCGACTGGTTCGCCGAGGCGGCATCTTCGTGGTGCTCGACATGCACCAGGACGGCTAGTCGCTGAGCTTCGGCATGCCGCTCGATGGCGCACCGGCCTGGGCGTGCATCACCGACGGCTTGCCCAACATCCACTTCGACACCTAGGGCTCAACAACGCGTCGCCCGCGGTCCGGTACGAGGCCATCGGCAACCTGCCTTCGAGCACGACGGCGACCATCCAGGGCTTCAGGACCACTGCGCCGCGATGTGGGCGCTCCTCGCGGAGCGCACCGCGAAGATCATCCGACAAGTGCTCGGTGCAGATCATGAACGAGCCGTTCTCGCCGCACTGGCTGGTGGATCCGTACGCGTGGGATCGCGGCCGCTTGCGGCAGCCCTTCTGCAGCGAGTCCGTGACGCGATCCGCACCGTCGGCCTGAACTCCGACGGCTGGATCTCTACGAGCCGACTGCGTTGGTGAGCGACGGCTGGCCCCAGTACCTGGGACGACTCGACGATCCGCGTGCCGGCTCGCCGCGTCCTCGCCTACTTTCCACGAATACTCGCTGGCCGCGATCACCCCGGACGTCGCGCGCGTCTCGACGCGTTCCTGGAACGCTTCGAGACCAACCGTCGCGCCGACCGAGCAACCTACGGTCATCGATCTTCATCGGGAGTTCGGTGCCGCCGCCTCCACGGCCACGGTGCCGACTTCCTCTTCGACCAGCTGGCCATGTTCGACCGCTTGCAAAGCGGGCTGGACGTTCTGGAGCCACGATCGCCCGAG
Organism: bacterium; assembly: GCA_046331705.1. Lineage (GTDB taxonomy): Bacteria > JADJOY01 > JADJOY01 > JADJOY01 > JADJOY01 > JADJOY01. The sequence continues at coordinate 25,943 of JAXLQJ010000070.1, read as the reverse complement.
CCACTCCGTCGATGGGGAGAATCGCGAGACGACCGAAGCAGCGCTGCTGGTGCGCTATCGCAGCGCGTTGCCGGCGAGCCGCTGCGGTGGTCGTTCCGGTGATCCGCCACGCGCGCGTCCTCGGCTCGAGTTCCGCGATCGCGCGAAGGGCGTCCGGAACCACCGAGATCTACGTCCCCGAATCGCGCCTCTATCCCGATGGCTGGGATCTCATCATGAGCGACACCGAGGGCTCGTGGTCGAGCAGGTGGGACGCGACCCGCGAGGTGCTGAGCCTGACCACGCCGCAGACGCGTGCCTCGCACGTCGTGCGTGTGGCGCGAAGAGCTGGCGTCCTCACCCGTTGCTGGCGACGTCCGTGATCGCGTCGCCGATCGGCTACTCGCGACCGCCGGCTTCGCCGACACGCCGGGCGAGCGCCGACGCCAGCGCGAGCTCAGGCGCGTCGCTTCGAGGGTCGCCGAGGGCGTGCCTCGACTTGGCGACGGCATCGTTCGGGGCGTCGAGCGCAGCGTCTCGAATCGCTCGAGGGGCTCCCGGCCACGACTCGTCCGCCGACGGTGTCGGCAGGCCGGTCGTCACCCTGACGAGGCCTGCTGAAGACCCGTTGCGGCCCATTTCAGGAGGCCGTGCCAGCGAATGGCTCGGCGCAACGCCGAGCAACTCCACCAGCCCCGGCAGCGCCGGCGAGCTCGAGCGCGCAAGGACCGGTCGAGGGCGAGATCCTGGAACGCGCGGCGTTCGCCGCGGATCTCGCCTGCTCGACCGGGTTGGGGATGGTCGCCGACGCGTGGCTCCAGCTACCAGCCCGGGCGCATGTCGCGCATCCGCGGCCGCGCGGACGTCGAACCGCCGCCGAGACCGCGCGGCGGACGTCCGCGCATCGAAGCGCTTCCTTCCGCGCCCACTCATGCGCTCACGCGCCGTGATTGGTGCCGCGGGGATTTCAGCTCGGGAAGCCCTTCTCTTGCACCGTGTGGACGATCTTCTCGACGACCTTCTTCACTTTGCCCACCGCTTGATCGATCTTGCCTTCGACCTGGAGCTTCTTGTCGTCGGTGAGCACGCCAAGGCGGCCTCCTGCGCGTCCTTTTGCCTGATCGGTTGCCTGCCAGCCGAGCCTCCTCGCGCTCACGTGCGAGCTTCGTGCTCGACGAGACTCGATCGGAGATCACCGCAAAGCCGATGCCATCCGCCGGTCCAGCAGCGCTGGCGACTCGATCGAGATTTCGCGTCGCATCGCGCGTCCCGGTAACGGCGGCGCGCGACCTGGACTGAACGAGCGCGCGCTTCACGGTTCGCCCGTGCGGTCTGCGCGCCAGCCGATGGTGGGGACGAGGCTGGGCACGCCGACCCCTCGCCGTCGCGCCTCCGCGGCGCTGCGCTCACGGGTAGTGGCAGCCGTGCGCGGCGGCGAGGAAGGCGGTGTCGAGGTCGTCGACGATGCCCGTGTGGTCGGCGTCGGCGCCGTTGCACCAGCCGTTCTGGGTGTCGCAGCGCCGACCGGCGGCTTCGCTCGCGGCGCTCGCGTGCAGCGCGCGATCGGTGTCGTCGACCACGCCGTTGCCGTCGAGATCGGCGGCGGCGCAGCCGAGCTTGGCCCAGGTGCAATCGAGTATCGCCGGCGACTCGACGCACACGGCGAGCTCTTCCAGGAAATGCGCGCCGCCCAGGAAGCGGTGGTGCGGGACCTCCACGGGCCGGTACGTCGGGTCCACCGAGGTGCGCGCTTCGTATCCGTCGGCGGTGCGACGGATCGGAGGCGTATCGCCGTAGGCGGCGCGGTAACGTTCGACCACGCTCGCGAGCTTCTCGCCAGCGAGATTCGCCTCGATGCGCGCTCGGATCGCGTCGTCGTCGAGCAAGGCGGCGGGCTCGGTGTCGCCGATGTCGAGCTCGCTCTCGATCTGAGCGATGCGCGCTTCCGCCTCGGCGAGGTCGCCGAGATCGGCGCGCGTCGTGTCGGTCTCGATGCCGGCGCCGGCCTCGAAGAGGGCGGCGTCGTAGCGCTGGCTCGCGGCGCGGTCCGGATTGCTGCGGCCGTAGAGCAGGTCGGCGAAGGTGCGCTGCAGGCGCGTCTGCGACGTGAGCGCGGCGCGCGCCGACTCGCTCAGCGCCGTCTTTCCCGTGATGCGTGCGTATCGGTAGACGGCCTGCGTTGCCTCGACGACGTCGTCGTAGTCGTTCTGGAAGCTGCCGAGGATGGTTTCCGCGAGCCCAGGGCTGAGTGCGTCGAGCACCCGGATCAGCTCGAAGAGCGTCAGCCCGAAGATCTCGCCCTGGCCGATGGAGTCGAAGCTCTCGCCGAAATAGGCCTGGTTCAGGTCCTGGCACTGGTAGATCGGCAGATCGATGGTGACGCCGAAGAGATCGCTGAGCAGCAATTGCTCGATCTCGCCGGGCAGCGGCAGCGACGGGTAGGGGACGTCGAGGCCCGGAGTGGAGATCGCTCGGGCGAGGTACGCCATCGAGCAGGCCGCCATCGAGCCCAGGTCCTGATTCTCGGGATCGCCGTGCGGCCGGCGCGCGCCGCCCACGGTGAGATCTGCGTACGAGTGGTATTCGTCGACGGTCATGAGATTGCCGCCGTTCGCCTCGACGAGGTCGCCGATTCGCCGCCCCGCGGCCACCACCCGCTCCGCGGAACGACGGAGCTCCGCGCTCACCGAGGGATCGGCGGCGACGTCCATGGCGGTCAGGATGCCGAGCCCCAAGTCGGGGAAGTTGTCGCGCGAGTTGTGGTTTCCCCACCACGCGTCCACCCACGGATGACCCTCGGGTGTGCGCATCAGCGACGAGCAGCAATCGCTCTCGCGCAAGAAGCGCGGGCGCTCGTCGATGCTCAGCGTCTTCGCGTAGTCCTCGACACCGGCGGCGGGCTCGAAGCGGAAGAAGACGTCGGTGGGATCTTCGCGGTAGGTGAACCGCAGCCCGTCGCTGAAGGTCGCGATCACCTCCGCTTCGAGCGCGGGATCGGGCGGGTCGGGGTGGACGACCGCGACACCGTCGCGCGTGCGGGTGACCGTGCCGCTCGAGCCGTCGACCACCCGCGTCCAGCCCGGCATCACCTCGCGCACCGTGAGCCCGGGAATCCCGGTGACCGCCTCCGCGAACGCGAGGCCGTCGAGCATGCGGATGAGGGTCAGCTCGAGCGAACGCGAGCGAAAGACGCGGTACGCGTTCCACGCGCCGAGCGCCGAGGTGCCGATGAGGTTGTTGTCCGTGGCGCGGGGAATCACCTCGTACTCGTTGCCGCGCTTGGCGATGGCACGCGAGCCGATGGTGGTGGCGGCGACCGTGTCGCCGAAGATCCCGAAGCGGTTGTATGCGAGCGTCGCGCGCTCGACGCGCTCGGCGTAGAAGAGCCGGAACGCCTTCGCCGCCGCATCCGCGTCGGCCACCGGGGGCAGCGCCTCGCCGCCGCCGGACCCGGAATCGCCGCAGCTCGCGAACGCCAGCACGAAGACCGCGCACCAGCGTCGCTTCCAGCTCGATCGTGAACGCGTGCGCATCGTGCCTCCCGGGCTGCCGGCTGGGCCGATCGTAGCAGGCGCGCAGGACGCCCGCGCGGGGGCGTGGGGTGAGCACCGCTCGTCGGCGAAGCGCGCTTCAGCGCGCGCGTCACGCGGCAGCGCGATCGATGGCCGCTCCCAGGATCTCCCGGCGCCAGCCTGCGAGTCGGCTGGACGGCGGTTCGCCGGCCGGCAATCCGCTCAGAAGCCGCACGCGGCCGCGACGAGACAAGAGCAGCTCGGTCGGAAGCGCAAGATCGCGCGCGACGATCTCGACCGCCGCGGCGACCTTCTCGTCGAGCTGGCGCGGTGGGCTGGAGGCGCGATTCCGCAGTGGATCCAGATGGGGCGCAGCCGCGTCGGCGGTCGCGAGCACCGCCAGGATCGCCGTGGCGAACGGCGCGTGACGGCGCGGGTCGAAGCCGCGAGCGCGGGCGAGCTGCTCAGGGTCGGCCACCGGCCGCCGCGCGAGCTCGAGGAGCGTCTCGTCCCGCAGCAGAAACGTCTTCGGCAAGTCGCGGCGGCGCGCCTCGGTGTCCCGCCAGAACGCCAGGGCGCGTGCCCGAGCGAGCGCCGCCGCCGGGAAGCGCTCGATGCCGCGCAGCCGAAGCCATGCCTGAGCGGGATCGTCGGCGCCGGGCTCCGCGGCCACCGCGGCTTGCGAGTCCTCCTCCGCCCAGGCAAGCCGGCCGAGTGCAGCGAGCCGCACGCGCAGCTCCGCCGCGATCGGCGCGAGATGCACCACGTCCTCCGCCGCGTAGCGAACCTGCTCGTCCGAGAGTGGACGCCGCGTCCAGTCGGTGCGGGTCTGGTGCTTGCCGAGCGTGACACCGCGCAGCGCGAGCACCAGCGCGTCCAGCGGAAGCGAGATTCCCAGCCCGCAGAACGCCGCGCCCACTTGGACGTCGAAGACCGGCCGCGGGCGAACGCCGGCGGTGCGTTCCAGCAGCAAGGCGTCTCCGCCGCCCGCGTGAACGAGCTTTTGCGTCTCGTCGGCCAGGAGCAGCCCGGCCAGCGCCGAGAGGTCGGGGAGCGCGACCGCATCCACGAGCGCGATCTCGTCGCCCACCGCCAGCTGCACCAAGCCCGGGCGTGGCCAATAGGTGCGCTCGAAGACGAACTCGGTGTCGAGCGCGAGCTCGGGCGCGCCGCTCCAGCGGGCCACCGCGCGCTCGAGCTCGGCTGGCGTCTCGACCCGAGTGACGCGCGGCGCGTTCACGAGGTGCGCTCGCCCGGCACGGGTCGTGGCGATTCGGTGAGTCGCTCCATGCGGTCCCGGCTCGATGTTTCTCTCGCGGACATCGCGGGCGGTGCGACAGGGGAGGGCTCCGCCGCGCCGACCTCGAGGGCGAGAAGCCTATTCGATCGCGCGCCGCGACGAGCGAATCGCACGTCGGACGCGTGCGGACCGTGGTGCCGTGGGCGGCCTGCTTCCCGCTCTCGCACACGCGTGCATCGAATCCGTGGCTCGCGCCAGCGGCTACGGGTCGACCGGCTGGATCGTGGCGATCTCGGAGCGACGAATCGTGAACGGGATGCCCGAGCGCTTGATCTCGATCGAGTCCGGCCCCTCGGTGTACCGCCGGACGCGAAAGCTCGCGCCGCTCTTGAGGCGGATCTCGAAATAACCGTCGCGAATCGCGGGCCCGGCGAGCGGCTCGCGCGCTGGCGGAGCCACGGGGACCGGGCCGGCGCTCGGCTGAGGTTTCGGTCCCGCGCTCGCAACCGCGGGCGGCTGGGGGCCGGGAGCGGGTGCGGTGGTGGCGGCCGCCGGCGGTTCCGCGGGCGCCGCGGCCGGCGCCAGCCCGGTGATCGCGGTGGCGAAGGCGCTCGCGATCGCGAGGTGGCCCGAGTCGTTGGGATGAATGCAATCGTCCAGGTACCAGGGGCGATCCGAGGCGATGCCGTGGCCGCGAAAGAGGCCGTGGAGGTCGACGACGGCGGCGCCGCGGCTACGCGCCAGCTCGGCGAGGTCGGCGTTCCAGCGCTGGAAGATCGGGTCCGTGGCGACGGCGCCGATCGCGATCGGGCAGCCGCGCTCGCGGAACCCGCCTTTGCCGTCGCTCGAATCGTAGATCGTGGCCAGGTACACGCGGGCGTCGACGCCGCTGCCGAATCGACCGGGTCGGACCAGGTCGTCGATGGCATCGGCAAGGTTGCGACGCAGCTCCTGCCGGACCGCCTGATCCGCGCCGCCGATGGCGGCGAGGCCACCTCGCGCGAATCGTTGCCGCCGATGGTGATCACGATCGCCACCGGGCCAGGGAGATCGGCGGGAGCGCGCGCGCCTGTCCGGCGAGATCACGCGAGCGGGCGCCGGAGCGCGCACCGCGCACCACCCGCAGCGCACCGCCCGGGCTGCCGGCTGCGAGACGCTTGGTCAGCTCGGCGTAATAGGGCCTCGTGCCGGCGGGCAGATCGCCGATCGAGTCGCGGCGTGACCAGCGTGCGGAAGCTCATCACCGGCGTCGCCGCGGGCGTCGGAGTCGCCCCGGGGTGGCGGGAGGTGTCGTGGCGGGGGCGGCCGGGGCGACCGCCGTGGTCGTCGGCGCGCCTGCGGTGTTCGGCGGCGTCGCGGCGATCACCTCGGCGAGCCGTCGGGTCGATTGGTGACGAGGCTCGTGAATCCCTCGGCCAGCAGCTTCGCTTCATCGCCGCGGGATCGTCGATCGTGAACCCCTGCACGGGGATGCCGCCGTCCCGCAGGTCGGCGATCTCGGTAGCGCCGAACCCCGCCGCGGCAAGCTCGCGTGGCTCGGCCGTCAGCATGTCGCCAGGGCGGGCGATCGTCGGGATGGCCGCCGCGAACGAGCTTCACGATCTCGCGCACCGCGTTCTCGTCGAAGTTCGTCGCGACCAGCAGCACGCGAGCGCGCGCACCTGCTCGAGCACGTCCGCGCGCCGCGCCACCAGCACCACGCGCGTGCTCGCCTGTGCCGCCTGGATGGCGGCGACGGTCAGGGCACCGCTTCGACGCCTTCCTTGATCTCCACCTGGAAACGCGTGTTCGGCAGCGCGGTGAGGGCGCCTCCTCGAGTGTCGGAATGCGGACCCCGCGGCCCCGGCTCGGAAACGTGCGATCGCCGTCGGTGGAGAATCGGTACGCCGCATCGAGCCGCGCGAGCTCGGCCAGCGGCTGTGCCGCGACGGCGCCCTTGCCGTTGGTGGTTCGGTCGACGGTTGGGTCGTGGATCAGCACCGGCACGCCGTCGGCGGTCAGCCGCACGTCGGTCTCGATCACCGCCGTCGGCCACCGCGCCGCCGCTGCGCGAAACGCCTCCAGCGTGTTCTCGGGAAAGAGCGCGGCGCCGCCGCGGTGGGCGACCATCCGGAAGTCCTGGGTGAAGATCGGACGCTGGCGCCGCGCCGGGGTCTGCGCCGTGACCTCGGCGCTCGTCAGCGTGCCCGCGAGCAGGAAGGCGATCGACAAGCGGAAACCGCGCATGAAGGGGCCTCGCGTCTACGGTAGCGCCGCGGTGGCGCCCGTGGGGAAGGGCGGCGGGATCGGGCCCGGGTGGGTCAGGCTGAGCGCGAAGAGCGTGACGATGGCGTCGACGCTCAGATCCTCCACCGTGGCGGCATCCACGACACCGCTCGCCTCGACGGCGGCGAGGCGTGCGTCCAGCGCGGCCAGCGATTCGCGCTCGCGTTCGCCCAGCTCGGCGCCATCCCGAAGCAAGCCGCCGACCGGCAGTCGGAAGCGCGCCAGGTCGTTCGCGGTCACGGGGACGTCCTCGACGAACGGGTAGCGGCCATCATCGTTGGCGACCTGGTCGACGAGCTGCGCCAGCAGCCGCACCGAATCCAGCAAGACGTCGTACTGAACCGTATCCGGCTCGTCGGCGATCTGGTGATAGAAGGTGAAGCCGGGATTCACGAGCCACGCCCCCGGGATTCCCCGCGCGAGAAACGGGTCCTGGTCGCTCTCGAAGGGCGAGTGAATCAGGTCGCGGTGGGTGATCAGCACGTCGCCGCGGCTCGAGCGTGCGGCGTTGCGCTCCACCAGCGCGCGCAAGGCCGGGCTGTGCTCCAGCCCGAAGAGCCCCGTGAAGGCGTAGCCGGGAACGAGCGCCCGCCCGATCGGATCGACCGAGAGCGCCAGCACGATCCCCTCCGCAGGCACGGAGGGGGCGTTGGCGAACGCGCGCGCGCCGCGCAGCCCCGTCTCCTCCTCGTCGGTGAAGAGCCACACGATGGTGCGCTTCGGCGCGTAGCCGACGTCCTGGAAGGCGCGTGCCAGCTCGATCAACGCGGCGACGCCGGCGGCGTTGTCGTAGGCGCCGTTGAAGACGTGGCGGAAGCGGTCGCGGCCCACGTGATCGTAGTGCGCCATCACGATCACCGATTCGGCGCCGTGCACCGGATCGGACCCACGCAGCAGCCCGACCAGGTTGTGACCGGTCGGGTAGGGATAGAGGTAGCGAGGATTGGGCTCGGTGGAATAGAGGTGGAGGTAGTCGGTGCCGTCGATGCCGCCGCGCTCGACTTGGCGCGCGCAAGCGCGTCGATCAGGTAGTCGCGGGCCTGCCGGTGGCCGCCGCTGCCCGGCTGGCGTCCTTCGTAGTCGTCGCTCGCGAGGACATCGACATGGGCCGCGAGGCCCTCCGCCGAGATCGCCAGCGGCTGGCGGAGGCGAAGTCTCGCGCTCGGCGGCCGGGCCGTCGCCGGACCTGCCCTTGAGCACGCACTCGCCGCGACCAGCGCCAGCGCGACCCCCGCGCCCGCGAGCCGGCGCGCACGTCTCACGCGCTGACCCAGCGCAGCGGGCGCTCGACAACGAAGGCGAGATCCCACGCGGTAGAGCAGCACGCATGGAGCCGAGCGCCCCGCTCACGGCCAGGGCGAGGGGCACGGCTGCGCGTCGCCGCAAGCGTCCACCCTGGACGCACGCCACGTGCAGCACCAGCAAGGGATCACGGCCGCGGTGAAGCTCGCCAGGAAGTACGTGACGATCGTGTTGGGGTAGGCGAGCCAGAGCAGCAGGCCGAGGGCGGTAGTAGCACGGCGAGCTCTCGCCCTGCCGACCGCGCTGCGCCAGGCAGCGGGCGCCAGCGCCTGCCGAGCCACCAGGCGCACCCCGCGAAGGCGGCGAGATACGCGGCGCACGCGGCGGCGACGACCTGTCGCCGCAGGTGGCCCTCCGCCCGTGCGATCAACCCTGCAGCGTCACCGCTTGATCGGCGCTCTGCACGGGGAAGAGCGAAGCCCAGGCCGTCTTGGCGCCGCGGAAGTCGGACTTCGAAACGCATCTCGCCGAGCGCCTTGCCCGCCTCGAAGGCCTCGACGCGCTTCTCCGAAGCGCGCGCGGATCTGCTGGTAGCAGGCGACCGCGGCGCCGGTCGCCGTGATGGCGGTGTAGTGCCCGCGCCACGAACAAGAGCGCTCGCGGCACCAGCGGAAAATCTGCAGGCGCGCGCCCAGCCCTCGAGCGCGTCGGCGGTCTCGATCTCGTTGGCCTCGGAGCGCGTGTGCCGTTGCAGGATCGACTCGTAGCGCGCGAGGGCCTCGGTACCGTCGGCGCCGATTCGAGCAGGCTCACCCGCGCCGGCACGCCCGCGCTCCAGCGCGAGGTCGGGAACTGCTGGGCGAGTGCGCGATAGTGCGCGAGTGCGCCTTCGAGGTCGCCCAGGCGGCGCTGGCGCAGACGCGCGGCTTGTGTGCGCCTCGGCGCTCTCGGGCGCGTCGAGGGAAGCGCCCGGTGATCCTCGAAGCGCGTGAGCGCATCGGCGCTGGCGCCGCCGCGGTCGAGGGCGCGGGCTTCGGCGAGGAGCCGTGGGGCGTCGCTCGCCGGGGCGTTCGCGGGCTCGGCGCTCGCTACGGCAGCGATGGGAAGCCAGAGCGCAGGCAAGATCAACCCAAGCGCGCGCGGTGCGAGGCCCCCGGATGGCGATGCGCGGCGTTTGACCGTCGGACGCGAACATGACACCATCGTTACGGGATCGCGGGCCGCGGCATCGCGCGCGTCGGAATGCACCGGTCCGCTCACGTAGTTTCCACGACGCGCTCGAGAGGAACGAAATGCGCCCAAATGTATCCGTCCCTTCGTGGCGTGCTGGCCGCGTGTGTCGCCGTTTGCGCGGCGAGCGGCTGCACCGTGAAGACCCGCCCCAACGCCGACGAGATCTCCGCGGCGCAGGCCACCCCACTCTCGTATCCGCATGCAAGCTCGTGGTGATGGGCGACTCGCAAGACCCCAGGTGTGGAGATCTTCAAGGCGCTGCTCGCGCCCAGACCGCCCAGCTCTCGCCGCAACCCGTGTTCGGCCTCAACGTCGGCGATCTCCGTGCTCACCGGGCTCAATACCGAGTACAACAACTACATCTGACTCGTTGGTGGGTGTGACGTATCCGTTCATCAACGGCATCGGGAACCACGAGCAGTACGCGCCGGAGGGGTCGAGCCTCTACCAAGACGGCGTTCGGCCCGAGGACTTCTACTTCGACTACGGTCCCAGCCGCTTCATCTATCTCGACAACTCGAATCCCAGCTCCTACGGGCTCACCACCGCCCAGCTCGCGTGGCTCGAGAGCCTGCTCGACGATCCGACGCATCCCGACAAGTACACGTTCGTGCGTCCGCCCACGTTGCCCACGGGCTCGGTGCAGACGTCCGCGACCGAGGCGCCGTGATCCCGGTGATGACGTCTACACCCCGAACCGCGCGGGCATCTTGAGCGGCATCTCCTCGTTCCCCGGCACCGCCGAGCATCATCAATCTGCTCGAGGCGTACCAGGTGCCGGATCGCGTTCTTCGGCCACATCCACGATTTCGAGCATTCCTACGCCAACGGCGTTCGACCCCGTCGTGACCGGTGGCGCGGGCGCGGAGATCGGCACCGTCGAGGACAGTCCGCCCGACTACGGCGACCCTGCTTCATGACGATGACCATCGCCGCCGACGGTCACAGCCACGTCGACCTGATCAAGTACGGCAGCGGTGCTGAGCCCCGAGTACGGCTTCGACTTCTCGACCACGCCCGCCTCCTGATCGTCCATCGCTCTCCGCTTGCGGCGCCCCGGACGGTTTCCGTCCGGGGCGTCGTCGTTTTGCGCTAGACCGTCGCGGTGATTCGCAACGCGACGGAGCGCCGGGTGCGCGACATCGATCTGCCGGTCCGCTCGGCGGTGCCGGCGCTGCGCGCGGCGCTCGCCGCGTCGAGGTCGGCGGTGTTGCGCGCCGAGCCGGGCGCGGGGAAGACGACGCTCGTCCCTGTCGAGCTGATCGACGAGCCGTGGCTTGGCGGCCAGAAGATCGTGATGCTCGAGCCGCGGCGTCTCGCGGCGCGCGCGGCCGCCCGGCGCATCGCCTGGCTTCTGGACGACGAGGTGGGAGGGCTGGTCGGGCACCGCGTCCGCTTCGACACCCGCGTGAGCGCGAGGACGCGCATCGAGGTGGTGACCGAGGGCGTGCTGACGCGGATGCTCCTCGACGATCCCGCGCTCGAGGGCGTGGGTCTCGTGATCTTCGACGAGTTCCACGAGCGCAGCGTCCACGGTGATCTGGGTCTGGCGCTCGCCCTCGAGACGCGCGCCGCGCTGCGCCCCGATCTCGCTGTGCTGGTGATGTCCGCGACCCTCGATGGCACGCCGCGGTGGCAAAGACCCTCGGCGGCGCGCCGGTGATCGATTGCCCTGGCCGGGTGTTCCCGGTGCAGACGCGGCACCGCCCGCCGCCGCGCGGCGTCCGGCTCGAGGACGCCGTGGCCACCGTGGTGCGCGAGGCGGTGGGCGCCGAGCGCGGTGACGTGCTGGTCTTCCTGCCGGGCACTCGCGAGATCCGCCGAGTGGCGGAGCGTCTGGATTTCGAACCGGCGGCGCGGCTCGAGTTCACGCGCTGCACGGGATGCTCGACGGCCCCGCGCAAGATGCCGCCATCGCACCCGCGCCGCCGGGCGAGCGCAAGGTGGTGCTGGCGACGTCCATCGCCGAGACCAGCCTCACCATCGAAGGCGTGCGGGTGGTCGTCGACGCGGGCCTGGCGCGGGTGGGGCGCTTCTCGCCCCGCACGGGAATGGGCCGCCTGGAGACGGTGCGCGTGAGCCGCGCCGCCGCCGACCAGCGGCGCGGCCGCGCGGGGCGCACCGAGCCCGGCGTGTGCCTTCGCCTGTGGTCGGAGGCGGACGAGGCGACCCTCGCTTCGTTCGCGGCGCCGGAGATCACGAGCGCCGATCTCGCGCCGCTGGTGCTCGACCTCGCCGTGGCCGGGGTTCAAGGCCGAGCGCCTCGCGTGGCTCGACGTGCCGCCCGCGCCGCATCTCGCCGCCGCCCGCGCGCTGCTCGCGGAGCTGGGCGCGATCGATCCCGCCGGCGACCCGACCCGCGAGGCCGCCGGATGGCGCACTGGGGCTTCACCCGCGGCTCGCCACATGGCGGTCGTGGCCCAGCGCGCCGGGCAGGGCGCCGTCGCCGCCGATCTGGCGATGCGCTGGTCGCCGATCGCGACATCATGCCCAGGGGGCGGCCCGCGCGCCGACGTCGATCTGCGGCTCCAGGTCGAGGCCCTGCGTGGCTCGGCCGCGGGGCTGGCCGTCGATGCGGGCGCGATCCGTCGCGCCCGCGCCGAGGCTCGGCAGTGGCGGCGCCGGCTGAGGTCGACCGCGCGGCGCGCGGATTCGAGCGCCGTGGGAGTCGTGCTCGCCCACGCTTACCCCGACCGGATCGCCCAGCAACGCGCCAGCCAGCCGGGACGATTCCTGCTCGCCCAGGGGCGCGGCGCGACGCTCGAAACCGACCAACCGCTCGCCCACGAGCCCTTCCTGGTGGTGGCGGACATCGAGGACAGCGGCGCGGAGGGTCGCATCCGCCTGGCGGCGCCGCTCAGCGCCGAGGACCTTCGCGCCGTCGCCGGCGACCGCATCCGGGTCTCGACGGAGGTGAGCTGGGACGACGGCGTGCGCGGCGTCGTCGCCCGCGAGGTCGAGCGCTTCGGCGCGCTGCTACTGGCGTCGCGCCCCACGCGCCTCGTGGATCCCGAGGCGGCGCGCGCGATCTGGCTGGCGCGCCTCGCGAGCCGGGGTGTGGCGAGCCTCGCGTGGTCGGAGCACGCACGACGGCTGCGCCAGCGCCTCGCGTTCTTGCACGCCATCGATCCCGCCTCGTGGCCGGACGTCTCGGATGCGGCGCTCGGCGCGACCCTCGGCGAGTGGCTCGCGCCGCGGCTCGACGGCCTCACGCGCGAGTCGGAGCTGGCCCGGATCGATCTGGGCGAGGCGCTGCTCGCGCTGCTCGATGGGCGTCGTCGCCGGCTCCTCGACGAGCTCGCGCCGGATCGGTTCCAGGCGCCGACCGGCTCGCGGATCGCGATCGACTACTCGGATCCTGCGGCGCCCTCGGTGGCGATCCGGCTGCAGGAGCTCTTCGGCTGCACCGCTTCGCCGCGCCTGGGCGGGGGGCGGGTGGCGCTCACCTTCGAGCTGCTCTCGCCAGCGCATCGGCCGGTGCAGGTGACTCGCGACCTCGCGGGCTTCTGGGCCGGCTCCTACGCGGAGGTGCGCAAGGAGCTGCGCGGCCGCTATCCCAAGCACGCTTGGCCCGAGAACCCGCGGGAAGCGGCGCCGGTCCGTGGGGCGCGCCGCAAGTCGGGCACCGGCTAGCGCGTCCGCGCCCCTTCCGCCGCTGGCACCGGCGCGCGCCGCCGACGGGGTCGGCGGTCGACACATTTCGCGTCACGGTTCGGTGACCTCGGTTCCAGTCGGCGGGCCGGCTTGGTGCCAGCGGCTCGTGGCTGGGCCCGATCGGCCGCGAAATCCGCCGACGTCGAAAACGCCGCACCTGCGTGTTTTCCCCTCCTCGCGTGGCCGTGCTCCGGATCGTGAGTCCGACGGGCGCTCGGGCACGCGGATTGCGCTGTGCTGGGTGCTCCGCGCCGCGATCGCGGGGGCCGAGACTGCTTCGTGATGCCGTTCGAGGGAGTGGAGAACGCGATGATCGAGAACGTCGGTCGTGCGAAAGCCGGCAGTCGGGTGGACGGCAACGTGACGAGCGCGCCCACGCGCGACGAGGTCGCCAAGCCACGAACCAGCGCCGTCGACGTTCTGCCGTCGCCGCCGCGCGCACAGCAGCGCGGCGGGGCCGAGCGAGCCGAGGTGTGGGGCGAGCGGGTGCTCGCGATCGATCTCGGTCCGCTGCGCTACCTGCGCGATCTGCTCTCCCTGGGCGTGAAGCGCGCCCTCGATCCGCGGCTTCCGCTCGAGACCTTGCGCACCCAGCGAATCAGCGCCGGGATCGAGCTCGCGGAGCTCGACACCGTGCCGCTCTGGGCGACGCAGCGCGAGGACGCCGCGGTGGCCATCCCGTTCCTCGATCTGGTCTTGGACGAGGTCCTGGCGCGCGCCGATCGTGTGCTCGACACGTGCGCTCACCTCACCCACACCGCGGGCGCGCCGGCGCGGATGACCGCCCTCGAGATCGCCGCCCTCCGCAAGCGCGTCGCGGGTGCCGCTTGCTTGCCCGCCGACAACGCGCATCCATTTCCCTACCTGCCGCTGGCGGAGGTGGAGAAGGTCTGTGCCCACGGCGGCGCGGTGGCGCGTCTCGTCGAGGAATGCCAGCAGATCCGAGCGGAAGCGCTGGCTCATTGCCGCACCCTCGCCGGCCTGCAAGCCGGCCCGTCGCCGCAATGACGAGGTCGGGCGTGGGAGATGGACGATGCCGGCCGTCGCTCACGCGCGACCTGATCTCGAAGCGAGGCTCGACGTCGAAGGCGACACGATCCACCTCGCCGGATCCTGGACCGTCCACTACCTCGGTCCCGTCGAGCGCCGCCTCGCCACGCTGCGCTTGCCGTCGACCGGCGCGCTGACGATCGACGCCGCAGCACTCGCCGCCCTCGATACGGCGGGGGCGTGGCTCATCGCATCGCGGCTCGAGGCGCTGGGTCGAGAGCCGCCAAGCACGCCGGCGTGGGTGGGCTTGCGGCCCGACCACGAAGCGCTCCTGCGCATGGTCCGCGCGCGCGCCGGCGCTTGCGTCGGTCGCGTCGTCGCCGTCCCCCCGTCGTGGCTGGCACGGCTGGGCGCGCGGGCGTGGCGCGGCACGGCCGAGCTGCTCGGGATCGTGACGTTCGTGGGCCAGAGCGCCACGGCCGCGTCGCGCATGCGGCTGCGAAACCTGCGCTGGCGTTCGGTCCTTCACAACATCGAGAGCGCCGGATTCCGCGCGTTGCCGATCACGGGATTGCTGTCGTTCCTGATGGGCATCGTGATCGCCTATCAGGGCGCGACCCAGCTCGAGCGCTACGGCGCCAACATCTTCGTCGCGGACCTGGTGGGGCTGGCGATGTTGCGCGAGCTCTCGCCGCTGCTCACCGCGATCATCGTCGCCGGGCGCTCGGGGTCGGCGTACGCCGCGCAGATCGGCACCATGAAGGTGACCGAGGAGGTGGACGCGCTGCGCACGGTGGGCATCGCGCCCTTCGATCTGCTGGTGCTTCCCAAGCTCATCGCGCTCGCCATCGCGTTGCCGTTGCTCGTGGTGTACGCGGACGCGCTCGCGGTGGTGGGCGGCATGATCATGGCGAAGACCTCGCTGGGCGTGGGTTACGGCGATTTCCTGGACCGCTTCGAGCACGCCATCGACCTGCCCGACTACCTGGTCGGCATCGGCAAGGCACCGGTCTTCGCGGCCATCATCGCGGTGGTGGGCTGCTACCAGGGTTTCCAGGTGAGCGGCGACGCGGAGAGCGTGGGGCAGAAGACCACCGTGAGCGTGGTGCAGTCGATCTTCCTGGTGATCGTCGCGGACGCCGCGTTCTCGGTGGCGTTCAGCTTCCTGGGGATCTGACCGTGACGGCCGAGAACGTGATCGAGGTCCAGAACGTGTGCACGCGCTTCGGCGCGCAGGTCGTGCACCGTGACGTCAGCCTCGAGGTGCGGCGCGGCGAGATCTTCGCGCTGGCGGGCGCCAGTGGCTGCGGCAAGTCGACGTTGCTGCGCGAGATGATCGTGCTCGAGCGCCCGGCGTCCGGCTCGATCCGCATCCTGGGCCAGGAGCTCGCGGGGCTGAGCGACGAGCGCGCGATGCCGCTGCGCAAGCGTTTCGGCGTCATGTTCGAGCGCGGTGCGCTCTTCAGCTCGCTCACGGTGGCCGAGAACGTCGGCCTGCCGATTCGCGAGCACGAGCGGCTCGACGAGCGCTTCGTGGACGAGCTGGCCGCCGTGAAGATCGCCCTCGCCGGGTTGCCCGCGGAGGCGGGGGCCAAGTACCCGGCCGAGCTCTCGGGCGGCATGCGCAAGCGCGCGGCGCTGGCGCGGGCGATCGCGCTCGACCCCGAGCTGCTCTTCCTGGACGAGCCCACCGCGGGGCTCGATCCGCTCTCGGCGACCGGCTTCGACGAGCTGGTACGCGGCTTGCGCGACAACCTGGGCCTGACGCTCATGGTCATCACCCACGACCTCGATCTGTTGTGGAGCGTGGCCGACCGGGTGGCGTTCATGGCCGATGGGCGCGTGTTGGGTGTCGGCACCATGCAAGAGCTCTCGAAATCCGATCATCCGGTGCTGCGCGAGTACTTCTACGGACCGCGCGGGCGCTCGGCCTGGGACCAGTCGTGGAAACGAAGGTGAGCTTCACCATCGTCGGCGCGTTCGTGCTGATCCTGTCGGCGGCGATCATCGCGGGCGTGCTGTGGCTCGGCTCGGGCAAGCGCTATCGCGCGGTCTACGATCGTTACGACGTCTACATGACCGAGTCGGTGGCGGGGCTCAACCCCAACGCGCCGGTGCGCTACCGCGGTGTCGAGGTGGGGGCGGTGCGCGAGATCGCGCTCGATCCCGTGAGCCCGGAGCGGGTGCGGCTGATGGTCGAGATCGTGCGCGGCACGCCGGTGCGGGAGGACTCGATCGCGGTGCTGTCGAGCCAGGGGCTCACCGGGATCGCCTACATCGATCTCACGGGCGGCTCGCGCGACGCGCAGCCGCTCCGGGCCAAGGCTGGGGAGCGCTACCCGGTGATCCGAAGCGAGCCGTCGCGGATCTCGCAGCTCTACTCGGGCGCCACCACGCTGTTGGCGCGGCTCGAGCAGAGCTCGGTGAGCATGAACGCGCTCTTGGACGACGAGAACCGGCAATCGATCAAGCGCTCGCTCGCCGACATCGAGCGCATCACCCACATGCTCGCCGAGCGCCAGGACGTGATCGACCGCGGCGTGGTCGGCGCCGCTCGTACCCTCGAGAACACCGCCGCGGTGAGCGCCGAGCTCGCGGAGGTGGTGGGCCGGATCCGCGACAGCGCGGACGCGGTGGAGCGCATGGCCAACGAGGTCGCGCGCGCCGGCGCGAGCGCACGCAGCGCGATGGAGAGCGCACAGCGCGCCGTCGACCTCACCAGCGGCGAGCTGCGTGATTTCGGCAGCCAGTCGCTGCCCGAGCTGGGCCGGCTGGTGGCGGACACGCGCGAGCTCACGGCTTCCTTGACCCGCATCGTCGAGCGTCTCGAGACCGACCCGAGCATGCTGATTCGCGGCGCGCCGCCCTTGGCGCTGGGACCCGGAGAGTGACGTGAACGCGCGGAACCTCTCGAACGCCCCCGACGACGCGCGCCGTGCGCGCCCCTGGTTCGTCGCGCCGCTCGCAGTCCTCGTGCTCGCGGGATGCACGCTGCTGAGCCCGAGTCGCAACCAGCTGCCCGAGCTCTTCGCGCTCAGCCCGGCGATCGAGGCCGCCCGCGCCGAGCGAGCGCCGGCGGAGGCACCCACGCTCCTGGTCAACGTTCCGCGCGCGGGGCCCGGCTTCGACAGCCCGCGCATGGCCTACGTTCTCGAACCGCACGCGCTCGCCTACTTCGCGCGCCACCAATGGGTGGACACGCCGGCGCGGATGCTGGTGCCGCTCCTGGTGCGCGCCTTCGAGGGGACGGGGCGATTTGCCGCCGTGGTCTCCGCGCCGAGCAGTGTCGCGACGCGGTTGCGGGTGGACACGGAGGTCGTCCGCCTGGTGCAGGATTTTTCCGTTCGTCCCAGCGTGCTGCGCTTCACGGTGCGGGCGCAGATCGTCGACACCGACCAGCGCCGTGTCCTCGCCACCCGCGAGATCACGCGCGCGGTGGAGGCGCCGAGCGACGATCCCGTGGGTGGAGTCGCCGCAGCGAACGAGGCCGTCGGCACGGCGCTTGGCGAGCTCGCAGCGACCTGCGCTGCGCTCGCCGCGCCTTGAGGCCGTCCCGCGCGCTCCGGGATCCGGGGGACTTGCCGCGCGCGGTGGGCGCGCGACACATAGCGGGAACCACGCATCGGCGCGCGGCCTGGCCGCCAGGAGGATTGGCATGACGACACCCCAAGCCGGAATCATCCCCGTGCCGGGCCCCGCGGCTCATTTCCTCGTGGTCGAGGCGAGCGATCGGGCAGCGGATGCGCGCCGGATCGTGGCCAAGCTGGCGCGTGTGCCGGAGCTCACGGCCGAGGTCGCCGCCCTCGCCGGCGACGCGGGTCTGCGGTCGGTGGTGTCGGTGGGAGCGGCGCTCTGGGATCGGGTCTCGCCGTCGGCACGGCCGCGCGAGCTCGCGCCGTTCGTGCCGATCGGTGCCGGCCCGTTGCTGGCGCCCGCGACCGGCGGCGACGTGTTGCTGCACGTGGTCGCGGATCGACCGGACTCGGCGTTCGAGCTGACGCGGCGGGTGCGCGACGCGCTCGGGGGCCTGGTGAAGCCGCTCGACGAGGTCGCCGGCTTTCGCTATCTCGACAGCCGCGATCTCACCGGTTTCATCGACGGCACCGAGAACCCCGCGGGCGACGAGCGGCCGACGGCGGCGCTCATCGGAGGCGAGGACGCGGCATTCGCTGGCGGCAGCTACGTGCTGATCCAGCGCTACGTGCACGATCTCGCGCGCTGGGCGGCGCTCCCGGTCGCGGAGCAAGAGCGAATCGTCGGACGCACCAAGCCCGACAGCGTCGAGCTCGACGATGCGCTGCGCCCGGTGACGGCGCACGTCAGCCGCACGGTGATCGAGGAGGACGGCGAGGAGCTGCAGATCCTGCGGCACAGCTTCCCGTACGGCACCACCAGCGAGTCGGGGCTCTTCTTCATCGCCTATTGCCGGGAGCGCACCACCTTCGACAAGATGCTCACGCGCATGTTCGGCACCAGCGGCGATGGCCATCACGACCGGCTGATGGAGTTCTCGCACCCGGTGTCGGGCGGCTATTTCTTCGCGCCGTCACTCGAGCAGCTGAACGCGCTCGCGGGCGGGTGACGCGAGCGCCGCGAGCGCTGCGCGCCGCGCTCGGGCTCGAACGCTCAGCGGCAGACGGTGCGGCTGTCGGGCACGCCGAGGTGCGCGCACGCCATCGCGGCGAGCCCATCCACCAGCGCTTCGTCGCGCAGGCGAAAGCGCGAGGCGAACTGCTCGGGCGCGCTGGTGGCGTCCTTGATCGCCGACGTGACCACCAGCACCACCAGCGCGATGCGCTCGAAGTCCACCGGTACGCCGTCCTTGGCGAGTCGCGATTCCAGGTAGTCGGCGATCACGCCGATCACGTACTGATCGGAAGCGGTGCGTCGCGCGAGGTAGCTCGGATCCTCGAGGGCGGCGTGCAGGAAGGTGCGTAGCAACGGCTCGTTGGCGCGCCGGTGGGTGAGGTAGAGGGTCACGAGCATGCGCACGATGTCACTCACGGACATCGCGTCCCAGACGTGGTTCGCGAGCGCGTGATCGGCGGCCTGGCGCATGCTTCGCAGGTGGCGCTCGTGCAGGTACTCGAGCAGCACCGCCTTGTTCGGGAAACGCGCGTAGAACGAGCTCGTCGAGACACCTGCCTGCTCGACGATCTCGAGGATCGGGATCTCGTCGAACGGCCGTCCGTCGAGCAGCCGTGTCGCCGCCGCCACGATCCGCTCGATGGTGTCCTGGCTGCGGCGCTGCCGCGGCGGCCTCACGCCCCGCGGCAGCGCTTCGCGAAGGGTGGGAGGCGCGCTCGCCTTCCTGAGCTCGTCCGCGGCCGCGTCGTCGATGGGCTTGCGCATTCCCCCATGTTCCACGCGGGTGCAGGGCCGCACAACTCCCGCGGGCCAGCGCCGCGGGCCGGCGCGGTGGGGGAAAGGCCTCGCCACGCCCGTCACGCCGAGCTGGCTCCACCTGCCCGCGACGCGCCAGAGTCGGACGGCGAGGTCCGCGGCTTCCCGCGGGATCGCCTCGCGCGACGCTGCGTCAGCGCGGGCGCACCTTGGCTGGGCGCCGCAGGAGCCGGCGCTGCGGCGGTGTCCGTACGCCCTTCGCTCCAGGTGTAGTGTCCGGCGCGCAGCAGCGCGAACGTCGCCTCGGCGGTCGCGGGTTGGGCGGCGCACCACGCCAGATAGCCGCCGAACGAGATGTCCGGGTTCGCGGCTTCCTCGGCCGTCAGGCCGAAGTCGTCCGCGAGCGCGCGCTCGACCGCCGCGCGCAGCCGCTCGTGATAGGTCGCGTAGACCGACAGGTCGCGAAGCCAGCGGGCACGGCGGTCGTCACGCTCGATGAGACCGGCCACCTGTCGCGCCAGCTCCTCGAGCTTCCCCGGGTGGCAGGCGAGCAGCTCCAGGTCGTACGCGAATTGCTTGCCGTCGTGATGCGTGCCGAGCAGATGGCGGATGACGGTGGAAGGCGGGCTCACCAGCCCGGTGAGGTCGAGTGGCGTCACCGCACCTTCGTGGAGAAGGAACGGGAAGCGGACGGGACGGTACTGGAAGAGCCGCGCCCGCAGGTTGCTGCGCGGCGGATGCGACACGCAAAGCCCCACCGTTTCGCTGCGAAACGCGAGGCGATGCCACATGCGGATCACGCCCAGCGTGAGCTGCCAGGTGTTCGGCACGCGCGGGAAGCGACCGGATCGCTCGATCTGCGCGAGGTGCTGCGCGATGCGCCGCGGGCGCAGCAGGACCGGGATCGACAGCCATTCGCCGATGGTCATGGGGTTCGCTTCCTCGCTCGATCGCACCCGCGGCGGAATCGCCACGCGCTTGGATGCTCGACGTCCGATCTGGAGCCTGCAACTCAGATTCGGGGCGAGGTTACTGCGCGCCCAACCGAGGTGTGCTCCGTATGAGCCAGATCATGGTCGCGCGTCGGCGCACGGCGCTAGACTGCCGCGCGATGTCGCCCTCGCAACGTCGCGGACCGCTCCGCTTGGCTTGGATCGCGCTGCTCGGCGCGCTCGCGGGCTCGTTCGTCGCGGCCGTGGCCTATACGGCGCACGATGCGCGCGCCACCTCGTATCTCTCGAACGATCCCGCGGCGTGCGTGAACTGCCACATCATGAACGCCGAGTTCGACGGCTGGGCGAAGGGTGCCCACCATGCGCGCGCGACCTGCAACGACTGTCACGTGCCCCACGACTCGCTGATCGCGAAGTATTGGGTCAAGGCGGAGCACGGCTACCGGCACTCGAAGGGCTTCACGTTCCAGGATTTCCACGAGCCGATCCAGATCACGCGCACGAGCCGCGAGGTGGTGGTGCAGAACTGTGTCCGCTGTCACGAGGCGATGACCCACGAGATCCGGTTGGTGGCGTTCGGTCGCCACGAGCCCGCTGCCGATGCCTCGGGCGGCCTCGATTGCATCCGCTGTCACGCCGCGGTCGCGCACGGACCCGTGCGCTGAGGGAGTCGATCCGATGAGCAACGAGAACCGTGGTGCCCCGGCGGCGCGCAGTCGCTCCCTGATCGTGGCCGTGTTCGTGGCCGCGGCGGTGGCTTTCGGCGTGGGCACCGTGCTCACCATGATGCTCTACGCCAACATCCAGACGCGCAAGCAAGAGGCCGCGCACTCCACCCTCGAGATCGTGAAGCTGACCGAGCGCACGATCGATCCGGCCGAGTGGGGCAAGAACTTTCCGCGCCAATACGACGGCTACCTGCGCACTTCGGACAACGCGCGCGCGCGCTTCAAGTGGAGCGAGGGGCGACCGCCGGAGCCCGAGGGGACGGCGACCGAGGTCGCGCCCGGCGCGGAACGCAAGGCCGAATCGAAGCTGGTCGGGGACCCACGGCTCAAGACCATGTTCAACGGCTACGCCTTCGCGATCGATTACCGCGAGCGCCGCGGCCACGCGTTCATGCTTCAAGACCAGCGCAAAACCGAGCGCGTCAAGCAGAAGCCGCAGCCCGGGACGTGTCTCAACTGCCACGCGTCGACCGTGGTGGCGTATCGCGAAGCCGGGCTGGCGCACGGTGCGCCGGGCACCCTCGACGATCCGCTCTTCTCCGAGGCGGGCCGCGCCCAGCTCTTCACCGGCTGGGAGCACGTGAATCCACTTCCGTATGCGGAAGCGACCAAGCTCGCGAGCCATCCCGTCACCTGCCTCGACTGCCACACTCCCGACTCGATGCGCCTGCGGGTGACGCGTCCGGCGTTCCTCGAGGGCATCGCCAAGCTCGCCGAGTCGGCGGAGCCGGTGCCGCACCTGCCGAGCATCGAGCAGTGGCGAAAGGGCGATCGGGCGCAGCCCTACGATCCCAACGCTCTCGCCACCCGCCAGGAGATGCGCTCGTTCGCCTGCGGGCAATGCCACGTCGAGTATTACTTCCAGGGGGACGCCAAGCGTCTCACGTTCCCGTGGCACAAGGGGCTCAAGGCGGAAGAGATGGAGGCCTATTACGACGAGGTCGGCTGGACCGACTGGACGCACAAGGACTCGGGAACCAAGGTTCTCAAGGCGCAGCATCCCGAGTTCGAGACCTGGAGCCAGGGGATTCACGCGCGCAGCGGCGTGTCTTGCGCCGATTGCCACATGCCCTACAAGCGCGAGGGCGCGATGAAGTACTCCGACCATCAAGTGCAGACGCCGCTGGCGCACGTGAACCTCTCGTGCCAGACGTGCCACAACTACACGGAGAGCGAGATCCAGGCGCGCGTCGACCAGATCCAGGCGCGCACCAAGGGACAGATGGACCGAGCGGAGATCGCCGTGGTGGAGCTGATCGAGGCGATCCGCGGTGCCAAGGCCGCGGGTGCCAGCGACGAGCAGCTGGCGGGAGCGCGCGCGCTGCACCGGCGCGCACAGTGGCGCGCGGATCTCGTCAACGCCGAGAACTCGACGGGCTTCCACGCCCCGGCGGAGACGCTGCGGATCCTGGGCGAGTCGATCGACTACGCCCGGCAGGGCATCACCGAGGTCGCGCGGCTCGGGTTGGATGGCGCGGCGGCCGCCGCCGCGC
This sequence comes from bacterium, assembly GCA_046331705.1. GTDB lineage: Bacteria > JADJOY01 > JADJOY01 > JADJOY01 > JADJOY01 > JADJOY01. Next base: position 3,311 of record JAXLQJ010000070.1, on the reverse strand, counting down.
CCGTCGCCGCCACCACCGCGCACTGACGAAGCCGTCGCGCGACGGGATCGCGTAGGCGCGCTTTTCGGGCGCCTGCTAGGCTCGGCGACGGAGCCGCCGTGACGACACCTTACCGATCGCTCAGACGGCAGACGTTTCACTATCTGGCGCGTCCCCATCAGTCGATCCCCCGCGCGCCGCTCGATCTGCCGAGCGCTTGGCGTGGGGCGGAGCTGCGCGGCCGGAGCGACTGGATCGATCGTCTCGCGCGCGCCGAGATCGACGAGTGCCGGCGCGCCGTCACCGCCGCGCTCGCGACCGGCAAGCCGCTCACGGCGATGCTCGCCGCGGATTTCCCGCTCGAGCGCCTCGCCGCGCGCATCGCCGCGTGGCGGCGCGAGCTCGCTCACGGGCGGGGGTTCGTGCTGATCCGCGACGTGCCCGTCCGCGATTGGAGCGCCGCGGAGTCCGAATGCTTCTTCTGGTGTCTGGGCCTGCACCTCGGAATCCCGGGCGCCCAGAACCCGCGCGGAGATTTGCTCGGCCACGTCCGCGACGAGCACAAGGGCGGCGACATCCGGCTCTACGAAACCAACCAGAACATCGCGTTCCATTGCGACGCGGCGGACGTGGTGGGTCTGTTGTGTCTGCACGCGGCGTGGCGCGGCGGCGCGAGCCGTATCGCCAGCTCGGTGACCGTCTTCAACGAGCTGCTGCGGCGATCCCCCGCGAGGAGCGAGCGTCTCTTTCGTCCGTTCCACCTCGATACGCATGGCGAAGGAAACGTTCGCTCGGTGCCGGTGCCGCCGTGTCGTTACGCCGGCGGCGAGCTTCGCACCTTTTGGCACAGCGACTACTTCCGATCCGCCGAGCGTGTTCCGGGCGTGCCCGCGCTCACCGACGACGAGCGCGCCTTGCTCGATGCCTACGACGCCATCGCGGCGGATCCGGCGATCCACCTCGACATGGAGCTCGAGCCCGGCGACATCCAGCTCCTGTCGAACCACACGCAGATTCACGCCCGAACGGCGTACCAGGATTGGCCCGAGCCCGAGCGTCGCCGCCATCTGCTGCGGTTGTGGCTCTCGTTGCCCGGCTCGCGCGACTTCCGGCTGAGGTGGAGCACGATGCGCAGCGGCGTCGAGCTGCTTCAGCACCTGGTGGCGGCGCGCCTCGGTCGCTGAGCGATCGTCGATCGCGCATCCCGCTCGATCGCGTCTCTCGTTCCCATGCCCGCGTCCACGCGCGCCGCGACCGCCGCAAGCTGGCGGACGCACACGCGGCGCGCGCTGCTGCCGGGCTTGTTGCTCACCGTCGTCGCGGTGCTCGCGCCCACGCTGCGCGCGCCGCTCTTCATGGACGACTTCGTCCATCTGCTCTTGATCGAGGGCCCGAAGCCAGGGCTCGCCCGGCTGCACGGCAACACCTACGGCGTCACGGCGTTGCCTCGCGACGAGGTCCGCTGGGCGCTGCCGTGGTGGACCAGCGACGAGTTCGAGTTCAACTATTTCCGGCCGGCTTCCACCGCGCTCCTGGCGCTCGACGTGCGGCTCTGGGGGCGCGAATCCTGGGGCTATCACCTCACGAGCTTGCTCGCGCACGTGCTCGCGGTCGCGCTCGTGTGGCGCTTGCTCGGCGCGTTCGGAGTGGGTGCGCGCGGCGCCCTCGCCGGTGCTGGGATCTTCGCGTTCCATCCCGGCAATCTCGCGGCCGTCTACTGGATCTCGAATCGCAGCGATCTGGTGGCGGTGTCGGAGGCGATCGGGGGCTTGCTCGCGTTTCGGGCGGCGGGTCGCGCGCGTGGCGTCCGGCGCCACTGGCTCCACGCCGTCACCGCCGCGCTCCTGAGCGCGGGCATGCTCACCAAGGAGACCGTGTGCGCGTTGCCCGCGATCTTCGTCGTCCACGAGCTTCTGGGATTGGCGGATCCGGTGCGGGAGAGGCGGATCGCCGTTCCGTGGCGGGATGCGCGCTGGCTGCGCGCGCTGCCGTTCCTCGTCTTCGCCCTCGCGTACGTCGCCTGGTACGCGTCGCACGGATTCGGACTTCGCTCCGGCTACGCCCCCGTGACGCTCGATCTCCCGTTCGCCACGAAGCTCGCGTTCATGGCCAAGAGCGCGGTGCTCGCGCTGGCGTCGTTGGTCGCCTACCTCCCACCCAGCCTGCAGCGTCACGACCGCCTCTTCGCGCTGCCGTGGTGGCCGCTCGCGGCGCTCTTCGTTGCCGCTGCTTCGATCGCGGGGATCGCGGCGCTACGGGCGCGCGAGACCCGGCACGTGCGGCTCTTCGCGCTCGCGTGGCTGGGGCTCTTCGTGACGCCCACCTTGGGCTTCCTGCCGAGCGCCCGCTATCTCTACTTCGCGTCGGTGGGGTGGGCGCTGCTCGCCGGGTCGATCGTCGATTCGTTGCTGGCGCAGGCTGCGAGCGGTGCGGCCCGCATGCTCGTCGCGGCGGTCGCAGCTGGGTACGCGTTCGTGGTGCCCGCGTCCGCCGACGTCTGGCTCGCCAGCCGATTCGAGAGCGAGTTCCGCAAGGGCTTCGAGGGGCTGGTCGAGTCGTACCGCGCCGTGCTCGGGCCGGTCCGCGCCGACGACGTGATCTTGCTCGTCAACACGCCGAGTCGCACCACGGCATCGGGGATCGGCGCGGCCTTCCGGTTCCTGACCCCGGGTGTCGAGGCGGAGGTCGCGGTGCTCACGAACTTCGCCGAGCCGCCGGCGCTCGTCGCCGAGGACGAGCACACGCTGCTGGTGACCGCCCCTCCAGGGCATCGCTTCTTCGAGTCGCCGGTCGACTGGATCTACCTCACGCGGCGCGATTTCCGCGCGGGGCAGGTTTTCCACGGCGCGCATTTCGACGCCACCATCGCGGCCATGGACGGGGAGGCTGTCGAGTCCGTGCGATTTCGGACCCGATGGTCACTCGCCGATCCGCGCTGGGTTCCCGTCTGCTTCGATCCAACCTCACCAACGCCGCGGCGATGCCCGCTCGCGTCCTTCGCGCCGGTGCGCTAGCCGCGGCGATCCATCCCGTCGAACGACCCGCGACGCTCGACTATCGCGCCGATCCGCGCGATAAATCCCGCATGGCAACCAAGCGAGCCTCCGAGGCCACCCCTCGCAGCAAATCCACTCCCATCGAACCCAGTCCCGCGCCCGTGCCCGCCGCCACGGCGGCGCCGGCCAAACGCACCCGAACCAAGACGCCGCGCACGCGCAAGACCAGCGAAGCCCCGGCTCCCGTCACGCCTGTCGTGGTGGAGCCGCGCGCCCCGCGGCGCATGGTGTTCATCGACGTCGAGAACACGAGCAGCGAGGCGGATCTGTTGCGCG
>JAXLQJ010000069.1:0-37400 GCA_046331705.1 bacterium | reverse complement strand
GATCCCCGACGGCGGTGCCAGCGCCAGCGCCACCAACCTCGCGTTCGGTGCCGGCCTGCGGGCGTCGTTCGAGGTCGCCGATCGGCTCCATCCGTACCTGGCGGGCTCGCCCGGGTTGCTGCTTCGCACCACCGACGTCACCGGCACCGAGTCGGACGATCAGCTCGACTTCGTGGCCTCGGTCCAAGCCGGGTTGCAGGTCGTGCTCGTGCCGCGCGTCGTGCTCGACGTCGCCGTTGCCTACGACCGGATCTTCTCCGAGCACGGCGAGGACCTGTTGACGGTGCCGCTGTCGCTCGGCGTTTTCTTCTGAACGAGCGGGTGCGAGGCTTCGGTCGCCGGGACCGCCGTCGTCGTCGCACCGCACACCCCGAGGAACCTCCATGGACGCGCGCATCGAAGTCGCCTTGCTCTTGATCCTGTTTCTCTTCCCCGCGGTCGTGAAGTTCGCGACCTACCGGGTGCGGTTCGGCAAGATGCCGATCGGCATCAGCGATCGGAGCTCCGGCACCGAGCGATTCCTGGCCGGCTCGCTGATCCCGCTGGTGGGCGGGCACTACGTGGTGGGCGTGCTCTACCTCTGGGATCCCGAGATCCTCGATGCGATGCGCCCCTTCAGCGGGCTCGCGACCGCGACCGTGCAGACCTTCGGCTTCTTGATCGCCCTGGCGTCGCTCGGGCTCACCGGTTGGGCGCAAGGGACGATGGGCGAAGCCTGGAAGATCGGCATCGATCGCGCCGGCGTGGCCGAGCTGGTGAAGCACGGTCCGTTCCGGTGGATCCGCAATCCGATCTACACCGGCATGATGGGCGCGAGCGTCGGGCTCTTCCTGCTGGTGCCCTGCGATCCCTCGCTGATCCTCGTGATCCTCACGGTGTACGGGCTGCAGATCCAGGCGCGTCTGGAAGAGGACTTCCTCGGCGAAGAGCACGGCGACGCCTATCAGGCGTGGGTCGCCGTCACCGGCCGGTTCCTTCCGCGGCTAGGAAGCCGTTGAGGACGCGATCGTCAGCATCGCGTCGTGCAAGCGCCCGTTGGTGGCGAGGATCGCGCCCGCGTCGATCGCGAACCGGCTGCCGTCGAGATTGGTGACGCGGCCGCCCGCCTCCTCGACGATGAGGCTGCCGGCGGCGACGTCCCAGGGCTTGAGCTCGAGCTCCCAGAAGCCGTCGAAGCGGCCCGCGGCGACGTAGCAGAGGTCGAGCGCTGCCGAGCCGTCGCGGCGCAGTCCCTGGCCCGCCATCAAGAAGCGGCGTAGCAGGCCCACGGTGGGCTCGGGGCGCTCGTGGATGGTGTAGGGGAAGCCCGTCACCAGGAGCGCGCGCGAGAGCTGCTCGATGGCGGACACACGCATCGCCGCGCCGTTCAGGGTCGCGCCAGCGCCGCGGCGGGCGGCGAAGGTCTCGTCGCGGCAGGGGTCGTGCACGACACCGACCTCGATCCGTCCCTCGACCTCGAGCGCGATCGAGACCGCGAAGAGCGGGTAGCCGTGCGCGAAGTTGGTGGTGCCGTCGAGCGGATCGACGAGCCAGCGCGGCCGTCCGGCGCGCGCCGTGCCCGACCCCTCCTCGGCCAGGATCGCGTGGTCCGGGAACGCGGTGCGCAGCCGGGAGACGATGTGCGCCTCGGACGCGCGGTCGGCCTCGGTGACGAGATCGATCTCGCCCTTGTGCTCGATCGTGAGCGCCTGCCCGAAATGCGCGCGCAGCACCTCGCCGGCGCCACGCGCGATCGCGGTCGCGGCAGCGAGGGGATCGGGACCGGTCATGGCGGGGGGGAGATCGCGACGGGAGCGTGCGCACGGAACCGCGCCAGGCGGTCGACGATCCGCGCACCGGCGCTCGTCAGAGGTTGGTCACGTCCTCGGTGGCCGGTTCCGTGAGCAGGCGCTGCTCGATGAACTCGACCTTCTGGCGCAGGCTGCGGTCCGAGAGCAATCGCTTCTCGAGGGTGGTGAGCGAGTGGATGACCGACGAGTGGTTCCGTCCCACCAGCTCGCCGATGCTGGCGAGGCTCGCGGGCGTGTACTTGCGGCAGAAGTAGAGCACCACCTGCCGCGGGATCAGCACCTCCCGCCGCCGCGAGCGAGCCCGCAGCCGCGCGGGGTCGAGGCCCCAGGCGCGCGCGACGGCGGCCATGATCCGCTCCGGGGTGAGCGTGGCCGCCTGGCGTTTGCGGTAGGGCTTGAGCGCTTCCTCGGCGAGTGGAAGGGTGACGGGCTCACCCGTCAACGAGGCCAGCGCCAGCACGCGATTGAGCGCCCCTTCCAGATCGCGGACGCTCACCGTCGCGACCGACGCGACGGCCTCGGCCACGCCCTCGGGCAACGGGACGCCGCGCTCGGTCGCTCGTCCGGCGACGATCGCCACGCGCGTGCCGTGCTCGGGTGGATCGATCTCCACGACCAGGCCCGCGCCGAGCCGTGAGCGCAGCGGCTCGGCGAGGTCGGGGATCGACGCCGGATTGCCATTGCCGGTGAGCAGCACCTGCTTGCCGTCGGCGAAGAGCTCGTCGAGCGCGTGGAAGAACTCCGACTGCGTGCGCTTCTTGCCCGCCAGGAACTGCACGTCGTCCACCACCAGCAAGTCGACGTTGCGGCGATAGCGCTCCTTGAAGCTCTCGATGCGGCCCTGGGCGATGGCCGCGACCATGTCCGCCAGGTAGCGCTCCGCGGGCGCGAACGCCACGCGCGTTCGCGGCCGCAGCCGGATGAGCTCGTTCACCACGGCGCACGCGAGGTGCGTCTTGCCGAGCCCCACGGGTGCGTTGAGGAAGAGCGGGTTGAACCGCACCTCCGGTGCTTCGACGATGGCGCGCGCCGCGGCGACCGCCAGGCGATTGCTGGGGCCGACCACGAACCGCTCGAACGTGAGCAAGCGCGCGGCGGCCGGCAGGGGATGGGTCGAGCGCGCCGGCGGAGCGGTGGGGCGCGCTGCTGGGGGACGCGCGCCCACGGGGACGTGCCCTGCTGCCGCGAGCGCCGCGCCCGCTGCCACTCCAGCGCGTTTCGGTGGAACCAGGTAGAGCGGGCGGGAAGGCGCGCGGTCTGGCGGCTCGGCGGGGTCGTCGGTCGCGTCCTCGCCGAAGGTCAGCACGAGCTGGTACGGGCGGCCGGTGCGGTCGGGCAACGATTGCTCGAGCTCGCGCAGGAAGTGCTCCCGCACCCAATCGTGCGTGAACTGATTGGGCGCCGACACCACCACCTTCTCGTCCTCGAGGCGCACCAGACGCAGCGGTCGCAGCCAAAGCTCGACCAGATGCGGGGCCACGTGGGCCTCGAGGTTGGTGAGGGTCTGGCGCCAGATCTCTTGAGCTGGGCTCATCGCGAAAGGGACGACGACTGGTGGGGGGTGACGAGATGCTGATTCGAGACCCGCGCATTATCCAGATCGTGAGCGAAGGGGCAAGGCGCGTATCGCCGTGTGTCGCGGAGGTGTCGGCGCAGTGAATCATCCACACCGCGAAGCGCGCGGATTTCGCGAAATCGTGGGGCTCAGGTGCCGGGAAACGCGGGATTTGGCGGGTCTCGGCGGGCTCGACGCGAAGCGTAAATGATCTCGGCGAGTTATCTCGTTATGCGCCGGTTCTGAACAGCTTGTGCACAACTTTCTGTGCCCAGACGAGATCGATTTTTCTAGATCCATTGAGATCGAGATCGAAATTAGTCGAAATTTCTCTGTGGGGGGGTGGGCAGCCATCCACAGGCTCGAATCCCCCTTGTTTTGGCGCGATCGCGCGCGATCTCGCGACGTGCTCGCGGCGTGCGCCAGCGCCATTCCGACCCCGTCGCACGCAGCACGGACCTGGGTCGGCCGGCAGAGCACGCGAATCGTCCGCTCGAGCGCCGGGCGTCGGACAGGGAAGCGCGGCACGTCCTCGGCGCCGGCCGCGCTGGCGCCCAGCGGGCAGGGCCCTCGCGCCGCGCGGTGGCGCCGAGCCGCGTCCGCGCCGCGCCGTCACAGCGCGGCTCGCGAGTCGACCCAGGCCCGAGGGGCAGGCACACGTGCGAGCGCCACGAACGAGATCGCGGCAGCGCCGAGGCGAGCGGGTGAATGCCCCACCGCGCGGCTCCGCGACCGACGCCCAACGGCGGCCCGCCTGTCCACGAGAAGTGTCCCCGCGTCGCGCGTCCCGGGGCGCGCCTCCCGAGTGGCCGATTCTACCGGGTCGCGGGCCACGCGCAGCCGGGGTTGCGGATGACGGACGGGAGCGCGAGGCGCGGACCACGGCTGGTGCGCCGTCTCGTTCACCGGCGTGTCCACCGGCGCGATTCCCACAACCACTTAGCGCCAGGGCGCTTTTCGCGCGCACCCTCGCGGCCGGTCACGCCCGGGTCTGGGCGGTCGCTGCGCGCCGGCTCACGTCATCTTGGGTGGTGCGCCGACCCGATCCACGGCGAAGAGAAAGAGCGTCTCGCCGGCCATGATCTTGTCGCCGTTGCGCAGTGCGTATTCCTTGACCTCGGAGCCGTTGAGGAAGGTGCCGTTGCTCGATTCCAGGTCGCGCACCCGGAACTCGAGGTTGCGATAGGAGATCTCGGTATGGCGCCGCGACATGGCGTCGTCGTCGACGCGGACGTCGGCTTGCTCGCCGCGTCCGATCACCGTGGTGCTCAGGCTGAGCGGGAAGGTGCGCCCCTGCTCGGTGCCGCTCAGCACCTTCAGCGTGGCGCGGATGTTGGGCGGGATCTTCAGATCGTCGGCGCCGATCGACGGCTTGTCGTAGACGAAGGTCTTGTTTTCCATGGCTCATCTCGCTCGCAAGCGCGGGCCCGAGGTCGAGCTCGCGCGGGCGCACCGGGGGACCGATTGAAGCACGCGTCGCTCACGGTCGCAATGCGCGCGCACATCGTCGGGTGCTCGAGCGGCGATGCCGCGTTCCTTGCGCGGTCTAGGGGGGCGGGCTAAATAGAGCGCGCGATGGCGACGAGCGAACGACGTGCTCCCCGAATCGATGCGCCACGCGCGCGTCGCCATGAAGGGATCGAGCGCGGCGCCGCCCGGCGAGGCTCGGGTGAGCATCATCGTGGGGCTGCACGCCGGCCCTGATCGAAACGCACTCGCCTCCGTCGAACGTCCCATGGCCCCCGTGGCCGCGCCCTCGCCAGATTCGCTTCCCCGATTCGGGCAATACCGCATCCTCCGCAGCATCGCCGCGGGAGGGATGGGCGAGATCTTCCTCGCCAAGCGCGTGGGACCCGGCGGCTTCGAGAAGCTGGTCGCGCTCAAGCGCATGCTGCCTCACCTGATGCGCGACGAGCGCTCGGTGGCGATGTTCCTGAACGAGGCCAAGCTCGCGGCCCAGCTCAACCACGCCAACGTCGTCCAGATCTTCGACTTCGGTCGCCTCGGCGACACGTACTTCATCTCGATGGAGTACGTGCACGGCAAGAACCTGCGCGACATCCTCGATCGCGTCGGCGCGACGGGCGGCGTGCTGCCGCTCGAGCACGCCCTCGGCATCGTGCGGGAGGCGTGCGCCGGCCTCGGCTACGCGCACGGCCGTTCCGCCTACGACGGCACGCCGCTCGAGATCATCCACCGCGACGTGTCGCCGCAGAACGTGTTGGTGAGCTTCGACGGCGAGGTGAAGATCACCGACTTCGGCATCGCCAAGGCTTCGCTGATCTCGAGCGAGACCACCGCGGGCACCGTCAAAGGCAAGCTCTCGTACATGTCGCCCGAGCAGATCTCGGGTGACGCGCTCGACCATCGCTCGGATCTCTTCTCGGTCGGCGTGATCCTGTTCGAGCTGCTCACCGGGCGCAAGCTCTTCCCCGACGACGTGAGCCTTCCGGAGACCATCGAGCGCATCCAGCAGGTCGACGTGCCGATGCCGCGCGACGTGAACCCCGACATCCCCGTCGAGGTGGAGGACCTGCTGCTCAAGGCGCTGGCGCGCTCGCGCAAGGAGCGCTTCCAGAGCGGCCGCGAGATGGAGCTCGCCATCGCGGACGTGATGACGCTGCTCGGGCTGGTCTCGGGCCCGCACGAGCGCGCGCGCTTCCTGCGCGGGCTGTTCGCGGAATCCGAGTCGCTCGCCGATTGGATGGAGCAAGAGCCACCGCTCGGCCTCGGTGCCACGCCCGCGCCGGTGCCACCGCGACGCGTCACGTCGGCGCCCGGGCCGTTGCCCGGCAGCGAGCCGGTGTCGTTGAGCCGATTCCTGCTGGTGGCGGCGCTCGTGGTCGGCTTGTTCGTCGGCGGCAGCGCGCTCGTGAAGCGTTTCGGCTGGAAGGGCGCCGACGATGCGGGTGCCGGAGCGCTCGGCGCTCCAACGAACGCCACGGCGGCGGTGCCCCAGGTGGTGGTGGCGCCGAGCGATGCGCCGGAGGTGGGGCCGAACGCCGGAGTGAGCGGCGGCGCGGCGGGTCCGTCGTCGGCCTATCCCGCGGCTCGGCCGGTGGAGGTGACGTCGCGTCCGCCCGGAGCGGCGATCTGGCTCGATGGCAGCGACACGCACAAGACCACGCCGGCGCGGCTCGAGGTCGCGGTGGGTCGGCGCTCGATTCGGCTCGAGAAGGACGGCTACGACCCTCGCACCACGCCCATCGTGGTCGACGCCAATGCGCCGGGCGTCGCCGTGGAGGTCGAGCTGGTGCCCAAGCCGGTCACCGTGCAGATCGCCACCGATCCGGCGGGCGCGTCCGTGAGCATCGGACCGCAGGTCTTCACGTCGCCGCAGACCGTATCGGTCAAGCCGGGGCGGTACACGGTGCGGGTCGAGAAGGCGGGCTTCCAGACCATCGCGACCACCGTGAACATCGAGGCCGCCCGCGCCAACGTGTTGCGCTACGAGCTGCGGCGCGCGTCGTTGAGCGGTCTGGTGACGCTCAACACGGAGCCGTTCAGCATCGTGTACCAGGACGGGCAGAACGAGCCGCTCGGCCAGACACCGCTGGTTGGCCACTCGACCAGCGCGGGCATCCATCGGTTCCGATTCGTGAACCCGCAGGTCGATCTCGACGAGACGGTGTCGGTGGACGTGCTCGCCGACGATCACGTGCGCAAGCTCTTCAAGTTCGCGGGCACGGTGGTCGTCGACGACGGCGTCCGCGAGCTGCGCGTGGACGGCAAGCTCGAGCCGCGCCGCCGTTTCGAGCTCTCGATCGGAAGTCATCCCGTGCGCATGGTGCTCGCCGACGGGCGTACGATCGCGTCGACCGTGCGCGTTCGGCATGGCCAGGAGGTCCACGTGCCATGACGGAGCTCGGCATGCCCATTCGCAGGCTGGCCGCGGCGGCGCTCGCGTGCGCGGTTCTGGCGGGCTGCCCCAAGGACGCGTCCGAGACGGCGCGCAAGAGCGCGCAGGACGCGGGTTTCCTCGTGCAGGTGGCGCTCAACGACTATCGCGCCGGGCGTTACGAGTCGGCGCTCAAGAACCTGGAGCAGGCGCGCATCAAGTCGCCGCAGGATCGACAGATCCACTATCTGCGCGCGGTGGTGATGATCGAGCGGGGCGAGTACGGTCGCGCGGTCGAGGCCGCCGACGCCGGCTTGGCGACCGCGCCCGGCGATCCGGAGCTGCTCAACGTGCGCGGTGTCGCGCGGCTGCGCGACCGTCGCTTCGACGAGGCGATCCAGGATTTCCAATCGGCGCTGGCACCCGAGAAGCAGTACGCGACCCCCGAGGCCGTGCTCTCCAATCTGGCTGCCGCGTACGCAGGCCAAGGGAAGGTCGACGACGCGATCGCGACGTACTGGAAGGCGCTCGACCTCAAGCCGACCGACGGCGTCCTCCGGACGGCGCTCTGCCAGACGCTCGCCGCCGCGGGACGAACCGAGGTCGCGTTGCGCGAGTGCATCCGCGCCACCAGCGACGCGCCGAGCTACCCACCCGCGTTCGATCAGAAAGGCGACGTGCTGCGGCGGCTCGGCAAGAACGACGACGCGATCGCCGCCTACCGCAAGGCGTTCGAGCTCGCGCCGAAGGGCGATCTCAAGGAAGCGATCCGTCGCAAGCTGATCGAGCTCGGCAGCGACGACCCGAGCGTCACGGGCAAGCGCAAGGATCGCTGGGAGCTGCCGGCGACGCTGCCGGACGAGGTGATGCCGACACTGCCGGGAGAATCGCCGCGCTGAGGTTCGTCGCGGACGCCGTGGGTGCGTCCTGGCGGCGGTTCACACCTGCCGATAGGTGCGGCCGCGCCAGGTGAGGCCGAGGCGCAGCACGGTGCGCACGATCGCGGCGATCCACATCCCGAGGATCAGCGCCGCGCCGAGCGGCTGAAGCCTAAGCCCGCGCTCGTCGATCCCCGCGGTGAGGCTCATCGCGCGGCGCACGCATTGAAGCGCCATGAGCTGCGCGGCGCCGAGGCCCGCCAGCGCGGCGGCGAGCCGCCATTGGTCGTGGTAGCGGCCCCACCACGACATCGCCTGGATCCACGACAGAAACGGCATCCACAGGAAGAGCGCCAGCATCGCGATCACCGGGAGCATCGCGACCGCGAGACGGCGGCGCCCGTCGAGGAGCAGCATGAAGTTCTTGACGAAGCCTTGGCGCAGATCGCCGAGCGTGGGGCCGAAGCCCTTGGTCACGAGCTCGGGCGCGAGCAGCATGTGGAGCTTGAGGCCCAGGCCCTTCACGCGCTTGGCGATGATCCAATCCTCGCCGACCCGCGACCGGATCGATTCGTAGCCGCCCATCGCGTCGAACGCCGTGCGCCGGAAGAGCAGGAAATAGCCGACCGCGTTGGCATCCGGGGATGCGGGGTCGTTGATCCGGTCCAGTCGATACGACGGGAAGAGCCCGAGCGTGGGTAGAAACGCCCGCTCCCAGAAGCTCGTGAGGCGCACGCGCGGGAACACGGTGAGCAGGTCGGTGCCGTGGGCTTCCGCCCACGCCACCGCTTCGGGGATGGCGCGCGGCGCGAGCTCGGTGTCGGCGTCGACGATCAGCAGATAGGCGCCGCGGGCGGCGGCGGCGCCCTGGTGGATCGCCCAGTTCTTGCCGGTCCAGCCCTCGGGACGCTCGCTTCCGGTGATGACCCGCACCCGCGGATCGCGGGCGGCGATGGTGCGGGCGATCTCACCGGTGCGATCCGTCGACTGATCGTCGAGCACCACGATCTCGAGCGCCGCGTACTCGGCGGCGGTGAGGCGCTCGAGGCAGGCCGCCATCGTCGCCGCCTCGTTGCGCGCCGGCACCACCACGCTCACCAGCGGCGCGGGGTCGGGGCAGGGAAGCGGGCCGTGGGGCTCGAGGCGCGGGAATAGCCCGCGATCGAGAATCCAGCGGCGCGCGAGCGCGAGGTAGCCCACGAGCGAGACGCCATGGGCCGCGAGCCAGAAGGTGGGATGGAACATTGCGGGCGGCCTATTTATCCGCTCGAGCCAAGCGAGGCCACGGTGCCGAGCTGCGTCAGGCAGACGCACCTCGGCGGATCACGACGACGACAATTGAAATAATTGATAACAAGTAAATCGGTTGACTCTCTCATATCAACTTGATAGCTTGATTCGCGTCTCGTCGTGAGCGGCGCCATGCCGCTCGGAAAGGAAGATCCATGAGACGCCCTGCGCACCCGGTCAGCTCGAACCTCCTTCCCTTCGGCTCCTCGCTCGTTCGCCTGCGCGTGCCGGCCGGCTCCGGCTTCACGCTCATCGAAGTGCTGGTGGCGATCGCGATCATGGCGATGTTCACGACGATGATCGCCGTTCCCACGGTGCGCCACATCCGCGAGGCGCGCATCACGGCGACGCAGGCCCAGATCAGCAACCTGGAGGCGGCGCTGCGCAGCTACAACCTCGACAACGGCCGCTACCCCACGAGCGAGCAGGGGCTGCTGGCGCTGGTCGTCGCGCCGGGCACGGCGCCGGCGCCGGCGCACTATCGAGCCGGCGGCTACTGGGAGCGCGACTTCATTCCCAAGGATCCGTGGGGCGGCGAGTACCAGTACCTCTCGCCCGGCGTTCACGGAGAGATCGACGTGTGGAGCTTCGGTTCGGACCACCAGCCCGGCGGCGAGGGGGATGGTGCCGATCTCGGCAACTGGGATCTCGGGCGGCGCTGAGGACGAGCGGCGCGCGACGAGCGAGCCGCGCAACGAGCGCACGGCCCCTATCGCGACCCGCGTCAGCAGCAGTCGACCGCTGCCCAGACACGGTGGAAGCGCCGCGCGCTGAGATCCTCGTCGCGGACGAAGACGTAGAGGACGCCGCTGTCGGCCCACACGAGCTCGCGTCGGTCGGGTTCGAGGCCGGGCGATCGCTGGCCCCGTCGATCCCGCTCGGGCTGGGAAGCGATCTGCGCCAGCAGGCGCCAGCGATCGCCGCGGGTCGCAGCGTCCTCGAACCCCCGCAGCGTCCTCGGATCGCCCTGCAACCCGAACGCGACGCCCGCCACGGCGAGCGTCGCCTCGAAGCCGGTGCCTTGCATCGAGCGCGGGTGGCCGAAGAGCTGGTGCCGGGGCCGATCGGCGTCGGTGTGCTCGGCTACGAACCTCTCGAATTCCTCGCGATGCGGCGGCGGGATGGGATCCGCTTCGGTGCGATAGCCCGGCCATGGCTCGCGCTCCGGAAAGGTCACGAGCGCGCCGGTGAACGGATTCCGGAGCTCCCTCGCGCGCCGGGCGCGGGGCTCCGTGATGGCCGATTCGTGGTGAATGGGGCTCGGGAATGTGACCACGCGGCACGCCTCGAGTCGGTACGCGCTGAAGCAGGGCGCGTTTGGGTGTGGACGGCGCATCACCACGCCGTGGGCGTCGAGGCGATACACGACCGCGATGCCATGGCGCGCGCTGCGCTCGTAACCCATCGGCACGTCGTCGGCGTCGCAGAAGATCCAGAGCACGCCGTCGCGCAGCGGAAGACCGTCGCCGCCGGACTCGCCGAGCTGCGCGAGATCGAGCTGAGCGACGAATGCGAGGGGCCGTCCGTCACGCTCGGGCCAGGTCACATCGCTCGGCAGATCGGGTGCGCCGCCGAGCTTGGACGCGCCAATCGGAATCGAGGCGTCGACGCATGCGCTCGCGGCGAGGCGAAGGCCGGGCAGGGCGAAGCGCGCCAGCGTCGCGGCGAGCACCGACTCGCCGCTGGCGTGCAGCCGCGCCAGGTCCCGTTCGAAGCCGTTCCACGACTCGCGCGCCGCCGCTTGCTCGGATTCGGTGCGCCGGTCCCACGCCGTGCCTTCCCAGCCGTGAATCGAACCGCTCGTGCCGCACCGTGCGCACTCCCAGCGAATCGCAACCGTGTCCGGATCGAGCGCGGCGGCGATGGGCTCGTCGCAACGGCCCACACCCGTGCGCCAGCCGCACACGACGTTGGTCTGAAGCGCGTCGTCGGCGTGCGGCGAGGTCACCCACGCGACGAGCGCCCCCAGGAATCGCCCCAGGCTCGCGCCCGCCCGCGTGACGCGTGCGATCCGACCGTGCTCGTCGAGCAGGTGCCGCAGGTCGGTGACGTACGACTTGGGCACGCGTGCTCGCTCCGCGGCTCGCACTGGGAGCGGCCGCGTCCGATGGTCGCCCGGAGGCTCACGACTCGTGGTAGAGGCGGCCCTTCCAGTACATCTCTTTCTTGAGGAAGAAGCGCACCACCGATTCCCACTGCAGCTCGGCGAGGACGGCGGCGCCCAGCCAGAAGAGCCATGGGTGGATGTGGTCGAGCTTCAGGATCATGCCCACGAAGCGCTGACTCGTGGCCGCGGCGAGGCACGCGGCAAGCGAGCACGTGAACGCGAAGACGTGGGAAGGCGAGACCTCGCCGAGCAGCGCATACCCGCTCGCGAGCAACGCGGGGAAGGGCAGCACGAAGAAGACCAGCAGGAAGATCGGTCCCAGCAGGTTGAGCCACAGCTCGCGTCGATCGATCTCCATCGCGCGCTGCAGGATCTTCCCCCAGCCGCGCTTCAGGTCGCGCAGGCTCTCGTAGAGCTCGAGCTTCATGAGCTCGGGCGCGAGCGCCCAACGGATCGCGAAGCCCTTCGCCTTCACGTTGCGCGCCAGCACCAGGTCCTCGACCACCTCGTACGGGATGGCGGCGTGGCCGCCGATGGCGTCGTAGCAATCGCGCCGAAACAGCATGTACGGGCCGTTGGCGTTGGCGCGCGGGTGCTTGGGGTCGTGGATCTTGTCGAATTGCTGGAACGCCGCGAGCTGAAAGATGAGCGTGTTCACGACGCGGTCCCAGAAGCAGCGGAACACGTTTCCCGGGATCAGCGTGAGCAGGCCGGTGTCGTGGGCGCGAGCTTCGAGCACGGTCTGCGTCACGACCTGCGGCGCGACCTGCGTGTCGGCGTCGAGGAACAAGATCCACTCGCCGTGGGTGCGCTCGAACCCTTGATGGAGCGCGTAGTTCTTCCCCATCCAGGTCGAGGGGCATTCGGCGCCGCGGATCACCGTGAGCCGGGGATCCCGAGCGGCGAGGCGCGCCAGGATCTCGGGAGTGCGGTCGCTCGAGCGATCGTCCACCACGATGACCTCGAGATTCGGCCAATCCTGCGCCAGCACGCCCGAGACGCAGGTCTCGATGGTCTTCTCCTCGTCGCGCGCCGGGATGACGACGCTGACCAGCGGTGGACTCACCGGAAGATCGCGGCGCGTACGCGGCCCGAGCTTGGGCAGGTCGCGATGCACTTCCAGCCACGTCGCGAGGAGCCCCACGTGGAAGAGCATCACCAGGAAGAGCGTGGTGCAGACCAGCGCCGTCACGGGTCCGCTCGGTGCGCGCGTGCGCTCATGCCGCTGCGGGCGGCGACTTCGCCACCACGAAGACCCGGTGGAGGACGATGTCGCCGGGGCCGAGATGGAGCTCGCGATCCTCGAGCACGCGCAAGCCGTGGCGGCGGAAGAGCTCGAGCCATTGGTCGCGGTCGCGGAAGTAGTACTTGAAGTTGGTCTTCCACTCGGCGAGCCCGAGCCACGTGAGCAGCACCATGAAGGCGTCGAAGAGCACGTGATTGCGCACCAGCCACCAGCGATTCTGCTTGTTGGTCCAGACGTCCTCGACCAGCACCAGCTCGTTCTTCGCCACCCGCACCATCTCGGCGAAGTTCTTCTCGAGGATGGGGCTGTGATGGAGGACGAAGATCTCGGTCACCAGATCGAACGAGCCGTCCTGGAAGGGCAACCGCTCGCCGTCGAAGCGCACGAACGGGCTCGACCACAGGTTGTTGTGCGCGATGTCGACACCCACCGGCGTGGCCGGAGTCTGGGTGCGCATGCACTCCATCATCGCGCCCACGCCGCAGCCGAAGTCGAGCACCCGCCCGCGCACCCTGTCCTTGAAGCTCGCGAGGATCTTCCCCGAGTAATCGAGCTGCCCGGGCATGACCCGCTTCTCGAACCAGTTGTGCTTCTTGGCGCTCATCGAGGATCTCGGTTGCCGTCGCTCGCGCGGCTGCCGCGCTCGCTCGCCGGCTTCACGGCGGGCGATTTGCTAGCACGCCGCCGCGACGCGCGCCAAGAATCCGGCGAGGTCGGCCTCGACGGCCAGCGGCGGTGGCGCTACGTTCGGCGCGCGATGACCAGCGCGACCACGGATGGGAACCGCCCCGCGCAGCCCGGCGAGCTCTTGGTGATCGGGTTCGAGGGGATCGAGGCGGATGCCGCGCTGCTCGACTTCTTGGACCGCGAGTCGATCGCCGGTGTGATCCTCTTTCGTCGCAACGTCCGCGACGCCGCGCAGGTGGCGCGTCTCGTCCGCTCGTTGCGGGAGGCGGCGCCGCGCCTGCTCGTGGGGATCGACGAAGAGGGCGGCAAGGTGCGGCGGCTCTCGGCGGACTTCACCACGTTTCCCTCGATGGATCTCGTGGGGCGGATCGATTCGGAAGCGCTGGTGCGCGAGCTGGCGCGAGCGATGGCCGCCGAGCTCCGGGCCATCGGAGTGAACTGGGACTTCGCACCGGTCCTCGACGTCCACTCCAATCTGGCCAACCCGATCATCGGTGCGCGTGCGCTTTCATCGGATCCTGCGGTGGTGGCTCGGCTGGGCGCCGTGTTCATCGAGGCGCTGCAAGGCGCGGGCGTGGCGGCGTGCGGAAAGCATTTCCCCGGCCACGGCGATACCAGCCTCGACAGCCACCTCCAGCTACCCACCGTCGATGCAGCGCGAGAGATCCTCGACGCCCGTGAGTTGGTGCCGTTTCGCGCCGCGGCGCGAGCCGGTGTTGCGTCGATGATGACGGCGCACGTTCGATACCCCGCGCTCGATCCCCACCGCACCGCCACGCTTTCGCCGGCGATCCTGGAAGGCTTGCTGCGGCGTGACATCGGCTTCGAGGGCGTGGTGGTCACGGACGATCTCGAGATGCGCGCCGTGAGCGATCACGCCACGCCGGAGCAGCTTGCCGTCGCGAGCGTCCAGGCGGGTGCGGACGTGTTGCTCGCGTGCAAGCACCGCGAGGTGCAGGAGCGGGTGATCGACGGCCTGCGGCGGGCGATCGCTGCGGGCGCGATCGCTCAGTCCCGCGTCGACGCGAGCGCGGCGCGAATCCGCGAGCTCGCCGCGCGCTTCACGCTCGACGCCGCGCTCGTCGACCCCGATCGCGCCACCCAAATTGCCGGCGCGGCGCGACCGCTGGTCGCGCGCATCGAGGCTCTCGCCGGCGCGACGGTCGCGTGATCCCGCGGGCCCGCCGCCCGCGCGAGTCGATTCACACCAGCGCGACGCGCAGCACCTCGGTGAGCGAGGTGATCCCGCGCTGGCACTTCGAGATGCCGTCCTGGAGCAGCGTCTGCATGCCCTGCTCGCGGGCGATCGCCTCGATGCTGGTGGTGGTCGCCTTGGCGACCAGCGCCTCGCGGATGCGCTCGGTGATCGACACCAGCTCGAAGAGGCCGATGCGCCCGACGTAGCCCTTGCCCAGGCAATGCTCGCAGCCCGTGCCGGCATACCAGGGGCCGCTCGGCAGCGTGAGGCCGGTTCGCTCGAGGTTCCTGATCTCGACGTCGGTGGGCTTCACCTCGTTGGTGCAGTTCGGGCAGAGGCGCCGCACCAACCGCTGCGAGAGCACGCCCACCGTGGCCGATGCGAGCAGGAACGGCTCGACGCCCAGATTGATGAGCCGCGAGAAGACGCCGGACGCCGAGTTCGCGTGTACCGAGGTGAAGAGCAGGTGGCCGGTGAGCCCCGCCTGGATGGCGATCTGCGCCGTGTCCAGGTCGCGGATCTCGCCCACCATGATCACGTCGGGGTCCTGGCGCAGGATCGACCGCAAGCCGCGGGCGAACGTGAAGTCGGTGGCCTCGTTTACGCCCGTCTGCGTGAGGAAATCGAGGTCGAACTCGATTGGATCCTCGATCGTGACGATCTTCACCAGCTCGCCGCGGTTTTCCTTCACGGCCTTGAGCGTCGAGTAGATCGTGGTGGTCTTGCCGGAGCCGGTGGGGCCGGTCAGGAACGCGATTCCCTGCGGCATCGAGATGAGGCGGGTGTAGTCCTCGAGCACGTGCGAGTCGAAGCCGAGCTCGGTGAGGCTGTAGAGCACGCCCTCGCGCTGCATGATGCGCAGCACGATCTTCTCGCCGTGCAGCGTGGGCATCACCGACACGCGCAGGTCCACTTCCTCGCCGCCGTCGCGCACCGTGTGGATGCGGCCGTCCTGGGGCAGGCCCTTCACGAAGGTCTTGAGCTTGGCCAGCACCTTCACGCGCGAGAGCACGTTGGTGTAGAGCTTCGGTGAGAATTGGGCGACGTCGTAGAGCACGCCGTCGATCCGGTACTGCAACGCGATGTAGCGGTCCTTGGGGTCGAAGTGGATGTCGCTCGCGGAGAGCGCCACCGCGTTCTGCAGCGTGTAGTCGACGAGCTTCACGATGTCGACGCTGCGGGCCGTGGTGACCGCGCGGATGCGCTCGCTCACCAGCGGCAGCTGCGAGATCGACATGTGCTTGCGGCCGAGGGTGATGGTGTCGAGGCCGGACGGCATGTCGCGGTTGACGGCGCTGTCGATCTTCTCGATGGCGCGCCTGGCGCCGCGCGACAGGAAGAGCAGCACGGCGAACGCCGCGAGCACCGCGATCGCGGCGCCGGCGGCGATCAGGACGGTGCGCTCGACGGGAATGCCGAACAGGGAGTTGGGGACGTGCTTGGCGAGCCGCTCGAGCTGCTCGTCGACTTGCGCGGAGAGGATCGGGATCGGCATCGCTCGAGCGCGCGCCGACGGGGACTCGTCACGCGGCGCGCGGCATGATAGCAGAGGTGGCGACAACGGCGACGCGCTCCGCGAGACGCCGAGAATCCGCCGACGGAGAGCCGGGTGAACGCGTATCTGCTGGGGGCCTGCGCCGTCGCGACCGTCGCGTATCGATTCGTGGCGGCGCTGACGCGACGGCGGCGCCTCGAGCGCGCCAAGGCGCTCTTCGAGGCCTACACCGCCGCCACCAACGAGCCCGACCCCGGGCTCTCGGAGCTGCTCGAGCGGGACGCGGCGGTGGTGGCGCGCACGATTCGTGCGGCGCCCGTCGATCCGGCGCGGCTCTCGTACTTCGACAGCACGGATCGCTATCCGTTCTTCGCTGATGGCGACATCGGCGTGCTCGAGAACTTCCTGGCGCCGCGCACGCTGATCCGGCGCGAGTACCTGGTGCTCCTCGAGGGAGCCATCCGCTACCACCGGCGCCTCGAGCGCGAGGCCATCGACCCGCGCACGTGGCTGCGCTGGATCTTGTTCCTGCCGCGCGATTGGCTCGACTATCTGGGCTGGCGCACGGTGCGCACGCGCATGTTCGTCACCGCCGTCCAGCTCCTCTACTGGCTGATTCCCGTCGCCTTCCTGGCCCGCTTCGCGTGGCAGCGCTTCGATCTCGGGCGGCTGCTCCCGTTCTGAGCCACCGCTCGCCGCCGCTCGGCGGATCGTGATTTCACGCTCGTGATTGCAGTTGCGCCGCGGGTCGTGTTACCGGGGAGTGGAGCCGGCATGCGCGGCACCGTTCCGTCGCCGTGGTCCGGCTGGACGCGATCATGGACGTCGACGATCCCGACCCCAGCGAGCGCCGACAGTCGCAGCGCGTTCGGGTCAACGAGGTCGTGCAGTTCGAGGTCGGCGGGAAGCGCGTGGTGGGGCTGCTCACGGTCATCAACGAAGGCGGTTTCTTCGTGACCACGCGGTATTTCCTCAACCCGGGCGTCGTGACCAAGTTCGAGATCGACTTGCCGGAGGCGGGCCGATTCCTACCTGTCTCGTGCGAAGTGGTGCTGGTGAACGGCCCTGCACGCTACGACTGGCGGCTGCCGATCGGGATGGCGCTGCGCTTCGTGTCGATGGACGAGCTGACCCGCCACATCATCGACGCGTTCCTGACCAAGGCCCGCGAGCGCTTCGCCGAGTGACGGCGCGCGCGCTGCGTTCGTTGTCGCAGCTGCGCGCCGGCCGTGGCCTCAGTCGCGCCAGATGGTCTCGTACCAGGGGCGATCGGCGGGCTTCGCGTCGCCGCCGTCGAGCTGCATCTTGGTGCGGATGCTCGCGAGCTCCCAGCCCGTGAGGTTCGCGAGCGTGCGGGCTTCCTGCTCGCGGCGCGGCGTCAGCGATTCGCGATAGCGCCGCCCGGCGTCGCATTCCATCGCACCCGCGAATGGATGCTGCAGCACGTAGCGTCCCTGGAAGCTCTGTCGATCGCCGGTGGTCTGGAACACGAGGTCCTCCGGGAAGTGCGCGGCGTCGTAGCGCACGTGGAGGCGCGTGACGAAGGTGTCGACGGCGCCGCCGGGGCCGGGAGGGACCGGCATCGGCCGGAACGCCGGCGCTCGCGAATCCATGGGCGTGGGCTCGCCGAGCCAGAACACGCCGAGCTCGCGCAGCTCGGCGGACGAGAGCGGGTCGGCGGCGCAGGGGTCGCACCAGCTCATGTCCCACGCGTATTCGAGGAAGACCGCGCGCATGTCCGCGTCCCGGGTCTGCTTGGCGAACATCGCTCGGTAGAAGTCGCCGAACTCGCCCCTCACGTACTCGGGGATCGTCGCGCCGGTCGGCAGCCGCACGGTGCGGTAGTTGGTGGATTCGACGCGACCCTGGCGGGTGAGGGCATAGACGAAGAGCTCCTGGGGACCATCGGCGTTCACGGTGCCGAGGCGGATCGGCAGCATGAACTTGGGACTCTCGTACGCCACCGCGAGTGGCCGCAGATAGTGGAACCCGAGCTTCGCCTGCTCGCTCAGATTCACCTTGGCCACGAAGAAGCGCATGTTCTGCTTCAGGTAGCTGCCGAGGATCGCGCTCGCTCCGGTCGGGATTCGGTAGCCGCTCTCGCGCAGCCAGCGTTCGAGGCCGTCGGATTGCTGTGCGGAGAGGATGAGGATGTCGTACTCGCCGACGGTGTATTGCGCCTCGATCTTCACGCCCAGGCTCTGGGCGCGTGCCATGCCCGCGGCGCTCGCCGGCATGGGGACTTGGCCGGCCTTCATCTCCATTCGATCGTAAGCCGTCATCTGGCACGGGTCGGGGTCCTGGTACTCGACGAGGCGCGGCGCGGTGTAGGCGTCGAGGTGCTCGAGCACCGCCCGATCGCCGACGTGGATCTGCTCGCGCTGGATGAAGGTGGGCACGGGCACCACCATCGCGAACTCCTTCGGGTCGCCCTGGAAGTCGTTGCTCATGGTGATCACCGTGCGATCGCCGTCGCGCACCAGCACCACCTGGCTCGCCTTGTTGAAGAGCTTGGTGTCGGCCTTGGCGACGAAGAAACCGCAGAAGGCGGCGGCGGGCGCCGCCCCCGTGGTCGCGAGAATCGCGACGGCGAAGGCGAGTGTGAGCGTGCGCTTCATGGTCGTTCTTCCTTTCACGCGGCGGCGAGCGCCGGTGCCGAGACTCGTGTGACGGGACGATCCCACTGGTAGCGCGGCCCCCGGAGCAGCCGATCCACGAGCGGGGTGAGAGTGGAGCAAGCGACCAACGACCACACCAGTCCGTTGGTTCGAAACAGCCGAAACTGCACGTACCAGGCGCCGGCGGCCACCAGCGCCGCGAAGCCGATCCGGCCCAGCCGCGCGTCGGGAGTGGTGCGCGGGTCGGAGATCATGAAGAACGCGAACAGCACCAGCGCCCCGCTCTCCAGGCGATGAAGCGGGATCGCCATCGGCTCTCCGAGCCACGCGGAGCGCCCGAACACCAGCGCCACGTAGGTCGCGAGGAATGCCACGGTCACGTCCGAGCGCGCCGATCGCTGCACCACCAGCAGGCCGGCGAGCGCCAGCGCGGCGGCGAAGATCGCCGTGTTCCCCCATTGCCCCGACGAGATCCACACCCGGTCGCTCGCTGCCAGCATCACGGCGAGCGCCAGGTTGGTGGGGTTGAAGACGTGCTTGTCGCCCACGCGAATCGCGAACTTGCTGGCGATCGCGACGATGCTGGCCACTCCCGCGAGCGCGGGCGCGGAGGTTCGCAGCAGCAGGCAAAGCGACAGGCTCGAGATCAAGGCGCTCTTGAGCTCGAGGCGGGGCACCCGCACGGCGCTGCTGAGCACGACCTGGGAGGCGAGCGCCGCGCCGACGGTGATCGCCACCTGGGCGGGCGGCAGGTCGAAGCGCAGCACCGTCAGCCCATACGTCACCAGGGACGCGAGCACCGCGATCTGGAACCAACGCGGATCGGCGCGCCGCGCGCACGCGAGCAGCGACCGGACGTCGACAGGGCGGGGTCCGCGCGGTGCCGTCATGGAGATCCTCCTCGAGCGGGGGCTCGCGATTCGTCGAACGGTCGCATGCGGTAGCGCGCCGGGCGGCCGAAAGGTTCACGCGCGGAGCCGTGCAGGCGGGTGCTTTGATCCAGCCTCGCCCGGTATGAGAGCCTGGAGAGACAGACCCGCTCCTTCCCGGAGGCTCATCGTGCGTCTCGCGTTCTCGGTCGTGAATCGTCCCCGCCGTTCGTCGCGCTGGTGGTTGCTCGTGCTCGCAGCGGGCCTCGCCTGTGGAACGCTCGATTGGGCCGGCTCGTATCGCTACACCGCTGCCGGCGGCTCGCCGGTGACCGACCTCACGCTGAGCGGCACCGAGCCCAACCTCACCATCGACCACTACGGCATCTCGATCGCATCGCCGGCCTGCGAAGCGCACGTGAGCGGTTGCGCCGCGCTGGTGAACACGACCTTCGGCAGCTTCAGCGCCACCGGCTGCACCCTCGTCACGAGCCCGCCGGGATGCCTCGCGGGTGCGCCCGCCACGATCAACGTCTCGGGCACCTCGGTGACGAACAGCGCGGGGCTGGTGACCTCCATCCGCGTGAGTGATCCCAAGCTCAACCCGAGCGCCGTCGTGGTCGGCCGAGTCACGGCGTGCGACACGGACACCGACGGCGACCGGCTGAACGATTGCGCCGAGACCAACACGGGCATCTACGTGAGCCCGACCGATACCGGCACGGATCCCTTCGACGCGGACACCGACGGCGACGGCCTCCTGGACGGAGACGAGGTGCTCGGCACCGCAGGCGGTCTCGACCTGCCGGGGCTCGGCGTGAGCCCGGTGCACAAGAACATCCTCCTCGAATACGACTGGTTCGACGACAACGCGGAGCCCGCCGTCTGCGGTCCCCACAGCCACCGTCCCACGCAGGCGATCGCCGACCGCGTGGCGCAGGCGTTCGCGGCGAGCCCGGTCTCGAATCCCGACGGAACCACCGGCGTCACGCTGATCCAGGACTTCGGGCAGGGCGGCCTGCTGAGCGGCGGGAATTTCGTCGCCGACGCCGATGGCGTCATCGACGGCGGCGTCAACGCGCCGACCTTCCAGGCGATCAAGGCAGCCAACTTCGCGGCCAATCGTCAGGACTATTTCCACTACGTGCTGATGCCGCATCGCTACGGCACCTCGAGCGGCAGCTCCGGTCAGGCCGAGCTGCCGGGCAACGACCTCATCGTTTCGCTCTACTGCTACGGCAGCACGTCCAACGTGGCGAACACCATCATGCACGAGCTCGGTCACAACCTGGGCCTCCACCACGGCGGCTTCCAGGACTGCAACTACAAGCCCAACTACAACTCGGTGATGAACTACCTCTACCAGTTCGATGGCATCGACACGAACTGCACGCCGCCGGGCAACGGACTCCTGAGCTACTCGATCGGCGATCGAATCGACCTCGACGAGAACGACCTCGACGAGAACCTCGGCACCTGTGGCGCGCCCGCGTGGGACTGGAACGGCAACGCCACCATCGAGTCGGGCGTGGCCCTCGATCTCAACTCCGGCGATACCACGCAATTCATCACGTGCTTGGGCGTGATGAACGTGCTCAAGGATTGGGACGATTGGGCGAACCTGAACTTCGCCGGTCTCACCCAGGACACCGATCTCACCCACGGCCCGCGGGAGATCGTCGACTGCGACAACCCGCCGCCCGAGGCCCGCGCACGCCGCTGAGCGCGCGCCGGCGCCGGGTCCTCGGTTCCGCGGTCGTCGGCGGGCGCGCTCACCAGCGGGCGCGCATCTCTTCGGCCCAGCCGAAGAGCCGCTCGATCCGGATGGTCTCGTCGCGCTCGGTGCGCACGCTGCCCGAGAAGTGCCCGAAGCAGATGTGCGCATGGGCGGCGCCGAAGCCGAGCTGGACGTCGAGGCGCTTCTCGAACGCCGGGGTGAAGCAGAGATCGACGAGCCCCGAGTGCCGCGCCCGGATCGTCCAGGGACGGGTGTAGTCGCGCGTGTCGTACTCGAACGCCAGCTCCTCGCCGATCTTGGTGAGGCGCCCGTCGATCGCCAGCGCGTTCTCGGTGAAGCCGGTGCCATCGGTCCATTTGCCGCCGAATTGCAGCCCGACCACCCGCCCGTCCGCGTGCCCCGAGGCCGAGGCCCAGTTCCAGGTGGTGCGGTACGGCCAGAGCCCGCGGCCGTAGTCGAGGCAGCCGTAGCCCTCGTTCGCCTCGCCGAACTCGTGAGCGACGCCGTCGAGTCGCACGGTGCCGCGCGCCGGCCGGGTGTTGTGCTTGGACGTGAACTGGAAGCGCTCGGCGCTCCACGGAATCACCACGCTCAGCGTCTCGTGGCCAGGCGGGTGGGCGACCAGCACGTCGGCCTCCAGGCGATGCCCGCGTAGGTTGCGAAAGCGCGCCTCGAGTCGGGTGCCTTCGGGCTGCTCGCGAATCGCCAGGAAGAGCGAGGGCAGCGCGACGTGGATGTCGCCGCCGGCGACGGTATCGGGTTGGCGAAAGCCGAGCGCCAGCGGGATCGCGAGGCCGTGCTCGATCCAGCGGCGCGCGCCGAGGTCGAGGAATGCGACGGTCACGAGGCCCAGGTAGTCGAGGTCCGCGTAGGTGATCGAGAGCACGTCGCCGTCGCGATTGGTGACGGCCCAGTAGTCCCAGCGCTTGCGCCGCCCCCACGGTCCGCGGAGGTTGCACCGGTGCAGGGGCTTGCGCGACCACCCGCGCGCCGGGGGCGCGAGCGTGCCTGCGGTGGTGCAGAGGTCGACGGGGCCGGTGAGCTCGGGCTCGTGGGTGGTGATCATGGCCAGCAAGGGTGGGCGTTTCGTCGCCTCGCTGCAATGGCCCGCGCCGGGCCCCGGCGGGAGCGGCGACACGCGAGGTGCCTCGCAGCGCGATCCGCGCCGATCGCGTGAGTCGGCGCTTGACGCAGACCTGGAACGAGAGTTAAACAACCGGTTAGTTGAACCACTCGTTTGGTCCCTTGCGATGAAGGCACCTCGTCCCCGCGGCTCCGAAGCGACGCGCCAGGCCCTCCTCGACGCCGGGGCGCGGCTCTTCGCGGAGCATGGTTTCGACGGCGCCACCGTCGAGGCGATCGTGGCCGCGGCGCGCGTCAACAAGGCGATGGTGAGCTACCACTTCGGCGGCAAGGAGCGGCTCTATGCCGCCATCCTCGACGAGAGCTTCGCCTTGCTGCGCGAGCGCACCGACGTGCTGCGCGCGGCGCCTGGACCGGCGGCGGATCGCCTGCGCGAGTGGATTCGCATCTTCGGCGAGGTGGTCGCGTCGCGGCCGCTCTTGCCGACCATGATCGTGCGCGAGCTGATCGACGGCGGCGAGCGGCTCGAGCGCCACGGGATCGGATACCTGCACGAGCTGCTGGCGACCGTGCACGGGATCGTGGAGGAGGGGGTGCGTGTGGGGGAGTTTCGCGCCGTCGACCCGTTCCTCACGCACCTCGCGATGGTGGGCGCGCTCAACTTCTTCGCCGCGACCACGCGCTTTCGCGCGCGGGTGGTCGCGAGTGGTCAGGTGCCGCGCGCCAAGGCGCCGTCGGTGGCGGAGTTCGCGCGGCATCTCGAGGGATTGCTGATCGAGGGGATCGAGAATCGATCCCGGAAGCGGCCGCGCGGCACCACGCGGCGGACGGGAAGGCGACCATGAGGCGAGGGACGAGGCGATGGGCGAGTGCATTGCTGCTCGCGGCGCTGGTCGGCGGTTGCACAGGCAAGGCCGCCGAGGGCGAGCTGCGCGCGAGCGGGCACGTCGAGGCCACCGAGGTGCGGGTGTCGAGCAAGGTGGCGGGTCGCCTCGCGGTGGTGCGGGTGCACGAGGGCGACGTGGTCGACGCGGGCGCGGAGATCGCGCGCATCGATCCCGTGGACGTCGAGCTGGCGTTGCGCGTGGCGCGGGCCGAGCGCGACCAGGCGGACGCGCAGCATCGGCTGCTCCTCGCGGGAGCGCGCGTCGAGGAGATCGCGGAGGCGCGCGCCGGCGTGGCGACCGCACAGGCCGATCTGACTTCCGCCGAGAAGGACCTGGCCCGGGCGCGCGAGCTGCTGGCGCGCGGCTCCGCCACCACCAAGGCCCGCGACGACGCCCAGGCGCGCAGGGACGTGGCCGCCGGACGAGTCGATTCGGCACGCGAGCGGCTGCGCCGGCTCGAGGCCGGCGCCCGTAGCCAGGAGCTCGATGGTGCACGCGCGCGGCTCGCCGGTGCCGAGGCGCGCGTGGCGCAGCTCGAGCAGCAGCTCGCCGACACCGTGGTGACGAGCCCGCTCGCGGGCCTCGTCACGGAGAAGGTCGCCGAGGCCGGCGAGCAGGTCTCGCCAGGCGCGCCGATCGCCGTGCTCACCGACGTGCGCAACGCGTGGCTCTCGGTCTACGTCCCCGAGCCGGACCTCGACTGGATCCAGGTGGGCCAGGAGTCGCTGGTGCGCACCGACGGCGGCGCGGAGCGTCGCGGCCGCGTCACCTTCGTGGCGTCACAGGCCGAGTTCACGCCCAAGAACGTCCAGACCCGCGACGAGCGCGTGAAGCTGGTGTTCAAGGTCAAGATCACCCTCGCCAACGACGACGGCCTCTTCAAGCCGGGGATGCCCGCCGAGGCGCTGCTCACGCGCCCCGGGCGCGCGAGCTGAGCCGCGGCGGGATCCGCGCCAGCGCCCGATCCACGCTCCATCGTCGGACATGAACGAGTCGAACGAGCCCACGGCGCCGGCGCTCGTCGAGGTCCGTGACCTCGTGCGTCGCTTCGGCACGGTGACCGCCGTCGACGGCGCGAGCTTCACCGTCGCCAAGGGCGAGATGTTCGGCCTCATCGGCCCCGATGGCGCGGGCAAGAGCACCACGCTGCGCACCATCCTCGGGCTGCTCGTGCCCGACGCCGGCGAGGTGCGCGCGTGCGGACTGCACCCGATCCGGGAGGCCCGGGCGCTCGCTGGGCGCGTGGGCTATCTGGCGCAGCGCTTCTCGCTCTACGGCGATCTCACCGTCGACGAGAACGTCGCGTTCTTCGCCGAGGTCCACGACGTTCGACGCTGGAAGCCGCGCCGCGACGAGCTGCTCGAGCTGCTCAAGATGGCGCGCTTCCGCACCCGTCTCGCCGACCGCCTCTCGGGCGGCATGAAGCAGAAGCTCGCGCTCGCCTGCACCCTGATCCACAGCCCCGAGCTCTTGATCCTCGACGAGCCCACCACCGGCGTGGACCCGGTGTCGCGCCGCGACTTCTGGCGCATTCTCTTCCGGTTGCAGCGCGAGGGGCTCACGTTGCTGCTCACCACTCCCTATCTCGACGAGGCCGAGCGCTGTCAGCGCGTGGCACTCATGAGCGGCGGGCGCGTGCTCACGATCGCGAGCCCGACGCGCCTGCGTGACGTGGCGCGTGCCGAGCACGGGGCGCTCCTCGAGGTGCTGGCTCGGCCCAAGCGGGCCGCACAGGACTGGCTGCGAGCGCGGCCCGAGGTGAGCGACCTCGAGACCTTCGGCGAGCGGCTGCACGTTCAGATCCACGGTGGGGCCACGGAGGCGCTCGCCGAGCGGTTCCGCGTCGCGCTGGCGGCCGAGGGGCTGGAGGTGCTGGCGCTGCGCGCGGTGGCGCCGTCGCTGGAAGACATCTTCATCGCGCGCGTGCGCAGCGCCGAGTCGAGCGCGCCGCCGGCGACGCGCGCCGAGGAACGAGCATGAACCGACGCGGTTGGATCGCGAGTCTCTCGGTCGGGTGGTTCGCGGCGACGGCGCTCGCCGCCGATTCGGCGTCGCCGCCGGCAGGCGCGGCAGCGTCGGAGCGGGTCTCGTCCGCCGCGCCGGCGCTCGAGCTCACGCTGGCGGAGGCGCTGACGCGAGCGCAGGCGAGCTCGGCGCGCTTGGGAGCGTTGGCGGCGTTGCACGGCGCCGCGGAAGCCGGTCTCGCGCAGGCCCAGGCCGCGCACTGGCCGGAGGTCGATCTGACGGCGGGCTACACGCACCAGTCGAGCGTCCCGGAGCTCGCTTTCGCGCTGCCCGGCGCGTCGCCGGAGACGATCTTCCCGAACATCCAGGACAACTACCGCGCGCGAGCCTCGGTGGGTCTGCCGCTCTACACGGGCGGACGCCTGAGTGCCGCGGAAGAAGCCGCGCGCGGCGAGAGCGCCGCCACGGCGGAGGACGTCCGGACCGGGCGCGCCGACGTGACGCTCGAGACCACCGCGGCCTTCTGGTCGCTGGTCACGGCGCGCGAGAGCACCGCGGTGCTGGAC
Source organism: bacterium (assembly GCA_046331705.1). GTDB lineage: Bacteria > JADJOY01 > JADJOY01 > JADJOY01 > JADJOY01 > JADJOY01. The sequence continues at coordinate 11,590 of JAXLQJ010000069.1, read as the reverse complement.
CGCGCGCTCGCCGCGTTCGAGCGCCACCTGACGGACGCGGAGGCGGCACGGCAGGTGGGCATGGCCGCGAGGAGCGACGTGCTCGCGGTCGAGGTGGAGCGCGACCGCGCGACGCTCGCGCGCCTGGACGCGCAGAACCACAGCCGCGTCGCCAACGCGGATCTCACACGCCTCATCGGCGCGGCACCCACGACGCGCGTCGACCCGCAGGTTCCGCCCGCGTTGCCGAGCCCGGTCGCGACCGAGGTCGAGGCACTCGTCGAGCAGGCGTACGCCTCGCGTCCCGAGCACGTGGCGCTGGTGCGTCGCGTGGAGGCCGCGCGCGCCCGCGTGCGAGCGGAAGAGGGCGCCTACTGGCCGCAGGCCTCGTTCGCCGCCGGCTACGACGAGGCGCGGCCCAATCGCCGCATCCTGCCGCAGCGGGACTCGTGGGATTCGAGCTGGGACGTCGGGGTGAACGTGTCGCTCTCGGTGTTCGATTTCGGGCGCACCCGCGCGGCCGTGGCACGAGCGCGGGCACAGGCGGACGCCGCCGCGCGTCAGCTCGAAGACCTCGAAGCGCGGATCCGGCAAGACGTGACCGCGCGCCTGACGGACCTCGAAACGGCGCTCAGCGCGGTCCCGGTCGCCGAGCGCGCGCTCGCGTCGGCGAGCGAGAACGAGCGGGTCTCCGCCGATCGCTATCGCGAGGGTGTCGCGCCGTCGTCGGAGCGGCTCGACGCCGAGGTGGCGCTGATGCGCGCCGGCCTCGATCGCACCCGCGCGGTGGCCGCGGCGCACCTGGCGCGGGCGACCTTCGACCGCATGCTCGGTGCGGGAGCGGAAGGGCCGTGAGCGATCCGCGCAGCGGTCGCGAGGTCGTCGCGGGGGCGCCGCCGCCGGTGATCACGCGCGCGCTCGCCAAGCGATTCGGTCCGTTCGTGGCGGTCGAAGGCCTCGATCTCGAGGTCCACGCCGGCGAGGTGTTCGGGTTGCTCGGCTCGAACGGCGCCGGCAAATCGACGGCCATCCGCATGCTGTGTGGGCTCTTGCGTCCCAGCAGCGGCACGGCGCGCGTGCTCGGCATCGACGTGGGTGCGGATCCCGAGGAGGTGAAGCGGCGGATCGGCTACATGACCCAGCGATTCAGCCTCTACGAAGACCTGACGGTTCGCGAGAACCTCTCGTTCTACGGTGGAATCTACGGCCTCGACGATCGCCGCCTCGCCGCGCGCATGCACTGGGCGATCGAGATGGCGACACTCGGCGGCAAGGAAGACCTGGTCACGGGCTCGCTGCCCGGCGGTTGGAAGCAACGGCTGGCGCTCGCGTGCTCGTTGCTCCACGAGCCGCAGGTGGTGTTTCTCGACGAGCCCACGGGCGGCGTGGACCCGATCTCGCGGCGGCGATTCTGGAGCACCATCGACCGGCTCGCCGCCGACGGCGTCACGGTGATCGTGACCACCCACTACCTGGACGAGGCGGAGCGCTGCGATCGCGTGGCGCTCATGCACGCGGGGCGCTTGGTGGCGCTGGGCAGCGTCGCCGAGCTGAAGCGCGTGTTCGTGGGGCGCGCCGTGCTGGAAGTGAGCTGCCCGCGCTACCTCGATGCGCAGGCATCGCTCGAGGACGTGCCCGGCGTCCTCGAGGCCTCCGCCTTCGGCACCCGGCTGCACGTGGTGGTCGAGGACGCCGAGCGCGGCCTCGCTGACGTGCGGCGCGCGCTGGAAGCGGACGGCAACGTGCCCGCGCACGTCGAGCGCATCGTGCCGTCGCTCGAGGACGTGTTCATCCACTCGGTGGAACGCGCCGAACGCGAGCAAGGGGCGGCGAGCGGGGCGGCGCCGTGAGGAAGATCTGGGCCGTGGCGCACAAGGAGTTCCGGCAGGCGCGGCGCGATCCGCTCACCCTCGCGATGCTCCTCGGCCTGCCCACGTTCATGCTCTTGCTCTACGGCTACGCGCTCAACTTCGACGTGATGCACGCGACGCTGGCCATCGAGGACGACGACAAGTCGAGGGTCAGCCGCGAGCTCGTCGATACCTTCGTCGCGTCCGGCTACTTCGATCGCGCCGCGGATCTGCCCGCCGGCACCGATCTCGTGGCGCTGACGCAGCGGCGCGACGCCCAAGCGGTGCTGGTCATCCCGGAGCGCTTCGCCGCCGATCTCTCGGCCGGGCGCCGCCCTTCCATCCAGCTCGTCCTCGACGGCGCCAACGCCAACACCGCGACCACGCTCCTCGGCTACGCGTCGTCCGTCTCGGCGGCCTTCAACGCGGAGCTGGCGAGCGCCGTGATGGACGGTTCCGGGCGACGTCTCACGCCGGCGATCCGGGTGGAGCCGCGCGTTTGGTACAACCCCGAGCTCAAGTCCACGCAGTTCCTGGTTCCGGGGCTCATCGGTTTCATCCTGATGCTGACGGCGGTCATCTCGACCGCGCTCTCCGTGGTGCGGGAGAAGGAGCGCGGCACCCTGGAGCAGCTGCGCGTGACGTCGCTGTCGAGCGGCCAGCTGATCGTCGGCAAGCTGCTTCCCTACCTCGTGATCTCGCTCGCCGCGACCACGCTCATCCTGATCGCGGCGCGAGTGCTCTTCCACGTCCAGGTCCGCGGCGCGTACGCGTCGCTCTACGCGGCGACGCTGCTCTACCTGATCGGTGCGCTCGGCTGGGGGCTCCTGGTCTCGACGCTGGTGGACAACCAGGCGATGGCGTTCCAGATCTCGACGCTCACCTCGATGATGCCGGCGATCTTCCTGTCGGGCTTCATCTTCTCGATCCGGGCCATGCCGCACGCGCTTCAGCTCGTGACCTACGCCGTGCCGGCGCGCTACTTCCTGGTGATCGCCCGGGGCGTGATCCTGAAGGGAGCGGGACTGGGGCCGTACCTGGAAGAGCTCGGCTTCCTGGCGCTCTACGCCACCGTCGTGCTCGGCATCGCCAGCAAGCGGCTGAGCCGCAGGGCCACCTGATGAGCGTCTTTCGTCACGTGCTCCGAAAGGAAGCCACCCAGCTGCGGCGCGATACCGCGATGCTGCGCGCGATGCTGATGGCGCCCATCATGCAGGTGATGGCGTTCGGGTACGCGGCCAACACCGACGTGAAGCACGTGCCGATCGTGGTGGTGGATCAGGATCGAAGCCCCGCGAGCCGCGATCTCGTGGATCGGTTCACGGCCTCCGGCTACTTCGACGTGGTCGGCAGCGAGGACACGACCAGCACCGTCGAGCCGTGGCTGATCCGACGCAAGGCCGACCTGGCGCTGGTGATCGCACCGGACTTCGGCGGAGACCTGGTGGGTGGTCGCAGCGCCAGCGTGCAACTTCTCGTCGACGGCACCGACTCGAACTCCGCCGTGGTGGGGCTCGGCTACGCCAATCGCATCCTCGCCGCGGCGGGTGCCGAAGCCGTCACCGAGCGGCGGATGCGCGCCGGCGCCACGGCCTCCACACGGCCGATCCCACAGCTCGAGCTCGTGCCGCGCGTCTGGTTCAACCCGGACCTGAAGAGCCGCTGGTTCTACGTGCCGGCGATCATGGCCATGACCATCCTGCTCATGACCATGATCCTGCCCTCGATGGCGGTGGTCCGCGAGAAGGAGAACGGCACGCTGGAGCAGTTGAGCGTGACCCCCGTGCGCCCGTGGCAGCTGGTGGTCGCGAAGCTGCTGCCTTTCTTCGGCATCGCGATCCTCGATCTGTTCGCCGTGACGGGGCTCTCGGTATTCCTCTTCCACGTGCCGCTCACGGGCACCCTCGCGGCCCTGGTGCTGCTCTCGATCCCGTTCATCCTCACCGCGCTGGGATTGGGGCTGCTCACGTCGACGCTGGTGCGCACCCAGCAGCAGGCGATGCTCACGTCGACCTTCCTGTTCATGGTGCCCATGATCTACCTCTCGGGTCTCGTGTTCCCGATCGAGAACATGCCGCACCCGATCCAGCTCGCGACCTACGCCGTGCCGCTGCGCTACTACGCGATCATCGTGCGCGGCGTGTTCTTGAAAGGCGCCGGCTTCGCGACGCTGTGGCCGCAAGCCCTGGTGCTGGTCTGCTTCGCCACCGCCGCCATCACCCTCGCCGCGCTGCGTTTCCGAAAGAGCTTGGACTGAGGCGAGCTGGGAACCGGGTGGCCCGCCCGGTGCATGCACGAGGTGCAGGGCCTCGCTCCGTCGCCGCCGAACCGTGCGCGAGGCGCCGGCATCGGTCGCGGCAGCCGACGAGGTCGCCGTAGCCGCCTCGGCTCCACGGCGACGCGAGCCATCGGCCCTTTCCGAAGGGGGCGGGGCGGGGCAACCTGCGCGGCTCATGTCGCTCACGATCGGGATCGACGCCGGGCTCTTCCCGCCCGCGGACCACGGCGGGCTCGCGGTGTATCGGCGCGAGCTGATCGCAGCGCTGGCTCGCTTGCCCGGCGATCATCGGTTGATCGTCTACGGCCGCGAGCCGCCGCGGATCGAGGGCGCAGCTGGCGAGCGTGTCGGGATCCGCGACGTGGGCGACGACTGGCTCGCGCGAGTGCCAGGAGGATTCCGGCAGGTCTGGCTGCCGCGCGCCGCGCGCCGCGATGGCGTGGACGTCCTCCACTTCCCACTCGGCAGCGGCAGCCTGATGCAGGTGGCGCCGGACGTGGTGAGCGTCCACGACCTGCTCTGCGTCCGGTCCTCCGCGCTCGACTACGGGGTACGCATGCGCGGCTTGCGGTTTCGCGTGCGGAAGCGCTGGCATCGTCGCGCGATCCCCGCGAGCCTGGTGCGCGCACGGCGGCTGGTTGCCTCGAGCGAGGCGACGCGGCGGGATCTGGTCGAGCTTCTCGGCGTGCCCGCCGAGCGGATCTCGGTGGCGCCGCTGGCGGTGGCACCGCGCTTTCGCGCCCGCCCGTCGAAGGCGGAGGTGGCGCGATTCGTCGAGACGCGCGGGCTCCGACCCGGCTACGTCCTCGGGATCTCGTCGATCGATCCGCGCAAGAACGCACATCGTCTCGTCGATGCCTACGCCGAGCTGCCGTTCGCGCTGCGCGCGGCGCACCCCCTCGTGGTGCTGCTCACCCAGGACACCTACGCGCGGAGCTTGCGCGCGCGAGCCGCGGCGCGGGGTGTCGCGCACGGCGTGGCGTTTCTGCCGCACGTTCGCGACGAGGAGTTGCCACTCGTCTACGCCGGCGCCGCGCTGCTCGCGTTTCCGTCGCTCTTCGAGGGCTTCGGCTTGCCGGTCCTCGAAGCGATGGCGCTCGGTGTTCCGGTGGTGGCCTCGCGAGTCGGTGGCATCCCCGAGGTGGGCGGCGACGCGGTCGAGTACGTCGATCCGCTCGAGCCAGCCTCGATCGCCGCGGGCGTCGAGCGCGTGCTCGCCGACTACCCGCTCGCCGAGCTGATGCGCGACGCGGGACCGGCGCGCTCCGCCTCGTTCACCTGGGAGCGCACGGCCGAGGCGACGCTCGCGGCGTACCACGCGGCCCTCGCATGAGGCGCGTCCGCGGCCCGGGGGTCGCCACCAACGCCGCGCTGCTGCTCGCGGGCGGTGTGTCCGCGCGCTTCCTCTCGTTCGTCGGGTTCTGGCTCTTCACCCACGTGCTCTCGCGCGCCGACGTCGGCGTGATCTCGCTCGCGCTTTCGGTGGGCGCGATGTGCTTCGAGCCCGGCGACGGTGGCCTCGATCCGATGGTGGTCCGGGCACTCACCCGCGCTCACGGTCGCGAGGCGCGTCGCTTCGGCGCCGCGCTGGTCGCCAAGGCGCTCTACGGCAGCGTCGGGCTCCTCGTCGCCGTGGCCGTGCTCTCGGCGCTCGTTCCGGACTCGGCGTCGCGACGGGCGGTGTGGCTGGTGGTCGGCGGTTGGTGGCTCGGCAGCTTCGGACGCACGTTGAGCGCGGTGTTCGCGGCGCACGAGCAATTCGTGTGGAAGGGGCTGCTCGATCTCGGGCGCTCGACCACGCTGGCGCTCGGTGGCGCGCTCTTGTGGCTCGCCCACGGGCCGTTGGTGGCAGCGGGCTTGGTTCATGGTGTCGCCGAGGTGGTGCAGGCGGGATTCACCGTCGGCGTCCATCGGGCGCGCTTTCGGCGCGTGGTGCCGCGCTTCGACGCGCGTCTCGCGCTGCTGCTGGCGCGTCAGGCGTGGCTGCCGAGCCTCTCGGCGCTCGCCTCGATGATCTACCTGGTGGGCGATCGGGTGGTGCTGTGGAGATTCGCCGGGCGCGCCGAGGTCGGCGTGTACGAGGCCGTCTCGCGAGTCCCGCTTGCGTTCGCGGTGCTGCCGGCGGCGCTTGCGAGTGCCGCGTTTCCCGCCATCGCGGGCCGCGACCGCGAGCGCGCGCGGCGCATCTACCGCGAGACGCTGGTGGTGCTCGTGACGCTCGCCGTGCCGCTGGCGGTGGGCGGCGCGGTGCTGGCCGATGCCGGCGTGGCGCTGCTCTATCCCGCGGATTACGCGGCCGCGGCGCGTCCCTTCGCCGCCATCTGGATGGTGGTGGGGGCGGTGATCTTCGTGTCGTACGTGCCGAGCGCTTCGCTCTTGGCGCTGGGCCGCACGGTCGAGCTCTCGCGCATCACGGCGGCGCTCGCCGCTGGCAACATCCTGCTCAATCTGATGGTCGATCCGTGGTTTGGAACGCGGGGCGCCGCGTCGGTGATGCTCGCCACGCAAGCAGCGGGGCTGGTCGCGTATTCGCGGATCGCCGGTCGCGAGCTCGGCCTCGAGGGTCCGTGGCGGGTGCTACGGCCCGGCGTGCTCGTGGCGAGCGCCGTGAGCGGGCTCGTCGCGTGGTACGTGCCCGGACCCGTGCTGATCCGCGCCGGCGCCGGCGTCGCGGCGTATGCGGCAGCGCTGGTCGCGCTCGGTGCGTGGCCGCGCGAGGCGATCGCGACGCTGCGCGAGGTCGCTCACGGTGCCGATGCTGCTCGCGCCGCCGCGCCGCTGCCGCCGCTCGCGTGAGACCGGTCGTGGTGGCGGCGAGCGACGCTTCAGCGTTGCTCGAGCAACCAGGCCGTGGCGTGCTGGATCACCTCGGGGAAGGTCGCGAGGCCGAGCTTGCCCTTGATGCGCGCCCGGTAGGTCTCGACGGTCTTCACGCTGAGGCACATTCGGCGCGCGATCTCGACGGTCGAGAGCCCGGCCCCCATCAGCTCGAAGGCGTGAAGCTCGCGATCGGAGAGGGTTTCGACTCCCGATCGCTCGTCCCGACGAGGCCCGCTTCCCAGGCGCTTGAGCACCCGTTCCGTGATGGCGGAGCTCGCGTAGACCTTGCCGGCGAGCACGGAGCGGATGGCGCCGAGCACCTCCTCGGGACCGCAGCTCTTCTCGATGTAGCCCTGCGCACCCGCGCGCAGCGCGCGCTCCGCGTAGAGCGACTCCGGGTGCATCGACCACACCAGGATCTTGACGGTGTGGCCCTGCGCGCGGATCTGTCGAATGAGATCCAAGCCGCTGCGCTTGGCGAGGCTGATGTCGACGACGGCCAGGTCCGGCTGCTGGGAAGCGATCAGCGTGAGCGCCTCGGCGGGATCACCGGTGGCGCTCGAGACCACCAAGTCTGGCTCGGTCGCGACCTCCGCCGCCAAGCCGTCACGCACCACGGGATGGTCGTCGACCACCAGGATCCGCCGGCGCGTCGGCTGGCGCGCGGCGCGCGCCTTCCCCGGCTCAGCCACCGCTGGCCGCCGTGGCGAGCGTGCACGCGACGCGCGTGCCCTTGCCGCGCTCGGACTGGAGCGTGAGCCGCGCTCCGATCAGCCCGGCACGATTGCGCATCAGCCGCAGCCCGAGCCCGCCCGCGCTCTCACCGGCATCCGGCGGCAGCCCGCGCCCATCGTCCGCGACGATCAGCGTCACGGCGCCGTCCTCGTGCCAGAGCGTCACCCGAACGTGCTTCGCGTCCGCGTGACGGATCGCGTTGTGAAGGGCCTCGCGGGCGATGTTGAAGAGGTGAGTCGCCGCGATCCCATCCGCCACGATCGCGGCCGGTGCACCCTCGAACGTGCAGTCGACGCCGCTCTGGTCGCGCACCCGATCCACCAGGCTGGCGAGCGCGTCGCCGAGGGTCTGCGGCTCGACGCGCATCGGCACCAGGCCGTGGGCGAGGGCGCGCACCGTCTTGCGCGCCCGACCCAGGCTCGCGACGAGCTTGGCGGCGAGCTCGCCCTCCTCGCGCCCGGCGAGGCGCTTGGCGAGCGCGCTCGAGAGCAATCCGATACCCGTGAGCTCTTGGCCGAGCTCGTCGTGGAGCTCCTGTCCGATTCGTCCCTGCTCGAGCGCCGAGATCTCGAGGACCTCGGACTCGAGCGCCTTGCGGCGGCTGAGATCGTGCAGGTTGGCGACGAACGTGTGGTGCTCGCGCATCGATGCCGTGGTGAGCGCGATCGGCACCGGCGACCCATCCTTGCGCCTGCCCACGATCTCGCGCGCGACGCCGCGCGGCACGGGCGCCGCGGCGCTGCCCCGCGGGAAACGCTCGGCCAAGAGCAGCGACAGATTCCGTCCCAGCAACTCGGCGGCGCCATAGCCGAACAAGCGCTCGGTCGCCGGGTTGACGGAGTCGATGGTGCCGTCGGGCTCGACGGTGACGATCGCGTCGGTGGCCGCATCGAGGACCGCGCGCAGCTGGGCCTCGCGATCGCGCAGGCTCGCTTCGGCGCGCACGCGCTCACTGATGTCGACCGCCAATCCGCCGACGAAGCGCGTGCCGTCTTCCGCGTGAAACGGGAATTTGTTGGTCAGCCACGTGGTGATCCCGCCATCCGGGGCAGGGGATTCCTCCACGACCTCGATCGCCTGCTGAGCTTCGATCACCGCCTGGTCGTGCCGTCGGAACGGCTCGGCGATCTCGGGCGGGAAGAGGTCCAGGTCGGTCTTTCCGACCCAGTCCGGGAAGTGCACGCCGAGACGTTCCTGGAGGATGCGGTTCAGGAACACGTAGCGCCCGGCCTCGTCCTTCATCCAGGCGACCACCGCGCTGTTCTCGAGGAAGGCCTGGAGCCGCCGCTCGCTCTCGCGCGCCTCGGCCTCGGCGTGCTTGCGTGCGTGTACGTCCAACGTGATGCCGAGCATCCGCGCCGGCTCGCCGCCCGCGTCCGCCACCGGGCGGCCGAACGTCGCCATCCAGCGCTCGCCGAGCGTGGGATGACGGACGCGGAACTCGCAGTGCAGGTGGCTTCGACGCGCGAGGGCGTCCGCGATGCACGCCCGTAGCCGCTCCTGGTCCTGGGGCACGATGGACTCGATGGCGGCCGCCGTCGAGACGCGCGCACGCGGCGCGATTCCCCACAGCTCGAACATCTCGTCCGACCACCACGCATCGTCCCGGGTGAGATCCCAATCCCAAGCGCCGCCGCCAGCGGCGCGCAGCGCGAATCGCAGCCGCGCCTCGCCGGCACGCAGCGCGTCCTCGGTCTGGCGGCGCTCCGAGATGTCCGTGGCGAGGGCCAGGAGGTGCGCGGGCCGCCCCGCGGAGTCGGGGAGCGTGGAGACGAATTTTCGGACCCAGATGGGGCGCCCGTCTCGGTGGACGTAGCGATTCTCGATCACGAAGGAAGGGATCTCGCCGTCCAGCAGCTTGCGCACCTCGACCAGGTTGGCCGCACGATCGTCGGGGTGGATCAGCGACCGGAAACGGAGTCGCCTCAGCTGCGCCTCGGAGTACCCGATCATCGCGCAGAAGGCGGGATTGCAGTGCTCGAACGTTCCGCTCAGGTCCGTGATCCCGATGGCGGTGGCTGCGTTCTCGTAGATCGCCTGGAAGCGCGCGTCCCCCTCGCCCCGCGGCTTGGTCCGGAGGACGGTCGGCGGGTTCCGCGTGGGGGCTGGCCGCCGCCGCGGTTTCGACGCGCGCGTGGTGCGCGAGGTCGCCTTGGGTGCCATGAGCGCGTGCGCCGCGAGCGGTCGGGCAGGGCGGTCGCGCCCGAGTATAGCCACGCATCCCGCAGCGCTCGTCGTGTCAGGTCCGCCCTGACACGAGATCGGGGCAGCGCCCGATCGCCCGTCGGCGACGCCGGATGAAAGTCTTGACGCGCCGCGACGAACCCTCGCTCGCGGCGGAGGACGAGCCAGGTCGCCGCGGTCGAGATCCGAGCCCATGCGAACCCCGTTGGAGCGGCCATATCTGACTCGCGAATCGCGACGCGTGCTGGTCGTCGACGGCGATCCGAGCGTCCGGACGATGTTGGGCGTGGCGCTGCGCAGATCGGGCTTCGAGGTCCACGAGGCGAGCGACGGCGTGGATGTGCTCCGGGCCTGCCGCGAACATCGCTTCGACGTCGTCCTGGTGGACCTCGAGCTGCGGGGCAAGGACGGGTTGACCCTGATGCGCGAGATTCGAGCCGAGTCCCCGCGCGCCCGCCTCGTGGCCATGTCGGCCGCCCAAGGCGTCGACGGATTCGCGGCACCCCTCGAGGTGCGGCAAGCCGGAGGCACCGCGTTTCTCGCGAAGCCCATGGGCCTCGGCGATCTTCTCGGCTGCATCGAAGCGGTGCTCGGCGGGCGTGGACACGCCGTCGAGCCGCCCACGCGCGACGAGCGGATGACACCGTGAGCTGCGACTGCCCGACGGGACCTCGCCTGCCGCTCTTCCCGTGCGAGTGTGGGGGGGCGCGCAGCGCATGCGCGGACTGTGCGGGCACGGGAGTTCGTCCCACCCGAACGGACCGTGACGGCCACCCTCGCGCCCGTTGCGCGCCGTGTCCTCATCACGATCCGCACGGCTACCGCATCTGGTTGGCGCGCGGCGCCGGCGCGGATGCCATCGTGCGGCGCGTGGGCATGGGACCGGGTAGCCGGTGAGCGCGTTTCCGCTCGCGTTGGCGCGCAGCCGCGGGACGCGGCCTCGCCGCGCGGGTTCGGCGTCATGAGCGCGCATCCCTCCGTGGCGCTCGACCACATCGTGCATGCGACGTCGTGCGATGCGCTGGCGCGTTCGTTACTGGCGATCGACATGGCTCCGTTCCGTTACCTGCGCCGGCTTCTGATCACGGCTCGCAGTCGTGCCCTCGACGGGCGGCGGCCCGTCGAGATCCTGCGCGGTGAGCGGATCGCCGCCGGCATCGATCACCCCGAGCTCGACGTGAGCACGGTGTGGGCTTGCCGGGGTAGCGACGAGAACGTCGGCATCCCGTTCCTGGAACTGATCCTCGACGAGCTGCTGAGTCGTGCCGCCGCCGCACAGGAAGCCTGTGCGGCCGCCGCGCCGCGCCGCGCACAGGCGGTTCACGGCGTGGTGGTCGAGATCGCCGGTCTACGCGAGGAGCTGGCGCGGCGTGTCGCCGGCGGTGGGCGGCGAGCGGAGCCGCTCACGTTCGTGGACGCCTCGGTGCTCGAGGGGATCTGCGGTCCTGCTGGCACGCTTGCGCTCCTGGTGTCGGAGGTCCAGCAGATGCGTGCCGAGGCGCTGGCCAGCATTCGCGACTGGCAGCGCGCGTGTCAGGCGAGCGCCCGCATGCCGTGTCGGCCTGGCTCGTCGCCCGCGCCGCGCTCGTAGCGCGAATGCGCGCGTCGTACCTCGAATCACGTCGTGCGGCGCCGCCGCGCCCAGTGCGCGAGCGCGCCGACGCACACGGCTAGCGCGCTTCCCACCGGACTCGACGAGCCGCCCACGTCGCAGCCGCCGCCCGAGCCCTCGTCCACGGTTCCG
>JAXLQJ010000068.1:0-37627 GCA_046331705.1 bacterium | reverse complement strand
CCGCGAGCCGTTGCTGCGCGCCGCCGCACGGACGAGCGTGGGGGCGCTCGGCGCGGACGTCATCGAGCGTGCGCATCGCCGCACGCTCAAGCAGGGCAAGCGGGTCGGGCGCGACCCGCGTGCCGAGGATCTGCACGAGCTGCGCATTCGCGCCAAGCGCCTGCGCTACGTGCTCGAGGTGGTGGACGAGCTCGCGGGGCGCGAGGGGCGGCGGCTGCTCGACGACCTCGCCGATCTTCAGGACGTGCTCGGTGCCCACCAGGACGCGGTCGTGGGCGGCCAAGTGCTGCGCCGATTCATCGAAGCGGCGCCGCCCTTGGCCGCGAGCGCTCGCGCCGGGGCGATCGCCGAAGCGCTGGCCACGGAGATGGCGCGCGCCGCCGAGGCCCGCGCGCGTTTCGCCAAGGCGTGGTCGCGCTTCACCAGCAAGCGCACGGACCGCCACGTGGACGCCGTGCTCGAGCGGCTCCGCGCGTCAGCGCGCGCTCGCTGAACGACGCTTCGCGCTCGGGCTCGACCCGCCGCGGCGAGGAGCCTGCTGCGCGTCGTGCTTCGCACCGCGAGCGCAGCGAGGCGAGTCGGGTGAGCCCCCGAGGCAACAGCCGCTCGCCCCGGGGTGAGCGGCTCGTGCTCACCTCACGGCGAGCTCGGCGCGTGGCGGCGCGCGATCTCGAGCTGGCGGCGCGCCTCGGCGTTGCTCGGGTCGAGCTCGAGGGCCCGCGCGAGCTCGCGTTGGGCGTCGCTCGCCTGCTTCACGCGCGAGTACGCCATCCCCAGCTCGAGGTGTGCCTCGACGACGTCTGGCGAAAGCTTCACCGCGGTCTCGAGGTGGGGGATGGCCTCGGTGAGGCGATTGGCGCGCGCCAGCAGCATGCCCAGGCGCAGCTCGATCCCGCCGTCCCAAGGGCGGGCTTCCAGGTACTCCGTGTACGCGCCGACCGCGCCCTCGGTGTCGCCGAGCGCCACGTAACGACGCGCGCTTTCCGGCAGCTCGTCGAGGCGCGCGTTCTTGAGCGCGAGCTGCTTCACCTCGGCGACGCGCGCCTTGGCGCCCTTCTCGGTCGAGCTGGCGAGCAGATCGAGGGCGCGCGTGAAGGAGTATTGGGAATCGTCGGAGCGTCCCAACCCGATCTGCGCTCGCGCGAGCCCCAACCACGCGCGTGCCGACGGTCGATCCCGATCCATCGCTTCCTCGAAACGAGCGCGCGCGTCCTCCCAGCGATGCTCGTCCAGCGCGCGCTCGCCATCGGCCAGGAGCTGGCTCGGCGTGCGCTTCACCTGTGCGCCGCCCTTGGTGCTCCGCTGCTCGCTCTCGGGGGCGCTGGGCGCCGCCGAAGGTGCCTCCGCGATCCAGCCGAGCCTCGCCAGCAACGCGAGCGCGTCGCTGCGCGCGGTCTCGCTCGCGGCGATCCAGCCCGCGCCGCCGATCGCCGCGAGCACCACCACTGCGCCGACCAGTCGCGGGACCATCCCGAGCACCGCGCTGGGCTGGGCGCGCGCGCGCCGCTTGCCCGCGACGCCGGTGGTCCGCGACGTCAAGCCGCGGGTGGGAGAGCCGGTGGCGCGCTCCTTCACCACGCGGCTGGTGCGGTCCTTGAAGTCCTCGTAGAGGCTCGAGCGTCGCAGCCGGTCGAGATCCTGCGCGAGCGCCTGCGCATCCGGGTAGCGCCAACCGACGTCGAGCGCGAGCGCCATTCCCAGGATGCGATCCAGGTCCGCGCTCACGGTCAGCTCGGGGCGGACCGCGGCGATCGAGCGCAGGTGGCGTGGCGTCTCGATCGGCTCCGCCGCCGCGGTGGTGGGGTCGTTGATGGGCTCCCAAGGCAGCTCGCCGGTGAGCATCTCGAAGAGGATCAGGCCGAGCGAGAACACGTCGCTGCGCGCGTCGATCGGGTTTCCCGCCGCTTGTTCGGGCGACATGTAATCCGGCGTGCCCATCACGTAGCCGCTGCGCGTGAGCGGTACGCCGGCGGCGTCGCGCGCCGGCGTGGTGTCGCGCGCGAGCCAGCGAGCGAGGCGCCCGCGGCGTTCCTCGTGCGGATCGCGCATCGACTTGGCGATCCCGAAGTCGAGCACCACGGCGCGCTCGCCCTGGCCCGTCGATCCGGGCTCGATCATCACGTTGTCCGGCTTCAGGTCGCGGTGCACGAGACCGATGCGGTGCGCCTCGCCGACCGCGCTGGCGATCTGGACCAGGAGCTTCACGGCGCGTGCCTCGGGCAGGCCGCGCCCCTGCCGGATCAGCTCGCTGAGCGGCGTCCCGCGCAGCCGCTCCATCGCCAGGAACAGCATCCCATCCGAGAACTCGCCGTGATCGAACACCTGCACCGCGTTGGGGTGATGGATCTGGCTCGCGCGCTCGGACTCGCGACGGAAGCGCTCCACGGCGCGCGCGTCCTGGAGGAGGTCGGGCTTCAAGAGCTTGAGCGCGACCTCGCGTCCGCCGGGAACGCTCGCGTCGTCGGCCCAGTACACGACCGCCATGCCGCCGCGGCCGAGGACGTCGATGACGCGGTAGCGCCCGTCGAAGACGTAGCCGATGAGCGGATCGCGTACCGGGATGCGCTGGCCGCATTCCGGGCAATCCCGTTGCGCCGGATCGATGGGGGCGTGACACGCGGGGCAGTAATGCCCGGTGCGCGAGACGTCACCGGGCTCGTCGCCCGGGAAATCGCCGTGTGTTTTCTTCACCGAGTCCGCCTTGTCCCCCGCGGCGATTCTACTGGGTCTCGCTCGCACCTCCCATGCGCGTGACTCGTCGGCGATCGTCACGCTGGCCAGCGCTCGGCGAGCGGGCGCCGTGGGCGGCGGGCGTCAGGCGCGTGACGCAGGCGCGCCCTCGCGTGCAAGGGCGCTTCGCGATACCGGGCGAAATGTCCGTGAATTTCGCGGGAAGTCGAACGGACGGGGCGATTCGCTCCCTTCGCGCGAGCGAAGGCGGCGGCCCGCGAAGGGCATCGGAAATGCAACCACCGGCAGGGCCATGCAGTCTCCTCTCGCGAACATTCGTGACGATCGTGCGCGCAGCGCCGTGATCCTCTGCGCGCTCGTCCTGGCGATCGCGTCGCGCGCACGCGCCGGCACCATCGTCGTCACGACGACGGCGGATGACGCGGCGCAAGGCGCGATCGGCACGTGCTCGTTGCGCGAAGCGGTGATCGCCGCCAACGGCGATCGAGCCGTGGACGGCTGCGCAGCCGGCTCGGGCGCGGACGTGATCGAGCTGCCCGCGGGAACGTATCGGCTGGCGATCGCGGGACGCGGCGAGGACGCGGCGGCCACCGGCGACCTGGACATCGCGAGCGACCTGACGATCCGCGGCGCGGGGTCGGCGGCCACCCTCGTCGACGCGGGCGGCCTCGATCGGGTGTTCCACGTGGTCGGCGATCGCAACGTGGTCTTCGAGTCGCTGGCGATCGAGGGCGGAACGGCGCGCGACGCGGCGAAGCCGTGGGGCGGTGGGATCCTCGACGAGAGCGGCCACGTCGTGGTCTCGAAGGTCTTGCTCGCCTACAACTTCGGCAGCGTCGATCCCGGCATCACGTACGGCGGTGCGATCTACGTGGGCAGCGGCACCCTGGCCGTCGAGGATTCCTCGATCCACTACAACAACGCATACGGCTGGATGAGCGGCTGGGAGCTTCCGGGCGGCGGTGGCGGGATCTACGTCGCGCCGGCGGGCAGCGCCACGATCGAGCGCTCGCTGCTGAGCGAGAACGGCAACTGGGCGATCTACGCGAAGGGCGAGGTCTCGGTGCGCGACACCGTGTTCGCCGCCAACCACTGGTACGCGTGCCTGGAGGGGCTGTGCGCGCCCTACGGCGGCTCGCTGCTGGCGGCACCCGGCAGCGAGGTCGAGGTCGAGAGCTCCACGTTCGCGTTCGACGCCAACCTGGACCTGGAAGCGGATGGCAACGCGGTGATCCGCATCCACAACTCGATCGTGACCGGCACCTGCTACGGCGCGCTGACGAGCGGCGGCTTCAACCTCGACGCCAGCGGCGGCTGCGGCCTCGCCAGCGCGTCGGACCTGGCGAGCGTGGACGCGAAGCTCACGCGCGTCGAGAGCGCCGACGGGAGCACCTCGGCCGTCGTGCTCGGGGCCGCGAGCCCGGCGATCGACAGTGGAGATCCCGCCGGTTGCGACGCCTTCGATCAAGCGGGTCATCCGCGGCCCCTCGATGGCGACGGCGATCACGTGGCGCGCTGCGACCGCGGCGCGCTCGAGCTCGCGGCGTCCTGCACGGGTGCGGACGGCGACGGCGACGGTGTGCCGGACGCCTGCGACAACTGTCCCACCCTCGTGAACCCCGCGCAGAGCGATGCCGACGGCGACGGCTTCGGCGACGAATGCACGCCAGGCGGTTGCGGTCGGATCGCGCGCAACACCAGCGACTTCGACCTGGGCGCGCTCGCGATCGCGCTCGCGATCTACTTCCTGCACATCCATCATCGCCGGCTGCGGGTCGAGCTGCACCCGATCCCGACCTGGAAGCAGGCGCGCCGCTTGCCCCTTCGCCGTCGCCCCCACGCCGACTCCGGCTGGGTCTACTGAGCGATTCGACGCCGCGCCCGGAACGGCTGCGCTCGATCAGAACGACGCGTCGACGGAGATGGCGTGCTTGAGGCGCCGCAGGAAGTCCGTGCGCCCGATCGACACCGCTCCCAGCCGCGCCAGGTGCGGGTTCATCACCTGCGCGTCGAAGAGCGTGAAGCGCCGCTCGCGCAGATGCTCGGCGAGCTTGGTCACCGCGGCCTTGGACGCGTCGGTGCGGCGGTGGAACATCGATTCCCCACCGAAGTATCCGCCCAGCGTCACGCCGTAGATCCCGCCCACCAGCGCGTCGCCCTCCCAGACCTCGAGGCTGTGGGCGATTCCGTGCCGATGGAGCTCGGCGTACGCATTGACGAAGTCCTCGGTGATCCACGTCTCCGGGCGGCGCGTCGTGGCCTCGGCGCAACCCAGCATCACCTCCACGAACGCGCGGTCCGTGGTGAACGTCCAGCCCTCGCGGCGGATCGAGCGCAGGATGCTGCGATGGGGACGCCAGGCGTCGAGCGGAAAGATGGCGCGCGGGTGTGGGCACCACCACGTCGGCACCGGATCCGAGGACCACGGGAAGATGCCGCGACGATAGGCCTCCACCAGCAGGTCGGGGACGATCTCGCCGCCGATCGCCACCAGCCCGTGCTCGTCCGCCTCCAGCTCGGGATCGGGAAAGCGCTTGCCGCGGCGCAACCACATCACCATCGCGTCACCTCGTCACCTCGCACGAGACGCTATCACGCGGTTGCCAGCGCGCGAACCGGTGCCCATCTTGCGGGACGCGCGCGCATGTCGCGCGCTCACGTTCCATGTCGTCGACCAACGAGATCGAGCACACGAGCTGCATCCTGTGCGGCCCGGGACCGGCGCGCACGCGCATCGAGGCCCATCCGTTCCGCGTGCTCGAGTGCGAGGGTTGCACGCTGGTCTACCTGAGCCCGCGGCTCGCGCCCGGCGCGCGTGAGGCGATCTACACGGGCGATTATTTCCGGAGCCCGATCGCGCGCGAGCGCGGCTACACGGACTACGTCGGCGATCGCGACTGCTACCTGGAGACGTTCCGGCGTCGCGCCCGTCCGCTGCTGGCGTGGCGGGAGACGGGCACCGTCTTCGAGGCCGGCTTCGCGGCGGGGTTCTTCCTGCGGGTGATGCGCGACGCCGGCTGGCGGACCTACGGCGTCGAGCTCAACCGCGACATGGTGGCGCACGCGCGCGAGAGCCTCGGGCTCGCGGACGTGGCGCACGGTCGCGTCGAGGACTGGGACGGTCGCGACGCGCCCTACGACCTGATCGCGCTCTGGGACGTGCTCGAGCACGTCGGCGATCCCATCGCGCTCCTCGAGCGGGTTCGCGAGTGGCTCGCCCCCGACGGGCGGCTCGTGATCGAGACCCAGGACGTGGAGTCGCTCACCGCGCGGCTGCTGGGCAGGCGCTGGCACCATTTCAAGCACGGCGAGCACCTCTTCCACTTCTCGCCGCGCACCCTCGAACGGCTGCTCGAACGCGCGGGATTCCAGCTCGTGAGCTGGACTCGCGAGGGAGCCGGGAAGGTGATCCCGTACAGCTTCCTGGTCGAGCGCAGCCAGCGCATCCTGCCCGCGCTCACGCCGCTGCTGGCACGGCTCAAGGGCCTGGAGAACCGCACGTTCTACGTGAACCCCCACGACGAGATGATCGTCACCGCGCGGCGCATCGCTCGCGCATGAAGCCGCTGGGACGCGACTTCTACCTGCGCCCCACCGAGGAGGTGGCGCGCGACCTGCTCGGCAAGGTGATCGTGCGGCAGGCGCGGGGGCGGCGGGTGTCGATCCGGATCGTCGAGGTGGAGGCGTATCTGGGGATCGACGATCCCGCGGCCCACACCTACGGCGGCCGACGCACGCCACGCAACGAGCCCATGTGGGGCGCCGGCGGCCACGCGTACGTCTACTTCACCTACGGCATGCACCACTGCATGAACGCGGTGACGCGGGCGGGCGGCGTGCCCGAGGCGGTGCTGATCCGCGGTGGTGAGCCCCTCGAGGGCATCGCCGCCATGCGGCGCAGGCGCGGGCCCGGGCGTCGGGTCCACGAGCTGGCGCGCGGGCCGGCCTGTGTGTGCGCGGCGCTGGCGGTCGATCGCCGCCATTCGGGCCTCGACCTCACCACCGGCGAGACGGTGTGGATCGAGCCCGGCGAGCCCATCGCGGACGACGCCGTGGCGCGCGCGCCGCGGGTCGGCGTCGACTACGCGGGCGACGCGGCGAGCTGGCCGCTGCGATTCCTGCTCCGCGACCATCCTTGCGTTTCCAAACCGCCATCCCGCTGAGACGTCCACGTGGAGCTCGTCGCTTATCGGCAATTCCGGGATCTCGAGAAGACCCATTGGTGGTTCATCGGCCGCCGGCGGATCTTCACGGGGCTGCTCTCGCGCACCCGCTATCGGCCGCCGCGCGGCCGCGTGCTCGACCTCGGCTGCGGTGCGGGCGAGATGCTCGAGCCGCTGGCCGCGTTCGGCGACGTGGTGGCGCTCGACGCCAGCAAGGTCGCCCTCGATTTCTGCCGCGAGCGCGGCGCCGCGGCACCCGTGGGCGGCGACGCGATGCGGCTGCCGTTTCGCGACGGCGTGGCCACGCTCGCGGCGCTGGTCGACGCGATCGAGCATCTGCCCAACGACGAAGCGGCGCTGCGCGAGGCGCACCGCGTGCTGGTGCCCGGCGGGACGATCCTGGTGACGGTGCCGGCCTACGAGCTGCTCTACTCGGACAACGATCGCGTTGCCCATCACCTGCGTCGCTACACGGCGCGCGAGCTCGCGGAGAAGGTGGCGCGCGCCGGCTTCACCGAGGTCTGGACCACGTACTACAACGCGGCGTTGTTGCCGTTCATCGCGCTCTTCCTGGCGATCGCGAAGATCAAGCAGGCGCTCGTTCCGCGGCCCTCCGGCCAGCAACGCGACAACCTGCACGTACCGTTTCCCGCGTTCCTGCACCGCGCGCTCGCCGCTTGGCTCGCCTTCGAGGGCCGGGTCGCCGAGCTGAGGCGGCTGCCGTTCGGGCATTCGATCGTGTGCCTCGCGGTTCGGCCGTGACCGAACCCGCGTCGCGGCGCGCGGCGTCGTCCTCGCCGTGGCTCGCGACGCTCGCGGCGGTGCTGGTGCGTCTCGGCTACGCCCTCGCCAAGGGGCCGGTCGGCACCGACGAGGCGCTCTACCTGGTGCTCGGCCACAACCTGTGGTCGGGCAAGGGCTTCACGCTGCTGGGGGCGCCGCACCTGATCTTCCCGCCGCTCTTCCCGTGGATCCTGGGAGGGCTCGAGCGGCTCGTCGGTTCGCCGGAGTGGGCGAGCCGCGTGGTGTTCATCCTCGCGGGGGCCGGATTGGTGCCGATCGCTCACGCGCTCGCGCGGCGCGCGCTGGGCGGCTCGGCGGCGCGCTGGGCGGCGTGGCTGGTCGCGGTCTCGCCCACGCTCACGAGCTACGTGTCGAGCTGGTTCTGGGGCTCCATGTCGGAGCCGCTCTTCCTGTTCTTGGCCTACGGCGGCTGGCTCGCGGTGCTCGCGACGAACGAACGGCTCGCCGAGGGCGGCCCCCGCGTCGCCGCGTTGGCCGTGACGGCCGGGCTCGCGTTCGGCGGCGCCTATCTCACGCGCCCGGAAGGGGTGGCGTACGCGGTGCTCGGGGCGGTGGCGCTCGGTGCGTTCGGTGCCGCGCGCGCGCCACGCCGCTTGCTCGCGGCGGCGTTGCTCGCGGCGAGCTTCGCGGGCGCAAGCTTCCCCTACGTGCACTACCTCCACCGCCACACCGGTCGCTGGACGCTGAGCGCCAAGTCGGGGGTGGTGTTGGAGATGGCGTTTGCGATGCTCGGCAAGGATCCGCTCCATCGCAAGGATCAGCTCGACGTGCTCGCCTACGAGGCGCTCGGCTTCACGGCCCACGATCTCGGCGGCGAGGCACCGAAGCTGGGCTTCGGTGAGGACGGTGTCGCCGGTCGCGAGCGCGCCGACACGTTCTTCGACGTGGCGCGGCGGGAGCCGCTCTTCGCCGTCGGGTTCGCCTTCGCCAACGCGTGGGATCTGGCGAGGACGCTGCCCTCGCGGCAGGTCCACCCGTGGCCGCTGACGTTGCTGAGCGTCGTCGGCGCCGTGAGCGCGTGGCGCGCGGGCGCCCAGCGCCGGCGCGGGTTGCTGTGGGCGAGCGCCGCGGGGGTGCCGGTGGCGGCCTTCACGCTCTACGGGATCCTGCCGCGCTTTCTGGTGCCCGTGGTGCCGGCGGCGTTGCTGCTGGCGGCGGCGGGGATCGAGCCGCTGGCGCGCTGGGCGGAGCGCCGGATCGGGGTCGTTCGCGAGGCGCGCCTCGGCGTGGCGCTGGTCGTGACGCTGGCGCTCTTCGGCGCGGCGAAGACCGCCAAGGCCGTGGCGACGCACAGCGAGCCGATCGAGTACCGGGTCGTCGGCGACTGGTTACGCGCCAACGTGCCGGAGAACGCGCTGCTCATGTGTCGCAAGCCGGAGATCGCGTTCTACGCGCGCCGCCCGATGGTCGCGCTGGTCGCGGCCGATGCGCCGGGATTGCTCGACTTCGCTCGCAAGCGCCACGTGACGCATCTGGTGCTCGACCGCTACGCCGTGTGGGGAATCCGGCCGGCGCTGCGGCCGCTCTTCGACCAAGGGCACGTGGAGCCGGGTCTGGACCTGGTGCACCGTGCCTCGGTCGCGGGCCGCGAGGTGCTCGTGTTCGAGGTGCGCCGGGCGCCGTGATCGTGGCGTTCACCAGGCGTGCCGTGAGAGGATCGGCGCGCCGTGAGCTCCCCCGCAGCCCTTGCCGCGTTGCCGCCCCAGATCACCCACGCTCGGGTGCTGTGGGCGGCGTTGCGTTTCGCATGGTGGTGGTCGTTGCTCGACCTGAGCAGGCGTTTGCGCTTCGAGTCGCGCGCGCTCTACGGGCATTTCTACGACGGGGTCACGTCGCTCCTCGGCGAGACCGGCGCGTGCGGTCCCTTCCTCAACTACGGCTACGCGCGGCTGGACGGCCTCGATGCGCCGCCCCGGGGGGACGGCCTCGACGCGGTGAGCCGCGCCGCGCTCGACCTCTATCGGCGTACCGCCACCGATGGAGGAACGCTCGGGCTCGGCGGCCTCGACGTGCTCGAGGTGGGTGCCGGCCTCGGCGGTGGTGCGGCCTGGTTGGCGCAGCAGCTGCGCCCGCGGCGCTTCGTGGCGGTGGACCTCTCGGACGCGGCGGTGCGCGCGTCGCGGGCGCGCCACGCCGCGGTGCCGGGCTTGCGCTTCGAGCAGGGCGACGCCGAGCGGCTGGCATTCGCCGATCGCGAGTTCGACGTGGTGCTGAGCGTGGAGAGCTCGCACACCTACCCGAACTTCGGCGCCTTCTTGGGCGAGGCCGTGCGGGTGCTCAAGCCCGGCGGACATCTCTTGCTCTCCGACTTCCGGCCCGCCGGTCGAGCGTCGGCGTTCCGCCGCGCGATCGAGGGTTGCGGTGTGCTCGACGACGTCGTGGTCGAGGACGTCACCGCGAACGTGGTCGAGGCGCTCAGGCTCACCAGCGACGCCAAGGAGAGCCGGATCCAGCGCCTCGGCCTGCCGCGCTTCGTCGCCGACCAGCTCGGCTATTTCGCGGCGGTCGCGCACAGCGAGAAGTACGAGCGCTTCCGCCGCGGAGACGACGTGTATCTGCGCGTTCGCGCGCGCAAGACGTCAGGGACGCACGACGGCGAGCGCCGAGCGATCGGTTGAGAAGTAGCGCTGAGCCGCGGCCTGGATGTCGGCGGCGGTCACGCGCTCGATCTTCTCGTGGCGCGTGAACACGCTCTCGATGCCCTCGCCGTAGAGCGTCGCGAGCGCCAGGTGCAGCGAGACCTGGCCTTGGTCCTGGAGCTCGATGGCTTCGGTGCCCGCGAAGTATTTCTTGACCTCGTCGAGCTCCTTGGCGGGCACCGGAGTGCGCGCGAGCTTCTCGATCTCCGTCCAGAACACCTGCTTGGTGCGCTCGAGGTTCTGCGGATCGGTCTGGGCGAAGAAGAGAAAGAAGCCGGCGTCGAGCTGGCTCTCGTTTCGCGCGAACGCCTGGTACACGATGCCGCGCTT
This sequence comes from bacterium, assembly GCA_046331705.1. Lineage (GTDB taxonomy): Bacteria > JADJOY01 > JADJOY01 > JADJOY01 > JADJOY01 > JADJOY01. The sequence goes on along the minus strand of JAXLQJ010000068.1, from coordinate 27,000 downwards.
CTCGCGTAGCTCTTCGTAGAGGCGGCCGCCGAGCCCGGAGAGCAGCCGGTCCATCACGTCGAGGACCTCGCGATCCGGATTGCCGATCTTCACGGTCTGGAAGCCGAGCGCCACGGCTGCGCCGGTGACGCCGGCGACCTCGCGTTGCGCAGCGCGCGCCGAGTCGATCGCCTGAAGCGGTGGGGGCACGAGCGTCGCGTCCGCCGCGAGCGGGAAGCTGCGGAACGAGTCGAGGACCCGATGCACGGCTTCGAGCACGCTCACGTCGCCCGAGAACGACACCACGCTCGTCTCGGGGCGCGTCCAGGAGTGGTGCAGCGCCGCGAGATCCGCGGCGCTGATGCTCGCGACCGTGTCCTTGGTGCCGAGCACCGGGCGGCCGTAGGGATGGTCGCCGAAGACCGTGGCGCGCAGGATCTTGAGGTCGAGGCTCGCCAGATTCGACTCTTGCTCGTCGATCTGCGCGAGCGTTTCCTTGCGCAGCGCCTCCAGCTCCTCGCTCGGGAACGCCGGTCGCAGGAAGCTCTCACCGGCGAGGCTCAGGATCTTGGGGAGGTCGTCCTTCAAGCACCGGAACTGGATGCCGAACGTGTTGCGCCCGCCGAACGGCGTGAGCTCGGCGCCCAGCCCCTCGACCTTCGCGGCGAGCTCGGTCTTGGTGAAGGCGGCGCTGCCGCGGTCGAGCATGTGCGCCACCAGGTTGCCGGCACCCGCTTTCTCCGCGGGCTCGGAGCGCTGTCCGCCGAGCGCCACGATCGCGCCGTGGACCGCGGGAATCGAGGCGTCCTCGCGCACCACGATCCGCAGGCCGCTCGCGAGCTTCACCTCGTACACGTTGGTGCCCGCGACGTGCCGAACGGTGGCTTCCGCGACCTCGGGCAACGCCTTCAGCGCGTCGATCGCGGCGGCGGCGCTCGCCGGCGCCGGCTCGCTGCCGGCGGCGCTCGGAGCGGTCGCGGCCGCGGCGGACGCCGAGCCGCTCGCGGCAGGCGTCATGACCACGAAGTTGAGCTTGGTGGGGTCGATGTATTTCCGCGCCGCCGCCACGACCTCGTCGGCGGTGACCTGCTGGATGCGATCGGAGTAGAGCCGCGCGAAGTCCAGGTCGCCGGTGGTGAGCCAGTCGTTGCCGAGCTGCTCGGCGATCCCCTCGGCGGTCATCTGACCGAAGACGCGGTTCGCCTCGATCTCGCGCTTCACGCGCGCCAGCTCGTCGGGCGTCGGCGGCTCGACCTTCGCCGATTCGAGGACCGCGAGGATCGCCCCGCGGGCCGCCTCGACGTTCGCCGGCTCGACGGCTGCGCTGACCGCCAGATAGCCCGGGTCCATGGGCGTGTAGTTGAACGCCGCGACCTCGAGCACGAGCTTCTGCTGGTCCTTGACGCTCTGGTAGAGACGGCTCGAGCGGCCGCTCCCCAGCACGCCGGCGAGCACGTCGAGGGCGTAGAGATCCGGATCGCGCGCGGAAACCGTGGGGAAGCCGAGCATGAGCTTCGGCACCTTGCTGAGATGGTGCGAGACCGCGACCTCGCGGGGCGCCACCTGCGGCGGCTCGCTCGGCACCAGCGCCGGCGGAACGCTGGTGCGCTTCCAGGCGGCGACGGTGGTCGCCATGAGCGTGAGCGCGTCGGCGGCGCGGAAATCCCCGACCGCGATGAAGACGGTGTTGGACGGGCTGTAACGGCGCTTGTAGTAAGCGTAGACCTCGTCGCGCGTCACGCGATCGAAGCGGTCCGCGTAGCCCAGCACCGGCACGCGGTAGGGGTGCACCTGGTAGACGCTCGACTCGAACGCATCCCAGAGCGCCCGGTCGGGATCGTCGCTGGCGCGCTCGATCTCCTTGCGCACCACGCCGTGTTCCTTCTTCACTTCCTCGGGCGGAAACGTCGACGCCATGACCATGTCCGAGAGCGCGTCGAACGCGGTGCCGAAGCTCGAGGCGGCGGTGGTCACGTGGTACACGGTGCGTTCGCTGTTGGTGTACGCGTTGTTGTCCCCGCCGCCGCCGCGGATGTCTTGATCGAGCTGCCCGGTGGGGCGCTTGGTGGTGCCCTTGAAGAGCAGATGCTCGCAGAAGTGGCTGAGCCCAGCGCCCAGCCATTCCTGCTCGTGGATCGCGCCGGTGCGCACCCACGCTTGCACCGTCACGACCGGCGCGTTGCGCTTCTCCAGGGCGATGAGCTCAGCGCCGTTGGCGAGCTGCACGTAGAGCACTCCATTCGGTGTGGCGCGTAGCTCCACCGGGCGCGCGGCCTCCGGAAGCGCCTCCAGCGCGGCGCGCACGTCGGCGGGAAAGCGCTCGGCGAGCTCGTCGGCTGGGGCGCGCGCGACGCCGAGGGCGAGGACGACGAGGCACGTGAGCGACGCGCGGAAGAGGAGCGTGCGGAGTCGGTGCATGGATGGTCCCGTGGAGTGCGTGCGGAGGTCGGAACAGGATGGCGCAAATCGTGACCCGGTGGGTGAGCCGAGCGCTCGTCGCACCTTCTCATCGACGACTTGGGCGCCACGGAAATTCATGCACGCGCGGGCCGCAGCCGCGACAGCACCGCGATCGCCGCCAAGAGCGCCCCGAACACCACCACCACCGCGGCGCCGGTGGGTAGATCCAGCGTGTAGCTCGCGATGCAGCCGATCACGCTCCCCACCATCCCGATCCCGTACGCGACCGCCATGCGCGCGCGCAGCCCGCTCACCAGCAGCGCGGACGCCACCGCGGGGACGATCAAGAACGTGAACACCAGCAGCACGCCCGCCACCGGCACCGAGATCGTGATGATGATCCCGAAGGTCGCGTAGAAGACGAAGTCCCAGAACCGCACCGAGATCCCGTCGGCGATGGCGCGCTCGGGCTCGAACGAGATCGCCACGAACTTGTCGCGGAACACCCAGTGGACGAGCCCCATGAGCGCGTAGACCGCCGCCGAGTGCAGCACCGTCTTGGCGTTCACCCACAGGATCGCGCCGGTGAGCATCTCCTTCAGCTCCTCGGCGCCGTGCGGCGCCTTGTCGAGGGCGATCACGCCGGCCGCCGCGGCGACCGCGTAGGTGATGCCGATCAGCGCCTCCTGCGGAATGCGCTGGCGGCGGGTGCGGGTGAACGCGAACATCGCGGCCCCCGCGAGCGTGAAGGCGACCGAGAACCAGTACGCCCACGGCCCCTCGTGGTCGAGACCCACCACCAGCGCCAGCACCGCTCCCAGCGCCGCGATCTGCGCGAGCGCCAGGTCCACGAAGATGACGCCGCGCGCGAGGATGTGAAGCCCCAGGTAGCCATGGATGCCGACCAGCACCAGGCACGATAGGAACGGCAGCGTCATCACGTGGAGAAGTTCCATGTCAGTGACCCTCGTTGCCGGTGGCGGAGGCGCCGCCCGCGGCCGCCGCCTTGGCGAGTGTCGCCACGATCTGCTCCATCATCGCGGCGTAGGTGGTGTTGCCCTCGCCATCGCCCACCGAGGTGGGAATCGTGGCAACCGCCGCGCCCGTGCGGTGCGCGATCTCGGCCGTGACCTCGGCGGGGTGGTACGTCGTGGCGAGGAGCACGGGTACCTTCTCGGCGCGCATCTTTTCCTCGAGCGCGGCGACGTGCTGCGGATTGGGCGGGATTCCCGGCTTGGGCTCGACCTGGCCCACGATGTCGAGACCGAGCCAGTGGGCCAGGTACTCGAAGAGCTTGTGGTACTCGACCACCTTCGCGCCGCGCAGGCTCGCGAGCCGCGCCTCCCAGCCCTGGATCCGGCTCGTGAGATCGGACGTGAACGCGGCGGCGTTGGCGCGGTAGGTCTCGGCGCCGCTGGCGTCGAGCGTGGCGAAGCGCTCGGCGAGCGTGCCCGCGACGATCAGGGCGTTCCGCGGATCGAGCAGGTAGTGCGGGTTGCCGCCGGGATGGACGTCGCCCATCGAGCGATCGATCGGCCCGGTCGGGATCTCGAGGAGCTGGACGCCCGCGTTGGCCACGATCCGCCCGGGCGCGCCGCTCGCGAGCTTCGAGTTACGCGACGACTCGACGAGCTTGGGCAACCAGCCCACCTCGAGCTCGGCGCCGCCCTCGACGAGCGCGTCGGCGCGGTTGAGGCTCACCACGTGGCTCGGCTTGGGGTCGACGAAGTGCGGGTCCTCGGTGCCGCGCGCGATCGAGGTCACGTCCACGCGATCACCACCGACGGCCTTGGCGATCGCCCCGAGATCGGGAGTGGAGGCGACCACGCGCAGCTCGGCGGCGCGCGACGCGGATGCAAGAAAGAGCGCGGCGCTCAGCGCGAGCAACGCCTCGAGTGATCGTGAAAGGTTTCCGGTTCGTTTCATGGAGAAGTCTCCCGCGGCGCGCGCGCGAGGCGGCGCCGCCCGAGAAGTCGGAAGTCAGAAGCTGTGCGCGCCGTGGCTGCCGATCAGGAACTCGGCCTGCAGCCAGATCGAGTGGTCGTACGCCCGGTCCTCGACGCGATCGAGGTTGTACTGGAGCCTGAGCTTCGAGAACTCGCTCGGATACCAGGTGAGCACCGGCGAGAGCCGCACTCGTTGGGAACGATCCGGATCGGGATCGAATGCGCCCGTCTCGCCGTCCACGAAGTCACCGCGCAGCCCCGCGACCCAGCCGCGGGTGAAGCCGTAGAGCGCCTGCGCGTAGAGCCCCCAGTCCTCGAGCGTCTCGTGAGGCAGCAGCAGCGGCGGCTCGTCGGGGTTCTCGGACTCACCCTCGAACGCGCCTGCTTGGTAGCGCCGGTACATCAGCTCGGTGGTGAACGACGCGAACGGAAAGCCCTGCTCGGCGCGCGGCGACTTCCACTTCCAGTAGAGGTCGGTGCCGTAGATCTGGGTGTGGGTGTTGGCGCCGGTGGCGTTGGGGCCAGTCACACCCGAAAGCCCGAGCACGAGCGTTTGATCGTCGGCAACGTCGAACGAGCTCGACCAGCGGCCACTCCAGAGCATGTCGCCGAGGTCGTCGACGCCGCGGTCCTCGGGCACGCGGCCGAAGAGCGGTTCGCCCTCGTTCTCGTTGCGAAAGCTCGCCGCGGTCTCGCCCTGGCTGTTCTGCACGCCCACGATCAGCTCGGAATAGAAGGGCAGCGGCATGAGCCACGACGCCCGCGCGCCGGGCCCGCGCAGCCCGTCGCCGCCGAGCAGCCGGCCGTTGACGAGCGGGATGTCGACGAAGTCCCACTGGTGCGGGTGGCGGTTGTTGAGCCGCCCGAACTCGGTGAAGTACTGGCCGGCCTTGACCTGGAGGTCGGCGGGCAGCGACTGCGTGACGAGGTACGCCTCCTCCAGCTCGACGTTGGTTTCACCCTCGGGGGTGAGCTGGAAGACGATGTTGGCGGTCCCTTTGAAGTAGGGATCGATCGCGCCATCGAAGACCGCCTCGACGTTCTCGATGGTGAAGCCGCGTTGGCTTGGATCGTGGCCGCCGATCTCGAGCGACGTGACGTCCTTCTCGCTCGACGTGCCGGCGGCGAAGAGCGCGTCGAGGGAGAGGTTCAGGTATGCGGGACCGGCGCCGGCCACGCGGATGGGCTGGGTCCAGGTGGATCCACCACCACCGGAGGACGTCGAGGCGTCCTGGGCGGAGGCTTGGATCGAGACTGCGAAGCACGCGAGCGCGAGAAGCGCAGGCGAAGCGCTGCGAAGCGCGACCTTCATGGATGCGTCCTCCCGCGACGTGCTGGATGGCACGTCGCGACGAGCGCCGCCCGCGTCGCCGTGGCGACGCGAGCCGCGCGGATCTCGGAATTCAGCCGCGCGTCACCGGCGCCGACATGGCGCTGGCGAGAGCACGCGGCGCACGAGCGCCGAGATCAGACCGGAGGAGCGAGCCCGGAGGCGGTGCGCCCGGGGACGAGACGGGGAAGGACGAGGTCGAACGCGGTGCGCTCGGTGGTGACGAGCGGCGCGACCTGCGAACCCAGCGGTGCGGTCTGTGTGGTGTGCGCAACCGACGTGAAGGCGCACTGGTGGCTCGCTTCGTGACCGACGCGCGGCGCGGCTGCGTCGCCGGTGGCCAAGATGCCGGCCGCGTGTGGAGCGACGATCGACGCGCCGCCCGCGGCGCGAAGCCCGTGAAACGCGAGGAGGTCGAGATTCGCCCACGCCGCCAGCACCGCCGCGAGCGAGAGCGCGAGGCCACGACGAAGCGAGAAGGTGCGCCGGAGCATCGGTGGAATGCGCATGGTCACCGCGCCAAGCCGAGATCGCGTGGCCCGAGATCTCTAACCTAGAGCCGGCGCCTCCGGCTAGCTTCACGTTGCCGCGCGCCCCACCGCACGCAGCGCGCCGCGCGGCTCCGGCGCGTGAAATGCGCGTGCTACCATCGGCCCGTTCCCCTCCCCGAGCCGTGCGTGTCCACCCGATGCGATCGTCGATCCGATCCGCCACGCGCCGCGAGCGATCCGCTGGAGCCGAGCACGATCCGAGCGACGTCGATGTCGCGCGGATCCGCGCGGAGCTTCATCGTGCGGGGTTGCGCAGCACACCATCGCGGCTCGCCGTGCTGAGCGCGCTGCGCCACTCGACCTCGCCGCTCAGTCACGGCGAGCTGGTGGACGCGCTGAGCGGGCGCGGCTTCGATCGCGCGACGCTCTACCGAAACCTGATCGATCTCACCGAGGCAGGGCTGCTTCGGCGCATCGACGTCGGCGATCACACCTGGCGCTTCGAGCCCGGCTCGGCCGCGGGTGAGACGGAGCGAGTCGCCGCCCGCGAGCCCGGCCATCCCCACTTCGTGTGCACCGATTGCGGCGCGCTCACGTGCCTGCCGGACGTGGACGTGCGCATCTCGCCGCGCGCCGGCTCACCGCGCCCGCCCATCGCCGACGTCTCCCAGGTTCTGCTTCAAGGCCGCTGCAGCGCCTGCTGAGCGGGTGCCGGGCGGTTCTGCTCGGCGCAATTCACTGCCACTCTGAGTGGACCCGCGTGGGGCCTTTCCCGCCCGGATGGGAACGACGATGCCTCTCTGGACTTGGCTCCTCCCCGTGCTCGCCCTCGCCGCGTTCGGCGCTGCCGCGGCGATCGGCATGGCGCCGTGGCTGGCGGTGGTGTGCGGTGCAGCCCTCGCGGGCGCCGTGTTCGCCGCGGTCCATCACGCCGAGGTGGTCGCCCACCGCGTGGGCGAGCCGTTCGGCACGCTGGTGCTGGCGCTCGCCGTCACCGCCATCGAGACGGCACTCATCCTCTCGATGATGCTCGCCGGTGGCGACGACATGGCCACCTTGCCGCGCGATGCGATCTACGCCGCTGTGATGCTGATCTCGACCGGCGTGGTGGGGCTCTGCGTGTGGGTGGGCGGGCTCGCGCACCGCGAGCAGACGTTCCGCGTCGAAGGCGCCGGCGCCGGGCTCGCCGCGCTCATGGTCATGGCCACGCTCACCTTGGTGCTGCCGGCGTTCACGATCACCTCGCCGGGGCCCACGTACAGCGTCTCGCAGCGCGCGTTCGTGGCGGTGGCGTCGGCGGCGCTGTGGGCGATCTTCGTGTTCAGCCAGACCGTGCGCCACCGCGACTACTTCATTCCCGCAAGCGAGGACGGCGACGAGCACCACGCCGCGCCTCCCACCAACGCCCAGGCCTGGGCGAGCTTCGGACTGCTGCTGCTCGCGCTGGTGACCGTAGTCGGCCTCGCGAAGAAACTCTCGCCCACCATCGAGAGCGCGGTAGCCGCCGCCGACGCCCCTCGCGCCGTGGTCGGCATCATCATCGCCGCGCTCGTGCTCCTGCCGGAAACCTGGGCCGCGGTGCGCGCCGCGCGCGCCAACCGGCTGCAGTCCAGCATGAACCTCGCCATCGGCTCGGCCCTCGCGTGCGTGGGCCTCACCGTGCCCGTCGTCGTGACCGCTTCGATCCTCTTCAACCTGCCGTTGGTGCTCGGCGTCGCACCCAAGGACATGGTCCTGCTCGCCATCACCTTCCTGGTGAGCGCCGTCACCCTCACCACCGGCCGCACGTACGTGATGCAAGGCGCCGTACACCTGGTGCTCTTCGCGTCCTACCTGTTCCTAGCCTTCGTGCCGTGAGCACCCGGCAAGCCCGGTGCCCAGGCATCGGCTCGAATCGTCGCGTGCAAGCCGGCTCGCGCGTACGAGCCACCATCCACGACGCGCAACTCGGCCGACGCCAGCCGAGCGAGATCCCCCTCACACCGTTCGGTGGAGGGTGCCGCGTGCGAGCACCAGCCGCGCGCCCGGCGAGGTGGTCGTGCGCTCGCGGTGGCGCCCCGCCCCACTCGCACACCCTCAACTATCCTCGCCCAGATAGCGGGGTTGTCCTCGGATCGGCTCCGGCGTAACGTGGCGTCGGCGAACGAATCCTCGGCCAGCTCGATGGTGCCACCACCCAGTTAGCCCGCGAGCACGCAGCGTAACCCCGGACTATCGAGTTCCGTCGAACAACAGGGTTGGAGCTGGCTGATCGCTGACCAGGGCCAGCGGCAGGCTGAATCTCGATGGATAGCCAGACAGCGGAGGCCCTGAAATTCCTCTGCCGAGCCCGGTCTCGGCGCAGGCGTCACCTGCTCGACGAGGCGGTTCGGATGATTTCTCAGATCGCCGTGTCAGCGCTGGATGTCGCGGATCTTCGTACGTTCGCTTGGGACGTCGCCACTTCTGCGACCATGACGGAAAATGCTGACCTAAGCAGACTGGCACTGGCAGCCATCGAAGAATTGACCGCACGGGGGGCATCTGGCCCTGTCGACGTCTACCTTCTTGGAAGCCTCCTCGCCCGTCTCGGCAATGCCGAAGGGGCCGTCGGGCGAATGGAGGCGATCGCTGCAACTCACCCAGCATCTCCCGAATACAAAGCTGTGATAGGTAATCTTTACGAAGAATTGGGAGACTGGGAGCGTGCTTTCAGATGGTGGGAGGCGGCCACTGCAGACGCGGGTTCCGGTTGGACCGCAACCGACTGGCTTGAATGGGGCACCTGGGAGCGGAAGGCCGCCTACTGGGGGCAGGCGCAAGAACTCGTCCCCGCCCGTGCCTGCCTGGCGGAAGCGCGCCGACTCTTCCTACGCAGCCAAGGCAACACCCCCGACGCCGCTCGCGCTTGGAACTCAAGAATCGCGGTGCAGAGCGAGCTTCGGAACGTTGCGGATGCAATAGGGTCTGACGAAACATGACTCGCTGCCCCAGCAGCCAACGTCCCGTGGTTGCGGGAGAGCGCTCCAACTCCTATAAGGCCCCCGTCCGTCAAGTGTGAACCTCTCCTGTGCGACCGGTAATAATCCATGGCCGCAGGTGAGCTTCGGGTTAGCGACTTATTCCTGCCGCAGCACCCGGCCATTGACCTGCGACAGGTAGGCCGCTCGCATTCGCGACCTCGTTGCCTCGACGCTAGGTAGCCTCGGTCATGCGCACCCCGACATCATCGTGGGTTGCTTTGCGCTGTTCGGCCATCCTGTGGAAGGCACCGTTGATACATGTGTAGATGAGCGCATCCTCTCGGAGTTAGAACAGGATGGCGAGGGCTACGTCAATTGCGCGGAATTTCGCTTTGACTTCGTTCAGACGTTGTTCCTGCCGGATTGGCGGGCAGCGTATTGGGATCGGGAGGGCGACGAGCCGATCCAAGTCATCGCGAAGGACGGCAGCTCGGCGCTAGTCGATACGCGTAGCGATGGCGACGAAGCTGTGAACGCAGCACTGCTGCCGTTCTTGCGTGCCGAGCTATGCGCAATGTTTACGGATGGTCTGTGGGATGAAGTACGCATCCGCCCTGGCTTTGGTCTAGGAGTTCAATTTCACGACAGCGCCATCACGGAGTACTGGGTTGCGAGCACCAGTCGCCAACACCTATAGGGCCCCCTTCCGTCAAGTGTGATCCCATCCTGTTCAACGTGTTTCTCGTCGTTGATCCCTCTCTTGGTCGATACCTTGCGCTTGACGGACACTGACTTCGTTTCCGGTACGGTGCGGGCGGCCAGTCGAGACGAGCGGTTGCGGAATCGCGGATGGGCCTGACCTGGTGCACTTCCGCTCCCGGGGCGGAGGAGAGCGTGGGCGGCGAGGGAGTCGATGAGGTCCAACGGGCCTGGGTCGAGCGATTCGTGATCGGAATCATCGACCGCGTCGTCGCGATGGAGCTGCAGGAGCAGATCGAACGGGTTGCGCTGTTTTATGATCTTGGTGGCGGAGATCCGCTGTTGCCCATCGTGAAGCTCGCATCGGTTTCGTGGTTGGGGCGCGCTGCGCGCAAGGATCCGCCCCACTCGCGAGGGTGGGTCTGGATGAGTGGCGAGATTCCGCTGGAGATCTGGGACCTCGACGCGGACGAAGCGCTCGTGCAAGGGGCATGGACGATGGCGGAGTGCTGTACGGACGAGACGCGTGACGAGATCGTGCGGAGCTGGATGCTCGAGCTCGCCAAGGCCTTGAGCAAGGCTGATTGGCGGAACGTGCCTCGGAGTGCGGAGTTCTTCGTTTATGCGTGCGGGCTCGACACAGAGCATCTCGGGGAGAATCTCTCAGTTCTTCTCGGGGAGGCGCGCGCGAGCGAGATCCGGGCGATGTGGGGACTCGAGGAGCATCGGCCGCGCCTCGACCTGGCGGAGGACTAATCGTTCGACGGGAGTCGGCGAACGCCAAGTCGTCATCGTTGGTGTCGGAAGCGCCGAAGTCCGCACCGCTGCCGGCGGCCTCTGCCGCACGTCGGCGCCGCGGGTAGCCTTGGGGGCTGCGCAGCGCGGCATCCCGTGATACGAGCGACGTTCTGGAGACGAGGCCCCTGGAGTCTCTCGATGAAACGCTGGCTCTCAGCCGAGGAGCAGTGGCGGCGGACCGCAGAGTTTGCCGAGGATTACGCGAGGACGGTTCAGCGGGTGCTCGCGGATGCGCCGCCGAACCCAACGGAGGGCCATGCGCACATCAGCGATTGGCTGTGGTATTTCCGCGACCTGGCGAGGCGATGGGAGAGCGATCCGCACGCACCACCCTTCGATCGGCTCGGGGGATTTCGCGATCTCGAGCTCTTTCAGGATTGCACCTGGACGTTCGACGATCCGTGGGAAATCGGCGTCATTCGAGCTCGTTCTCGGCTCTTTGCCGCCGGCGACGTCGTGCTGGTTGCGATCACGAACGGCCAGGCGCGGCATCCTGTTTGGGCGGTGAGCAGTCGCGGGTACAGGGTTCGTGGGCTCTTCCTCGATACGGATCGTCTTGGGCAGGCGGGCAGGGTTCGACTCCTCGGGTCGCAGGGTGGGCTGGCCGGACTCCGGCCGTCCGACCCGGCCACCCAAAGGCTAGTTGCAGACCTGCGCGCAGGTTGGGCCGCAGCCACGTAGGCGCGAGTAGCGTGGCACTTCTCGCTTCAATCACTCGTTCGGAAAGGTACGAATTCGACGTCGGCCACGGGCGAGGGATGCCGTTTCGGCGGTGTTGTCTGAACATGTCGGCGCGGCGATGGGCACGAGCGCCGACGGAAATCGTGTGGCGAAGCTCGACCCTGTGACCGGCGGAAACGGCTCGATGATGCGATGAAGCCCCACTTCAAGACCGAAGCGAAGGCGATGGTGTGGTGGTTCTTCGGCTTGCCGGTGATCGGGATTCTCGCGGCGATCTTGGTGATGCAGGTACTCGGACAACCGCGACTGGCGCCGCAGGGAACGCGGCAGCCAACGGGTGTGGCACCGTGACGGATCTGCCGTCTCTCGACGTGGTCCGCGCGAAGCTCGTGGCGGCGGGAGTCGAGATTCCCGAGGGGAATCTGCGCCTCGATGGCTACGGCGACTCGGCCGAGCTGTCCGCCGAGCTCATTGCGCTGATCGTCGCCGGGCGTAAGCGCGCCGGCACGGGGCTAGTCTGGGCGTACGAGGCCGATGGTGAGGCGCTGCCGCAGGCTGGGGATGTGGAGATCGTCCTCGACCACGAAAATGAGCCGGTCCTGGTCACGCGGACCACTCGTGTGGAGATCGTTCCGTTCGACGCGGTGACCGCCGAGTATGCGGCGATCGAAGGCGAGGGGGACGGATCGCTCGGATACTGGCGGCGAGGGCATTGGGCCTTCTTCTCGCGCGAGTGTGCGCGCATCGGCCGCGAGCCCGCGCCCGATATGCCCGTCGCGTGCTGTGTGTTCGAGCTGGTCGCCACCATTCCCGCTCGCGGGTCGCGCGGTGGGAATGGAACGTGAGCGAGCGGCGCCGTGATGCGACGGCGGCGATTGCCACGCTCGCGAGTGCCATGCGCTTCGTCGAGGAGCACGGGATCGTGCTGGCGTCCGCGAAAGGATCCGCGCCGAGGCTGATCGAGCACATCGCAGGGGAAGCGATCTCCGGCAACTGGTGGTCGCATCCGCGTGCCAACGCGATCTACAACGTGCTGTCCCGCGTGCAAGGGCACGAGGACGTGCTCGTGTGCCGATTGGTCGGCGGCAAGATCACGCTGGTGCATCGGCGCGTGTGGGCGCCGCTCGTGCGCGTGGCGGCGTGCTTCCCGGCGCCGGCTCTCGCCCGCGTGAGCGAGGAGCACACGACGACGGGCAAGCACGCCGTCCACGAGGTGCCGTTCCCGGAGTGGGTGCCCGCGGAGGTCTGGGCCGCGTCTCGCGCGCTCTCCGAGGAGGACGCGCTCGCGGCGTTGCCGCGCTGGCTCGTGCGCCGCGGCGGCGGGTCGAGATAACGACCCGCGGTGGAGCGGGCTGCGCCGCGGTGGCGGTCCATCGTGACGACCGTACTGTTGCGGAGGGAGTCGGCACGTATCGTGAACTCGCTTCTCGATTCGTGGCGAAACAGCGCAACTCGACCCGGAGGCGGCCATGACAACCCGAGGATTGTGCCCAGAACGACCAGTCTTGCTCGTTCTCATCGGGCTGATCGCCTGCGCTGGGTGCGGTGGAGGGGGCGGCAGTTCGCCCGGTCCGCTCGCTGCTGCAGACACGAACCTGGTGTTCGTGGTGAGCCCCGATCTGGCGTTCCAGGGTGCGGGCGACGTGGATCCGCGAACGGGCAACCTCACGAGCCAGGGCCTGCAGCGGTCGCTCGAGATGGCGTCGTTCCTGGCGAGCGACGTGCTCGGCGGGGCGAACGTCCGGTCGATCATCGCGCTCGAGCCGATGACGCATCTGCAAACCAGCGGCGCGTATCCCGACATGGCGGGGATTGGCTACATCCAGCAGTTCGCGCTGATGAACCAGACCACGTTGCAGGGCACCACGGCCTACAGCTACCCGCTCGCCGTGTCGTACGGGCCGCATTCGGTACCGCCAGGCGTGGCGGAGCCTGCTTCGTTCGAGGGGCTGACGCAGGGCCTCGCGTTCGGCCAAGACGGTGACGACAACCTCGATCTCGCGGCTCGCATCCTCCACGCTCGCGAGCCCGGGTTCTACGTGTTCTCCGCGCCATGGGAGACCACGCGTGCGTTGCTCGCGGGGCTCGTGGAGCTCGAGAGCTACGAGTTTCGTGCGCCCGAGTCGTACGCAGGACCGAACGCGGTGTTCGCGATCGCGGTCTCCTCGGCGGGACGCGCGCGGCTCGAGCGGTTCGATGCGGCGATCGATCCGCCGGTCACCTATCCGGTGCTTCCGTCGCCGGTGCCGCCCGCGGCTTGCGATCAGCAGCAGCCGTTCGTCATCGAGCGCACGGCTGGCGTGGACGGCGTGGTGGTGCCGGCGAACGCGAACACCAACGAGACCGTGTACTTGATGCGTCATGCCGAGGCGCACCCGGGCGGCGAGAACTGGGACGACGGCAATTACATCGGCACGGGTCAGTGGCGCGCGCTGGCGCTGCCGGACGTCATGCGGGACAAGATCGCACCCGACGAGGTGTGGTCGATCGATCCTGCGCAAGCATTCGAGGTTGGCGGCATCAACCTCTTCTCGTACGTGCGCCCCGCGCTCACGGTGTGGCCGTACACGGTCGCCACGGGCTTGCCTTACAAGCTCGCTGCGGGCTTCGCCCTCGGCAGCGCCGACGACGCGAATGCGGCGCAGGCCACCATCGACCAGTTCTTCGCGGGTGGAGCGCTGAGCGGCAAGAAGGTGCTGCTGGCGTGGGAGCACGCGCATTTTCCCCCGCTGATTCAGGCCTTGGTCGCGTCCTACGGCGGCAGCGCGCCTGCACCTTCGGTGGACTGGCCGTCGACCGATTACGACACCATCTGGACCGTGAGCCTCGACGGCGCCGGCAACCTGCGCGTCGACAACGCGCTTTGCGAGGGGATCGATACGTCCGGCCTCGGAGGCGCTCCGCCTGCGTTCTGAAGGACGAGTGCCTCGGTATCGCCGGTTCGTCGCTCGCCATTCATCCGCGCGCGCCACGCCACCGACGTGATCCGCGATGGGTGGTAGAAAGAAGGCATGCTGATCCAGCCGCTCCGGATGCTCACGAGGGTGCTCGGCTTGGCGCTCGCGACAGCGCTTGCGGCGCCACTCGCGAGTGCCGGCGATGCACCGGGCACTCCACGGAAGCCCGCCGCAGTCCCGAGCGCACCCGTCGGGTCAGGGCCTGGCCACGAAGCACCGTCCGCGGGGTTCGACATGAAGCCGATCGACGATTTCCACGCGTTCCTCGACAAGTTCGATCCGGACCTCACCCGCGCCTACCGCTTCGAGTGGAAGAAGCCGGATGCGCCCGAGGCGATCGCGGCACTCGAGAAGAAGCTCGGCTTCGCGGTGCCGCGCGAGCTGCGCACGATGTGGACCACCAAGGGCGCGCTGCACAGCATCTGGTTCGCCGATTCCTGGCAGACGCTGACCATGGACACGGCGGCCGAGATGGCAGAGCACCCGGTGGGGTTGCTCCAGTTCATCGACCACGCGTGGGGCGGCCGGCCGGAGCTCGCCGCGTGGCTGCCGGCCGAGGCGGCGGCGAAAATCAACGCCGAGTACATCGTCTTCGGTTATCGGTACGAGGACGACAACGTCCACGACTACTACTACTTCGATCGCCGAGGCCGCTTCGGCCACCTCCCCTTCGATCAGGACGACATGACCGGCGCGCGGGCGATCGTGCAGCAGCTGGCGCAGGCGCCGCCGGCTGGCGAGTCGTTCGACGAGCTGCTCGGCGAGCAGCTCGCGACGATGCGGAAGGCGATCGAGGAGCAGGTCAACGAATGAGCGCGCGGCCGGCCGGTCGCGCTGCGAGGATCGCATGACCACCGAGCCGCTCGCGATCACGGCCTCGATCAGCCTCGATGTGCCGAGCCTCGACGACGGCACGCGCTTCTACGGCGACGTGTTCGGCTTCGAGCGGGTGGCCGATCCCGTGCCAGGCGTGCGCGTGCTTCGGCTCGGCGGGCTCGACGTGTGCCTGCTCGAGAAGCCGGCGGGCTCGCAGCCATCACCCAACACGACGGAGAGGCGCCGCTACGAGCGCCACTGGACGCCGGTCCACGTGGACTTCCACGTCCACGATCTCCGCGCGGTGATGGCGCGGGTTCAAAACGCGGGCGGCCGGATCGAGCAGGTCTTCGAGAACCCCGAGCACGGCTCGGCCGCCTTCTGCGCGGATCCCTTCGGCCACGGCTTCTGTCTGCTGGAGCGCCAAGCGAAACCGGCGACGAGCTGAGCAATCGTTCGATCGCCGTTCGTCCGGGGGCGGAGGCGGCGCCATCCCTCGCGCCGCACGGATCGGGCGCGGGCGCGCCGCGGGACCGGTGCGTCTCCGTGGGACCGAACCCACGGTGGGCGACCGAGCGGCCGTGGCGGTCAGAGCTGGGTGGCGGCCAGCTCGGCGAGCTCGCTGCGCTCGCCGCGCGAGAAGAAGACCGTGCCGGTGATCGGCGAGCCCTTGAGCCGTTCGGTCACGTACACCAGCCCGTTCGAGTGCTGGTCGAGGAAGTGGTTGTCGACCTGATACGGGTCGCCGGCGAGCACGACCTTGGTGCCGTCGGCGGCGCGGGTGATGACGGTCTTCACCTCGTGCGGGGTCAAGTTCTGGGCTTCGTCGATGACCATGAACGCCGAGGAGATCGAGCGTCCGCGAATGGTGTGGATGGCCTGGACCTCGAGCTGACGCGAGTGGAAGAGGTATTCCCAGTGTTTCGAGTCGCGCGTGGCGCCCTTGCCGGAGGCGCCGTTGTCGCTGTCGATGAGCTGGTCGAAGTTGTCGAAGAACGACGTCATCCAGGGCTGCATCTTGGTGTCGAAGTCGCCGGGCAGGTAGCCCACGTCCTGCCCCATCGAGACCACCGGCTTCGAGAGCAGGATGCGCTCGTAGGCGCGTCGCTTCTTGCCTTTTTGCACCTGCGCGAGCGCGGCCGCGAGGGCGAGGAACGTCTTGCCGGTGCCGGCCTTGCCGATCAACGTCACCAGCTTCACGCGCGGATCGAGCAGCAGATCGAGCGCCATCCGCTGCTCGATGTTGCGCGGCTGCACGTCGGCCAGCTCGCGGAACTCGCTCGGCACCGGCTCGAGCTGCGCGGTGGTCGCCTGGTAGCGCCACACGCGCTCGGCGGGACCGCTGCGAACCGCCACGAACTCGTTGGGGTGCAGATCCGTGAGGGCTAGCTCGCGCGGCTCGAGCACGCTCTCGTCGCCCCATTCGTCCGCGGAGGGCACGGTCCGCCGGTCGAGGATGCGGAAGCCGGTGTAGAGGTCGCTGAGCTGGACGCGGTCGGTCTCGTAGTCCTCGGCTTCCAGTCCCTCGAAGTCGGCGAGGATGCGGAGGTTCACGTCCTTGCTGATCAGCACCACGCGCTTGTAGACGTTGCGCTGCTTGAGCGCGAGCGCCGACGCGAGGATCAGGAGATCCATGCTGCGATCGTTGGTGCGCTCGCTCAGGTGGTCGAGCCCGCCGTTGCCGTCGGAGATGATGTGGAAGGTGGTGCCGAGGTCGGGATGGTGGACGCCGGCCTCGCCCGAGAGATTCCCGAACTCGCGCAGCGACGAGATGAAGCGGGATGCCACCCGCGCCGCGGCGGCGACCTCGAAGCGGCGATTGTTCTTGAGATCGTCGAGCTCCATCACCACGAAGATGGGGATGGCGACGGTGGTCTTGCGGAAGGCGTTGAGCGCGCGTGGATCGTGGACCAGGACGCTGGTGTCGACGACGTAGGCGGTATCCATGTCCCTCCGGCGACACTCCTATTTCGAGCCTATTTCGAGACGGTCGATTCCCACGTCCGGGCAAGCTCGTCGAGCGCGTCGATGGCGTTGGGCAGGTGCTTGAGCACGATCCCGAGGTCGAGCTCGGCGTAACGGTAGAGCACCACGTTGCGCAGCCGGAGCACGGCGGCGAGGCGCTGGGCCAGATCGACGGGCACCAGGCCCCCTTCGATGGCGGCCTCGAACGGGTCGTGCTGCTCGAGGGCGTCTTCGCTGCCCTCGCCGGTGCGCGCGAGCAACGCGGCGAAGAGGTCCTCCGCCGCCTGGCAGGCCTGCAACAGGTTGAAGAGGATCGAGTCCTGGATGCCGCGATCCGTCGCGAACCGATCCCCGCCCGCACGCAGCGTCGCCCCGATCCGCTCGGTGTGCTGGCGCAAGGCCTCGACGCGCTCGTGCCCGCCGGCGTCGCCGCTCAGCTTGGCGCCGGCGCCGCGCATCGACGCGATCCGCTGGCTCATCGGCGCCTCGCGGTCGACGTATTCCATCCAGGTGCGGGCGCGGAATTCCTTCACCTTCAACGCGTCGCGAAAGAAGATCGCCTGGCCGCGCTCGATGGCACGGTGCCGCAGCGTCGCCTCGGCTTGCTCGAGCAGCACGACGCGCGGCCGCTCGACCCCTGCGCGGCCGAGCTCCTGGGTCATGCGGTCCTGCCAGGCGTTGCCGTCCGCGGGAGTCGCGTCCTCGCGAAAGAGCACGCCCAGGTCGGTGCTGCCCGCGGCGCCCGCGCTGCCGCGCGAGCGCGGCGGAAAGAGCCACACCGCCTCGATCTCCGCGCGCTTGTCGAAGAGCCGGAGCATCCGCTCCGCCACCGCGGCGCGGTCGTCGTTTCTCGGGCGCGTCCCGTCGCTCACCGTTCCAGTCTCCAATCGGCGCCAAGAGTATCAGGCGCCCACCGGTTCGGCGTGGTGGCTCGCGCACCGGTGACTCGCGCACCGGTGGCTCGCATATCCGGGCACTGGCCGGCGAGGCGCGTCGCTGGCCATTCTTCCGCGCCATCCACCTTCGCTCGTGCGAGACATCCTCATGCGTCGCCTCTTTTCCGCCTCTGAAGCCATCGCGTGCGTTCAATCCGGCCACCGTGTGTTCGTTCACGGTGGCGCCGCCACCCCGCTCGATCTGGTGGCGGCGCTGGTCGAGCAGGCCCCGCGCCTGCGCGACGTCGAGCTGACTCACCTGCACACGAGCGGCGAAGCCGCGTACGCGCGGCCCGAGTACGCGGAGAGCTTTCGCATCGCGAACCTGTTCGTGGGGCACAACGTCCGCAGGACCGTCGGCACCGAGCGCAACGACTACGTGCCGATGTTTCTCTCCGAGATCCCGCGCCTCTTTCGCGAGGGGCGCCGGCCGGTCAACGTGGCGCTGTTGCAGGTCTCGCCGCCCGATGCGCACGGTTACGTCACGCTAGGCCCGAGCGTGGACGTCGCCATCGCGGCGGCGGAGTGCGCGGACGTGGTGGTGGCGGAGATCAACACGCGCATGCCACGGACCCACGGGGATGGATTCCTCCACGTGAGCCGCATCGATTTCGCAATCGAAGTGGATCGGCCGTTGCCCGAGAGCCCGCCCACCAAGCTCAGCCCAGAGGAGCGCGCCATCGGCAGGAACGTGGCCGGGCTGGTCGAGGACGGCGCCACGCTGCAGATGGGGATCGGCGCGGTGCCGGACGCCGTGCTGGCCGCGCTCGGGGACCACAAGCACCTCGGCATCCACACCGAGATGGTCTCGGACGGTGTGCTGCCGTTGATCGAGTGCGGCGCCGTCGACAACTCGCGCAAGGAGATCCACCCCGACAAGCTGGTGGCGGGCTTCGCGACGGGCTCGCGCAAGCTCTACGACTACATCGACGACAATCCCGCGGTGGTGCTCCTCGACATCGCGTACGTGAATCGGCCCACCACGATCGCGCGCAACCCCAAGGTGACGGCGATCAACTCGGCGGTGGAGGTGGACCTGACCGGGCAGGTGTGCGCCGACTCGATCGGTCACCGCATCATCTCGGGGGTGGGCGGGCAGCTCGACTTCATGCGCGGCGCCGCGCTCTCCGAGGGCGGCAAGCCGATCATCGCCCTCACCAGCCGCGCCAAGAAGGGCGATTCCCGCATCGTCGCCACGCTCCGCCCGGGTGCGGGTGTGGTCACCACGCGCCAGCACGTGCACTACGTGGTGACCGAGCACGGTGTGGCCGATCTCTTCGGCAAGTCGTTGTTCGAGCGCGCCAAGGCGCTCATCGAGATTGCGCATCCTGACTCCCGCGAGACGCTCGAGCGCGAGTGGCACGCGCTCGCTCGACGCATCGCCCCCTGAGAGCTTCGCACGCGCAGTCAGGCACCCCTTGAAGGGTCGCCGATGTGATGATATTGATAATGAAAATCAAAATTGATGTTCGTGAGGGTTCCTGAGATGAAACGTGCTCGTGTCCTGGTGCCATTCCTGGTCTTCATCGCCGCCTGCTCGACCGATCCGCTGCGTGTGATCCCGGTGGAGCCGCCCGATCCTCCCGAGGTCCAGATCGGTGAACGGCTCTTCCTGGAAGGGCGATTCGCGGAACGCTTCGCCAGCGGCTCGGCGGGCGACGTGAATCGCGCAGGGATCGCGGACCCAGCGCTCGCTTCGCTCGACACCACCGGTGCGGCGCGACCCGGCCCCTTCGCTGGCGCGACGATGAATTGCCGGAACTGCCACCTGGTCGACGACTCACCCGAGCCGGATGGGCGCGGCACGCGAACCTACGCCGACTTCGCGCGGCAAAGCCCGATTCCCGCGCGCGACGACGGGCGAACGCGCACGCCCCGCAACGCACCGTCGCTGGTCGACGCGACGGTCGAGCGCGAGGTGCCGTTCGTGCTGCACTTCGACGGCGAGTTCGCGACCACGGCGGACTTGATCGAGGGCACCTGGACCGGCCGCAATCTGGGCTGGTTGCCCGAGGAGCACGCCGCCGCACGCCGCCAGATCGCCGCGGTGGTTCGCGGCGACGATGGCAACGGCACGCTCGCCGCCCAGTTCGGCGGGTTCTCCTACGCGACCTTGCTCGCCGGGACGGATCCGGCGATTCCGCCCGAGTTGCGCCTGGGCGCCGACCGGCGTCTCGACGTGTCGACCGCAAGCGACGACGAGCTGGTGTCGGCCGCCGTCGGTCTCGTGGAGTCGTACCTCGACGGGCTGCGCTTCTCGCGCGATCTGCGTACCGGCGACTTCGATGGCTCGCCCTTCGACCAGTTCGTGACGTTGAATCGCCTGCCGTCGCGTCCCGACGCAGGCGAGTCGGCGATCGCCTACGCGCGCCGACTGCGCGCGGCGCTTGCCCAGCTGCGCGAGCCGGTGTGGGTGCGCGACGGCGCCGATGGCGAGCTCGAGCTCCACGGGCACGGTTTCGTCTTCGGCCCCAGCGAGCTCGATGGGCTGCTGGTCTTCTTGTCGGAGGCGGACGCGCCGGCGACGAATCCGTCGCCGCGTCTGCCGAGCCGCTCCCGCGGCACCGGGAACTGCTTGGCATGCCACGCTCCGCCGGAGTTCTCGGACTTCGGCATGCACAACGTCGGCGTCTCGCAGGAGGCCTACGACTCGGTTCACGGCGCGGGCGTGTTCGCGCGGCTCGCGGTCCCGACGCTCGCGGAGCGCGACGCCGATCCCGATCGCTGGCTTCCACCCTCGGCGGCGCACCCGCGGGCGGCGGGCCCGTTCCTGGCGATTCCCGATCTCGGCCATCCCGAGCGCGCGGATCTCGGCGCCTGGAACGTCGTTGCGAATCCGAGCGTGCCGCGACCACAGCCGGCGCTCGCGACGCTCGTTCGCCGCGCGTCGCACCGGGCGGCGGAGCTCGCGATGGACCCCGCGGAGCTGCTCGCGCTCTCCGTCGGGCTCTTCAAGACTCCGGTGCTGCGCGACCTCGGACAATCCGGTCCGTACTTCCACGACGGCTCGAAGGACACCCGCGCAGAGGTGATCGCGCACTACCGTCGCTTCTCCGAGCTGGCCCGCGCGGGCGAGGTGCGAAACGGCGCGGCCGAGCTCGCCGCCATCGAGCTCACCGCGGACGATGTCCCGCCGCTGGTCGCGTTCCTCGAGGCCCTCGACGAGGACTACGATTGAGCCCGCTCGGCGGCTCTCAGCTGATTCGCGCGGGGATGATCACCATCGTGTGACCGTCCCATTGCAGCCGCTTCTGCAGCGCGAGCGCGGTCTCGTTGTGCAGGATGCGCTGGTACCAGCGCTCGCGGCGGAAGATCACTTTTCCGGCGAAGAACACGGTCTTGGGGAACTCGTCGAGCACTCGCAGACAGAGCTTCTCGGCCTCCTCCACGGGATCGATGCCGACGGCGAACCGGTAGGTCGCCGGCATGCCGATGCGCTCGGCGAAGTCGACGTATTGCTGAAGGTTGCCGCGGGTGCGCTCCTCGAGGGCGGTCACCGTGTCCTCGCCCTTGAACGCGCCCGAGTCGACCACGCCCACCGAGATGAACACCAGGTTCTCGAAGTGCCCCGGGAACGCGCGAAACAGGTTGAGCACGGTGTGCAGGCCGAGACCACCGAAGCTCGCCACCAGCACGGCGGCGGTGGGGCGGTTGGGATCGGGAGCCGCCGGCTTGCCGCGGCCGGAGGCGGGTAGGTCGCGGAGCGAGGCGAAGAGATCCTCGACGACCTTCCAGAGATCCCGATAGTGGCCGCGGATCCAATAGCACAGCAGCACCAGCAGGGTGGTCACGAAGAGCGTGATCCAGCCGCCCTCGCGGAACTTCTCCATCACGGTGATGACGAGGATCGTCGCGCACAGGAGGAAGCTCGAGCCGAAGAGGAGCAGGCTGCGCTTGCGCCCGACCTTCTGGGGGGGATGCTGCCACCACAGCTTCAGCATCCCGAACATCGACAGCGAGAACGTCAGGAACACGTTGATGGAGTACATGACCACCAGCCGGCTCACGCTGCCGTGGGTGTAGAGCAGCGCCCCCAGCGCCGCGGTGCCCATCAGCACGATGCCGTCCTGGGTGGTGAGCCGCTCGGACACCGCGGCGAAGCGTCGCGGCACCCACGAGTCGACGGCCATGTTCGCGAGCACCCGTGGACCGTCGAGGAAGCCCGCCTGCGCCGCGACCACCAACAGCGCGCCCTCGGTGATGAGGGTGAAGACGGTGATGGTGGACGCGAACGGCGTTCCGGCCGTGACCTTCTCGATCAGCACCGCGTTCATGGTCTTGCCGGCCTCGTGGTGCACGTCCCAGAGCAGGTAGCAGACCAGCAGGCCGGTGGCGGTGAAGGCGAGCGAGGTGGCCATGTAGAGCATGGTGCGACGCGCGGTCGGAACCTTGGGCTCGCGCATGATCTGCAAGCCGTTCGAGACCGCCTCGATCCCGGTGTAGGTGCCGCCGCCGAGCGAGTACGCGTGCGCGAAGAGCAGCAACATCCCGCCTGCGCCGAGCGTCGACCATCCCGCGCGGAAGTCGCTCGCGAGCTGGTGGGTGGTGTGGGGGATCTCGGGGATGTGGCGACCGACGCCCACCGCGATCAAGATCACGTGGGTGATCACGAAGGCGACGAAGATCGGCGCCAGCACCAGCACCGATTCCTTCACGCCCCGGATGTTGAGCGTGGTGAGCGCGATGACCGTGCCGATCTCGAGCGCCGGTTTCCACGCCAGCCAGGACGCGGGAACGAAGCTGAAGAGCGCGTCGCCGGCGGCGGCGATCGAAACGGTGATGGTGAGGACGTAGTCGACCAAGAGCGCCGAGCCCGAGATCACGCCCACCCGTTCGCCCAAGAGCTTCGTGGCGACGACGTAGCCGCCGCCCCCGTGGGGGAACTGCTCGATGATCCGGCTGTAGGCCGCCGAGATCATGAACACCGTGGTCGCCGTCAGCGCGGCGAGACCGAGCGCCAGGTAGGTGTGCTCGCCGAGGGTCCGGAACGCTTCCTCGGGACCGTACGCCGAGGACGAGAGCCCGTCGGCGCCCAGGCCGACCCAGGCCAAGAACGGGATCAGCGAGAGCCGATGGAAGATCGACGTGTCGCTGAGGTCACGCGGCGCACCGACGACCAGGCGGCGGAGCGAGAACGACGAGTCGCCGTTGCGATGAGGGCCGGGCTCGTCGGTGGGTGGGGTGGAGCTGTCGTGCGAAGGCGGTGCCGCTTGGCCAGGCATCTCATCTCCAGGAACGCGTCGCTAGCGGATCGATCGGGCGAAGCCGCAGAAAACGCGCAAATCTCGTGCCTGGGATGGGCGACGCATTTCACGAAGGATTCTGGATACCCGGCGCCGGGGGGCCAGCGCCCATCGTGCAGTTCGCACGATTCGTGATCCGAGTGCCGGGCAGATTGCATGGTAAGTGGATCACCTTGGCAGCGTGGGCGTCGGGCGAGGCGCGTTGGCGTCGGGCTCGGCCTCGATGGCCTGCCGAAGCGCGGCCAGCGCTTCCTGGCACACCAGCAAAGCCTTGCGCTTGCGGGTGAGCGAGAGCGAGAGGGAGCGGACGTTGGTGTTCTCGCGCGAGAGCGCGAGGATCGAGCCGCGGATCTCGGCGAAGCGGGCCCAGGCGCTCGATGCGGTCTCGAGGTCGGGGCTGCCGTTCGTCGCTCGCAAGCGAGCGAGGCCCGCGAGGTCGGCGTCGAGCGCTCGGTCCTCTTCGGCCATCCGCGCTTCCAGCGAGTCCATCACGGCGTCGCTCTCCTCGGCGATGTGGCGTGGCAGCAGAGCTTGCACTTTGAGCGCGCGGATCCGGGCATCCGAGGCCCAGCGCACCCGCTGCAGGGCGTCGGGTGCGCTGGGCGCGCCGGCTGCGTCCGTTTCCAGGTGGGCGAGGGCGGCGTCCAGCTCCTCGAGCGCGGCGGCGGCCGGTCCCGCGGCGAGTCGGGAAGCCTTGAGGTTGGTGTTCTTGACCGCGAGGCCGAGCACCTCGTCGTCGATCTTCTCGAGGGTCGTGAAGGACTCGGATAGCTGCGTGAGCCGCTCGCGCACATCCAGGCGGGAGTGCGCGCCTCCGAGCAGCGTGGCGAGCTCGTCCCGGCCACGCGCGACGGCCGCGCGCGCCGTTCGCGCCTGATCGGCGAAGTGCTGTGAGTCCTCGTCGCTGATCGCGAGCACGGCGCTCTTCTCGGCCTCGGAAGAGGTCGCCAGGTCGATTCGAAGCTGGTCGACGAGCGCGAGCTCTCGCGTCCGCTGCGCCGCTTCGGCGGCGTGCCTGCGGTCGCCGTGAAAGTAGAGCGCCGTCAGCGCGAAGCCGATCAGTAGCCCCGCGCCGGCGGCGATCCACGCGAAATCCGCTGTGCCCGTCTTGCCTCGCATCCGAGCCCTCCGTTCCTCGTCTCGCCGACGATCAAAGCGCCTCGTTGCCCTGGTCGCCGGTGCGGATTCGCACGGCCTCGTCGAGCGGGATCACGAAGATCTTCCCGTCCCCGATCGCGCCGGTCCGGGCGGTCTCCCGGATCGCGGTCACGACCTCCGCGACGCGGTTGTCGGGAACGACGACCTCGATCTTCGCCTTGGCCACGAAGTCGATCCGGTACTCCGCGCCGCGGTAGGTCTCGGTCTGCCCGCGCTGGCGCCCGAAGCCGCGGACCTCGGAGACGGTCATCCCGGCCAGACCGAGCCCGTGGAGCACGCTCTTCACCTCCTCGAGCTTGAACGGTTTCACGATCGCTTCGATGCGCTTCATCAGGGTTCTCCTCGATCGAACGGCGTCACCGCGCGGCAACGCCCACCGCCTCGACGAGGCAAGTGCCATGCCTCGCCGTGCGCGCGGACTTCTTCAATCATCCCCAGGGGGTGGGGGAGCTGGCCGAGCCGAGCTCGTGCAACTCGCACGGACGTCCTGGCCGCCATCGTGCAGCCTGCACGATGGCAGGCCTGAAATCCCTGGGCGCACTGCGCTTTTTCGACCGCGTCCGCGGCACGGCGATTGCCCTTGCACCGGTCACCATGAACGAGCGCAACGAAGTTCTCGTCGAGCAGGCGGCCTCTCCACTCGAGCTGAACCCACGCCGAGTCCTGGGCTGGGTCGTTGCCGTGCTGGCGGTGTTGGGTGCCTGGTTCTGGTGGAACGGCGCCGAGGAGCGCGCCATCCGCCGGCTCCCTGCAGCGGAGCGCGCTGCGCTCTACCAGCGTGAGCTGGCGTCGTTCGAGAGCATGTGCATGGGCGACCCGGCGACGGCCCTCGATGCCGAGTGCCGCCACCGCGCCACCATCCTGAGCTGGCTTCCCGAGTGCACCGCCGAGTGCACTCATCTCATCTCGAAGGTCATCCCGGTGGGATCGCCACCTCACGATCCGGCTGGATCGGCCTCGCCCTAGATCGTCCAACCCGAGCCCGGAGGCTCACATGCTCGATCTCGTCTTCGTCACCGTGACGGTGGCGTTCTTCGCCGTGTCTTGGGGCTACGTGCGTGTCTGCGATCGGCTGTGAGCACGAACGTCGCCACGAGAAAGGGACAGCGACCATGACACTCGACTACGCGCTCGGCGGGATCCTCGCGATCGCGCTCACCGCCTATCTCGTCTACGCCCTGATCCGCCCCGAGCGGTTCTGAGCAAGCGGCCCAGAGAATACGTCGTCCGGAGAAACGCGCATGACGGCCAACGGCTGGTTACAGATCGTCGTCTACTCGCTCGTCATCCTCGTGGTGACGAAGCCGCTCGGGATCTACATGTTCCGGGTGTTCGAGGGAGAGCGGCAGCCGCTCCCGCGGATCCTCGGACCGATCGAGCGCGCGCTCTACAAGCTCTGCGGCGTCGACCCGGCCCACGAGCAGTCCTGGCAGGGATACGCGCTCGCGCTGCTCGCTTTCAGCGCGCTGGGTGTGCTCGTGACGTACGGCATCCAGCGCCTGCAGCTCGTGCTGCCGTGGAATCCGCAGCAGTTGCCGGCGGTGGGGGAAGCGCTGGCGTTCAACACCGCGGTGAGCTTCACCACCAACACCAACTGGCAGTCGTATGCCGGCGAATCGACGCTGAGCTACCTGACCCAGATGGCGGGTCTCGCCTGGCACAACTTCATGTCGGCAGCAGCGGGCATTGGTGTGGCGCTGGCGCTGGCGCGCGGGCTGACGCGCCGCGCGGGTCCGGCCGGGCCGACGACCCTCGGCAACTTCTGGGTCGACGTCGTCCGCGGGACGCTCTACGTGCTGCTGCCGCTCTCCATCGTCTTTGCGCTGGTGCTCGTGTCGCAGGGCGTGATCCAGAACCTCGCGCCGTATCGGGAAGTGACCACGCTCGAGGGCGCCAAGCAGATCCTCGCGATGGGGCCGGTGGCTTCGCAAGAGGCGATCAAGCAGCTCGGAACCAATGGCGGTGGCTTCTTCAACGCCAACGCCGCGCATCCGTTCGAGAACCCGACACCCTTCACGAACTTCGTCTCGATGTTCCTCATCTTCGCGATCCCGGGTGGGCTCACCTACACGTATGGGCGGATGGCGAAGGACCAGCGCCAAGGCTGGGCGCTCTTCGGCGCGATGGCATTGCTCTTCGCCGTGGGCGTCACCGTGGCGTATTGGGCGGAATCCAAGCCCAATCCCGCGCTGGCAGGGCTGGCGGTCGACCAGAGCGTCGGCAACCTGGAAGGAAAGGAATGCCGCTACGGCGTCGCCAGCTCGGCGCTCTACGCGGTCGTCACGACGGACGCCTCGTGCGGAGCGGTCAATTCCATGCACGACAGCTTCAATCCGCTCGGCGGGCTGGTGCCGCTCTTCAACATCCAGCTCGGCGAGGTGGTGTTCGGCGGCGTCGGCGCGGGGCTCTACGGAATGCTGGTGTACGCGCTGCTCGCGGTCTTCATCGCCGGGCTGATGGTGGGGCGAACGCCCGAGTATCTGGGCAAGAAGATCGAAGCGCGCGAGATGAAGCTCGCGATGCTCTACGTGCTGATCTTCCCGCTCGTCATCCTCGGCTACTCGGCGTGGGCGGCGGTGGCGCCCTACGGCGTGTCGTCGCTCAACAACGCCGGGCCGCACGGCCTGAGCGAGATCCTCTACGCGTACTCGAGCGGCGCC
>JAXLQJ010000067.1:0-37985 GCA_046331705.1 bacterium | reverse complement strand
CCAGTCGGGCTCGCCGGGCTGGCCCGAGGTGGCGGCGTCGAGGAACGCATCACGCGTGACCACGGTGGTGCGCGCGACGTGCGCCAGCGACGCCACCCGACCGCCCTCCGTCACGAGATACGAAGGTGCGATCCGCTCGAGGAGCTTCTCGACCTCCTCGGCCGTGAGGCGGTAGTTGAGCGGCACGAAGGGCACGCCCGCCCACGCGCTGGCGAAGAGGCCAACCGGCACGGCCAGGCTCGACACATCGAGCACCGCGGCGCGCTCGGCGCCGCTGGCGCGCAGGATGCGCGCCGCGCTGCCGGCGGCATCGAAGAGCTGCTGGTAGCTGAGCTTGGTCGCTCCGTTCTGCACGGCGATGCGATCGCCGAAGCCCGAAGCCGCCATCTCGAGGAGCATCATCAGGTTCATGGCAAGAACGCCGTGCGCCTTTCGCGACGGGGAACGAAGCCAGCGTCGCTACGACTGCGATCCAGAGGCCACGCGGTGGCGAGGGCGAGACCCCACCCGCGCGCGAAGCAGCGAACGTCGATAAGGTCCGCCACCGCTCAATCCGACGAGGGCAGCGGCTTGGCCTCCTTGAGGACCAAGAGCGCGCCGTTGGCGCCCAGGGCGCCCTGTCCCGCCTTCGTGCAGAGCAGCTCGAGATCGCCGCTGGCGTTCACGTAGCGCTTGCCGAGGAGCGTGCCGCCGTTGGCGTCGGCGGCGACGGCGCCACCGTCGGGTTTGGCGTCGGCCATCGCCAGGAGCGGCGCACCGCCGCACGTCACCGCGACGTCGTCCTTGGGCGCGGCGATCACCATCACCTCGGTGGTGCACACCGCGCTCTTGAGCCGTGTTCCTGCCTTGAGCTGCGCCATCGTTCGCCTCTCTCGCCTCGTTCGTTCGACACGCGGTCCCGCGCCGGCGCGACTGCGCCGCGGCGCGAACGGGGCTTCCTTGACCCGAAGTGAAACACGTTCTATCTTGCGCGTCCACCACGTTTCAAGCGGAAAAACAGGGCACTTCGCGCATTTCGCTCCGCTTCGAGCGGCGCGCCGAAGCGCCAGGGAACGCCAATCCGTGACGGCTCCGGCTCGAGTCTCGAAGCACCGCCAAGCGGCGGTGGTGGGCATCCACGCGCTGCCGTTCTCCAAGAACATCGGCATGACCGAGCGCCATTCCGGTGCGCTCGCCATCCTCGGCGCCCTCGCCGACGCCGGCCTCACGGTGCGGGACGTGGACGGCATGTTCCGCTACGTCTGGGAAGGCACCACCGAGATGGAGATGGCGCGCATCCTCGGCGTGCCCAACCTGCGTGCGTTCGGCGAGGTCGATTACGGCGGCGGCGCCGGCTGCCCGACCGTCGCGCACGCGGCGCTCGCCATCGAGAACCACCTCGCCGACGTCGTGGTCACGTGGCGGGCCCGCAATCGCGGCTCGGGCGTGCGTCCGTGGTCGCAGCAATACATGGCCACCGGGCAAGATCAGTTCGAGCGCCCCTACCACGTCGCCCGCCCCGTCGACGGCATGGCCTTCCACACCCGCTACTGGATCCACCGCTATGGCTGGACCCCCGAGGTGCTGGGACGCGTGGCGGTCACCCAGCGCGAGCACGCCCGCAGGAATCCGGCGGCGATGATGCAAAAGCCGCTCACGATGGAGGATTACCTGGCGGCGCGCATGATCTGCGATCCGCTCCGGCTCTTCGATTGCTGCCTCGAGACCGATGGCGCGCTCGCCATGGTGCTCACCAGCGCCGAGCGCGCGCGCGATCTCGGCGTGACGCCGGTCTACGTCCATGGTTTCGCCATGGGCTCCGGTCCGCAGATGACCGCGATGACGTTCTTCTACGACGAGACACTCGGCAAGACGCCCAATGCGTGGGTGGCGCCCGAGCTCTGGAAGGGCACCGGGCTCACCGCGGCCGACATGGACGTGTGCCAGTTCTACGATGCCTTCACGCCGCAGATTCCCATCGCGTTCGAGGAGTTCGGCTTCTGTGGCGAGGGCGAGTCGCCCGCGTACATGGCCGAGTGCCGCAACCCGCCCTACAACACCAGCGGCGGCGGCATCTCCGAAGCGTACGTCCACGGCTTCAACCTCCTGGTCGAGGGCGTGCGCCAGGTGCGGGGCACGTCCACCTCACAGGCGCGGAACGTCCGCCATTGCCTGGTCACCAGCGGCAACGTCGTGCCCACCGGCGCGCTCGTGTTCGCGAAGGAACCGTGGTGAGCCCGTGAGCGCGCCCGTGCTCGACCCCAAGACCGCCTTTCCGATCCCGGTGGCGGACGCCGACACCCAGCCCTTCTGGGACGGTGTTGGCGCCGGCGAGCTGCGCATCCAGCGCTGCGCGCGCTGCAACGCCTGGCTCTGGCAGCCGCGTCCGATCTGCTCCACCTGTCAGGCTCCCGCGCCAGTGTGGACGCGGGTGAGCGGCGACGGCGTCATCGCGTCGTGGGTGGTGATGCGTCCGCCCACGTTGCCCGCGTACGCCGACAAGACCCCGTTCGTGGTGCTGCTCGTGGAGCTGGTGGAGGGGGTGCGGCTGCTCGGCTACCTGGTCGACGAGTCCGGCGCGCTCCTCAAGACCGACGGCACGACGGAAGGTGTCGCGATCGGGCGCAAGGTGGCCGTTCGTTTTCACGACCAAGCCGGCACCCGCCTACCCTGCTGGACCCTGTCCTGAGGTGACGAGATGGAATTCGAGCTTTCCGACGAGCTCAAGGCATTCGCGGCCGAGGTGGACCAGTTCATCTGCGACAACTGGGACCCCGAGGTCATGGACCCGATGCCCGAGCAGCTCTCGCAGGTGGTCGACACTCCGCCCAAGCGCGCCTTCATGCGCAAGCTCGCCCAGAAGGGTTGGCTCGGCATGTCCTGGCCGAAGGAATACGGAGGGAAGGATCTGAGCGGGATGTACGAGTTCCTGCTCACCGAGCGTCTGGCGCGCGTGGGCGCACCCCAGCCGGGCAAGGGTGTCGGCACCATCGGCAAGACGATCATCCGCCACGGCAACGCCAAGCTGAAGGAATACTTCCTGCCGCGGATCGCGCGCGGCGAGATCGAGTTCGCGATCGGCTACAGCGAGCCGCAAGCCGGCTCGGACGCGGCCGCGATGCAGCTCAAGGCCACCCGCGACGGCGACGGCTGGCGCCTCAACGGTCGCAAGATCTGGACGACCTCGGCGCATTTCGCCGATTGGTACTGGGTCGGCGCGCGCACCGATCCCGACGCCCCCAAGCACAAGGGCATCACGCTCTTCCTGGTGGAGATGCGCCACCCCGGCATCACCATCCAGCCCACCTGGACCATCGGCGACGAGCGCACCAACGAGGTGTTCATCGACGACGTGTGGGTGGGAGACGACTTCGTCGTGGGCGAGCTCAACAAGGGCTGGACCTACATCTGCGAGGCCCTCGACCTCGAGCGCTTCGGCATGATGCCGATCGGCGCGATGGAGATGAAGGTCGACACGCTCTGCAAATGGGTCATGCGCGCCGAGCGCGACGGCGCCCCGCTGCGCGACGATCCCGTGGCGCGGCACACCATCGCGCTGCTCGTGACCCAGCTCGAGGTCGCGCGCATGATGCAGCGTCGGGTCGTGAGCGAGGCGCTCAAGGGTCGCGTGCCCACCGTCGAATCGTCGATGTACAAGCTCTACGCCAACGAGCTCGACCAGCGCATCGCCAACTGGGCGATGGAGCTGATGGGCCCCGCGGGGCTCCTGAAGCGCGGCAACGAGGGCGCACCGATGGACGGGCGCTTCGAGCGCTCGTATCGCTACACCGTGGTCAACACCATTGGCGGCGGAACCTCCGAGATCCAGAAGAACATCATCGCCCGCCGCCAGCTCGGGCTGCCCCTCGTCGTGTGACGATCCGCCGACGGCGCTGGCGCCATCGGCTCACGCGCCAGCGTCCACGGCCATCGCGCGCGTATTCGAACCCAGGGCAAGGGGTTTCGCGGCCGCTCGCCGTAACGGACGGCGGCGATCCGAGACCGGACACGGGAGCGCCGGAGCGCGCTCGGATCGATCCCGGATCCAACGCCCTGACGCGCCATCGCTTGGGCGGCGACGCCGCGCCGGCGTACCCTGCGCCAGACGTCGACTGCCCTCACCGCGCGAGGCAACGATGAACGACCAGCGACCGCACCCGATCCAGACCCGCCGTTCCCGGATTCCCGGGCGGGGCGTCGCGCCCTGCGCGGCGGTCCTCCTGCTCGCCGCCACCTTCGCCAGCAGCGCTTCGGCGGCCACCGCGGCGAACACCAAGGGCGCCGCCGGCAAGTCCACGTGTGTCGACGAGATCTGGGAGATCCGCGCCGTTCCCGCGGACAAGGTCGGCACCGACGTGCAG
Source organism: bacterium (assembly GCA_046331705.1). Lineage (GTDB taxonomy): Bacteria > JADJOY01 > JADJOY01 > JADJOY01 > JADJOY01 > JADJOY01. The sequence continues at coordinate 33,645 of JAXLQJ010000067.1, read as the reverse complement.
GGCAATCAGGTCGTGGTCATCGAGCCGTCGAACGAGCGTGCCGAGGAGACATCCGGCACCCTGTGTCCGAAGCCCCTGCATCGCACCGTCATTCAGATCGTGCCCAAGCTCTCCTGATCCGGCGGCCGCGAGCGGGCGCCGCTCACACCTCCGCCGCGTAGGGCGGCGCCGGATCGTACTGGATCGCACGCTGCGTGATGCGCGCGTGCGCAATCCCCCACAGCTCCCCGACCAGCCACAGCGCCATGTCGATCCCCGCGGACACGCCCGCCGCGGTGACGACGTTGCCGTCGCGCACGTAGCGTACGTCGTCGAGGACGGTGAGATCGCCGAAGCCGCGCAGCGTCTCCACGAAGCGCCAGTGGGTGGTGACACGCTTGCCGCGGGCGAGCCCGGCTTCGCGTAGCAGCAGCGCACCGGTACACACGCTGGTGACCCAGGTGCACCTGGCGCCGACCGAGCGAATCCAGTCGACGAGCGCTGCGTTTCCCACCTCGCGGCGCGTGCCCTGCCCGCCCGGGACGAGAATCACGTCGAGCTTCGGCGCGTTCGCGAAGGTGTGATCGGGCAAGACCCGGAGCCCCTTGGCGGCCCGCACCGGCGCCTCGCGCTCGGCCACGCTGAGCACCCGGTCGCCCGCGTCGCGGAGCTTCGCCGCCATCGTGAAGACCTCCCACGGCCCGACGAAGTCGAGCTCCTCCACGTCGTCGAAGAGCAGCACCCCGATCGTGACGCCCACGTCGTCCTCCCCGCGCGCGTGCTCCAGCCGCGCGCGCCGAGCGCTCGAGCTCAGCCGCGCGCTTCCTCGCGCGCGCGGATCTCGCGGCGCCGCGCCACGCGACGCCACCACGGCGCCTCGACCCACGCGACGACCTCGGGCGGCGGCTCCACGTCGTACGCGCGCTTCCAGCTCGAGCGCCAGCGCTTCCTGCTGCCCGCGTTGCGGGCCAGCTCGGTGAGCGCATCCAGCGCCTCGGCGGTGCGCGCCGAGCCGATCGTGAGCGCCGCCGCCACCGCGTGCACCGCCCAGCCGAGGGCGTCGATCGCGTGACCGCGCCGCCGATCGAGCCGCGCCAGATCCAGATACGCCGCGATCATGCCCTCGCGATCGCCGTCGCGCTCCGACGACTCGAGCGCGCGCCGGAACGCCCGCCACGCCTCGTCCGGCTCGCCGCGAACCTCGGCCAAGCGTCCCAGCTCGGCAGCGGCCTCGCTCACGTGCGCGCGGTCGCCGCGCGCCGCCGCCGCCTCCAGCGCGGCGCCAAGGTGACGAGCGGCCTCTTCGGGCTGATCGCGCTCGCGCGCCGTGCGCGCCAGCGCGAGCCACGCCCGATGGGCGCGCGCCGTGTCACCGCGCGCCCGCGCCAGCACCAAGGCCCGCGACGAGGCCGCCGCCGAATCGTCGAAGCGTTGACGCGCGCGCAGCAGCTCGCCGGCGGTGAGCAGCACGCCGAGCAGCTCGGGGTCGGATGCACGCGCTTCCCGGATCGCCAACGCGCGCTCGATCCGGGAGGACGCGGACGCGAGATCGCCGGCATGCCGTGCCAGCACGGCCAAGTGGTGCAGATTCGTCGCCTCGGCGTCCTCGTCGCCGGCCTCGACCGCCAGCGCCAGCGACTTCTCGAACCACGCCTGCGCTGCGGCGAGGTCGCCGTCGAGCGCCGCCACCACCCCGAGCTCGCCCCACGAGCGCGCCAGCCCGGGCCCGTCGCGGTGCGCGTCCTCGCGGGTCGCGGCTTCGTGGAAGAAGGTTCGAGCCTCGCTGATGCGGCCACGTCGGCGTGCGCAGATGCCCAGCTGATGGCGGAACGCGCGCGCCGCGGCGGAGTCCCGCGGCAGCTGCCCCAGCACCTCGTGGCAGAGCCGCTCGGCGCGCTCCAGCGCACCCAGCGCATCGAGCTGCGTGACCACCACCTCGGCGATTCGCGCCGCCTGCTGCAGCTCGTCGGCTGCGAGCAGGTGGCGGCGAAGCTCGACGAGATCCGCCAGGTCGGCGTGCGCCGGCCGCGGCAGCGTGCGCACCCGCCAGTGCCGGTAGCGCGCTGCCCGCTGGTGGGCGAGCACCCGTTCACCCGGTTCCGCCGTGGCGTCGAGATGGGGCACGAGCCAGCGCGGCACCACGAAGCGACTTCCTTCCGCTTCCCCCCGACGCTCGAGCAAGCCTGCAGCGACCAGCTCGTCGAGCGCTTCATCCAGCCCCTCGGGCGGCTCGATCGGCGGCCGCAAGCGCGACGCGATGTCCTGCTCCAGCACCCGCTGGTCGTCGCGCGAGAGCCCCAACGACTCGACGCTCGGCTCCTCGCCGCGCACCCGCGCGGCGCGGATCGCCTCGTCGAAGCGCGCCAGCCGCTCCGCGACCGCGGCGTCGTGGTGCTGGTCGCGTTCGCGCCCGATCAGCCAGGCGAGGCCCAGCCGATCCACCGCGACGCGATGCACGCACGCGCGCCGCAGCAGGGTCCGCGCCGACGGGCTCGCCAGACCGGCGATCAGCCGCGCGATGCTGCTCGGCACCAGATCCGCGTGGTCGCTCGCGAGCACGTCCGCGAGCGCCGACGTGCCACCCGACGCCAACACCGACTCGAGCAGCTGGAGGCGGCGCGGCACCCCGCCGCAGGCAGCGGCGAAGCGCTCGGCGAGCTCCCGCGGCAACGCGACCGCGTGTTCCGTGCCGATGCGCATCCAGCTCGCCGCGTCCGCGGGGAGCGGCTCGAGCAGCACCGTCTCGAGGTGCGCAGGGCGCAGCTCGTCGCGGGCGAGTGGCCGCCGCGACGCCACGACCGAGCGCGGCGCGCCCGCCTCACGCGGCCAGACCTCCAGCAGCTCGCGCAGGCTGCCGTCGATGATCCGGCCGTCGTCGTCCTGATTCTCCTCGAAGGCGTCCAGAACGATCACGATCGCCAGCCGTCCCGCCGTCTCCCGCGTCAGCCGCTCCCAGCGCTCGCGCCACGGTACGTCCGCGCGGCACAGATACTCGGCCAGCACCCGCAACGGTTCGCGGCCATCGGCCTCGGGGTCCTCGCGCTCGTAGCTCACGCGCAGCTGCGCGCGGATCCGTCGGCCGACCTCCTCGACGATGTCCTCGGGCACCACGCGCCCGGTGAGCGTGACCGCCAGGCGTGGCGCGTCGTCGTGCGCCTCCACGAGCGCGGCGGCGAGCGTCGTCTTGCCCACGCCGGCGGCGCCCGTGATCCAGAGCCCCGAGCGATCGGTGGCCTGCAACACCTTGCGCAACGCGCGCAGCTCGCCGCGCCGTCCCAGCACGCCGACGCGGGGCGGTTGCGGCGCAGTCGTGCTGCCGTCTTCCGCGCGGCCGCCGCTCGCCAGGACCGGACGCACCAGCGGTGTCGTGAGGAAGAGCGCGGTCGGAGGAGCGAGAGACTCGGACGCGTCGCTCGACGCGTCTCCCACCGCTCGCGCCCGCGCGAACACGTCCCGCAAGGAGTCGTTCGCGTCGGCGCTCGCGTGGGCGAGCAGCCGAGAAACGAGTGCGGCGTGCCCCTCGACGTCGGAAAGCGCCAGCACGGCGGGCAGGCCCGCGGCCACCAGCTCGTAGCCCACGCGCGCGGCCTCGAGCGCCAGATCGCGCGGCGGAGTGACGGCGTCCTTGAGCGGCGCGTTCGCCACGATCAGCAGCGGGACGGCGCTCGGCCCCCCGAGCGCCTCGGCGACCCAGCGCGACGGGACCATGCGTTCCTCGCGATCGTCGGGCCGTGCCAGCGCCAGCTCTCCTTGACGCATCGCCGCCACCAACAGCACCACGTGCGGCGGACGCTCGGCGACCGTGGCGCGGATCTCGTTCGCGACGGCCCGATCCCGCAGGGTCACGCGCACGAGCCCGCCAGCGCAGGCTGGCTCCACCGCGGCCAGCAGCGCGCGCGACGCGCGCTCGACGTCGACGCGCGTGCCCGAGCCATGACGCGAATCCGGACTGGCGAGGATCACGAGGAGCTCGAGCGGTCCGCCGCGCGCCGCGGGCAGCGCCACCGCGCACGATGGCTGAACGCGCGCGATGCGCAGCCACGGCGAGCCCGCGACTCCCTGCGCGCCGGACGACACGCCGAGCGCCGACGCCAGCGCGCTCTCCCAATCGAAGGGCTGCCACGGGCGGTGCGCGACCTCGAAGCGCAGCTCGACCGAGCCCGCACGCTCGCGCTCGGCGCGCACCGCGTCCCGAACGCAAGCCCCGACGGCTCCACCGAGCAGCACCGGCGCGAGCGCCGTCCGGTCGAGCCCGCCGGCATGGGTCGCCGACTCGAGGGTCGCGAGCGCGTCGGCGGAGAAGACGTGCTCGACCTCTCGCCCGTCGAGCGTGGCGATGATGCGATCGGCCGTCAGCCGCAGATCGACCGCAGCGATCACGGCTTGCCCGGCGAGGGGCGCGAGCGTCGCCGGCCAATCGCTCGGCGGCGGCGAGTCGCCGCGTTCCCCACGCAGCATCGCCACCAATCGCCACAGCCACGCGGTGCTGGCGAACGTCGGGTCCGTGGACGCGTCCACGCTCGGCCGCGAGCGCAAGGCCGCGGGCACCTCGCCGAGGTCCTCGAGCAGCACCGGCACCAGCCGGCGACGTCCCGCCACGGCGCCGCCGAGCAGGCGCCGTGCGAGCTCCGCGTGCCAGCGTTCGTCGAAGGCGGCGCGCGAGACGAGCAACGCCTCGCTCCACGCCCCCGCGGATCGCTCGTGGGAGCCTTCCCGACTCGCGAGCGACCAGTCGTCGAGCGCCACCGCGATCCCGACACCCAGCAGCCGCTCGGCCAAGCGCATCGCGGCGGCTCGCTCCGCGGGCGGATGCGAGATCGAGACGTGCCAGGTGGGCGACATGTGCGCGGGCGACGGAGACGCGGGTCGGTTCGGGCCGTTCACCGTCGCACTGTGCGGACGCGGCCGTGGCGGCCCGCGCGCGGATCCAAGCCGCTCCGGCTCGTGTAGCATACCCGGGCACGTTCGCTCGGCGGCTCGCGAGCGACGCGCATCCGGCGGTGCGCAGGCGTGCGTGAGACGATGGATCGGTTCGGCAACGGTGGCTCGGGCGCGTCGCACGGACGGCTCGCGCGGCTCGCGGTCGTGGCGGCGGGCTGCGCGGTTCTCGTCACGACGCTGGTCGTGGGCACGCTCAGCCTGACGCTGCCGCCACCCGATCCCGAGCGCTTCCGGGTTCCCGCCAAGTACCTGCCCCGGCTGCCCGGGACGCCCGCCCCGCCGATCGTCCCCGAACCACCCGCGGAAGCGGCAGCGGAGGACTCGGGTCACGGGATGCCGCGCATGCTCGCGCCCGCGCCCCGAGCGCCCGAGCCCGTCGTCGCGCCGAGCGCCGCCCTGGACCCGCCGCCGTCACGTGCCGGGCTGCTGGAGGTGGATGGCGCTGGCCATTTCCGGCCCACTCCCGGCGCGATCCAACTCTTCCGCGAGATCCACGACGAGATCGGCGATTGGCGCCGCGAGCAGGCGCGTCAGGCGATCGAGGCGACGATCGATCGCGAGCTGGCGGCACCCGCGGCGAGCGAGGCACGCGACCTCCTCGATCGCTACTTCCGCTACGTCGACGCCACGCGGGCACTTCCGCCCGCGGGCCGGGACGTGCGTGCGCTGGCCGAGCGGCTCGCCGAGACCCGCGCGATCGAGCGCACGATCTTCGGCGACGCGCTGGCCGCCACCCTCTTCGACCCGGAGCACGATGCCAGCGAGGCGGCGCTCGCGCGCCTGATCCACCGCGTGGACCCATCGCTGGCGCCATCCCCGGACGATCGCCCCACGATCGGCTCCCACGAGGCCGCGCCGAGTGGGGTGGCCGCCGCGCCGCGCGCCACCGACGCCACGTGGGACGCGCGCTTCGCCGCCTACCGCGTCGAGCGCGACGCGATCCTCGGCGATCCGTCACTCGATCCCGTGAAGCGGGTGGACGCGCTCAATCAGCTGCGCGAGCGCCACTTCTCCGGGGACGAGTTCCGGCGCGCCGCCGACCTCGATCGCCTAGACGTGCTCTTCCCGCCGTCCAAGCGCCCGTGACCCACCCCGGCGGGACGGCTCAGAACGGCCGGAAATTGTCGAGCGCCACCGCGATGCCGTTTTGCGCCAAGCCGTTGGTCAGCAGGTTCAGCGCGTCCGATTGCTGGTGGTAGAAGATCACGAAGCGTTCGCCGAGCTGGACGACCGAGGGCTCGGCTTCGTCGACGATGAAGAAGGGATTGAGCGAGTTGCTCGATCCGGAGCCGGGCGTGCCGTCGCCAGGGTCCTTGCGCGTGCAGAGCGGCGCCAGCTCGTTGCCGGCCTCGGTGCAGAAACCGTCCGGGCCGTGCAGCGCATCGAAGATCGGCTGGATCGCGCCGAGCAAGCACGCCAGATCGTCGTTCGACACGCACAGCGGGAAATGCTCGGCGAGCACCGGATTGACCTCGTTCGCCGTGTCCGGGAAATGCACCTCGGTGGAGGCTTTCTCGAAGTGGATGCCGTCGCTCGACCACGCCACACCCACGCTCGAGTCCACCGCGTCGTAGTCGTCGATCAGCGGCCCGCGCAGGTTTCCCGTGTAGTAGAGGATGAAGAGGTCGCGGATCGGACCGCGATCGAGCAGGACCATGGGAGCGCCAACCGAACCCGAGCTGGGATCGTCCGAGCGCTGGAACTCCCAGTTGGTCTGCTCCTTCGGCCCCGTGAACGACGGCGTCACGATCGCGCCCGCCGCCTCGCCGGTGCGACCATCGAGCCCCACCCGCGTCCAGTGGACGCCGTCCGTGGATGTGGCGACGCCGATCGAGCGACTCCCGAACCGATCGCCGTCGAAATAGAGCAGCCACGTACCATCCGGGCGCTGCACCACGGCGGGCGATCCGACGTTGCCGGCGTCCCAGCCCTGCGCCAGCGACGTGAGCAGCGGCTCGGGCGCCCGTGCGCTCTGCTCGCGACCGTCCGGACCCACGCGCCGCCAGGAGCGACCGTCGGCGCTCACGGCGAGACCGATTCCGTCGCCGTTTCCGCCCGCGTAGTACATCGCGTAGGTCGTGGGCAGCGACGGGTCGACGCCCGATAGCGAGGCGCCCTGCACCACGGCGGGTGCGCCGACGCGGCCGCGCTCGAACCCGCCTGTCGACGGAGTGAGCACGATCGCGTCGTCCAAGACGGCGACCGTCGCCGGACGGCAGTCGTCCTCGGGCCCGAGCACGACTCCCGCGCGCCGGATCTCGCTGCGCGAGGACGCCCGGTCCTCGTAGAACACCGTGAGGCCGCTCGCATCCGACACCACCGAAGGCTCCGCCATGTAGTGGCCGACGCCGCTGCCGAGGAGCACCGGTTGGAGGCTGAGATCCGGGGACGCTCCCGGCGGCACCGGCTTCTCGTCCGCGCAGACCGCGTCGTACTTGACCCAGGGACCGATTCCCTGCGACGGCAGGTTCTCGGTGCCGCGGCTCTCCTCGCCCTTCTCAGCGAGATAACCGCAGCCGGTGAGCGCGACGAACGCAGCCGCGAGCAGCGGCGCCCTGCGGGAGCGAGCGCGACGCGCCGCTCGGACGCGACGTGCGGTGCTGCGCGCGAGGTTTCTCGAGAGCATCAGAATCGCACCGTCGCCTGGATGCCGCCGCCGACACCGAGGCCGCCGATCCGCAGGTCGCCGTACGGCGACGAGGCCGGATCGTCCTTCACGATGTCGCGGGTCTCGAGGACGTGGATCTGCGTGTAACCGTCGATCGTGAGCGGCTTCGGCACGAAGCGACTCCAATCGCGAAGGGTGAGACCGAAGCCCAGGCCGATGACGTGGCTCGTGGTGTCCAGGAAGTTCGTGAGGCCGCGGTCGGGACGGAGCATGGCGCTGCGATACGCGTACCCGGCGCGCAGTTGCAGATCGAGATCCGCATCCGAAGCCGCGAGCCATTCCACACCGAGCGAGGGCACCACGATGTCGCGGGCGGGCGGCGCGATCGGCAGGAACGCGGGAACGGGCAGGATGAGCCCCGCGAGCCCACCCTCGAAGGTGGGGGTCGCGGCGGAGAAGGTCGCGGGAAACTCGGAGTAGTCGTACCAGCTCACGTCGACGTCCACGGTGAGACGTTCGCCGGTGTAGGCCCCCCCGAACGACACCGTCTGCGGGCTGAAGAAGAGCTCCGCATCGTTGGGCAGCACGAAGCGAGTGTCGGCGAGCGTGAGGCCCAGAAGCTCGATCTCCTGGATGGTCACCAGGAACGGCGCCGCGAGGTGGGCCTTGATCTCGGCGCGGTAGGAGAGGCCGAATCGCAACCGCTCGTCCGGCGTGAACGTCAGCCCCACCGTCGGCGAGAGCACCGGGTCCTGCACGGCGCTCGCGAAGCCGAAGCTCTGCGGCTCGAGCTGATCCGCGTCGGGGTCGCTCTGGTCGTTCGAGGGATCGGGGTCCTGGACCAGGGTGAAGTCGGGCTCGCTCGAGGTATCGAGGAGCGTCTGGAGACCAGCGCCCACCGACAACCAGCTCGTGACCTCGAGCGCCCCCGCCGCCATCACCACGAGTCGCTGGTTGCGCGTGCCGTAGTAGAGGAATTGCGGCTGATCGAGCGGCAGCGCCAAGAGCCGTGCGGCGCGCTGCGCGGGCACGTAGACCAGCGCTCCGATGGCCACGCGGTAATCGAAGAAATCCGTCGGATACAGCACGCCGAGCAGGGTGCCCGTGATCGGCTGGTCGTCGATGTCGCGGCCGTTGATCTCGAGCGAGAGGTCCGTGTACGCGCCGCTGATCGAGATCTCGGTGGCGTCGCCACGCGTGAGGCCCGCGGGGTTGTAGAAGGTCGAGGAGGCGTCGCCTCCGCTGGCGACCGTGGCGAGCATCGCCGAGGCCCGCGGCCCGGCGCCGATGGTCTCGAACGGGTTCGCGCGCGCTGCGCTCGCGCCGAGGAGCACGGCGACGAGCACCCAGGCGACCGTCGCGCCGGCAACCGGGCGGCGCGTGGCCAGGCTCATCGCCCCACCTCGCCGAACGTGGTGCTGGCCGTGAACATCAGCACGAACACGTCCGCCTCGCCGCGGATCGACGGATAGGACGGGTCCGCGATGGGATGGCCCGCCGCGTCGGTGAGCGGCGGGAACGCCAGCGGATTGCCGTCGATGACGAAGAGCGGGTTGACCCGCTCCTTGTGGTGCACCGTCGCCGCGATCACGTCGTACTGGATCGCAGCGTCGAAGCGGACCGCGGAATCCTCGGTCAGGTCACCGAAGACGGGCAGCTCGCGCAGCGTCACGCCCACACCCGCGGAGAGCAGATGACGGTCACCGTCGAGGTAGGTCGTGAGCGCGGTCTGCTCGGGAAAGGGAGTGGGCTCGAAGGCGTATCCCCCGCGCAGCCAGAAGTCGTTCTTCTCGCCGTGCCACGCCCGCCACTCGATTCCCACCCGCGGCGTCACCGTATCCTTGGTGCGCGGGTCGGCGTTGAACGCGTCCTTGAGATCGATGGGCACGATCGGGATCGTGACGTCGAGGTCCAGCTCCAGCGTGGGCGGCTGATAGCCCGACCATTGGTTCCACGACACGTCGACAGCCACCGTGAGGTCCTCACCGCGGTGGGCGAACCCGAGCACGACCTGCTGCGGCGAGTAGAGCAACGAGCTCGCGAGGTCGATGTTGAGCGGGATCGGCCCCAACGTGACCGTGACGGGGATCTGCAAGGGAATCGAGAACGCGTCGCGCCACGTGACGCCGACGCTCCACGCCGCGAGATCCTCGGCGATCAGCCGGCCGTCGCCGATCACGCCGGCCGTCGCGCGCACCACTGGCTGGATCTCTTGATCGATGGTGGTGTGCGCGTCGTCCACGCCGTCCGCGCCGCGCACGCCGGTGGGGATCTCGAGATTGCCGCCCACGTCCGCGAAGAACACACAGCCGAGGCCCACGGCGAGCCCGTCCGCGATCTTCACGCCCACCGCCGGCTGGGTCACCACCAGCTCGGTCTGGCCCCCGAGCAGCACGTATTGCGGCACGAAGCTCTCGGGCACCTGCGCGTTCAAGAGGTGCGGAAAGCCGGTGTAGAAGCCCACCCCGAACCCCACGCGCTCGTGCAGGGCGTCGGCGAACGGGATCAGAAAGCGCATGCCACCGTACGCGCCGAGCGTGTCGTCGATCGGGAACGCATCCGAGTCCCGCACCGATCCCTCGGGGATCGGCGCGGGATTGGTCGCGCGCGTCTGGAAATCGCCGTACTGAAGGCCGATCGCGAATTCCCGGCCCGGGCGAAGCACGACGCCGGCCGGGTTGTAGTACGTGGCGGTGTAGTCGTCGACGTGACCGGCCATCGCGCCGCCCATCGCCACCGCGCGGGCGCCGAAGCCGAAGGTCGTGAAGTCGTTGGCCCACACCGTGAGCGGGCGAGCCACGGCCGCGAGCACCAGCGCGCCGAGCGCCGTTCGAACGAAAGCGGACGAGCGGGACATGGGGGCGGCGCATCCTACGGAGTGCCCCTGCGCCGCGCAAGGTCCGCGTCGCTGCCGTGTAGGGAGCACATGATCTGTCCGCTCCGAAGAGCAAGTGAAGTGTCCGCTTTCGGCGTTCGGGAGGTAGAGGGCGGTCCCCAAGGGGGATGCTGCCGATGCTCTACGGTCCGACCGCGCTGGAGCGGGCGATGCGGATTCGTGAGGTGATGCTTCGAGCGATGAGCGGGGAGATCAATTGGATCCAGGCGAGCGACATCCTGGGCATGGATCCACGGTCTCTGCGTCGGTGGAAGGCGCGCTTCGAGAGCCACGGTTACGACGGCTTGCTCGACCGTCGCCGAGGTCGGCCCTCGGGCCGCCGCACACCCGCGGCGGAGCTCGAGCGCGTGCTGCGGCTGTACCGCGACACCTACACCGGCTTCAACGTCCGCCACTTTCACCAGATCGCGCAGCGAGAGCATGCGGTGACGCTTTCGTACACGACGGTGAAGACGGCGCTGCAGGCGGCTGGCCTGGTACGCCGACGGCGGTCGCGGGGGCGGCACCGTCGTCGCCGCGAGCCGAAGGCCTGCCGGGGCGAGATGCTGCACCTCGACGGCAGCCCCCACGCATGGCTGGCGCTGTGCCCCGACGAGAAGCAGACCCTGATCGCCCTGGTCGACGATGCCACCAGCGAGCTGCTCTACGGTCGGATCGAGGAAAGCGAGAGCACGGACACGGTCATGGCGGGGTTAAAGGCGGTGTTTGAGCAAGAGGGTCTGCCGATGACGCTCTATACGGATCGCGCGAGCTGGGCGGCGATCACGCGTCGTGCCGGCGAGGCGCCCGATCCGACGATGCGGACGCAGGTCGGCCGCGCGTTGGATCGCTTGGGGATCGAGCACATCCGGGCGCGCTCTCCCCAGGCGCGAGGCCGAAGTGAACGGGCGAACCGGACGTTGCAGGACCGCCTGGTCAACGAGCTACGGGTGGCCGGGATCCGCACCGTGGTCGACGCCAACCGCTACCTCGAGGAGCGGTTTCGTCCGGAGTACAACCGATTGTTTGCGCGCCCGGCTCGGGACCCCGCGTCGGCCTTCGTGGGGCTGGGGGGCGTGGACCTGAATCAGGTGCTGTGTCACGAACACGAACGGGTCGTGGGCAAGGACAACACCGTGGTCCTGGAGAAGGTGCGGCTGCAGATCGCCAAGCAGCGCGGGCGTCGCAGCTGCGAAGGGATGCGGGTCCTCGTGCGGCGGCACTTGGACGCCAGTCACACGGTGTGGCGAGCCGAGCAATGCCTCGGACGGTTCGACCGTGACGGCAACCCTCTACCCCTGCTTCGCGCACCGACCCCCTCGGGGGTCGGTGAGGCCGCCTGAGATCTGACCGGACAGATCACTTGTCAAAACCACCGGACACTTTCACTTGCTAACAACAGGTGCGCGTCGCTGCCGCGTCGCTGCCTTTCCTCACGCAACCCACCGCGTGGCAAGCTTGTACCCGTCGGGGGGAAGGAACCGAGACCATGCCATCGATGCGATCGTCACGACTCTGGGTCGTCGCGCTGCTGCTCGCGCCACTATCGCTCTCCGTGACCGCTGGATTCAGCGGCTGCGGAGGGAGCAACGACTCGTCCAGCACGCCGACGCCGACTCCCGAGCCCACACCGGAGCCGGAGCCGACCCCGGAGCCCACACCGGAACCCACCCCCGAGCCCAGCGACGACCCCACCGCCACCAACCACGACATCGTGGTCGGCGCCGGGTTCACGGACGTCGGCCCGCACCAGCTGGTTCGCACCCAGGCCAACGTGCTCTACGTGGTGGTGCCCACCTGCCAGGCGTTCTTCCCCAACTGCGGCGACACCGAGCTCAAGGTCTACGGCGCCACCGGCGCCGGCACGCCGAGTGGTTTCAGCGAGCGCGACGGTGCGCACGCGCCGAGCGGCCGCATCGGCTCGAGCGCCATCGCGATCGACGCCGACGATCGGATCCACGTGCTCTGGAACGACGTCGGCGGCAACGCGCGCTACGGGCTCTTCGACACGCGCACGGACCGCTGGGGCGATTCGGAAGTGCTCGACGCCACCAACTGGACGGACTTCCGCCAGGGCGACCAGGGCGTGGCGCTGGCACTCGACGCGAACGGCGCGCCGCACGCCGTGTGGAGCTACCGCGGCGAGGACGGCCGGCTGCACCTGCGCTACGCGAACCGCACCGGCGGCAACTGGCACCAGCGGCGCGACCTCGACGACGTCGTCGATTGCGACCCCCAATCCGACGCGTGCAGCGCCTGGCATCCCGCCATCGCCTTCGCGCCCAACGGCGCGCTCCTGGTGGCCTGGCTGAACGGCACCGGCGCCTACACCCAGGACGGCACGATTCGCGTGCGCCGCCGTGAGCCGGACGGAAGCTGGGGCGACTCGACGCGCATCGACGACAAGGCGCAGAGCGGCCTCGACAACGGCCCCTCGATCCTGGTCACCGCCAACGGCGTGGTGCATCTGACGTTCTGCGACCGCGGCAATCGCATCCGCTACTGGTACGACGACGGGCGGGGCTTCCGCGGCGACCGCCAGCCCGCGGACCAGGTCACGCACAATCCCGCGCTCGGCCCGGACCGCGACGGCGGTGTCTTCATCTACGGCCACGGCACGCCCGTTCCAGGCATCGGCGACATCGGCGAGGACCTCTTCTATTTCCACAAGGCCAAGGGGGAGACGAGCTTCAGCGGCTGGACGCTCTACACGCGCGGGAGCTACGACTCGTCGGTCTCGACGCGCTGGGCTCAGTTCTTCCACCACCACCCGGAGCAGATCGACGTGGCCTACTGGGCGGATTCGTATCCCAACGTGACGCACGTGGGCGTCAACTGAAGCGCGTCTCGACGCGCTCCCCTCGCGTGATCGGCGCGCCTGCCCACCGATCCACCCGCCGCGGAACCGCGCTCGCGGCCGTCGCGCTCGCGCTGATCGTCGCCGCCGCTTGCGGTGGCGACGATGCGCAGCCGCAGGGGCTTCGCCTCACGCCAGCGGGCAGCGGGCCGCGGGTGGTCTGGGACCCACAGCACCGGCCCACCTCGGACGTCCCCTTCCCCAACGACCTGGTCACGGTCCTCGATCCCAGCGCCCCCACCGGCCGCCGGCTCAACGTCCGCGATTGGGCCCCGACGAGCCTCGAGCGTCGGATTCGCGGCAAGGTCGACCGCCTCGACGGCTTCGGCACGTTCGCGCCGATCACCGTGGCGTTCGACGCTCCCATCGACCTCGCCACGGCCAACTCCGACACCATCCGCGTCGTCGACATCCAACCCGGCTCAGCGCGGGCCGGCGAGGCTGCACCGCTCGACATCGGCGGCGGCAGCTTCCCGATCGAGATCACGCCGTGGGCGTTCCCGCCGTACGATCCCGCACGCGACGCACGCCAGCTGCTCTTCGATCCACGCTTCGGCGACATCCACGATCCCGGCTTCGCCGACCACTACGAGCGCCAGACCAACACCCTCGTGATCCGGCCCCTCGTCCCGCTCGATCCCGCCAGCGAATACGCGGTGGTGCTCACCGACGGGCTCCGCGACGCGAGTGGCCAGGCCGTGCGCTCGCCGTTTCCGTACGTGAATCACACGTTCCAGACCGAGAGCCTGACGCGCGCGTTGCCGCTGCTCGCCCAGGCCGGAGTCGAGCGGCAGCACATCGCCTTCGCGTGGACCTTCACCACCCAATCCGTCACCCGCGAGACCGAAGCGCTCGCCGCCGGCATCCGCGGCGAGGGCTCACTGGGCTGGCTGGCGACGCGCTATCCAGCCGAGATCCTCACCGTCGACAGCATGGAGACCCAGCTCGACGCGCTCTTCTGCGGCGGGCCCGGCTACGAAACGAATCCGTGCGTCGACAACGTCCACATCCTGCAGGCCGAGATGCTCGACACCTTCCTCGAGCCGCTGCTCGGCACGCCCGAGGGCGGCGCGCTGGTGGCGAGCTTCGCGAAGCTCGCGTTGGGCGTGGACTTGGGCGAGGACGTGCGGATGATGATGCGCGTCGACGCCATCGACTACTTCGTCTTCGGCCGGTTCCGCTCTCCCGATTTCCGCGGCACCTCGGATCAGCTCATCCACGTGGACACCGCGGCGGGCACCGCGGAGGTGCGCGAGGGCTCGGTGCCGTTTCTGATCGCCATCCCCAAGCCGAGCGCGGGACACCACCAGCCGTTCCCGGTCATCGTCCACGCCCACGGCCTGCCGAGCTTCCGCTGGGAGGTCATCACCCTCGCCAACGAGTGGGCGAAGCACGGCTACGCGAGCGTGTGCATGGATGCCGTGAACCACTCGCCCGTGATCTCGATCCGCGACGTGCAGATCCTGCTGGGCTCGGTGGTGGGAGGCGTGGAGGACGGGCTGTGTAGCGTGCTGCCCAAGCCGTTGTGCGCCACGCTGGTGCCGAGCGTCCTCGACGGGCTCGGCGAGCCGATCGTCAAGCTCATCGGCTGCGTCTTGTTCGGCCGCTGCGGCGACGAGGCCGGCGGCCTCGACTTCCAGAGCGCGCTCACCGAGCTGCTCAGCACCGGGCTCTTCCGCGAGCTCCTGGTGGAGGGGCGCGCGATCGACGCGGACGGCGACGGCAACACCGACCACGGGTATTTCTTCACCCTCGACCTCTTCGAGTCGCGCGATCGAGTCCGTCAGACGCTCGTCGATCACCTGCAGCTCATGCGGCTCTTGCGCGGGCTCGATCAAGCAAAGGTGCCGCCGGCCCTTCCCGATCCGGCGCGCGCCTCGAGCGAGGCGCTGCGCCCGCACCTGCTGAGCGGCGATTTCGACGGCGACGGCGTCCTCGACCTGGGCGGTGCTAGCGCGTACGCGCGAAACGACGACGGATCGCTGGGCGAGCCCAGTGGTCCGCAGCGGTTCTTCCGGACCGGGTTCTCGCTCGGCGGCATCCTCACCTCGACCCTCATGGCGCTCGAGCCCGAGACCACCACCGGCGCGGTGGTGGTGCCGGGCGGCGGCATGGCCTCGGACATCCTCCTGCGACTCGATCTGCGCCCGGTCTCCGATCCGGTGTTCCACGAGCTGCTCGGGCCGGTGGTGGTCGCCGAGCCGAGCGGCGGGGACCCCGAGCGTTACGCGCTCTCGTTCCTGGTGCGGAAGAAGCTGGACCGGGTCCGCTTCGGCATCGACCCGTCGATGATCGACAACACCTTCCGGGTGCCGGTCGGCGAGCTCGTCATTCCGGCCGGCGGGTCGTTGCGTCTCGCCAACGGCGCGAACGGCGAGGAGGCGAGCGTCGCGATCACCAGCGACGAGCCGGCGAGCCTCGCCATCGCCGCGGATCGCGGCGACGCCGTCACCTTCGAGGCCCGCGCCGCCGACGGCGCGGTGGTGGGCACGTTGAGCGCCCCGGCTCCCGCGACGGGGCTCGGCCTCACCCGCAACTCGCCCGACTTCCGCCGCCTCGTCACCCTCGGACAGATCGCGCTGGAGCCCGCGGACCCGATCAACTACGCGCCCCACTGGTTTCGGGAGCCGCTCGCCGGCGTGCCCGCCAAGAACATCCTCATGCTCTCGGTCCCCGGCGACACCTTCGTGCCGATCAACACCCAAGTCGCGGTCGCGCGCGCGGCGGGGCTCTTCGGCTCGGTCGACGACCGCTGCGACGGCAGCCCGCGGACCCTGGAGGAATGCGGCGCGGACCTCACCTCCGACTGCGACTGCGTGAACCTGACGCTCGCCGCCAAGGAAGTGATGCTCGGCTTCGACGAGCCCCCCGAGCACCCGCGCTACGACATCGACGGCCGGGAGCATTGCGGGGGCCTCGGACCGCTGGCAGCGCACCACGGCGCGAGCGGTTACTCGGCCGTGCGCTATCCCTTCGCCAGCCAGCCGGTGCGCGAGGCCGACGGCTCGCTGGTCAACAAGGGCGAGCACTGGTTCATGGCCTTCTCCGACTGGACCATCCCGGTGAACTGGGGCATCTACGCGCAGAACCAGATCGCCGCGTTCTTCGATCACGATGGCGGCGAGCCGCCGGTGGATTGCGCGTGCCCGGCCACCAACCACTCGTGCGAGCTCACCCCCGACGCTCCGCCGGACGCCGCGCCATGACCGTCGCCCGCTGGCGAGCCTCCGCGCCAATCGTGGCCGCGGCCGTGCTCGTCGGGGCGGCGATCGCTCACGCCACTCCGCTCTCGATCGATCCGCGCCACGAGCGCGTGCGCCTCGCCGAGCACGTCTCGATCGCCGAGGACGCCACGCGCCGCTGGACGATCGCGGACGTGAGCACGGCGCCGATGGCGGCGCGGTTCCGCGCCGTGGAGACTCCCGACCTCAACTACGGTTTCAGCTCCTCCGCATACTGGCTACGGATCGAGCTGGCGCCCGCGCTCGGCACGCCCACGGAGTGGTTCCTGGAGATCGCCTACCGCGGTCTCGACGAGGTCGAGCTCTACGTGCCCGACGGGCACGGCGGCTTCTCCGTGTCGTCCGCCGGGGATCGCAAGCCGTTCACGGTGCGACAGGTGGCCAATCGCTTCCCGGCGTTCCGGCTCGCGCTTCGTGGGCCGGAGACCACGGTGCTGCTGCTGCGCGTCGCCAGCGCGGGTCCGGTCGTGGTGCCGCTCGAGCTGTGGTCGGCCGAGGCGTTCCGGCGCCATCAGCAGGTCGACAACTACGCGCTCGGCATCCTGTGCGGCGTGCTGGTGGCGCTCGCCATCCAGAGCCTGCTCTTCTTCGCATCGTTGCGCGAGCCGGCCTACGGGTGGAGCTTCCTCGCCATCGCCTCGCTCGTCACCGGTGACCTCGTCGAGGACGGCGTCGCGTACCAGCATTTCTGGCCCAACTGGCCGTGGTGGGAGAACCACTCGCTGCTGGTGCTGCTGGCGCTCGCGGCGGTGTGCTTCATCCAGTTCTCGCGGCACTACCTGGACACGCACGAGCTCTTTCCGCGCCTCGATCGCTTCCTCGGACGAGTGACGCTGGCCGCCGCCGCGACGGTGCCGCTGGCAATGATCGTTCCCTATTGGGTGGGAATCCGCGCCGCGACGCTGCTCACCTTCGGCGCCATCCCGCTGCTCACGGCGTGCGCCGCGGGAGCGGCGCGCCGCCATCACCGCTCGGCGCGTTTCTACCTGGCCGGGCTGGCGGCGCCGTTCGCCGGCGGCATTCTGTTCGGATTGGAGAACCTGGGCTGGATCGAGCCGAGCTGGCTCACCCGCTTCGGCTTCGACGGCGGCATGCTGCTGTTCGCGCTGTTGCTGTCCGTGGGATTGGCGGATCGGGTGAGCGCGATCCGACGCGACAAGGAGCGCGCCGAGCACGCCTCGGCGATCGACGACCTCACGGGCATCCCCAATCGCCGCAGCTTCGACACGGTGCTCGCACGCGAGTGGGCCCGGGCCGGTCGCGTCGATGCCTCGATCTCGCTGATCATGACCGACCTCGATTGGTTCAAGCGTTTCAACGACGCCTTCGGGCACCTCGCCGGCGACGAAGCGCTGCGCCGGGTCGCGAGCGCGCTCAGCCACGCGCTCAACCGGCCGGCGGACGTCGTGGCCCGCTTCGGCGGCGAGGAATTCGCCGTGGTGCTTCCCGACACCGACGCGTCCGGGGCACTGCACGTCGCCACCGCGTTGCAGGCGGCGGTCGGCGCGCTGGGGATCCGTCTCGGGCCGTCGCCCGAGGACGGGATGCTCTCGCTGAGCCTCGGTATCGCGACCGCGCGACCGCCGCTCGGCGCCGACCCCGCGCCGTTGGTGGCGTCCGCCGACCGCGCGCTCTACCGCGCCAAGGAGCGGGGACGGAACCGCATCGAGGTCTCCAGCACCGCGACCCTGCGCTGGGGCCAGCGCCGCGCGCTGAGCGCGTGATCGCGCTCACCAGCCGAGATCGAGACGCAGCCGGACCTCGTCGATGTCGACCCGATCGGCGCCCTGCCCGTCGCGGAACGCGGCACCGCTGAAGAGGTGACCGTATTCGAGCGCGGCCTCGGCGTGCACCACGTCGAGGCCGAGCGGCAGCGCCTGGTGGATCGCGACGTCCACCTCGACGCCGAGATCCTTCGAGCGGACGTCCCCGCCGAACGAGTTGAGCGTGCCGGCACCACCCCCGAAGAACGCGTCGTTGAAGGGGTCGACCCACGGCTCGAGGGCGCGAGCCCAGACCAGGCCCGCGACCAGCGAGGTGCCAGGCACGGGATCCACCTCCACGACCGGATTGAGGTAGAGCGCGTTGGTGACGGAGCCGTCGCTGGCGAGGTAGTTCGCGCCGAGGAACGCCACGGGGCCGCCCTCGCCGAGCTGGTCCACCACGTTGAACGCCTGGGCCGCGGTCACCGTCGCCAACAGCTCGTCGAAGAGGATCAAGCCGACGTTGTAGTCGGGATGGAATCGGAAATCCGTGACGCGGTCGTCGAAGCGGTTGCCGTCACCCGAGGCCGCGCCGCCCTCGAGCCGGATCGCCACCGACTCCGACTCGGCGACCAGCCGCGCGATGCCGCCCCATTGCTCGGCGTCGCTCACCGGAAACGGGTCCGACGGAGTCGCGGCGACCCGCGACACGGTGAAGTTGGTCTTGCCCGTCACGTAGGCGGCTTCCCACTCGACGCGGAGCTCGAATCCGCGTGCGGTATCCGCTGCCACCACGATGCGGCCGCTGGTGTCGAGAACCCAGGCATCGAGGATCTCGCGCGCGGGACGTGCCGGTCCGCTCACGAGGCGGTCGTCGTGGGTCTGCTCGCGGCGGACCGCGTAGAACCCGATGCGGCTGGCGGCGCCGCGCGGCCCGCCGGCGCCGCGATGGGCGACCGGCTCGCGAAACGCCGTCGAGCCGCGGGCATCCCACAGCAGCGCCGCCAGATACTGCGTGACGTCGTCGCCGGGCTCGACGACGGCGCCGCGATCGACGCCGAAATCGTAGCCGAGGCCGAGCGTGAGCGGGTCGCTCGCCGCGTCGGGACGCGTGCCGGTCGTCAACGCCTCGATCACGGAGAGTGGCTTGGTGCCGAAGAGCACGCGGTCGGAGGCGTCGCCCAGGTGGGAATCGCCGAACGCCGCGTCGTCGCGGTCGCCGTCGTTGGCGACCATGCCGAGACCCCAATGGCTGGGCTGGCGACCGAAGCGCAGCGTGCCCGCCGGGGATCGCCACTCGGCCCACGCGCGGTTGACGCGGAAGCTGTCGAGGCTGTCGCCCAGCTCGTTCGGCGGCGGCTGATCCGAATAGGCGAGGAACGAGCGATCACCCGTGTCGCTGAAGAGCACGCCGTCCAGCACGTCGATCTGCGCGTGCACGCTCAGCTGGCCGAAGAGCTCGAGGCGTGGCTCCACGCGCAGTCGGTGCTCGCCGGTGAGCCCCGCGTCGAGCCCTTCGGTGATCGGGAGCGTGGCTTGGGGCGGCGTCGCGTAGGCCGGCACCTCGGACGCGTAGGCCAGCCGGAATCGATACGCGCCGTCGATCGCGAAGGATCCGTCGCCCCACTCCACCAGCGTGGCGGCGCCGGCGTCGCGCGCCGCGCAGACGCTGGCGGCGACCAGCGCGAGCGCGAGCCAGCGCCGCCGCGGCGCTCGGGTGCCCGGGTCGGCCGCGGCGGGGATGGGCATGGGGGATGGCCGACCGATCGAGTCATGTTCCGCGCACACGCGCGCGACCGCGACCGGCGCGGTCGGATACCACGCCCACGCCGTCCGCAACAAGTCGCCGCTGGCGGCCGCGAAGATCCTTGACGCGCGCGACGGCCGATGGCATTTGCAGCGAGCGCCCCGGCTCTCGCGACGAGAGCGCACGCGCGGAGGCCTCGTCGATGAAGATCGCGTTCACGTACCTCTCGGATCTCGGCGACGCGAACGAGGCGCACGCAGCGGCACGCGACATGGCCGCGGCGCTCACGCGACTGGGACACGAGGTCACGCTGGTCGACGTCGCCGAACCGCTGGTCGCGACCGTGAGCCTGCTGACGCAGCTCGCTCCCGACCTGGTGCTCAACACCGCGCGCGCTCGTGGCGGACGCGGTCGCGAGTCCTTCTACCCCGCGCTCTTCGCCGACCTCGGCCTCCACCACACGGGCTCGGCCGCCGCCGTCCACGCGCTCACGCTCAACCCGGCGCTGACGCGCCGCCACCTCGCGGCGCACGGCATCCGCACGCTGCGCAGCCGACGCATCGTCGACCGTGACGATCTCGCCCACACCGCGCCCAACACCTTCCGCATGCCCGTGACCCTGCGCAGCGACGCCGCGCCCGGCGAGGTCGAGCGAATCGACTCCTACGCGATGCTCGAGGAGCGCGTGACCGCCGAGCTCGCGCGCGGCCAAGGCGTGTGGATCGAGGAGGTGGTTCCCGGCCGGCACGTGGTCGTGCCCGTGCTGGAGGCGGGCGCCGCTCCCGGCGGCGTGCTCGATCCGATCGCGATCGTGCCGCGCGAAAGGCCCGCGGGAAGTCCCCGTTCGGCGGCGCGCGCGCGGCGCTCGCGGGGCTCGACCGCCGCGCGCGCCGAGCTGCCCGCGTGGACCATCGAGGCCCCCGCCCGGCTCTCGACGTCGTTGCGGCGAGCGCTCGTGGGCACGACCCGCGCCGTGATCGAGTGTCTCGACATCCGCGACTTCGGCAGGGTGGACTTCCGCATCGCCGAGGACGAGACCCCGTTCGTCATCGAGGTCGATCCGCTGCCGGGGCTCGAGCCGAGCGCCACGCTGTGCGTCGCGGCCGCGCTGCGCGGTCTCGAGGGGCCGGAGCGAGTGCTCGATGCGATCGTCCGCAGCACCGCGCGACGCTACGGGATCCCGACGCACGCGCGACGCGCGGCGCGGACGCGCAAGCGGCCGCTGCGCGTCGGATTCACGTTCAACGTGAAGCGCACGACGCCGATCGAAGGCGTCGACGAGAGCGAGGCCGAGTACGACTCGCCGAAGACCATCGGCGCCATCCACGACGCGATCGCGTCGCTCGGCCACGAGGTGATCGACCTCGAGGCGACGCCCCAGCTCCCCACTCGCCTGGTGGCGGCGGCGCCCGACGTGGTCTTCAACATGGCGGAAGGCGTGCTGGGCCGAAATCGCGAGTCGCAGGTGCCGGCGCTGCTCGAGCTGCTCGGCATCCCCTACACCGGCTCCGATCCCGCGGCGCTCGCGATGGCGCTCGACAAGGAGCTCGCCAAGCGGCTGGTGGCCGCCGCGGGGGTCGCGACGCCGGCGTGGTTCCTCGCGCACACCGGCCGCGAGCGCTTCCCCCGCGAGCTCGGCTTCCCGGCGATCGTGAAGCCGGTGACCGAGGGCAGCTCGAAGGGCGTGGTGCCGAAGAGCGTGGTCGAGAACGAAGCGCAGGCGCGCGCCGTCGCCCGCGAGATGATCGAGCGCTACCAGCAACCGGCGCTGGTGGAGGGCTACCTGCCGGGCCGGGAGTTCACCGTGGGGCTGCTCGGCGAGCGCAATCCACGCGCGCTGCCGCCGATGGAGATCGTGTTCCTGGACAAGCGCAAGAAGCGGCCGGTCTACGCCTTCGAGCACAAGCAGGACTGGAGCAAGGAGATCCGCTACGACACCCCCGCGCGGGTGGACCCGGCGCTCCTGCGCGAGCTCACCAAGGCCGCGTTGACCGCGTTCCACGCGCTCGGCTGCCGCGACGTGGCGCGGGTGGATCTGCGGCTCGATGCGGCGGGACGCGTGAACTTCGTCGAGCTCAATCCGCTGCCCGGGCTCTCACCGGGCTGGTCGGACCTCTGCCTCATCGCCGCGAGCGCGGGGATCGAGTATCGCGATCTGATCGGTCGCATTCTCGCACCCGCGATCCGGCGCTTCCGCGCAGGGCGCCGGGTCGCTTGAGGTGACCGCGATCGACGCCCGAGACGTCGCGACGCGGGCGCGCTTCACGTCCTTCACCGTTCGACGTTGCCTCGTCGCGACGAACGACGAGATCGAATCGAGATCGCAACAAAACGCTTGTGTCGATTGACGAGCTTCCTTATCATGAAGTTAATCCATTCACGATAAGAACCAGGACGCGTTCCGACGACTCGAATGCCACGACGACGCACCCCGCTCAGCGAGGAATCTCACGCGTCGAGCCCACACGCTTTGTGGGCGAAAGCCTCGACCCCTATCATGCGCGCACATCGGTCCCGCGGTCGCAACGACGTCACCCAGACCGCCGAGGAGGACACCGAAGCAATGCTCGAACCAGCCAGGGGGCTTCGTAGCCGGCGGCCCCGACTCAAGATCGCGTCGCGCGACACGTCGCTTCGAGCAGCGAAGGTCGCTCCGGTGGCATCCGTCAGCCCCAGGGGAGAACGGTCGGCGGAGCTCGACGCCGACCCTCACTTGTGCCGCCACGGCCGACCCCACACTGCGATCGATCTGTGGAAGGACGTTCCCGCCGAGAAATGGGCGGACTGGCGGTGGCAGCTTCAGAACTGCGTTCAGTCTCTCGAGGCGTTGGAGCAGGTCATTCACCTCACGCCCGAGGAGCGTGACGGGGTCCTCTCCACCCAGCGCGAGTTCCAGATGTCCATCACGCCTTATCTCTGCGCACTGATGGACCCGTACGATCCGCATTGCCCGGTGCGCATGCAGTTCGTGCCGCGGGGTGCCGAGATGTCCGGGCTCGGCTCGGGCATGACGGACTCCCTCGGCGAGGACGCCCATCGGGTGGCGCCTGGGCTCGTGCACCGCTATCCGGACCGCGTGCTCTTCCTCGTCAACAACATGTGCGCGAGCTACTGCCGGTTCTGCACGCGCAAGCGCCTCACCGGGCTGCCGAACGAGGTCCTGCCCAAGCAGCAGATCGAGCAGACGCTCGCTTATCTGCGCAAGCACCCGGAAGTGCGCGACGTGCTGATCTCGGGCGGCGACCCGTTCACCATGTCGGACAAGAACCTGGAGTACGTGGTCTCTCACCTGCGCGAGATCCCGTCGATCGAGATCATCCGGTTCGGCACCAAGATGCCGATGTTCTTGCCGATGCGCATCACCGACGATCTGGTGCGGATGCTGGCCAAGTACCATCCCATCTGGATCAACACGCACTTCAACCATCCCAAGGAGCTGAGCTCCGAGAGCCAGGCGGCCTGCGCGCGCATCGTCAACGCCGGGATCCCGCTCGGCAATCAGACGGTGCTGCTCCGCGGCGTCAACTCGAGCCCGCGGGTGGTGAAGGAGCTGATGCACAAGCTGGTGCGAAACCGCATCCGGCCCTACTACCTCTTCCAATGCGACAACGAGGAAGGGCTGGAGCACTTCCGGACGCCAGTCGAGACCGGCATCGAGATCATGGAGTCGCTGCGCGGCTGGACCAGCGGCTTCGCCGTGCCCACGTTCGTCGTCGATCTGCCGGGCGGTGGTGGGAAGGCGCCCGTCGCGCCCAACTACTTGAACGCGTTGACCCAGTCCAAGGCGTTGATGCGCAACTTCGAGGGTCGCGCCTTCCACTACCCGCAACCGCTGCAGACCGATTGCACGGTGAAGTACGAAGACAAGTGGATGCGCGCCGGCAACGAGCTCGCGGCCGCCGCGAGCGACGCGGCGCAGCTGTGCGACGAGCCGCCGGCCTTGAGCGTGGTCGGCAGCACGGCGTCCGAGCCCGCTTCGAGCTGGCCGCTCAGGATCGAAGATCTGCGCGGCGGCGAGCCGATGCCCGAAGCCTGACGACGCGCTTCGTCCACCGCGCTCGAGGGGCGTGCTGCGGGTTCCGCGCAGCGCGCCCTTCGTCGTTCGGCCCGCGAGCTCCAAGCGCCGGACCCGACGACGGTGCCTGGCGCTCGGCTGCAGCGCTCGGGCGTCCTTGGAACGCTCTGGGCGCCAGTGGAATACTCGCGCCCCGACCCAACGATCCGCGACGCGAGAGCCGCCCCGTGAACACACCGCCTGCCCATCACCTGCCCGAGCCCGACGCCATCCGGCACCGCGCCGCCCGCGCCATCGAGGCGATCCGCAACGGCGGTCTCGTCGTGCTCACGGATGACGAGCGCGACTCGAGCGAAGGCGCGCTGGTGATGGCGGGAGCGCGCATCACCCCCGAGACGGTCAACTTCATGGCCAGCTTCGGTGGCGGGCTGGTGTGCGTGGCGCTCACGCTCGAGCGCATTCGCCGCCTGGGCCTGGCGTTGATGCCGGTGCGGAACCGCGGACCCGCGACCCCCGCGTTCGCCGTCTCCATCGAGGCCCGCCGCGGCGTCACCACCGGCATCAGCGCCGCCGACCGCGCACGCACGATCGAGGTCGCCGTGGCCGAGGACACCCGGCCGCAGGACCTGATCTCGCCGGGACACGTCTTCCCCGTGGCCATCCGCGAGGGAGGCGTGCTGGAGCGCGCGGCCCACGCGGAGGCGGCGGCCGACCTGACGGTGCTGGCGGGCTTCGGTCCGGCGGCGGTCACCTGCGCCGTGCTCGGAGAGGACGGCGAGATGGCGCGCATGCCGGCGCTGCGCAAGCTCGCCGCCGACCACCACCTTCCGATCGTCAGCGTCGCCGACGTGATCGCGTGGCGGATCGCCAACGAGGAGCTGGTCGACGAGGTGGCGCGGGCGCGGCTCGACACCGACCTCGCGGGTCCGGTCGAGGTGCGCGTCTTCACCAACAAGGTGAACCAGCTCCACTACCTGACGCTGGTGCGCGGCGCGATCGATCCCGACGTGCCCACGCTGGTACGGGTCCATTCGAGCGACGTCTGGGGCGATGCATTCACGGCGTTGCGGCGGGACCAGGGCGTGTTGCTTCATCGCGCCATCGAGCAGATCGCCAGCGCCCCCTGCGGTGTCGTCCTCTACATCCTCAAGCCGTTCACCGCCGACGGGCTGGTGCGCAAGCTCAAGAGCCACACCGAAGCCGTCGAGCACGCGCTCGGGGATCTGCGCGAGACCGACACCTACCCCACCGCGCTGCGCGACTACGGTCTCGGCGCCCAGGTGCTTCGGCGGCTCGGACTCAAGAAGCTGCGTCTCATCACGCACAATCCTGCACTACGTCCGGTCGGGCTCGAGGGCTTCGGTCTCGAGCTGGTCGAGACCCTCGCGCTCCCGTCGGGCACGAGCCGGCCGCGTTGAGCGAGCCTCGCGCGCGCGTGGACGCGGGCGGCGCATCCATCGGCGCTTCGCTCGCGGGCGCGCCGACGGCGGAGTCCGCACCGAGCTTCGCGGCCATCTTCCGCCGCATTCTCGAGCACCGCTGGCGATCGAGCCCCGTCACCGCGACGATCGACGGTGTCGCGGGACACGATCACGAGCTCGATAGCTTCGCCCCCCGCACCCTGGAAGCGCAGCTCGCCGAGACCGCGGGGCTGGCGCGGCTGCTCGCCGAGCTGCCCGACGATGCGCTGACGGCGGACGAGCGCCTCGACCGAGCCCAGGTCCTCGGCACGCTCGAAGCGGATCTTCACGACTGGCACCACGTGCGCACCTGGACGTGGAACCCGGCGATCTATCCGGAAACCGCGATCTATGCGTGTTATCTGCTCGCGGTGCGCGAGTCCCGTCCGCTCGAGGAGCGGATGCGAGCGCTCGCGGCGCGCCTGAGTGAGATCCCGCGGCTGCTCGCCGAGGGTCTCGCCAACCTCGACGGCCCGGCGCGCGTCCTCTCCGAGAACGCCATCGAAACCTGTGCCGGCGCTCGCGAGCTCTTCGGCACCACGCTTCCCGCCGTGGCGGCCGCGACCGCGCCCGCCATCCGTGACCGGGTCGCGGCAGGCTCGGCCGACGCGACGGCCGCGCTCGACGCGTATGCGGCGCGATTGCGCGAGCAGCTCGACGCCGGTGGGGCGGTTCGTAACGCAGCGATCGGCGAGGCCGCGTTCACGCTGCGCTTCGAGAAGGCCCACGGCCTCGCCATCACGACCGACGCGCTGCTCGAGCTCGCCGCCCGCGTGCGTCGCGAGACCGAGGAACGCCTCCGCCAGGTCGCGGCGAGGATCGATCCCCATCGCAGCTGGCGCGAGCTGTGGCGCGAGATCGGCAGCGACCACCCGCCCGCGGAGGCCGTTCTCGACGCCTACCGCGGCGAGGTCGCCCGGGTTCGCCGGTTCGTCGCCGAGCGGGGGCTGGTCGCGATCGCCGACGAGGACCTCGCGGTGGTCGCGACTCCCGAGTTCGAGCGGCCGCTGATCCCGATCGCCGCCTACCTCCCCCCCGCCCCGCTCGAGCCCGCTGGACGCGGGCTCTTCTACGTGACGCCGCTTCCCGACGGCCTCGAGGGCGAGGCGCGCGAAGCGTGGCTTGCCCATCACGCATGGCCGAACATCACCCAGCTGGTGGTCCACGAGGCTTTTCCCGGGCACCACCTGCAGCTCGCCCGCGCCAAGCGGTGCGGGTCGAGGGCGCGAGCGCTCTACGGCACGCCGCTGCTCTGCGAGGGTTGGGCGCTCTACTGCGAACAGCTGATGGTGGAAGAAGGACTGAGCGAGGATCCACGAGTCGAGCTGACCCAGCTGCGCGACGCCCTCTTCCGCACCTGGCGGGTCGACGTCGACGTGCGGCTGCACCGCGGCGAATGGACCGTCGAGGAGAGCGCCGAGCGCTTGGTCGACGCCGTCGGGCTCGATCCCGCCACCGCCCGCGCCGAGGTGCGTCGCTACGCCGCATGGCCGACGCAGGCCTCGACCTACCTGGTCGGGCGCGAGCTCTTGCTCGATCTGCGCGCGCGCGTTCGCGAGCGCGCGGGCGCCGGGTTCGAGCTCGCCCGCTTCCACGACCACTTGCTGAGCTTCGGCAGCCTCTCGCCCGCGCTCACGCGTCGCGCGTTGCTCGGCGAGGTACCGTTCCCGTGATCGCGGCCTGGCCCGTTCGGCGGCGGCTGGTGGTAGCATGACCACGCGCACGCCGAGCAGTCGCGCCGCCCGCACCATGGACATCCGCCTGCACCGAGCCGAAGAGCGCCGCCTGATGCGCGGCTTCGTGCTCAGTCTCGCTGCGCTGCTCGCCGGGACCCTGGCGGTGGCGCTCCTGATGTGGTGGGCCAACCTCTGGATCGCGAGAACGCGCCCTTCGGCGACCAGCTCGGCGCCGCCGGTCGTCGCCGAATCGGTAGCCCGCGTCGCCACGGGCGGGGCGTAACCCGCCCTCCGGACGAACGACGTGCGAGTCCTGCTCGCCGTCCCTCCGCGCCCGCGCAGCCAGGTACTCCAGATCCTGCCGCCGCTCGGGCTCGGCTATCTCGCCGCGGCGCTCGCGCGCGCCGGCCACCAGCCGAGGGTCGTCGATCTCACGCTGAGCGGAGGCGATCTCGACGATTGGTACGACGCGCTCGACCGCTTCCGTCCGGAGCTGGTGGGCCTCACGGCCTTCACGTCCGACGTCTCGACGATCGAGCCGATGTGCGCGGTGGTCCGCCGTGCGCTGCCCGGCGTGCCGACGATCCTCGGTGGACCGCATGCGTCGGCGGCCGCCAGCGAGTCGTTGCGCGACATCCCGAGCCTCGACCTCGCGTTTCGGGGCGAGGGCGAGCGAGGCCTCGTCGCGATCGCGGATCGCATCGCCGACGGCCGAGCGCTCGACCCGGCGGAGATCCCGGGCCTCACCGTTCGACGGGGCGACAGGATCGTCTCGTCGGAGCCGCTTTTCAGCGACGATCTCGACGCCCTCGGGTTCCCCGCCTGGGAGTCGATCGATCCGCGTGCGTATCAGCGCTTCCCCCCGACGCTCTTCGTGCGCCAGCGGCCCTTCGCGCCCATCATCGTGACCCGTGGGTGCCCGTACCGCTGTACGTTCTGCGCCGGCTTCACCGTCACGGGCCGAGCGATGCGAAGCCGCTCGGTCGAGCACGTGCTGAGCGAGATCGAGCACCTGCATCGCCGCTACGGCATCCGCGAGATCCACATCGAGGACGACAACTTCACGTGGGATCGCGACTACGTGATCCGGTTCAGCCGCGCCATGCGCGCGAGCGGGCTCGGCATCACGTGGACGATGCCGAACGGTGTGCGCCTCGAGACGCTCGAGCGCGAGATGCTGCGCGAGATGCGCGCCGGAGGCTGCTATGCGCTCATCGTGGGCATCGAGTCGGGATCGCCGCGGATCCTGAAGCGCATGCGCAAGGCGCTGTCGGTCCCGCTGATCGAGGAGAAGGTCCGCCTGGCGCGAAGCGAGGGATTCCCCGTGCACGGCTTCTTCATGCTCGGCTACCCCGACGAGGAGCCGGAGGACGTGAGGGCGACGCTCGATCTGGCGCTCCGTCTCGACCTCACCGGCGCCAACTTCCACGGTTTCCGTCCGCTGCCGGGTACCCGCTCCGGCGAGGAGCTGGTGAGCCTGGGACGCATCGAAGGCTGGGCATCCGATCCCGCTCGTGGCAGTTTCTCGAATCCCGTGGCGAGCCGCGGGACGCTCTCGGTGGAATGGTTGAAGTCGATGCAACGCACGATGCTGGTTCGCTTCTACGGACGGCCGCGCATCTTGCTCCGCACCTTGCGCGACGCGTGGACATCGGGCGCGACCTATCCGTTGATGCGCAAAGCCCTCACGTATCTGACATGATTCACGACGCACGCGCGCTCGCCGCCGAAACCCGCCGCGCCCCCCAGGAACCATGCCTCTGCAACTGGCCGTGATCGGCGCTGGCACGTGCGATGGCGCGGTCTACGCGCTCGCGATGGAAGTCGGGCGCGAGGTCGCGCGCGCCGGGCACGTGCTCTTGTGCGGCGGATTGGGCGGCGTGATGGAAGCGGCCGCCCGCGGAGCCCGCCAGGAGCGCGGCGTCACCGTCGGCATCCTGCCCACCCCCACGCGGCACCGCGCGAACCCGCACATCCAGATCGCCATCGCGACCAACATGGGCCACGCGCGAAACGTGGTGCTCGCGCACAGCGCGGACGCGTTCATCGCGGTGGCGGGCGAGTACGGCACGCTCTCCGAGATCGCCATCGCGCTCAAGCTCGGCAAGCGCGTGGTGGGCCTCAACACCTGGGACCTCCCCGGCGTGATCCGCGCCGAGGATCCGGTGGAGGCGATCCGCCTCGCCGTGAGCGGGCTCGACGAGCGCGGCGCGAGCTGAGCGCCGCGGCGTTCGCCTCTCCTCCTGGAACCCTCGACCTCGGGGTGCGCGACCATGACCTCGCGACTGTGGACACCCAACGCCGAACGCATCGCGTCCGCCAACCTCACGCGCTACCAGACGCAGCTCGAGGCGCGCTTGGGCCGCCGCTTCGCCGACGACCACGAGCTCTGGCAATGGTCGATCGACGATCGCGCGGCGTTCTGGAGATCGATCTGGGACCTCGCCGAGGTCCGCGCCGCCCGTCCGTGGGACGAGGTGCTGGTCGACGGCGAGCGCATGCCGGGCGCGCGCTGGTTCACCGGGGCGAGGCTCAACTTCGCCGAGAACCTGCTGCGCCGCCGCGACGATCATCCCGCGCTGGTCGCGCGCGCGGAGGACGGCCGGCGCCGCGTGGTCAGCTACGCCGAGCTTCATTCCGCCGTCGCCGGCCTCGCGGCGTGGCTCGCCGACGCGGGGGTCGGCGTCGGCGATCGCGTGGCGGGGTTCGTGCCGAACGTCCCGGAAGCGGTCATCGCGATGCTCGCGACCACCAGCCTCGGTGCCGTCTGGTCGTCGTGCTCGCCCGACTTCGGTTTGCGTGGCGTGGTCGATCGGTTCGGCCAGATCGAGCCCAAGGTGCTGATCACGGCCGACGCCTATCCGTACGGCGGCAAGAGCCACGACTGCCTGGACCGGGCGCGGGGGCTGGTGCGCGAGGTCGGATCGATCGAACGCGTGCTGGTGATCCCGTACGCGTCGCCCGAGCCGAGCCTCGCCGATCTCTCGGTGCCGGCGGAGCGCTTCGACGTGGCCATCGAGCGCGCGGCCGGCCGACCGCTGGCCTTCGCGGCGCTGCCTTTCGATCACCCCATCTACATCCTCTACTCCTCGGGGACGACCGGCGTTCCCAAATGCATCGTCCACGGCGCCGGCGGCACGCTGCTGCAGCACGTGAAGGAACAGTGGCTGCACGCCGACCTCAAGCGCGACGATCGCTTCTTCTACTTCACGACCTGCGGCTGGATGATGTGGAACTGGCTCGCCTCCGGTCTCGCCTCGGGTGCCACGCTGGTGCTGTGGGACGGCTCACCCTTCCATCCCGGGGCCGACGCGCTGTGGCGCATGGCGGCCGAGGAAGGCGTCACGATCTTCGGCACCAGCGCCAAGTACCTCGCCGCGGTCGAGAAGGAGGGTGTGCGACCGGGCGCCGAGCACGACCTCCACGCGCTGCGCACGGTGCTCTCGACTGGCTCGCCGTTGCTGCACGAGAGCTTCGAGTACGTGTACCGCGAGGTGAAGCGCGACGTGCACCTGGCCTCGATCTCGGGCGGCACCGACATCGTGTCGTGCTTCGTGCTCGGCAATCCGCGCTTGCCCGTCGTGGCGCCCGAGATCCAGTGTCGGGGGCTCGGCATGGCGGTGGATGCGTTCGACGACGCCGGCGCATCCGTCACCGGCAGACCGGGCGAGCTCGTCTGCACGCGGGCTTTCCCGTCGATGCCCGTGGGATTCTGGAACGATCCGGACGACAAGCGCTACCGAGCGGCCTACTTCGAGCGCTTCCCGGGGATCTGGACGCACGGCGACTTGATCGAGATCACGGAGCGCGGCGGCGTGGTCGTGTACGGGCGATCCGACGCGACTCTCAACCCGGGCGGCGTCCGGATCGGCACCGCGGAGATCTATCGTCCCGTGGAGAGCCTGCCCGAGGTCGCGGACAGCCTGGTGATCGGTCAGGACTGGCAGGGCGACGTGCGCGTGGTGCTGTTCGTGAAGACGCGCCCGGACGTGCGTTTCGACGCGACGCTGGAAGCCAAGATCCGGAAGACCATCCGCGACAACGCGAGCCCGCGCCACGTGCCGGCGAAGATCGTCCCCGTCGCCGACATCCCGTACACGCGTTCGGGCAAGAAGGTCGAGCTGGCGGTGCGGAACCTCGTCCACGGCAAGCCCGTGGAGAATCGCGAGGCGCTCGCGAATCCGGACGTGCTCGAGCTCTACCGCGACCTGCCGATCCTCAAGGCCTGACGGGCCGATCGCGACACAGGCGCGCAGCTCGTTCCGCGCGAAGACCTGCGCGCGGGGATGGGCACGCGTAGCGCTACGGTCTATGATCCCGCGCCATGCAACGGCGCATTCTTCCGATCGCGTTGTTCGTGTGTGGCGCGCTCATGGGCATGCTCGGCGCGGCCACCAGCCGCGCGGGCTACATCGAGACCATCGGCTTCGGGCCCCGCGAAGCGGGGATGGGCGGCGCCGCCACCGCCGTGGCGGACAGCGCCTCCGCTTGGTACTACAACCCGGCGGGGCTCGGTCAGCTCGAGCAAGAAGACATCCAGGAAGTCGGCCTCTCGCAAGTGGTGCTGCCGTTCGTGACGCAACGTTCGTCGGCGGCCGAGGGCGGCGCGAGCCACGACATCACCCCGCCCATCTACAACGTCTACTTCCCGGGCACGTTCCGCGTCGGCGTTCCTGGGCTCGTCTTCGATCTCGGCGGTGGGACGACCTGGGGCACGGCGATCGAGTGGGACCAGGATCACGGGCCGTTGCGCTACTCGGCGTACGAGACGAGCACCTTCGTCGAGACGCTCTCGCCCGCCGTCGGCTACCACATCGGCGAGTCGGGCTTCTACGTCGGCGCCACCTTCAACGTGAGCGCGCTTCGCCAGATGGAGAACCGTCAGAAGCTCGGCGACGGCTTCTTCACCGACGCCGCGATCGCGGACATCGGCGTGGACCTGCCGTTCCTGCGCGAGCTGCTCGACTCGAAGAACGGCGTCGACGACGGGAAGTTCGAGATCCAGAGCGACCAAGAATTCCCCACCGGCCTCGCCCCCTCGAACACCCTCGACATCGACTTCGCCCACTTCAACTACCACCTGGGCTTGCTGTTTCGGAAACCGGGCGTGCCGTTCAGCTACGGCATCACGTATCGCGACCTGATGGCGGTGGACTACGAGGGACGCGCCGCCGTGATCTGGGCCGACGACGTGAAGCGACTGGTGAACGACAACCCGCTGCTCGTGAGCCTGAACGGCGGGCCGCTCGTCGACGAGGCCACACGGTTTCGCTACCGGATCATCTTCCCCCGACAGGTGGCCGTGGGCATCGCGTATCGCCCGTCCGAGGAGCTGCTCGTCGCCGTCGACGGGGTGTGGACCAACTGGGCGACCGCCTGGAACAAGCAGCGCATCCAGTTCCTGGGCGACGGGCTGCTCGGCGTGAAGGAGCAGCTCTTCGAGCGGCAGTTCAACGACACGTTCTCCGTGCGCACGGGCATCGAGTATCGGGTCACCGCGGACGTGAGGGTCCAGGCCGGCTTCTGGTACGACCCGACACCGGTACCCAAGACCACCGTCGACTCCGGCACGCTCGACGGTACGCGTTTCATCTACAGCCTGGGCTGCACGTGGCGCGAGTTCCTTCATCACAGCCTCGACGAGCCCGCGCTCGCGGGCCTCGACCTGTCGACGGTGGCGCAGCTCCTCCACTATCCGTCGCGCAAGTTCGCCGTGGGCCAGAGCGTCAACCTCGGTGGCAGCAAGGACTTCTCGACCACCGTCAACGACTTTCCGCTCGAGCTCGAGGCGCTGGCGCTGTCGCTCGGCGCCACGCTGATCTATCGCTACTGAACGAAGCGACGCGACCCCGCGCGCGGGCTCGCGCCGCGCGCTTCGATCCCGACTCGCCGCCGATGACCCACGACCCGAAACCGAGCCGCCCCCGGAACGGGCCCGCCACTCGCGAACGGATCCTGGAGGAGGCCGAGTCGGCCTTCTGCCGCAGCGGATTCAGCGGCGCCAACCTCGCGGAGATCGCGGAGCGCGTGGGAATCCGCAAGGCCTCGCTCTACTACCACTTCCCGACCAAGGCCGAGCTCTACTCGGAGGTGCTGCGCGCGATCTTGCGCGACCTCCAGGAGATGCTGGTGGCGGCGATCCAACGGCCCGGCACGCCGGCCGAGCAGATCGAGCACCTCACCGACTCGTTCGTCGATCTCATCGCTCGCAAGCCGCAGTTCGCGATCCTCGCGTTTCGCGAGCTGGTGGACCACAACATCGACATCGCCACGTTGCTCAGCGATCACGTTCATCCCATGCTGCGGGTCGTCACCGAGTACGTGCGCGCCGGGCAAGAACGCGGCGAGTTCCAGCGCTTCGATCCGCCCGCGGTGCTCATCGGAAGCGTGGGGATGATCCTCTTCTACTTCGCTGCCGCGCCAGTCGTGCTGGCCGGCTACCTGCCGGCCGAGCGCGGCGAATCGGACTCCACCACGGCGCTCAAGGACGAGGTCCGCCGGCTGGTGCGCCGCGCGGTGCTCGCCCAGTCCCCGCGTTGAAG
>JAXLQJ010000066.1:0-39668 GCA_046331705.1 bacterium | reverse complement strand
GTCCGAGAACCGGCTGAAAGCGATGGCCGACGCCATCGCCATCGACGTCTACGTCACGGCGTCCGACCCCGCGGTCGTGCCGCCGAGCGCGAAACCGCCACGCTCACGAACGGCAACGCCGACGCGATCTCGACCCCGGGGACGAGAGACTCTGCACGGATGCGTCGCACGGCACGCGTGAATGCGAAACGCCTGCGCAAGGACCACCGCGGGGCTTTCGGCACGTCGTGTTCGAGCACGAAGTCCCACGCCGCGGATCGACGCTCGATTCGCAGGTGCTCGCAGCGTCGTTCGACACTGCGATTCGGCCGCGAATGAACGACCGCCAACGCAAGAACTGAGATGCGAGAGGTCGTTTCCGTGCAGGGACAAGCGCATCTCGGCGCCGCAATGGCGCAACCGGAATCGATCCGGTGAAGCGCAAGAACGGTGCCGCGATTTCCGGAGATCGCCCTGCTGGAATTGCTGACGAAGTCGAGTCAGCGAGCTCCAGCGGAGCCACTTTCGTCGTCGTTGCTCACCTTGGCGGCGCCGCGATTGTCGACACCCACGCAGTGAGGCCCGTCTCCGCGAGACACTCGAGCGGAGATCGATTGCTCGATCTCACGAGCGCGCGGAGGCCCAGCTCAGCGCGCTGAGCAGGGCATGCCCATCGACAGGCGCAGCGCGCGGAAGTCGTCGGTCCACTGGCCGGCGCGATCGCGGACCACGAGCGGCGGCCCTGGCGGCGCGTCGAGCGCTGCGACGTCACGGTGCTCCATCGCGAACACCCAGAAGAGCGGGTCGCGGCCGTCACGGGGAACGACCGGTCGCCGGGCGCGAACGACGAGGTTCGTCGCGGCGGCGGCGCGCAGCGTGCGCGCGGCGTCCGAGTGACAGACCGTGAACACACCGCGGGGCGCGAGCCAGCGCGCTGCCGCCGATGCGTAGTCCTCGACGCCGCCGCGCACCTCGAAGCACGCGGGGCCGCGCTGCACGCGTTCGGACACCACGCCGTCGCCGAGCGGGATGTAAGGCGGCGTACCCGTCACGAGATCGAACCCCGCGCCAGCCGGTTCGACGAGCGCTCGATCGCGCAGATCGCCGTGGCGCACCTCGCAGCGATCGGCACAGCCGTTCCACGCGATCGAGCGGCGTGCGAGTCCCACGCTCACGTCCTGCGCCTCGACTCCGATCACCCGCGCCGCCGGCCGCGCCCACGCAACCATGAGCAACACCGAGCCCGACCCGCAACCGAGATCCAGCGCCGTTCGCACCTCGCCCTCACCCGCGTGCTCGAGCGCGAACCACGCGGTGACGAGATCGTCCAGGCTGAAGCGATGGCCACGGAGCTTCTGGAAGATCCGCCAGTCGCCGCACAGATGGCAGAGGTCTTCGTCCGCGGCGGGCCAGCCGTCGGGGCGGTCGCCCGCGCCAGCGGGCCTCGGTCCAGGTGCCACCCAACCGGCGGGACGGCGTGGCTGGCGGACGATGCCGCCGGCAGGCGCGAAGCCCCTCGGCGGTGCGGAATCGTCCGCCACGGTCATTCGCGAAGAACGGCCTGGGGATGCGACGGAGCGCAGCGCTGGAGCCGCTGCTGCGGGCGGGTTCGCCGCGACGGGGTCACGAGCTGGGGGCGTCGGCCGATTCGCGCCGAAGCTGGGCGACCAACGCCGTCGCGAGCCGCGCGTAGTCGGCGGGCTCGTTGTAGAGCTGCGCCGAGAGCCGCAGCAAGCGCTTGGGCCACGCGGGCCAGTTGTTCACGATCGTGTCGATCCGGTCGTCGTCGCGCAGCCGCTCCTGCAACGGGTCCCAGCCCCACGAATGCAGCTGGCGCGGCCCGCGCGCGTCGGGAAGCGGGATCGACGCCATCGAGCCCAGAAGGGCTTCGTCGCACGGCGAGTCCACGGCCAGTGCCTCGCAGAGCACCCGGCGACCCTCGACGACCAACGCGTGATTGCGCGCACGAAGCGCGGGCCAACCGCCCGCGACCAGCGAGCCCAGAAACTTCAGCGCGGCGGGGACCGCCAGAAACGCCGTGGGATCGTCGGTGCCGAGCCAGTCGAACTCGAGCCGGAACCGACTGCGATCGGTGCGCGGCGAGTTGGCGCCGTGACTCACCACCAGCGGTCGGAGGGTCGCTTGGCGGCTGCGCTCCACCCACAGGAAGCCCGCGCCCTTGGGCGCGCACAGCCATTTGTGGCAGTTGCCCGTGTAGTACGCGGCACCGAGCGTGCCGAGGTCGAGCGGCACCTGCCCCGGCGCGTGCGCGCCGTCGACGAACGTGTCGACACCGCGCGCCGCGAGCTCGCGGATCAGCCGCTCGATCGGCAACACCAGCGCCGTGGGGCTGGTGATGTGATCGAGGAGCGCGAGGCGCGTGCGCGGCGTCACCCGGCTCAGCACCGCGTCCATCACCGCGTCGGCGGTGGTTCCCGGGAACGGGATCGAAGCCACCGCCACGTGCGCGCCAGCGGTACCCGCGATCTCCCGCGCCGCGTTCGCGCACGCGTTGTAGGCGTTGTCCGTGATGAGGATCTCGTCGCCCGCGTGCCACGAGATCGAGCGCAACACCGTGCTCACGGCGGTGGTGGCGTTGTGCAGGAAGGCGAGGTCCTCCTCGTCGGCGCCCAGAAACGCCGCCAGCACGGCGCGCGCCTCGTCGACGAGATCCTCGAAGTCGCGGGCCATGAAGCGCGCCGGATCGCGCTCGAGCCGCGCACGAAACTCGGCCTGCACCGCGAGCACCGCCTTGGGGCAAGCGCCGAACGAGCCGTGGTTGAGGAAGGTGAGCCCCGGTTCGAGACCCCAGTTGGACGCGAAGCCCGTGGCGATCGTCTCCACAGCGTTCATCGGCTCGGCCTCCGCGCGTCGCCGCCGCGCGAGAGCGAGCGCGCCGCAGCATCCACGATCCACGCCCGCGGGGCGTGCTTCGCGGCCAGGGTCATCACCCGATTCACCACGCCGGGAACGCACACGTCTCGTCCGCGCTCGTAGGCGACGAGCCCACGCCGCACCGCCTCCGCCGCGTTCAGCAGCGACACGCGCGCCCGCAAGCCACCGCGATTGAGATCCGGCACGGGCAGTCCGGCGGCCTTCTGGAAGCCCGTCTGCACCGGGCCGGGGCAGAACGCCAGCATGCGCACTCCGCTGCCGCGCAGCTCACCGGCGAGCGCAGAGGCGAAGCTCAACACGAACGCCTTGGTGGCGCCGTAGGTGGTGAAGAAGGGGGCCGGCTGATGCCCGGCCGTGGACGAAACCTGGATCACGCCGCCGTGGCCGCGCTCGACCATCTTGGGCAGGAAATGCCAGGTCAGCACCAACACGGTCTCGCAGTTGAGACGCACCATCTCGGTCTGGCGCTCGAGCGAGCTGCGCGTGAAGCGGGTCATCGCTCCGAAGCCGGCGTTGTTCACGAGGTGCTCGATCGGGATGCCGAGCGCGTCCACCGCCGCCGCGAGCCGCGCGGCTCCGCCCACGACTCCCAGGTCTTCCACGACCACGTGCGTCGAGATGCCGTGTCGCCCGGCAAGCTCTGCAGCGAGCCGCTCGAGCTCGGCGTGCGACCGCGCCGTGAGCACCAGATTCGTGCGGCGCGCCGCGAGCTGGCGCGCGAACTCGACGCCGAGCCCCGACGACGCGCCCGTGACGAGCGCCCACGTTCCGGTGAAGAGATCGGTCATGGAGGAATCCCGCGGCGCGCGCGGGGCGTGCCGCGAGACGCGTGCTTCACCTAGCGCGTCGCGACGCCGAACGGCAAACGCAGCCGAGGGCCGAAGCCCGCGACCGGGCGCGCGGCCCGCCGAAGGATGGAGGATCCCACCGGCCGAGAGGCACGCGGGAAGGCGCGGCGGCGCGCGAGCCGCCGCGAGGGGTCAGTGTCGGTGGGAGCGGCGCACGCGGACCGTGGGTAGCTCGTGGATGCCCATGAGCGCCGGTGAGCCCAGCTCGAAAGGGCCAGCGCGCCGGAGCGCGCGAATTCGGGGCGATGGGGAGCGAAGCCGGGGCGCTGCACAGACCTGTCCCGACTCGAGCTGCTCGACGCACTCGTCGCAGATTCCCGACGTGGGCCGGGTATCGAGCAGGGGCTCCTTCTGTCCCAGGAGGGCGCCGCACCAGGCGCATTCGACGATCATTCCCAAGCCGCCTTTCGAGCCCGCCCGACCCCTGCCGGTCGGCGGCTCGATCGGGACTAAAGCAAGACGCGCGCCCGGCTAGCGCTTCGGGCGCCGAGAATGTGCGTCGCAAAACCATTGGCCTTTCTCGAGGCCGGGCCGAATCGGCCCGCGCTAAGTGGCACATTGCTGACGAATCGTCTCGGCCCGTCGGGGCTTCTTGACCGAGGGTGGGACATTTGGCGGGACGCTTTGGAACGTCCGCCCGGGACGCCTGCCCGAGGGATCAGGCGGCGAGCGACGGCACCACCCACCCGCCGAAGATCCGTTCCAGCTCGCACGCGACGCCGATGGTGAGGTGGTCGTTGCCGTGGACCGCGGCCACCTGCACGCCCAACGGCACGCCGTTGGCGTCGAGGCCGAGCGGCACCTGCGTGACGGGCAGCTCCATGACGTTGAGGATCGCGGTGTAGGCCCAGCAAATCGGCGGCACCAGCGGAAACGCGTGCCGCGGCGCGACGCTCGCGTAGGGCGGATAGAGCAGCACCCCGCGCGGCCCGATGAGATCGACGAGCTGAGCGCGTAGCTCGGCACCGAGCGCCGCGAGACGCTGTGTCCGCCCCGGCGTCCATTTGGGCACCTTCTCGAGCAGCGCGAGCACGATCGCCGGCAGCGTGTGGTTCGAGCGGCCGAACGACCACTTGGCCAGCTCCTTCCACGCATTCACCGGTGTCCCGTCGCCGAGCAACGCCGCGAAGTCGTCGGCGCCACCCGTCGCGAGCATCGCCGACCAGATCTCGAGCGATTGCTTGAGGCGCGGCACGTGCTCCCACTCCACGCGCGCGCCGCGCGCCGCGAGCGCTTCGGCCACGCGGCGCTGCGCTTGGCGCAGATCGTTGCTCACCGGGATGAGCCCGTTGTCCTCGATGCTCACCACCCGTAGACCCTCGAGCCGCACGCTGGCGGGATCGCCGAGCGTGCGAGCGATGCACCCGCCGTCGATGCCGTCCGGTCCGGCGAGGATGCGCACCAGGGGCATGAGGTCCTCGGCGCGACGCGCCAGCGGCCCGGTGGTGCAGTAGCGACGCACGTCGCCGGTCGGCATCGGGAACTGGCCCGAGTTGGGGATGAGCCCGCCGGTGGGCTTGTGACCGAAGACGCCGTTGAAGAACGCGGGCATGCGAATCGACCCGCCCACGTCGGAGCCGAGGCCGAACGGCGCTCCGCCCGCGCCCACGATCGCACCCTCGCCCCCCGAGCTACCGCCCACCGTGCGGCGCGGATCGTACGGGTTGTTGGAGCGGCCGTAGACGCGGTTGTTCGACTCCATCCACATGCAGAGCTCGGAGACGTTGGTGACGCCGAGCGGGATCGCCCCCGCCGCGCGCAGCCGGGCGACGGCGGTGGCGTCGCTCGGCGCCACGAAGCCGCGGCGCGAGACCAAGCCGGACGTCTGCGGCATCCCGGTGAGCGCGAAGCATTCCTTGATGGAGCACGGCACCCCGTGAAACGGCGGAAGCTCGGCCGGATCGGCGGTGGCCGCGAGCACCGCGTCGGCGCGGCGCGCTTCCTCGCGCGCGGCGGCGAATCGCTCGGCGACCATCGCGTTGAGGCGTGGGTTCACGCGCTGGATCTGGGCGATGTGCGCGTCCACCGCCTCCAGCGAGGAAAGCTCGCGCGTGCGAATGCGCGCCGCGAGCTCCGCGCCGGAGAGCCGGATCAGCGGATCGAGTGCCATCAGTTCGCGCTCCCGCGCGGCGACTCGGCCCGCGCCGCCGCGTCCGTCTCGACTCCACTCTCGGCGGCGGCCTCGGACTCGAAATCACCGCCAGCCATGCGCGCCGCGGCGTGCGTGGCGCTCACCGACTCGCCGAACATGTAGGGGTAGATCTCCCGCCACACCGAAAGCATCTCGTCGATGGGGAAGTCCGCGTGCTCGCCGCGGTAGCGCAGGTATTCCATGTGCTGCTGGCCGTCGCGGTCGAAGGGATGGAAGAGCGCGTCGTGCTCGCCGTCGAAATCGAGCGGTTTCACCGGAACTTCTCGCACAGCGAGAGATTGAAGGTGGGCGCTCACCCAGCGCCTGCCGAGCCACAGCTCGACGTAGCCGTGGAACGCGAACACGTCGGTCCCCATCCGCTCCCGCAGCTTCTCGGTGGCGAGGTGATCGCGGACGTCCGGCGAACCCGAGCCGCGCGGGTATGCCGACGGCGCGCGCACGCGGCCAGCGCGATCGCCTTGGGCATCGCAAGCGCTGCCGCGGGCGAGCACGTTGCTGGCGCGGAAACGACCTTCGCCGAGAGGTCGGCGCTGTAGGGGTCGTAGCGCACGCCGTCGCGCACCGCGCAGAAGAGCCGGACCGCCTTCGCGCGCTCGTCCGCCGCGTCGCCGATCGCCGCGGTCGCGAAGGCGAAGCGACGGCAGCCATGTCGAGAAAGTAGGTCGGCTGGAGGTACGGTCGAGGATCGATCGCGGTTCGCGGAATGGGCCTCGCGCGTCGCCCCGCGCAGCTGCTGAGCGTAGTCGTGATCGGGAAGGCTCAGAAGGGCGAAGCAGGCGCAGCCGGCCGGCGCCGCGGCTCAGGCGCTGCGACCACGGCGGCGCGGGGGATCGGGATCGTCCGCGCGCACGATCCGAGGAAGTGGCCGTACTGGTAGGTGCCCTCGGGGTTGTCGAAGAGCGTGTAGTGACCGTCCTTCGGGTACTGGACGAGGCCGAGCGTGACGCGCGTGCCGTCGGTCTGAACGCACAAGGTCGCGCACCGGCGGCGTGAGTGGCGCGAGAGACCGGCGAGATCCATGCCGTCGGATCGGCTTCCACACCCGACTCCACGATCGGCGCCCGCCGGCGAGGGCGTGGGCACCGATGGCGGTGTACGGCACCCAGCCCGAGCAGCCCCTCGAGCATGAACACCGAGGCGGCGCGCCGCGCGAGTAGCGCGCGTAATAGGGCGCGTAGTTGAGCGGGTCGCCTTCCTCGATGAAGAGCCGCAGCAGCTTGCGTCAGCGGATGGAAGCGATCGAGCCCGGTGCGTGCCGAGCGCACCCGCCAGCGCCTCGACCAGGAACACCACTGGCACCGGCAGCGTCTTCTGGAGCAGCGTGAGGCGCAGCCCGCCGCCCGAGCCGCTCAACACCGCGCCGATCTGGTCCTCGGCGCCGACGAAGAGCGGCCCCTCGGTGCCGCCCTGCGGCGTTCCATGAAATACCTACCTGCTCGCATCGAAGCGGGTCTCGGTGCCTTCGGGATGGAGATCACCAGCCGGCGCACGAAACGCAGCTGCTGGACGTTGTCCGCGGCGGACTGGCGCAAGTTGTCGCGCGCCGCGACCGGGGTTGAGGTAGCGTTGAAGAAGAAGCGCGACTGACCAGTCGTCGCCGCCGGGCACGCGCTCGCCGTGGATCGGCTGGTCGATGCCGATGGCGGCGAGTCGTTCGCCGCGAGGCGATCGCCTCGCGACGCACCAGGCCTTCGTAGTCGCCCTCCCGGTGCCGCGGGCGTAGACCACCACCGGCCAGCCGCTCGCCGGCGGCGCGCCTCGGCAATGGTGAGCGAGAAGCGCAGGCTCTCGGTGCGCTGGACGATCGATCGCCTCGGCGTCGAAGAGGATCTCGCCGCCGCTGGTATAGGGCGCGTGCCGGTCTGGAAGCTGTGCTCGCGTAGCAGGCCCACGAACTCGTAGTCCGGCGTCCTTCTTGAACGCGAGCTCGCTGGGCGGCTCGACCGTCACGTTGGCGCATCCACCCGCAATCCGGAAAGATCTCGCCGACCACGTCGCGGGTGGTGAAGACCGCGGCGGCCACCACCCGCGGAGCCGGCCCGCCGCTCGACTCCAGCGTTTCCCAGAGCGGCCGATGAAGCCCTCCACGAGCCGCTTGAGCGCTCGCCGCCGTTGCGCGCCCCGTCGCGCACCCGGGAGAACGTCGGCGCCGGCGCCAGCGGGCGGCCCGCGGCATCCTTCACCGCGCTGGTGACGACGAACGCATAGCGGTTGCCGGGACGCAGGAAAGCCGAGCAGCGGCGAGATGGCCAGCAGATTGGTAGTCCGTAGATCGCGGCGTCGTACTGGTACGAGACCACCACGTGACGCGCTCGCCGCGCGAGGGCGAGCGCGGATCGACGTCGAGCAAGAAGATGGACGCGTCGAGGGAGCGGGCCGCCGCGCCGAACGGCAACGTCGCCGGATCGAGGTTGCCGCTCGAACGGAAGAACGCGCCGTGATTGCGCCGAAGCCGTACGTGTGATCGGCGATCCGGCCGAGGTAGGCCCCGATGAACTCGCGCAAGCTCGGCGGACCGGCGGGCAGCGGAAACCCGGAGAGATCGATGCGACCGTCCTCGCGAAGCCGCACATCGCTCGGCCACGGGAAATCGAAGAAGCCCGCGCTGCCCTCGAGGGCCGCCGCCACGTCGAACAGATCTCCGTACCGCTGGCGGAGGTCGTGGACGCGTCGTCCGAGCCGCAGCCCGCCGCCAGCGCCCCGACCAGACCGACCAGCATCGACAACGCCGCGACGGCTCGCCGCTTCCGCGCTGCGACCGTAACCGTGACCTCGCTCGTCGTCTTCACACGTTCCTCCGCCTGTGCGCGACTTTGCCCCGGCCCCGGGCAGCCGATCAACCGTCACCGTCGAAACGAAGCGAGGCCTTCGATCCGAGCTCGCCGAGCCGTTATGCTGCTTGGTTCCATTCGCGCGAGCCCCGAGCGCACCCGAACCAACGATCTCCCCGAGACCTGCGGCCGCGCGCGTGGCGGTTACCGCTCGCGGTCCCCTTCGCCTCGCCGCGCCGGCGTCCTGGTCGCCATCGCCGCGTGCCTCGCCGTCACGCTGGCCGCCCGCTCGGCGAGCGCCGATGCGCTGGCGCCACTCGCTCTCGGCAATGGCGAACGTCTGCTGGTGGTGGCGCCCATCCACGACAGACGATCGCCACCGCAGGGCTGATCCAGCACGCTCGCCAGCGGCGGCAGCGTTCGCGTGGTGCTGGTGACCGCCGGCGACGGCTATCAGGACGCGGTTCGACGGTCATTCCCGGAGACCCCGCCGCAACCGCACGAGTACGTCGCGTACGGCGAGCGCCGCATCGGCGAGGCGGAGGCGAGCGCCGCGAGACCCTGGGCGGCGGCCGCATCGACGTCGAGCTGCTCGGCTTCTCGACGGCGGTCTCAAGGGCCTTCTCGACGATCATTGGCCGCGTTCGAAACCGGAGCGGTCCCAGGACGACCGGCGCCGCGGACCCACCCTACGACGAAGCGCGCGATCCACGCCTTCCTCTACAGCGGCGCCAGCACCGCAAGGCGCGGAGCTGGACGCGATCCTGCGCGAGACGCACCACCGTGGTGGCGCTGCCGGATCCCGTGGACATCCATCCCGACTGTTCCGCGCGGGGATCTTCACCCTGCTGGCGCTCGAGGATTGGCAGCGCCTGAGCGGCCGCGCGAACCACCACACCCGCGAGCCCGCGACTGCTCGCGTATCTGGTCCACTGGCCGAACTGGCCGTCGGGCTGGATGGAGTGGAACCCGAGCCCTGGCGAGCTCACCTCCACGTCCATCGAGCCGCCGCCGCCCAAGATTCCGGCGCGAAGTGACGGTGAGGAGCCTGGCCCTCGACGATTCGCAGCGCGGCCAGAAGCGCGCGGCGCTCGACCGCTACTCGAGTCAGCTCGCCATCTCGCCCGCGTTCTTGAACGCGTTCGTGCGCACCAACGAGCTCTTCTTCGAGCTCACCCCGCAGGTCGTCGGGAGGCGTGGTGGCCCACTTCCCGTGGGCCGTGCCCAATCGATCGGTGGAGCCCACGCGCCACGCGCGCGCCGGCTCGACCAAGCGCGAGGACGTTCGTGCACGATGAGGTCGCGGTGGCGTGCCCGTATTGCGGCGAATCCATCGATCTGGTGATCGACCCGTCCACCACCGGCTCGTTCGTCCAGGACTGCGACGTGTGCTGCAACTGTGGGCGGTGACCGTCGAGCGTGACGCTGACGGCGATCCGTTCGTGACCGTCGAACGCGCCCAGTAGCGCGGCGCGGGTTCCCTGGGGCGCGTCGCGCCCCCGCCTGGGACGGGTCACGGGCGCTCTCGTTCGCAACGCGGTCGAACGACGGCGTTGTGCTATCCTCGGCGCGCACTGCGCACGAGCGAACGACGAGCGAGAGCGTGGATTCCGCCCCGAGCCCGAGCCCCCACGTTGGCCCCGCCGACGGGCGCGCGATCACCATTTCGCGGCGCGCGCGAGCACAACCTCAAGGGGATCGACGTCGCGATCCCGGCGCGACCGGCTGGTGGTGATCACCGGCCTTTCGGCTCGGGCAAGTCGTCGCTCGCGTTCGACACCCTCTACGCCGAGGCCAGCGGCGCTACGTGGAGAGCCTCTCCTACGCGCCAGTTCCTGGAGCGCATGGAGAAGCCCGACGTCGACTCGATCGAGTTCGTCGCCGGCGATCGCGATCGAGCAGCGCACCACCAGCCGCAACCCGCGCTCCACCGTCGCGGCACGGTCACCGAGGTCCACGACTACCTGCGGCTGCTTCTTCGGCGCGCGCCGCAAGCCGCATTGCCCGACGCAAGCGGATCGCCAGCCAGACACCGCAGCAGGTGGACCGGATTCTCGCGTAT
Organism: bacterium; assembly: GCA_046331705.1. Taxonomy (GTDB): domain Bacteria; phylum JADJOY01; class JADJOY01; order JADJOY01; family JADJOY01; genus JADJOY01. The sequence goes on along the minus strand of JAXLQJ010000066.1, from coordinate 28,961 downwards.
CCGGCCGAAACCAAGATCCAGGTGTTCTCCTGATGGTTCGCGGTCGCAAGGGCGAGTTCAAGAAATGAGCTCGACGAGCCTGGGCGCAAGGGCTTCGCGCGTCCGCGTCGACGGCGCGATGCGCGATCTCGATCAACCATCGCCCTGGACAAGAAGTCCACGCACAGCCTCGACGTGGTGGTCGACCGGCTGGTGGTGCGGCCGGGGATCGAGCTGACGCCTCGCCGACAGCCTCGCGACGGCGCTCACAAGCTCGCCGAGGGGCCGGTCACGACGTCGACGGCGCGGGCGCCGAGGAGGTGATGAGCGAGCGCTTCGCGTGCGTCGAGCACGGCACCACCTTGCCCGAGCTCACGCCGCGCATGTTCTCTCCTTCAACAGCCCGTACGGCGCGTGCCCGGGCTGCGACGGGCTCGGCACCAAGCTGGTCTTCGACGACGAGCTGGTCGTTCCCGACCCCAAGCGCTCGCTCGCCGCCGGAGCTGATCGCGCCCTGGCAGCGCAAGAACGAGGACGGCCCGCCTACGCTGGCGTGATCGAGGGGCTCGGTGAAGTACCTGGGCTTCCACCCGCAGACACCGTGGAACGCGCTGCCCGCGAAGATTCGCAAGGGCATCCTCCACGGCACCGGGCCCGAGGAGATCGAGTTCGTCTACCGAACCAGCCGCAGCGAGACGACCTACCGCAACGTGGGACGGCGTGATCCCGAGCCTCGAAGCGCGTTACCGCCAGACCGAGCCTGGAGTGGATGCGCGAGGAGATCGAGCGCTTCATGACGATCCGGCCGTGCACCCAGTGCAACGGCGCACGGCTTCGCCCCGAGAGCCTGGGCGGTCAAGATCGCCGGCAAGAGCATCCGCGACGTCGAGGTCACCGCCGATCGGCGCGGCGCGCGAGTTCCCGACCGGGCTCGACCTGGAGCCACGCAGATCGTGCCGTCGCCGAGCGCATCGCGGTGAGCGAGGCCTACGAGCGCGTGCTCTTGACCGACGTCGGCATCTGGGACTACCCGAGCCTGATCGCGCGGCCGCATCGCCTCCGGGTGGCGCGAGGCGCAGCGCATTCGGCTCGCGACCCAGATCGGTTCGGCGCTTCGGTGTGCTCTACGTGCTCGACGAGCCCTCGATCGGCTGCACCTGCGCGACAACGACCGCCTCATCCGCACGCTCGAGCGGCTACGGCGACCGGCAACACGGTGGTGGTGGTCGAGCACGACGAGGCGATGATCCGCGCCGATTGGGTCGTCGACATGGGACCCGGCGCGGGGATGCACGGCGGCGAGGTCGTCGCCGCCGGCACTCCCGACGGGGTGGCGGCGACCCCCGCGTCGCTCACGGGCCAGTACTCGAGCGGCACGTGCGCGATCCCCGTGCCTGCTGTTCGCCGCGCGCCCCAGGGCCGCTGGCTCTCGGTCAAGGGCGCCTGGCACAAGAATCTGAAGCGCCTCGACGTCCGCGTGCCGCTCGGCTGCCCTCGTCGGTGACGGGAGTGTCGGGCTCGGGAAAGAGCAGCCTGGTGGTGGACACGCTCTATCCGATGCTCGCCGAACGGCTGATGGCACCCGCGGCGCCATCGGCGCCGTGGATCGGATCGACGGCATCGAGCAGCTCGACAAGGTGATCGACATCGATCAATCGCCGATCGGCACGCCGCGCTCCAATCCAGCGACCTACACCGGGCTCTTCACGCCCATCCGCGAGCTCTTCGCCGAGCTGCCGGAAGCGAAGGTGCGGCTGGGGGCCGGGCCGCTTCAGCTTCAACATCAAGGGCGGGCGCTGCGAGGAGTGCAGCGGCGACGGCATCGTCAAGATCGAGATGCACTTCCTGCCCGACGTGTACGTGACCTGCGACACCTGCCACGGACAGCGCTACAACCGCGACACCCTCGAGATCACGTTCAAGGGTCGCTCGATCGCGCAGATCCTCGACTTGACCGTCGATCAGGCGCTCGAGGCGCTCGGTGCGATCCCCACGATCCGCACCAAGCTCGAGACGCTGAGCCAGGTGGGCTGGCTACGTGCGCCTGGGGCAGCAGGCCACCACGCTCCTCCGGCGGCGAGGCGCAACGCGTGAAGCTCGCGAAGCCGAGCTCGAAACGCGCCACCGGACGCACCGTCTACATCCTCGACGAGCCCACCACGGGGCTTCATTTCGACGACGTGCGCAAAGCTGCCTGAGGTGCTCCACCGGCTGGTGGACCAGGGGAACTCGGTGATCGTGATCGAGCACAACCTCGACGTGGTGAAGTCGAGCGATTGGGTGATCGATCTCGGCCCCGAGGGCGGCGACGGCGGCGGCCGGCTGATCGCGGCGGGGCCTCCCGAGGGAAATCGCGCGCGTCGAGGCCTCGCATACCGGCCGCTTCCTGCGGCCGCTGCTTCCCACGGCTGAGCTAGGAAGGCTCGGAAGGGAGGCGTCAGCCTCCGTCCGCCGCAACCGGCGGTGGCGACGCGCGCGCCACCGCTCAATCGATCAGATTCACCATCCCGTTGGCCCACTTGGCGCGCTCGACCCTCCGCGCTGATGGCGACCGCTCGCGAAACCCTTGTCGGCGAGAACCGAGACCAGCGCCTCGAACTCGCGCTGCCGCTCGACCTTGCCCTGGTTCTGCCAATCGGACGGGACGGTCACCCGCACGGCGTTGCCGGAGACGCTCACGGCCTCGACGGTCATCACCACGGCGCTCGGCGCCTCGGCCATCGCTTGCGTGAGCGCATCCACCGTGAGCGAGCTGGGCGGGACGATCTTGGCGGAATCGAGAATCACTTGCGACTTGCGCAAGCTCCAGTAGCCGGCGCCAGCAGCCGCCGCCACGAGCGCCACCGCCACGGCGATCTTCCACGTGGGCGTGGTGGCGCGCACCCGCACCGTGGTGGTGGTGGTGGCCTCGAAGAGCCGCTTCTTGCCGGGCTCCTTCGCCGCGCGCGCCTCCGCGCGCGCTTCGGCTCGCGCTCCCTTCTCCGTCTCGACGAACTCGTCGTACGCCCGAAAGGACTCGTCCGAGGGCGTCAGCGCGCGAGCGTTCCACAGCACGCGCACGAGGAAGGTCTCGACCGCCGCGACGCCGCCGACGCTCTCCGTCCCGGGCTCGCGCGGCGCTTCGCCTTCACCCGCGTCCGGGGCGCCGCCGATCTCCGCCAAGCGCGCCACCGACTCGGCGAGCAGCGCACGGGCTTCCTCGATCGACTCGAGCTGCTCGCTCCACATGTGCTCGAGCCGCCAGCCGCCGCAGCCCAGATCGTCGACGATGCGCATCTGCGCCGCCAGCAGATCCAGCAACGCTCGGCCGCGCAGCTCCTCGGCGACCGCGCGCGACGGCCGGAGCGGTGCTCGAGCGGGCTCTTCCGCGGGCGCTTCCACGGGAGGCTCGGGCTCGACCGGCGCCGGCGATCGGGCCTCGGCTGATTCGTCCGGCGCGATCTCCGCCGAGGCGGGCATCTCGTCCAGGTCCGTGAGATCGAGCGTCCACTCGCCGCCTTCCTCGCTGGCGGTGCCGTTCACACCCACCGTGGGGACGGCCTCCTCGCTCTCCGCCTGCGCTTCGGCTCGCGCCAGGTCCTCCTCGCGATCGAGGGCCATCAATCCGGCGACCAGGATGCCTTTGGGGATGCCGCCGCTGGGGCCCAAGCGCCGCCCCTGATACGCGAACTCGATGGCGTCGTGCTCACACGACAGGACTTGCGCGTTGAGATCCCGGACCATGTCCAGGAAATCCTGGATGGGTCGGTTGAGCGAGGCACCCACCGCCACCGCTGGCGCTTCGTTGCCGCACTCGCCTCCCGCGCCTACCCACCCGCGGGGCGTGCAAATGCGCAAGCCGTCGCCCTCGTGTCCCATCTCGGGGCGCTCGGAATCGGGCAGGATCGGCCAGACCAGGCTACCGTGGGTGTCCAGCCGAACCGCTCCCGGATAGCTCGGCTCGAGCAGGTTGAGCGCGTCGTTGATGTCCTCGCGGGGCTCGTCGAACTCGACGCCGAATCCGGTGACGACGTCGGTGCCGAAGCGCCGGTTGAGCGTGCCGACCTTGGCGCGGCCGCGCAGCGGCGGCGCCGCGCGACCGAAGCCGAGATCGAACCACACGCTGACGCCGAGCGTCGGGACTCGCTCCGTCTGGATGAACATCCCGATCGAGCTCAGCGACGTGACGACGCCCTCGCCGAAGTTCTCGCCATCCTCGGTGAATCGGATCGGCAGTGATACGTCGAAACGAGCGGTCTTGCGCGCGTCCGAGGCCGGGTCCTTGGTCGTCATGAGGATGTGTCGCGGCGGGCGAGGTGGCGACCGAGGCGGCCTTTCGGTCGATGCGGCGGAGCGATAGTAGTCGAGCGGCGAGAGCGCTCGCAAGAACGCGTGGTGCGCGCGCAGCGGGAAATGCGCGGATTCACCCGGGGGCGTCCAGGGAGAATCGGGTCGGACGGAACGGGGTGGGGTCGAGCGCGCTGGCGCGGCCCAAGACCGCGTCGGCCACCAGGTCCGCGGTGATCGGCGTCAGCAGGATGCCGTTGCGGTGGTGACCGCTCGCGACGAACAGCCCGTCCACGTGCGTGGCGCCGATCAGCGGCAGCCCGTCGCGCGGCGCGGGGCGAAACCCGGCCCAGGTGGATTCGAGCGTGGCGCGGCCGAGCCCCGGCAGGATCGCGAGCGCGTGACCGAGGATTCCCGCCACGCCGGCCGCGGTCACGCGCTTGTCGAAGCCGACTCGCTCCATGCTGGAACCGAGCAGCACGCGGCCCTGCGCGCGCGGCACCGCGTAGCCGCTCGCGCCGAAGACGATCGTGCGGGGACCGACCACGTCCCCTTCGACCTTGAGCAGCACCATTTGCCCACGAACCGGGCTCACCGCGTCGTGAGGAAGCGCCGCGCCCACCACCTGGCCCGTCCATGCGCCGGCGGCGACCACCACCGCCGCAGCGTGGCGTGGGCCGGAGTCGAGGTCGACGCCGGTCACGCGTCGGCCCTCGACACGGACCCGCAACACCGCGGCGCGCTCGAAGCGCGCGCCTGCACGGCGCGCCGCCTCGGGCAACGCGAGCGCCAGCGCCTGCGCATCCACCTGCGCCTCGTCGGCGAGATGGACCGCCGCCGGCAGGTGGGTGCCGAGCGCCGGCTCCACCTCCGCGAGCTCCGCGCCGCGCACCACCCGCACCGAGAGTCCCGCCGCGCCCTGCCATGCGCGCTCGGCGAGCCACGCTTCGAGCTCGTCTTCCGTGGCCATCGCTCGCACCACGCCGACCCGGCGAAAGCCCAGGTCGTGACCGGTGGCCGCGTGGAGCTCCTCGCTGAAGGCCGGGTAGCGCTCACGCGATGCCAGCGCCAACCGGAAGAGCGGGCCATCCGCCTCCGCCTCGACCTGCGGACCGAGGATGCCCGCCGCGGCGCTCGACGCCTCCGCGCCGGGAACCGCGCGTTCGAGGACGACCACCCGCTGTCCGGCCTGGGCGAGCCGCAAGGCGATCGCCGAGCCCATCACACCTGCTCCGATGACGATGCTGTCGACCGACGACTCGTGCGTCATGACTCACGCTCCACGGGCCGCGCACGCGCGCGCGGACCGCTCTCGCGACGGGATCGTCGTCCCTCTTACCACCATTGCGGCGCAAGCGGCGCCGGCCGAAAAAACAGCGGGCCGGCCGCGACGAGGCCGGCCCGACGTCCCACGCAGCGAGGGTCGCGACGCGACCGGCTCAGCTCCGGCGCGCGCGGCGGCGCAGCCACGACACCATCACCATGGGGATGGCGATCGGCGCCGCGAGCGCGAACGTGCGCGTCGCCGAGCTGGCTGGCGCGACGATGGCGCCGCACGGCGTGCCACCGCCCAGTCGCGGCTTGAAGTACTTGGCGTAGATCTGCGCGGTGAACTGGTTGTAGCCGCTGGTGGAGAGGTGGACGCAGTCGAGGTTGTCCGAGGCGACGTAGCTCGACGGGCTCCACGCCAGGATGTTGGGGATGCCCGGATTGCCCTGCCCCGTGCCCCACAGGCCGAGCGGCTCGTTCACGTAGGTCACGTTCGAGTAGCTGGCCGACACCGCGTTCAGGTGGTTGCCGAGATCGAGATAGATGGGGTTGATCTGCGGCGCCAGGATCTGGTTCTGGAACACGGTCGCGGCGAGCAGCAAGCATTCGGTGGACTTGTCCCACTTCAGGATGTCGTAGCCGGTCAGCAGGATCTGCAGCCCGGGACGGGCGGCGTTGATGCGGTCGACGATGGTGCGGATGCTCTGCTCGATGATCGCGTTGGCGTTGAGCCCCTGCGTCGCGTAGAGCGCGTGCAGGTCGTTGCCGCCCAGCGAGATCACCACGTACTGCACTTCCGGCGTCGCGATGATGTACCCGAGCGTGATGTCCATCACGCCCGCCACGTTGTTGGCGTACGAGTCCGCGGTGGAGCCGGGGATCGACAGGTTGAGGACGTCGTAGTCCGAGTGGCCGTTGACGTCGAACTGAGTGGCGAGCGGCGAGCCCATGAGAGCGCCCCAGCTGTCGCCAAAGAGGATCACCTTGTTGTTGGCGAGCGCCGGCGAAGCGCCCGCGAGCACACAGACTCCCGCGACCGCCGCCACGACGCGTCGCGCCCGAGCACCGATTCGAAGCGCGCGAAGCACCTCACGCATGACGTTCTCCTTCCCTGGTTGGATGTTCGAGACGATCATAGCCCGAGTTACAGAAGCTCGGTCAATGCACGGATTTTCGTAACAATCCGATCCGGGAGGACCGATGCCGAACGCCACTGGCGAGCGCCGCGAACGTCCGGACGATTACCCGCTCAAGCGTTTCGTGGTCGACGTGCTGGCCGCCAACGACGGACCGCTCGCGGTCTCGGCGCTGATCGAGACCGGGCGCTGGTTCGGCTTCCGCGAAGGGTCGGTGCGGGTATGCCTGTCGCGGCTGGTGAGGCGCGGCTTGCTCGAGGTGCGCGGACGTCACGCCCGCGCGGAGTACGGCTTCACGCGCGCGGCGGACCGCTTCAATCGGGAGATTCGCGAGCGCGTGTGGTTCGACCAGCGCCGCCACTGGAACGGGCGCTGGCAGCTCTTGCTCGTGAGCGGCGCGGGCGTTTCGCGCGAGGTGCGCGAGCGGACGGCGCGCGAGCTGCGCGCGCTGCACCTGCGCCCCATCCACGCCTCCGCGTGGGCGCGACCCGCGAACGTGCGGCTCGATCTGCGCCCGATCGCGGCGCGGCTCGCCGCCGCCGGCGGAGCGGCGGAGGTGCTGATCGCTCGTCCCGAGGACGGATCCGCGCTCGCGGCACGCACGCTGGAGCTCTGGCAGGTGGGCCATCTGCGCCGTCTCGTCGAGGCCGAGCTCGACGTGCTCGCGACCAGCCGTGCGCGCCTGGCGCTGGTGTCGCGCGAGCTGGCGCTGGTCGAGAGCTTGCGCGTGGGCACACGCGCCTTCCGGCTCGTCGCGAGCGATCCGCTGCTGCCGCTCGAGCTTCTTCCCGCGGACTGGCCCGGCGAGCGGCTGCGGCGCGCGGTGATCGAGTACAACCACCTCGCGTGCGATCTGTGGGCCGACGTGGCCTTCGGCAGGCCCGCGCGCAATCCCCACCCTCATCGTCCGAGCGCGCGGACCCCGATTCGGCGCGCGCGTGCGTAACGTCCCCGGCGTCGACCGGGACGAAGACCACGCGGTGCCGCCGGCACCTGCTACCCTCGCCGTCCCGCCCAGGTGCGCTCATGCCTCGCTTCTCGAACGACGTGCGCTCGTATCTCGCGAGCATCTTCCGTCTCGGTTTCGGCATGCGTCGCGCGTCGGGTGCGCGGCCGCCCGCGCAGCCGTTGGTGCTCTACGAGTTCGAGGCGTGCCCGTACTGCCGGAAGGCCCGCGAGGCGCTTTCCCACCTCGACATCGACGTCGAGGTTCGTCCGGTGGCGAAGGGAAGCCCGCGGCGCGCCGAGCTCAAGGCGCGCGGCGGCAAGATGATGGTGCCGTATCTGGTCGACCCGACCAGCGGGCGCGAGATGTACGAATCCGACGACATCGTGCGCTACCTCTACGCGACCTACGGCAACGGCCGCGTGCCCGCGATCTTCCGGATTCCGCTGCTCGGGAACCTGCTCTCGTACCTCGCGAGCGCGGTGCGACCCACGCACGGCCTGCGCGTGGTCGAGGGGCGAAAGCCAGCGCCCGCGCAGCCGCTCGAGCTCTACAACATGGAAAGCTCGCCCTATTGCCGGAAGGTCCGCGAAGCGCTGAGCGAGCTCGACTTGATCCACCTCGTCCGCAACGTGCCCAAGGAGAGCCCGAAGCGCGGCGCGCTCGCCGCACGGGCCGGCAAGGTCCAGGTCCCTTACCTGATCGATCCCAACACCGGCCGCGAGATGCTCGAGTCGGACGACATCGTCGGGTACTTGCGCGCCACCTACGGCCCCGGCTGAGCGGCGCCGCCGGCGCGCGGTGCGCTCACGGGCTCGGGTGGTACCAGATCGCCGACGTCCACGCGCGCTCCTGGATCACGCGCCGCACGTGCTGCTCGTCGCTGCAGACCTCGGGACGTTGCCCGGCGGGGAGCGCGTTGCACTCCCGCGTGCTCCAGCGGCAGGTCGGATTCTCGATCACCCGCGCGTAGTAGTAGGCGCGCGCCGATGGATCGAAGTCCGGATCGGTGAAGCGTCCGCACAGCGCATCGGCGCCGCTGCCGAAGGTCTCGCAGGTGTCGGGATTCACGCCGGCACCCAGCGCACCCGAGTCCGCGACCTCGTAGGTGCGGTAGTGCCCGACCCCGTCCAGGTCCAGCCAGCCCTTCACGATCTGCAGCCGTTCGAGCGGCGCGCCGCCCGGATCGCGCAGCGCGCTCACCACGAACGTCGGCGCGGCGGCCGAGTCGGGGCGGCGCGGCAGATCACCACCCATGGGCACGCCCTGCGCGTAACCACGCGCCACCAGATCGGGCGCCGCGCACGCCGACTCGTCGAGGTGCCAGCCGCCGAAGAAGCGCGGGACGATGCGCGGGCCGCTGGTGCCGAAGGTCTCGCGGCGCCGGAGCGACGAGAAGATCGCGTCACGCGAGTTCTCCTCGGCCCACACGCCGGCCAGCCCGCCGGGATTGTTGAGCACGGAGCCGTTGATCGGTGACGGCTGAAGGCGTTGCTCGGGTGTGGCGTCCTGCGCACCCTGGTGCCCGGGGAACGTCGCTTCGTCGACGTTGCCCGGTGTGGCGTTGTGGGTATCCGTGCTGGCGATGAAGCCGAGCGGGAACGGATTCACGCCGATGCGCGCTTCCTGCTGCATGCCGAGCAACAAGATCCCGCGGGCGAAGTCGCGCGCCGAGCGACAACCGAGCCCGGTGCCGATCACTCCGCCGAAGCCCGTGCCCTCGCCGCAATCCGGCACTCCCTCGAAGGGCTCGAGCTTCTCGAAGTCGCAGAGCTCGTCGGGCGCGCCCACGAAGCCGCTCAAGCCGTTCTTGCACTCGCTGTCGCCCTTGTGCTGGAAGATCTCGAGCAAGGGCTCCATCTCGGCGCGGCGGCGGGCACGCTCGCGCAGCTCGTCCACTCCCCCAGGCGCGTCGGTTTCGAGCACGAACATGTTGCCGTTCGAGAGGTCCGAGTTGTGGGGGATGGCGAGCACGTCGCAGCGACCACCGGCGTCGTTGCACTGCTCGCGCAGCGACCGCCACAAGCCGTCGGGGCTCGACCGCTCGTAGTACGAGATCGGCGCCCGCGGCACGTCGTCGTTGCGGAAGATCACGTTGCGGTGCAGGTTCGCGATGCCGGTCGCACCGGTCCACTCGTAGCCGACGAACGACGTGAACTTGCACGCGGCGGTGCGGTCGTACGCGTCCTCCGCTTCCTGACGGACCTGGGTCCAGATGTCGCCCGCGAGCGCCGCGCAATCCACACCCTGCGAGCCGCAGATCGCCGGCAAGCGCTGGGGGGCGCGTGGCACCAGCGAGATCCCGAACACCGCTTGGCTCGCGAACGTGGCGGCCCGGTAGATCTGGCACGCCTCCACGTCGTAGACCCCCGAGGCGGGATCGAGGCACGCGCGCACCTCGGCGATGAACTCGGAGTGATCGGTGACCGCCGCGAAATCGAGCGGACGCGCGAGCTGCGCCCGGCGCGTGCCGTGGCCGGACGCGTCGACGGGCGGCAGGTCCACCGCCTCGCCGCGCGCGAAGCGATAGGCGTCCGCTGGCAGCAGCCGTGTGCCGAACCCGTACGCGTCCCACGAGCGGGCGGTGTGCACGTGGAGATCGCCGAAGAACGGCCGCTTGAGCGGATCGCGTTCGCTGCAATCGACCCGCGTCTCGGTGCGCGTGAACGATGGCGCTGGCTTCGACTCGTGCGAGCACGCCGCGGCGAGCGCGATCGACAACACCCGCGTGGCGACCGCGAGCGGGCGCGCACGCACCTCAGTACCCCGCCGCACAGCCGTCCTTCCGAGACTCGGTCGCGCCCGAGAGCACGCCGCTCACGGGATCGCGAGCGATCGCCTGATAGCCGCCGAACACCGCCGGCGGCATGTCCACGACGTCGTGGCCGAGGCGCGCGAGCTCGGCGCGCACCGCTTCGGGAACGCCCGGCTCGAGCGCCAGCAACCCGCCGGTGGTCATGCGCGTGCCGGTCGGCTCGGAGGAGCCCGTGTGATAGAAGCGCGGCGCATCTCCCGCTTGCTGCAGATCCATGCCGAGATCGAGCAGGTTCACCAGCACCTGCACGTGCCCCTGCGGCTGCATGTCGCCGCCCATCACGCCGAACGCGAGCCATGGATTCCCGTCGCGGGTGGCGAACGCGGGGATGATGGTGTGAAACGGGCGCTTGCCCGGCTCCAGCCGGTTCGGGGATCGGGGGTCCAGGCTGAAGAGCCCGCCGCGATCCTGGATGCCGAAGCCCCACTCGGCGAGGACGTAACCGGAGCCGAAGCCGGTGTAGTTGCTCTGGATCAGCGACACCATGTTGCCGTCCGCGTCGGCGGTCGCGAGGTACGTGGTGTCGCCGCGCGCCAGGTTCGGCACGCCGGCGTCGATCCGCGGCTGTGCGCGCGTGGGATCGAAGAGAGCGGCGCGGCGCGCCGCGTACTCGCCGCTCAGCAGCGCCGCGACCGGCACCGAGGCAAACGCGGGATCGGCGTAGAAGCGCGCGCGGTCCTCGTACACGATCTTCTTGACCTCGACCAAGAGGTGCCAGAACGCCGCCGAATCGCGCCCCATCGCGCGCAGATCGCGCGGCTCGAGCATGGCGAGCATCTGGAGCGCCGCGAGCCCCTGGCCGTTCGGCGGCAGCTCCCACACGTCCACTCCGCGATAGCGCGTCGAGATCGGCTCCACCCATTCCGAGCGGTGCGCGGCGAGGTCCTCCTTCGCGAAGAATCCCCCCACTCGCTGCGAGAACGCGACCAGCGCGTCGGCAATGGAACCGGCGTAGAACGCATCGCGTCCGCCGGCGGCGAGCGCCTCGTAGGTGCGCGCCAGCGCCGGATTGGCGAAGACCTCGCCTTCACGCGGCGCGCGGCCGCCGGGCAGGAACACCTCCGCGAAGCCCGGCTTGTCGCGAAAGAACGGCTCCGCGTGCTGCCAGCTCTCGGCGATCACCTTGGGCACCGGCGCGCCCTCGCGGGCGAGCGCGATCACCGGCGCCAGGATCTCCCTCATCGGCAACCGTCCCAGCCGGGCGTGAAGCTCGAACCAGCCGTCGACCGCGCCGGGCACGGTCCACGAGTAGGGCGAGTAGAGCGGGATCGTGCCGTCCGCCGCCGGCGGCACCCGCTCGGCAGTGAGCGAGCGCGGCGCGCGACCGGAGCCGTTGAGCCCGTGGAGCTTGCGCGAGCGCGCGTCCCAGACGATCGCGAAGAGATCCCCGCCCGGCCCGCACGACACCGGCTCGAGAAAGCCCAGCGCCGCGTTGGTGGCGATGGCCGCGTCCACCGCGTTGCCGCCGCGCTTCAGCACGTCGAGGCCGATCTGGACCGCGAGCGGATGAGCCGCCGCCACCATGCCGTGGCGCGCGTGCACCACCGATCGACTCGGTTGCATTGCCGTCTCCCCCCGTCGGGCCGGCTGGCGCGCGCCGCACGCGGTGAGCAGCGCGCACGCCGCCGCCAGCGTCGTCGCCCGCCACGCGCGCCGGTGCGACGCGACTCGACCGCGCCTCGCTCGCGCTTCGGGCTCGCTGCCGCGCCGCACGCGCGGATTCTACGCTCGCTCGCCCCGCAGCGCGCCACTCGATCGTCGGAACTTCGCCAGCCACGCGACGGGAAGCTGACGAAGGCTCGCCGCGCGCCTCCACGACGACGACAAACGCCAGGAATTCCGGCGATCTCGTCCAACCCCGCGTCGGCTTGCTTCTTGCGTTCCCCGCACCGGGCGCTACCGTGCCCAGAGGGTGGTGGCGCGCGCACATGAAGAAGCTCGGTGAGCTCTTGGTGGAGGAAGGGCTGGTGACGCCCTTCCACGTCGACCGCGCCGTGTGGTGGCAGCAGGACGACGGGGGCCGGATCGGCGGGCTCCTGATCCGCCTCGGCTACCTCGAGGAGGCCGGGTTCCTGCGCGTGATGGCGCCGCTCGTCCAGGCGCGGCCCATCACCCTCGACGAGCGGAACCTCGATCCGCGCGCGCTCGGCCGAGTGCCGGCACGGGTGGCGCGACGCACCAGCGCGGTGGCGGTGGCGATGAAGAGCGATCGGCTCGTCGTCGCGATGGCCGACCCCAACGACCTCACGGCCGTGGGCGAGCTCGAGGCGGTCACCGGCATGCGCGTCGAGAGCTGCCTGGCGACGGATCCGGCGGTGGCGCGAGCGCTCGACCGCATCTATCCCATCGAGACCACGCTACCCGTGCTCTCGACGCGGCCGAGCACCCCGCCCGCGGTGATCCAAGAGCCGGTCCAGGATACCGGCCACGCGCTCGACCTCCTGATCTGCAACTGGATCCGGGACGGAATGCTCGCCGGCGCGACACACCTCGTCATCGAGCGCACGCCGCTCTTCTTGATCGTGCGCTGCGAGATGGCGCGAGACAGCTTCGAGCTGACCCAGCTCGGGGTCTTCTTCCATCGACCGCTCATCGCGCGGCTCAGGCTCGCGGCGGGTCTCGACGTGCCCGAGGTGCGCGGCTGGCGCCAGGTGGCGCCGATCGCCGTGCCGTTCCGCGGCACGGAGCTGCGCGTCGAGCTGACGCTCTTCCCGGACACCTTCGGCCCCACGGCGCGGATCGGGCTGGGCATGGCGCGTGCGCGACTCCTCGAAGCCGGCTTGGTGCCGCCGGGCACGTCACCGGCGGGCTCGTCCTCCGAAGCCGCCTGAGCTCGTTCCGGCCGAGCGCGCGCGGCGCGTCCCGCGGCGCCTCCGCGGCGGGTTACGTTCTCGCCGGGCGGGCGCGACGGAGATGACACGAAACAGCGAGCGCGAGGCGCGCCCGAGCTCGCGGAAGAGTCTGCCGCGCGTCTACGCGGCGCTCGCCCGCAACGCCGCCGAGGCGAGCTTCCGGCGGCTCGCGTTCCCGATGAAGCTCACGTACGCGCTCACGTACTGGTGCAATTACGGCTGCAAGACCTGCGAGATCTGGCGCCGCCAGCCGCGCGGCGAGCTCTCGCTCGACGAGATCCGGCGACTCTTCGCGAAGTCGAGCGACTTCTCGTGGATCGACCTCACCGGTGGCGAGGTGTTCCTGCGCAAGGACTTTCTCCACATCGTCGACGCCATCCTGTCGAGCTGCTCGCGTCTGCTGCTGCTTCACTTCCCCACCAACGGCTACCTGACCGACGCGATCGTCGCGGGCACCCGCACCATCGCGAGCTGGGCACCCGCCAAGCTCATCTTGACGGTGAGCGTCGACGGCGACGAAGCGCTCAACGACGAGGTGCGCGGCATCCAGGGCGGCTGGCGCCGCCAGATGGAAACCTTTCGGCGGCTGCGCGAGATCGACGGCGTGGACGTCGTGCTCGGCTTCACGCTCTCGCGGCACAACGCCGGTCGCCTCGCCGAATGCTTCGACGCCGCGCGCCGCGAGGTCCCGACGCTCACCTGGGACGACTTCCACGTGAACGTGGCGCACCGCTCCGCTCACTACTTCGGCAACCAGGACGTGGATCTCGTGGGCGACGCCGAGCCGCGGATCCGCGCCGACTTGCGCCTCTTCCGCGGCCAGCGCGGCGCGCCGATCCATCCCGTGGCATTCCTCGAGCACGAATACCTGCGACGCGTGGAGCGCTTCCTCGACTCCCGGCGCACGCCGATCCACTGTCACGCGCTGCGCTCGTCGTGCTTCCTCGATCCCAACGGCGTCGTCCATCCGTGCAGCATCTACGACCGCCCGCTCGGCAACGTGCGCGACGCGGACTACGACCTCGGCGCGCTGTGGCGGCGGCCCGCGACGGTGGCGCTGCAGCGGGAGATCTGGGAGGGCGATTGCCCGCAGTGCTGGACGCCCTGCGAGGCCTACCCGAGCATCGTGGGCTCGTTGCTCAACCCGGCGAACTTGCGCTCGCCGCGCCACGCGCCGCAGCGGTGACGGAGCCGCTGCGCGACGGGAACCAGCGCTCGCGCAGCTTCAGCACCGGCTGCTCGACGACCACCGACATGACGATCCCGAGCACCACGCTCGTGACCAGATAGAAGACGATCTCGATCCCGAGCCGATCGGCGCGACCGGTCAGCACGCGGAAGAAGTGGACGCCGAACGTCGCGACCATCATGTGCCAGAGGTAGATCGAGTACGAGTGCCTGCCGATCGCCGCGAGGCGCGACACCGCCCTCCAGATCCCCAAGCGGTGCTCGCCCTCGCCCCACAGCAGCGTCAGCACCAGCCACGCGCCGAACGCCAGGTATTGAAGCGTGAAGCCGACGGTCGAGATCACGAGGTGATCGGTGCGCGGCACGGCCATGCTCGGGATCACGCCGAGCACCGCCAGCACGAGCAGACCGGGCCGCGCTCGCTTCACCCAGGCCCGGGTCCGCTGCGGGTAGCGGTGCCAGAAGTACGCGATCACCACGCCGAAGAAGAGCGAGTCGATGCGCGTGTGCGTCCACACCAGGATGCGGTTCTCGAGATCGGCGTCGCCGGTGCGGAGCACCTCCCGCGCCAGGTAGATCCGGCTCGCCAGCGCGCCGATCGCGACCCACGCGAAGAGCCGCGGGATCGCCTGGAACGGGTCCGCGGCGCCGCGCTGGCGCGCGCGCCGCACCAGCACCAGGACCAGCGCCAGCAGCAGCAAGTAGAAGTGCTCCTCCACCGCCAGCGTCCACGTGTGCGGCCACATGCTGGCGTAGTAGTTCTGCATGAAGACCAGCTCGCCGACGAAGCGCACCCAGTAGACGACCGGGCGCACCGGGTCCGCGACCTTCGCGATCAGCGGCGCGCCGATCGCGAAGAAGAGATAGAAGGCCGGGTAGATCTTGAGGCCGCGCCGCAAGAAGAAGCGCTTGCCGTCGACCGCGCCGTAGCGCGCGTGCTCGCGGAAGAGCAGCCCCGAGACCAGGAAGCCGCTCAGCACGAAGAAGAGATCGACGCCCATCCAGCCGGCGCGCTCCCAGACGCGCAGCGAGCCGAGCACCGGCGCGGGAAGCACCTCGGCGAGGCGATCGAGATTGCCGAGAAAGAGGAAATGCGAGCCCAGCACGGCGATCACCGCCACGGCGCGCAGCACGTCGAGCGCCGGCAGTCGCACGTCGCCGGCGTGCGCGCCGCTCTCGGGGCCGGGTCGATCCCGATCGAGAAGGGTCGGAGGCGTCATCGCACGATCGTGGCGTGGGGCCGGCGGTCGATCCCGGCGCGCGCGAAGCGCCCGAGCATACGCGCCCACGGCGTGCGGAGCGACGAGCTCAGCTCAACCCGAACTCGCCACCCTGACGCGAGCGCATGAGCCCCTCGTAGAAGCGCGGCGCGAGCGCGCTCAGCCAGCGCGCGAGCACCGCCACGCGCCCCACCAGCACGAGCTCGCGGCGCTTCGTCACGGCCTCCACCACCGCCCTCGCCACGTCGTCCGGTGCGATCAGGCGGCCAACGACCTGCTTCGCGCCGGCGATTCGTCCGCCCGTGCCCGAGAGCGCGTGGGCGTCGATGCCCGAATCGACGAACGAGGGGCAGACCAGCGTCACGGTCACGCCGCTTCCGCGCAGCTCGGCGCGCAGCGATCCGAAGAACCCGTGCAGCGCGTGCTTACTCGCGGCATAGCCGGCGCGACCCACGAGCGGCGCGAGCCCCGCGACACTCGAGATGGCCACGATCACCCCGCGCCGCTCGACGATGCTCGCGAGCGCCGCGGAAGTCAGATGGACCGCGCCGAAGAAATTCACCGCCATCACCCGCTCGATCACCGCCACCTCGGTGCGCGCGACGAGGCTGCGATGCGAGATGCCCGCGTTGGCGACCAGCACGTCGACCCCGCCCCATTGCTCGCGGATCGAATCGACGACGGCGCGCACCGCGTCCCGATCCGTGACGTCGCACGCCCAGGCTCGCGCGCTCATCCCCTCGCCCGCGAGCGAATCGGCGGCGCGCTGGGCGGCCGCGCCGTCGATGTCGAGCAACGCCACCGCGGCTCCCTCGGCCGCGAATCCCCGCGCGATGGCGAGCCCGATCCCACCCGCCGCTCCGCTCACCACCACCACTCGCGTGCTCGTCATCGCCGCCTCGCGCCTTCCCGGAGCGCCTGCCCGAGTGCTCGCGAAACGCGGCCGGCGCGTCCGCACACTCGGGCCGCAGCCCACGAACGCGCAGCGTAGCCCGCCTCAAGCCCCTGTTTCATCGATCGTTTTCGGCGCCGCGGTGGCGCGGCGAGAGGATTTCGCTCAAGCATATTGACATCAAATGGTGTCACATTAAATTGTGCTTGAAGTGTGGGCCGCTGGTCGGGGCGAGGAACGCCACCGAAGCGAGCCCGGGAGGAGGTCTCATGAAGTCGCTTTCGAGTCGATGGAACGCGATCGGCGCCCAGATCGGCGCCGGCATGGTGGAGCGCTGGGAGTACTTCGCGCCGCGGTGGGCCGTCGAGGCGGGCGCCGCCGAGCTGGATCCGTTCCGGGACGTGGCCGCGAAGTTCGCATCTCTGCGGACACCCACGCATTCGGCGCGGGTGTTCCGGCTCGCTCGTCCGGGGCATACGCGTCGGTTCCATCCCAGCAACGTGCCGCCACGCCGTCACGCGGCGTAGTATGCGGGGACTAACCACGCGGGAAGCGCGCCATCGAGCGCGCTTCCCGCGTCGCGAGTATCGATCGAGGAGCCCACGATGATGGCGCGAGCGATGGGGGTATCCCTGCGGGTGTTGGGCTGGTTCGCCGGCTCGGATCTGGCGGAACGATGGGGGCTTCGAAAGCCGGCCGAGCAGCTCTTGCGGCGCGGCGCCAAAGCGGCCTTCCAGGGCGCGGCGGTGGCCGCGCGCGCGTTCAAGCCGGGTGAGGCGCGCGCCACGCCCGAGCGCTTGCCGGCGTCGGCCAAGCGGCCGGATCTCTTCGACCTGAACCTCAGCGAAGAGCAGACGATGATCCGCGAGTCGGTGAGGCAGTTCACCGACGAAGTGGTGCGCCCGGCGGCCGCCAAGGCCGACGAGGCGTGCGCGCCTCCCGCGGACTTCCTGCAACGCTTCGACGAGCTGGGCGTGCGGCTGCTGGCGATCCCCGAGGCGCTCGGCGGCATGGGCGGCGAGCGCTCGCCGCTCACGAACGCGTTGGTGCTCGAGGAGCTGGCGCGCGGCGACATGGGGCTCGCCTTCGCCGCGGCCGCGCCGCTGGCGGTGATCCATGCGCTGGTCGACGGCGGCACCGCGGCGCAGCAAGCGAAGTACCTGGCGGCCTTCGCCGAGGCAAAGCCCTTCCCCGCGGCGTTCGCGCTGGTCGAGCCCCGGCCGCTCTTCGACGCGGCCAAGCTCGCCACGAAAGCGCGGCGCAACGCCGACGGCTTCGTGCTGAGCGGCGAGAAGTCGATGGTGCCGTGGAGCAAGTCGGCACCGCTCTTCCTGGTTGCCGCCGAGCTCGAAGGCGCGGGCCCGCGGCTCTTCCTGGTGGAGCGCGCCGCAGCGGGGCTCGCGATCGAGCCCGATCCATCGATGGGTTTGCGCGCCGCCGATCTCGGGCGGCTTCGCTTCCACGACGTGGCGCTTCCGAGCGACGCGCTGCTGGGCGGGAACGAACCAGCGCTCGACTACGGCAGCGTGGTGGACCGCGCGCGGATGGCGTGGAGCGCGATGGCCGTGGGCGCGGGCCAAGCGGTGCTCGACTACGTGGTGCCGTACTGCAACGAGCGCGTCGCGTTCGGCGAATCGATCACCAACCGCCAGTCGGTGGCGTTCCTGATCGCCAACATCGCCATCGAGCTCGACGGCCTGCGGCTGGTGCTCTACCGCGCCGCGAGCCGCGCCGAGCACGGCCAGAGCTTCCGTCGCGAGGCCGCGCTGGCACGGTCGCTGGCCGCCGAGAAAGGCATGGAGATCGGCACCAACGGCGTGCAGCTGCTCGGCGGGCACGGCTTCGTGAAGGAGCACCCGGTCGAGCTCTGGTATCGCCACCTGCGCGCCATCGGCATCGCCGAGGGCGGGCTCTTGGTGTGAGCGTGTCGCAATCCCGATCGTGCGCGCCGAACGGTCGGCGCGGCGCATCCCAGAGGACGTGGCGATGAATCTCGAGACCCCCAGGAAATTCCGCGCGTTCGTCGAGCAGTCGTATCAGGTGGCGGCCAACTTCTTCCGCCCCATCTCGCGCAAGTACGACCTCGCCGAGCACACCTATCCGGTGGAGCTCGACATGCTCGCGGCGCTCATGGAAGGCATGAACGAGGCGGGCGGCACCGAGGTGGGCGCCGACCAGCTTCGCCGCGAGAAGAGCGGCGACGGCAGCGGCGTGCGCAACGGCAGCAACATGGCGACCGTGCTCGGCCTCACCGAGCTCTGCTGGGGCGACGTGGGGCTGGCGCTCACGATCCCGCGTCAGGGGCTCGGCAACTCGGCGATCAGCGCCGTCGCCACCGACGAGCAGCGCAAGCGCTTCGCCGGCAAGTGGGCGTCGATGGCGATCACCGAGCCCGAGGCCGGCTCCGACTCCGCCGCGATCCGCACCACCGCGCGCCTCGACGGCGACCACTGGGTGCTCAACGGCCAGAAGATCTTCGTCACCGCCGGCGAGCGCTGCGACGCCGTGGTGGTGTGGGCGACGCTCGACCCGAGCCGCGGGCGCGCCGCCATCAAATCGTTCGTGGTCGAGAAGGGGACGCCCGGCATGCAGATGGTGGGGCTCGAGAAGAAGCTCGGCATCCGCGCCTCCGACACCGCCACCATCATGTTCACCGACTGCCGGATCCCGAAGGACAACATCCTGGGCAGCCCGGAGATCGACACCGAGAAGAGCTTCGCCGGCGTCATGCAGACCTTCGACAACACCCGCCCGGTGGTGGCCGCCATGGCGATCGGCGTGGCGAGGGCGTCGCTCGATCTCACCCGCGAGCTGCTCGCCAAGGAAGGCGTCGAGCCGCGCTACGAGACCGCCACGTTCAATCAGAGCGCCGCCGGCGCCGAGCTGCTGCGCATGGAAGCCGAGCTGGAAGCCGCGCGGCTCTTGACCTGGCGCGCCGCGTGGATGGCCGACAACGGCAAGCCCAACTCCATGGAAGCCTCCATGGCCAAGGCCAAGGCCGGCCGCGTGGCCAACGCCATCACGCTGCGCTGTGTCGAGCTCTGCGGCAGCGCCGGTTACGCGGAGCGCGAGCTGCTGGAGAAGTGGGCGCGCGACTCGAAGATCCTCGACATCTTCGAGGGCACCCAGCAGATCCAGCTGCTGGTCGTCGCGCGCCGCCTCCTGGGCAAGAGCAGCTCCGAGCTGCGCTGAGCGAGCGGGCGCACCACGGGCGGCCGACGGACCGGCCGCCCTCCATCTTCTCGACGACGCCACGCCCGGCCGAGCTCGTGCCCGGCCGTGGCTTGGTGTGCTTGCGCCACATGCAGGCATCTCCTAGAGTGCATGCATGCAATACACGGTCAGAAAGGTGCCGCGGACCGTCGACAAGGCCATCCGCAAACGGGCTCGCGCCCGCGGACAGAGCTTGAATCAGGTGGCTGTCGAGGCTCTTGCCAGCGGGCTCGGTGTCGAGAAGAGCGACATGCCCGTTCGCGATCTGAGCGACATCGCGGGCACCTGGGCAGACGATCCCACCTTCGATGCCGCGCTCGCCGCTCAGGATCGAGTGGACCGCGCGCGCTGGAAGTGAAGCTCGCCCTCGACACCAATCGCTACGTCGACCTCTGTAAAGGGGTCGAACCCACGCTCCGCCTGATTGCGACCGCCGATGTGGTGGCGGTGCCATTCGTGGTCGTGGCCGAGCTGCGCGCCGGCTTCGCCCTCGGCCGGCGTGGCACCGAGAACGAACGGGTGCTGAGGCGATTCCTGCTCAAGGATGGCGTGCAGGTGCTCTTCGCCGACGATCAGACCACACACCACTACGCCAACCTGTTCCGCCAGCTCCGCGCGCAGGGCACGCCGATACCCACGAACGACCTGTGGATAGCGGCGCTGGTGCTACAACACAACCTCGCCCTCCACGCGCGGGACAGACACTTCGACCATCTGCCGCAGATCGTCCGCATCTGAGCCGGAGGCATACAAGCCCCGGGACGCGTTCGAAGCGCATGCCGCTTCGATGTTTCGCGGAACGGAACTCGCGCGAAATCGGCGGGGTCATCTCACCAACGGCCAATCACGCTCTGGCGGCCGAGGGACCGGCCGCCCTCCATCGGACCGCCAGGAGGCGGTCCCTCCGACCCGCGCGATACGCATGCACTCGGAGGGCCGGGCTCCCGCCCGGCCGCTGCCGGCCGCGATGTAACCGTCGACTCGATCGGGGCGCAATCGTCGCGGACGGCGCCAGCCTGCGCGGTGGCACGTGACCCCAATGATCACGCTTGACGTTATTCACGCGCGACGTTACTAATCGGCTTCCGTGATCGCATCGTTCAAGAGCGCGGAGACCGAGGCACTCGCGCGCGGCGAGCGAGTGAGGCGTTTCGTCGGTATCGAGTCGGTCGCCCGTCGCAAGCTGAGGCAGCTCGAGATCGCAGCGTGTCTCGACGATTTGCGAGTACCACCAGGCAACCGGCTGGAATCGCTCAAAGGCAATCGCAGGGGCCAGTTCAGCATCCGGATCAACGACCAGTTCCGGGTGTGCTTTCGCTGGACCCCCGCCGGCGCTGCGGACGTCGAGATCGTCGATTACCACTGACGGGAGCACATCACGATGGCCCGACCCAAACCCGTGACCCCAGGCGAGCTGCTCCGCGAGGAATTCCTGCTGCCGATGGGGATCTCGCAGTACCGGCTGGCGAAGGAGATCGGTGTGCCGGCGCAGCGCATCGGCGAAATCGTCGCCGGCAAGCGCGCCATCACCGCGGATACCGATCTGCGCCTCTGCCGCTTCTTCGGGCTCTCGAACGGCTACTGGCTTCGTGCGCAGGCCGCTCACGACACCGAAGTCGCCGAGCGTACGCTCGCCGCGACGATCGCCCGGATCAAGCCCTGGCACGAACGCGCCGCGTGACGCGCGTCGCCCGATACATCGAGCGAGCTGCGCTTGCGCCTCCCCGGCTCCCCGGCGCGCTTCGGCCCGGGTGAGCGCCGGTCCAAGGGTACGAGGGTTCGAGGGTCAAGGGTCCGACCTCGCGAGACGGAAGCCGCGGTACCCGCGGCGGCCGCCCGGGGCGACGAGGCGGTACGCAGCCCGGGCGAACCTCGCCGAATTAGCGAAGGAGCCGCCCCGAAGGACGCGGCGCGCGCCACGCGGGCTCTCGATCCAGGCACGGCCGTCGGTGGGAGCACCTCGATAGTCCCCGTGCCAGTCATCCTCGACCCATTCCCACACGTTGCCGTGCATGTCGAAAAGACCGAAGGCGTTCGGCTCCTTCTCGCCGACCGGGTGTAGCGCCCCGCCCGAGTTCGTGTCGTACCAGCCCACACGATCCAGATCCGCCTCGCTGTCACCGCTGGAATAGCGTGTGGTCGTCCCTGCTCGACAGGCGTACTCCCACTCTGCTTCCGTGGGAAGCCTAAGGCGCGCCCAATCTGCGTAGGCCCGAGCCTCATGCCAGCTCACTCCCACCACTGGCTGGCGTGGCTGGTTGTACCGGCGATCGGACCATCGCTCAGGCTCCTTCGCGCCCGGATTCTCACGCAAGTAGGCACCGTACTGCTCGTTCGTGACCGGGTAGCGCCCCAGCCAGAACGAGGAAACTCGCACCTGGTGGTGCGGTCCCTCATCGTCCCAGCGGCCCTCTTCTGACTCGGGCGAGCCCATTTGAAAGACACCACCGGGGATGCGGACAAGCTCGTAGCCGCCTCGCGCTGCAATGACCGTTTCTTGGTGCGCCGCCCCAAAGCTCGCGCGTAGCCGCGCCTGGATCTCGGGGGATGGATGGGATCGCAGCAACGTCACCAGCTCGGCCATGCGAGCCGGTGCCAGGCGCACGAGGATCTTGAACGCAGCGACCTGACTCTCCCAGAGAACCGGGTCCGTCAATGGAGGGGCAAGCACCAGATCCTCGAACGGTTCGAGGGAGACCTCCGCCGCATCGTCGAGGCAGAGCTCCACGAGGTCCGGGTGCTCGGCAAACGCCGGAAGTTGGACCAGCTCACGCATGAAAGGTTTGAAGAGCGCGGGGTCGTCGAGGGCGAGGAGCAAGAGAATCACTTCCTGCCACCAGCTCTCGCCGAAGTGCTTCGCCATCTCGGCGAGGACCGCGGGGTCGTCGAATGAGCGCGTCCGGATCTCGCGGGCAGCGAGGTACTCCTGGAAGCCCAGGTGCATGAAGCCGTAGTGCTCCTGGTCCCAGCCGATGAGCAGCCCGCTTTCGTCGCGGACGGTGCGCAGGAACTCGCGGGCACCACCACGCTCGTAGCCGATGGCAGCGAGCGGCGCGGCGACGACCGGCTCGATCTGCTCGACGCGCGCCCGGGTGCGGTTCACCTCCTGGTGAAGCCAAAGCGCCACCGGCTGCAGGACGCGGCGTGCCTCCTTCGCGGTGGTGCCGACGCCGAGCCCCTTCCCGACGCGCCAGCGTTCGAGCAGCACGTCGATGCACTCGTCGTAGAGCTCGGCGCGGCGCTTCGGAAGCCGGCCGCGGTCGCGGTGCACGAGGCAGAGGTTGGTGAGCAAGAGCGGGTTTCGGGTCAGCTCGAAGACCCGGCGCGCCCGGAAGTCGGGCTCCTTCAAGCGTGCGACGAGCTCGTCCGCGCGGGTCTTCGCGATCAGCTCGCCCTGCGCCGGGTCCACGGCCAGGCCCCGCTCGACGATCCGGTACCAGTTGTGGACGAAGTGGTCGGCCTGCTCGGCGGTGAGGGGGCGCAGGTGAAGCTCGAGGAACGACTCGCTGAGGCGCGCTTCCTGGGTGTATCCGGCGAAGCGGCTCGTCACGACGAAGCGGCAGCTTGGGTGCGTCCGCAGCGCGGTATCGATCCAGCGCGCCACCTGCTCGCGCTGCCCGGGATCGGCCACCTCGTCGAGACCGTCGAGAAGCAAGAGCAGACCGCCGCGATCGAGGAGCTTCCGACCGAAGCCGGCGGGGGTTGCGAGGTGCGGCTCGCTCAACTGCCCTTCGATGAAGAGCTCGAGGCCATGGGTGAGATCCCGAAGGTCGCGCAGCGGCAGGAAGACCGGGATCGTTCCCACCGGCAGGCCGAGGGAGGCGGCACCCTCGCGAGCGCACCACAAGAGCAAGCGCTTGAGGTGCGTCGTCTTCCCCGAGCCGGGATCGCCCAGGATGACGAGGCCGCGGCGATTGCGGCGGGCGGCCTCGTCGAAGGCGCGCGTCAGGTCGATTTCGAGGGATTGCTCGGTGTCGTACAGGCGCTTGGCGGCGTCGTCGGCATCGGCGAATACGGCGTCGCCCACGCCCCGCAGATCGACCATGGCGTGAAGCGGCACGTAGAGCTCTGCGATCTCGATGGGTGCTCGGAGCTTGGTGCGGAAGCCGGCGATGGGAAGCGTGGCGTGGAGGTTCGCCGCCTTCGCGAGGTAGCCCGCGACGTCGGGGTCATCGCTGACCGACGGCGTCGACCCTGGCGAAACCGGTCCGGGCGAAGGCATGCCTTCTTGATCCCGTCGCCAGCGGTTGAGCGCGTCGAGCACGCACATCCCGAGAGTGTCGTCGGTGAACGTGGCGGGCAGTTGGTCGGCGGTGAAGCGCGCCTTGAAGGCGTCGAGCCTTCCCTGCTTCGCCCATCTCTCGGGTCCGGGATCGAGGTCTTGCTCCGTGAACGGATGGCGCGAGTCGATCAGGAACATCAGGCAGGGCTTGGTGGCCTTCCTCGCGGCGCCGTATTCCAGCTCGCAAACCGACAGCTCCTCTCCGGCCAGGATCGAGCCATAGCGCCGCGCGACGATCCCGACGAACACGTCGGCGCTGCGCACCTCGTCGAGCGACGCCTGGACGATCGTGTGCGTCTGGGCCGCGAACCGCTCCATCCCCACCGGGACCATTCCCGCGCGGAGGATCGCGTTCTCGACCGTCTTGCGCCGGGATTCGTTGTCGAGATAGGTGCTCGACACGAAGACGCGGTAGCTCGCCTCGGACATACGGGACGTTGCTCCGAGGGCTTTCTACCACCGGTCGCGCGCCGATCCGGAGCCGCGCACGCAGACAGCGCAGCGGCGCGTGGGCTTCGCGGGAGCTTCGACGGGGTCTGACGGCCCTGCCCCGAACGGATCTTCGAGGGCGAGCGGCTACCAGCGCTGGGGGACCTTCTGGAGCTGGGTGGTGTCGTAGCCCATCGCGCCGACCCGCTCGACCAGCCTCGCGTAATCCGCATCCGGGATCGTCGGCGTGCGCGCCATGATCCACACGTAGTCGCGCGCGGTGCGACCGATGATCGTCTGCGTGTACGCCTCGTCGAGGTGGACGATGAGGTACTCGGCGCGAAACGGCCACACGAACTGCATCCCCCACGTGGCATTCGTGCGGGTGTCGGTGACGCGGCCGTTGGGCGTGTAGCGCTTCTCGGGCCCGTCGAAGGCACCATCGCGAAAGGTGAACGTGGTGGCGATGGTGCCGTCGGGCGCGAGCGCGTACGACTCGACCGCGTTGTGCGCGCCCTTCTCGAGCCACGTGGGGATGTTCGCGATCACGTACCAATCGCCCATGAAGCGCGGCAGATCGACCTGGGGAACCGTCGCGAGCGGCGCGTGGGAGGCGCAGCCGAGGAGCGAGGTGAAGGCGGCGAGCAGAGCCGTGCGCGAGCGTTTCACGAATGGACCTCCGGCGGGACGGCGCTCGAACGGCGAGCGCGATGACGAGCGAAGCGAGCCGCGATCGCGGCGGCGGCGAGCGCGCGCTCGGCGCCATCGTAATCGTGACGGCCGTGGAGGTTGTGCGCGCGGTGGCCCGCCGACGCGCTCAGCGGGTATCGCGACTCCCGTGTAACCCGGCCGACCGCGCCTGAACGCCGTGCTACGTTCGCTCTCCACGCAGCAATCGATCGAGGAGGACTCCATGAGCGACCTCGCCACCCAATTCGCCGCAGCCCAAGAGCGCGTGAAGAAGCTGCCCGCACGCCCGGACAACGACTCGCTCCTCGAGCTCTACGCGCTCTACAAGCAGGGCAGCGCCGGCGACGTCACCGGCAAGCGCCCCGGCATGATGGACTTCGTGGCACGCGCGAAATTCGACCAGTGGACCCAGAAGAAGGGCACCTCGAAGGACGACGCGATGCGCGCCTACGTGGCGCTCGTCGACAAGCTGGTCGCCGCCGCCGGCTGAGCGATCGCCGTTCGACGCGGAACGCGCATTTCCCTTCGAGCTGTGGGCGCCTGCGGGGCCCGCGGGCTCCTGCCCCCGCCGAGCTCCGAACGTCCCCGCCGCACCCCCGCTCAGCGCACGGCGCCGAGCACGAAGCTCTTGCGGTAGCCGTGGGTACGGTTCTCGATCGCGAAGGTGACGGTGCCGTCCGGCTGGTACGTGTACGTCTCGTGGATCTCTTCGGCCTCGAGCGCCGCGTTCGCCTCCACGTCGCGATCCGCCAGATCGGCGCGATCGGCCAGCGTGGGATCGTACGGGAAGACCACCCGCGCCAGGGGCGTCACGTCGCCCGCGGGCTGCTGACTCGAATCGAGTGACGCGCATTCCAGGAAGCGCAGGTGCCCCACGCTGTGGCGCGGGTGGTAGCTGCGCTCGACCACCACCGGGCCGTCGACCGGCGCGGCGCTGTCCTTGCTCAGGATTAGATCGAACACCTTGTCGCGACCCGCCGCCGCTTCGCGCCACACGCCGAGATGGCGCGTGGGCGCCTCGCGCACGAAGATCCCCGCGGCCGGATCGCCCGCCACCGCGAGCCCCACCGCCGTGGACGCGTGCGGCTCCGGCGCGAGCTGGATCTTGCGGCCGTGCAACGCGCGCAGCGCCCGCGCCACCGCCGGGAACGCCGTCGAGCCGCCCACCAGATAGAGGCCGCCGAGCTCGCGGGTGCTCTCCGGATCGATGCCGCGCGCCACCAGGCTCGCGAAGAGCTGATCCACCAGCGCGAGCGTCTGGTCCACCAGCGGCTGCGCGCGCAGATAGATCTCGTTCACGTCGAGGACGATCGGCTCCTCGCCGAGAAGCTCCGGATGCGCGGCGCTGCGCGGGTCCACCAGCAGGCGGCGGCTGGTCGGCTTGAGCGTCTCCTTCGCCTCCCGGCAGGCCTCGAGCAGCGCCACGCGCTGGTTCGGCGCCAGCGCGTCGTCCGAGGCGCGCGCCTGAGCGAGCACCAGCTCGTAGATGATCTCGTCGAAGTCGTCGCCGCCCAGGCGGTGAATGCCCTCGCTCGCCAGCAGCGTGAAGCGCCGCCCTTCGAGGGAGACCGCCGCCGTGTCGAAGGTGCCGCCGCCCAGGTCGTAGACCACCACGTAACGCTTCGGGCTGCGCGGGCCCAAGGCTTGGGCGTTGCGCTGCGCGAACTCGATCGCCGCCGCCGTGGGCTCGTTGACGAGCGCTTGCACCTGGAATCCGGCGCGCGTGAACGCCTCCAGCGTGAGGTAGCGCTGCTGGCTCGACGCGTTGGCCGGCACCGCCACCACCGCCTCGATGGGCTCGCCCTCGGCCACCTCGACATTGCCCTGCTCCACGATCGCGCGGCGCAGATGGGCGAGGTAACGCGTCACCAGCTCGAGCGCCGTCACCCCCGCCAGCTCGAGCCCCGGCACCACGTCGTCGGGCGCGAGATCCGTGATCGCGCGCTTGATCGAGCGAATCGCCTGGTGCGGGTGCTCGCTGAGCTCGGCGCGCGCCTCCCAGCCGAACACCAGCGTGCCGTCGTCGCGGATCGCCACGATCCCCGGCAGATAGTCGCGGAACACCCCGCCCACGTCGAAGCACACCACCGGATAACGGCCGCCCAGCGAAGCCGAGACCACCGTCCGCGTGGTACCGAAGTCGATTCCGAGTCGCATCACCCACCTCCCGAGCCCGCGGCGCCGCCGCGCGTACGGGTAGGGATAGTCAGACGCGACGCCCGCGCCAATCTCCCGCGGCGGCCCGAGCGGCGCGCTGACGCTCCGTGCCAGGGAGACGGACCGCCGACGCCGCCCCGGAAGTCGCCGCGCGGGCCAAGGGCCCTAGCGCATCGCCCGCGCGGTGTTACGTTGAGCGCGCTCGCGACACGCGATGACCCCGGCAGTGGGGCTCGGGACGTGGCCGCGCGCAGAGGAGAATCGGAAGAGGAAACGGCTTCAGACGCCCCTCTTCCCGATCGACCTTCCCACACGGGGGCGATTTGGGCTCGACGGGGGTGATGACGTCCGTGGTGGCACGCCGAGGGTCCCGGTCACCTCGTACAAAAGGCTGGAAAACACAACCGCCAACGACGGTTCTGCTTACGCGATCGCTGCCTAACCCGCAGTGATTCCTCTGGACGGCCCTCGCCCGCGGGACCGTTCGGAGCAAATAGCGGGCTAGCAAGGCGCCGCGCCCGTCCGACGCCGAGCGAAATCAAAGATCGGGCTGGTCGGCCGCGAGCTCGCTTCCCAGCGCCTCGGCCGACGACAAAGGAAGGGAAGCTACGCGTGTAGAAGCCTCGGATCGAGCACCTTCGGACGCGGGTTCGATTCCCGCCGCCTCCACCAGACCCCGAAACCGAAAACGCGTGCTTTGTCCAAGACTTACGGACGAAAACGGCGCGATTCTCGGCGCTTGTGACACGGTTTGTGACAAGGTGAGGGTCGGCTTCGGCCGATTCTGACCCCGTTTCGGACGCCCGATCGCCGTGCTCGCGAGCTGCGTTGGCCGCGAGCCGAAGCCGCACGACCTCGCCCCCGACCCGCCGCAGGTTGAGGTGCTGGACGGCCTCGCAGAGCGTCGGCCAGGGGAAAGTCGTGTAGGCGTTCATGATGTCGCCGCGGGGGCCGTGCGTCACAGCCATCAGCACGTTCGTCCTGGCACCGTCGACTTGCGCCAGAGTGATGAAGGTGCGCCGGGTGTCGTGCACACGCCGGGGCCGAAGGCCGAGCCGGGCCAGGTCGTCGAGCATCTTGTTTCGGACGTGGCTCTGCGTCCGCATCACCGCTTCGCGGGACGGGATCACCAGATCGTCTCTCGTCGCGGCCCGGCCCATCATCCGGGGGAAGCCGCGTAGCCGCCATTCGGCGAGAACCGAGGCCAGGAGCGGATGCACCGGGACCTGGCGAGGGACCTCCGTCTTCAACGGGCCGTCGTACGACCTCGCCACCGTCAGTCGGTGGAGAGGTTCGGCGCGCTCGTCGTAGTCCCGCCATCGAAGACCGACGGCTTCACCGAGCCGGGTCCCGGTCAGCAGCAAGATCGTGTAGAGCAGGCGACGGTCCTCGGGGATCGCGTCACCGCTGATCAGGAGCTCCGCTTCATCCCGCGTGAAGATGGCCGTGGCGCGCCACTCGGGGTCCTTGTCGCGGTTCTTCGGGAGCTGGTCCTTCGTGAGCACACACGGCGAGATCTCGACGAGCTCCTCGACGACGAGGTCGGCGAAGAACTTGTGGAGCACGCCGTAGGTGTGTCGGATGGTTCGTGGCGCAAGCCGCGTCTCCTGGAGATCCTCGATGAGCT
>JAXLQJ010000065.1:0-40172 GCA_046331705.1 bacterium | reverse complement strand
ACCCGCGCCTGCTCGATCTGGGCGGCGGCACCGGCCGCCTGGCGCTGCCGTTGGCCGAGCAGGGTTGCCGCGTGACGCTGGTGGACGCGAGTGCCGCGGCGCTCGCCGACGCGGCGGCGGCGCTCGCCACCACGGATCTCGACGTGACGCTGGGATTGGGAAGCGCCTACGACGTGGGCGAGCTGCCGTCGGGTTCGTTCGACGCCGCGCTCTCGATCGAGGTCTGCTGCTATCTCGAAGAGCCGGGCTCCGCCGTGGCGGAGCTCGCGCGCGTGCTGCGCCCCGGCGGCATCGCCTGTGTCAGCGTCGAAGCGTGGCCGGGCGGTCTGCTCGCTGCCCGGGGTCTCGATCCCGACGAGCTGGCACGAGCCCTCGACGGCCGCGTCCTGCACCGTCCCGACGATCTCTTCGTCCGCTACTTCGATTCGCGGGCACTCGAAGCATTGCTCGTCGACGCCGGACTGGAGCCCGTCGCGCTGGTGAGCCACCACCACGTGCTGGAGGGTCCGTGGTCCGCGACGCTCGATCCCGAGCGCGCGCTCACGCCCGCCGATCGCGCGGCGTTGCTCGCGCTCGAGGGCAGGCTTGCTGCCGACCCCGCCCTCGGGTCGTGCGGGCGCGGCTGGCTCGCCGTCGCTCGGAAGCACTGACCGGCACGGCAGGGCGGGACGCTCGCTCGCGCGAGCCCCGCGACGCTCAGCGCCCCACCACCGCCGTCCGCCGCGGCGGCCAGACCAAGCCTGGATCGAAGGTCGCACCCGCGACATCGGTATCGTCCGCGATCACTCCGTCCAGCTGGGCGCCCACCAGACGCGCGCGTCGCAAGCGCGCCGCGGTGAGATCCGCCCAGCGCAGGTCGACGCCCTGCAGATCGGCACCCGAGAGCTCGGCATCCACCAGGTTGGCCCGGCGGAACACGGCGCCACGCGCGAGCGCGTTGCGCGCGTCGGCCTTGTGCAGGCAGGCGCTCGCGAGATGCGCGTCGCGCAGGATGGCCTGCCGCAACACCGCGCCCGCGAGCGAGGCCTTCGCCAGCACCGCGCCCTCCAGGTTGGCGGCGGTCAGGTCGGCCGTGTCGAGCGTGGCGTACGAGAGGTTCGCCTCGCGCAGATCCACTTGCGCCAGGCTCGCGCCGCGCAAGCTCGCGTGCACCAGGTCGACGCCCCGCAGGCGGGCGCCGTTCAGCACCAACCCGTCGAGGTTCAGGTAGTCGAGACGCATGCCCTCCAGGCTGCGCCCGCTTCGCACCCACTCGTCGAGCTCCTGGCGAGTCAGCTCCGCCACGTCGCCTCACCCTCGTGCGTCTCCGCGACGAATCGCGGCCCGCTCGTCACCACGCGCATGCCCACGCCAGCCACCACAGCCAGTAGCCGGATTGAAGGACGCGCAGCGCCCCGCTCTGCTCACGATCGCACGCCCACACCAGATAGCGCGGCAGGAACACCGCCGTCTCGAGCCATCCCAGCGGCGTGAACGGTCGGCGCGCGCGATGGCGGTGAACGCCTTGCGCTCGCCTCACGATCGCCAGCGTGTGCGCGCTCACGACGCCAGGCCTCGTGAGACTCGCGGTGACGACGTCGAGACGACCCTCGTCGACGACTCGCCCGAGCGCCACTTCCCGGCTCACGCCGATGGTCGTCGGGCCCACGGCGGCCGCGCGCACCCAACCGTGGACCCGCGGCAACCGGCTCTCCAGCGCGGCCGCCCTCGCCTCGTCCGGGCGGTCGACGCTGCCGCGCACGAAGCGGCTGTAGTCGTCGGCGAACGCACCCAGCCCGCGGGACGCGCGCCGCGCACGCAGCGCATGGATGGCGCGCACCACCAGCGCCACGAGCCAGGCCACCAGCGCCAGCCGCGGCAGCTGCTGGGCGGGAAACGCACGCTCGAGCAGTGGCCGAAGCGGCGGAAGGTGCGCGTTCCCCGCAACCCGTGCAGCGCGCAGCCGGTCCCAGAACGATCCCCCGGCATCGGTGTTCGTCGAGGCGCGCTTCTCGGCGGCGCGGGACGGCGGGCGCGGCGCCTCGCGCAGCGGAGATTCGGAGGAGGAGGAAGGAGCCCGCTCGGTGTCGCCGCGCGGCGCGGAGCGATTGCCCGTCGGGGCGGCTGCGTCCTCGTTCCCCACCTCGCGCGCCTTGCCGCGGTACTTGGCCGGCACCTTCTCGCGCGAGTCCACCAGGTGGCGGTCGCCCTCGTCGTCGACCCACGTGTACATCCCCGCCCAGGCGTGCCGGGCGTAGCCAGCGCTGCCCGTCAACGCGAGCAGACATGCGACGATCGGGGCGAGTCGAGCGCCCGACGCACGGCGAGCCGTCACGAGTCCGGGTCCTCGTCCCGCGGGCGCGGACGCGCCGCTCGCACGTTCTCGAGCTCGAGCTTCGAGGCGGTGTCCGAGGCGGGGCCGGTACGTTCCATCCGATCGCCCAGCTCGAGCGTGCGCGTGCCGGATCCCGCGCGCGCGCTCCCGAGACCGGCGGCGACGCGGGCGGCTTCCTGGGGCGCCTGCGCCGCGCTCCACCACCGGGCAGCGCTGCGCGGCATGCCGAGCTGCTCGGCGAAGCGAGCCGCCGCGTCCCACTGGCGGCGACGCACCAGCCACGCGAGCGCCGCATCCGGATGAGCGACGCGAGCTCGCGCCCACACGGAGCTCGGCGCGCCGCGCCCGGACGCATCCGCGGGGATCGCGTCGAAGGGCGCGGGCGGCCCGCTCGGCGCCGCCTGGCGTGCGGCCCAGCCACACACGAAGCCGGCCAACGCCGGAGCGAGCCAGGGCGCGAGCACGCTGCGCAACGATGCGATGGACGCGTGATCGGTCAGCGCGCGGCGCAACGGCTCGAACGCCAGCGGCGAGCGCACCAGCTCGCGCCCCGCGACCAGCAGGATCGCCACGACGAGCCCCCGCCAGGCGCCCCCCGCGAGCGCTCCACCGAGCGCGGCGATCACGCTGGCGAGCGCGATCGACTCGGGATCGCCGCCCAGCCGGATCAGCACGACCCACCACACGGCCGCCGTCAGCAACGCTTTCGCGGGCATCATGCGCAGCCGTTCGAGTGGTCGCCGCGGCGACGCGATTCACGAAAACAGCGGGAATTCACGGGCGCGGAGCGTACGGTCGCGGGCACGATGGCGTCAATCGATTCCCGCGAGGAATTCGCGGTGTGCGCACGCGCTTTTCTGGACGGAAATCGCCTTGACAACACGTGGGGCGATCGGTACTCTCGCGCCACTACTGCTTGTGGTGACCCGATTCCCGCCCCACTTCATCTTGTGGATTTTCGCAGTTCGGCGTCGAGCCTTGCACCTGGCTCGAGGAGCATCGCCATCGCCGTGAACGACCCAGCGACGAACGCGAATGTCACGGGTTTCGCCGGGTGGGGGGCGATCGGACCGCGAGCGCGAGCGCCGCGAACGGAGCCTCCCGCACCCGCTTCAAGCACCACCGCGCCGCACGGCGGCTCCCGCGCCGTGCGCTCGTAGTCACGCCTCAGCACCGCACGCCCGATCCTTCCGCGCCCACCCTCCACGCTCACGAGAAAGGACTCGCCGATGACCATGTTGCTCAAGGGCACCGTCGAGAATCATCCCGCCGCCGCGACCCCCGCCGCCGCGACGACGGAATCGAACGACTTCCGCACCGAGCTGGCCGAGAAGATCTTCCTCGACCGCTACGCGTTGAAGTCCGCGAACAAGCGAGACATCGCCATCGGCGACGTCGTCGTGTACTGCCCCAACCCGCACGAGGACGAGAAGTGGCGGCAGCGTGAGATCGGGGTGGTCACGGGTGTGCTGGCCGATCGGGGCGAAGTCTCGGTGCGGCCACGCAGCGAGCCGCAGGGCACGCCGCTCACCCTCTCGATGGACTACGTCGACAAGCCGCTCGAGCTCACCTGGAACCAGATGGCGAAGCGTGTCGCCACCGCGATCGCGCAGGCGGAAACGAACGAAGCGGATCGGCGCCGCGCGGAGGCCCGCTTCTACGAGAGCCTGGCCACGCGCGCCTTCGTGCCGGGTGGGCGCATCCTCGCCGGCGCCGGCGCCGCGGGCGACCTCACGTTCTACAACTGCTTCGTCATCCCCAGCCCGAAGGACTCGCGCAAGGGGATCCTCGAGACCGCCGCCCAGCAATTCGAGATCATGAGCCGCGGCGGCGGCGTCGGCATCAACGTCTCGAGCCTTCGCCCGCGCTACGACTCGGTGATCGGCGTCAACGGTCGTTCCTCGGGCGCGGTGTCGTGGGCGGACCTCTACTCGTTCATCACGGGCAAGGTCGAGCAGGGCGGCAGCCGGCGCGGCGCGCTCATGATCATCATGGACGTGTGGCACCCGGACATCGAGCACTTCGTCGAGGCGAAGCGCAAGGCGGGCGTCCTCGACAACGCCAACATCTCGGTGGGCATCTCGGACTCCTTCATGCAGGCCGTCGAGAACGACGCCGACTGGCCGCTGGTGTTCCCCGATCGCACCGATCCCGAGTACGACCAGATCTGGGACGGCAACCTCGACTCCTGGAAAGCCGCGGGGAAGAAGGTCGCCACCTACCGCACCGTCAAGGCGCGCTCGCTCTACGACAAGATCTGCCAGTCGGCGTGGGCTTCGGCCGAGCCCGGCCTCTTCTTCGTCGATCGCGTCAACCGCTACTCGAACAGCCACTACTATCAGCCGATCCGGTGCACCAATCCGTGCGGCGAGCAGCCGTTGCCGCCCTGGGGCGTGTGCAATCTCGGCGCGCTCAACCTGGCCGAGTTCGTGCGGAGCTCGCCCGACGGCATCGGCTTCTGGCCGACCCTCGGCGACGAGGCGCTCGAGATCGGAGCGAACGGCACCAACGGCAGCGCGCGGGCCAAGGCCGAGGCCCTCGACAAGGCGCTCGATCGCGTCGATCTCGACAAGCTGCGCCGCATGACCCAGACCGGCATCCATTTCCTCGACAACGTGATCGACGCCACCACCTACTTCTTCGTCGAGAACGAGCGCCAGCAGAAGACCGAGCGCCGGGTGGGCCTCGGCGTGATGGGGCTCGCCGAGCTCTTGGTCAAGATCGGCGTTCCCTACGGATCGCGAATCGCGCTCGCGGTCGTGGACGCGGTCTTCGAGACGATCCGCAACGCGGCGATCGACGAATCCGTGGAGCTGGCCCGGATCAAGGGACCGTTCCCCCGCTTCAACGCCGACAAGTTCCTGGAGAGCGAGTTCACCCGCAATCTGCCGGAGCGGCTGCGGGAGCGGATCCGGAACCACGGCGTGCGCAACGTGACGCTGCTGACGGTGGCGCCCACCGGCACGACCGGCACCATGATGGCGACCAGCACCGGCATCGAGCCGTTCTTCATGTTCCAGTT
Source organism: bacterium (assembly GCA_046331705.1). Classification (GTDB taxonomy): domain Bacteria; phylum JADJOY01; class JADJOY01; order JADJOY01; family JADJOY01; genus JADJOY01. The sequence continues at coordinate 34,836 of JAXLQJ010000065.1, read as the reverse complement.
CGAGCGGCGCGGGCGCCTCGGCTCGCACCTGGTCAACGAGGCGGTGGTCACCGACTACTGCCAGGCGATGGCGCTGCCGGCGAACACCACCGAGCTGCCGCCCCAGTTCCGCACCACCGAGGACCTGAGCCCGCTCGACCACGTCGAGATGATGGCGGTGGCGCAGAAGTACGTGGACTCGGCGATCTCCAAGACCTGCAACCTGCCGCACGACTTCTCGGTGGAAGACGTGAAGACCTTCTACCGGAAGCTCTACGAGCTCGGCTGCAAGGGCGGCACCGTCTACCGCGACCGCTCGCGCGAGGAGCAGGTCCTCGTGAAGCTGCCGGAGGCCGAGCCCAGCACCGCGGTCGCGACAGCGCAGCCGGCCGCACCACCGAAACCCACCGTCATCGAGCCGGTCAAGCGATTGCCGCACGTGCCTCGCCAGGGGTTCACCCATTCCGTCCAGACGCCCATCGGCCGCGTGCACGTGACCCTCAACACCGAGCCGGGCACGCAATCGCCCTTCGACGTGTTCGTCACGCTGTCCAAGGCGGGCAGCGACACGGACGCGGATACCGACGCGATCGGACGGCTCATCAGCTTGCTGTTGCGCCTCAACGTCGAGATCCCGTCCCGCACCCGTCTCGAGCTCGCCATCGAGCAGATCCGCGGTATCGCGACCAGCCGCTCGGTGGGCTTCGGCCCCGACCGTGTGCGCAGCGTGCCCGACGGGATCGGGCGCTGCCTCGAGAAGCTGCTCGAGCACCTCGATCAGTCGCGGATCATCGGCACCCCCGCCAGCGCCGCGCTGGGCGAGGCGACCATGGCGGCCAGCGCGGCGGCGACCGAAGGCACCGTGATGGCGCGTAGCGGCGCGCCGACGGGCGGCGCCTTCATGCAGGTGTGTCCGGACTGCGGCAACGCCACCGCGGCCAACGTGGACGGCTGTTTCAAGTGCTTCTCGTGCGGCTATTCGGAGTGTTGAGTCGCGCGCCACGGCTCGGGCCGAACGGTCCGGGCCGCGCCTGCGGCAGCGCCTGAGCCCGACTGCCGTGGCCGACCCGGAGGCCGCGGCGCTCGGGCTCGATCGTTGATGGCTCACCCGCCGCGGCTTCGCCCGCGCGGATGAGCGCCGCGCAGCACCACTCATCCGCCCCCCGGGAGCAACGACGGCGCTGCGTCCTCGCGGACACAGCGCCGTTCGCGCGTACGAGCGCGGGGGATACGACTACTCGAAGCTCACCTGGTCGCCGATCAGCAGGTTGCGGCTGCTCGAGAACACCCAGGCCGAAGCCGTCGCGTCTTCGACGCGGAACACGATCGCCTTGCCGATCAGCTCGCGGGGGAGATCAAGCTCGTGACCCGTGATCGGATCGGCCGCCACCTGGCTGCCGCGGTAGATGCCCACGACGTTCCCCGCCTTCACGCCGTCCTTCTTGCCCTTGTCCAGGAAGATGCTGCGCCGCTCGACGATATCGGTGGCGATCGCCGGCGAGCCCACGATGATCCCGTTCAGCGCGCGGTCGCTGTCGACAGGCGAGATGGCGGTGCTCACGTCGACGTAAGGCGCCAGCAGATCGCCCGGCTGGATCGTCTCGAAGGCCTGGATGATGCGTCCGATCGAGCTACTGTCCGATACCTCCTCCACCACCAGATCCCCGAGAATTCGCGTCATGTAGCCGAGCACGCTTCCCGTGACCGGATGCGCGACGATCTCGGAGTCGCGATAGATGGAGAAACGATCGCCGACCTGGAACTCCGAGTTCTTCCCGGCGTTCAGGTAGACCCGCTGATTCTGGCCGAAGTAGTTGATCCGATCGATGTTGCCGGCCAGCGCCGCGACGGGCAGCTCACGGCGAGACACGATGTAGGCGTATTGCGATTCCGTCACGCGGAACGCCGTGGCATTGCTCGCGGCTTGACCGATCGGCTTGGCGGCGCCAGCGCTGTCCTCGGGCGCGGCCGCGGGCTCGGCTGGCGTGGCCGTGGTCGCCGGCTCGGTCTCGGCAGCCGCCGGAGCCGCCGCCGCGACCTTGGTCTCGCCGGACGCGCCCTGACCGCAATCCAACAAGAGCTCGTCGCCGGGGTAGATCCAGTGCGGGTTCTTCACCTGTGGATTCTTGTGGTGAATCTCGCGCCAGCGCTCGCCGTCGCCCAGGCAGCGTTTCGCCAGGCCCGAAAGCGTGTCGCCCTGCTTGACGACGTACACCGGCTTCGAGTCGTCCGTGGCCGCTGCCGCAGGCGCGGGGGCCTCGGCACTCGGGGCCGCCGGGGTGGACTCCGCGGGGGCTCGAGCCGCCTCGGATTCCTCCGCCCGTCCGACCGTTGCGGTGGTTACCGTCGAGAACGCGGCACCCGCCAAGAGAACGGAAAGTGCGCTACGCACGCCGTTCCTCATCGCTCCCCCTTCTTGCCCGAGCGCCCGACCAACTCGCCTGGCGGCCCGGAAATGGTTCGACCAAACACTCCGGAGATCTGGATAAGCGTCTGGATTTCCAGGATTTCGGCGGCATCCTAGGGCTCGCGCACGCGGCTGTCAAGAAAAAACGAGGAAAATCGGGGGCGAGGCGCGCACGTCGGCGTTTCTCGGCCACGGCGCTTCGGCCCTGTGGTAGCTTGGGCGCGCCGCACCGCGATGTCCGTCGAATCCGACATTCTCGGCCCAGCCTGAGCCGCCGATGCCCTTCCACCCGCGTGCGATCCTCGGCGTGTGCGCCGCGCTGGCGCTGGGGCTCTGCCTCGGGCTCGTCGACGGTCGACCCGCCACCGGGACGACGGCCAGCCGGGTCGGCAGCGTGACCGGCTCCGTGCTCGGCGCCGACCGCTACCGGGTCGTGCTCACTCCCATCGCGCCGGCCACCCCAAGCCCGAGCGATCACGTCGTCGAGGGGCGCGGCCGCTTCTTTCGCGACGACGCCGTTCCGCCGGGGCGCTACCGCGTCTCGGTCATCGTCGATCCCGACTCCGCTCGGCCGCGCCTGCTGGTCCTCCTGGCGTTGCCGCACGACGCACAGCGCCTCGACCCCGCCTCTCCCGAGTACGGCCGCGTGGCGGCGGCGATCGCGGAGCTCGAGCGTGCGGCCCGATCCGGCGCGGTGGAGGCACTCGAGCCCTTCTTCGACGAGCGCTTTCGCGGACCGAGCGGGCAGACGCGCGCCGAGCAGCTGGCTCGTGCGAGCGCCGCCGCGGTCAGCACCCAGCCCGAGCGCTTCGAGATCGCCATCGACGAGGCGTTTCGGGCCGGCGAGCGCTGGTTCGTCCGCCTGCGCTACAGCGGCGCCTACCACGGCCGTGAGAGCGGCGAGCTGCAGACCTTCAGCAGCGCGTTCATGAGCGAGCTTCGCGAGACCGCCACCGGATTTCGCTTCCTGACCACCGACACCGTGGCGCTGCCGGGCCTGCGCGGTGTGCAGTCGTTGGCGCAGCAGTTCGTGCCGGCAGGCGAGCTGGCGACGGTGCTCGTGCGATCGGGAACGGTGGCGGCCTTTCCACGCGCGATCGTCGTCGACGCCGCGACCCTGACCCGCGAACGCGTCCCCGACTGAGCTGCCGCACCGATGCGCCGCCGCGCCGCGCTGACGCTCGCGCTGGTCGTGGGCCTGCTGGCGGCGGCATTCGCGCTGCTCGGACGCGACGGGGATCGGGCGCTGCGTCCCGCGCGTCACGAGACGACTCGCCATCCGCGCGCCAACGTCATCCTCCTCACGATCGACACGCTCCGGCCCGATCACCTCGGCGCGTACGGCTACGCGCATCCGACCAGCCCGCATCTCGACGAGCTCGCGCGCGAGTCCGTGCTCTTCGAGGACGCGGTTTCCTCGAGCGCTTGGACCAGCCCCGGGCTCGTGAGCCTGCTCACCGGGCTCTTCGCGGTTCGGCACGGCGTCACCGGCCCGGCCGCGAGCGTCGCGCCCGGCACGCCCACGCTCGCGACCGAGCTCGCGGGTCGCGGCTATCGCGTCCCCAACCTCGTGTACCTGACGTCGATCCCGAACTACGCGAACCTCGGATTCGGCCCGCCGCTCCAGGAATTCTTCAGCGACGAGGGCGGTCCGGACGAGCTCGCGCGCTGGCTCGAGCACGGCCCCGAGGAGCCGTTCTTCCTCTGGTACCACTACCGCTACGTCCACCTGCCCTATCGCGCGCCCGAGTCCGAGGTACGCGCCGTGTGGCCCAGCGCAGCCGCGACGGCGCCGGTCTCGGAGGGGCTCGCAGCCGTGCAGCGCGACGTGATCGTGCCGCGCGACAGTCTCGCCTTCGCGCTACCCGCCGATCGCGAGGCCGTGACTCGGCTCTACGACGGCGAGGTGCACGCGATGGACGCGTGGCTGGGCGACGTCCTCGCGCGCCTCGAGCGGCGGGGCCTGCTCGATCGCTCGGTGCTCGCGATCAGCGCCGATCACGGCGAGGAGCTCTTCGACCACGGCTGGGTCGGACACGCGTCCACCACGCTGCACGCCACGCTCTTCGAGGAGCTGATCCGGATCCCGCTCCTGATCCGGTTTCCGGGTGGCGCGCACGGCGGGCTGCGCATCGCCGAGCCGGTGCGCGGGGTCGACCTCATGCCCACGCTGCTCGACGCCGTCGACGTCGCCGCCCCCACGGGTCTCGACGGCCGCAGCCTGCTTCCCCTCGTTCGCGGCGAGACCTTGCCGCCGGCCCCCGCGATGCTGGAGAGCGCGATCGCCGGCTATCAGACTCCACCCGCCCGCGACGGCGAGCGCTTGGCCGGCATCCGCGAGCGCGGCTGGAAGCTCGTCCTCGCCCGCGGGCAACCGCGCGCGCGGCTCTTCCACGTCGCCAGCGATCCACGCGAGCGCACGGATCTCGGCGGAACGGGGCTCTCCGAGGAAACGCAGCTGCGCACCACGCTCACGCGCTACCTCGCCGAGCACGACCCCGGTTTCTTCGTCGATCGCCCGCCGCGCGACGCCACGGTCGCCGACGCGGTCCCCGCCGATGCACCGTGTCCTTCGATCGAGGCGCCGCGCGACGGCGCGTCGCTCACGTTCGAGGCCGATGCGGGCGTGGTGCGAGCGCGCTGGGCGGGACGCGCCGATCTTCGCTACATGCTCGAATACGAGCTCGGCGAAGGCCGATTCCACACCGTCGGTCACATGCCGCTGGTCGGCAACGCGCACGATTTCGGGCCCTACCCACGCGAGGTCTGGCGCTCCTTCGGCGACTTCAATCCGTGGCGCGTCCGCGTGGTGCTGACCGGGCGCGAGGACTGCGCTCCCGCTCGGGTCGAGTTCCGGTTCGCGAGCGAGGCAGACCGCGCCCAGGGCTCGCCCGAACGCTGATCCCGAGCAGCCTCCGCCCAGCGCGCGCCAAGCGTCGGTCGAAGCGGGCCGGCGCTCACAAGAAGGGACGCGCCGGCGAGTCGTTCCGGCCGTCCAGCACGCGGCCCGCCGCGATCACCCAGCGGGGACGCGCAAAGCAGCGCACCTCACGCGCCGGATCGCATTCCCAGACCACCAGATCGGCTGGCGCGCCGACGGCGATCCGCGGCTTCGCCCGCGGACCATCGAGGAGGAGGCGGCCGCTGCGCGTGCAGGCCTCCACGAGCTCCTCGCCCACCAGCCCCGCAGCGGCCAGCGCTTCGATCTCGTCGCCGGGGCGCTCCGCGAACGCGAACGGCCGCGGCGCCCCTGTGCCCATCGCGATCGGCACCCGCGCCGCGACCAGGCGCGCGAGGTTCTCGCGAAAGCGCTCGAGCCGCGCGCGATCGGCGGCGCGCGCCTCGGGGCTCGCGTGCCGCGCGCGGATCGCGCGATCGAGGCGCGCGAGCTCCCCCCACCACGACGCCCGGCCGATCCAGCGCGTCTGCCGATCGCGCTCGTACGCCCCGTTCGAGCCGACCTCGGCGACCCGCGCGAGGTGCGCGAGCGGCACGATCACCGCGCCCGACGCGGCGATGCGCGCGACCAGCTCCGGCGCGAGCTCGTCGGGGTAGCGCGCCAGCTCCTCGATCGATCCGGCGCCAGCGTCGAGCGCCCAGCGCAGCTGGGATTCGTCGAGCGCGCGCACCGCGAGCCGCAGGCCGCGCTCCTTCGCCGTTCGCGCCACCACCTCGCCCAGCGCTCGCCGCTCGGGGGTGTCGCCGCCGGCGGGCGGATCGACGGCGAGCCATCGACCCTCGCCGCGGGCGAGATCGGCGATGGCGCGCACCACGTCGTCGGTGGACGCTGCCGGTGACGACTCGGCCGGATGCCGGAACGGATCCTCCGCCGACTCCACCTCGCCGTGCAGCGTGAGCCACGGTCCACCCGGGTGAATGGACGGTCCCAGCAGACGCGTGCCCACGGCTGCGGCGAGCCGGCGCACGGCGGCCGCGGGCGACCCGAGATCGCGCACCGACGTGACTCCCGCGCGCGCCTCGAGCCTGAGCGCGTCGCGCACGATCGCCGGCGGCAGCACGCGGCGCAGCGGATCGCGGAACACCGCTGCCGCATGTGCGTCGACGAGGCCCAGCGTGAGCGCACGACCCTCGGCCTCGAGGACACGTTCGTCCGGCGCGGGCGCCAGCGAGGCCGCCGGCCCGATCGCGACGATCGAGCCGTCGACGATGCGCAGATCGAGCGCACCTCCCGGCTCGTCCGCGAGCGGATCGGTGATGCGCACGTTGCAGATCACCACGCCGTGCATCGGCTCCAGGTGGGCGCGAGCGACCAGCGCCACGAACCCGTCGACCACCGCCGGGTGGGTCCACGCGTGGGTCAAGACGCACAGGAAGAAAATAGGCGCCACACCCACCACCGCCATCCACATTGCCCGACGTGTCGGAGGGATCCTCACGCGGACCTCGCCTCGGGAATGCGGCATTTGCCGCAAAAACAGGGCATCGGGACGCTCGTCGCGCACTCGATCGGGCATTCCCCTGCGTCCACCACGTTCGGGCACTCTGCCCGGTCGACCTTTCGTTTCCACTCCCGATCAGGATGATTGCCTATCCGCTGAATTCGCGCTACGCTCGTGGACATGAACACCACACCCGACACCAAGCGCATCGTCATCGCCGACCACGAACGTCTGTTTCGGGACGGCCTCAAGCTTCTGCTTTCCGAGCTGCCCGGCCTCGCGGTGGTCGGGGAAGCCGACAACGGGCCGACGGCGGCCGAGGTCGTGAAGCGCACGCAGGCGGACGTGCTGCTCAGCGAGATGGACCTGCCGTACTGGAACGGCGCCGTGCTCACGCGCCAGGTCCGCAAGGCGGCACCATCCACCACCGTCGTGCTGCTGACGCGCAACACCCGCGAGGACCTGATCCTCGAAGCGGTCGAGGCCGGCGCCCGAGGCGTGGTGGTCAAGGATGCCACCCTCAACGAGCTACGCGACGCCATCCAGACGGCGCTCGCCGGCAAGAAGGTGTACCTGCACAAGTCGTTGCCCGCGACGCTGGTTCGCACGCCGGCGCGCGAGGACGGCCCCGCCGCGGAAAGCCGGTTCGAATCCCTGAGCCCACGTGAGCGCGAGGTACTGAAGTTGCTCGTGCTCGGCAACCGCAACCAGGACGTCGCGGAGCTTTTGGGCATCAGCGTCAAGACGGTCGAGATCCACCGCGCGCGCATCATGGAGAAGCTGCACCTCCATCGGCTGGCCCACCTCGTCCACTATTCGATCGAGAAGGGGCTCATCGACGCGCCGAAGGGAACGCCCACGGTGCACATGCCGTTCACCCCGCGGCGCGGACGCCCCGCTGGCAGCCGCAACAAGGCCACGCTCGAGCGGATGCGCGTCACCACCGGCAAGTCCGCCGCCTGACGAGGCGGCCGCCCAACGCGCCTGCGGGGGAACGCATCCCGCCCGACCCTGTTGCGCGAAAGGCCACGCCAGCCTCCTCGTCGCGTCACGAACGCCGCGGGCCCGAGCCCGCGGCGTTCGTGTTCGAGCTTCGCAACTCACCGGAAGAGATCCGCGGCACGCGGACGCACCAGGTCGCGGGCGCGCCCCCGACCGGCGCGATGCGCGAAGCCCGAGACGAGCACCACGGGCTCGCCGCCGTCCTTGCGCATCAGCAGGCCGGCCGCGGCGGCCAGCATGTCGGCCTCGGCTGGAGCGCTCGCCTGGAGCGGCCGGCCACTCAGGTCCCGCTCGCCGCGCAGCGAGCGCCACGCCGGCATTCCCGCGACGCCGATCGCGACATCGACCTGGCCCTCGCGAAACGGCCGACCGAACGTGTCCGATACCACCACCGCCGGTCGCACCCGCAAACGCCGCCCGAGCGCTGCGCGCAGCGCGGCGGCGGAGGCGTCCGGGTCCCGCGGGAGCAACGTCACGGTGCCCGGTCGCACCGGATTCGACGAGTCGACACCCGCGTTGGCGCACACGAATCCGTGATGGGTCTCGCAGATCAGGGCATGGTCGCTCATGCGCACGATGCGCCGCGTTTCGCCGAGCACCACCTCGATGACGCGCGGATCCTTCCCGAGCGTCGCGGCGATGCGTCGCGCGAATGCGCTCGGCGCGACGGTGACGAGCCGGACGATCCGCCCCTCCGACTTGGACACCGCCTTCTGGCAGACCACCAGCACGTCGCCGCGAGCCAAGGTGATGCCGGCGCGCGAGAGCGCGTCGGCGATCAGCGCCGCCAAGTCGTCACCCGGCCGAATGGCCCCGATCCCCGGCAGCGCCGCGAGCGACACGCGACGCGGTGACGTGCGCGGGCTCATCGCGTGTGAACGACGCGCGCGGGCCGGTCGTGCACCGCGCCCACCGGCCACGCGCGCCCCAGCACGTCGCGATGGCGCGCCCAGTCGTCGGTCGTGTCCAGATCGAGGGCCAACCCGGGACGGTCGAGCGTGCGCGTCCCCAGCCCGCGCGTGCGCGCCTCGTGGAGATGATGCTCGAACGCACGCCCGTCGCCGAAGTGAAACGGCAGGCCGGCGATCGGGCTCTCGACCAGCGCCCCCAGCCCCGCGCCGTCGTGGGAGCGAGCCAGCACGACCGCAGCATCGCCTCGGGCGGCCTCGAAGAGCGCGCTCACGTCGGCGGGCTCGATGGTGGGCAGATCGGCGACCAGCACCGCCAGCGCCGTCGCGCCCAGCTCGAGGGCACGCGCCCGGCCTTGGTCGAGGGCGCGATTGAGCGCCCGCTCGTCATGCGTGGGCGAGCTCTCGGCGACCACCTGCGCTCGGCATTCCGCGGCGCGCGCCAGCACCCGCGGATCGCGGCTCACGACCAGCACGCGGTCCACGCCGTCCGCCTCGAGCGCCGCGCGAATGGCCTTCTCGGCGAGGCCGAGCACCAGGCGCTCCCGTTCGGCGTCGCCGAGCACCGGCCGCAAGCGACTCTTCGCCGCGCCCAGCTCCTTGATGGGAATCAGCACGACGTTCATGACCGCGCCAGGGGTAGCACATCCGGCGCGCGCCAGCCGAGACCTGGTGGGGCGCCTGGTGGGGCGCAAGGTGCGGGGCGCATCGCGGGATGCGACGCCCACACCAATCGGCAGACTCCGCGGGGAGATCACGCGAGCGTCGCGGCGAGCGCGACGCAGCGACGGACCACCTCCCGCCCCCGCTCCAGCGGCTCGAGAGCCGTGTCGCAGTCGGCCACGCGCAAACCGAGCTGCTCGATCGCCGGCGCGAGCGCCGCGTCCGCGACGTCGAGCACGAACCCGTCGATCCAGTCGCGATAGATCCGCGCGACACCGAGCGCGCTCACCTCGTGCCCGGCGCCGGCGAGGAAGCGGTCGGCGTCGCCGCGAAACGGTGATCCGCCCCGGATGCCGCTCAGCGCGACGACCGGCGCCGCGGCACCCACGAGTGCCGCGTGGATCGCCGGCACGGCGAGGATCGGGCCGATCGAGCTCACCGGGTTGCTGGGGGCCGCCAGGATGACGTCGGCAGCGGCCAACGCCCGAAGCACACCCGGGGCCGGGGCGGCCTCTTCCCCGCCCTGGTAGCGCACGCGCTCGATGCGCGGCAGCGAACGCTCGCGCACGTGGTACTCCTGGAACGTGAGCGTGCCGCGCTCGGTCACGACGCGCGTGCGCACCGGGTCGTCGCTCATCGGCAACACCACCTCACGCAATCCGAACGTCCCCGCGATGCGCCGGGTGATCTCCGAGAGCGGCACACCCGCCGCGCGCGCCTGGGCGCGGAAGAGGTGGGTGCCGAGGTCGCGATCGCCGAGCTGGAACCACGCGCCGGGGTCGAATCGCTTGAGGGACTCGAACGCGCGGAAGCTCTCGTCGCGAAGCCCCCAACCGCGCTGCGCGTCGTTCTCGCCCGCGAGCGTGTACACGATCGAGTCGAGATCGGGGCAGATCTCGAGGCCGTGGAACGATTGATCGTCGCCGGTGTTCACGATCACCGTGATGGCCTCGGCGCCGAGCTCGGCGCTCGCCGCCCGCACGAAACGCGCGCCGCCGACGCCACCGGCGAGGATCGCGACGTTCACGGGTGGCGCCTCGCGCGAACCCGCGCCCGGACCTCGAATCCCGCCGCCGCGCACAGCACGGAGAACGAGAGCGCGCCCAGGATCCGCCGCAGCCACGACGAGCCCCCCTCGAAGCGCACCGTGTGCTGGCCCGCGGGCGCGGCGATAACCGTCGCGTGGGTGACGTCCGGCACCGCATCCGTCCGGTGCCCGTCGAGGCGCACGCGTTGATGCGGATAGTACGACTGCGCGAAGCGCAGATACGCGGCGCGGTCGAGGTCGAGATCGACGGTGACCGTGGTCGGCGTCACGTGAACCTTCTCGACGGTGAGCCGGGGCCGTGCCGGCTCGTCGTCAGGACCCGGCTCACCGAGGAGCGGCAGCTCGCGGCGCACGATCAGCGTGCGCGCCGTCGCCGAATCACGATCGATGGCCATCGCGGCGACGATTCGATCCCAAGCACCCGGCGGCGTCGAGTCGACGCCGAACGGCCGCTCCCACCCCTCGCTCGGCAGCTCCAAGTCGTCGCTCATGGGTCGCCAGCGCGACGCGGCGATCACCCAGCCGGTGCGCGAGCCGAGATCCACCGTGACACGCGTGGAATCACCCGTGGGGCCCGCGCGCGTGGCGAGCAGCGTGCGCGTCGCGCTCAGCGCCAGCCGATCGAGGGAGCCCGGCGCAAGCGATCCCGGATTCGCGTGCCACGCCTCGTCCACGTCCACCCATCCGCGAAAGAAGTACATCCCGGAGCGCAGCGTGCCCCACAGCCCTGGCGCCGCGGTGGCGTGTCGCGCGGTGAGCGGCAAGAGCGCGCTCCACAGGTAATCACGTGGCGCATCGGGGAGCTCGAGGACGCGGGTGCCCAACTCCATCCCGGCGGACGTGCCGAGAGACTCGAACGCCTGACGTCGCGCTTCGCCCGTGCGCCCCGCCGGATACGGATGCCGATAGCGGGTGAACGTCGTGCCGCCGAGGTCGGCGAGCAACACCAGCAACGCCGTGGCCCGTGCCCACGCCCGCGTGCTCGGGCTCGACCACCAACCGCGCTCCTCGAGCCAGCACCACAGATGCCCCAGCCCGAGGGCCAGGAAGAGCGCCACGAAGATCAGGTAGCGCCCGCCGAAGAAGAGCGCCTTCGCGAACGGGATCCATGGATAGATCGGGAGATCGTGGCCCAAGGCGAGCAGCCAGGCGTAACCGAGGCAGCCGACCGTGGCCCAGCGCCCTCGCTGGCGACGCAAGCTCGCGAGCGCCGCTCCCGCCCAGCCCGGCAGCACCAGCGCGAGGCCGAGGTAGCCCGAATGGCCGACCGGGCGACGCGCCGGCCACAGGACCGTCGCGAGATGCGGCTGATCGAAGTCGAAGCGAACCCCGCCGAGGCCAGGAGGCTCGAACGTCAGCTTCGATTCGAGCGCGTACGGCAGCACGAAGAAGGCCACCAGCGCGACCGCCAGCGCACCGGCGGCCGCCAGCGCCCGCAGCCCCGCCCGCGCCGCTTGCACCGCGTCGGGCTGCTCGAGCCAGCGCAAGAGCGCCCACAGGCCGAGCAGCTCGCCCACGAAGAACGCGGCGCCGTGATGGGCGAGCGCCGCGACCGCGAGCAACGAGGCGCAACCGAACACCCAACGCGCGCCGTCGCGGCCACGCTCGAAGATCCACAGCACCCACGGCCACAGCGCCCAGATCAGCGCCGTGGGGAAGCGGTTCCAGTGGAAGACCTCGAAGAGATGCCAGGGCGTGAGCGCGTATCCGATCGCACACACGATCGCGGCGCCGGGACGCGGAAAGAGCCGGCGGCCGAGCGCGAACGCGCCCCACCCCGAGGCCAGATGCGCGAGCGCGAGCACCGCGCGAACCGCGAAGCGCGGATCGTCGGTGAGCCACGTGAGCCCGCCCGAGATCCACGCGAAGAGCGGTGGGTAGAACTGCAGGAACGGGAACCCCATCGCCCACGCGTTCGACCAGGTCGGCCACTCGCGAGCGGCGAACGTGTCGGCCACCAGGCGCGCCGCCGTGGTGTGGCAGGCGCCGTCGCCGTCCAGCTCACGAAACCCCGGCACCGCGTACACCTTGACCGCGCCGAGCAGCACCAGCGTCACGAGCAGCGCCGCGCGCCGTGGGCTCGCGCACGCCGAGTCGAGGAAGAGCAGCGCCCGCCGGCGTCGCGCGGGCGCTGCGGCGAGCCACGCTCCCGCGGCCACGATCGGCGTGAAGCACGCGAGGTCCGCGCCGAGCGTGCCGAGGCCGGCGACCAGCCCTTGGCCCTGCCAGAGCCAGAGCAGCGCCACCGCCGCGACGAACGCGCTCCAGCCGAGCGCCTCCTCGCCCACTCCGAGGGCACCGGCACTCGCGGGCGGCGTCACCGGCTCGACCACGCCCGGCGCACGCGGCGCCGTCTCCGCGGCGCCTGCTTCGCGACCCTCCGCGGTCACGGCCGACGCGCGAGGCAGGCGATGGAAAGACCGAACGGCAGATCGACGCGATCCAAGAGCGGCCCCTCGGCCTCGAAGATGCGCCGCAGCACGCCGTTGACCAGTGGCGGCGCGGTGCCGCCGAAATCCGAGCGCGGTTCGTGGGGCACGAGCTTGCCGATCGCGTTCTTCACCTGCCGGAACACGAACGCGATCGGGAACAAGAACGAGTTGAGGTGGGTGGAGCGGACCACCTCGAAGCCGGCGTCGCGAAGCAAGCGTTCGATCTCGGCGCGCCGATAACGACGGTAGTGGTGCGCGACCCGATCGTGATCGCCCCACATGAGCCGGTAGGCCGGCACGCTCGCGAGGAACCAGCCGCCCGGCTCGAGCACGCGGTACACCTCACGCACGCACGCCTCCGGATCCGCATCGTGCTCGAGCACGTCGAACGCGGTCACCACGTCGAAGGCACCGGCGCCGAAAGGCAGGCACGACATCGTGCCGCCGGTGAGCGCACCTCGTCCCGCCAGGCGATCGCGGCAATAGCCGAGCGCCGCGCGCGACGGATCCAGACCGATCACCTGCCCGAATCGCCCCAGCCGCAACACGTTGCTGCCGGTCCCGCATCCGACGTCGAGCACGCGGTGGCGCGCGGCCCCCAGGTAGCGGCTCAACATCCGCACGAAGAGCGAGCCGCGCCCCACGAACCACCAGTGGTGGGACTCGATCCGGTTCCACTCGTCGTAGAGCGCGGTTTCCACGGCGCGCCGAGAGTATCAGGCGTGCGCGCGCCGCGTCCCCTCGCACGCCCCGCCGCAGCGCGTTCGTTGGCCGGTCGTGGCGTGGCTGGTATTCTGCGCCGCGTTCCCGTCCCCGCAGCGAATCGCGCATGAATCGAGTCAAACGCATCGTCCTGGCCCGCTCGGCCATGTGCTCGTCGGTCACCGAGCGCTTCCTGCCGCTCGGCCTGCTCTACCTCGCGAGCTACTTGCGCAAGTTCCTCCCCGAGGTCGACGTCCACATCGTCGACCTGTTCGTCGACTATCCCGAGCCCGAGGAAGCCGCGCGGCGGATCGTGGCGCTCGGGCCGGATCTGGTCGGCATCGGCTCGTTCAACGTCGACGGCGCCGTCGCGCATCGCGTCGCACGGGCCGTGAAGAGCGCGCTTCCGCGCGTGCCGATGATCTTCGGCGGCCCGTACGCGAGCTGCTCGTGGCGCTCGATCCTGCGCGACCCGAACGTGGACGCGGCGGTGATCGGCGAGGGCGAGGAGACGCTCGTCGACCTGGTGCGGACCCTCGACGCCGGTGGCGACCTCACCCAGGTCGCGGGCATCGCCCTGCGCAACGCCGACGGGATCACGATCCAGACTCCCGAGCGGCCGTTCATCGCCGATCTCGACGCCATCCCGCATCCCGCGTGGGACCTGGTCCGCATCTCCGACTACGACTTCTCGTTCGCCAACCAGTACCTCTTCGTCGCGAAGCGCAACGCGGTGATCTTCACCTCACGCGGGTGCCCGTATCGCTGTAGTTATTGCCATCACGTGCAGGGGAAGAAGTTCCGCGCCCGCTCGCCCGAGAACGTGATCGAGGAGCTGCGCATCCTTCACGACCGCTACCAGGTGCGCGACATCCTCGTGCAGGACGACATCTTCAACTTCGACCTGGCCCGCGCCAAGAGCGTGTGCAGCGCCGTGCTCGCCTCGGGAATGCGCTTCAACTGGTCGTTCCCCAACGGGCTGCGCGGCGAGATCGTCGACGACGAGCTGCTCGACCAGTTCAAGCGCATGGGCACGATCTTCGCCGCGTTCGCCATCGAGACGGCGAGCGAGGAACGCCAGAAGTCGCTCGGACGCCGCAGCCAGATCGCCAAGATCTGCGAGACCATCCGCAAGTGCAGCGAGCGCGGCATCTTCACGCACTGCTTCTTCATGATCGGCTTCGAGGACGAGACCCGCGAGGAGATGGAGCGAACCATCGACCTCGCGTGCTCGCTGCCGCTCAACTCGATCTCGCTCTCGATCGTCAACTACTACGACGACTCGGTGAGCCCGAGCGCCGGCGAGGGGCATCGCACCGAGTTCACGCTCGACGCCATCACCGGCTACGACTACCAGACGCCCAAGAGCCAGCGCTCGCGACTGAGCGACGACGAGCTCCTCGACATCCGCAACCGCGGCTATCGGCGGTTCTACACCCAGCCGCGTCGCGTGCTGCGGGTCCTGCGACAGACGCCGAACCGAGCCCAGCTCCTCTACAAGGGCTGGGTCGCGGGCAAGCGCGCGTTCTACGGGCGTCCCCGCGACGCCGCGTCGCCGCGCCTCGAGCCCGCCACCGCAGCCGCGCCGCTCGCCTGACGGACCCCAGCCCACCCGGGTCCTCGCGCCGTCCCCATTCGCGTTCCGCCTCCGGCGGGCGCCCCATCGAGACAGTTGCAACGAAGCGTCATCGACTGTCACCGCGTTGGCGGAAACCGGTCGAGGATGCACCCACGTGCTCGCGCGGACGAAGGTCCCGCCCGAAATCATTGAGAATACTTCGCCCGCTGCTCGGCCCGGCGACGGCACGATCGTTGCTCGGTTGACGGTCGGGGAACCGCGTTCGGAATCCCCGATTCGCGATCCGACCCATGGGTGAGCTCAAACGTCTCGAAACCGTGGCGCGCAAGTGCCGATTCGGCACCTCGGTCGCGACGCTGCGCCGGCTCTTGCCCGGCATCGAGAACGAGATCCCCCACCTCTCGAAGATCGGCACGCCCGACGAGATCATCGGCGAGGGCTTCCCGGTCGCGCCCAATCACGACCTCGATCGCGAGCTCGAGAAGCTCGTCAATCGGCTGATCGATCAGCACCTCGACGACCCTCACCACCGTGAGGACCTGACCAGCCCCGACGCCGAGCAACGGCTGTTCGGCGAGCGCTACGTCGAGGCGCTCTCCGACCTGCTGGTCAAGGCGGTGAGCGGCGGCGGGATCTTCAAGTTCGAGAACGTGGTTTGGCTGCTCCTCAGCGAGCGCATCGCCACGGCGCTCAACGCCCACCACCGACTCAACCACCTGCTGGGCCGCGACCCCGCGCGCTACGGGCGCGTCAAGCGTCTGGTGCTGGCCAGCCTGGCCACCCGTCACCGTCTCGCCAACGCCTCCCTCCGGCACGTCTTCCATCGCACCAAGCCCGGGCCGTGGACCGAGCGCGTGTTCGCGAACCCGTTGCTCAAGATGCTGACCGAGAGCCGGCTCATCGACAGCGAGCGCCCCGACTCGCTCTACCATCGCCCCAACCTGCGCAGCGTCTTCCTGGTGAAGGACTACGGGATCGACCCCGACTCGTTCCTGCGTCTCTTCGACGTCGTCGAGCAGACGCTGCGCCGCGACTACGACGACCTCGAGCACGGCCGCCCCAGCGGCCGCGCGCTCTTCCTCCAGGAAGCGTTCATGCGGGACGGCCCGCCGCCCACGGCCCGCGACGACTGGGCCCACCGCCTCGCCCATCGTGAGGACGTGAGCCGATACGTGCTCTTCCACCTGACCAGCGCCGACTACCCGCGCGAGCTCAAGCGAGATCTCACCAGCCTGGCGCGGCTGCGCGAGCTGGCGCGCGCCTTCGCGGTGGTCACCAACGATCTGTTGATCTGGGATTTCCTGAACGCGCTGCGGAGCTTGATCCGCGAGGTGCGAATCGAGGAGGGCGCGACCTACCTCCACGACATCGTGCTGAGCGAGCGCACGGTGCCCATCACCCTCGATCGCGACCACCTCTACAACCACAACCGCTGGGGCACGTACGCGCTCTTCGACATCATCGGCTTCAGCCGCCGCACCCGCGAGGTCTTGAACGAGTACGCGGGGCTCGCCATCCAGAACCTGTTCGCGATCCGACGCGACCGGCTCGGTGAGTTCGATGGCCGCCCCGAGTCCTTCGAGGGCGATGCGGTCTTCGAGAGCTTCGAACGCGCGATCGATGCCGTGCGCTACGTCTCGGTCTTCTACGACCACTACGAGAGCCAGCGCGTGATCAAGCGCCGCGTCCTCGACAGCCCGATGGAGAGCCCGTTCGTGGACGGCATCCGGGTCGGCATCGGCACCGGCGAGAGCGCCTTGATCTCGATCTACCAGGGCACCGCGCTCGACGGCATGCCACGCGAGGAGTTCCGGCGCATCGGGCAGGTCATCAACCTCACCTCGCGCCTCACCACCGGCAAGGCGGGCGAGAAGTATCTGCAAGGCCCCAACCCCAGCCGAGAGCCCGATCCGTTACGGATCTTCCGCGCTTCGATCGACGTGGAAGGCACGCTCAACAACAACGGGATCGTGTCGCTCGACTCGACCTTCCAGGAGCTGCGCGAGCAAGTGCGCGCCGAGAACTTCCCGCGCTACGACCCCGAGGAGACCCGCGACGCGAAGTCGCCCTTCCAGCACTATGCCTTCCTGCTGATCTACAAGGACCCGGCGATCGATCGCATGATCCTGATCCGCGAGATCCCGCACCAGCCGGTGTTCAAGGGCTTCGAGAACCAGCGGGTGCGGTGCTACGAGTACCTGATCCTCACCGAGGCCGAGTACCGCCAGCTGCGCAGCCGCGATCAAGGGGTCAAGCGCGCCGCGCCCGCGGCGGCGGCGCAGCGCGCCGTGGTCCAGCTCGGCGGCGAGGGCGTCACCGCGCCGCGCTCGATGGCGGCCCAGCGCCCGCGCGGCTGACGCTCGGGTGCGCGCTCGGCGCGGCGCCCCAGGGACCGTCAGCCCTTGAAGAGCTTCTCGGCGGCGGCGCGGGCCGCCGCCAGCGCCTGCGCATCGCCGCGCTCGCCCTCCTGGAAGAGGAACCATTCGCACAGGTTCGCGCGCTCGGGATCCCGCACCTTCTCGGCCACCGGCTCGCGGCAGATGCCGCCCGCCGCCTCGTCCCAATGCCGGCAGTTGCGGCAGATGTGCAGCGGTCGCAAGCAACGGGTGCACTCGTCGCGAAAGCCCACGCGACCGTCGAAGCCCACCTCCGTGCCGCACGCATGACAGGTTCGCATGGCTCGACTCCTGGCCCGACCGAGGCGGGCGACGCTGGGCGATGCTCGAAATGCGACCGCTGCGCTAGGGACGCCCCCGATCACCGCGGGCCGCCACCGGTGGCGACGAGCGCGTGACCCGGCTCACAGGAAGTCCCGTTCGGGCGCGCGCCCGGGCACCGTCCGCCCCCACCGCGGGGCGCCGTGCCCGCATGCGCCTCGGGGAGATTCGTTGACGTTCACGGAGCTTCTGCCCTATACAAACGCGGCCGTCAAATTCCGCCGCTTCGCAGCAGGCGCGGCCTCCCGGAGACCGCTCGAGATGGCCACAGACGTCGTTCTCGAGCCGAGCGAACGCGAGATCGAGCGCGTCAGGGCCACTTACTACATCTCGCGGATGCTCGCCCAGACCGGGATCCTGCACCTCACCAACGTACGCCTGGTGTTCGTGCCGACCGGTACGATCGATCGTGCCGTCGGCGCCGAGCGAGTGACGGTCGCCGTCGACGAGATCCAGCGCCTCGGCAGCGAGGGCGACGCCACCAAGAAGCTCACCTTGCGCACGGCGATCAAGACGTTCCGATTCGTCGGGCGCAACTTCGACAACTTGGAGCGCGAGCTACGCGCCCTGCTCAGCCGAACCCCGGATGGCGAGGCCAGTCCCCGCGAAGAGGTGCTCGCCGAGGCGCGCGTGAATCTCTTCGTCAGCCGCCTCATCACCCAGAGCGGCATGCTCCACCTCACCAACCGCCGGGTGACCTTCACCCCGGTCGGAGTCCTCGACCGTGCGATGGGCGCACGCGACCTCAAGCTTGCGCTGGAGGCGATCGAGGGCATCGAGACCAGCGGCAGCCTCGACCGCCGCACGCGACTGCGCGCGCGCAACCAGCAGCTGCTCATCCTCGGCGACTTGCCGGAGGCGTTCGTCGCCGCGCTGCGTCGTGCCATGGCGGCGAAGGGTTTGCTCCTCTCGATCGCCGAGGCGCCCCGCAGCGGTCGCGCCGGCGCGCCGCCGTCGCATTGCCGGAGCTGCTCACGTCCCATCGACCCGATCGTGGGGTTTTGCCCCCACTGCGGTACCACGCTTCCAGCCTGAGAAGAGCCCCGGCGCGGCGCACCGAGCGCGCTCGAGCTCTCGTCGCGAACACGGCGAAAGCTCGGATAATCCTTGCATCTTTCGACGGAACCCTGATATAGACCTCGACGATTTCGACCCCCGTTGCGCCGTTTTTCGCGGCTGCAGACGAAGGGAGGATCCACGAATGTTTCCCACGTCCCTGCCGAGGGCAGTGCTCGTCGTGCTCCTCGCGAGCGGTATCGCACCCCTGGCTCCAGCGTTCGCGCAAAGCAAGAGCACGCCGGCCCCGAGCAAGTCGGGCGCGAGCTCGGAGGACGTGATTCGCTCCAGCGACCACGAGCTCCTGGTTCAGGAGTTCATGAAGGCGCAGGCGCAACTCCGCGACCTGCAAAGCCAGCTCAGCGCCGCTTCGCGCGACGCCGAAGCGCTCAAGACCGAGCGCGAGCAGCTCCTGGCGCGCGAGCGCGACGCCCGCCAGGACAAGGAGAAGCTGGTCGAGAAGATGGTCGCGGTGGTCAACGAGAAGGCCGAGCTCGAGTCACGCGTGAGCCAGCTCCAGACGGAAAAGGCGAGCGCGCAGGCCGAGATCGACCGGATGGCCCGCGACGCGGCGGAGCTCAAGCGCCGCACCGACCAGTCCCGTCAGGAAGTGGATGCCGCCAAGCAGGCGATCGCCGACGCGCAACGCGCCGCCCTCGACGCCAAGGTCTCCGGCCAGGCCACGAGCAGCGAGCGCGAGCGCTTGCTCCGCGAGCGCCAGGACCTGTCGAACCAGGTCCAGCAGATCACCACCTTGCTCAACCAGCAGAAGATCGAGCTCGAGTCGGTCAAGGCCGAGCGTGATCGCTTGCAGCGCGACGCCCAGGCCGCCAGCACCCGTGCCACCCAAGCGGAGAAGCAAATCGCGGACCTCGGTCCTGCGCAGGCGGAGAAAGGCCGCGAGAACCAGCAGCTTCGCCAGCGCATCCAGGACCTGACCGGCACCAACGCCGACCTCGACGCGCGCCTCAAGCGGGCCGAGGCCGAGCGCGCCGACCTGCAGGCGAAGCTCGACAAGGAGATGAGCTCGAGCGCGCTGCTCTCCGACAAGGTGCGCGCATCGAGCGACCAGGCGGGAACGCTCAAGGCCAACCTCGATCGGTTGCAGAGCGACAGCCAATCGCTGGCGCAGACGAACGAGCGCTTGAGCGCCGAGATCAAGCGGGTGAGCGAAGAGAACACCGCCATGCGCGCGCGGCTCGACGAGCTCACCCGGACCCGCGCCGCCACCGACGCCGAGGCCAAGCGTCTGGCGACCGAGAACGAGTCGCTCAAGACCGCGCTCAATCGCAGCGCCGAGGAGACCAAGAGCACCTCGGCCAACCTCGAGCAGGCAGCCGCCTCCCGTGCGCAGTTCGAGAAGGAGCGGGCGTCGCTGCTCACGCAGGTCGAAGCCCTCAACGCTCAGCTCGCCGATGCCAACCGCGCCCGGCAACAGATCGAGTCCGAGGCCGAGGGGCTCCGGCAGAGCGCCATGGCGGCCAACCAGAACCTCAAGGACGCCGTGTCCAAGGGGCAGGACGCCAACAAGGAAATCAGCCGCTCCACCAACGAGATCCTGGCGCTGCAGAACGAGCTCGCGGCGGCCAAGAACCAGATCACCACGCTCGAGAAGTCGAAGACGGATCTCGAGGCCGAGTTCAAGGAAAAGCTCGCCACCCGCACCGACGCCGAGAAGCAGCTGCGCGTCGCCGAGATGGTGCGCGAGGCCGTGGAGCAGATGCTCCACCAGACCGAGGCCAAGCTCGCGGCCGCAGAGTCGCGCAACGAGCAGCTCGAGGGTCAGCTCGAGCGCATGGGCCGAGCGGTACCGCCTGCGCCACCCGTCGCCGTGGTGACGCCTCCGCCCCGCCCGGTCACGCCGGAGCCCGCGCCCCGGTCGGTGCCCTCGGAAGCGCTGGCGCCCGTCCCCGCCCCGGTGCCGGCTCCCCCCGTCGTCGAGCCGCCGCGGGCCGCGCCGGCCCCTGCTCCGGAACCCATCCCGCAGGTTGCCGCACCGTCGCCCGCCGGGCGTGAGGTGCGGATCACGAAGGTCAACGTCAACAACGACGGCTCGCAGCAAGCCCAGCAATCGAGCTTCCGTCTCGGCGACAAGCTCTACGTGACGCTCAAGTACAAGATCCAGGACGCGTCGGCCGACGAGCCGCGCTCGATCACCCTGCAGGTGCTCGACCCCAACGGCAGCGCCGTGGATTTCTTGTCGGTCTCGCGAAAGCTCGGACCGCAAAATGGTGCCTTCTCGGCCACGCTCGAATCGGCGCTGCCGAGCAACCTCGCCGTGGGTAGCTACACGTTGATGAGCACGCTCAAGGTGGGCGAAAGCGAGGACCGGCGCGCGCTGCGATTCCAGGTCGCGCCGTAATCCCAGGTCGCAGCGGATCGCGGCTTCTCGGCGGGGGCGCGTGAGCCCCCGCCGGCGGCCACCGCGACGGTTCCGCCGGGCGCCTGAATCCGCAGCCGTGCGCGCGGCTCACCGGCGCCACGCGCCGCGTGAGCACGGACTTCACCAGCGCAGGTAGCGGACGCCGTTCGGTTGGACCTCGGCGCATTCGATCGCCGCCGCCACCTCGGCCTTGGCGCGGCGCGCGGCCGCCAGCCCGTCGAGCCCGAGCGCCAGTCCGGCGGCGATCCACGAAGCGAGCGCACAGCCGGCGCCGTGGATGCGCCCCTCGCCGATGCGTCGACCCGGCAATCGGATCGTGCGCGCCACATCCACCCACAGATCGTCGGGCTCCCCTTCGCGATGCCCGCCTTTGAGCAACACCGCGCGCGCCCCGCGCTCACGGAGCCAGCGAGCGGCGGCCAGCTCGCCCTCGCAACTCGCAGCAGCACGGCCCGTCAGGCGCTCCACCTCCGGCACGTTGGGTGTGAGCACGTCGGCCTCGGGAACGAGCCGCGCGACGAGCGCGTCGAGCGCTCTGCCCTCGAGCAACGGGACGCCGGTGCCCGACGCGATCAACGGATCGAGCACCACCGGGCCGTGCGAGATCTCGCGCAGGCAGTCCGCCACCGATTCCACGATCTCGCGGGTGGCGAGCATGCCGATCTTGATCGCATCGATCGGAGCCTGGCGCGCGAGCGTCCGGATCGTCGTGGCCACGACCGAGCCCGACATCGCCACGGTGCTCTGGACTCCGCTCGCGTCCTGAACCGTGACCGCCGTGACCGCCACGACCCCGGCCACGCTCGCCCGTCGCAGCACGGCGAGATCGGCCGTGACCCCCGCTCCGCCGGTCGGATCGAGACCAGCGACCAGCAGCACCCGAGGGGTCATCTCGCCGATCGCGTCGCGTCGCGGGCGCGCCGCGGACCGCTCACGACCCGGCCGGCGCCGCCGTGCCCCAGCCTCGCCAGCGCCCGCATCAGCGCAGCACTTCTTGCGGCGCGCGGCGGCGGTGCAGGCTCACGAGCTCCTCGGTGGCACCGCGCACGTCGTCGGCGGCGCAGATCGCCGAGAGGAACGCCCCCGCCGTCGCGCCTGCATCCAGCACGGCGGTGAAGCGCGCCGCGTTGAGGCCGCCGATGGCGACCACCGGCGGGCGCACCAGCTCCGCCACGTCCCGCAATGCATCGATGCCCGTGGGCGCGTAGCCACTCTGCTTGCTGTCCGTCGGGAACACCGGCCCGAAGCCGATGTAGTCGGCCCCGCCCTTCGCCGCCGCCTGCGCCTGCTCGCGATCGTGGGTCGAGATGCCGATGATGAGCCGGTAGCCCACGATTCGCCGCGCCACGCTGAGCTGGAAATCGCCTTGCCCGAGGTGCACACCGTCGGCATCGAGCAGCAGGGCCACGTCGACCAGGTCGTTGAGGATGAAGAGCGCGCCCACGCGCCGCGTGAGCTCGCGGATGCGGCGCCCCACCTCCACCACCTCGCGACGCGGCAGCGTCTTGGCGCGTAGCTGAAGCACGCGCGCGCCCGCGTCGAGCGCCGCTTGCGCGAGCTCCTCGTGCGAGCGCTCGGGCACCAACGAGTTGTCGACGATGACGTACACACCGCGCAGCAGGTCGTGAATCGTCATCGAAGCCTCGCCCCCCGTTCACGCCCAGCGCCGCCGCCCGTCGTCCGCCGGGCACGCACCGGCGAGATCATCCGCCGGCACCGCCCGCGCGGTCCAGCACGACCTTGAGCAAGCGGATCTTCTTGCGCAGCGTGTTGCGATTGATCCCGAGCCAATCGGCCGCCTTGAGCTGATTACCCCCGGTTCGCTCCAAGATCAATTCCACCAGCGGTCGCTCGATCTGGTCGAGCACGTCGCGGTGCAGCGTGCCCCAGCGCGAGACGCCCGCGTCGAGCTCGGCGGCGATCGCCGCGCGCGCGAGCTGCTCGAGCTTGGCGCCGTCGGGCGGCGCGCTCGCGGTGGGAGCGCCGCGCCCCAGCTCGGGGAAATCGACCAGGCGCAGCACCGGCGCCGCCCCCAGCAACAGCGCGCGCCGCACCGCGTTCTCGAGCTCGCGCACGTTGCCGGGCCACGAGTGGCGGCGCATGGCCTCGATCACCTCGCGATCCACGGCTCGCGTGGCGCCGCCCACATCGACCGCGTGGCGCGCTAGGAAATGCTCGACGAGCAGCGGCAAGTCATCGAGACGCTCGCGCAACGGCGGGACCCGCACCCGCACCACCGCCAAGCGATAGAAGAGGTCGCGCCGGAATCGACCGGCCTCGACCTCCGCCTCCAGGTCGCGGTGCGTCGCGGCCACCACGCGGACGTTCACCTCTCGGATCGGCCCGCCTCCGACCCGCTGGATGCGACGATCCTCGAGCACGCGCAGGATCTTCGACTGAAGCGGCAGCGACATCTCGCCGATCTCGTCGAGGAAGAGCGTCCCGCCGTCGGCTTCCTCGAAGCGGCCGGCCCGGGCGTCGGTGGCGCCGGTGAAGGCGCCGCGCGAGTGCCCGAAGAGCTCGCTCTCGAGAAGCTCGGCGGGGATCGCCGCCGAGTTCACCGGCACGAACGGGCCCGAGGCGCGCGAGCCGTTCTTGTGGATCGCGTGGGCGATCAGCTCCTTGCCCGTGCCCGATTCGCCTTCCAGCATCACGGTCGCGTCGCTGGCGGCGATGCGGCCGATGGTCTTGAAGAGCTGCTGCATCACCGGCGATCGCCCCACCAGCGTGATCTCCGGGGACGGCGCGTCGCGCTCGCGGCCCTTGAGCCGCTCGACCGTGCGCCGCATGCCGCGCATCTCGAGCGCGCGCTCCGCGATCACCTCGATCTCGGCGAGATCGAAGGGCTTGGTCACGTAATCGAAGGCGCCTCGCTTCATGGCTTCGACGGCGTTGCGCATGGTGTCTTGCGCCGTCATCACGATCATCGGCGTCTCGCTGCCGGCGGCGCGCACGCGATCGAGAACGTCCATCCCGCTCATCCCGGACATCACGATGTCGACGAACGCCACGTCGTAGTCGAGCTGCGCCAGCGCCTCGAGCGCCCGCTCGCCCGAAGCCGCCTCGTCGACGTGGAAGCCGCGCTCCTCGAGGAGGCCACGCAGCGCGAAACGGATGCCCGGCTCGTCGTCGACCACCAGCGCGTGGCGTGTCATGCCGGCTCTCCGCCACGCTCGCGCGGCACCTCGATCGGCACGTAGACCTCGAAGATCGATCCGCGCGGCACTCGCGGCAGCACCCGCATGAAGCCGCCGTGGTCCTCCACGATCTTGAGCGCGATCGCCAGCCCGAGCCCGGTGCCGGTGGACTTGGTGGTGAAGAGCGGCGTGAAGATTCGTTCCTTGATCTCGGGCGGGATGCCCGGCCCGTCGTCGCGGAACTCGATTTTCACGAACCGCGCCGACGCTCCTTCGCGCAGCACGCGGCTGTAGTCCGCGGCGTACGACGTGGCGAGCTCGATCACGCCGGTGCCGCGCTGCGCCTCGGCGGCGTTGCGCATCAGGTTGCGGAACACCCGGGCGAACGCCTGGACGTCGACGCGGATCTCCGGCAGGCTCGGATCGAACGAGCAGCGCACCTCGACGCCGCAGGTCGCCGGATCGGCGCGCGTGACCTGGATCAGCTCGTCGAGCAGCAGGTGAACGTTCACCAGCTCGCGCGGTCCGCTCGCGTCGCGCGCCAGCTCCAGCACGGCGCCCACCAGCACGTCGAGGCGCCCGACCTCGCGCACGATCACCTCGACGCATTCCTCGAGATCGCGCCGACCCGCCGCGCGCCGGGCGAGGAGCTGGGCGGCCCCCTGGATCCCGCCCAGCGGATTGCGCACCTCGTGCGCGAGCCGAGCGCCGAGCGCCTCCGCCATCGCGAGCCGGTCGCCGCGCCGCACCTCCTCGGCGATCACCTCCCGCGGCGAGCGGTCCATGAACACCAGCACGGCGCCCCGGGAGAGACCGGAGGCGTCGATCCACGGCGAAGCGAGCACCTCGACGGGCAGCGGGTCGCGGGGCGCGCGGTCGAGGGTCACGGTGCGGTCGGCGGCGCTGCCGCCGGTATCGAGACAGCGCCGCGCCAAGCGCACGACCTCGGGATTCAGGGGCACGGCCTCGGCGAGGTTCGATCCCACCACGCGTGCCTCCGATCGGCCCGTGATGCGCTCGGCGGCGGGGTTCATTTGCACGACGCGGTACTGCCGATCGATCACCACCACGCCTTCCACCAGGTTGGCCAGCACCTCGGCCGCGGTGGAGTCGGCCCGCGCGGCGCGCCGCGCGCTGCCGAGCTTGGTGACGGTGGCCGCTCGCCTCATCGGGATTCCAGCCCGCGCGATGCGGGCACACGCTCCTGGCGCCCTGGCGCCGGGTGAGGTCGCAGGATGGCACGACGCTCCGCGCTTGATAAACGGTCCTGGCGCACCCGTCGCGCGCGGGGGTTGCCAACGAATTCGATTCGGGCTCGGCTTCGGCTCGTCCGTGCCCCGTCGCGATGCGCGCGCCGCCCATGCCCGACCTCGATCCATCCCTCGCTCCCTCGAGCCCGCTGGTGCCGTGTGGGGTGGTGCTGACCGGCGGGCGAAGCCGCCGCATGGGACGCGACAAGGCGCTGCTCGCGATGGCCGACGGTCGCTCGATGGCGGCGTGGGTGATCGAGCGGCTGGCGCGTGCCTGCGATCCGGTCTTCGCCATCGACCCGGCGCCCGAGCGGCTCGCGGCGCTCGGCGTGACGGCCGTCGCCGACGATGGTGGCGCGCGCGGACCGCTGGGCGGCCTCGTGACCGCGCTTGCCCACGCGCCGAAACCGTGGGTGTTCCTGGCCGGCTGCGACATGCCGCGCATCCGGCCCGAGCTGATCGGCGCGCTGATGGCGAAGAGCGCCGGCGTCGATGCGGTGGTTCCGATCGTCGGTGAGCGCCGGCAGACGCTCGCGGCGCTCTACGCGGTGCGTGTCGCGCCCGTGGCGCGAGACGTGCTCGCCAGCGGCCCGCGTGGGCTCAAGGATCTGCTCGCGGCGGTCCGCGTGCGGTGGGTCGCCGAAGACGAGCTCCGCGAGCTCGACCCCACCCTCGAGAGCTTCGCGAACGTCAACACTCCCGAGGATCTCGTGCAGCTCTCCGCGGAGCTGGACCCGTGATCGACCCATGCTCCGTTCTCGGCGCCGTCGTGAGCGTCGCGCTCGCGGCGCTGGTGCCGTTCGGACTCCATCGGCTCCAGCTCACCGCGCGCTTCCTGCGCTCGCGGGGCCGGCTGCGCCCGGTGGCGACGTCGCTCGCCGCAGGGCCGCTGCCCCGAGTCACCGTCCAGCTTCCGATCTACGACGAGCGTTACGTGGTGGAGCGGGCGATCCGCGCCGCGGCGGCGCTCGACTACCCGCGCGATCGGCTCGAGATCCAGGTGCTCGACGACTCGACCGACGAGACCCGCGCCATCGTCGCGCGGCTGGTGGCCGAGCTCCGCGCCGCGGGCCACGCGATCGAGCACGTCGAGCGCGGCTCGCGCGCCGGATACAAGGCGGGCGCCTTGGCGCACGGCATGGCGCGGGCGCACGGCGAGATCTTCGCGATCTTCGATGCCGACTTCGTGCCGCCGCCCGACTTGCTGCGGCGCTTGCTGGTGCCGTTCGCCGACCCGCGCGTGGGTATGGTGCAAGCGCGTTGGAGCCACGCGAATCGTGACGCCTCGCTGCTCACGCGGCTGCAAGCGACGCTGCTCGACGGGCACTTCGTGATCGAGCACACGGCGCGCTTCGCCGCCGGGTGCTTCTTCAACTTCAACGGCACGGCGGGTGCGTGGCGCCGTGCCGCGATCGAGGAAGCCGGGGGCTGGCAGCACGACACGCTCACCGAGGATCTCGATCTCTCCTACCGCGCCCAGCTCGCCGGCTGGCGGTTCGTCTATCTCCCGTTCGTGACCGTGCCGGGCGAGCTGCCGGTCGAGATGGGGGCCTTCCGCGCGCAGCAACGCCGCTGGGCCATGGGCTCGGCGCAGACGGTTCGGAAGCTCGCGGGACGCCTGTGGCGCGCCGAGCTGCCGCTGCTCGTCAAGCTCGAGGCGCTGGCGCACCTCGGCGGGAATCTCGCCTACCTGCTGATGGCCGTCGCGAGCGTGCTCATCGCGCCCGCGCTCGCGTGTCGCGCCGACGCGCCGGCGGCGGTTTCCGCGGCGTGGGACGTGCCGCTCTTCACCTGGGGCATCGGCGCGATGCTGGTGTTCTACGGCACCGCCCTCGTGGGCTTGGACCGGGGCGGCTGGCGCCGCCTCTTCGAGGTACCGCTGGCGATGGGCCTCGGCTCGGCACTCGCGCTCTCCAACGCCGCGGCCGTGCTACGCGGCCTCGCGGGCGAGCGAGCCGCGTTCGAGCGCACGCCGAAATACGGAGCCAGCGCGGGCCGCTGGCGACAGGCGGCCTACCGGGTTCGCGAGCGCGTGCCGTGGGTCGAGCTGGCGCTCGCGGTGAGCTCGGCCGTCTCCGTCGCGCTGGCGGTCGTCACGGGCACGTGGCTCGCGCTGCCCTTCGTCTCGATGCTGTGCTTCGGCTACGGCTACACCGCGTGGCGTCTGCTCTGGGACGGGCGCCGTGAGCCCGAGCCGGTGGCACAGCGAGCGTCCGCCCTCGAGCCCATCTGAGCCCGAGCAGCGTCGCGGAGCGCGCCCGGATGCGGGTGGCTACGAACGAGCCCGCCGGTCCTGCTCGTCGGTACGGGCGCGAGCGATCAGCCGAACGACCCGCTCGCGCACGTCGCCGGCGCGATCCTGCAGCCAGCGCAGCGCACCGATGGGCCGCTCGTGGATCGTCTGCCAGGTGAGCGTCGCGCCCGCGATCCCCAGCAACGCGTTCGGCAGCCACGCCGCCGCCCACACCGGCATCCCCGCGCCGCCCTCCACCAGATTGCGCTTGGCGAGCGCTTCCCCGACCACCATTCCGCCGTAGTAGAAGCCGATCAGGAGCAACGAGAGACCGAAGCCCCACACTCTCCCGGAGCGCTGCGGCTGGATGCCCAGCGGGATGCCGGCGAGCGGCAACACCAAGCAGGCGAAGGGGATCGCGAAGCGGCGATGGAGCTCGAGCAGCGGGCGCACCCAATCGCCGCCCGGCGTCGCACGCTGCTTGTCGACCTCGGCGCGAAGCTCGCCCAGGCTCATCTCCTTGGGGTCGCGGGTGGGCAGGTTGCCCATCACCCGTGCGTTGAGGTCGAGGCTCAGCGCGTACGCCTCGAAGTGGATGCGTTGCAGGCGATTGCGATCGCCGTCGAGGATCTGCACCTCGCCGTCCTCGAGCTCGATGTCCACGGTGAACGCCTGCTCGTTCGAGCGGATGGAGCCGCGCTTGGCGAAGATCGTCTGTGGCCGGTCCTTGTCGCGGGCGTCGAAGATCAAGAGCCCCTCGAGGCTCTGGCCGCGGACCGGAACCTTCTCGGCGTAGATCACGACGTCGTCGAACTCGGTGAGGAACACACGTTCCTGGATGCCGACGGTCGCGTTGGTGCGGGCGATCTCGATGAAGGTCTCCCGCGCGGTGCGAAATCCCCACGGATAGCCGAACACCATCAACGCGGCGCACGCGAGCCACGCCGCCGTCGCCAGCGCCAACGCGGGGCCGAACATCTGCGCCGGGCTCACGCCCGAGGCTTTCATCGCCACGATCTCGTGGTCCGACGAGAGCCGGCTGAACCCGACCATGATCCCGAGCAAGAGCGCCATCGGCAGCGTGAGCCCCGCGAACGGCACCGCGATGCCCAACACCAGCTTGCCGAGATCGCCGACGCCGACGCCTTTGTTGACGGCGAACTCCATCATCCGCAGCAGCTGGCGCGCCAGGAACGTGAAGCAGAAGAGGAAGAAGCCGAGCGCCATCGGCTCGGCCGACTCGCGCGCGATGGCCTTGAAGAGCACCCGTCCCGGCCACACCGCGCGCGCGCCCGCAGCGCGGGTGCGAGCGGTGGCGGCGAGTGGCGACGGCATGGGCGGCGAGCCTCGGGAGCGCGGGGCGAGCAGAGGCTACCGAGGCCCCGGGATTCAGCCAATTGCTCACGAGTGCAGCTCGCCCCAGCGTGCGAGCCCGCGGTGCAGCCCGCGTGCAAGCACAGCGCGTTCGCGCGAAACCGATCCGCCCGTCCCGCCCGACGGTGTCACGCCACTTCTCAAGCTTCGGGCAGGCGGTAGACTGCGCGCGCGAAACGGCCGGCGCGCGACGTCGCCGACCGGACGACCGGTCGTCGGCGACCCGGCCGCCGTCGAGATTCCCCGCCGCGAGCGAACGAGGAGCGCTTCCCGTGGAGGTGATCCGCGACCTGGGACGATCCGGGCGACGCATCGAGCGCTCGGTGGTGACCGTCGGCAACTTCGATGGCGTCCATCGCGGTCATCAGCAGCTCTTCGCGCGGGTGCGCTCGGAAGCGGCGCGCTTCGGCGCGCCCGCGGTCGTCTACACCTTCGATCCGCATCCCCAGCAAGTGCTGCGCCCCGACAAGGCACCCGAGATCCTCACCGCGCTGCCCAAGCGCGTACGGCTCATCCGCGACTGCGGCATGGACCTGCTGATCTGCGAGCACTTCACCCGCGAGTTCGCGGCCCTGGAACCCGAGGTCTTCATCCGCTCGGTGCTGCTCGAGCAGCTCGGCGCCACCAAGGTCATCATCGGCTACGACTTCTGCTTCGGCCGCGCGTGCCGCGGGACACCCCAGTACATGCAGGACGAAGCGCCGCGCTTCGGGCTCGAGGCGGAGGTGTTCCCGGCGTTCCAGTGGAAGGGCGACGTGGTCAGCAGCACGCGAATCCGTCGGCTGCTCAAGGCCGGCGACGTGCGGCTCGCGAGCGAGCTGCTGGGGCGCTACTTCCTCGCCCAAGGGCACGTGGTGTCGGGCAACAAGCGCGGTCGCGTGCTCGGATTCCCCACCGCCAACCTGGCGCCGCCCGACGAGCTGCTGCCCAAGGCCGGCGTGTACGCGGTGTGGGTGGAGATCGGCGAGGCGATCGTTCCGGGGGTGGCGAACGTGGGTGTGGCGCCGACCTTCGGCGGCGAGACGCTCTCCGTCGAAGCGCACCTCCTCGACTTCGACGGCGACCTCTACGGCCAGGCGATCGGCGTGCGCTTCGTGGATCGCATCCGCGACGAGCGCAAGTTCGGCGGCGTCGCCGAGCTCACCGATCAGATCCGCAACGACGTCGAGCGCGCCCGCGCGCTCCTCGCCAGCGCGGGCACGACACCCTCGCTCGCGGAACCCTGAGCCGCGGTGATCGATCGAGCGCGACGAGCCCGGGAGGATTCGCGATGAGCGACAATCGTTGGCTGCGCGTGGGCGTGCCGCTGGTGGTGGCGGTGCTCGCCGGGTGGTGGATGATCTCGGGAGGCCGCAGCTCCGAGGAGGACGCGATCCGCGCCCGCTTGCTCGCGGGCAAGGCCGCCTGGGAGGCCAAGGACCTCGCCCAGTTCATGGGATTCTTCACCCACGACTACCAGGACCGCTCGGGCATGCTCAACTACGGCGCGCTCCTCGAGATCCACCGCAGCCGGATCTTCTCCGAGCGCTGCACGCTCCAGGCGGACATCGACCTCGACCACCTGCGCGTCAAGGTGGCGGGCGCCAAGGCGACCGTGAGCTTCGATGCCACCGGTAGCCGCGACTGCGGCAACGGCCCCTCCTACTTCGTCGGCCAGCCCGGCCGCAAGACGCCGATCACGCTCGAGCTCGTCAAGACCGGCGCGATCAGCAAGGACTGGAAAGTGGCCGCGAGCTCGGGCGTCGCCAACGCCGACGGCTTGTAGGAGCGGAGCGTCCGCGCGTGAACCAAGCGCAAGCGAACCTGCTGCTCGAGAAGCTGCGCGGGGGAGACGTGCGCGCGCTCGCCAAGCTGCTCTCGTGGGTCGAGACGCTGACTCCGGAACGGGTCCGCTTCCTGGCGCAACTGCACGGCTCCACCGGCCACGCCGCGACCGTCGGCTTCACCGGGCCGCCGGGAGCGGGCAAGTCGACGCTCGTGGATCGGTTCACGTCCGTCTTGCGCCAGCGCGACCAGACCGTCGGCATCCTCGCGGTCGATCCGTCGAGCCCCTTCACGGAGGGCGCGATCCTCGCGGATCGCATCCGCATGCAGCGCCATTCCGAGGACCGCGGCGTGTTCATCCGCAGCGTCGGCACGCGCGGCAGCCGTGGCGGACTGATGCGCTCGGCGCGGGCGCTGGTGGAAGTGCTCGACGCGTTCGGCAAGGATTGGGTGCTCATCGAGACGGTCGGAGTCGGGCAGACCGAGCTCGACGTGGTGCGCATCGCCCACACCACCGTGGTGGTGCTGGTACCGGAAGCAGGCGACATCATCCAGGCGATGAAGGCCGGCCTCATGGAGGTCGCGGACGTGTTCGTGGTGAACAAGGGCGACCGCCCCGGTGCGGCGCAGCGGGCCGCCGAGCTCAGCGCCGCGGTGGCGCTCAACCAGCGCGCCGACGGCTGGCAGGTGCCGGTGCTGGTGACCCGCGCCCAGGAGAACGCGGGCATCACCGATCTCGAACGAGCGATCGACGCCCATCGCGCGTGGCGCGCCAGCCACGGCTCGCCGCACGCGGCCCTGCACCGCCGCGGCGAGATCCTGGATCTCATCGCCGACCAGGTGCGCCAGCGCGCCGAGGCGGCGCTCGCGAGCCCCGCCTTCCACGCGCTCGCCGCGCGCGTCGAGCGCGGCGACGAGAGTCCCTACGCGCTGGTGCTCGAGGCGCTCGCGAGCGGACTGGTCGCGGATCCTCCGCAGCCCAAGCCCACCACCGCGAGCTGACGTCCGGTCGCCGCTCCCTCGCGCCGGAAGGAGAAGAAGCGGCGCGCATCGCAGCGCGTGCAACCGGGCACGCACTCGATGGCCTCGGGCGCGAGCCCGGCCTCGATCAGCGCCAGCGTGCACGCCCGCGCGAGATCCACGTGCGGCTTGCGCCCCGGGGCTCGCACCACCCACTGCGCGGGTTCCGGGATCCGCGCGGCCAAGCCCTCGACCACCTCTTCTCCCACCTCGAAGCAACACGAGCCGATCGACGGTCCGAGCGCCGCGCGCAGCTCGCGGGTCTTCACGTCGAATCCGTCGATCAGGCGCCGCACGGTGAGCGCCGGCAGACCGAGCGCCGCACTGCGCCAGCCGGCGTGCACCGCCCCCACCGCGCGGCCGTGGACGTCGGCGAGCAGGATCGGCAAGCAATCCGCGGTGCCGATCGCGACGGCCACGTCGGCGCGCGCCGTGACCACCGCGTCGAAGCCCTGCGGCGGTTCGGTGGGCAGCGGTCGATCGTCCGCGACGTCGTAGATGCGGTCCTCGTGGGTCTGCCCGAGGGTCACGAGCGCGGCGCCTTCGAGGCCCACCGCCTCGAGGAAGCGCTCGCGCATCCGCTGGGAGCGCGCGGGATGCTCGGGCCGAAGCCGCAGATCGAAGGGCTCGGCGCTCGCCGGATCGTTCGCCACGCGCGTCGAGAAACCGTGACGCACGCCGGGCAGCCCAGCGAGATTGCGCGCGAAGAGAACCAGCGGTGCGGTCATGGTCGCGAGGATGCCGCGTGCGACCGGCGTTCGGAAACGATCCCGTTCATCGCTTGGCGTGGCCGCGCTGGCTCGCGCGCCGCAGCTCGGCCACCAGCTCGGTCAGATCCGTCGGCCACGGCGCCTCGAAGCTGAGCGGGCGCTGGTCGAGGGGATGACGAAACGCCAGGCGAAACGCGTGCAGCATGGGGCGCGTCGCCCGCGCGAGGATCCGCCGCGCGACCGGATCGACCACGCCGCGCACGCGCGCCTCGAAGCCGTAGGTCGCGTCGCCGACGATCGGATGGCCGGCCTCGCTCAAGTGCGCGCGGATCTGGTGCGTTCGTCCCGTCTCGAGACGAACCTCGAGCAGCGCCGCCGGCCCCAGATCCTCGAGACGTCGCCAGCGGGTGCGCGCGGGACGGCCGCGGCGCGCGGTGCTGCTCATGCGCTTGCGATCGGTCGGATGACGGCCGATGGGCGCGTCGATGAGCCCTTCGGGCGCGCTCGGTCTGCCGAGCACCAGCGCCAGGTACACCTTCTCCACGTCGCGATCGTGGAATTGCCGCCGGAGCTGCTCGTGCGCATGGTCGGTCTTGGCGACCACCATCAGCCCGGTGGTGTCCTTGTCGAGCCGATGCACGATGCCGGGTCGTTCGACGCCGCCCACGCCCGACAAGCCCGACAGGCGCGCGAGCAGCACGTGCACCAAGGTCGGTCCGGTCCAGCCCGGCGCCGGATGAACCGCCAATCCCGCCGGTTTCACGACCACGGCGATGGCCTCGTCCTGATAGACCAGCTCGAGCGGCAGATCGACCGGCGCGAGCGCGCTCGGTGTCACCACCGGCGCCTCCACGCTCACCTGGTCACCGGCGCGCAGCGCCAGGCCAGCCTTCAGCTCGCGGCCCGCGACGCTCACGCATCCCGCGCCGATCCACTGGCGCAGCTGCGAGCGAGTGATGCCCGCGAGGCGCGCGGTCAGGAAGACGTCGAGGCGAACGCCTTCGTCACTCGGCGTCACCACGAATCGTTGCGTGCCGGTCACGAGTGAAGAGTCTGGGAGGGGCCGGCGATGATCGAAGCGCGCGCCGAAGGGCGCGACCGGCGGGAGCGAACACGGCGCGGCACCTCGCGCGCCGACTGGACGCGGCGGCACGATAGCCGAGCGTCGCGCCGCCGGTCAAAACCCGACCCGCGCCCGACCCGCGCCGGACGTGCTCGACGCCATGGCGCCAGGTCTGCGGAATCGCGAAGAATTGCCGAGGTCTTCGGTTGACACTCGCGCGACCACCGGGCTAGTTTTCGCGCCCCATCGCAGATCCATCCGCAAGTCGTCCGACTCGAAACGCACGGTTCGTCACCCATCGTTTCTCGCTCGGCAGCACGGCGCGACACGCACCGTGAGCTGACGAGCCCGACCCTCGGCCACCCGTCCCACGCAACGACAGCTCGGCGGAAACCCATTCGTCCATCAGCCCACACCGCGCGCGGCGCTCGTCTCGGCCACGCGCACCTGAAGTGACGAATCACGCGACAACCCGTCGCGCTCGATTCGCGCCCGACTCGAACCCAACCCACCCTTCTCAGCGCGGCGCGACGTCCGGCCGGACGATCGCATCCCCGAGGGCGCAATGCACCTCAACCTCAAGGATCTGAAAGAACGCCCCATCCACGATCTGGCG
Organism: bacterium; assembly: GCA_046331705.1. GTDB lineage: Bacteria > JADJOY01 > JADJOY01 > JADJOY01 > JADJOY01 > JADJOY01. Next base: position 393 of record JAXLQJ010000065.1, on the reverse strand, counting down.
ACCCTCGCCAAAGAGCTCGAAGTCGAAAACGCCGCGGGCCTGCGCAAGCAGGATCTGATCTTCGCGTTGCTGCAGGCGCAAGCGCAGCGCAGCGGCCACATCTACGCCGAGGGTGTCCTCGAGACGTTGCCGGACGGCTACGGCTTCCTCCGCAGCCCCGATTACAGCTACCTGCCCGGCCCCGACGACATCTACGTCTCGCCGTCGCAGATCCGCCGTTTCAATCTCTCGACCGGCGACACCATCACGGGCCAGATTCGCCCGCCCAAGGACGGCGAGCGCTATTTCGCGCTGCTCAAGGTCGACTCGATCAACCACGAGGACCCCGAGGAAGCACGCGAGAAGATCATCTTCGAGAACTTGATCCCGCTTCATCCCACGGAGCGCCTCAAG
>JAXLQJ010000064.1:0-40682 GCA_046331705.1 bacterium | reverse complement strand
GGAGAGATGGGCGGCGAGCGTGGAGACTGGTCGGCCGAGTTGTGAGGATGGGCTGACGCACGCTCGGGGTTTTCCGAGCCCTCGTGCCCGCCCCGCCGGGGAGGCTGGCTCCCGTCCGGGGTGCTCGCGCGGCGCCGCGGGTGCGTGCGTTGCCGCGTCGCAACGGCGATGGCGTTCGTGGTCGCAGGCCGACCGCCTCCCTGCGGCAACGACCCATGAATTCGCCAACTTGCGACCGTAGTTGTGCCTAGTACATCGGGGTGCGGCCACCCGGCCGGTCCGAGGCTCAAGGCTACGGTGTCACGGGACATCGTTCGCGTCGCTATGGCGCGGCGCGGCGAGAGTTCTCTATGCTGGATGCTTGTGCACGTGCACGTGGGCACACGAGCGATGACAGCCGCCAACCTCACCCCCGCTGCGGGCATGCCGATCGACCCGCGTCCGACCCCACCGGATCGGGCGATGCGCCCTGTTCCGGCGCAGCTCGTCGACGCGGAGGGTCACCCCAACACGGGCGCTTTCCGGGGCGTGATCCGCGAGCTCAACACCCAGGACCTGCGCGGGCCGTTTCGCCGCAGCGCGTGGCAGTGGTTGCGCGAGAAGCGCTGGAATCAGCTCTACGTGGTGTCGCCCGACGTCGCGGCGAGTGTCGCGATCCTCGACCTCAAGTACTTGGCGAGTGCCTTCTGCTACGTCCTCGATCGCCGCACCAACCGCCTGCACGAGTTCGCGCGGCTGGCGCCGTTCGGCCTGGGACTGACCTTCCGCGGCAACCCGCTCGCCGGCTTGGTCCGGTTTCGCTCGCGCGGCGTGCGGGTCGAGTTCGAGCACGACTGTGCCCACGGCCTGAGGCGCCTGTCGCTGACCTCGCGGACGTATCGGGGCGCCATCGATCTCAGCCTCAAGATCGCGGACGACGGTCGCGCGACCGTGCCCATCAACTCGGTGCAGGGGCTGCCGCCCTACGGCCTCGTGTACAGCCATCGCAGTGGGCCGCTCCCGGCCTCGGGCCAGGCGCTCGTGGACGGGCGCTCGCGCAGCGTGCGCGAGGGCCAGTCGTTCGCGATGTTCAACTGGCAGTGGGCGCTGCATCCGCGCGACGCGCGCTGGACCTGGATGAGCGGCGCGGGGCCCTGTGCCGACGGCAAGCGGATCGTGGCGTTCAACCTGACGCGCGCCAACGATGGCCTGGGCGAGCCGGAGAACTTCCTCTGGTTCGATGGTCAGCCGGTCGCGGTGGGCCGGGTCAGCTTCGCGATGGACCTGGCGCGCAAGGACGGCGAATGGGCGGTCCGCAGCGAGGATGGAAGGGTGCGCCTCACGTTCCGTCCGGACGTGGTCCGCATGGGCCAGCGCGACGCGATCTGGGCGAAGGTCTACTACCGCCAGCCGATCGGCCGCTTCAGCGGCACGCTGGTGGACGCGGACGGCCGGTCGATCGAAGTGCGCGACCTGCCGGGCTTCGCGACCGATCAGACCGTGCACTGGTGAGCCGCGCGAGCGCGCGGTTCCGAGCGTCGCGCCCACGTCGCGCCTGGTAGTCTGGTCGCGCGATGGGCGAGACCGAGCGCGCGTGGGGAGCCGCTCGCTGGGTGTGGCTCGCGGCGGCGGCGCTGACGGCGGTCATTCTCACCGCCACCTTCGCGAAGACCGGCTTCGGCGTCTTCGGCGATGGCGTGGGCTACTACGCGCCGCTGCGCTCGCTGGCGTTCGACCGCGACCTGCGCATCGACGACGAGGTGGCGCGCTGGGCGCCGGGTCGGTGGCCGCACGAGATCCCGACCTACAGCAAGTACCCGATCGGCACGGCGCTGGTGTTGACGCCGTTCTTCGCTCTCGGCCACGGCCTCGCGCTGGGGCTCGCGGCGGCGGGAGTGAACGTGACCGCCGACGGCTACTCGTGGCCGTACGAGCTCGCCTATTGCCTCGGCAGCGCGCTGCTCGGCGTGGCGGGGCTGCTGCTTGCGGCGCAGGCCGCGCGACGGATCGCCGGGCGCGGCGGCGCGCTCGTGGCGGTGCTCGGAGTGTGGTTCGCGTCGCCGGTCTTCTACTACTTGGCGTTCGAGCCCTCGATGGCGCACGCGGTCTCCGAGGCGCTCGTCTCGCTCACGCTCTATCTGGCGCTCACCCGGGACTGGCGCGGTCGACCGCGGGAGGCGGCGACGCTGGGGGCGGCGCTCGGGCTGGCGGCGCTGACACGGCCGCAGGACGCGCTCTTCGCGGTGACGATCGGGTGCTGGGGGATCTGGCCGCCGCGATCGCTCGACGGCCGGGACGTCGCGCATCCCGGGAGGCGATCGACGGCGACGATGCTCGGCATCGCCGCCGCCGCGGCGCTGGGTGTCGCGCTGATCCAGGTGGCGGTGTATGCGTGGACGTTCGGCTCGGTCGCGGCGGTGCCGTACTTTCACGAGGCCGCCGCCGCGGAGCGCGGTCCCACGTTCGCCTGGCTTCACCCGCGGATCGGCGCCGTGCTCTTTTCGCCCCTGCACGGGCTCTTTGCATGGCACCCGCTCACGCTGGTGGCGGTCGCGGGGCTGGTGGTCCTGGCGTATCGCGATCGGGGGCTGGGGGCGGGGCTCTTGCTCGGCTGGCTCGCGCAGCTCTGGCTCGTGGGTGCCTGGCACGATTGGTGGCAGGGGGCGGCGCTGGGCGGACGCATGTTCGCGAGCTCGAGCTTCGCGTTCGTGCTCGGGCTGGCGGCGCTCTGGCGCGAGCTTCCCTCCCGAGTGGCGCGCTCGACGCTGGCCGCGCTCACCGCGCTCGCGGCGCTCTGGAATCTCTCGCTCGCGGTCCAGTACCGGCTCGGCCTGCTTCCCGCCGAGTCGCCGGTCTCACTGGCGCGAATGGCGCGCGGCCACCTCGAGCTCCTCGCGCGCGCGCTCGCGAAGCTCGCGGGGGCGTGACCCCGGCAACCGTCGCGGCGGAAGAATCGGGCGCGGCGAGCGACCGCGCTCACACGTCGAACGTCGCGAGCGGCGGCGGGCGCCAGATGTCGAGCGCCGCTACTTTGCTGTCGTCGGCCTTCGAGGTTCTCGAAGGTGACGACGTAAGGCGTGCCGCGTTGTCGCAGGAGCAGGTGATCGCGAGCCGCGCGATCTGCTGATCGGCCTTCGGCTGGTCCCACGAGGGCGACGCTGTGGGCGAAGCTGCGCGCGTCGAACGAGCCCCGGAACGTCTCGCCGGGTCCGGTGCCGCCCGTGGGCTTCGGGAACTCCATCGTGTGGCCGTTGAAGTCGAACTTCACGGGCCCGGCGGCCCGCTGTGCCCGTGACGATCTCGACCTCGAAGTTGTTCACCCGCGGCATGGGGCCTCGTGCTCGGTGACTCAGCGGAAGTACGGGTTGAGCTCCGCCTTGTGGTCGGTCTCGTCGTAGATCGCACCCACGAAGGCACCGCGGTGCGGAACGAGCGGTGGATGCCTTCCTTCAGCGTCAGGTCGGCGGCGCTGCAACCCCACAACCGCCGCCCATCTTGATGTAGACGCTGTTGCCAGCACCGCGGTGAGGCTGATGTGCCCCGAGGTGCCGCGACGCCGGGTTGACCTCGAGGTCGATGACCTTCTGATCTGCGTGCGGATGTCCTCGGCAGGGATCTGCTCGGCGATGGTCGCCGCCACGGCCGGGTCGCTCGATTCGAGCTGAGCCCGGATTCGCGCGCCGATCTCGCTGGCGAGCGCTTTCCAGTCGCCTTCCTTCGCCTTGCGCGTCACCGTGACGGTGGAATCGTCGATCAGCACCGACTCGACGCCGTCGAGGGCGAAGAGCTGGTCGGCGAGGGTGAGCCTTGGGTCACGCCCGGGCCGGCGAAGTACCACGAGCGGCCCGGGAAGATCGGCCGTGGCTCGCTAGCGGAACTTGGCAGGCGTCAATGGTGAGCTGCGGCTCGGCCTTGATGCGGATGGCGTTCGATCCCCGCCGGCATCCGCGTCCGTCTGGGCGCCGCGCGTGGCGACGGTGGCGGTGGCTTGGATCACCTGGCGCTGCTTGGCGGCTGCGCCGCGCTCAGCCCCATCGAGCCCAGCGACACGAATGCCGCGGGCGCCCCGGTGACCGGCCGCGCTCGCGTCCGGGGCGGAGCCGGTGGCGCTCGCGCCCGGTGTGCTCGCAGGCGGGGCCGGCGGCTGGTAGCCCCGTTGATACGGAAACGCCGCGTCCCAATCGCGTTCCTTCTTCCGAGCAAGCGTCCGAGGCTGTCCATCAATCCCATGCGATCCGTCCTCCTTGCTCTGCCGTCGACTCTAATCAGCACGCGCGGAACCGCAAGGCGGGCTGCGGCTGCGCGCGTGCGCGCGGGGAGAGCGGTTCGCGCGGGGATTTCGCGGGTCGGGAGCCGTGCCCGGAGCCCGCGGCTCGGTCACGCGGCGCGCGGTGTCGACTGCGCCGCGGGCGGCACGCTGCTCCGCGCCGGGCTGCGTCGGAGGGAGGTCCGCGAGCGTGAGCGAGGAGAGCCTGGGCGCCGTCGCTCGGTACGAGAGCAACAGCGAGCAGTGCGCGGCGGCGAGCACCCGGTCGAGCCCGCGCAGCGCGGGCTGCGGATCGCCCATCGCGCCGTTGCGCGCCCGCAGCTCGAGATCGCTCGCCAACGTGGCGGCACGCAGCGCGCCCAGACCAGCCGACTCGTCGACTTGAGATCGCGCGCGAGGCGCCGCGCGCGCTCGAGGTCGCAGGTGCGGATGGCGTACGTGAGGTCGCTCAGCCAACCGGACCGAGGACTCGACGTAGTCGCTCACGATCTTGTCGGCCACCCTTCCGCCCACGGCGTCGCGCAACGTGTCGAGGTCCGCCGCGCACAGCAGCTCATCGGGTCGACGGACGCGTCCGTGGGTGCCTGCGCATCGATCGTCTCCGGCGTCACCTCGGCCACCCCGCGCTGCTCGGCGGCACGCACCAGGGCGTCGGCGAGCCCTCCGATGCGCACGGGCTTGCTCACGTAGTCGTCCATGCCCGCCTCGAGACAGCGCTCGCGATCCCCTGCGAGCGCCTCGGCGGTCATGGCGATCACGTGGGGCGTGCTCGGCGGACCGCTCGTCGCGGATTCGGCGCGCCGCCCCGAGCCCGTCGAGGCGCGGCATGTTCACGTCGAGCAGCAGCACGTCGTACACCTGGCGCTCGAGCGCCGCGAGCGCTTCGACACCGTCGGCGGCCACATCGGCGCGGTAACCGAGCTTGGCGAGCAGGCCGAGCGCGACCTTCTGATTCACCGTGTTGTCCTCGGCCAGCAAGATCCGCAGCGGGTGCCGCTCGCCGAGCAGCAGGTCGATGGATGCGACGGGCGGGTGCGCGCTGGTCGGCAACCGGGCGTCGTCCAGCAGCCGCACGAGCAGGTCGAAGAGCGAGCGCGGCCGGACGGGCTTGGCGACGTAGCCGTCGATCGGGATGCGGCGTCGGGTGATCTCGGATTTCGAGTAAGCGCTCGAGCCCTCGACAGCACGATCCGCGGCGGCGTCGGCAACGCGAGCCCGGCGATCGCGAGCGCGAGATCGAGCCCGTCGCGTTCCGGCATCCGACGGATGGTCGGTGACGACCACGTCGAAGCGCGCCCTTCGCGAAGTGCTCCAGCGCTTCCGCCGCGCTCGCCGCCTGTTCCACGACCATGCCCCAGCCCCCGAGATGGCTCTCGAGGATCTGGCGATTGACGGCGTGGTCGTCGACGACCAGCGCCCGTCGGCCGCAGAGCGCCGCGGGAGTGGCACGGTGCGTTGCCGCTCGACCTTTCCCCGCTTCGGCGGCGAGCAAGCGCACGCGGGAACGTGGAGCCGACGCCGACCTCGCTCTCCACCCACACGCGTCCGCACATGTGCTCGACGAGGCGCCGCACGATCGCGAGCCCCAGCCCGGTGCCGCCGAAGCGCCGCGTGGTGGAGGCGTCCACCTGCGTGAAGCTCTGGAAGAGCCGGTCGAGACGGTCGGCGGGTATGCCCACGCCGGTGTCCTCGACCGCGAGGTGAAGGGCGTGCTCGCCGGGAGCGTGTTGCTCGGCGCGGGCGCGCAAGATCACGGAACCCGAGGCGGTGAACTTCACCGCGTTGCCGAGGAGATTCACCAGCACCTGGCGCAATCGTCCCGCGTCGCCCCAGATGGTCTCGGGACAGCTCGGATCCACCACCGCGGCCAGCTCGAGGCCTTTCTCGGCGGCCTGGTGGGAGATCAGGTCCACGGACTCCTCGAAGCAGGTTCGCAGCTCGACGGGCGTTTGCTCGAGCTCGAGCTTGCCGGCTTCGATCTTGGAGAAGTCGAGGATGTCGTTGATGACCGAGAGCAGGTGCTCGCCGCTGGTGCGTATGGTCTCCACCGAGTCGCGCTGCTCGGCGTCGAGCGCCGAGCCGGAGAGCAGGCTGGTCATGCCGATGACCGCGTTGAGCGGCGTGCGGATCTCGTGGCTCATGTTGGCGAGGAAGTCGGACTTCGCGCGCGCCGCCTCGAGCGCCTCGAGGCGTGCATCCTCGAGCTCCCGCGCGCGCCGCTCGGTGGCCTCCTCGGCGGCGAGCACGCGGCGCGCCATGCGGCGCGACTGCGCGATCGCGTTGCCCGCCAGCAGCAGCACGAGCACGCCGACGATCCACTCGATCTTCTGGTAACGGCGCGCTTCCGTCAGCTCGCGCGCACGCATGTGGTCCTCGAGCGTCGCGAGGGTCGTGGTGAGCGCGGCATTGTCCCGGTCCATCGCGGCCATCACCGCCGCGGCTCGCTCCATGTCGCCCGCGCCGACGCGCTCGAACACCGTTGCCGCGCGGCGCACCAGGGTGTGCATCGCGTCGCGCGTGGCGGTCACGTCCGCCGCGCCCACGTAGCGCTGGCTGCCGAGGCGAGTCAGCGCGGCATCGAAGAGCGGCGTCGTGCTGGCGAGCCGCGTGCGCTCGCGTTCCACGTCGCGGCTCGAGAACACGTCGTTGCCCGGCTCGTCGAGCTGGTGCGCGAGCTGCCGAAGCTCGGCGATGTCCCGGCCGATCGCCAGCGAGCGCGTGTGGATCGCGACCAGCCGGTGGCTCAGCCCTGCGCTGACCAGGACGCTCACGGCGACCAGCAGCGCGAGCGCGAGGTTGAACGCGTGACCGCCGCGGGAGCCGGACGGAGCTCCTGCGTTCGCCTGGTCTGGCGGATTCATCAGGATCGTTATCGGCAGCTCGTCGGCGATCCATGAGCAGGGTCCGTCGGGCTCGGTCGGGCTCGGCCGGTCGGATCCCGGGGATGCGCCGCCACGCGCAGGTCCGTATCATGGAACGATGCCTTCGAATCCGCTTGCGATCGTTCGCCGCATGCGCCGGTCCGCGCCCCCGATTCTCGGGCTCGCGTGCGCACTCGCCGGCTGCACGCCCACCTGTCCACCGGATTTCCACCCGATCACGCTGCCGGAGCGGATGATCGGCCTCTCGCAGACGCCCGCGACGCTGGTTCCGCTCGCCCAGGAGCTGGGTGTCCGGTACGCACGCCCGACGCTCGCATGGCGTGAGATCGAGCCCACCGTGACTCCGCTGGGGCTCACCGTGGACGAGATCCGCAGCCATCCGGAGATCGTCGACGACTACATCGTTGGACACACGTGGTCGAGCTTCGACGCCGAGATCGGCGGCATGCTCGCGGGCGGGTTGGTGCCGGTCCCGATCGTGGGCCACGGCTACGTGGGCGCTTTGCCGAGGCTCGCCGCGCAACCGGAGCAGCCGGCCGATCCCGATCACCTGGGCCGGGACGAGTACCTGGCGCGCATCTACCTGGCGGCGCGCGCCACGGTGGAGCGCTACGACCACGACGGCCACCTCGACGCGCCGGGCGATCTGCGCATCGCGTACTGGCAGACCGAGAACGAGCTCAATCAAGCCTTTCTCACGGCGCTGTGGGGCTGGCGCTCGCCGAGCCTTCTCGAAGCGTTCGGCTCGGCGTGGCAGGACTGGACCTACGTCACCCAGATCCTGAAGACGCTCAGGCTCGCGGTGAAGGACGCCGATCCCACGGCGCTCACCACGCTGAACTTCCACACCGACATCTCCGACGAGCTGATGCAGTTCCTGTTGCAGCCGACGTGGCTCGCGAGCATCCAGCAATGGCGGCTGGAGATGGACTTCCTGGGAATGGATGCGTACCCCAACTACTACCGCGCCTCACCCGTGGCGGGCGACGTGGTGGGTGAGCGCGTCGCGCGCATCCAGGGCGAGAGCTGCGGCATGCCGATCGTGGTGGTCGAGACGGGCTACCCGACGGGCCCAGCGATCGAGGGCTTCGACGAGGCGCAGCAAGCGCAGTACGTGCAGACGGCGTTCGATGGCGCGATCGCCGCTGGCGCGAGCGGGTTCTTCCTGTTCGGAACGCAAACCGCCGAGACCAGCACCGTCGAGATCACCCCCGAGGACCTGGCCAATCTGGCGCTGGTCGCCGATGCCTACGACAGCGGCGACGTCGGCGCGCTGGTGGGCTTCTTGCTCACCAACGTCGATTACATCCAGACCCACTTCGTCTACGTGCTCCAAGCGGTCGAGCCCTTCTGGGGCCTGGTGCGCGGCGACGGTTCCCACAAGCAAGCGTGGGATACCTACGCCGCCATCGCCCACGCAGTGCCCTGAGCGAATCGGCGTCCACCGCGGCGCGCGCCCGCCTCACCGGACCGCTTCCGGACTGCGGGCGCCCTATGGCATAAGCCCGAGCTCGGCGGTCGTTTCTGCGTGAAGGCTCGTGAAGCCTTCGCGGGCCGCTGGCGAGGAATCGGGCATGACCTTCAAGAACCAGCTCGTGATTTTCCTGGTCGTGAGCGTGGTGTGGACGCTCATCGAGCACCTGCACGTGCCGGGGTGGGCGGTGGGGCTGATCGCGCTGCCGATCACGCTCGTCGGTGGCGTCGCGTTGCTCATGCTGTCGAGCGAGCGGGCGGCGCGCAACCCGCAACCGATCCCGAAGACCGCCGCGTACCAGCAGCGGGTACGCCGTCTCGGCAAGCTCGCCGGCACCTACGAAGCCATGGGCTTCGAGTTCGCGGACGAGTTCCTGCTCGCATCGTTTCCGGAGGTCGTCGTCTTCTTGCTTCGTCACCGCTCCGAGCCGATCACGGTGGCGCTCTACGATCTCGGCAAGAAGACCATCACGGACGTCGGTACGCCGTTCGCGGACGACTGGGAGCTCGACACCTCGACGCAGACCGAGCAATCGGGCCACCGCCGCCCGCGCGCCCTGCTGCAGCATTTCGGCGCGGCCACACCCGAGGAGCTGGTGGCGCGCCACCGCGACGCGATCGCGTTCCTGCGTGAGCAGGGACTCGAGCCCGCCCTCGATCGCGATCAGCATCCGCGCGAGGAGTTCCTCGCCTCGCTGCAGCGCAGCTACCGCGAGATGCGATCGCGGCGCTTCGGGATCGTGCGCATGATCTGGGGGCAGCTCACGAACGCCGGTGCGCGCATGGCGTTGCCCATTCGCGAGCAGTACCCGGAGGGGCTGCCCGGATCGGCGCCGCGCAGCGCGCGCGTTGCCGCCGAGACCTCGACCGTTCTCGGCGCGCGCGCCGACGCGCTCGCGACCGGCCGGCCAGCGCCGCGCTCCGCCCCCCCGAAGCCGCCGGCGCCGCGCGTACGCTCGCGCTGGACCTCGGTGCAGAAGCAGCTCGCCATCACGCTGGTCACGCTGGCGGCCTCCGGTGGCTTCCTGGGCTGGACGACGCTGCGCGAGCGGCGCGATCTCGCGGCCTTGCGCTCGGGCACCAGCGCGGATCGTCGCACCGCGTTGGGGCGGCTGCGCTACGCGAGGATCGAGCCCGAGAAGATCCTGCCGGCGCTGGCCGCGGCGGTGAGCGATCCCGACGCCGAGCTTCGCGGCGACGTCCTCACCGAGTGGGTCGAGCGCGCTCCCGGCAGCGCGGAGGTGCACGCGGCGCTCGGTCGCGCCCTTGGCGACCCGGACCCGCGTGTGCGGGCGCGTGCAGCACGGCGCATCGCCGACCTCGACGAAGCGGACGCCGACGACGGCCTGCGCGACGTCGTCCTCGCTCGCGCCGCCGACGCGGATGCGGGCGTGCGAGCCACGGCGCTGAGCGCGCTGCGCGCGTGGGCACCCCGCGACCGTCGCGCGGACGAAGCGCTGATCGCTGCGCTCGCCGATGACGACGCGGCGGTGCGGCTCAAGGCGGCGCGCCTGCTCTCGTCGCCCCGGCTGGCCGCCATCGATGCCTCGGCGGCGTTCGCGGCGCGCCTCGGCGATCCCGATCCGCGTGTGCGCCCGCTGGTTCGCGAGGCGCTGGCGAGCGCTGGCGCGCAAGCGAACGGTGACTCGGTCGTGGCGCTGGTTGCGCGTCGGCTCACGGACCCCGATCCCGCCGTGCGCCGCGCGGCGATCGCCACGCTCGACCTCGTCGCCGAGCGCGTCGAGGCGGCGAGCCCGACGCTGGCGACGGCGCTGCGCGAGATCGACGCGCGCTACCGGCACACCGACGCCGAGCTGGGCGAGCTGCTGCGGCGCATCGGCGACGGCAGCGAACCGCTCACGCGCGTGGAGTCGTTCGCCCGTCTGGGAAGACGTGAGGTCGAGTACACGACCCCCACGGGCTGGATGGTCGCCGTGCAGCCCCTGGGAGAGCTGTGGCTGGCACGCGTCGAATCTCCCGACGGACGCGTCACGGGTCGCGCAACGCTCGTCGCGCGTGGTTCCGAGATCGCCTCCTACGACCCCAGCTTCGACGTGGCGCTCGCGCGTTACGGCATCGTGCACCAGTTCGTGCTGAAGCTCGATGCGGTTCCGGCCTTCGCCACGCCGCTCGTTCACGAGTCCGCAGCGGACGCGGAGATCCAGGCGTTCGAGGCGCGCTACGGCGTCGCGCTTCCCGAGCACGTGCGGGCTTTCTTGCGCCGAACGAACGGGTTCGGACCGAAGCTCGCCGCCACGCTCGACACGAAGGTGCACCGGTTCAGGGACGAGCGCGCCGGCATCTGGCCGATCGCGTCGTGGCGCCATCCGAGCGAGGTCACGGAGCAGCGCTGGCTGCGCAAACTTCTCACCAAGCTCGCGGTCTGGACGGCGCCGGACGCCAAGCGCTCGGATGCGGAATCGTGGACGGCGAGCCTCGAGAAGTCGTTCGTGATCGGTGGCGGCGACCGCTTCGGTCCCGTGGACGTGTTGCTGCGGCCACCCCACGTCGCGGACAACGACGATTGGGACCTGATGCTGGCGCCGCTCGGCGGGGAGCTGCACGGTGCCCGCAACGAGAAGTTCGCGACGCTCGACGCGGTAGCGAGCTCGCTGGCGTCGGCGCGATTCGAGGGGCGCTACGTCGGCATCGGTGGCGTCTCCGCTGGCGAGGACGCGCCCGTCGACGGCGAGGCCGAGCGCGACTGGGAGGATTCCGACGACGCGTGATCGCGCCAGCGTGCTCACGTGTGAGCGTCGCGCGTCATCGTCGACGGGGAAGCCTTTTCCACGGCGAGAGCGGCCTCGGCAGCGAGGGCGAGCGCCGGCGTGCTCGAGTCGCGCTCGAGATTGCTCTTGGCGAGCGCGAAGCCACGCTCGGCGTCGCCGCCCGGTCCGATCCAGAAGCGGACCTGCTTGGCCACGAATGCCTGTGGGTGAAGCGCAACCAGCGCGTCGAGCCCGCGTCCAGCCTGGTCGCGAAGTCGATCGGCTTCCGCGGCGAGGCCGAGGGCGCGCAGCTCGCCCGCGAGCTGACCCTGATATTCGGGATCGTCCGACGTGACGGAGAGCGAACGGAGGATCTCGACGGCGCCGGCGTGATCGCCTGAATGCCCGCGCAGCCGCGCGAGCGAACTGGCAGCGGCGGCGTAGGCAGGGAGCCGCTCGTGGGCCGCGGCGAATGCCGCGGCGGCGCGCGCGGAATCCCCATTGCGCTCCCAAGTCAATCCTCGCTGAACGAGCAGCCACGCCACGGGGAAAGGCGATACGTCGCGGTAGCTCGCGAGCGCGTGCGCGTAGAGCCGGGACGCCGTCGCCTCATCGCCTCCCAGCGCATGGGCGGTGGCCAGCGCCGCCAGCGAGGTGATGGTCGGTCTGAGCGCCACGACCCGCGCTCGATGAGCGAGCGCGGCATCCGTCTGGCCGAGCGCGTCGAGGATGTCGGCCCGGGCTGCCTCGAGGGCGGATGGCGCGGCTCCCAGCGCTTGCGCTCGGTCGAGGTCGTCGAGCGCGTCGTCGAAGCGGTGAAACGCGGCGCGCGTGGACGCGCGAAGCAACCAGGACTCGTGCTGTTTGGGCGCGAGCTGCACGAGTTGCTCGGCCAGCGCCGCGGCCCGATCGTAGTCAGCCAGCCGACTCAGGTACTGAGCGCGCGCGAGGAGCAGCTCGCCGAGATCGCGAAGCACGCGCGGCTCGTGGGGTGAGCGTGCCAAGAGCCCTTCGCTGGCGCGGATCTGGCTCTCGAGATTGCGCACCGCGATGGCACCGCTGGTGGTGTGGGGAATCGGTGCGCCGAGCAGCTGCGCAAGCTCGGCATCGTGGCTCGGCTGCAGGCGAGCGTCCGCGGTGCGAGCGCGCACACCCGCGCCGCGATCGCAACCGAGAATCGCGACGAGCGCCCATGCCAATGCGCGCAGGCACGGACGCTTCGTCGCGAAAGCGAGTGTTTGCACGAGGCGATGCCCGCGTGCTCAGGGAGTCGCGACGGGTGCGCCGAGGAACGGGAACGCGGAGAGTGAAGGCGTGCTGTCGCCGTCGCGATCGATGGTGTCGCCGAAGCCGCTCACCGCACCCAGGGCCACCACCGAATACGTCGTGTCGATGACGTCGTAGAGCGGGGTGCGGCCGCCGCAATCGCCGTTGGGGATGATCCCCGTCGCGTTGGCCTCGACCGCGAGGTACGTGGTGCAGGTCGTGGATCCGGTGTTCAGGTAGAGCCGGTCGTCGGCGAGCACCGCGGCCAAGGTGCCGTAGCGCGGCGCCGTGGCATCGGCGAAGAGCTGGTTGCCGCAGACGCTGTCGAGCGAGTCGAGGATGGCGAGATTGGCGCGCACCTCGTTGGTGTACGCGGCGACCCAATCCGTCGGGCTGGCGTTGGCGTTGTAGGCGTCCTTCGACATCCCCTTGCGATCCGCATCGAGATCGAACGTGTGATCGAGCGCGGTGTTCACGGCGGGGCGCGCCATGCGATCGATCTGCGCCCCGAGCGTCGGTGGGGGCGGCGTCTCCACCGGTGGCAGGTTCTTGTCGTCGTTGTTGCAGGCTGTGAGGGCGAGCGCCGCGGCGAGTGGCACGGCCCATCGAAACGGTCGGGTGTTCATGGATGTGGTCTCCTCGGATATCGGGTTGAGTGCGCGTCCGCTCGTGGGCTCAGCGGGCGTGTGTGCTGCCCCAGACGCTCAGGATGGGGCCGCCGGAGGTGAGGATCGATTTGTCGATCGACACCGCGATCGCCAGGATGTTCGAGCTCGCGAACGTATCCGTCGCTGGGCCGGTGCCGTCGGCGTTGCTCTGCAGCAGCGTTCGCAGCGTCGCAGCGGTAGCGTCGTCGAGAAGCGGGCAGCCGTTGTCGTCGAAGGTGAGGCTCGCTTCCACCGAGTCCACCACCGCGACGGTGTGATTGAAGCCGTCGAGATTGAAGAAGAACGGATCGTTGCGCTGACCCGCGAAGACCCGAAACGCGCCCGAGCTGCTCGTGATCCCGGCGGCGTTGCTCGCGTCGCCGGTGACGTACTCGTTGGCGCCCGCCCAGCAGCTGGCGGTCTGGCTCGCGTCGAACTCGCAGATGATGTTGACGGCCGGGGCCTCCGATGCGCCAAAGCTCGCGGCACTTTGCGTGTGAAACACGTATTGAACGTGATCCGAGAATTGGAAGTCCTCGGCGACGGCGCGTCCCACGGTCATGACGAGGTTCACGCGATTGCCATCCGCCGCGCTCCACGCGAAGACGTCGGCGATGTCGGCGCTCGGGTCGGCGATGACGGATGGCGAGTCGCGGTGGTCGGCCGACCACGCGGGAGCCGCCAAGGTGAAGACGGCCACTGCGGCTGCCGCCGGGTACCTGCGTTTCAGGCTGCGCATGCGAAATCCTCCCATGACGTCCCGAAGGCGTCGTTGTGTCGCTGGCGATCGTCCGATGCGTCGCAGCCCCCTGCCACCACGGCAGCGAGCGCGCCCGCGGCGAGCTCTCGGCGCACCGCGAGTTCATCGTTCATCTGCCTTACGGCTTGCTTCGTGAATCGGATGTAGAGGAACGTGCTCACGCCATGACGACTCGTGACCGATCCGAGCGTGTCGGGTCTCCGGCGCGCGGCGCGGGATCGCGCTCTGCGCGCGCCGGCGGTGATTCCTGGGGCCGTACGAAGCTCACGGCGGCGCGGCGCTGGGAGCGATTCGCGCCCGAGATCGCGGCGGCTACCGGTTGGCAGGTTTGGAACCCCGGCCTCTACGGTGAGCGCTGGCACCGCCACTTCCGTGCGGCGTATCCGTTGGCGAGGGCGCCGCTCGCGGTCTTCGGGCTCAACCCGGGCCCGTACGGGATGGCGCAGAGCGGCATCCCGTTCACCGATCTCAAGCGCGTGGCGGAGCGCCTGCCGCGCCTCGCCGCCGAGCTCGAGCGGCGCGGTGAGCGGCTCGTGCTGCCAGGCCTCGCGCCTCGCTCACTCCATCCGTACCTGACGCGCACCTTCGAATCGTCGGCGGTGCGTGTCTATCGCTTTCTCGAGCTTGGTTGGGGCTCCGCCGAGGAGGCCTTCCGGCACGTGGTCGTCGCGAATCCGTGCTCGTTGCTGTTCATGGAGCCGACGACTCGAAAGAACCGCACCCCCGCGGACCTGGTGCGCGCGGTGCGGGCGCGCGGCACCCACGACGCGCGGGTCCTTCAGGCCGAGATGGCGCGGCTGCGCTGGCGCGCCGCCGAGGAGTCGATTCGCGGGCTCGCGCCGCGCGCGGCCATTCTCTTCGGTCGCGACGTGGCGGAGGTCCTGAGCGCGCGCTTGGCCGAAGCGTTTCCGGCGCTCCCGGTGATCGCCTGGGAGCATCCGGCACGCGCGGTGCCCGAGACCTGGGCGCGCGGGCTGCTCGACGCGCTACGCGAGCGCGGCTTGCTCGGCTGAGCCGTCCGCGCGGCTCAGCGGTAGCAGCACGCGCATCGTGAGCCCGCCGCCGGCGCGGCGCTCGGCCGTGATGCGCCCGCCGTGGGCCGCGACGATGCGGCGGCACAGCGTGAGCCCGAGGCCGACCCCGCCGGTGCTGCGCGCGCGGCTTCGATCGCCGCGGAAAAAGGGCTCGAAGAGGCGCGCTAGGTCCTCCTCGCTCACACCGACGCCGCGATCGCGGACTTCCATCTCGAGCATCTCGCCGCCGCTCGTCGGGTGCACGTCGATCTCGATCGGCGCGCTGGTCTCGCCGTAGGCGGCGGCGTTGTCGAGGAGGTTGTCGAGGACGCGCCGCAGCAGCGTGGCGTCGCCCTGAAGCGCGCGTGGCGCTTCGACGACGCGCTCGACCAGCGAGTGCTCGGGATGAGCCGCGCGAAACCGCGCCGCCGCGTCGGCGACCAACGCCGTCGGATCCACCGGGCCACGCCCGAGGGCGAGAGCGCCCGCGCCGCTCGCGTAGTCGAGGCGCGCGATGGCGAACACGTTGGCGAGGATGCTCTCGAGCTCGGCCAAGTCCTGGCCGATCCCGGCGAGCCGCGCGCGCACGTCGCTCGGATCGGCGGATTCCTCCTCGGCGAGCTCGAGTGCCACGCGTACCCGGGCGAGCGGCGTCCGCAGCTCGTGCGAGACGCCGGCGAGCAGCTCCTTCTCGCTGAGCACGTACGACTCGATCCGCGCCGCCATGTCGTCGAACGCCTTCGCCAGCGCACCGACCTCGTCGTCTCGATCGAGCCCGGTGCGCGCCGCCAGGTTGCCGCGGCCGAGCGCCGTGGCCGTCGCGGTGAGCTTCTCGAGCGGCCGCGCCAGCGCCCGCGCCAGGGGAAACGACAGCAGCGTGAGCACGGCCAGCACGCCGAGCAGCGACTCCGCGTGAAGCACCAGACGCCGCGTGTTGGGGGCGACGCGCGCGTACGCGGCTCCCGGCCACGGACCCAGGGGAACCGTGCGGACCCAGCGGTCGCGGCGCCAGCGGGAGCGGTCCACCGGCGGCCAGGGCTCCGTCAGCGGTCCCGGCGGCAGCGCGCCGGCGGCGGCGAGGCGCGCGCCGTCCGCGCGATAGACCGCGACGTCGGCGCCCAAGATCTCGGCGAGCTCGGCCACCTTCTCGCGCAGCTCGCGCGGCTCGTCGAGGGTGCTCGAGAGGTCCAAGCTCAGCACGCGCTCGAAGAGCGCTCCCGGCGGCCCATGCCACGGCGCCGGCGGGCCGAGCCACGACGTCACCAGGAAGACGGCCGCCGCGGACGCGGCCACCAGCAACAATCCTTGCGCGTAGATGCGCCAGAAGAGCCGCCGCCGCGTGCCGCGACCGGCGACGGCGCTCACGAGGAGCGCCTCAGCAGCTGGTAGCCCGCGCCTCGTACCGTGCGGATGCGGCGCGGGTTGCGTGGATCGTCGCCGAGCTTCTGGCGCAGTCGCGAGATGTGCACGTCGATCGAGCGATCGAAGGATTCGTCGGGGCTGCCGCCGGCGAGCTCGATGAGGCGCTCCCGGCTCAGCACGCGGCCGGCTGCCTCGGCCAGCGCCAAGAGCAGCGCGAACTCGTACGCGGTGAGATCGAGGGACTGGCCGTCGAGGGTGGCGCCGAGGGTGGCGGGATCGAGCTCCAGCCCGTCCACAGCGACCGCGTGAACCTTGGGGCCGGCGCGGCCGCGGGCGCGCCGCACCTGTGCGCGGATGCGGGCCAACAGCTCGCGCGACGAGAAGGGCTTCGCCACGTAATCGTCGGCGCCGATCTCGAGGCCCATGACGCGATCGGCCTCCTCGCCGCGCGCGGTGAGCATGATCACCGGTACGTCGGTGCGCTCGCGCAAGCGGCGGCAGACCTCCATACCGCCGAGCCCGGGAAGCATGAGGTCGAGCAACACCACGTCGAAACGGTGAGCGAGCGCCTCGGCGAGGCCGTTTTCGCCGTCGTGGGCGATGCTCACCACGAGGCCGTGGCGCGCGAGGTACTCGCGGGTGAGGTCGGCGAGACGGGCGTCGTCCTCGATCAAGAGCACGTGGACGATCGGCTCGTCGCCGTTCGCGGGGGCGCCGGGTGCGGGCTTGGGTCGCGTCATGGGGTCCGCTCGTCGCTCGTTCGGCGCGCGCCCTCGGCCTCGCCCTTGGCTCGCCAGTGCGCCGCGGCTACTGCACGCGCGTCGCGCTGAAGCCGCCGCTGACCTCGAAGGTCGTGCCGTTCTTCGGATAGCGCTCGGTGAGCGTGCCCGTGAGCGCGGTGTCCGACGGCGTGCTGCCCGTGAGGATCATCAAGTCCTGGTCGCCGGCCGATGCCTCCGGCAGCGGATCGGTGCTCACCGCGTCGCCGGCTCGCGTGAAGCCGCCGATCCACGTGTAGGTGGCGCCGCCGGCCGTCGCTTCGATGGTCACCGAGGCGGGATCGCTCTCGAAGGTGAGGACCACGTCCGAGTACGTGAACGACTCGTCGCCGCTCATCGCCACCGTTCCGGCCCGATAGACGGTCGTCGCCGTGCCGCCGCCGCCGTCGCCGTTCGAAGGTTGGTCCACCCCGCCGCTCACGCATGCCGTGGCGGTCGCGAGCACCAGCGCCATCCCGATCGCCGTGAGCTTGCTTCGCGCTTCCACAGAAGACCTCCTCGCGGCCGAGCGGCGGGGGAGATCCCCGGCCCGGCCGTGTGCTGGTGCGGCGGAGGCTACGCGGTTTGCGGGCCGCCGTCTCGCCGGCGATTGCGCCGCGCGCGACGGCTCTCAGCCGTTCGCGTCCTTGTCATCCCAACCGCCGTGAGGCCCGTGGTGCCAGCTCTCGTGGCGCTTCTTCATCTCTTCCAGGCGTGCACGCAGGGTCGCGGCGACGCTCTTCTTCTGGTCGGTCGAGAGCTGATCGTAAAGCGCCAGGTAGCCGTCACGCACGCCGTCGAAGCTCTTGCGCATCTGCTCGTGCAGCGCGGTCATGCGCTGGCTGAGGGCGCGCAGGTCGGGCTCGGCCTTGGCGAGCTCGGCTTCGATGTCCGCGTGCACCGACTCGAATTGCTTGCGTGCGTCGTCGCGGAGGGTCTCGGCTTGCTTGCGCACGCCGTCGAGCGTCGCCTGCTGCGCTTCGGTGAGCTTGGCTTGATGGAGGGCGTCACCGAGCGAGGTCATGAGCGGGCCGCCGCCGAGCATCATTCGCGGCCCTGGGCCGTATCCGCCGTCGGGTCCGGGTCGCCCCTCGGCCCGCGGGCCTCCTCCCGGACCATTGCCGGCGCCACTCGGCGCGACCAGCGCCAGGAGGCCGGCCAACGCCATCGAGCCCACGACCACCAGACGCGTCCAGTTGCGGGGTGAGATTGCATTCGCTTTCATCGTCGTGCTCCGTTCGCCGTGGCGCCGTGTCGCGCGCCGGCGGCAGGGTTCGTGCGCCGGTTCATCCGGCGGCACCGGGAAAGATGGCGTTCGCCTCTTGCTCGCGTGTTGTGCGCGCGTGAAGAAACGTGAAGCGGGTGAGGGGCACCCGCGGAGCCGACCCGAACCGTCGCAGGCTCGTTTCGAGCCTGTCGCCGCGGGCCGCGCGCGGGGCCTTGTCGGCGCGTGCGTCGGGGAAGGAGACTGGGACGACGCGCCTCGCGCCGAGCGCGCGTCGCCACCGAGGCCCCGCCATGAGCGACTTCACCGCCGAGCGCAATCGTTGGAACGCGTGTCGTTATCGAACGACCAACTCGAGCGGCCATTACGAGAGCTTCTTCCAGCGCGCCAACCATCCCACGCGCCCGCTCGCGTTCTGGATCCGCTACACGATCTTTCACCCCGCCAACGAGCCGCACGGCGCGTTGGGCGAGCTGTGGGCGATCTGGTTCGACGGCGAGAAGCAGAAGATCGTGGCGGTGAAGCACGAGGAACCGCTCGCGAATTGCCGCTTCGACGAGACCAAGCTCGGGGCCCAGATCGGCGTGGCCACGCTTCACGACGGCAGCCTCGACGGCCGCGCCGCGCTCGGCGGTCACGAGCTCGCCTGGCAGCTGGACTTTCGCGGCGGCGAGCGGCCGCTCTTGCTCTTGCCGGAGAAGCTCTATTCGGGCGGCTTCCCGAAGGCGAAGGCATTGGTCGGGTGGCCGAATGCCGTCTATCGCGGCACCCTCGCCGTCGACGGTCAGAACCACTCGATCGAGGATTGGCCGGGGAGCCAGAACCACAACTGGGGCTCGAAGCACACCGATCACTACGCCTGGGGTCAGGTCTGCGGCTTCGACGACGCCCCCGGGACGTTCCTGGAGGTCAGCACCGCGCGGATCAAGCTCGGCCCGGTGTGGACGCCCTTCATGACGCTGGTGGTGCTGCGCGTGGGTGAGCGCGAGTACGCGCTCAACACCATCCAGCAGGCGCTGCGCGCCAAGGGACGTTTCGAGTACTTCGATTGGAGCTTCCGCTCGCAGACGCCGGAGGTCACCATCGCGGGTCGGATCCACGCGTCGCCGGCGGCGTTTTGCGGGCTCAACTACTACAACCCGCCGGGAGGCTCGAAGACCTGCCTCAACAGCAAGATCGCGACATGCGAGGTCACTCTCGCGCGTCGCGGCGAGGCTCCGCTCAGCCTCCGCTCGGCGAACCGCGCGGCGTTCGAGATCTTGACCGACGACGCGAGCCACGGCGTCGCCGTACGCGCGTGAGTCGCGCGGGCGCGACGCGGCATCACGCGGGTTCGGCATGAACGTCGAAGCCGCGCGTCGCGAGGTGCTGGAGGTCCACCAGCTTCTCGAGGATTGGTTCAACGGCGCGGTCGCTTCCGGGGAAGCGGCGCTCGCGCGCTTCACGTCGGTGTTGACGCCCGAGTTCGAGGTGGTGATGCCGAGCGGCCGCGTCGTCGCGCGCGCGGTGCTGGTGGCGCGGCTCCACGAGCTGGGCGGGCAGTGGCGCGACGCAAGCCCTGCCGGACGGATTCGCATCGAGCGCTTCCGGGCCCGCCGACTTTCGGAGGGTCTCGCCCTCGCCATGTACGAGGAATGGCAGGACTACGGCCTGTCCTCGCGCGGCCGGCAGGCGAGCGTCGTCTTCGCCGCCGGCGAGCCCACGCCCAACGGCTTGCGCTGGCTTCACCTGCACGAGACCTGGATCACGTCCTAACCGGCAGGGTGATCGCCGCTCGCGCGCGCAGCGCGTCCGCGTGCGATGTCCGACGACTTTTCGAGATCCCTATTTCAACCTACCATCGCTCGTGATTCTCGATCGTCGGAATCGGTCGATGTCGACCGCGTCCCGGTGCTCGCTCTTTGCGGAGTCGATGGATGCCGGCAGCCTGTCCGAGTTGTGGAAAACCCGTTGCGGAACGCGCCTCGCGCTGTCCATTCTGCGGCGTCCGCACGCGTGATCCGGGAGCGCCCGGCACCGCCCCGGTGGCGGCGACGACGGGCGTCGCGGGAAGCGGTGACGCGACCCGTGCCGTCGACCTCGCGAAGCTTGCCCGCATCGCTCAGGATCTCGAGTCGCTCCAGAGCCGACGGCGCAAGAAGCGCGATCGACTCAAGATCGCCGCCGTGGCCGCGGTGGCGCTGACCTTCGTCGGCGCGGCGGTGCTGATGCTGCCGTGGTTCCGGAGTCTGGGCGCGCTGGGGCTCGTCGGTGACCTGAAAGGTGGCGGCGCCGCGCACATGGCTGCCGAACGGATCGCTACCGACTCCGCCAACACGGGCGTCGGGGACACATCGCCCGCAAGCGAGTCGAGCGGGCCGGACGCGGGCGATGCCACGCGCGCGCTCGCCGAGCGGGCAGGCGGCGCTGCCGCACCTGCCGCCGATCTGCCCGCCGCTGCGTCGGCGACGCCTCCCAGCGAGCCTCGAAGCGAGGGAGACGATCCGCGGGCGTCCGGCACCGCGACACTCGCCAAGCTCGATGATCTCGCCCGGATCAAGCGCACTGGCGGCGGGCCGAGGTCGAGCGCCGCAGCCGCACCTTCGAGCGCGGCGCGGTCCCCGTCGGCGTTGGACTCGCCGTTCGACTGGGAATTGTGGAGGTTTCGCGCCGCGGGCTTCGCGGTGGGGATGCTGGCGGCGGCGCTCGTGTCGCAGGCGACGCGCGCACGGGCGGCCAGCGCTGCCTCTGGCGTCGAGAGCAATCCAAAGCGCATGCTGCGTGCGTTACCGCTGGCGGCGCTCTCCGTCGTCGCGCTCGGCGCGCTCGCGTACGAGCTCGAACCAGAGCTCGCGAAGCTCCGCGGGCGCGAGGTGAGCTTCCCCGAGGCGTCGGTACCCAGCCGGCCGTCACCCAAGCGCGCCCCGAGCGCCGTTGGCGCGACCGCACCATCCGCGACCGCACCCTCTCCGTCCGCAGCGCCGTCGGCCGCCGCGCTCGCCCCTTCCGGCGCCCCGTCAGCCAGCGCCGGCGCCACCCAGCACGCGCAGACGAGCGGTCGGGCGGACACCACGAAGAATTCAGACGCCAAGCCGCCGTCAGCAGCGCGTCCCACCAACTTCGCGGGCCTCGTTTCGGTCTTGCGGGAGCGGCAGGCCTCGGAGAGCGGCGCCGCACGGCCGTTTCGGCGGCTGCGGTCGGCGCTGAGCGCACGCCGACAGCGCGACGTCGGTGCGCAGACTCACGCGCCCGCCTTGGCCGCCGACCAGACGGCGACGTCGGGCAGCGCTCCCGCCGCCGCACCCATGCTCCCCAAAGGCGGGGCGACGGGTGCTGCGTCGCCGCCCCACGTGGATTCGAGTGACCCGACGTCTCGTCGACAAGCTGGGCTGATGGGCCTGCTGGTGGGGCTAGCGCTGGGGTCGGCGATCGCGCTGATCGCGCGTGTCGTGCGCCGCGCGCCGACGACGGCTGCCACTGCGGTCGCCCTCGCTTCGCTCTGCGGAGCGGACGTGGCGCACGCCGCGGGGGCTCCCTCGGCGGCGCTCGCCGCCAAGTTCGTGAGCTGTTACCAGGCCGAGGGAGGTGTCGCCGGCGACGAGGATCACGCGAGCCTCGACTCGATTGCCTCCGAGGTCGGGGCGATGGTTCCCGCCATCCCCGACAGCGTCATGTGCCCGGGCGCGAGCGACGAGGCCTCCTGTGCGAGCGCGATCGAGTCGACCTCGTGCGAGACGATCGCAGCGGGGCTCGCCCAAGCGCTCGGAGTGTCGCTCGTCGATCCCGCGCCCGAGCCGTGGGCGCAAGCGTACGGCAGCGCGGTGTCGGACAAGCTGCTCGCGTGCCTCGTCGCCGAGACGGGCACCGCGCCCGCGGCGGAGGACGCGGACCTGGTCTCGGGTTACGGGAGGGATCTCGCGCGTCTCGCTGGATCGCTCACCACCGCGAATCGCTGCCGCGTCGATCCGAGCGCGCTGCCGGCGTGCCTCGACGGGATCCGTGCCGTCACGTGCGCAGCCACGTTGGATGCGGTGAGTCCCACGCTTGCGCCGGTGGATGCGGGCGCCACGAGCTCGGCCGAGAGCTACGAGGATGCCGAGGCGGCAGCGGAAGCCGATGCGCCCGCACTCAGCGACGCCGAGTTGGATCGGCAGATCGATGTGGTGGCGGCCAACACCAAGAGCCCGGTTCCGTTTCTCGCCGACGTTTGCCGAGATCTGCTCGCGTGCGCAGCCGACTCCGCGTACGACGACGACGCTCCCTGAACGCGACGAACGCGCGGATGATGCCTCTGCCTAGCGCATCTCCACCCTGCGATGGTCGTCGATTGCTCGATTCATCGAGAACGAGCGCACGTCGCTCGTGCGTCGCCGCGCTTCTCGGACGATTGCGTCGCGATGGCCAGGGCTGACGGTGGTGCAGGCGCGAGCCATGGCAGAGCACGCGGAGCGGACCGCTTCCGTACGTTTGGCCGAGGACGATCCGCCCACGTGCGCGGTTTCGGAGCCCTGGGCTACCGGCGCACGGTCCGGCCCGTCCGCGTCAGGATGCCTCCGCTGATCTCGCCTACGGCCGATTGTTTCGCGCGCGGCACCTGTCGCGACGCTTGCCCCCGTTGACGCGCTATTCTCCGCGCGCCCGGCTTTGCGCGAGAGACGCGGGTGCGCCGCCGTTCGATGACCCAGCCCGCCGCGACGCGCGCACGACGCGGGCGAGAACGCGAGCGAGGAGCGAGAGCGAGATGAACGCGACGACGAGCTGGCTCTTGCTGCGCGGGCTCGCTCGCGAGCAACGGCATTGGGAGGATTTCCCGGCGATTCTCGAGCGCACACTGCCGGGCACGCGGGTGCACCGGCTCGATCTGCCGGGAGCGGGCACCGAATGCGCGCGGCCATCGCCGCTTTCGGTGCCGGCGATGGCCGACGACGTCCGGCGACGCTGGCTCGAGCTACGCGAGCGCGCGGAAGGTGCGGATGGGCCATGGGGCCTCCTCGGCATCTCCCTCGGCGGGATGGTCTCGATCGCGTGGTGCGCCGCGCACCCTGAGGACTTTGCGCGGCTCGTGGTCGTGAACTCGAGCCTCTCGGACCTGAGCCCAGCGTGGCATCGGATGAGCCTCGGCTCGGCGGCGAACGTGGCGCGGCTCCTGAGCACCAACGACGGCGTCGCGCGCGAGCGGGTGGTGATCGCGATGACCACGCGCCAATGCGCCGACGTCGAGACCCGCGCCGCGAGGTGGGCGCGCTACCAGCAGGATCGCCCGATGAAGCGCGTCAACGTGCTGAGGCAGATCACCGCCGCAGCACGCTATCGCGCGCCGCGCGCGGTCACCACGCCCATGCTCGTTCTCATCGGTGCCCGCGACGGACTCTGCAACCCGGCGTGCCCACGCGCCATCGCCGATCACTATGCCGCGCCGTATCGCGTGCATCCCACCGGCGGCCACGACCTATCCACCGATGCCCCCGAATGGATGGCCGCTCAAGTCCGCGACTGGACGACGGCTGCGCGTTGAGCGGTACAGGATCTGCGCAGTAATGCTACAGGTGCGTTGGCCCCCTCCTGGACCAAATCACAGGTGTGGGTTCCGGAAACTCTGCCGGGGAAATTCCGGAAATTCTGTCCGGTTGGTGAACGTGAGATAGCTCGGCCTGGAGTGGGTCGTCCACGCCGAGGTGCTTCGAGCGCATCGATGGGCCGTCGAGCTTGAGGAGCCGACCTCGTTCGAGGACGCGATCCACGATGGCGGCGGCGAGATCGGGGTCGTGGAGGACGCGGCCCCAGGCGTCGAGCGATTTGTTGGTGGTGAAGACCATGGCCCGGCGCTTGAGGTGCCGGGCGTTGACGACGTGGTAGAGCACGTTCGCGGCGTCGGTGCCGTAGGTCAGGTAGCCGACCTCGTCGCAGACCAAAAGCGCCGGGTGGGTGTAGCGCGCGAGTGCCTCGACGAGGCGTCCGTCACGGCTCGCTCGCGAGAGATCGTCGATGAGCGCGGCGGCGGTGGTGAACAGCACCTCGAAGCCGTTTTGGATGGCGCGATAGGCGAGCGCGATCGCGAGGTGGGTCTTCCCGCGCCCCGGCTTGCCGGTGAGGATCAAGGATCGGCCTTCGGTCACGAAGTCCGGCGAGAGTGCCGAGCCGAGCAGCGAGAGCCGGAGCGTCGACTGGTAGGTGAAGTCGAACTCGTCGATGGTCTTGAGGAACGGGAACTCCGCCCGGTGGGTGAGTCGCTGCACGCGAGTCTGCTGACGGTGAGCGACCTCCTCGGCGACGAGCACAGCGAGAAAGTCGCGGTAGGCCCACTCCTCGCGCTCGGCGCGAGCGACGAGATCCGGCCAGATTCGCCGAGCATTGGCGAGGTTGAGTCGCTTGAGGAGAGCGTCGAGCTCGATCTCGGAGGGCTTCATAGCGGCAGCGCCTCCTGGACGGACTCGTGAGCTGCGAGGTAATGGGCGACGTACTCGGCTCCGACGACGCGCTCGGTGAGCGCTTGGTCGAAGGCGGTGCGCATCGCTTCGGCGCCGTGGTGCTGGAGCAACTCATGCAGCCGATCGACGTCGCGCACCCACTGCTGGGGCCGTCGATGGGTGAGCTCGGTCAGGTAGGCGAGCGCCGTGCCGCCGATCTCGAGCAAGTGCTGGCGTTTGAGGTAGCGCTTGGCGCGCTTACCCGAGACCGCGGCGACCATCTGGGCGCGGTGCTCGGGCAGCACCGAGCGCTCTCCCGCCGCGACGCGCGAATGCGTGACCTCGAATCGGCTGGCCACGATGCGAACGTGATCGCGGCAGAGGAAGAGCGTGCCGCTGATCCCGATGGCATCGGGTGACATCGAGTAGGTCTGGCCGTCGAAGACGACGAACCCGGTCGGTCCGACGAAGACCGGGTAGCGCAGCGCGAGGTCGGCGGGCCGCACCTTGAGCGGCCGGAGTCGAGCACGCTCCTCGGCCATGCGCTCGGCCGGGATCACATTCGTGGCGCGTGACGGGCGGCGTGTGTTGACCTCCTCGTGCCACTCGGCGAGCTGGCGTGCGAGGTCGACGTCGTCGAGGAAGCGGCGCTGCTTGAAGAACGAGCCTTTCACCCAGCCAACGAGATTCTCGACGGAGCCTTTCTGGTTGGCGCGCCGGGGCCAGCAAAGCTCGACGCCCACGCCGAGCTCCAGCATCGCGGCGCCGAAGGTGGGGTTCCACTCGGTGACCTCGCCGGCCTGGTTCCACTTGAGCGCGCATTTCGGTGATCGTGATCACCTGTTTCGGAGGATGGTGATCGCTCGGTACGAAGCGCGCTACGCGCGCAGCTTGCGGGTGATCCCCGCGACCGCATCCCTCCCGTCGATCGTGATCGGCCCGCGATAGCTGCGCGCTGTGTCTCGCGGTGCTCACGCTGGTCTGGGCACCCGATGGACGGGTGCCTCCATACCTCGGAGGGCACCATGGGAGCGGTTCGTGATCGGATGGTCGAGGAGATGCAACTGCGCGGCCTCAGCGCCGGGACCCAGCGCATCTACTTGTCGCGGGTCGTCGCCTTCGTGCGATTTCACGGGCGTACGCCCGTCGACCTCGGCGAACGCGAGGTGCGTACGTTTCTCGCGCACCTGCGCAACGAGAGGAAGCTTCATCCGCAGACCCTGCACGTCCACCTCGCGGCGTTGCGGTTCCTCTACGCGGTCGTGCTCAAGCGTCCCGACGTCGTCGTCAACATCCCCACACCGAGAGTGCCGAAGACCCTGCCCGACATCTTGAGCCCCACGGAGGTGGAGCAACTCTTCGCGGCAATCACCTCGATCAAGATTCGCACCTTGGTGATGGTCACGTACGGCGCCGGTCTTCGCATCAGTGAAGCGTGCCGCCTTCGTGTCGACGACTTCGACAGCGCGCGCCACGTCATTCACGTCCGACTGGGCAAGGGACAGAAGGACCGCTTCGTCCTGCTCAGCGGCCGGATGCTTCTCGCGCTGCGCGCCTATTGGCGGGCCGAACGACCGCGCGGACCGGTGATCTTCCCGTCCACCACGGGTCGTGAGATGCGCCCAGAGACCGTGCGGGCCGCGCTACACGGCGCCGCTGATCAAGCGGGACTCGCCAAGCGGGTCACGCCGCACGTGCTGCGCCATTCGTTCGCGTCGCACCTGCTCGAACAGGGCACCGACATCCGTGTCATCCAGCTCCTGCTCGGGCATCGATCCCTCCAGACCACCGCCCACTACGTCCGCATCAGCACGGCACACCTGGCAGGAACGCAAAGCCCACTCGACCGGCTGCCTCCGCTGCCCACGACCTGAGCGCTCGTGCATGCGTTGGGCCGCTGTATCGGCCCGCGACGCGCGCGCTCCACACACGAGGTGGCGGAGATCTTCCGCGCCCACGGCGAGGCGTACCGCCAACGTCATCGCCTAAGTCCCGAGCAGCGCTGCGCGATGCGGGCCATCGAGACGTGTCGAACCGCCGTTCTCGGCGGTCATCTCGACCACTGCGTCCGGTGCGGGCACGAGCAGCCCTCCTACAACTCCTGCCGCAACCGTCACTGCCCCAAGTGCCAGGCGCTCGCGCAGGCGCGCTGGATCGACCGGCGCAAGGAGCACATCCTGCCCTTGCCCTACTTTCACGTCGTCTTCACGCTGCCGGCGGAGCTGCGCCCGTTGGCCCGGCTCAACCGCACACGGGTCTTCGATGCACTCTTCGCGGCGGTCGCCGCCACGCTCCAGCAACTCGCGCGTGACCCGAAGCGCCTGGGGGCCACGCTGGGGTTCACGGCGGTACTCCATACCTGGACCCGCGACCTACGTTTCCATCCTCACCTGCACTGCGTCGTCACCGCAGGGGGGCTGGCGCCCGAAGGTGACCGGTGGATCGTCGGCTCGCCGCGCTTCCTCTTCCCCGTGCGCGTTCTGGCACGGCTGTACCGCGGCAAGCTCGTCGCCACGTTGCGTCGTGCCCATCGGCAAGAGCCTTTCGCGCTCTCCGACGACGCACCCGGAGTTTTCACTCGGTTGCTCGACCGAGTCATGGCGATGGACTGGGTCGTCTACGCCAAGGCTCCCTTCCGAGGCGCCGACCACGTCTACGAGTACCTCGGCCGTTACACCCACCGCGTCGCGATTTCCAACGCACGCTTGATTGCAGTCGAGCCCGAGGCGATCACTTTCCGGACGAAGGAAGGCCGACGCGCCACGCTCGCGCCGGGCGAATTCATTCGCCGCTTCCTCGAGCACGTGCTCCCCCTCGGCTTCGTCAAGAGTCGGCATTACGGCTTGTTGGCCTCGGGCGCTCGCCAGCGGTTCGCCATCGAGCAGCGGCTGCTCGAGCCCAACCCACCGGCGCAGTCCCCGGAAACGAAGTCATCCACGTGGGCGGATCTGCTCCTCCGGCTGACGGCGCGCGATCCACGGGTTTGCCCGCGTTGCGGTCACGCACCACTGCGTTGCACGCTTCTCGTGCCACAACCGCGGACCCCGCGGTCGCGAGATCCACCCGCATCATGATGGAACGGTCGATCCGATTCGTGACGGCACGCACGTGCACCGCCGGGCATGCGTCTGTCCACGACGAGACCCCAGCTCACTCCACGTGGCCCATGCAGGTCGCCTGGCAAGCGCGGTCGGCACTCTTGGCAGATGCTCGCACCGAGCGCTGCCCACGGCGGGCCAGTCCAATCCGCCGACAATCCCCATAGACCGCGCTTCGGCGCTTCGTACCGCGCGTTTCGCGCCGCGCGATGCCGTCGACCGAGACGCGCACACCGGCGCCTCGAAACGCTCCTAGCTATTTCGCCGCAGTACCGAAGATGCACCCCATCCCAGGTCCGCTCGTAGGTACTGCATCCAATTCGGTCGTTGATCCTTCGAGTAGCTGTAGGAGATGAACGGCGCGCGCTTGCCGCGGATCGAACGGCCCCGGGCGGCGGGGTACTGGCCGCAGAACCGTACGGTGGTCGAGGCGTTGTGCAACTCGTCCAGGTGCAGCTCGAAGCGTTCGCCCGCGACCACGACGAGGGCGGTGAGCAAGCTGGCGCGGTCGGCATCAGAGAGATGATCGAGGGCCCGGCCAATGGCGTCGTCGCCGACGTGGATGGTCTGCTCGGTGGTGCGGCCGGAGGCCCGCGGGGCGAGCGTGGCGACGGTCTCGGCTTGGCGGTAGATGGGCTCGCGCTCGACAAAGATGGAGCGCAGCAGGACGCCGAGCCCGCGGGCGAAGGGAAGCCGAATGAACCTCCCCCGTTTCCGTGGACACCCCAACAGGCGCGAGAATGCGCTGGGAGGTTGGGATGGGACGGAGACATCGAAGGTCGTTCTCACCGGAGTTCAAGGCGGAGGCGGTCCGGCTGTGCAAGCTGGGTGACCGCACGATCGGCAAGGTCGCGAAGGACCTCGACCTGACCGAGACGTCGCTGCGGGAGTGGGTGAAGCAGTCCGACATCGACGCCGGCCAGGGGCCGCCGGGGGCGCTGACCACCGCAGAGCGTGACGAGCTGACGAAGCTCCGCGCCCAGGTGAAGCGCCTCGAGATGGAGCGCGACATCCTAAAAAAAGCGACGGCCTTCTTCGCGAAGGAGAGCCGGTGAGGTTCCGGTTCATCCAGGCGGAGAAGGCCACCTTCCCGGTACGGATGCTGTGTCGAGTGCTCGACGTGTCGCCCAGCGGCTTCTACGCCTGGGCGCGTCGAGGGCCCAGCAAGCGCGCCAAGACGGACGCGGTGCTCGCGGTCGAGATCGCCGCGTCTCATCGACAGAGCCGATGCACCTACGGCAGCCCGCGGGTGCACCGCGACCTGCGAACGCGCGGCTGGCGGCTCGGTGAAAAGCGCGTGGCGCGTGTGATGCGGACGCAGGGCATTGTGCCGGTACAGAAGCGGCGGTTCCGGCACACGACGGACTCGAATCACTCGCACCCGATCGCCGCGAACGTTCTCCGCCGACGCTTCGTGGCAAAAGCCCGCAATCGCGCGTGGGTCACGGACGTCACCTACGTGGCGACATCGGAGGGCTGGGCATACCTGGCCGTCATTCTGGACCTGTTCTCCCGCCGAGTTGTCGGTTGGTCGATGAGCGCCACGAACGACACCCTGCTGGCGCTGGCAGCGCTTCACCGCGCGCTGCGATCTCGGCGACCCGGCCGGGGCCTGATTCACCACTCGGACCGCGGGAGTCCGTACGCCAGCGCCCCGTACCGAGCGATCCTGCGTGCGCACGGCATCGTCGCCAGCATGAGCCGACGCGGCGATTGCTGGGACAACGCGGTGGCAGAGAGCTTCTTCGCGACGCTCCGGGCCGAGCTCCTCGATCGGGAGCGCTACGCGACCCGAGCCGAGGCCACCGATTCCATCGGCGACTACATCGAACGGTTCTACAACCCGCGGCGGCGCCATTCACACCTCGGTTACGTGAGCCCGATCGAGTACGAGCTGCGTGCCGAGCTCGCGAATCGAGGCGCACCGGCCGCGACCGAGCGTGAATCGAGGGAGGTGCTCTCGAAGGCGGCTTCGCGAAATGGCTCCAGAGCGCTTTGGCGGAGGGGGGCCGCTACCTCGGTACCCCCCGAGACCGGGCGCTTGCAGCCCATGGAGAGCCCGACGAGCCCGACCGCCGTGCACTGATTCATGGAGCGAGCTGGACGACACGCAAGCCGCATTGGCGGCGTAATCACGGTGTCCACTAAACCGGGTGAGGATCAGAACGCGGAAGTCGCGGGTGGGGAGGAAGCGCTTGAGGTGTCGATCGAGGTCGAGGCGGGCAAGAACGAAATTGATGAGCGGCAAAGGATCGGCTCGGTGTGCAGCGCCAGGGCTTGGGGTGCGCTCAGGCTCGCTTGACCAACCGTCATCTGGCGATTATATTATCGCCAGACTGGACCGCTGTCAACCATGTCCCGCGATCCCCGCACGAACATTCGCCGCCGGACGCGATCGCTGCGTCGGGCGATTGTGGCGAAAGACTATGCGTCGTCGGGGACGCTGCACGTCCGGACGAAGGTGTGTGGCCGTCCGAACTGTGCCTGCGCCACGGACGTCGACTCAAGGCACGGCCCATACTACGAATGGACGCGGCGAGTAAACGGAAAGCTCCGACATCACGTCGTGAGCCCGGCGCAGGCGCGGCTGATCGAGCGTGCGCTCCGCAACTACCGCGAAATCGGCGAGCTGTTGGCGCGTTGGGAGCGCGAAACGGTGGCGAACATCCTCGACGAAGAAGCGCCGGATGAGCCGTAAGGCTCTGAAGTTGCTCTCAATGCCTCGCGGTCATGTCGCGCTTGCGATGCGTGACATGTGAGGCTCGCCTCGCTCTTTAGCTCGAATTGCGCTGCATCGCACGCGCATCGCTCTTGCCGAGCGGAGACTCGATGAGCTCCTCACGAAAGGCCATGGCTGACAACGGCCCCACATTAGGCTCCCGCGCCGAGCGCATCGAGAACGCCTTGCAGGTGGCGCTTCTTGGCGGTGTTGCTTGTATTTGCTGTGTCAATCTTCCATGCCACGGCAGAGCGTTGAGCTTCCCGCTTAGCTGGGCACACGCGGAGAGATTCAATATATCTCAACTCACAACCTGGGTCGCGCCTACCGTCCAATGGCCATATACTCTCTTGCTTGTGATATCTCGAGACGTCTTTGGTGGATACCTCTTCTTGCCCAAGCTTGTCGCTCTTGTGTGCTTTGTGCTTGGCCTAATCATCACTCGTAAATTTGGCACCGAGCACGCAAGCCGAGGAACGGGAATAGTTTCTTGTGTTCTTTTCGCTGTCTTTTACATCCATACTGTGATTCTGCCGAGCCATGACCCGCTCGCCGGACTTATCGCCGCGATCGGGCTCTTGCTTGCAATGAAGCGGGAGAGGCGCTTAACTTTCTTGCCAAGTTTATTGATCGGTTTGGCCGGATCTGTTAAGGTTTCTGCGCTAGCACTCTTCCCGGGAATCGCGCTTTCTGCGCTCTTAGGATCCGCCAACTGGAAGCGCTCTTGCTGCTTCATGGTGTCGGGTCTGTTGCTTGGCGTATCTCCGGTTCTCATTCCAAATTTAATTGTCGTTGGAACTGCGCTGCACAATGAGCAAGCCTCGGTCACATGGGTAAATGCATACGAGCTGGCAGGGCTGCACCCTCCGGTCGGGTGGGTGCCTCATAGTTTTTTAGACGCTTTTGGGGCCGCGCCCGTGGTCATGCTTCATTGGTGGCTGTCAAAATTCTCGACATTCTGTCCGTTGCTTATTGTTGCAATGGCCCGTGCGCTCGTGCGCCGCGACCGCCAGTCCGTTGTCTTCGTTGCTACGCTCTTGCCTGTATTAGTCCTGTCGCCGTTGGCAGACGACGATCATCGCTATCTGTACATCGTTGCGCCAATTGAGTGCCTCTTGTGGGCAGAGCTTCTTATTTTAGAACCACGGCGGCGACCGGTGGCGCAATATATGTTCGGGATGTTGATCAAGAGCGGGGCAGTGGTGGGCGCAATTCTTGCTACAATCGATGCTGGGGCAGGTCTTGCGCGCAATACCACGCGGTGTGTTGTTTCTCGGCAATGTTTGACTGGCCTTGAGCCTGGTCGTGCGGCTCAGATTGGTGATGAGTATTACCTCTATGGTGACCCGCGCATACGACCCCTGCCGAGAGTCGACCTGCAAGCATGGCGCAATGGTGAGATTGCAGGCATGGTTGACACGCTAGTGCTAGACCCGAGCGGTAGCGGCGAGGGCTCGATTGATATCGGAGCGGGCATACCAGTAGGCTGGCGGCTGTTTCGGGACTGTTCTTTCCGGCGATGCCGCATTAGCGTGTATGTTCGAGACTCGAGTTGGCGCAGAGAAGTCGCGAATCCCGAAAGAAAAATGCCGCCGGCTCCTCAGTGAGTGCTATTGGTCGAGTAATGCTCGCCCGATTTCGTGGGCCCTGTGATTGTGCCGCAGGCGCGGTGCGAGTGTCGCTCGGTTGCGTTCATGGTTCAGTGCGCGGCGGTCGGGCTGCTCCGGCTCTCCACCGGGCGCGAGGGAACGGTCTCCGGGGAGAATGCCGAGGTTAGCCGACCTCCTCGGTGGCGGCGCTCTGGAGCCATTGGGCGAGGTCGCCTTCGAGTGGCACATCGCCCGATTCATGCTTGGCAGCGGCCAGCGCCCCTCGATTCGCGAGCTCGGCGCGCAGCTCGTTCTCGAGCGGGCTCACGTAGCCCAGTGTTGATGGCGCCGAGGAAGCGCGGGATTCCGGTGAAGAGCGTCGTTTCGGTGGAGCGGGATTCGATGCACCGGAGCGCCAGCGTGCTTCGTTCCTGAGCGGCGCTCGACCGAGCGTCGACGTGCTATCTCGGCGGGGTTTCCGGGAGGAGTGAAGGCCCGGGTCTAGCCACCCGAGCCTTCGTGGGAGTCGCGGCTAGCCGGCTGCGAGATCCCGCCGCGAGCGTCGCATCGGGGTGCCGCCGCGTCCAGCCCGACCGGGCTGGAGGGCGGCGATTCCCGCCTCGGATCGGCTCTACGCCTGCGCGCGCTGTCACCGCCCGGTCGTCATCTGCTCCCCGTGTGATCGCGGGCAGCGCTACTGCGCCGAGGGCTGCGCCGCCGTGGCCCGGCGCGAGTGTCTCCGTCGCGCCGGCGCCGCCTACCAGCGCACCGAGCGCGGCCGCGTCCGCCACGCCGTCCGCCAGCAGCGCTACCTCATCCGGCGCGAGCGAAAGATGACGCATCACGCTCCACGTCCGACCTCCGCCGTCCCCGCACTCGCGGCGCTCGTCGATCGGCCGCGCGTCGCGGCCCGCAGCGCGAGCGTGGAGGACGTTCATGACGTGGAGAGTGGCGGTGGGGCTTGCGGCCCCGGAGATCGCGATCTTGGTGACGGACGAGGAGGGCAGCGACCTCCTCAAGGCCCGACTTCCCCCGACGCATCACCCCCGAGCGCTGGTGGCGCTGGTGGCGCTGGTGGAGGGGCTCGCGCTCTGGAGTGGCGAGCCCATCGTCATTGTCATTTCTGCGGACGAGCCGGATCCGGGTGGCTACGACGACACCTTCTTCGGGCTCGACCTGTGGCCGCTCACCAACCCCCTCGTCACCATCCGCTTCGTTCCACCCCCCGAGCACCAAGACCGAATCGACGGACTCGGTGATTGCAGCCGGCTGCGCGGCCTCGAAGGAGGCCACGGCCGATGATCCCACCCGAGCGCGAAGCCGAGATCCTCCGGCTCTTCCACGCCGAGCACTGGAAGCTCGGCACCATCGCCACCCAGCTCGGCCTGCACCACACCACCGTCCGCCGCGTGCTCGCACAAGCCGGCATCGCGATCGCAAAACGCTCCGAGCGCCCGTCGATCGCCGATCCCTACATCCCCTTCATCGTCGAAACCCTCACGCGCTACCCCCGCCTTCGCGCGAGCCGGCTCTACGCCATGGCGCGCCAGCGCGGCTACCCCGGCGGGCCCGATCACTTTCGCGCCGTCGTGGCGCGCCATCGCCCACGCCCGGTCGCCGAGGCGTACCTGCGGCTACGCACCTTGCCCGGCGAGCAAGCCCAGGTCGATTGGGCGCACTTCGGGAAGGTCCCGATCGGGCGCGCCGTCCGGCCCCTCATGGCCTTCGTGATCGTGCTCTCGTGGTCGAGGCAGATCTTTCTGCGCTTCTTCCTGAGCCAGGCCGTGGGCTGCTTCCTCAGGGGCCACGTCGAAGCCTTCGAGCGCTGGCAGGGCGTCCCGAGAGTCCTGCTCTACGACAACCTCAAGAGCGCCGTCCTCGAACGGCGCGGCGACGCCATCCGCTTTCATCCGACGCTGATCGACCTCGCAGCCCACTACCGCTTCGAGCCGCGCCCCGTCGCGATCGCCCGCGGCAACGAGAAGGGCCGCGTCGAGCGAGCGATCCAGTACGCACGCCATTCCTTCTTCGCCGCGCGGACCTGGACCGATCTCGACGACCTCAACGCGCAGGCGCTCGCCTGGTGCGACGGCACCGCCGCCGAGCGCCGGTGCCCGGAGGACACGGCGATTCCCGTGCGGGACCCGTTCGCCACCGAGCGCCCTCGGCTGCTCACGCTGCCCGACGATCGTTACCCCGCCGCCGATCGGGTCGAGGTCCACGTCGGCAAGACGCCCTACGTCCGCTTCGACGGCAACGACTACTCGGTGCCGCACGACCACGTGCGCCGCACACTCGTCGTGATCGCGACCGAGACGACGGTGCGCGTACTCGACGGCGCCGAGACCGTCGCCAGCCACACCCGCAGCTACGACCGCGGCACCCAGATCGAGGACCCCGCGCACGAGGCGGCGCTGGTCGCACACAAGCGCGAGGCGCGCCGCCACCGCCAGATGGATCGCCTCCATCACGCCACGCCGGCCAGCCGGGCCTTCCTGCGGCAGGTGGCCGACCTCGGCGGAAACGTCGGTACGACCACGCGCGAGCTCGCGCGGCTGCTCGATGCCTACGGTGCACAGGAGCTCGACGCGGCGCTCACGGAAGCCACCGCCCGGGAGCGCATCCACCTGCACGCCATCCGCCAGATCCTCGATCGGCGCCGCCAGGAGCGTGGCGCACCGCCACCGCTGGCGGTCGAGCTTCCGGACGATCCGCGCGTCCGTCAGCTCGTCGTCACCCCGCACGACCTCGCGAGCTACGACGCGCTCGACCCAAAGGAGATCTGCGATGAAGACGCCGCCGATTGACTCGCTTCGCGAACGCGCCTACCGCCTCGGCCTGTGGGGCGTGCTCGCGCGTTGGGACGAGCTCGCCGACGCCGCGTGGCTGGCCGAGCTGATCGCGGTCGAGGAGGACGAGCGCCAGCGCCGAAGCCTGGAGCGGCGCATCCAAAACGCGAAGCTCAAGCGCTTCAAGCCGATGGCCGACTTCGACTGGACGTGGCCCACCAAGATCGACCGGGCACTCGTCGAGGAGCTCTTCACGCTCCAGTTTCTGGAAGAGCGCGCCAACGTCGTGCTCGTCGGACCGAACAGCGTCGGCAAGACCACGATCGCCAAGAATCTCGCCCACCAGGCGCTGCTACGCGGCCACACCGTGCGTTGCGTCTCGGCCAGCGAGATGCTCAACGACCTCGCCGCCCAGGACAGCGCCGCGACGCTGCGCAACCGCATCGCTCGGTACTGCCGGCCGGCGCTGCTCGTGATCGACGAGGTCGGCTACCTGAGCTACGCCCACCGCCACGCCGATCTGCTCTTCGAGATCGTGACCCGCCGCTACGAGGAACGCTCGACGATCGTGACCACCAACAAGCCGTTCTCGGAGTGGAACGAGGTCTTCCCCAACGCGAGCTGCGTCGTCACCCTCGTCGACCGGCTCATCCACCGCGCCGAATCGTCGCCATCGAAGGCAGAGGTCCTACCGGTTCAAAGGGCCAAGGGCGCGCCGCGAGAAGAGCGCGAAGCCCCCGAGAAACCCAGCAAGTCGACCCACCGCTGAGCGCGGCCGACACCGTCGGCCATCACCGATCGAGGAGAACCGCGCTCATCACCAGATTCCCGCGGTTTCTCGTCGCCGCTAACACCCAGGCGGGAATGCTGCCGCCGCGGGTTGTAGAGCCGGTCGATGCGCTCTCCGACCGAAGCGACGGCCTCGGCCCGCGTCGCTTAGCGCTCACGATCGAGGAGCCCCGTGCGCAGCGTCGCGAAGAAGCTCTCGACTACGGCGTTGCCCCAGCAATCGGTGCGTCGGCTCCCAGTGAACTCCGGTCAGAACGACCTTCGGTGTCTCCGTCCCATCCCAGCCTCCGAGCGCATTCCCGCGCCTGTTGGGGGGTCCACGGGAACCGGGGAGGTTCAAGTCACGACGGGCGGTTACTCACGCGGCGGTCCGCGAAGCTCCGCAACAGTCGCCGATCAGACCCCCGAATCGGCGCGCACCGCATCGAGCCGCATACGCTCGGGCAAGCGCGCCAGCGTTTCGGCGAGAGACGCGCGGACGCCGCGGGCGGCGCCGGTGTTTCCACTGCGCAGCCACGCATGCACGATCCAGCGCACGTCGGCGAGCATGGCCAGGATCGGGTGATGCGAGGGTCGGCGGTGCTTGCGGGGGGTGTGGCCTTTGAGGCTGCCATCTCGGTGGCCGAAGCGTTCGAGGACGGTGGAGTCGAGATCGAGGACCATGCCGAGGGTGTAGCCGTGGAATCGGGGTACGAGGAGCAACCCCCGCAACCCACTCGCGAGCGCTTCGACTTGGCTCTGACGAAACCCACCGAAGTAGCGGGTGATGGGTAAGTCCTCGCCCTGGCCCGTCTGGCGGGGCTGATCGGATCGGTTGATCCTTGCACCTCCACCGAGGAGGTGCGGATGATGAACCGATCCGATCGTTTGCGGCGTGAGATCGCTGCGGTCCAAGCCCACGAGCCGTTCTAGACCAGGCGGTACCCGATCTCGCTGCGGCGGGCCGTGGTCGCCTACGTGCACGAGCAACGCAGCGTCGGACGCTGCCCTCGCCGGGTGGCTCTGGAGCTCGGGGTGACGGAGCAAACGCTCGTTCACTGGGTGCGGACCGCATCGCCGTCGATCCGGCCGGTCACGATCGCGACCGCGTCGGCGCCCGTGGAGGTCGCTCCCGCGCTGCGATCGGAACGACCCGTGCTCGTTCTGGCCAGTGGCCACCGCGTCGAGGGGCTCGACGTGGAGCAACTCGTCGCGTTGATCCGTGTGCTCGCGTGATCGGAGCCAGTCGTCAGCTCCATGTGCTTGCCTGCACGGCGCCGGTCGACATGCGCAAGGGCTTCGAGGGGCTCTCCGCCCTCGTGCGCCAGGTGCTGCATCGCGATCCGCTGAGTGGCGAGCTCTACCTCTTCACGAATCGCACGCGGAAGCGCGCCAAGGTGCTGCTCTGGGACGGGACGGGGCTCTGCCTCTACGCGAAGCGACTCGAGAAGGGCCGATTCGCCGACCTCGCGCGCCGCGGAACGGGTGCGAGCCTGGTGCTCACCGCCACCGAATTGCAGCTCTTTCTCGAAGGCAGCGACCTGATCGGACGGCGCTCGCTTTCACCTTCGATTTTGAGTGAAAAGGATCTTGTGATCGGTGCGTCGTTGTGAGAGAAAACGCGCCGCCATGCGCCCTCTCGAGCACATCCACGACGCCGACACGCTGCGACAGATCGTGGTGTTGCAGCAGCGCCAGATCGAGATCCTCGCGGAGCGGCTGCAAGCGATCCAGCGCCGGATCGCCGAGGCGAAAGCTGAGGACGCACAGCTCGTCTTCCTGAGCGAGATCGGTCGGCTTGAGCAACAGGTCGCGCAGCTCGAGCAGCGCGCGTTCGGCGATTCCTCCGAGCGTCGGCGGTCCTCGCGCAGCGCTACGGATGAGCCCACCGATCCAGCTCGCGGCCACGGCCCGCGGCAACAGTCGCTTCCGATCGAGGAGCAGGTGCACGTGCTGCCGGAGGGCGAGCGCGGCTGTCCGTCGTGCGGCGGTGAGCTCGACGAGTGGGCCGGGCAGTACGAGGACGGCGACGAGATCACCGTCGAGATGCGCACGTTCAAGCTCGTGCGCCACCGTCGCCAGAAGTACCGCTGCGGGTGCAACGGCGCCGTGGTCACGGCGCCCGGACCCCGCAAGCTCATCCCCGGCGGCCGGTACTCGATCGGCTTCGGCGTCGATGTGGCGATTGCCAAGTACCTCGACCACCTGCCGCTCGAGCGTCAGGTGCGGGTGATGGCGCGCGAGGGCCTCACGATCACGAGCCAGACGCTCTGGGATCAGCTCGAGGCACTCGCCGAGCACCTGGCGCCGAGCTACGACGCGCTGATCGGGCGGATTCTCGCGTCACCGGTGGTGCATGCGGACGAAACCTGGTGGCGGTTGATGGGCGCCAAGTCGTCGCCGAAGCGTTGGTGGGCGTGGGGAGTCGGGACCGGAGACGCCGTTGCGTATCGCATCCTGGCGAGCCGCTCGACGGAAGCCGCGAAGACGGTGCTCGGCGACTACCACGGGATCGCGATGGTTGACGGGTACGGAGCGTACGAAGCGCTCAGCCGCGCGAGTCCCGGGATGAAGCTCGCGCATTGCTGGGCGCACGTGCGGCGGAAGTACCTGGAGATCGAGCAGTGGCATCCGATCGAGGTCGAGCCGGTGCTGCGGCTCATCGGCGAGCTCTACGCCGTGGAGCGCTCGCTCGCAGGCGCGTCACCGGATCAAATCCGCATGGCCCGTCACGAACGCTCGCGGCCGCTCGTGGTGGCGATCTGCGACTGGGCACTCATGCAGCGCGGGAGCCCCGGCAGCGCGCTGCGCAAGGCGATCCAGTACATGCTGGGGATGTGGTCGGGTCTGACGCTCTTTCTCGACGATCCGCGCGTGCCAC
The DNA here is from genome assembly GCA_046331705.1 of bacterium. Classification (GTDB taxonomy): domain Bacteria; phylum JADJOY01; class JADJOY01; order JADJOY01; family JADJOY01; genus JADJOY01. The sequence goes on along the minus strand of JAXLQJ010000064.1, from coordinate 2,112 downwards.
TCGATAACAACGCCATCGAGCGCGCGATGCGTGGCCCGGTGGTGGGCAGGAAGAATCACTACGGATCGCGTTCGAAGCGCGGCACCGAGGTCGCGGCGCTCTTCTACAGCCTCCTGGAGACGGCGAAGCTCTGCGGCGTCGATCCGAAGCACTACCTCACCGAAGCCGCCCACCGCGCCATCGACAAGCCCGGTGCGCTGCTCCTCCCCCACAACCTGCGCTGATCGAGTGCGGTTCCGCGGAACCGCGCCACCGAATCACGCCTCGGGCCAGGGCGAGGACGTACGGTGATGGTCATGGGGGAGGGCAGCCGGTGGCATCCGAGCGCGGCGCGGACCACCTCGTCGCCGGTGAGCCGCGCCGCGTGGGCGAAGCTGCGGCCCCCGGTGAGCACGGTGGTCCCGAGGGTGAGGACAATCGCGACGACGTCGATGCGATTGGGCGAGGTGCGTCCGTCGGGCAGGACGTCGCGCAGCACCCGGCGAATGCCGAGTTGATCGAGGTAGCGCACGAGGGCGACGAGACCGCCCCCGCCACTGACGGGCTTGTCGGTGTAGGCGATCGCCAGTCACTCGGACGGCCCGAAATCCGTATGCTGCGGGTGCATCGTCCTGTCCCTTCGTTTTCGTGGTCGTCAGGTCCGCTAAGCCAACGATACGAAACGTCGGTTCAGGACGATGCCTCCTGATTCGCTCCGTCAACTGCGCGATTCAGGTTCAGCTCGGCTTCGATGTCGGTGTAAGGCGTCGAATCAGCCTGAAGGTTGGGGCTCGGCGTGGCGCCGGTGTGGTCGTTGAGCCGCTCGTCGATCTCTCGCGCGAGCACGCTCGTCTCGTCGGGATCAACGCGCGACGACGGTGAGCTCGAGTCGGTTTGCGGTGAAGCCTGCTACCTCGACGCGGAAGTCGTCGAACTTCTGTAGTGCTAGCTCGTCGGCCATCGTCTGGGCTGGGCCGTCGAGATCGACCTCGATGGTCGCGACCTTCTCCGCGTAGGTGCGCTGACGAACGTCGTTGATCCCTCGGATCTGATTGCGCAGCACGTTCTTGAACTTCGCGAGCTGCGCGAACGAGATCCCGGAGATGACGAGCTCCACCGAGTTCGAGCCGCTCGACTCCGCTTGCCAGCGGTCGAGAATCACCGGCACCACGCGATCGACCCATTGAGATCCAGCGGCGGCCAACGCCTTCTTGCCCGCGATGATCTCGGTCAGATCGAGGCCCGATCCGTACACGCCGTCTGCAGCCAGGATCTCGCCCGTGTCTGCCCGGATGGCACGCGCCTCGAGCCGGGCGCGACAGGACATCATGTTGGCGAGCTGCGGGTCCCGAGTCGCTCCCTGGCTGAAGGCCTCGCCGATGACGAGAATCTCGGCGTCGTAGCGGCGAGCGATCTCGCGCGCCGCGGCGATGTCGCCGGCCAGCGCGTGCTTGACGGAGTCGCTGTCGCGGATTCGCCGCACCTGTGCTTGATCGACGACGCGGAAACCGCCGGCAATGAGCTTTCGAACGATCTCGGTCTCGCCAGCGGGATCCGGCGGTCGCATGCCGATGTGCGTTTCCGGGATCACGACGACGACCCGCGGCTGTTGAACGCGACGCGCGAGCAGGGAGACCGCTTCGAGGTCGTGCTGAATGTCGGCGAGCCCGACGATGGCTTTCACGGAGACGCGGATCGTTCCCGACTCCTCGCTCTCCCGCAGCACCTCGTACGAGCGCACGTATCCCTTGGACTTCGAATAGATGCGATCGGCGAGGACGCGTGCGTTCTCGACCCGCGTCTCGGAGTCGATGAATGTTCCCACCGACTGCTCGACGGCCCGGCGAAGCGCATCGTCGATGGCCGCGTCGCGTGCCATGGCGCGCCCCTCTGGGCTGTGAATCGCGCCGACGCCGTCCACCGTGACCGTGGTCGCGTCTTCCGCGGCGCGCGCGAGGACGCTGGCGCTTGAGAGCGCGGCCACGACAATCGCCAGCAACACCCATCCACGCGTGGTAGCGGTCACGGGGACTCCTCGTCCGATCGGAGCCGATCGGACTGGCGTGAGCACGTGCTCGTGCGCGCTCACTTCGAGGTCTTCGTGCCTTTCTTGGCCGGCTTCGTCGTCTTGCT
>JAXLQJ010000063.1:0-40820 GCA_046331705.1 bacterium | reverse complement strand
GTGGAAGCCGCCGGCGAGGGGACGCTCTTGCTGGATCGCGTGGGCCTGCGATCGTTCCGGCGCCAGGACTTCAAGCCGGCGTTCGAACCGGCGGGTTTCGTCGCGTGGCGGCCGTCTCAGCCGCTGCCGAACCTGGCCGCGGGCGAGCCCATCGCCCTCGATGCGGTCGCGCGCACCGTCGTCGACACGGCGCTCGACGCCGCGCCGAGCTGCGCGGAAAGCCTGGCCTCGCGGGTGGTCCACGACGCGCTCGAGCGCTTGGAGCCGGATTACGTCGCCATCGAGCTCGATCACGCGCTCGACGTGGAACGCTGCCTCGAGGCGGCGTGACGAGCCCGCGGGAGGTCGCGCATGGAAATGGAGTGCTTCTGGAACGACGTCTTCGCCAACGACCGCTCCGAGTGGGTCGCGCCGCACCCGCCCTCGTACTTCCTCGAGTACCTGTCGCGCGTCGGCGATGGGTTTCCCGAGCGGTTGCAGGCTGCGGAGGCGGTCCTCGACGTCGGCCCTGGCCGAGCCCGTCTGCTCCATTCCTTGCCGCCCACGGTCGCGAAGTTCGCCATCGAGGTCTCCGAGGTGAATCGGCGGGCGCTGCACGCAGCGGGCATTCGGACCGACCTACCCTCGCGCGGCATCGATCTCGCCTGGAGCGTGTCGTGCTTTCCCCATTGCCCCGATGCGACCAAGGCGCGGCTCCTTCAGGACACGGCGCGCGCGCTGCGGCCTGGCGGCCACTTCTACCTCGAATGCGTCGAGCAGCGGCCCGGCTTCAGCGACGACGTTCCCGAGGGGATTCGGCTTCCCGCGGGCCGTTTCGTGGTGCCCCTCGACCGCATGCTGGACGAAGGGCGCGCCCACGGCCTGGTTCCGGTGGCGCACGTCGGCGCGATCCAATACGGCGACGACTGCCCGGTGCAGGGCTACATCATCTGCTTCACGAAGCCCGTCGGATCGTGACCCGCACCTCGGTGGCGCTCGGGTCGCTCTCGATCTCGAGGAGGTGCGGCTCGCGCGGCGACACGCGCCCCGCGCCCCCCTCCACCGCGAGGGCGTAGCCGCTCGCATAGTGTCGTTCGAGGGGGAGCCAGATCTCCGTGGGCCCCCGCACCGTCGGATCGACCGTGTACGCCAGATCGAAGGCGCCGCTCGACGAATCGAAGCGCATCGTCGTGGGAACCCCCGCCACGGCTCGGGCGTAGGTCCGCTCGAGGACCGCGATCTTCGGCTGGTAGGCGATCGGGCCGGTATCGTTCGTGACGATGCCTTCGTCCGCGTCGCCGGTGGGATCGTCGTAGCGCTTCCAGGCCCAATGGGTCCATCCCACGAGGTTCTGGTCCGCGACGTCCGCGTGCCGCGCGATGTCGGCGACGAAATCGCTCGCGCCGAACTCCGTCAGGAGCCAGCCGCTCGCCTGACGATCGCGGGCAGCGCGGCTCTTGTCGAACGCCGGCGCGGTGGCCTCCGCGCAATAGCCGTCCAGATAGACCCGCAAGAAGATGCTGGTCGCGCAGTAGACGTGGAAGCTGAGCGCCAGGTCGTCGTAGCCGAGCACGCCGAGGTCGGAGTCGATGCCGACCACCCCCGGCAACGCCAACGCCCAGAACACCGTGTGCGCGGGATCGACCTCGCGGATCGCGGGGATGATGCGGCGGTAGAAGGGTTCGGTGGTGGCGGATTCCTGGGGCACGAACCACGCCGCCGTGGTCCACGGCTCGTTCATCACGTCGTAGCCCAACACACCGTCCTCGTCCGCGAACGTGCGCGCGACTTCCCGCCACGTGTCGACGTAGCGCGATTGCGTGCCCTCGCGGTCCTGCCAGAAATCCTCGAACGCGTTTCCGATCGGTGGATTCAGGAAGTAGCTCAGGCCCCAATTGAACGCCACCGGTTCCGCGGCGGGCTGGAATACCGCCCAGTCGGGCGCGCCCTCACCGCCGAAGCGCTCGTTCCAGAGATCCTGGTGCGCGTCGACGAGCACGTAGATCCCTCGGCTCGTGAAGAGCTTCACGAGCGCCTCGAGCCGCGCGAGATAGCTCCGGTCGAGGACGCCGCGCTCGGGTTCGAGCCCCTTCCAGATGAAGCCGAGGCGCACCACGTTGAAGCCGAGGTCCCGCATGGCGTCCGCATCGGCGTCGCTGAGCTCGTCGCTCGAGGGCAGATAGGGCGGACGCTTGTCCACCACGTTCACGCCGTGCAGCAGCACGACGCGTCCGGACGCATCCACGAACCACCCGTCCCGGACGCGCAGCCGACCGCCACTCGGTGCAGCACCGTCCGCGCTGCCACTGTCGGCGCAGGCGCTTGAGCCGAGCATCAGCACGAAGAGCCCACCCGCCACGATCCCGCGTCGGAACGACGCTCGCCTCGTCCTCGATCCACTCATGCGATTCATTCTCCTCGCGCGCGACTCTCTACCGCGGAACGGCGTGCCAGCGCCATCGCCGCGCACGTCGGCGCCGACTGGCGCGGGCTCTTGTCGCCGTGGCCGAAGCGGCCAAGACTGCCCACATGCGGCTCGCGAGCTTCAATCTCTTCTTCTTTCCGGCGCACGCGCCCCATCGCATCGCGCGCGGACCGGAAGATCTCGAGCTGGTGGCGCGGGTGCTGGCGCGCCTCGACGCGGACGTGCTGGTGCTGCCGGAGATCCTCGATCTCGCGGTGCTCGAACGGCTGCTCGAGGACGTCGGCCAACGCATCGGGCGTGACTATCGGGTTCGCGACGAGAACGGGAAATGGCTCGCCAGCGCGGGAAGCGCTCAGATCCTCAAGGTCGCGATGGCCTTCGACGCGCGCCCCCTGACGCTGGTCCGCCGTCACAAGCTGCCGAGCCCCGCGGGGCGCAGCGTCGTCCTCGAGCTCTCGGAGCGCGCCTCTGGCGAGACGCTCACGGTCATCGGCGTGCACCTGCGCTCGTCCGGCGCCGCGCCGAACCCGGACGTCGACGACCCAGGCGCGCCGAAGCGCACGCGCGAGACCCACGCCATCGCGGCGTGGGTGGAAGGATTCGACGCCGACGGCACCTTCGTGGGGCTGCCGACCGCCGACGCCGTGCTGCTCGGCGACTTCAACGAGCCGCGCGGCCGTGCCTCGCTGGCGCCGCTCACGGAAGGCGCGATGACGAGCTGGCACTGGCACGAGCCGACGCTGGATCCCGCCGGCGCGAGCGACGGAGACGACGACACGGCACCTTGGTCGAGCTACCTCGACCGGTCGGTCCTCGATCACGTCTTCACGTCGCCGCGAGTGACGGCGCGGGTCTCCGGCGAGGCGCGGATCTACGCCTTCGACCGCGACCCCACGATCGCCGATCCCGCCTGGATGCACGCCGACGGACCGACGATCATCCCGGGGATCGGCACTCCTCCCCACGCGGTGCCGAATCTCTACCGCGTCTCGGATCACCGCCCGATCTACCTCGATCTCGCGTGACGCCCGATCAAGGCCCGCGGCCGAGATCCTGGGGCAGGTACCGAGCAGCACGGACGAAGAGCGGTACCGACAGCGCGCTGACCGCGATCACCGCCAGCAGCGAGTAGCGGATCGCGAGCGCGCCGTGGCTCGCGGCCAACGCATCGTTGAGCGCGCCGACCACCAGTGGCCCCAAGCCGAGCCCCACGAGGTTGAGCACGAACAGGACCACCGCCGACGCCGTCGCCCGCATGTGCGGCGTCACGACCCCTTGGGTGACCGCCAGCATCGAGCCCACGTACATCTGTGCCGCGACGTAGAACGGAACGAACGAGAGCAGGGCCGCGCCGGAGCTGGGCGCCAGCAGGAAGCCCACGCCGAACGGCACGTGCAACGCCGACACGATCGCCGAGAGCCATCCGTACCAGCGCGGGTCGCGAGCCGCGAGGCGATCGGCGAGGGCGCCGCCCAACCAAGCGCCGAAGGTCCCGCCGATCCCCACGATCAGGCCCAGCGAGAGCCCCACCTGCCCGATCGGCATCGCGTGAACGCGCCGCAGGAACGACGCGCCCCAGGTCAGGAACGCATACCCGCCGAGGGTGTTGCAGGCAGCCGCGGCCACCACGTACACGAACGAGCGCCGCGCCACGAGGTAGCGCAGCACCTGCGCGAGCGTCGCGCGATCGGGGCTGGCGACGGCCCCTGCCGCCGGCCGGCGCTCGGGCTCGCGCACCGTCCAACGCACCAGCGCCGCGAGCGGAAGGCCCGGGAGGCCCACCAAGAAGAACGCCGTCCGCCACGAGAAATGCGTGGCCACGTATCCCCCTCCCACGAACGCGAGCATCACCCCGATGTAGACACCGGTCGCGTAGAGCGCGAGCGCGGTCGCGCGGCGCTGGGGTGGGAAGTAATCGGAGAGCAGCGAGTGGGCCGGCGGGCTTCCCGCCGCCTCGCCGATCCCGACCGCGACTCGCGCCAGCGCCAGCTCCCAGAACCCGCGGGCGAGCCCCGAGCACGCCGTCATGCCGCTCCAGAGCGTCAGCCCGAGCGCGATGATCGTGCGGCGCGGGCCGCGATCCGCCCAGCGCGCGATGGGGATTCCCGCGACCGTGTAGAAGAGCGCGAACGCGAAGCCGCTCAGGAAGCCCATCGCCGTATCGGACGCCCCGAGGTCCTTCTTGATCGGCTCGAGCAGGATCGCCAGCACCTGCCGGTCGACGAAGTTGAAGACGTAGACCAGCGACAGCAGCGCGAGCACGTAGTAGGCGTACGCACCCGGCTCCGGGGGCGCGCCGACCTCGCTGGGAGCTTCGACGGGATTCGGGTCTTCGGCGTGCATGCGCCTCTCGTGAGTCAGCGGGGACGCGCGATCCTACGCCACGCGAGGCCGTCCCGGCGCGCCGACCCTCGTGGTATCTTCGCGCGCCCGTCGCGCGTTCCGCGCGGCCTCCACACGGCGCACACGCTCACCCTCGCTCAGGCTCCCGCGGTGCAACTCGACGAACACGTCGCGCCCGAAAGCGTGCTCGCCGATCACCTCGGCCCGCTCCATCCCGCGGTGCGGGCATTGCGGGACGCGTACCCGGACGCGGCCCAACGCGGCGTGGCGCTGCGCGCGTTGCGCGCCGTCGCCGAGAATCCGGGCAGGCTCTATCCCGGCTCGGCGGACGAATGGGAGACGATCGGCCGCGCGCTGGCGAAGCTCGACGCCCCCGCAGCGGCGCACGCCTTGGCGGAGCTCGATCGCCATCTCTTCACCCTCGACGTCCGCTATTGGGCGCAGCGCCGTCGTTTCCGCACCCTCGCCGCCGCCCTCGCGCGAGCCGACGACGCCGCGGCAGCGACGCTCGTCCGCGACGTGCGTTCGGCGCAAGCGCTCGCCGCGCACGCTTCGCCCGCGGTCTTGGCCGGGATCGCGCAGCGCTGCGCCGGCGCATCCTCGACGGAGACCCTCGCCCTCGTCGCGGGTTACCGCCCCCGCAGCCGCCTGCCCGGACGCGCGGGGAGCGAGCTAGAGGCCCTCGCCGAGATCGTCACGGTGGCCGATCGCGCGGGCCATCGGGACGCGGCGGCGAAGCTCGTGGAGGCGTTCGATCGCGATGCCGATCCGCCGCCCTTGCGCCGCGCCAGCGTGCTGCCGCTGGTGGCACGGCTGGTGGCGGAGGCGAGCGCCAGCCAGCCCGCGGCGATGAACTCGTTTCTCGCCGCGCTCGCGGCGCTGGCGGCCGTTCCGCTCGCGCTGGACGCGTCCGCCGTCGCGAAGCTCCGGGAGGCGCTGCGCTCGCTCTCCGCGACGAGCGCCGAGCTCTGCTTCGTGCAGGCCGCTCGCTTGGTGGGCGAGTTCCAGATCGAGGCGGTTCCATTCGTCACCGGTGAGCTGGCGGCGAAGATCGACGCCCTCGCGGCCACCGTGCGCGCACTACCCGCCAGCGAGGAGCCGGTCCCCTGGCTCGATACCGTGGCGACCGCGGCCGCTTGGTCCGAGGAAGCCTCAGAGCTCGTCTGCGCCGGGCTGGCGCGCTGGGTGACGCTCGTTCCCGCCGCCCATCATCGGGCGCTGGCACGCTCGTTGGCGCAGCTCGGCCCGCTCGTCCCGGCTCTCGGCGAGGATGCGCTCGATCGTCTCGCCGAGGTTGCTCACGCGCTCGCCCCCGATGGGCGATGCGAGCTCTTCTTGCGCCATGCAGGCGAGCTCGGCGAGACCCGTGCCGAGGTCGTCGAGACGTTCGTGGCGCTCGCCGCCGCCGCCAAGGAGCTGGGGTGCGCGGAGCGCCTCGATGCGCTCGTGGGGGCCTTCCACCGCGAGCGAATCCTACGGACGCCGTGGGCCAAACGGTTGCCGCGCGCGCTCACGCGATTGAGCGAGCTCGCCGAGCCGTGGGGATCAGAGCTCTGGTGCGCCGCCCTCGGGCCCTGCTTGAGCGCCGCCGAGTCGAGCCCGGAGAGCGCGCTGGCGCTGGCCCGTGGCCTCGCGGAGCGGCTGCCTGCGATGCCGGTCGCCGCGCGCTTGCCGTATCTACGCGCCGTGCACGAGCTGGTGCACCACTACGGCGTGCGTTTCGTGGGATACGCGCTCACGGATCTCGCGCGGTCAATGGACGCCGCCGCCCCCCGCTCGGCCTGAGATCCGCGCGCGCCAGAGGCGCGCCGCCGAGCGTTGCGCGTCGACTTCGAGGTGGGGCCCCACGAAAACGGCCTTTCGTGGGGCGGGCGTCCGGAAGAGCCCCCCGAAGAACCATCGGCGGGCTCGAAGCGCTCGCGACGGCGAGCTCATCCGCGGCCCGTTAGAGCGCTTCGAGGAAGCGCAGCACCAGCCGTCGCGAGGCGAAGCGCCAGCCGGCGCGGGTGCGGACGTACTCGTCGTCGTAGTGACCGCCGCCGATTCGGCGCTGGCCCTCGATGCTGGCGCGCAGGTCCAGATAGCAGCGGCCGCTCGCCCGATCGCCATCCAGATCGACGACGTGGTTGGCGACGAACGGCAGGAACTCGTTGGCCCCAGCGACGAGCTGTCGGTAGCTCTCGAGCAACGCGGCGCGGCCCCGGATCGGCGGCCGATCGCCGGTGTCCATGACCCCGTCCTCGGCGAACAGGTCGATGGCCGCGGCGACGTCGCGCCGCCACACCGCGTCGGCGTAACGGCGCGCCAGGTCACGGATCGCCTCGAGATCCTCGAGGCGCGCTAGTCGTGCATCGGCGTTCACGCCTCGAGAGCCTCGGCCACCAGCTCCGCGATGTCGGCGGCGCGGATCGACTTCTCCGGGTCCAGGGTCTTGAGCGCGTCGTCGAACATCTGCATGCAGAAGGGGCACGAGACCGCCGCGGTCTTGGCGCCGCATTCCTTCACGTCGGCGAGACGCAGGTGATTGATGCGCGTCTTGGGATCGTCGTCCATCCAGGCGTAGCCGCCGCCCGCGCCGCAGCACAGCGACTTCGACTGGCTGCGCTCCATCTCGATTCGCCCGCCCGGAACGGCGAGCGAGTCGAGGACCGCTCGCGGCGCCTCGTACACGCCGTTGTGGCGCCCCAGGTAGCAGGGATCGTGATAGGTGAGCGCGTCGAGCCCGGCGCGCAGTCGGAGCTTCCCGGCGCGCAGCAGGTCGGCGATGAGCTGCGTGTGGTGGACCACCTCGTAGTTTCCGCCGAAGTCGGGATACTCGTTCTGGTAGCTGTTGAAGCAGTGCGGGCAGGTGGTGATGATCTTCCTCACTCCGTATTGCGCCAGCGTCTCGATGTTCTGCTTGGCGCAGAGCTGGAAGGTGAACTCGCCTCCCACGCGCCGCGCCGGGTCGCCGGTGCACGCTTCCTCGGAGCCCAGGATCGCGAAGTCGACCCCCGCCGCCTTGAGCACCTTCACCATGGCGCGGGTGACCTGGATGTTGCGGTCGATCATCGCCCCGGTGCAGCCCACCCAGTAGAGGTACTCGGCGTGCGCACCGTCGCCGAGCACCTTCACGTCCAAGTCCTGGTACCACTCGTCACGGTTGTGCGGCGCCTTCGCCCAGGGATGCATGCGGTCATCCATGTTCTTCAGGAAGAGCTGGGCCGCGTCGCTCATCTTCGAATCGGTCATGACGAGGTGGCGACGCATGTCGACCATCTTGGGGATGTGCTCGATGAAGACCGGGCACTCGTGGGTGCACGCCCCACAGGTCCGACATCCCCAGAGCTCGTCCTCCAGCACCGCGGGGCGCGGCGCGCCGGGCTCGGCGGGCGCCTCGCCGAAGAGCGGCGGGCGGGTCGAGACGTCACCGGCGGGCGCGGCGGTGCCCGCACCCTCGACGCCCGCGACGGTCTGTCCCTGGGCGAGGCGCGCCAGCAACGACGCGGGGCCGACGTCGCTCAGGTGCGCCTTCATGTCTTGAATGAGCTTCCGCGGTGAGAGCGGCACACCGCTCAGGCTCGCGGGACAGACCGCCTCGCAGCGGCCGCAGTTCATGCACGCATCGAGATCGAGCAGGCTCTTCCACGGATACTGCTCGATGCGGCTCGTGCCCAGGACCACGTCGCCATCGGGATCGGCCTCGAGCGCGTTGTCGATGTCGAAGTGAGCGAGCTTGCCGCTCGGGCCCAGATTCCGCAGCAGGATGTTCGCGGTGCCGAACCAGACGTGATTGAGCTTTCCGTACGCCATGTAGCCGAGAAACGAGAACGCCGTGGCGGCGTGGAACCACCAAACACCCCGGTGAAGCGCGCGCAAGGCATCCTCGCCGAGCCCGGCGACGAGCTTCGCCACCAGGTAGCCGCCCGGAGACCACACCGCCAGCGACGGGTTCTGCCGCAGCTCGGTGGCGGCGATGCGCAGGCCCTCGACGACGAAGCCTTGCGCGAAGACCAGCCCCAAGAGCCCGATCGCGATCCAGTCGTCGGTGATGGTGTGCAGCCGCGGCACCTTCTGCACGCCGCGCCGCCACAGGAAGATCGCGCAGCCCACCAGCCCGAGGACGCCGAACACGTCGCTCACCAGCGAATAGCCCCGATAGAAGGGCCCGTGCAGGAAGTGGATGCCGGTCCATTCCTGGACGGCGATCAGGCCGGTCGCGACGAGCTCGACCAGGAACCCGTAGAAGACGAAGAGATGGGCGACGCCCGGCACCGGATCGCGCAGCAGGCGGCGGTGCCCGAAGATCTCGACCACGAGGCCGCGAATCCGCTCCGCCATGCGATCGGTGCGAATCTCGGCGGCGCCGAGACGAATGAGCCGTATGCGTCGGTGGATGCCGCGGACCGCGAAGCCGAGGGCCACGGCCGCGAAGCCGTAGATCAGCATGCCGAGGGCGATGTTCCAGTAGATCGGTCGAGTCGCTTCCATCGTTCTCGTCTCGTTCGTGAGGATGCTCGGTGCCTGGATGCTCGGTGCCCGCGTGCGCGCCGCTCGCCTAGCCGCCCGCCGCTTCCTTCTCGCGCTCGGCCAGGCTCGCCATCAGGGTGTCGAAACCGAACTGTCCCACCGGCCAGCCGGCGTAATGGGCGACGTGGATCATCAGCTCCGACAGCTCCTTCTTCGTCAGGTCCTTCTTGAGCGCTTGGCGCAGGTGGAGGGCGAGCGACTCTTCCTTCATCTGCATCGCCAGGATCGTGAGCGTGATCAAGCGCCGATCGCGGATCGAGAGTCCTTCTCGAGCCCACACGTCCGCGAACAGGTTCTCGACGGTGATCCTGAGAAAAGCCGGACCCTGCTCGGGCGGGCGAAAGCCGATGACTTCCTCGAAGACCCGCGCACCCTTCTCGAACTTCTCGGACGGCATGAGCGCTCCTCTCCTCGCCGGCGTGCGGCGGCGGGCCGTCGGCGTCACGGATGCCTGCGCGGGGCGAGCGCTAGGCCGCCACCAGGCGCATCGGCAGCCGATCGGGCCCGCGGACGATGGGATTTTGGACGATTCGCGCTTCGCCCGCGGGCACCAGGTCGCGCGCGCGTGCGAGCAGCACGTCGAAGAACGTGAGTGTCTCGAGGCGCGCGAGCATCGAGCCCAGGCAATGGTGGATGCCGCTGCCGAACGAGAGATGGTCGTTGTCGCAGACGCGGTCCACGAGGAACCGGTCCGGCTCGGCGAAGACCCGCGGGTCGCGGTTGCCGGCGGCGATGGTGAGCATCACCCGCGCATTCGCGGGGATGGTCTGGCCATGAAGCTCGATCGGTCGCGTGGTCTCGCGGAAGAAGCATTTCGAGGGCGGCCCGAAGCGCAGCATCTCTTCCACCGCGCCCGGCAGAAGCTCCTCGCGCCGCGCGCGCAGCTTCACGAGCTCCGCCGGGTTGGCCATCAGCGCCAGGAGCGCATTGCCCAGAAGGTTCGTGGTGGTCTCGTTGCCGGCGATCAAGAGCAGGATGCAGAAGTGGGCGGCTTCCTTGTCCGTGAGCGCCTCGCCCTCGCCGGCCTGGGCCACGCGCGTGATCAGGTCCGCGCCGAGGCCCGTGCGCCGCTCGCGCACCTTCGCGTGGAAGTAGTCGTTGAGCGCCTTGAACGACTCGGCGGTGCGCCGCTCGACCTCGGCATCGAGGTGCTGGCTGACGCCCTCGACCATCAGATCGGACCAGCGCTTGAACTGGGCGAGGTCGCCGTCCGGGATGCCGAGCATCTCCACGATGACCTGGACGGGCAGCGGCAGCGTGAGACTTCGGAACGCGTCGAACGGGGCGCCATCGAGCAAGGGCCGAATCAGCTCCTCGCAGATCGCGCGGATCCGCGCCCCCCAGGCCTCTTCGATCGCGCGGCGCGTGAAGACCGCCTGGACGATGCGGCGCAAGCGGGTGTGCTTGGGCGGATCCGTGGCGATCAAACCCGGCTGGAAGCCGGGCTCCGGTGAGTTGCCCCGCGCCGAGGAGTACGTCTGGTGGTCGCGAAACGCCTCGCGCACGTCGGCGTAGCGCGTCAGCACCCAGTAGCCGCGCCGGGCGACGTGATAGAGCGGCGCCTCCTCGCGCAGGCGCGCGTACCAGGGGTACGGGTCCGCGACGACGGCCGCATCGAAGGGATCGAAGTCGAGCAACGCTTGAGCCCCCGAACGCCGTGATTCCGGGCCGTTGACGCCTTGACGCGCCAAGTAGAACATGTTTCATTTTGGAAGGAAACCGGTTCGACCTCACCTCGCGTTCGTACCCAAAATCAGGCGCTTTTCGTTCCTCCACCCGAAGTTCCGCTGGAACGCGTTCCCGGCCGGAGAGAGCTCCGATGGCGAAGAATCCGCTCCACACCCCGTTCTGCGAGATGTTCGGGATCGAGTACCCGATCATCGCCTTCACCCACTGCAAGGACGTGGTGGTCGCGGTCACCAACGCCGGCGGCTTCTCGGTGCTCGGCGAGGCGATGCACACGCCCGACGAGATCTCGGCCGACATCAAGTGGATTCGCGATCGCATCGGTTCCAAGCCCTTCGGCGTGGATCTCGTCCTGCCGGCGTCGGTGCCGCCCGCGGGCGGTCTGGACGAGCTCCAGTCGAAGATCCCCGACGGCCACCGCGCCTACGCGAAGATGATCCACGAGAAGTACGACGTGCCGGCGCCCAAGGGCAAAGAGGCGCTTCACCAATGGGGCGGGCTCAATCAGCAGATGGCGCGCGCCCAGCTCGAGGTGCTGCTGGAAGAGCGAGTGCCGCTGCTCTGCTCAGGCCTCGGCAACCCGGCGTTCATCCTCGATGCCGCTCATGCCCGCGGCATCAAGGTGTTCGGGCTGATCGGCAAGACTCGTCAGGCCAAGCGTGAGATCGAAGCGGGTGTCGACGGCATCATCGCCCAGGGCTTCGACGCCGCGGGCCACACTGGCGAGATGGGCACCTTCAGCATCGTGCCCGAGGTCGTCTCGGTCGCCCAGGGTCGTCCCGTCATCGCGGCTGGTGGTGTGACCACGGGCCGTCACCTGGCCGCCGCGCTCTGCCTGGGCGCCGCAGGCGTGTGGACCGGCACGCTCTGGCTGGCGTCGCGCGAGAGCGACGTCGACATGATCATCAAGGAGCGGCTGATCGCCTCGAGCGCCGAGGACACCGACTTCTCGAAGTCGATCTCCGGCATGACGATGCGCGTGCTCAAGTGCCCATGGACCACCGAGTGGAAGAAGCCCGAGGCCCCCGCCCCGCTGCCGGCCCCCTATCAGATGCTCCTCAGCTCGCCCTACATCCAGGGCGCCAACGACAACCGCCGCGGTGACCTCATGACGGAGGCGGCCGGCCAGGGCGTGAGCTTCGTGACGGCCATGAAGCCGGCGCGCCAGATCGTCATGGACGTCGTCGACGAGGCGCTCACGACCTTCGAGAACCTCACCGGCGGCGACGAGTGACCGTGACCGAGTCGCAGCAACCGACGTATGCGGCCGTGCCCGGCTTCGACGCGAGCGTCGCCGGCAAGCGCGCCGAATGCGACGGCGGCGGCCCGATCCTGGGAACGCGCTACGCGGGGCGCCAGGAGTTCTCGGGAACGCTGAGCGGCGACTACGTCGACCACGGCGATCCGCCGTGGCGCTGGTATTTGCTCCGCGACCTCAAGCGAAAGCCGGACAACTACGCCGACGAATGCGTGTGGTGCGAATCGGGCAGCGTCTTCCTGGTCGACGAGCCCAACCGCGTTCCGGGGCGACCGTGACCCGCAAGGCCGTCGTTCCCGTGGCGCGGCACCGGCGCAACGATGCCCCGACCGATCGGCCGGCCAGCCAGCGACCGGCGGCCCTCCACGAATCCTAGGAGATCCAACCCGTGCGAATCGTCGTGTGTGCCAAGGAAGTCCTCGATCCCGATGCCGTGAACAACTACGCCCTCGCGGGCGGCCTGCAGATCGGCGCGGATGGCAAGACGCTCACGCAGTCCGCCATTCCACGGCTCATGAACGCGTACGACGAGCAAGCGATCGAAGCGGCGCTGCGGCTGCGTGACGGCGGTGTCGCGGCGAAGCTCGCGGTGGTGTCGGCCGGGACCGACCCCGCGAGCATCCTGCGCCAGGCGGCGGCTCTCGGCGCCGACGAGACGGCTCACGTCCAGGTCGATCCGGCGGCCCTCGACCTGACGGCGGTCGCCAAGCTGCTCGCGGCATACGTCACCAAGACCGGCGGCGCGGACCTGATCCTCTGCGGGCGCCAGGCATCCGACGACGATCAGGGTGTCGTGCCCGCGTTGCTCGGCGAGCGGCTCGGCATGCCGGTCGTCACCGTCGCGCGTGCCATCGCCATGAGCGGCGACAAGGCCGTGCGCGTGACCCGCGTGACTCCCGACGGCGACGAGGTCGTCGAGGTCGCCCTGCCCTGCATCGTCACCATCTCGAACGAGCTCGGCACGCCGCGCTACCCCACCACCGCGCAGACCATCAAGGCGCGCAAGATGAAACCGGCAGCCTTCACGCCCGAGACGCTGGGGCTCGGCGCCGGCGAGCTGGCGCCGCGAGTGGTGCTCACCAAGCAATTCGTGCCCACGGTCCAGGGCCAGTGCGAGTTCCTGTCCGGGGGGTCGCCAGCCGAGCTGGCCCAAGCGCTGCTCGCGCGTCTGCGCGCCGACGGCGCCATCGCCTGAGCGACCGCTCGCTTCGATCGGAGACATGACCATGTCCAACGCTGTCGTCGCATGCACCTGGGGTCCGGCGGTCAACGGCCTCGCCGTCGACGCCGAAGAGCTCCTCACCGTCGCGTCCAAGGCCGCTGCGGGCCTGGGCGCGCCGCTTCACTGGCTGGCTCTCGCGGATCCCGGTGGCCACGCGAGCGCCGTCGCGGCTCGCTTCGGGGTCGCGAGCCTGGACCGGATCGAGGACGCGAAGCTCGCGTCGTTCTCGGCGGACGTGTACGTCGAAGCGCTCGCCCAGTACTGCGGCGCGGAGTCGCCTGCAGCGCTGCTGGTCGTGCAGGGTTTCGACAGCCGTGTGGTGGCGCCCCGCCTCGCCGGTCGCCTCGGCGGCGCGGTGGTGAGCAATGCCGTCGATGCCGACGTCACGGGCGGCAAGCTCGCGATCACCGCCTCGGCCTACGGCGGCGACACCCGCGTGGTGTACGAGTTCCAGGGCGGCGGCACGCGCGTGGTGTCGGTCACGGCGAACGCGGTCTCGATCGCCCCACCCGCTAGAGCGGGAGCGGCGCCTGTGACTCGCGCCATCGCCGTCGATCTGAGTGGCGTCACCGAACGCGTGAAGGTCGTCGAGCGCCCCACCGTCCAAGGCCAGCGGCTCGAGGAAGCGCAGATCATCGTCTCGGGCGGGCGCGGCCTCGGCAAGAAAGAGAACTACAAGCTCGTGGAAGAGCTGGCCGCGGCGCTCGGCGGCATGGCTGGCGCATCGCGCCCCATCGTCGACGACGGCTGGGTCGACTCGTCGCGCCAGGTCGGCCTCACCGGCCGGATCACCCGACCGGCGCTCTACCTCGCCGCCGGCATCTCGGGCGCGAGCCAGCACATGGCCGGTTGCTCCGCCGCCAAGACCATCGCCGCGATCAACACCGACAAGGACGCGGCGATCTTCCGCTACGCCCGCTACGGCGTGGTGGGCGATTGCGTCGCGATCCTGGGCGAGCTCACCAAGGCCGCGAAAGGCGGGTGAATCGATGAGCGATGCCAAGACCGTCCACGGGCTCGACGGATTCTTCGTCGACACCGCCGAAGGTCCGCGGTTGCTGGGCTCGCGCTGCGCAACCTGTGACACCGCCTATTTCCCGCGCTCGCCGCTCTGCCACAACCCCGACTGCGCGGGCTCGAAGATCGAGGACGCCCATCTCGGCGCCCAAGGCAAGCTCTGGAGCGTCGCGATCCAGAACTATCCGCCGCCTCCACCGTCGAAATACAACGAGCCCTACAAGCCCTACGCCATGGGTGTGGTCGACACCAGCGACGGGCTGCGCGTTCTGACGCAGATCGCGACCGACGATCCCCACTCGCTCGCGATCGGTTGCGACGTGCGCCTGGTGATCGACGAGCTCTACCGCGACAAGGACGGCACCTCCGTCCTCACCTGGAAGTACCGCCCCGTCGTCTGAAGGAGCTTGCGATGCGTGACGTCGCCGCGATCGGCTTCGGCCTCCATCCCTGGGGCAAGTTCAACGACAGATCCGTCGGCGAGCTTTGCCGTTTCGCCGTCGAGAAGGCGCTCGCCGACGCCGGTGTCGCCTGGCGCGAGGTGCGAGCGGTGGCCGCCGCCAGCTCCCGGTTCTCCGGCGGCAAGGGCTGGGGGCTCAACGGCAACGACGTCGTCGAGGACATGGGTTCGACCGGCATCCCGGTCTACAACCTCTCGGCCGGCTGCGCGGCGGGCGCCAACGCCTTCAACATCGGCTGGACGCTGGTCGCGAGCGGCGCCCACGACGTGGTGCTCGTCGTCGGCGGCGAGAAGATGCCGAAAGGCTTCATCCAGACCTCCGGCAACGAGGAGAAGACCGATCCCGAGTTCGTGCGCCAGCGCATGATCGGCATGCCCGGACCCGCGTTCTGGGCGCTGCTCTGTCGTCGGCGGATGGCGGAGTTCGGCACCACCGAGGAGCAGCTCGCGAAGATCGCGGTCAAGGCGCACAAACTCTCCGTCCACAACCCCAACGCACGCTTTCGCGACGAGTTCACCCTGGAGAAGGTGATGTCGAGCGCGATGGTGAGCTACCCGCTGCGCTTGTTCGAGATCTGCCCGGTCAGCGATGGCGCGGCCGCGGTGCTGCTTTGCTCGGCGGAGTTCGCGCGCAAGCACACCACGCAGCCGGTGTGGGTGGCGGCGAGCGCCGTCGCCACCGCGCGCTTCGACGACGGCATCCCGCGCGGTCTCGCCTGCGCGGCGCCCAAGTCGGGACGCGCGTATCACAGCGAGGCGGCCCTGGCGGTCGAGAAGGCGCTCGCCGCGGCACACGTCGGCCCCAAGGACCTGGATTTCGTCGAGCTGCAGGACAACACGGTCTACTACGAGCTCGCGTTTCCCGAGGATTGGGGCCTGTGCGCGCCCGGCGAGGCCGAGCGCCTGATGGAGAGCGGCGAGACCATGCCCACCGGAAAGCTGCCGATCAATCCGAGCGGCGGCTTCCTGTCCTTCGGCGAGGCCACCACCGCGCAGGGCATCTTCCAGATCTGCGAGCTCGGCTGGCAGCTCCGCGGCGAGGCGGGCGCGCGTCAGGTGCCGAATGCCAAGCTCGGCCTCGCGCAGACGCTCGGTCTCGGCGGCAACGGCACCGCCACCGTCCTCAAGCGATAGGACTGACGACATGACCACGCCCAACCACTACCTCTACGAGCTTCGCGACGGCGTCGGCATCGTCACGCTCAATCGTCCCGAGCGCTTCAACGCCGTCACCTGGGAGCTCGCCGCCGATCTGGTGAAGCTCTTCGCCGAGCTCCGCGAGGACGAGGACGTCCGCACCATCCTCCTCACCGGCGCGGGCAAGGCCTTCTGTGCAGGAGGGGACGCCGACTTCGTGAGCGGTAACGCGGCACGTCCCCTTCCTGGGCTCTCGGATCCGTCGATCCCGATGAAGCGCTCGCAGCGCAAGACGCCCGGCGGCCCGTTCGCCGCCTTCACCAAGGCGCTCATCGACGTCGAGAAGCCGGTGATCGCCGCGATCCACGGCGCGTGCGTGGGTGCGGGTCTCGCGTACGCGCTGGCCTGCGACCGGCGCTTCGCCGACTCCACCGCCAAGCTCTCGGCCATCTTCGTCAAGCGCGGCTTCAGCCCCGACTGTGGCGTCACGTGGTTCCTGCCACGGATCGTGCCGCTACCGGTGGCGCTGATGATGGTCGAGACCGGCAAGATGTTCTCCGCCGAGGAGTCGAAAGCGGTGGGGCTCGTCGACGAGCTGGTGCCCGAGGGCAAGGACTTCGAGGCCGCGTTCGCCTACGCCAAGGAGCTCGCCACGGGCCCCAGCGTGGCCATCGACCTCGGCCGCCGCTTCGTCCACAAGGCGCTCACGTCCACCCTCGACGAGATGCTCGACTACGAGTGCGTGGCCTCGACCATGACCTCGTCGACGCGGGACGCCAAGGAAGGCGTCGCCTCGATCCTCGAGAAGCGCAAGCCCGAGTGGAAGGGCTTCTGACGAGCGCGCTCGGAACGGCGCGCCCCGCCCGCTGACGAAGCGGGTACCTGATCACTCGCCGCTGTCCTCGCTCCGCTCGGGATCGGGATCGGGCGCGAGATCCCTCACTCGAAGGTGCGGTCCGCACCCGCGAGCAGCTCCCGATCGAGCTTCAGGTTCATGTGCTCCATCGTGCGCAGGTTCACGACGTAGCGGACCCGCCGCGGCGCCACCGGTGGCAACGCGCTCGGCGCCTTTCCAGCGAGCACCGCGTGGGCGAGCTCGCCGCATTGACGGCCCAGGTCCACGTAGTCGCGCTCCAGGGCATAGAGTGCCCCGGCCTTGGCCCACGCCTCGGAGACACCGACGAACGGGATCCGGTTCTGGAACGAGAACAGCAACAACGTCTTGGCGGTCTCCCGGGAGAGCGCCAGGGAATCGGGGATGCCGAGGATGACGTCGCTTTGCTGCTCGAGGGCCTCGAGGGCGCCCGGGATCTCGTTGGGTGCGTGCACGGGTTGCGCGACGAGGATCATGCCCGCGCGCTTCGTGGCTGCCGCCAGCGCATCCACGTTCCGCTGATTCTGGCCAGGCTCGTACATCACGCCGACGTTCTTGCGATCGGGGAGAAACCGCTTCAACCACTCCACCTGCACGGCGATCGGGAACTCGAGGGTGACGGCGGTGGCGAGCTTGCTGCCGCCGAGTGCCGCCGTTGACAGCACCGGGCAACCGATCACCGGGACGCGCGGATCGAGCCGCAGCGCCGCGTCCGTGGCTTCGCTGCCGATCGTCACCCACACGGCGGCACCTTCCGCGGACGCGGGCGACTGCCGTGGAGCGGCGGGGTCGAAGTCCACGGTGCGGACGTCCGTCACGCCTCGACCGGCGAGCTCCGCCTGCAACCCTTCGATCGTCTGGGCGTACGGTCCGGCTGCGCCGTGCGCGAGCACCGCCACCGTTCCGTCCGCGCCGACCCAGGTCACCGGCACGAGGACGACGCCGGCGGAGAGCGTCAGTGTCCGCAGCCAACGCCGAGCCGCCCCCGGCTCGAGGCTCATGGCAGCTCGAATCGATAGTCCACGTCGAGCCAGACCGTGCGGCCATCCTGGCGGATGGCGTCCTGGCGGAACTCCGCGGACACCGGATCCGCGTAACGCACGTCGAAGAGATTGTAGGCGGTGACCGAGGCGCCGAGGCCGCCCAGCACGCGCTGGGCGCGCAGGGTGAGATTCGTGAGGACGAACGAATCGACGGCGCCGCCCGAGAGGGTCTTGCGCGACGAGGTGAAGAGCACCTCCGGCGCCACCACCAACCGGTCGTCGAGAACGGGGACCGACAGGTTGGCCTTCGCGAGGTGGGCCGGCGAGTTGGTGAGCCGCTGGTGCGTGGCGCGGTCCTCGGTCTCGACGAAGTTGTAACTGAGCCGGGTGCCGATGCCCGACGCGGTTCGGGCCTCGACCGCGAGCTCGACGCCGTTCGCGAGGGTCTCGCCGCGATTCCTCGGCACGCGCACGCCGCTCGTCGCGTCGCCGACGAACTCGATGAGGTCCGAGATCTCGTCGTGATAGAGCGAGCAGCTCAGCCGCACTTGCTCGGCGAGCGCCTGTTCGGCCACCAGCTCGTAGCTGCGGATGATCTCCGGGCTCAGGTCCGCGTGACGCCCGTCCTCGCCCTGCGCATACGCGGTCTCGTACGGATTCGGCGCGCGGAACGCCTCGCCGTAGATCAGCTTCACGGTGGTGTCCGCGAGCGGACGGGTGACCAGCGCGGCGCGTGGGCTCACGCGCTCGCCGAAGCTCTGCTGGTGGTCGAACCGGAGCCCGGCCTGCAAGGTGACGAACGACCACGGCGTGTACTCGTCCTGCAGGTAGAGCGCCCAGTCGACGGTGCTCTTGTCGATGTCCACGTAGGGCGTGCGCGGCTCGACGTCGAAGTTTCGAAGGTGGAGGTCGAAGTTGTAGCGATACTCGCCGCCCACGATGACACGGTTGTCTGCGAGCGCGGTGGTGGCGGCATTGATCTCACCGCCCACGCGCTCGCCCGTGATGTCGTCGACGTTCAGGACGGATGCCGGGGCCTCGGGCGTGGAATAGTCGACGAGGTAGTCGCCGCGCTCGCGAAAGCGGTCGTAATACGCCCGTGCCGCCACGTTCCAGCTCGGCGCGGGGGTTGCCGCGTAGCTCAGGTCGCCCCAGCTCGCCTGGTCGCGGGTGAGGTTTCGCGGCGAGTCGAAGACGGTCCCGAAGGAACCGGTCGGGATGTGCTTGTTCCGCTCCCCGTAGCCCGCCGTGAGCGTGAGATCCCGCCAGGAGAGCTTCGCGAAGAGGTTCCGGCCGCGCTCGCCGTCGACGTCGTCGGCGATGCCGTCATGGGTCGCGGGGTCGTCGAACTCGGGGAAATAGAGCCTCGGATTGCCGGCGCTGTCGAAGTAGCTGGCGCCGGTCAGGAGCTCGAACCCCGGCGCTCGTCGCGATCCCGCGGCGAGCCGGGCACCGTAGGTCTCGAACGAGCCCACCGTGCCGCCCGCCTCCGCGCCCTCGAGATCGCGGCCGCGCTTGGTGATGACGTTGACGATCGCGAAGAACGCGTTGGTGCCGTAGAGCGACGAGCCGGGGCCGCGCACCACCTCCACTCGCTCGATCAGGCTCATGTCCATCGTGCTGCCGCGCGCCAGGCTCGCCGAGTCGAAGACCGGTTCGTTGGAGCGATGCCCGTCCACGAGGATCAGCACGCGAGCGTTGTAGTCGCCCGGCCGAAGGAAGCCGCGGGCACCGGCGTAGCTGTAGTTCCGGTCGTTCGTCACGAAGAAGCCAGGCACGCTCGCGAGCAAGTCCGCCAGCGTGCGATAACCGAAGTTGCGGATCTCCTCGGCGGTGACGATCGTCACGTTCGATGGCGCATCGGTCACCTTCTGCTCGTACTTGGAGGCCGCGAAGACCGAGGGAATGTCCTCGAAGAACGCCGCCTCCGCCGTGGGGAGCGCGGCGACGGTCTCCTCCGCGTTGGCGGCCACGCTCGACGCAGCCCAGATCAGGCATGCCAGCGCGAGACGCCTTCGACTCGAGGCCCGTTTGTTAGCGCGGCTGCGGGGGAACGAGCGCTGTGCACGCTGCAGCAGCCGTCTCATGGCTGCTCGCTGTCGGGGTCCGGATCCGGCCCACGCTCGACGGCCTGAGGAAGGGATTCGAGGAGCATCGGTGCCCTCCGTGTGACGAGCGCCGCTTCGATTCCCCAATCGAAGCGGGCGCCGAAAGGATCGGCGACCCGCGGCGCTGGGTTCGAGCTCCGGGCTCGGCGCACCGCGATCCCGAGGAACGACCCGAGCAGTCCGAGTTGGCCCGTCGTCCCGACCCGCCAGGGTGCAGTGATCCGCCCCAGGGAAAGGCGCGGGGTTCAGAGTGGTCGCTTCGGCAGCTGCCCGCTCGAACGAGCAAGCGCGATGCCGCCACGCGAGGCTGTCGCGCCATCTCCGGGGTGCGGCCCCGTCCCAGGATCCAACGCGAACCGTCCGTGCTCTGAACACTCGCCCTCACCACCGTTCGCTTTCGAGACGGTGATCGCCGCCCCTCGTGGATCGGACCCGGAAAACACAGCCTTTTTGGGTCCGGTCGCGACTGGCCCGCGGTTTGCCTCGGTGCGCGGAGCGATCGTCCGGGCACGCGCTGCCCGGTCTTCCGGTCGCGCCGCGTAGTCGCAGCTGGTGGGGAGGCACGGCGTGGATCGGCAATCCGTTCCCTGGGGGTCGTTCTTCGTCATCACGGTGCTTGCCCTCTTCGGGGTGAGTTCGGTGCCGCGTGGCGGCGGCCGTTCGCCCGGCAGCGGCGCGGCGGTGGCCACCGGCGAGGACACGTCCGCAGCGGACGCGGCGAAGCAGCGTCGCGATTCGTCGGGCGGAACCCCGGCCGCAGATGCCAGCAAGCGCAGCCCCCCGGACGGGCCCGTCGCCGCGGTCGTCGAGGTCATACGCGGAGCCTGGTCGCCCGCGCCCAGCGCATCGGCGTGTGCGATGGATGCGAAGCTCGCCATCCAGACACCGCTGGAGACGAGTGCCGAGGACGCAAGCACGGGGCTGCCCCCCAGCGCTCCGGGCGAGCCCCCGATCGGCGGCGGCAGCCCGGAGCGGCCGCTCGACGCGGCCGCGTCGCCACGGGCGAGCTTCGAGATGCGCGCAAGCTGCCCACCCCCACGCCGCGACTCGAGCTTCCGTGCCGCAACCAGCACCGACGTGGTCGAGGTCAGGTCGCTGATCGCGATCGTCCCGGACCCATCGGTGACGAGCATGGAGCTGCGTTTCGACCGCACCATCGAAGCGCTCCTCGCCGGCTTCAAGCCGTACCAACTGGTGCTCGCGGGCCAGTGGCTTCCCTGGAACGTCGATGGCGCGGGAAACGTGCGCCGTCAGGACCAAGCCCAAGCGGGTGAGGGGCTCGCTCAGGAGCCGGGCGTGCTGGTGCTCCGGAAGGCGAAACGCGCTGAGTCAAGCGACCGGCGTGCCGGCACACTCGCTCGGCGGCCGCCGGCAGCGCCATACGACTATGCCGTCGTGTTCCTGGTGCCCGAGACCGCGGTGTACGGAGTCGACTCGTTCCTGTTGCGCAAGGCCCTTCGGCTCACCGCCGGGATCGATCCAGCGCCGGGGAGGTACGGGATCCGCTTCGTCGGATTGCGGCCCGACGGCCGATCCAGGCCGCGCGTCGTCATTCTCGGTCCCGCCTACTCCGCTTCGCTCGAGCCGCTGGCGACGGCGCTCGCCAACCTGTCGCAATTCGTTGGCGCGCCCAATGGGTCCGTCTCGGACATCCGAGTGGTGTCGACCACGGCCACCGCGACCGCGCCGATCGCCTGGGAAAAGGATTCCCATCGCTACCAGCGCGTCACACCGACCTTCCGCGACCAAACGGAGGCGCTGCGCGGGTTCCTGCGGACCACCCTCGCGCCGTGGACTCAGGAGGAGGATTTTCCCGCCGCGCTCATTCAAGAGACCGACACGGTTTACGGCTCCGCGCAGCTTCTTCAGAGTCGCGACGGCGACAGGCGGTGGCCGGCGACGACCTTCCAGTTCCCGCGCGATCTGAGCGTCCTGCGGCAGGCCAGCGACGCATCGCGCGGGAACCTCGACAACCTGTCAACGGACGCGCGTTTCTCGCTCTCCCAAGGGGTCGGCTTCGACATGCGCGAGCGCCACCTGGTCTCGCAGGGCGTGCCCGTGATCTCGAGCCACGCCGCCGAGTCCTACGCCGGGCTGCTCGGTGGCCTGGGCAAGTCCATCCGCCAGCACCGGCTCAGGGCATTCGTCCTCGCCGGCACCAACGAGATGGACCTGCTATTCGCTGCCCGCGTGATCCGATCCGATGCCCCGGATGCACGCCCCATCACGTTCAATGCCGATACGATCTGGACCCGCTGGTCGAACATCGCGACGCTCGGCGGGACCCTGACGATCAACACCCACCCGCTCGTGGACGCGCCAGCCGAGGAGGAGCAGGACACGCGAACACCCTGGCCGCGCTATCTGGCGAGCTCGGGTGCCTACACCGTCTACGAGGGTGTCGAGTACGCCATGGCGCTGATGACCGCCGACAATCCTCCCACCGCGATCACCTATCACACGCCGTGGGGGAGCTGGACTGGGCAGGACACGCCGCTCTGGCTCAGCGTGTTGAGCCGCGGCAGCTATTGGCCCGTTGCGCTGCTGAACGAGACCCGGGCGTTCGCGGACGTGGCGATGACGCCACGAACCCACGTCGAGGCGAAGAAGGACCTGGGCCGTCCCGCCCGCGTCATCACGCCGCTCCCGATGGCGTTCTGGTTCCTCGCGATGCTCGTCTCGGCGTTCGCGCTGTTGCTCGGCGTCACGGGATCCGTCCGTCATTCCTGGTTTCGGCGCCACAATGGGGACGCCTGGATCGGCTGGCTCGTGGGCTTGCTGCAGCCGCTCAACGTCAACTGGCTGTTGCCGACGACGGCAAGTGACGCGGACGCCGAGATCGACGCCGTCTCGGTCCCCGCGTATCGCGCCCTCGCCTGTTACCAGGCCCTCGGCTGCCTGTCGCTCGCCGGGTTGCTGTCGTGCATTGCGCCGCTCGCGCTCAGCAGCACGTTGCGCGCACCGAACGGACACGTCGACCTCGGCTCGCGGGAAGAGCTGCTCTGGGTGCTGTGCGTGACGGCGCTCGCGCTCACGCTGATGGCGGCGGGCCGCGCCACGTGGATCGCGCTTCACGGCCTGCGCAAGGGAGAGGGCGAGACGCGATCCAACGAGTTCGTGACCTCCGAACGCCGGGCGATCGGCTTTCTGTGCTTCACCGCCTGGCTCTGCTTCGGGGTGCTGGCATTCGGATGGCGAGCCATCCTCGCGCATCCAGCGGGCGCATGGCGCCATGACTTCCTGGTGCTGCGGTCGATTCACGTCGAGAGCGGCGTCTCGCCCGTGCTCGTGATCGGCGTGCTGTGCATCCCCATCTACGGATGGGCGTGGGCGAACGGCCGGCGCATCCTCCTGGTGGCCTGCCGCAGGGCGGAGCTGCCGTGGAAGAACGACGGCTTCACCCACGCGTTGCGCCCGGCGAGCGCGACCACGCTCGGCGACGCCACGCGCGAGGACCTGCGCGTTCGCCGGCTCGCGAGCTGTGTCGCGCACCCGCTTCTCGAGTGGCGCGACACCTGGATCGTCATCGGCGGCATGCTCGCGTTGACGGTCGGCGGCAGCCTCGCGATCCCCCTCACCTCGCTCGAGGGCTGGGGATTCGACTACCTGATCGTCGCCATGTTCGCGCTGATCGCGGTGTTCGGGATCGGCGCCGCGCTGCGGGCCTGGCGCACCTGGCAATTCCTGCGCTCCTGGCTCATCCGGCTCGAGTCGCACCCCGTGCGAGGAGCGTTCAATCGGCTGGACCCGGATGTCCGCGGCGCGCCACTGTGGGGATCCGGCAAGTCACGCGCGACGCTCGTTACCGAGAGGCGCGCGCTCGAGCTCCTGGTGCGAATTCACGAGCTCGGTTCGCGCCGCGCCGCGCTCGGCGCCGAACGGCGCGCGGCCGTCGCGACGGCCTTCGAAGCGCTCGAGAATCTCGCCGCCGCCGAGGATTCCACGATCGCCGACGAGCGCCGAGCCTGGTTTCGCGCCGAGGCTCCTCGTGCCCGCCGCACCTACGAGGCGATCCTCGGCCGCGAGACGCAAGCGCTCATCGACGACGTGCTGAGCGAGCCGTGGTGCACGGGGCGGGTTCCAGCGCCGGCCGCGGCGGCCGATGGCACCAGCGCCGCGGCACCGGATCCGACGAGCGGTGCCGTGGTGGCGCAGCTCGTCGACCTCGCCGAGCAGCTCGTCGCGACCCGCTGGCTGCGCTTCGTGCGTTACTACCTCGGGCACGTCCGCCTCCAGATCGAGTACGCGGTGGCGGCCTTCGTCGCCATCGTCGTGGCGCTCAGCGTCTACGCCTTCGCCGGCGTGGGGACGATCCGCGTCGCGATCGTGGTGCTGTCCGCGACCTTCGCCGCGTTCCTCGCGACGGTGCTCGCTCAGGTCGATCGCGATCCGCTCATGAGCCGCATCACGGGGACCGACGCGAACAAGCTCACCGCGGATTTTCTCGTGCGGATGGCGACCTACGGACTGCTGCCTGCGATCACGGTGCTGATGTCGTTCTTCCCGAGCCTCGCCCGCGTCTTCGCGTACTTCGGCCAGCCCTTTCCGAGATGAACGCTCGCCGCGCTCGGGGCGAGGTCGAGACGAGCTCGACGGCCGCTCAGGGACTCATCTCGTAGGCGTCCGCGAGACCGTGGACGAGCGTCCACATGCGCTGGTAGCGGGCTTCGTCGTGGGCGGGCCGGCGGATCATCCCCACCGCCGCGCTCGCCTGCTCCGCGGTCGCCGCGGCCTTCTCGCTCAGGCTCAGCGCATGGTGCGAGAAATCGCGCACCAGGAAATCGAAGATCTGGTCCAGGTGATCGTCGTCGATGCCGTGAAGCGGCGCCGCCTCGAGGATCAGCTGGCCATAGACGACCAGCGCGAAGAGCTCGCCGCCGGCGAGGAGGAAGTCGATGTCCTTGAGCTGCTCACCGGCAGGCGGGGCCGTGGCGAGCATGGTCTTGAAGGCCTCGATCTGGTCGCGAAAGATCGCGAGATTCGGCGTCTCGCGAGAGCGGTACGCGAGCTGGTAGTCGTGGAATTGGATCTTGCCGAGCCCCTTCGCCGAGCCCTGTCGGAAGAGGAAGTCGTCGTTGGTGGGGTCCTCGCGGCGCGGGATCGCCGGCAGATCCGCGGCGCCGAAGAAGTAGCTGGGCATGAACTTCACGATCAGCGCGATGTTGACGTGAACCGTGCCCTCGAGCTTGGGCAAGCCGCGGATGTCGACGGCGGCCTGCGAGAAGTACATGTCCTTCTCGAATCCCTTGGCCGCGATCACGTCCCACAGCAGATTGATCACGTCCTCGCCCTGCGTCGTCACCTTCATCTTCGCCATCGGGTTGTAGAGCAGGTAGCGCCGATCCTCCGGCGAGGCCGAGCGCATGTAGTCCGAGGCCCGCAGCGCGAAGAGCTTCATGGCGACGAGCCGGGCGTAGGCGTCGGTGAAGAGCCGCTTCACGTGGCTGAAGTCGGTGACGCTCATGCCGTAGAGGCGGCGGTGCGCCGCGTGGTGGACGGCCTCGTAGAGAGCGTGGGTGCAGATCCCGATCGAGGCCCAGCCGAGGTTGTATTTGCCGATGTTGACGGTGTTGAGCGCCGCGTCCCATGCCGCCGCGCCACGCGACAGGATGTCCCCCTCGCCGATCGGGTAATCACGAAGCTCGTACTGCGACACGTAGTTCTGGCTCGCGCACACGTTCTGGATCAGGTGGTAGCGCTCGTGGCGCGGGTCCGCGGCGAAGAAGACGTACTCGTCCTTGCCGTCGGCGCCCGTCACCTTGCCGAACGTGGAAACCATCGCGGCGGCGTTGCCGTTGCCGATGTAGTACTTGCCGCCGTTCGCGAGATAGCCGCCACCGGGCTGCGGCGTGAGGCGCATCTCGGTGGAATAGATGTCGGCGCCGTGCGCGCGCTCCGAGAGCCCGAACGCGAAGATCCCGCCGGCCTCGAGCGCCGCGGCGGCCTTGCGCTTGAGCGCGGCGTTGCCGCTCATCCAGATCGGGCCGAGGCCCAGCACCGAGACCTGCCACGTGTACCAGTACTGGAGCCCGTAGAAGCCGAGGATCTCGGCGAAGCGGCAGATCCGCGACGTGTCCCAGCGGGAGCCCGCGGCCCCCTCGCCGCTCGGCGTGCAGATGGTCGCGAAGATCCGCTCGCGTCCGACGAAATCCAGGAAATCCTGGTACCAGCCGAGCGCGTAGTAGTCGCTCTTGATGCGTGCCTTCCCCTTGGTCTCGAAGAACTCGATGGTCTTGCGAAGCACCTCCTGCGTGCGCGGATCGAGGTGCGAGGGCGGCGCTGCGCGGGGATCGAGAAGGATCATGGCGGAGGTCTCCGGACGACGAGGGCGCGAAGCCCCGACTCTCTCAATCTTGGGCGTCGGCGGCAAGCGTTCGCAGCGGCCGCCTCGGTGGCCGCCGTGCGCCCGCGGCGACGCCCGAGCTCGTGACGAACGTCGGTCGTGGTTCACGTTGACCGGAATGCATCGGTCGAGTCGCGAGGGTCCGGGGATCCGTCGGCGGGCACGGCTCACCCCAGAGCGACCCCGTGGAGACGGAGGCTCGCCTGCGCCGCGGCCGCGCGATCGGGGCTCACTCCCCACGAGCCCGAACGGGGTGCGCAGCCGCGGAGCGCCCTTCGACGTGTCCCCAGCCCCTCACGCCTCGAATGGGCTCCGCACGAACGTGAACCACGACCCGAATGTCACTCCCTTTGCCGAGCCACGCGGCCCTCGGATAGCGTCGGCGCGATTTGCGTTCGTCGCTCCTTCTTCGCAGGAGATCGCCATGGCCAATCCGCAGGACCCATCCCGCATCCTGGAGGTCGGCTTCGGCTTCTGGGCCTCGAAGGTATTGCTCACCGCCGTCGAGCTCGGCGTCTTCACGGTGCTCTCCGAACGCGAGCTCACCGGCGCAGAGCTCGGACGCGAGCTCGGGCTTCATCCTCGCGGGATCTACGATTTCCTGGACACCCTCGTCGCGCTGCGCTTCCTGGAGCGCGACGGCGATGGACCCGCCGGGCGATATCGCAACGGCGCCGAGGCGGCGCACTTCCTCGATCGGCGCAAGGCGGGCTACGTCGGCGGCATCCTCGAGATGGCGAGCGCGCGACTCTTCCGCTTCTGGAGCGATCTCGGGCCGGCGCTCAAGACCGGCCAGCCCCAGAACGAGGCCAAGCACAGCCAGAAGCCCATGTTCGAGGAGCTCTACGCGGACGTCGAGCGGCTCGAGCAGTTCATGGGCGCCATGACGGGCATCTCCCGCGGCAACTTCGCGGTGCTGGCGGAGAAGTTCGACTTCACGCGTTACAAGACGCTGTGCGACGTGGGCGGGGCGACCGGGCTGCTCTCGCGCATCGTCGCCGCGCGCCATCCGCACTTGCGCTGCGCCACCTTCGACCTACCGGCGGTGGCGCCGATCGCGCGCAAGTGGATCGAGCACGACGGTCTCCGCGAGCGCATCACCGTCCATTCCGGCGACTTCTTCGTCGATCCGCTGCCCAAGGCCGACGTCATCACGATGGGCATGATCCTCCACGACTGGAACCTGGAGAAGAAGCGGCACCTCATCCGCGCGGCCTACGACGCGCTTCCCGAGAACGGCGCCTACATCGTCGTCGAGAACCTGATCGACGACGCGCGCCGGGAGAACGCGTTCGGATTGATGATGAGCCTCAACATGCTCATCGAGTTCGGAGATGCCTTCGACTTCACGGGCGCCGATTTCCGCGGTTGGTGCACGGAGGCCGGCTTCCGGCGGGTCGAGGTCGTGCACCTCGTCGGCCCCTGTAGCGCCGGAATCGCGTACAAGTAGCCTGCAACGCGGCTCGGCGCGGCTCCGCCTCGATCAGACGGCCTTCAGCGTCGCTGCGAGCTCGCGCAACATGCTCGCGTGGCGGTCGAGCTCGGCCACCAGGTCGAGGTGCACCGTGGTGAGCACCCCGCCCCAGCGTTCGGCGAGCGCGCGCCCCAGCTCGTCGTAGGTCGCGACGGTCGCGAACAGGCCGAGCACGTCGTCGCTGACGAGCGCCACCATCTCCCGCCATTGGCCTTGCTTCGAGAGCCGGAAGAGCTCGCTGGCGAGGTCTCCGAGCCCGTGATGCTCGAACACCGGCCGATAGCTCGGCGTGGAGGCATAGAAGCCCAGCCGCTGTTTCACCAGCGTGGCGTTCTTCGCGAGCTCGGCGGGCGTGGCACCGCTGACGATCATCGGCGAGCCCAGCACCAAGAGGGAGGCGGGGTCGCGGCCTGCCTTGCGCGCCCCCTCCGCAACCTGTGGCCGCATGACCTCGCGCACGTAGCTCGCGCTGCACATCGGGTGCGGGTAGAAGCCGTCGGCAAGCTCCCCGGCGAGCCGCGCCATCGCTTCGTTCACCACCGCCACGTAGATCGGCACGTGCGGCTCGGCATTCGGGCCCGGGTTGAAGTAAGGCGACATCAGGTCGAAGCGGTAGTGCTCGCCCCGAAACCAAGTCGGCTGCGCGGGGTTCTGAAAGGTCGCGAAGATGGCGCGGAGGCACGCGAGGTACTCGCGAAGACGGGGCACGGGAGGTGCCGTCCACGGCGCGCCGTAGCGGCGCTCGTTGTGCGCCTTCACCTGCGTCCCGAGCCCGAGCTCGAAGCGCCCGTTCGAGAACCGCGCCAGGTCCCACGCCGTCTGCGCCATGGCGCCGGGGCTGCGCGGGAACGCGATCGCCACGCCGGTGCGCAACCGCAGCCGCTCGGTCGCTCCCGCAGCGATGAGCAGCGGCAGGAACGGATCGTGGCCCGCCTCCGGCACCAGCACGCCGTCGAAGCCGAGCGCCTCGATCGCCCGCGCATTCGCGGCGATGCCTTGGTAACCAGGCCAGCTCGGGTTGTCCTGGAACGAATGGCCGAGGAGCGAGAGCTCGACGCGCATCAGGCCGCTCCTCGTCGTTGCGCGGGCGAGCCCAGAAACGCCTCGACCCGCTCGAAGGGAATGTGGTCGGCGATGACCTCGCCGTAGAAGAGATCGCGGATCACGCCGCCTTCGTCGATCAGGAAGTCTCCGGGGATGCGGGTCCGCGTTCCTTCCATCCGTCCGGGAGCGAAGCCCGCCAGCGTCGCGCGCACCGCGCGAGAATAGTTCCTCGGGCTCGCGAACGCCGCGACGCTCGCCTCGAGCCCGTAGAGGCGATAGAGCCCCTCGCCGGGGTCCGCGAGGAGCGGGAACGGCGGCCGCTGGCGTCCCACGTACTCGGCGATGCTCGCCGCGGGCGATTGGAAGACGGCGGCGATCGCGAGACCGCGCGATGCGAGGTCGGGATAGCGCTGAATCAGATCGCGCACCCGCAGGTTGCAGAGCGGACACGATGCGTAGCGGAAGAACGCGAGCCAGAGCTTGCGCCCCTCGAAGTCGGCGAGGCGGATCGTGGTGCCGTCCCAGCTCGCGGCGTCGAAGATCGGAGCTCGCATGCCCACCTGAAGTCGCATCGATCGATCCTCCTCGGTCTGCATCATCGCTCGCCAACGCGAGCGCGATGGCGCGGCGGACCAGGCGCTCGGGCCGCGAGCGGTCCCGAGACGGCGGGAAGCAGCCCGTCCGACCGGGCGCCGAGCGGCACCGCGCCACCGAGCGCGCGCGGCACCCCAGGCACCGACGGCTACTTAGCACGAGATCTCGACCGGCGACGGTTGCGTGCGCCGCATCGGTGCGGCATGGTCCCGGCCCGCCCCTCTCGGTCCCCACCGATGACGTCCGCCGCCTCGCCCCTGCTCACGAGCGCCGCCGCTGGCCCTCGGACCGCCGCGGCGCTCGACGATGGCACGCGCCGACGAAGCTGGGACGAGCTCGAAGCGCGCGTGTCGCGGCTCGCGCGCTGGCTTCGCGACGATCTCGGTCTCGGCCCGGACGATCACGTCGCGAGCCTCGTGGGCAATCGCGTCGAGGGCGTCGAGCTGATCCTCGCGTCGCTCGCCGCGGGAGTCTGGCTGACGCCGCTCAACTGGCACCTCACCGCCGACGAGATCGCCTACATCGTTCGCGACGCCGGCACGCGCATCCTCTTCACCGATGCCGCGAACGCAGCCGTCGCCGCACGCGTGGAGGCCGAGC
Organism: bacterium; assembly: GCA_046331705.1. GTDB lineage: Bacteria > JADJOY01 > JADJOY01 > JADJOY01 > JADJOY01 > JADJOY01. Next base: position 10,764 of record JAXLQJ010000063.1, on the reverse strand, counting down.
GCCGGATCGAGGTCGGCGCGGAGCTCGACCGCCTGCTCGAGCGAGTCCCCGACGCGCCGCTTTCCCCGGACGGGCCCGCAGGCGGCACGATGATCTACACCAGCGGCACCACCGGGAAGCCGAAGGGCGTCAAGCGCGCCCGCGCGGCCACGCTCGGCGCCGCGCTGGCGCGAATGCGCGACGCGGGCCGCTCCTACGGGCTCGACGGCCGCGGGCCGCACCTGGTGACAGGGCCCCTCTATCACGCGGCCCCGAGCCTGCTCGCGATCTACGACCTGCTCAACGGCGCGTCGCTCGTGCTCATGGATCGCTGGGACGCGGCGCGCTGCCTCGCGCTCATCGACGGGCACGCGATCCGTCACACCCACCTGGTGCCGACGATGTTCGTGCGCCTCCTCAAGCTCGCGCCGGAGCTGCGCGCGGGATTCGACGGCCGAACGCTGACGCTCGTGCTCCACGGCGCGGCCCCCGTCTCTGCCGAGATCAAGCGCCAGATGATCGCGTGGTGGGGGCCGGTGCTGGTCGAGTACTGGGGCGCGACCGAGGGTGGCGTCGCGACGATCGCCAGCGCCGCCGAATGGCTCGCGCGTCCCGGCACGGTCGGACGGCCCATCGCCTCGTTCGAGGTCTACGCCGCCGACGAGCAAGGCCGACGCCTCCCCGCCGGCGAGGTCGGCCTGCTTCGCTCGCGCCACAAGACCCTGGCGCAGGTCTTCGAGTACCACGGGGATCCGGCCAAGACCGCGGCCACCCACCCCGAGCCGCACGTCTTCACCACCGGCGATCTCGGCTACGTCGACGGCGAGGGTTACGTCTTTCTCACGGATCGCACGACCCACCTCATCATCTCGGGCGGCGTGAACATCTATCCCGCCGAGATCGAGGGCGTGCTCGTCGAGCATCCGGCGGTAGCCGATGTGGCGGTCTTCGGCATTCCCGACGACGAATGGGGTGAATCCGTGAAGGCGGCCGTGGAGCTCGCCGAAGGCTTCAGCGCCTCAGCGGCGCTCGAGGCCGAGCTGCTCGACCTCGTCGCGACGCGCCTCGCCCGCTACAAGGTGCCGCGCTCGATCGACTTCGAACGCGCCCTGCCCCGCCTGCCCAACGGCAAGCTCTACGTCCGCGCGCTGCGCGAGCGCTACTGGCAGGGACGCGCGCGCGCCATCTGACGCCGCGCGCGAGCGCGGGTCTCAGCGCGCGTGGCGCTTCACTTCGATGATCTGGTGGAACGAGAAACGGCGCAGGAACGGGAAGATCCTGTCGATCACGCCGTCGATCTTCTCGCATCGATCGACGAGCGGGCCGCCGTTGCCGCGCGTGGCCACGATCGCGAAGTGGCTGAAGAACGCGAACGGTCCCGGGTAGAGCTGAACCCCACCGAAGATCTCGCCCATGGTGGCGATCTCGCCGCGCGAGAGTGCGTGCTCGTAGCGCGTGCCCGCGATCGGGAAATTGGGGATCGCGCGGGTGAGCCGGTTCATGAAGTCGAAGAGCGGGTTCTTGTAGGTCGGCTCCCAGAAGACGCCGATCCCACCGGGCTTCAGGATTCGGTACACCTCGCGGCTGGTCACGCCGACGTTCACGTGGTGCAGGATCTTGGTGCCCGCCACCGCGTCGACGCTCTGGTCCGCGAGCTCGATCTGCTCGGCGCTTCCCACCCGCGCCTCGACGCGATCGGCGACACCGTTGCGCTCGCACAGGCGCTTGGTCACCTCGACCAGCTTGGGGCTCAGGTCGAGCGCGGTGACGCGCACGCCGCGGCGGGCCAGCAGCACCGACATGATCCCGTAGCCACAGCCGAGGTCGAGGAAGTGCAGGTCCTGCGGATTGCCGTGGGCCTGGACGAAGCGCGAGAGGACCTCGACGTACTTCGCCATGTTCGGCGGGATGAGGCTCTCGTCGATGATCTTGGTGGCGATCTCGGCGCCGTGCCGCTCGCCGATGGCGTCGAAGTACTGCCGCTCGTTCTGGTAACGCGCTTCGACGGAAGGATCGGCTGCGAGGTCGAGATTCGTCATGATGGGATCGTCGGCGAAGGGGTGAATCGGCGCGTGCGGCGAGCCGCGACGACGTCGACGGGCGTCAGCATCGAGGGTAACACGCCGCAGCCGCGCCCCCGCCGCCGCTCGCGCCGCGCGTGCTCACTGACCGCGAGCCGCCGGCCGGCCCTTGCCGGCGCGGATGGCGGCGACCAGCTCGTCCATGCTGCGAATCGGCTCCGGGAAGATCGTGTAGGCGCTGCCGACCTGGCTGGGGTCGACGGCGCCCGAGCCGCCGATCCCCGGCGCCTTGAGCGTGGCGGCCACCTGCGCCGCGCGCGTGTTCTGCTCGGGCGTCACGTCGGGCCGCCCCGACAGGACCTCGACGCCGGAGATGCCGCGGAAGGTCGCGAGCTTGTCACCCACGCCGAGTCCCGGGGTCGAGCAGAACGGGTGCGCCGGGATCACCAGCGCGCCCTTCAAGTCCATGTAGTCGAGCAGCTGCATCGCCTTGAAGTGCACGCTCGAGTCGAGCGCGTCGTCGTCCACGACGCCGTAGAGCAACACGCGCCCTTCCTGACAGGAATAGAGCGCGCCGCGCAGCACCGGGAAATCGAGCTCGCGGCCGATCTCGACGACCGATTCGCAGCCCTCGAACTTCTGGTACTCGGTGAACACCAGCGCATCCAATCCTGCTTCCTTGGCGGCCAGAATCATGTCGCGCGGATCCGCCGACGAGATTTGCTTGCTCGGCGTGTTCGAGAGCCGCGAGAGCACGTGCAGGTCGATTCGGAACTCGCTCATGTCACCTCGTGTGGCGTGCGTCGACGAGGATCGCCGCGCCGCCCGTGAGCCCCGCCAGGCACGGCGGAGCACGCTTCAACTAGCTTCACCGGCGCGGGAATGCAACCGCCGGCGCCGCTGCGCCACCGCGGCGCGCGGGCCAGGGTCCGCGCGCCGAATCAATCGAGGGTGGCCTCCGCCCGGGCGAGATCGGTCACCGGAAACGTGGTGCCGTCCGCGAACACCCAATCGGCGATGTGCTGATTCACGCGCCGGAATCGCCAGCGCGCGCTGACCCGAAGCGGGCGCTGCTCGCTGCCCGCGAGCGGCACCTCGAAGACCTCGTCGTGGCTCGACCCCGGGGCGAGGAAGCGGCGGTTCCGCGAGCCGGCAAAGCGCCAGATCTGGTGCTGATCGAGCACGGTGCCGTCGCGATCCACGAACTCGGTGGCGAGCCGGCGCGCGTCGGGGGCGAGCCGATGATCGGCGTCGAGCGCGCCACTCTCGTACACCAGCGCGCCATCCGCGGCGACCACTCTCAGCTCGAGCCAGACGTCGACCTGGTCGGCGAGATCCACGGGGAAATCGTGACCGATCGCGTCGTTGGTGGTGGTCACCCGCGCCCGCAGCCGCGCCGCCGGCGACCCATCCGCGCCGGGCACCTCGTACGGCTCGAGCGCGAGCGTGGTCGGCAGATGCGTCCCGTCCCACAGCACGCGCGCGGCGCGGGGAGTCTCGCGGCGGACGTCCTCCGTGTCGTGCGCGTTCGGCATGTCGCCGCGCAGGAAGCGATCGTTGATCTCGTCGAGACGCCGGGCTTGCTCGCGGTACTGCGCCGGCACCATCAGCGACAGCGCTTGGTTCGAGCCGGGAAAGCGGTGATCCCATTGGCGGTACTCGGTGCGATCGCGATCCACGTTGGTCATGTGGCATTCGCGGCAGCGGACCTCGGCGCGATGCGCCCAGCGCTCGTAGGACGAGAAGAGCGGCGTCAGCTCGAGCTCGGCGGCGCCGTTGTAGGCCGCGGGGATGCGAATGTCGTGGCACGGCCGACACGCGGCGGGCTCGCGGTAGAGCGGGCGCCGCACCGAGCGGATGTGGAGCCGCGAGTCCAGCGATGCCTGGTAGCGCTGGAAGCCGCTCACGCTGGTGGCGTTCGGCACCGCTCCAGGGAAGCCCAGCCCCCGGATCATCACCAGCCCGAACGCTCCGTTGCCCGCGGGATGCTCCTCGGCGTCGAGGTAATGGCAGACCTTGCACGACACGCCCTCGCTGCGGGCGAGCGTCTCCGGAGCGAGGCGCCGCTCGGGCGGGACCGTGAGCGCCACCACCGGATCGTGGCAATTGTCGCAGTAGCGGACCCCGGCCGCGCCGAGATCGCGCTCGACCTCCGGCAAGAGCGCCAGGTAGAGGCGATTCAGGCCCGCGAAGCGATGACTCGAGATCTCCCAGCGCGCGGCGGCCTCGTCGTGGCACGCGCGGCACGGCGCCGTCCCCTCGAGCACGGCCGCCACCTCCGGTGCGATCGGCGGCGGCACCACCGCCGACGGACCGAGCGTCGCCACCCGCATGCGCTCGTCGCCGCGTAGCTCTTCCAGCGGCTTCAGGTTCTTCTCGAGCGAGATCGCGAGCAACGCGGCGCTCGCGAGCACCAACATCCCGAGACCGCCCTTCGTCGCCCCGCTCATCCGCCGGCCGAAGCGCCGACCGCGCGTCGCCCAGTGAAACGGCACCAGCGGCGCGAGCGCGAAGGTGGCGGGACCGTGCAGCCAGTACTTGTCGTTGGCGAACTTGAAATCGGCGAGGATCAGCGCGAATCCCGTGTGCATCATCAGCCACGACGCGACCAGCGCCGCCACCCCGCTCCACACCGTGAGCGAGCGATGCGCCGGATCGGAAGGCTGAAAGAGCCGTAGCGGTGGCAGCCGCCACGCCAGGATGCGGCGCCCGGGACGGAGCCAAGCGTAGATCGCCAGCTCGACCACGCCGATCCGCCAGAAGAGCGGGTTGTGCCACGGCGAAACCGCCGGCGGACCGATGCCGCCCCCGAACGTGATCAAGATCAGGAACACCATCAGCACGGTGGTGCGGTAGCGACCGAGGATCTCCGCCAAGTGGCGGATCACCACGTAGTAGTAGATCGGGAGCAGCGCCATCCCGAGCACCAGGTGCACCATCACGAACCGGAAATAGCGACGGTCGAACGCGGCATCGAGCAGCAACGGCAAGCCCGTCGCGCCGACGAGCGCGAGACCGGCGAAGAGCGAGAGGACGATGCGGCGCGAGCGCACGTGGCGGGCGGAGCGAGACGTTCCAGCGGCGGGGGCGCGACCATCGTAGAGCGCGCGCATGCCGGCCGCCACCCGCAAGGGCTGGCGCCGTCGAGCTCGTCGCGGCCTCGCGTTGGCGGATCGCGGCGGAGCGAGCAGAATTCGCGCACCCCGGCTCCCCGCCGCCCAGGGCTCGCTCTGCATCCGGATCCTCATCGACCGATCCCGCGTCGACCGCGGCACCGCCGCGTGTCCCGATCCGCGCGACCGGGCTGGCCGCGTTCGCGGCCGCTCCCGCGCATCGCGCACCCGCGCCAGGACCGCGACGGCGCATGAGTCGCGAAGCCGAGACCGTCGCACCACGAGCGCGCGCCGCCCGAGTCCGCGCGGCGGGCGTCTGGCTCGCGCGGGTGCTCCGCACCCACCTCGAAGGTCTCGGCCTTCTCGACGCCGTCTACTTCGTCACGCTGTTCACGTTCGGCTCGTACTTCCTGATCGACACCCCCGCCAACTTCCTGCTGTTCGCCCTCTACTTCTGGCTGGTGGTGTCGCCGCGCCCTGGCCGGCGCAAGTTCGCGCTCTTCGTGATGCTCACGAGCGTGATGCTGCTGGCCGCGAGCGGGATGCTGATCTGGGTCGCGCCCCGGGTCACGCCGCCTGGCGTGTACCTCCGCATCGTGCACCAGACCACCGCCCGCTACGCGCTCCTGATCGGCATGCCGTACCTCATCCGGCACCTGCGAACGCCACTCGCCCCTCACCCGACGCCCTACCGCTGGGCCACCCGCGCGGGCTGGCTCTTCTTCAAGGTCTCGATCTGGGTTGCGGCGATCCCCGCGCTGCTCACGATCCGTGGACGGCTGACCTCGATCCACACGGCGACCTTGGGCGTTGCGCTGCCGCTGCTCGCGTACCACGTCTTCGCTTCCGTGCGACGACGGCGCGCCGCCGAGGAGCACCCGCCGCCCGTCGAACCGTTCGCGGTCTCGGAGATGCTCTCGGGTCCGCTCGTCTGCGGTGCGCTGGCGGTGACGTGCGTGCCGCTCGCGTTCGCCTGTCTCTTCCGGGTGCCGTCGAGTTGGGCCAACTACGACGTGCCGGACTTCATGGTCCGCTCCAGCACGGCCAACTTCCGGCCGAGCCCCGCGCACACCACACGCGGCGCGGCGTTTCGGCCCGAGCTGCTGGGCGAGTCGAACGGCTGCGGCCAGGCACCGTGCCATCCCGAGGCGTTCGCCGACTGGCGCCGCTCCGCCCATCACGAGAGCAGCAACGAGCGCTACCAAGCCGAGCTGGAGCGCGTGGTGCGCTCGGCGGGGCTACCGGCGGCACGGCTCTGCGCCGGCTGTCACGACCCGATCGCGCTCTTCTCCGGCTCGATCGAGCCGGGCGCGCCGCTCGTCGCCCCCGAGTCGATCCGCGAGGGGATCTCCTGCCTGGTGTGCCATGGGCTCGCACCGGCCGCACGCGTGCCGGGCAACGGCTCCAACGCGTTTCGGTTCCCCGCGAGCTATTTCGTCGGCCCGGTCAGCTTGCCGACGCTGGTGGGTGGATGGCGCGAGCATCGCGCCGACCTCCACGGTCCGGGCGTCGCCGACGATCGGGTGTGTGTCGGCTGCCATCGCTTCCTCGCCGTGCCCCGTGAGCTCGCGGACCTCGACGCGTTGGGCGGCTGGCTCACGTGGCCGGAGCACGCCCAGGCTCGCATGCGCAGCGAGTGCCGCGGCGAAGCCGGATGCGTGGCGTGCCACATGCCGCGGATCGGCGAGCGCGAGAAGCCCTGGGGAGGTGCCTTACCGATCCACCATTTCGATCTCGACGCGATGGCCGGCGGCGCGCACTCGCGTGCGCAGTATCGGAGCTGAGGCCATGGCGCTCGCTCCGCCGCGGCCGTTCCGCGACCTCGCCCGCCGTCGTTCGCCATGACCCCGCCTGCCTCGAACCAGCGCCAGCGCGTGACGCGCTACGCGTTGCTCTTCACGCTGGTCTTGGCGTCCGGCTTCCATCACCTCTTTGGCCGCGCGGGCTCGCCGTTCTTCCGCCTCGATCTCGTGGTCCACCCGCTGCTCGGGCTGCTGGCCACGGGCACCATCATCGTCACGCTCTTCCACCGCGTCCGCGAGGAAGTGCCGGCGTTCGGCTGGATTCACCTCGCGGGCTTCGTGCTCATGGCGTTCGTGGCGTTGGTGCGCTCCTTCACCATGGCCCACCTGCCGGAGCAACGCAGCAACATGCTCACGGCGGTGCTGAGCCCGTTGCTGGTGGTCTGCACGGCGCATTTCTTCCTGCGCACGGTGCCGTTGATGGCGGCGTTCTCCCGCGCGCGGCGCGGTTGGGCGCATCTCACGCTCCTCTCGCTCTGGCTGCTCGCCACCTTGGTCGGCGTGCTGATCGCGAGCAACGCGTTCACCGGCCGCGTTCCGTCGTGGATCCGCGCGTTTCACGCGGCACTCGGTTACGCGGCGGCGGGGGCCGGGGCGTGGGTCCTGCTCAGGCCCGCGTGGCGACGGCTGCGCGAGTCCGGGCTCGGCCTCGGCGTGACCAGCGGGCTGGTGATCTTCGCCCTCGCCGCCGCGATCACGAACGCCCTCGGCGCGCGCGTCGAGCAGCTTCCCAAGCTCGCGCCGGTCACGCTTCACCTCTCGGTCGTTCCCAACCGCTTGCGCGCCGCCGACGATCGCGACGACCTCCCCTTCCCGGTCGACGCCAGCTGGCTCGAGATCAGCGAGAGCTGCCTCGGCGCTGGCTGCCACGCCGACCTCGAGGACGGCTTTCGCCACTCGAGCCACAACGTCTCGTACCGCACCCCGCACATGCACGCGATCCTCGACCTGCTGGCAGCCGAGGAGGGCGTCGCCGAGCAAGCGATCTGCGCCGGCTGCCACATTCCCGGCTCGCTGTTTCGCGGGGGACCACCGCCCGCGGCCTACCGAACGCGCACCAACCTGCCGTGCGTCTTCTGCCATTCGATCACCAGCACGACGATCGAGGACCACGATCGCTCGCGTCTGACCCTCGGCCTCGACGCCACCGCGCTGGCGCCGTTTCGGGCGGCGGAGACGGCCGGTCGCCCGCTCACCGCCGCCGACCGCACCGCGATTCAGCTCAACACCCGTGCCCACGGACGCGTCTTCGCGCGTCCACTGCTCGCCGAAGACGCGTTCTGCTTGGCTTGTCACCACAATCCACTGGTTCCCGCCGATGCGCGATCACCGGTGATCGAGGCGGCACCCGCGCCCGAGAAGACCTCGTCGCTGCCCGGGTTCACGGCGCCTCCCGAGCGCGAGCGCGAGCTTCGCTGCGTGGATTGCCACCTGCCCCCGTCGCGCGTCCTCGACCCCGGCGGCACGCCGCGCAACCACCTCTTCCCCGGCGCGAACACCACCGTGCTGCGGCTCCTCGGCTTCGAGGAGGACGCCGCGTTCACCGAGCGCTGGATGCAGAGCCGATTCCTGGCGCGGACACTCGAAGATCTCTACGGACGGCGCGACGTCGTGCGGCGCGGCGGCGACGAGCGCAAGGCCGCGTTCTTCTACGCCGAGATGCGGGCGTCCTTCGTGGCGCAGCCGAGCGCTGGCAGCGATGCCGTGCTCCGCATCGAGACCCGGAACCTCGGCATGGGGCACCCGTTCCCCGCGTCCTCGCTGGGTCTCGGTGAAGCCTGGCTGGAGGTCCGCGTGACCGACGCGAGCGGGCGCGAGGTGTTCGCAAGCGGCGGGCTCGACGAATCCCAACGCGTGCTCGCCGGCAGCCATACCCTCGGCGGGCGCCTCCTCGATCGGGACGGCACGACCATCGATCGCTACCGCGTGTGGGCGGCAGCGCACGAGATCGTCGACCGCCAGATCCCACACCGCGGCTCCGTCACCGACGAGTTCGCCTTCGCCGTCCCCGAGGGCGCCCAACGCCACCTCAACATCGCGGCGGTCTGGCACTACCGAAAGCTCGGTCAGCCGTTCTGGGACTGGGCCTATCCGAACCAGCGACCCATCCCCAGCTCGGAGGTCGTCCGCACGTTCACCCAGTTCCCGCTGGCACCGCCGCGCTGAGCCGCGCACCGTCGCCCCGATCGATCGGGGCGGATCACACGTGGATGTCGACGGCGGTGGGGACGAACGAGAGCCGAACTCGGGTCTCGGAAGGCGCGAGCAGCAGCGGACGACCCTCCACGAGCACCCGCCGCAGCGGGCGATCGAGCGGCGAGACCAGCTCGATTCCGCCGGGCGGGGTGCGCAATCCGGGCTCGAACGCGAAGCGCACCACTTCCCCGTCCCCGTTCGGTGAGGCCGTGGCCGTGATCGTCACGGTCAGCGCTCCGTAGTGGGTCGGCAGCGCGCGCACCTGCACGCCGGCGGGGTCGCGGGCCCATTCCGCCGGAATTCCCGCGCCCAGCACCAGTGCGGCGTCGCGCTCGCGCTCGTACGCGATCAAGCGCCGGACGGTGCGCAGAAAGCTCGACGCGACCCACCCGTGGGGAAGGTCGCCCAGGAACCGTGCTGCGCGCTGCTCGCGCCACGCGACCTCCGGCCATTGGCACCAGGCTGGTGGGCGCTGATCGCCGAGCAGCCAGTCGAGCTGTGCCAAGGCACGATCCTTCCAGCCGAGCCGAAGCAGCGCCGTGGCGTTGCGGATCTCGTACGGCGTGTAACCATCGTTGGGCGCGCGGCCCGCACGTCGCGCCTCGAGCTCGGCCCAGTAGCGCTCGAAGGTGTGGACGAGCGCCGCCCGGGGGAACCGCTCCGCTTCCTCGCACGGATCGAACGCGATCGACGTGGAGGTGGGATCGAAATCGGCCAGCTCGACCGAGCCGGGAATGAAGTCGATCCCGGCTCGGTCGATCGTGGCCGCCACGGCGGCGTGCAAGTCGCGCCGCAAAGAGTCGCGAAGGGAGCCGATGCGCTCGGCCTCGCCGCGCTCTCCGAGCACCTCCGCCGCGTACGCGGCATCGGTGAGGCCGCGAACCGCGAAGAGGTCGTCCCAGAACGAATGCACGGGTTGCGAGGAGTAGCCCTCGTGGCTGATCGACTGCGGCAACAGCCCGAAGCAACCGCGCGCGCGAGCCGACTCGTCGAGTCGGGTCGCGCGCAGCGCCGCGATCGCATCCACGGCCCGCCGGACACGCGGCCAGAGCTCGCGCAGGAATCCCGCGTCGCCGGAGAGGCGATAGACCTCCACCACACCCCACGCGAGCTGACCGTGGGAATCGTGCTCGGCCACGGGGTCGATGCCCGCATGATCCACGGCGCAAGGCACGCGGCCATCGGCGTGCTGAAACGGCGCATACCAGCGCAGAAACGCGCGCGCTTCGTCGACGAAGCCCAGCTCCGCCAGCGCCGTGCCGGTGAGCGTGCCGTCGCGAATCCACGAGCGCCGGTAGCAGCGCGGCCCCGGTTGGATGCGTGGGCCGTCACGATTGAGCAAGATCCAGCCCAGCGACGCACGCAGGCTGTCGCGAAAGCGCGCTGCGGCGGGCGGCAGCGCGATGGGGAGCGCGGCGAGTCGCGCGCGAAACGCGTCCCGCGCTGCGGCGAAGCGTTCGTCCGCCCATCCAGGCGCCTGGATCGCGCTCGCGACCCGACCGGTCGAGCGCGGCACGGCGATCGCGACGGTCTCGGTGGCGCCAGGCGCGACCCGGAGGTCGTACGCGAGCGAGCCTTCGGCGAAGCCGAGGGGATCGTCGATCTCGGTCGCCTCCGGAAAGCCGCCGGCGAAGATCGTCTCGAGCCCATCGT
>JAXLQJ010000062.1:0-41214 GCA_046331705.1 bacterium | reverse complement strand
CGCTGAAGTCGATCGCGTAGGTGTCGTACCAGAGCAACCCCTTGCGGCGGTGATCGACGTGAAGCGCGACGTGTAGCTCGCTCGAGCCCAGCACCAGCGCGGACCGCTCGACGACGTCGCGCTGGATCACCCGCGTCATCGCGGCGCCGGCGGCGTCCTTCTCGGTGACCGGCTCGGCGATCGAACTCGTTCGCTCGATCTCGGCGGTCGGCGCGAGCTGTCGATGGCGTCCGCCCCACAGCCGCTCGACCTCCGCTTCCAGGCTGCCGCTCTTCTGGCCGGTCCGGACCACGATCGAGCTGCCGAGGAAGAACCACCCGGCGGCCGTGCACAGGAAGATGAAACCGATTGCGGCGAGGCGCTGTGGCGTCACGACGAGGTCCCTCCACGCGGTTCGGGTGGCGAGCGACGACGTGGCGAGCGTGGACTCGGGACGCGCAGCCGCGGTGCAGAGCCTCCGCACGCACGGTGCACTCGATCGCGCCTCGGTCTCGGTAACCGATCCGCGACTCTTTCATGACTCCTTTGTTACAGTCGCACGGCGAAGCGTGGTGCGCGCGTGCGCCCACGGAACGGGGGCGGCGTGCGAGGACGAATCCGGAGGCGAGCGAGCGCGGCAGCAGTCGTCGGTGCGTTCGTTGTCGCGCTCGCGTCGTGCTCGGGGTCCGGTGGCGACGGAGTCTCCGCCAACGCGGCACCCCGCTACGAGGATTGCTACACGCCGGATCTGCTCACCTCCGCCGACGTCGCGGGTCACCGTTGCACGTGGTTGCACGAGGCGCTCTTGCTTCAGGAGCGCCTCGATCGCGACATGCCGCTGGGTGAGACCCAGTGGCATTCGACCCACAACTCGTTCAATGCGGCCGCCTACACCGGCGTGGGCTATTTCGACTTCAACCAGCAAGTCTCGATTCGCGATCAGCTGACGCTCGGCATTCGCAAGCTCGAGCTCGACGCCCACTGGTACCAGAGCGACGCCGCGGGCACCAAGGCGCCCGTCCTCTGTCACGCCCAGGGCGCCGATCTCTTCCATCTCGGCTGTACGTCGAAGGCGCGGGCGTTCGCCGACGGCGTGGCGGAGATCGTCGATTTCCTCACTTCACCGGGGAGCGAGGACGCGGTGGTGATCGTGGGCGTCGAGGACGTTCTCGAGGAGCCCAACGCCGCCACCGGCAGCCGCCCTGTGCCCGAGGCTCACGACCAGGTGGTGGCGATCTTCGAATCGTTGCTCGGCGACGAGCTCTATCGGCCGGCGGCGGACGGCGCCTGCCATCCGCTGCCGCTCGATCTCACCAAGAACGCCGTGCGCGCCGCCGGCGCGCGGGTGGTGCTCGCTTCCGGATGCGGCGCAGGTGCGACGTGGCCGACCGTGTTCTTCGACGAGACCGGACGCAAGAAGGGGAACGACGGCTTCACGCCGTATCCCGACTGCGAGTCGGCGTATTTCTCGGCGGACGACTATGCGACGAAGTGGGCCCGCGTCTGGCAGGACAGCACGTTCCTTTCCAGTCTCGTGGATCCCGACGTCGAGCCGATCGACGCGACGACGCTGGCGGCGATGCGCGGTTGCCCGCTCAACGAGGTGGCGCTCGACCAGCTACGACCGGACGATGAGCGCGCCACCGCGATGATCTGGAGCTGGGCGCCGGGTGAGCCTCGTCCCGCGGACGGCGCGCGCTGTGCTGCGAGCGCTGCGGACGGGCATTTCGTCCCGCGCGACTGCGGCGTCGAGCAGCGAGTGGCGTGCCGGCTCGGCGGCGAATGGCGGATCAGCCAGGCCGTGGTGTCGTGGGCGGAGGCCGACGACGCCTGTGTGGCCGAGCTCGGCGCGGATGCTCACCTGGACACGCCCGTCAGCGGTTACGACAACGAGCGCCTCGGGGATGCGAAGCGCGGCGCGGCTGCGCCTGAGATCTGGCTCGGCTACCGCGACGCGACGGGTCGGGGCACCTGGGAGCCTGCGCGGCGCTGAGCGCCGCGCAGGGATCCGGGGGCCCGCTGCCGGACCGGGCTCAGTGCTGTGCGGCGGCGCCGGGAAGCGCGCTCGCGTGACGGATCGCCCAGGCGGCGGCGATGCGCTCGGTGCGCAACCGGCGACGCGCGTCGGCGCGGGCGGCGCGACGCTCGGCGGTGAGCTCGGAGAGCTCGTCGAGGACACGGGCGCGAGCGGCGTCGAGACCGCCCAGGAACCGCACGCCCACCTCGTAGCCGTGCTCGGAGAGCTCGCACCAGCTGATCTGGCCAACCAAGACCACCGCCGGGTCCGACACGCGGAAGCGAATCGAGACGATGGTTCCGGGCTTCACGGGTCGCGTGGCGGTGTAGGAGAGGCCGCCCGCGCTCAGGTTCCGCAGCACGTGTGGTCGCGCGCGGTGCTCGTGGGGAACCGAGACTTCGATCGAGATCGTGCTGGCCTGGCGAACCGAGGCGCGCCGCTCGGGGCTCGGTACCGGTGCGTGTGCGCCACGCGCGGCCGCCTGCGCTGCAGCGGCGGGTTCGGCTCGTGCGTCCCTCGCTTCCGATCGTCGATCCGTGACTCGCATGGCTCCCTCCGGGCCGAACGCGCCTTGATTGGTGCGTCTCGGCCGTGAGAGAGCAAGACTCTTGCCGACGCGCGGGCAGCGCGAGGCTGATCGCCGAATTCGCGGGGGTGCCACGAATGCGCGCGGTTTTCGCGGAGGATCGCGAGTCAGCGCCGTGCCGCCGTACCGCGCGAGCGCCAGGCGTTCCCACCGCGCGGGGTCGATCCGCGCCGGTGCGCGTGGCGGCGGTCCCGGCGGCGGTCCAAATCGACCCGACTCGTGGAGCGCGATCGCCGCACCGTCGTCGCTGGCCTTCCGGCCCGACGCGATCGGACGCGGGCCTGCGCTGGTGAGCCAGCGCCCGTGCACCGCGCGTGCTCCGCTGAAGCCCTCCGCCCTCGATCGACGTATGCTCAGGCACCAACCAGCAGGGACCAACCTGCAGCGCTCGCCGAAGAGGGGAATCCCGTGATCTACGACAGCATCGTCGACACCATTGGCCGCACCCCGATCGTCCGCATTCAGCGGCTCGCCCCGCAGCGAGCGCGGATGTACGTGAAGGTCGAGGCGTTCAATCCCGGCGGTTCGGTGAAGGACCGGCTCGCCATCGGGATCATCGACGACGCCGAGCGGCGGGGTCTGCTGCGCCCCGGTCAGACGGTGGTCGAGGCGACCTCGGGGAACACCGGCATCGCCATGGCGATGGTCTGCGCCGCGCGCGGCTATCCATTCGTGGCCGTGATGGTCGAGACCTTCTCGATCGAGCGCCGCAAGATCATGCGCGCCTTCGGAGCGAAGGTGATCCTCACGCCAGCCGCCGAGCGCGGCACCGGCATGGTGCGCAAGGCCGAGGAGCTGGCGGCGAAGCACGGCTGGTTCCTGACGCGCCAGTTCGAGAACGAGGCCAACCCCGCCTATCACCGCCAGACCACCGGGCCGGAGATCCTCTCGGACTTCGCGGGCAAGCGGCTCGACTATTTCGTCACCGGCTGGGGTACTGGCGGGACCCTCACGGGCGCGGGGCAGGTGCTCAAGCGCGCCCGGCCGGATCTCAAGATCGTCGTCGCCGAGCCCAGCGAGGCGCAGCTCTTGGCGGGCAACGAGTGGAAGCCGCACAAGATCCAGGGTTGGACTCCGGACTTCGTGCCGGCGGTGCTCGATCGGCAGGTCTTCGACGAGCGCCATCCCGTGACGGACGCGGATGCGATCGCGGCGGCCCGGGATCTGGCGAAGGCGGAGGGCATCTTCGTGGGGATCTCCGCGGGCGGCACGTTCGCCGTCGCTCGACGTGTCGCCGAGCAGGCGCCCGAAGGCAGCGTGATCCTGGCGATGCTGCCCGACACCGGCGAGCGCTATCTCTCGACGGTGCTCTTCGAAGGCGTCAACGAGGGCAGCGACCCCGAGCCGGCCTGATGATTCGCTCGCGGCCGAGCGCGGGCGAAACGTCGTGAATCGGCCGCTCGAGAAGTAGCGCGCGCGCACGCCTCGCGGCGCCGCGCGGCGGAGGTCGAGACCCATGCCGGCCGATTCACTGCGGATGACCTACGTCGGTGGGCCGACGGTGCTGCTCGAATGGGGTGGGCTGCGGCTGCTCACCGATCCCACATTCGATCCCGCGGGCGGCGAGTACCGCGCCGCGTCGTACGTGCTTCGCAAGACGCGTGGCCCGGCGCTGGCGCCCGACGCGCTGGGAGCGCTCGACGCGGTGCTGCTCAGCCACGATCACCACTTCGACAACCTCGACCACGCCGGTCGCGAGCTCGTGGGCCACGTGCCTCGAGTGCTCACCACCGAGGCGGGCGCGACGCGACTCGGGGGCGCGGTCGAAGGGCTGGCGCCGTGGGGGACGGCGGAGCTGCGCACCGCAGACGAGCGCGTGCTGCGCATCACGGCCACTGCGTGCCGCCACGGGCCGGCGCACGCGGATCGGGGACCGGTGATCGGGTTCGTGTTGGCCTTCGCCGACCAGCCCGACGACGCGATCTACCTCTCCGGCGACACGGTCTGGTACGACGAGCTGCTCGAGATTCCGCGACGCTTCGCGATCCGGCTGGCGGTGCTCTTCATGGGCGCCGCGCGGGTGGACGCGGTGGGTCCCTGGCACCTCACGTTCACCGCCCGCGAGGGGGTGCTCGCCGCGCAGGCGTTTCCCGGTGCGCGCATCGTGCCGGTGCACTACGAGGGTTGGGAGCATTTTCGCGAAGGTCGCGAGGAGATCGACGCGGCGTTCGCCGAGGCGGGACTTCGCGACAGGCTGTGCTGGCTGCCCGCCGGGCGTGCCACCCAGCCCTGACGCACCCCTGACCTGATTCGGCCCCGACGAACACCGCGGCGCGCGGCGTGCTGCGTTTCCGCGCCGACGCCGCTCAGCGATCGAGTCGCATGCGCTGGCCCGATTGGTGCTCGATCCATTCCACGAGATCGGACCAGTCGCGCCCGCCGAAACCTGCCGCGGTCGCGGCGCGCAAGCCGTCGCGAATGCGCTCGCCGATGGGCGCCGGCACACCGAGGCTCGCGGCGAGCTCGGTGACCAGGTCGGCGTCCTTGGCGGCGAGCTCGAGGGCGAATTGCACGGTGCGGCCGCGCTGATCGAGCCCGTCGACGACCTTGTCGACGTAGAAGTTGCTGGCGCCGCCGGTGCGCACGGCGTCGATCATCGTGCGCAGCTCGATCCCCGCCGCGGCGGCGATCGAGAGGCCTTCGAGCGAGGCCCACGTGGTGGTGAACGCGATCAGGCTGTTCACGAGCTTGGCGGTGTTGCCGGCGCCGAGCGGGCCGACGTGGATGCACGCGCGGCCGAGGGAGTCGAGGATCGGCCGGGCGCGGGCGAACACCGCGTCCTCGCCGCCCACGAAGAAGACCAGCTTGCGCGCGCGGGCACCGGGCGCGCCGCCGGTGAGCGGGGCTTCGAGAAGGTGTGCGCCAGCGGCGCCGATGCGAGCGCCCAGCGCGCGCACGGAGGCCGGCGCGTTGGTCGAGAGATCGACCAGCACCGCGCCCTCGCTCGCGCCGACCCGCCATTCGTCGGCGACGGCGTCGACGATCGCGGGGGTGGGCAGCGAGAGCAGCGTGAGCTCGCTTCGCGCCGCGACCTCGCTGGCGGTCGCCGCAGGCGTCGCTCCCGCGGCGACGAGGGCCGTGACCCGCTCGCCGTCGGAGTCGAGCACCGCCAGCGCGTGCCCATCGGCAGCGAGATGGGCGGCGACGGCGCCGCCGATGTTGCCGAGGCCGATGATGCCGATGCGCACGTCATCCGCTCCGCGCGGGGACGCGCTGCGCCGCCAGCGGCCGCGCGGCGCTCATGGTGCCGGGACCTGGCTCACGGGCTTGCCTAGCGCGGCGGCTTCCGCGTGGAGGTTGTAGAGGCGCACGGGGTTGTCCCAGAGCGCCTTGCGCTTGCTGTCCTCGGAGAGTGTCTCGACCCCCACGAAGTCCTCGAGCGCCGTCGGGAAGCTGCCGTCGCCGTGGGGATAGTCGCTGCCCATGACGAGGTTGTCGTCGCCGAAGGCGTCCACCACGTACTTCGCGGCGCGCTCGTCGACCTCCGCGGCCACGTAGCACTGGCGGCGGAAATACTCGCTCGGCAGCATGGTGAGGTCGGGGCACTCGCGTTTGCCGTGGTAGCCCTCGAAATGCTCGTCCATGCGCTCGAGCCACCAGGGCGCCCAGCCGCAGGAGGCTTCCAGGAACACGCAGCGCAACCCGGGATGGCGCGCCAGCACGCCGCCCACGATCAGATCCATGCACGCCCCCATGGCTTCGACGGCGTGACTCACCATGTGGATCTTGAAGAGCTTGTCGTAGCGCGTGCGGCCGTACTCCTCGAGGTGGACGCCGGCGCCCTCGTGGGTGGCCACCGGTACGCCCATGCGCGCGGCTTCGGCGTAGAGGTCGTCGAAGTCGGCGTGGTCGATGGTCTTGCCGTTCACCGGGTTGGGGCGCAGGAAGATCGAGCGCAGGCCGAGCTCCTCGATGGCGTAGACAGCTTCGCGCACCGCCACGGCGGGATCGTGCAGCGCCACCATCGCGGCGCCCATCAATCGGTGGGGTGCGTGGCTGCAGAACTCGGCGAGCCAGCGGTTGTAGGCGCGGCAGATGGCACCCGAGAGCGGGCCGGGGATGCCGTTGGCCGACGCGGCGAAGAGCCCACGCGAGGGATAGAGCACCGCCATGTCGAAGCCCTCGATGTCCATGGCTTCGAGCTGGCTCGCGGCGTCGTAGCCGCGCTCGGCGGCGAATCGGAACCGCTCCTGGGTGTGCTGTCGAGGGTCGTCGTAGCTCTCCCGCCAGCCGATCACGTCGGGCATGCGGTGGCCGCAGACCTCGACGGTGATCGCGCCGCGGCAGCGCGGCGCCTGATCGCGAAACTCCGGCTCGATGTAGCGATCCCACAGATCGATCGGCTCGATGACGTGGCCGTCGGCGTCGACGGCGGGGATGCCCTGGTACATGGCGGCTCCTCGGCGGGGCGGACCCCGCATCGCTGGCTTGCGACGCGCTCAGAATTGCAGGATCGGTCCCAGCGAGATCTCCAGGTCGGAGTTGAAGTCCTGCCCGCCGTGATTCGGCAGCGAGTAGAAGAAGTTCTTCACATCGGCGCGAAGCCCGAGCCAGGCGAGCGGCGTGTGAATCGTCATGCCGCCGCCGATGAAGCCGCCGATCGCGTCGTTGGGGCCGACCTTGAACCATGCGGGTCCGAGCGACGTGTACATGTCCGCGTACCACGAATCGTCGTCGAGCCCCATGCGCAAGGGCACGTTCCACACCACGGCCGCGTTCACCACCAGGAACGAGTCGCCGTCCTCCACCTCCAGCGTGGTGACGGGGTCGACCAGGGCCGAGCCGTAGAGCACCTCCGCGGAGGCCCACCACGCGCGCGTGAAGCGATACGTGACGCTGGCGCCGCCGGCGATGAACGAGCGCAGCGCGTCACCGGTGTAGAAGGTGACCTGCGGCGTGATCTCGAGCGAGGGGTTGGGATCGCCGAGATCGGCGGCGGGCCGAGGCTCGACGCTTGCGCAGGACGGTGGAGCAGCGGGCGCGGAGTCCGTCTGGGCGACGGCGAGGGTCGTGAAGCATGCGAAGAGCACCAGCCACGCGAGGGTCTTCATTCGGCCTCGTTGCCGGCGCGCCGCCGGCTGCTCGGGTTTCAGCTCTCCACTTCGATGAGCGTTGCTCCGCCTTGGCCGAAACCGCCGCAGATCGTCGCCAAGCCATACCGGCCGCCCCGTCGCTTGAGCTCGAGAGCCAGATGGCCCACCAGCCGCGCGCCCGTGGCTCCCACGGGGTGGCCGAGGGCGCAGCCGCCGCCGTTGGGGTTCACGCGCTCGGCATCGGTGAAGCCGAGCTCCTTCATGACCATGATCGGTGCGCACGCGAAGGCTTCGTTGCACTCGATGAGATCGAGCTGGTCGGCGCGGATGCCGGTCTTGGCCAGAACCTTCTTCGATGCCGGCACCGCGGAATAGACGAGGTTGGTCGGATCGCAGCCGGCGACGGCGATGCCGCGGATCGTGGCGAGGGGTGTGAGCCCGCGTCTCTCGGCGTTCTCGCGGGACATGACCATCACCACCGCCGCTCCGTCCGCCTGGCCGGACGCGGCGGCCGCGGTGACGCGCCCCCCCTCGAACTGAAACGGCGTGGGCAGACTCGCGATCTTCTCGTAGCTCGATCCCGGCCGCGGGCACTGATCCCGGTCCATGAGAAAGGGCGTGCCGTCGTCGAGGTGACCCTCGATGGGCACGATCTCGTCCTGGAAGCGGCCCTCCTCGTGGGCGCGGACCGCGCGTACGTGGCTCTGGTGCGCCCAACGATCCATCTCTTCGCGCGACAGGTCGTAGAGCACGGCCATGCGCTCGGCGGCGACGCCGCCGGTCAGCTCCATCGGATTCACCTTGTCGAAGAGCTTGGGGTTGGGGTTCTGGGTGGACATGAGCGTGCCGGGCTCGTTGATGACCTCGAAGATGTCCATGTCCGCGCGCATCACCGGGATGGCCAGGTGGGTCATGCTGTCGAGGCCGCCGGCGATGTAACAATCACCCACGTTCGAGACGACGCTCATCGCCGCGATGTGGATCGCAGACATGGGCGTGACGCACGCGCGCTCCACCGTGAGGCCGGTGACCTCGACCGGGAAGTCGGCCAGGTAGCCGACGTTTCGCGCCGGGTGGGCTTGCTCGCCGACCAGCTCGACGGCGCCCAGGATCACCTCGTCCACGTCCTTGGGCGCGACACCGGTGCGCTCGACGAGCGCCTTCAGCAAGTGGATGGCGAGATCGTCGGAGCGCTGATTGCGCAGGTGTCCCTTCTTCTTGTCGGCGCGTCCGAACGGCGTCCGGACGTACCCCACGAGGACGGGCTCACGGCGTCGGTCTACGGGAAACATGGGGATCGTCTCCGATCGTGTCGGTTGTGCCGTTTCGCGTCACGAACGCGCGAGTCGTTGCCGCGAGCCAGCGGCGAGCCACGAGCGCAGCGAGTGCCTTGGGGGTGGGGCCCCGCCAAGACCGCGCTCTTGGCGGGGCGGGGGCTGGAACAGCCCCCCGGGGAAGCGTCGAGCGTGATGTTGAGCATGCTCGACATCACGCGTCACGCCTCGAAGGTGGCGTCGCCGAGCACCTTGGGCTCGCCGTTTTGGTTCTCGGTGTGGATCTCGACCTTGACCAGCGTCTTGCCACCCTCGCTCTCGACGCCCGTGACCTTGGCGCGGCAGGTGATGGTCTCGCCCGGCCAGGTCATGGTCTTGAAGCGACACTTGATCTGACGAAGCTTTCCCATCCCGGCCACCTGTCCGAGATGCTTGGCGAGCATCGCCATGCCGAGCATCCCCTGGGCGTAGACCGTCGGGTAACCCATCGTCTGGGCCAGCTCTTCGTCGGTGTGCATCGGGTTGGGATCGTTCGAGACGCGGGAGTACTCCGTGATCAGCTCGCGGGTCACCTCGCCCGCGACCATCGGCGGAAGCTCGTCTCCGACTCGGTATTCAGCCATGGCGTCCTCCGCTCCTCATTCCGTGGCGCGCTTCGAGATGAGCGTCAGTCGCGAGGTGTAGACCGGCTGGCCGTTGGCATCGCTGGCCGCCGCCTCCATCACCACGAAGTCGAGGGTGCCGCTACGACCGACCTTCTCCCACATGTCGGCGATGCGCCCCTTCATCGTCAGCGCCTGGCCCGTCACGATCGGCTGGAAGTAGAGGAATTCCTGCTCGCCGTGGACGATCGAGGGCAGGTTGAGCTCGAGCTCGAAGAAGAGCTCGGGGTTCATGGACTCGGCCATGAACGCGATGGGGTAGGTGGGCGGCGCGAGCAGGTTCGGATAGCCGGCGCGCCGCGCCGCCTCGATGTCGTGGTAGAGCGGGTCGAGCTCACCGACGACCTTGGCGAACTCGCTCGACTTCGCCGGGTCGATCATCACCGTGGTGGCTTCCGTTTCCTTGCCGATCAATTCGCGTTTGGGCATGCGCGCTCCGTTCGAGCTGTTGGAGTCCCGCCGGTCCCTCGGCGGGCAGGCATCCACCGTGACGGCCGACCGAACCCTCGCGCGCGAGGGACCGCGCGCGCTCCAGCCGGGTGTCGCTCGTTCAAAACAACTCTCCGATCCGCGCGGCGATCTCGGCGGGCGCCCAACGGCCGTCCTTATTGATCGCCTTGGGGTTGCTCCAGGTGAAGTAGCGGTCGAGGTCGCCGCCGCGGATGCCGAAGACCTCGCCGCTGATCTCGTTCGAGAGATCCGAGGCGAGAAACACGGCGAGCGGCGCGATGTTGGCGGGCGACATGATGTCGAATCCGCCGTCGTCGGCCTCGAAGTTGCCGAACGTGGCCTCGGTGATGCGGGTGCGCGCCAGCGGCGCGATCGCGTTCACCTTCACGTTGTAGGCCTCGAGGTCCATCGCCCACACGCGGGTCACCATCGCGATGCCGGCCTTCGCCGCCGCGTAATTGGTCTGCCCGCGATTGCCGATCAGCCCCGCGCCGCTGGTGGTGTTCACGATGTGGCGGGTATCGCCGTTGCCCTTCTTGAACTCGTCGCGCCAGTAGGCGCTCGCCCAGCGCGCGCAATTGAAGTGGCCCTTGAGGTGGACGGCGATGACCGAGTCGAACTCCTCCTCGCTCATGTTGTAGAGCATGCGGTCGCGGATGATGCCGGCGTTGTTCACCAGCGCGTCGAGACGTCCGAACGTGCTCACGGCGGCGTCGATGATCCGCTTGGCGCCCTCGAACGACGTGACGCTCTCCCCATTGGCGATCGCCTCGCCGCCCTGCGATCGGATCCGCTCGACGACTTCCTGCGCCGGCGTGAGATCGCTGCCGCCGTCTTCTGGGCCACCGCCCGAGAGCGCCCCGCCGAAGTCGTTGACCACCACCTTGGCGCCTTCGGCTGCGAGCAGCAGGCATTCCTCGCGTCCGATCCCGCGTCCGCCACCGGTGACGATGGCCACCTTTCCGTCCATGCAACTCACGTGTTTCCCCCTCGCTGCCGAGCGACCGGCTCCGGCCGGTCCGTGTCTGCCGCGGATCGATGAGAGCGGCGGACGCGCGGGAGCGCGTCCCGCCGGCTCACACCAGCCCGAGGCTGGTGGCGATGATCATGCGCTGGATGTTGTTGGTGCCCATGCCGATCGGGCCGAGCAGCGCCATGCGCGTCCAGCGCTGGAGATCGGATTCCATCAGGTAGCTCTGGCCGCCCACCACCTGCATCGCCGATTGGGTGACGCGCGCCGCCATCTCGGTGCAGAACACCTTGGCGATCGAGCCGTCCATCGACATGCGGTCGCCCGAGGCCGCCTTCCACGCGGCCTTGTAAACCAGGTTCCGCCCCGCCTCGATGTCGATGGCCATGTTCACGAGCTGCCATTGGATGGCCTGGAACTTCGCGATCACGCGTCCGAACTGCTCGCGCACCTTGGCGTGATCGAGGGCCTGCTCGTAGGCCTTCTGGGCGAGCGCCACGTGCGAGGCCGCGACCATGATCCGTTCCATGTCGAGACTCGACATCATCTGGTACCAGCCGCGGTTGAGCGCCTCGGGACCGCCGATGATCATGTCGGTGGGCACCCGCACGTTCTCGTAGGTGATCTCGCACAGGCTCATGCACCGCGAGCCGAGCTTGGGAACCTTGCGGATCGACACGCCCGGCGCGCGCCGATCCACCATGAAGATCGTGATGCCGTTGTAGCGATCCGAGTCGGTGCGCGTGCACGTCATGATGTAGTCGGCGACGTCGGCGCCCGAGATGTAGTGCTTGTAGCCGTTGAGCACGAAGTGGTCCGGCCCGTCGGCCACCCCTTTCGTGACGATGGCCGCGGCGTCCGACCCCGCGCCCGGCTCGGTGAGGGCGAAGCAGCCCTTGAGCTTCCCGGCGATGATCTGCGGCAGGTACTTCTTCTTCTGCTCCTCGCTGCCGTTCAAGAGCACCATCTGGCCGGCGAAGAAGACCGGCAGCAGGTAGCACGCGGCGGCGGCCTCGCTGCCGTACGCGAGCTCTTCCACGGTGAGCGCGAAGTCGATGGCGTTGCCGCCGGTGCCGCCGTATTCCTCGGGGAAGCACACGCCGTAGATGCCGGTGGCGGCGAGCTTGGGGCTAAGCTCTTCGGGAAAGCGCTCGTTCTCCTCGATCTCGCGATCCAGCTCGGGAGAGGTCTCGCGCTTCACGAAGGCGCGGATCATCTGACG
This sequence comes from bacterium, assembly GCA_046331705.1. Taxonomy (GTDB): domain Bacteria; phylum JADJOY01; class JADJOY01; order JADJOY01; family JADJOY01; genus JADJOY01. The sequence continues at coordinate 29,021 of JAXLQJ010000062.1, read as the reverse complement.
ATAGGCTTCCTGCTCGGGCGTGAAGTTGAAGTCCATGGCGATTCGTCCTTTACGTACCGGTCACCGCCCGGAAGACGGGCAAGGTGATCTGGTCGTTGATCTTCTGGAACGCGACTTCCACGGGAGTGCCGACCTGGACGGTGGCGAGGTCGGTGTCGACGAGGCGACCGTGCATGCGCGGCCCCTCGTCGAGCTCGACGATGACCACGTTGTAGGGCGCGTCCTCCATGAACGCCGGGTGCTGCGGGCGGTGAACGACGATCCACGAGAACACCCGGCCGCGGCCCGTGACGGGCTGGAAGCTCACCGCGTCCGACAGGCATCTCGGGCAGATCTTGGCCGGCGGCAGGAAGCGGTGCGTGCACGCGCCGCAGGTCGAGACCACCAGACGACCCTCGCGGGTGGCGTCCCAATAGGCCTCCGTATCCTCGGTGGGCGAAGGCAATGGTTTGTCGATCGTGAACATGGTCCTTACCTCAGCTGCGGAGTCGAGCGTCGGGAGCGGCCTTGGTGCGGGTCGCCGAGGTGAGCCGAGCGCAGGTGGCGCGCGGGGTGGCCCCCGCGCCCCCGCGCACCCGTCGAGCTTCGCGCGGCGCGCGCACTCGTCTCATCGCGGATCCGGCGTGAGCACCATCGTCGTGTAGCTCAGCGTGGGCGGAGCTTCGTGGGGGGCGCCGCCGAAGCCGGTGACGAACACCACCTCCGCGTCGGCGACCTGGCGCTCGCCGGCGCTGCGCCGGATCTGTCGCATGCCCTCGGCGATGTGACCGACGCCGAAGAGGTGGCCTTCGGAGAGCAATCCGCCGTGGGTGTTGGTGGGAAGCTCGCCCCCGAGGCGCAACGCACCGGTCGCCACCCACGGTCCGACCTCGCCATGGCGCGCGAAACCGAACGCCTCGAGCTCGTGCATCACCAGCGGCGTGAAGCCGTCGTAGAGCATGGCCACGTCCACGTCGTGGGGCAGCACGCCGGCCATGCCGAAGGCCGCGCGCGCGGCGCGCGCACCCGAGGGCAGCTCGCTTCGGGGCAGCACCGGAAAGATCATCTCGGCGCCGTGCTCTTGCCCGGCGCCGGCGATGACGACCACGGGTTGCTTCAAGTCGCGCGCGCGCTCGACGCTGGTCACGATCACGGCGCCGCCGCCGTCGGTGACGAGGCAGCAGTCGAGGAGGTGCATCGGCTCGACGATCCACGGCGAGCGCTGGTGATCCTCCACGCTGAAGGGCTCGCGCTTTTGCGCCAGCGGGTTCATCGACGCGTGGTAGCGAAACGCCGAGGCGATCTCGCCGTATTGCGGGCTGGTGTAGCCGTAGAGGTGCATCTGGCGGCGACCGACGTGCGCCATGAACGTGATGGCGCCGATGTCGCCGTACGGGATCGCGAACTGGCTGCCGAAGAGCTGCGGCACCATTCCTTGCGGATTGTTCTGCATGCCGAAGCAGCAGATCACGGCATTCGCCATGCCCGCCTCGATGTAGAGCGCGGCGGTCTGGATCATGCCGATTGGAGTGGCGCCGCCCATGTCCATGGTGCAGGCCAGCCTCGGCTCGAGCCCGAGGTGGGCGGCGACGCGCGTGGCCCAGCCGTGCTGCTCGCCCATCACGGCCGGCATCGACACCAGGCAGCCGTCGATCTCGTCGCGTGGGATGCCACAGTCCTCGATGGCGTTCTTGCAGGCCTCGAGCGTGAAGCCCAGGCAGCTCGTCCCCCACACCTTGCCGAACTTGGAGAGGCCGAAGCCCGCCAGCGCGTGGGTTCCTTTGAGGGGATGTCGACTCACGGGATTCGCTTCCTCCGGCTGGTGCGGGTCACGGGTGAGCGGAAAGGTCGGACGGATGCGCGGCGCCGCCGCGGGTGCCTTGGCGCTCGCGGTCGCCGCGCGACTCGGCGACGACACCCATCTCGAGGAGTTGGTTCTTCACGTGGCGGCGCAGTGGTTTCATCGCGAAGTTCTCGGGGATGCCGTCGACGAAGACCACGCGCCGTGGGCGGCGATACGCGGCGATCCGTCCCTCGGTCCACGCGAGGATCTCGTCCTCGGTCGCCGTCGCACCGTCCCGCCGGATCACCGCGGCCACCGGTAGCTCGCCCTTGGTGGGGTGGGGAAGCCCGACCACCACGCAGCGCTCGATGTCGGGGTGGCTCGCCAGCTCGCGCTCGACCTCGGCGGGAAAGACGCTGTAGCCGCCCACCTTGATCATGTCCTTCTCGCGGGCGACGAAGTGATTGCGGAAGCGATTGCCGCGCTTCAGGAGGTCGCCGGTTCGAAACCAGCCGTCGGGAGTGATGGCTTTCGCGGTGCCTTCGGCGTCTTCCCAGTAGCCCTTCATGAGGCCGCTGGTCTTGAGCCAGAGCTCGCCGACTTGGCCGGGGGCGACGTCGCGTCCGTTCTCGTCCACCAGTCGCCACTTCACGCCGGGCAGGAAGAACCCGACGCACGCGTCGCCGCCGGCCAGGAACGGGGTGATCGAGATCGACACCTGTCCCGCGGTCTCCGCCAAGCCATAGCCGGTGATGAACGCCGCCGAGCGCCGGAACGGGCCGATGCGGCGTTCGGTGAGCCGCCGGAACTCGTTCACGAGCTCCTGGGGAAAGGCGTCGCCGCCGCCGCCCCAGACCCGAATCGACGTGAGATCGCGGCTTCGGGCGCCCGCCTCGAGGAGCATCCGGTACATCGCCGGGATGCCGGCGAACATGGTGCAGCGGTAGCGCTCGATGAAGTCGAGGATCGCGGCGGGGTCGAAGCGGCCCATCACCAGGCAAGGACGCGCCAGCGCGAGCTGGATCAAGAGATTCTGGTGACCGCCGGTGTGCGCGAGCGGCATCACCAAGAGCGCCAGGTGCGACGTGGACGTGGGCATGAACGCGGCCAGGCGCGCGTAGCGCAGGAAGCCGTTCATGAGCCCGCCGCTGGTGAGGACCGCGCCCTTCGGCAGGCCGGTGGTGCCGGCGGTGAAGAAGATGACGGCGGGATCGTCGGGCGCCACCAGCGCCGGAGTGCGGTCCTCGCCGGCGGCGCTCATCAGCTCGTCGAAGGAATGGACGCCCGCGGGCGTCACCTGGTTCGTGACCATGATCCAATGCGCGATCGACGGCAGCGCCGCGGTGTCGCGGAGCGTGCCGTGGAAGACGCTGCGATCGGTCACCATCACCGTGGCGCCCGAGCGCTCGACGAGCTGGCGGATCTCGTCACGCGTGAGCATGTAGTTGATCGGCACGGGCACGGCGCCGAGGCGCTGCGCGCCGAACTCGACGATCGCGATCTCGATGCGGTTCGAGGTGGCCAGCGCGATGCGATCGCCGTGGCGCACGCCGAGCCTCGCGAGCAGATCGGCGGCGCGCCGCACGAAACGGTTCAGGTCGCGGTACGAGAGGACGTTGCCGGTGAACCAGCTCGCTTCGATCGGCTTGTCGAGGAGGAAGGCGCTGCGGTCCTCGTAGACTTCGGCGAGCGCGTCCGTGAACGTGGCCATCGTCACCGCCGACGCGCCGGTCACGAACGTGCGCCATTTCCGCCACCATGGCGGCGTCACGCGGATGCCGGAGAGATCGAGCGGGGCGGTCATGCGCGTGAGCGGACCGTGGAGGGCGGCGGTCCCTCGCAGCCGCTGCCGCTCGTGCCCGGTCCAGCGCTGCGGTCGCGAAGGATCGCGACCCTCGGGGCGAGTCTCACAGCCCGAGCCCCTTCGCGATCAAGCGCCGCTGGATCTCGCTGGTGCCGCCGCCGATCCGGAACACCCGCGCCATCCGGTAGATGCGCTCGATGGGGTGCTCGCTCATGTAGCCGATCCCGCCCAGGGTCTGCAGCACCTGGTCGGCGACCTTGCCGAGGACGTCGGCGGCGAAGACCTTCGCCATCGCCAGCTCCGTCATCGCGGTCTCGCCCTGATCGAGCAGCCACGCCGTGCGGTAGGTGAGCCAGCGCGCGGCCTCGATCTGGGTCGCGCAGTCGGCGAGGGGAAAGGACACCCCTTGGTTCTTGCCGATCGGCTTGCCGAACGCGACGCGCGTCTTGGCCCATTCGGTCCCGAGCTCAAGCGCGTAACGCGCCAAGCCCACGGCCTGGATGGCCATCATCAGCCGCTCGCCCGAAAGCCATTGCGCGGCGCCCAGGAAGCCGAAACCCTCGTCACCGACCAGGTTCGCGGCCGGGACGCGCACGTCGCGAAACGTGATCTCCGCCTGGAAATCGTCGCCGCCCATCGACTTCATGAGCTTGCGTTCCACGCCGGGCGAGTCGGCGTCGACCATGAAGAGGGAGATGCACCCGAACATCGCGTCTTCGTCCGGACCGGGCTTGCGGGTGAGCGCGAAGACCTGGAAGAAGTCCGCGTGCATGCCGTTCGAGATGTAGATCTTGGTGCCGTTGAGCACGAAGTCGTCGCCGTCGCGCACGGCCATGGTCTGGATCGAGGAGATGTCCGAGCCCGCGTTGGGCTCGGTGAGCGCGAAGCAGGTGGTCTTGTCGCCGTCGACGAGCGGCTTCAGGAAGCGTTCGCGCTGGTCGTCGTTGCAGAGCATCAGGAGCGGTGTGGGCCCGCAGGGCGGATCGCCGATCACGAAGAGCCCCAGGATCACCGAGCCCGAGAGCGCGATCTCCTCGCGCAGCGCGGTGGTGGTCACGTACGGCAAGCCCGCGCCGCCCAGCGCCTTGGGCAGGTGGACGGTGTAGAAACCCGCGTCCACGGCCTTCTTGCGGATGCCGGCGCCGATCCGCGCCACCTCGTCCGACATCTTGCCGCCGTCGATCACGTCCTTGTGCTTCTCCTCGAGCGGCAGCACCTCGGTCTTGAGGAACTTGCGCAGCGCCTCGCAGAGGAGCTTGGTGTCGTCGTCGAACGCGAAATCCATGTCAGCGGCCCTTCCATTCGGGGGGACGCTTCTCGGCGAAGGCGCGCGGGCCTTCCATCGCGTCTTCGGTCGAGAACACCCGCGCCGCCATGAAGAGCTCGTCGTTGAGCGCTTCTTGCAGCGGCTTCTTGAGCCCGGTCAGCACCGACTCCTTGATGGCGCGGATCGCGCACGGGCCGTTCTTGTTGATCTTGTCCGCGAACTCGAACGCGGTCTCGATGAGCTTCTCGTGCGGCACCACGCGGTTCACGATGCCGAAGTCGTAGGCGCGTTGCGCATCGATGTAGTCGGCGGTGAGCAGCATCTCCATCGCGTGCACGAAGCCGATGTGGCGGGGCAGGAACACCGTGGTGCCACCGCCGGGGAAGAGGCCGCGGCGTGCCTCGGCGACGCAGAATCGCGCCTTCTCCGAGGCGAATCGCAGATCCATGCCGTGCAGCATCTCCATGCCGCCAGCGGCGCAGGTGCCGTTGATGGCGGCGATCACCGGCTTGTAGAGCTCGAAATCGCGCAGCACGGCGACCAGCGGTGCGTTGTCGGGGTATCGGCCGCCGCCCAGCGTCTTCTCGCCGGAGGCCAGGTCGTCGATGTTCTCCGTCACCATCGGCACGAAGCTCTTCAAGTCCGCGCCGACGCAGAAGACGTCTTCCTTGCCGGTGATGATCGCGGTCCAGAGCGATTCGTCGTCGCGGAACCGGATCCACGCGTTGGCGAGCTCGCCGAAGTGCTCCATGTCGAGCGAGTTCTTCGCGTGCACGCGGTCGATGGTGATGAGCGCGACCTTGCCGTGTGTCTCGAAATGAATCGCCACCTCGATCTCCTCTCGGTCGAAGTTCGGAATCGGATCAGGAACGAGCTGGGGGAGGCTGGGTGCGCGCGGAGCGCGCCAGGCGTCGCGGCGGTCCGAAGATGGCCTTGAGCGCGATCTTGATGATGTCGTAGGTGCGCGGGTGGTAGGGAAACCAGAAGAACTCGCGCTTGAAGCCGAAGCGGTCCTCGACCACCGTCTTCACCCGCGACATCTCGATCAGACCTTCCTCGCCGTGGCTGCGGCCAAAGCCGCTTTCCTTCACGCCGCCGAACGGGAGGTTGGGGATCCCGAAGGCCAGCAAGCAATCGTTGATCACGACGCTGCCGACCTCGAGCCGCTCGGCGATGCGCCGCGCCTTGGCCAGGTCCTTCGACCACACGCTGGCGCTCAAGCCGAAGCGGCCCAGGTTCGCGAGGCGCACCGCTTCCTCGTCGTCCGCAACCTTCACGATGGGCAGCAGCGGACCGAAGGTCTCGTCCTCGAGGATCTTCATGCCGCTCGCCACGTCGGTGACCACCGTGGGCGGCACGAACAGGCCTTCGAGGTCGGAGCGGCGCGCGCCGCCGGCGCGCACCCGCGCACCCTTGGCGAGCGCGTCCGCGATGTGCTCGAGGACGATCTCCACCTGGCGCTGGAACGACATCGAACCGATGTGGACGCCGTCGTTGCCGTAGGGGCCCTGGTTCACGCGCCGGGTCTCGGCGAGCACCTTCTCCACGAAAGCGTCGTGGACGGCCGCGTCCACGTAGACCCGTTCGATCGAGACGCACGCCTGGCCGCAGTTGGTGAAAGCCCCCCACACGGCTGCCGCGGCGGCCCGATCGAGGTCGGCGTCGGCGCTCACGATCATCGGGTCCTTGCCGCCCAGCTCGAGCACCAACGGCGTCAACGTCTCCGCCGCCGCTGCCATCACGCGCTTGCCGGTGGCGACGCTGCCGGTGAACACCAGCTTGTCGACGCCGCCCCGCACCAGGGCCTCGCCGGTCGCGCCGTCGCCGGTGACGATCTGCACCAGCTCGGGGTCCGGCAGCGCGTTGCGCAGCAGCTCGCCCACCAAGAGCCCGGAGAACGGCGTCAGCTCCGATGGCTTGATCACGACGGCGTTGCCCGCGAGCAACGCCGTGATCGCCGGCCCCGCCGCCAGATTGACCGGTGAGTTCCAGGGCGCGATCACCCCCACCACGCCATGCGGCTGGTAGAGGCGGCGGGCGCGCTTGCTGACCAGCACGCCCGTTCCCAGCCGCCGCGGGGCGAGGGTGCGAGCGGCGCTGTGCTCGTAGTAGCCGAGCAGGTCGCAGACCGCGAGCACGTCCTGGGCGAGCGTCTCCACCCGCGACTTGCCGGTCTCGCGACAGGTGGTCTCGACGATGCGGTCGGCCGCCGCCACGAACGAGCGGTGGACGCGTTCGATCCAGCGCAGCCGGTCGCGCACCGAGCGTGCCGCCCACGCCGCCTGGGCGGCGCGGGCGCGGCCGATGGCGGCGCGCACCTCGGCGGCGTCGAGCACCGGCACGTCGCCGACGTGCTCGAGCGTCGACGGGTTGGTGACGGCGATCGTGCGACGCGGGCTGGATGCGGAATCTTCGTGCGCCGTGCTGTCGAACGGCGTGATCGCTGCTCGATCGTGGGGAGAAGCGACTTCGGATGCGAGCACGCGGTCGCCTCGGTGAGCTCGTTTTTGACGAATCGTCAAAAACGTACCGCAGATCGCGGCCGCTGTAAAACGTGCGTATCGCGCGGGTGCGGCGCGCCGTCGGCGGCGAGCGCCGGCGCGCGATCAGGGATCCGCGCGGCTCAGCGCGGGCCGGCGGGAAGCGCCACGACGGGATAGTGCTCGGCGAGGCGTCGCAGCGTGTCGTCGTCGTCGCTGGCGGCGATGCCGGTATCCCGCAGGATGAGGCGATCGGCGAACGGATTGCGGCGCCGGTACTCGGCGAACACCCAGCGCGCTTCGTCGTCGGTCGCTGGGCGGGTGAGCGTTCGGAATCGGCGGCGGCCGACCTGGACGGCGGCGGCGGGGTCGGCGTCGAGATTGCGCTTCCAGTCCGTGTGACCCTTCCAGCCCGCGGTCAGGAAGTAGACGTCGTTCCCCGGGTCGTGGATGTAGCCGATGGGAGTGCGGCGCTCGAGGCCGCTCTTCCGCCCGGTGGTCGTGAGCAGCAACACGTGCGACGCGACGAGCCCGCCGAGCCCCCACGCGTAGAGCTTGGCGGGCGCGCGGTAGAGCGAGCGCAGCGCGCCGCTCGGTCTGCTGCTGCCGACCCAGCCGAGGCTCAGGTACTCGCTGCCGTAGTAGACGAGATCGGCGAGGCGCTGCATGACACGCTCGTCTGCGCCGAACGGAGGCGTGGGGCAGCGGCGCTCAGGAGTCGCGGAAGAACGAGGCGAGCGCGGTGCCGAGCCGATACGGCTCGACCGGTTTCGCCAGCCGCACGACCCTGCCGAGCCCGGCCGGGATCTCACCGCTGCCGTAGCCCGTCAGGAAGAGGAACGGGATCTTGCGCTCGCGCAACACTTCCGCGACAGGGAGGCTCGATTGCTCGCGAACGTTGATGTCCAGGACGCCGCCGTCGATGGGCGCGACCCGAGCGTAGGAAAGGGCGTCTTCGATGCTGCCGGCGGGACCGACCGCTTCGTACTCGAGGCGTTCGAGGATTCGGCACAGCAGCCGCGCCTGGAGCGCGTCGTCTTCGACAACGAGGATGCGCCGCCGTGGGGTGCGATTCGAGCTGGGCGACATGGATCCTGGGCCATGACGACGGTTCGCGGTCATCGGTACCGCTCACAGGCCTACATGGTTCTTCTAGTATACAGACAAGCGACTCGCGTCACATCCACGACGTACCCGATCGGGATCGCCCGCACGTCGGATGGCAGGCGGTGACGGATTCCTCACCGGCGCATCGCCGAGTTGCACGTCCGTCGCGGCCCGCGCGGCAGCGAAGCGCGCCTCGACTCGCGAGCGAGCCTTCGGTAAATCGACCTGGATCTGCGGGATAGCTTGTGTCCCCGGCGCGCGCGGGCGCGCCGCGCGAAGCACGCCCAAGCACCCGGGTTCACGCTGCTCGTCGACGCGACGGGTACAAGCTGCTTGCGGCCTTCGTGGACGAGCGGCGCGAGAAACCTATTGCGCGTCGTGCTTCGCACCGCGCCAGGTTGCTCGCCGCTCTGATCCGTGGCCTGGCGTTGCGGCCGATCGCGCCAGGCCGCTCGAGCCAGCACGCGCAAGCGGACAGGTGAATCCTGCGGCGGGCAGATGCTCAGTCGTCGTCGCCGCTCCCGAGGTAGCTCGTGAGCTCGTAGCGTGCGACCCGCGGTTCGCCAGCATGCCGCCGATAGATGCGCATGGCCTCGACGGCTCGCTCGTGCTCGGCGCGCGATGCGTTGGGTCCCGGGGGTGGCGGTATGGCGTCGTCGCCGTGAACGCGCTGCCAGAGCAAACGGTCGCTCAGCTCCTGGGGCACGGCGTCGAGGTGGTCCCACGGCAACGCCGCGGAGAGTGCCGCGCTGGCTGTGGAGCTTCCGCACGGGCACATCGCCTGGATGTCTTGGGTCGGCGGGATGGCGTGGTACGGCGTGTTGTCCGGGACCATCGTGAACACGTCGAACATCGGCACCGCGTTGGCGTCGTGCATCGAGAGCGGATCGAGCCCGAGGATCAGCTCGATCGTCCGGATGACCGAATACTGGTCGTAGTGCGTGTGAACGACCTGTCCACCGTGCTTCACCCACGGACCGATGACCTGCGCGGGTGCGCGGTGCGCGTCGACGTGGTCGGCGCCGTCCTGGCTGTCGTCCTCGACCACGAAGATCACGCTTTGCGGCCAGATCGACGAGGCCGAGACGATCTGCACGAGCTGGCCCAGACCCAGGTCGTTGTCGGCCACCATCGCGAGGGGGTCGCGGCTCGCGTTGCCCGGTCCCGTGGTGTGGTCGCTGGGTAGCACCAGGTAGTTGAAGTGCGGTACCTGGCCGGCCGTGACCTGCGCCTCGAATTGCGGCCGGAAGATGTCGATGCGCGATTTCGCCAAGGGAGGCGCGGCGCCCAGACCGGCGTCGAAGAAGCAGTCGGGGCTGTTGGGCGCGCCCGCCGGCGCATCTCCGCTCGGCGTGTTCGTGCAGCCGACCTGCAAGTCGTTCGGATAGCTCAGGTCGGTGTGCGCCAGCACCTGGGGATAGCTATCCGTGCGCTCCGCGCCGCCGTTCAGGATGCCGCCCGAGATCTCTCCGTAGTTGCGAAACGTGACCGGTGGCGAGTGCCGCACGGCGGCGTCGAAGAGAAACGCCTTCGGCGGGAAGCTCACGGGAAAGATGCCGAAGTCATAGGGTTTGCCGCGCTTCGAATAGTTCGCGTGGATTCCCTTGACCACGTAATCGATGGCGTAGGCGCTGCTGGTGATCACGTGCCCATCCAGGGACACTTCGCTGTCCTCGAAGAAGCGGTCGAGCAGCACGAACTGGCGCGCGAGCGCGTGGGCGTTGGGCGTGATGCCACCCACCGGTGCGGGCGCGCCGTTGTCGTCGAACATCTCGAGGCTCGGATCTCCGTCGCCGCGCGGGTCGCTGCCGAAGATCTGGTCGTACGAACGGTTCTCCTTCACCACGTAGAAGACGTACTTGATCTGATCGCTGGGACCACCGTCCGGTGCCACCACCGGTGTCGCCGCCGGCGTGCGAGGCCGCGCGCCGCTGCCGTCGCCAGGGATGGTCGCGGCGTCGACGGTGGCCTGGGCTCTCGCGAAGTACGATTCCGCGGGCAGCGGCAGAACGCTCACCTGCCCGGTGAGAAGCTGCGGCGTGTAACTGGGATAGGGCGAGGGCGGGCCGAAGGTCCAGTAGCGATAGCCGGGGTTCGGCACCGAGCCGATTCCGCGCGCTGCGGTCCACACCATGGTGCAGCCGTCGGGAGTGAGCTGCACGTCGTGCGGGTAATCGGCGGTGGGAATCTTGCCGAGGACCGAGTAGGCGTCCGCGCCGCCGGGCCGCGCGGTGAGCGCGATGGCGACGATGGAGTTCTCGCCGGCGTTGGCCACGTAGAGCGTGGCCCCGTCCGGCGCGAGCGCGAGCCCCACGGGTGACGCTCCCGGCCCTTCGGGACGCGCCAGCGAGATCAGCTTCAGGACGGAGTCGGTGAGGGTGTCGATCACCGCCACCGCATCCCGGCTGGTGACGGTCACGTAGAGTCGATCGGCGCGCGGGTCGGCGAGCAGGAATTGCGGGTGCGCGTTGAAGTCGCCGCCGCGGCCACCGAGTCCGCTGACGGTCGAGGTGCTCGAGTCCGTGAGATCGATCTTGGTGAGCGTGCCGTCGAGCTCGTTGCCGACGAAGGCGAACCGGCCGGTGCGCTCGATCGCGGCGCCATGGGGGTAGAGCCCGGTGCGGACCGTGCTGCCGGTGCCGCTCGGGAGCGAGATCACCGCCGCCTGGTCCGCCATGTTGAGCGCCACCACCAGGGTCTTGCCGTCGGGACTGAGCGCCAGCCCCACCGGCCACGCCGGCCCCGTTGGGTTGGGCGGCAGGCTGTTGTTCCGGCCGCTGCCGCCGACGGTCGCGGGCAGCTCGATCGGCACTTGCTCCGTCGCGAGACCGGTCGCGGCGTCGCGCGCGAACACGTGAATCACGTCGCCGTCCAGGGCCACCATGCCCGGCGGCGTGACCGCACCCTTGCCCACGGGCTCGCCCGAGACGTACGCGGTGAGCCCGTCGGGCGAGAACACCATGCCGCCGTAGGCACCGGGCAGGAGGAGGGTCTGGATCACGACTCCGGTTGCGAGATCGACGATCTGCACGTCGTCCTGGCCGTAGCCCGAGTCCACCGCCCAGTAGTGCCGGCCGTCGGGCGTGATCGCCCCGCCGAGCGGCAGGTTGCCCACCTCCGTCAGGCGGCCGAGTGGCGCCAGCGTGAAACCGATGTTGGGAATGGAGAAGCGCGCCTGCTGCGTCGTCACGCGCGGCGCGCACCGCCCCGGGATCGTGAGTGAGCCGGCGGAGTGGGACGGCGCGGAGCCCGAGCACGACGCGAGGAGCAACGCTGCCGCAAGCCATCGCAAGCGGACGATCATGATCTCGATCCTTCCTGGTACCGACCGTTGGCGTCGAGGCACGGCGACTGGCGAGACGGCCGCGGGTCGTGCGCGGCGCAGTCACCCACTGCGGCGCGAGATCCGAACGCGATCGGCGCTCCGATCGAGCTCGGGATCACGCTCTTGGACTCTGCATTCGGGGCAGCTCACTGCAATCGCGTCGCCGGGTTTCCCGGACGTGCGACGGCGGTTTGCGCGCGAGGCCGCAGCAAGACCGCCTGCACTGCGCAGCGGTCTCCACGCTCGCCGTCGATCTCTCCGCGAGCCAGCGGCGAGCCGCGAGCGCAGCGAAGCGCCTTGGGGTGGGACCCGCCGCGGCTTCGCCGCGGCGGGCGGGGGCTGGAACAGCCCCAAGCGATCGCCCCGAACCCCAACGGATCGCCTCGGTCTCCACGCTCGCCGTCGATCTCTCCGCGAGCCAGCGGCGAGCCGACGAGCGCAGCGAGGCGCCTGGGGTGGGACCCGCCGCGGCTTTGCCGCGTCGGGCGGGGGCCTGGAAGAGCCCCCGAGCGATCGCCCCGAACTCCAACCGAGCACCTCGGTCTCCACGCTCGCCGTCGATCTCTCCGGCGAGCCGGTAGGCGAGCCGCGAGCGCAGCGAAGCGCCTTGGGGTGGGACCCGCCGCGGCTTTGCCGCGTCGGGCGGGGGGCTGGAAGAGCCCCGAGCGATCGCCCCGAACTCCAACCGAGCACCTCGGTCTCCACGCTCGCCGTCGATCTCCTCCGCGAGCCGGTAGGCGAGCCGCGAGCGCAGCGAAGCGCCTTGGGTGGGACCCGCCGCGGCTTCGCCGCGTCGGGCGGGGGGCTGGAACAGCCCCAAGCGCTCGCCCCGAACTCCAACGGATCGCCTCGGTCTCCACGCGCGCCGTCCATCTCTGCGCGAGCCGGCAGGCGAGCCGCGAGCGCAGCGAAGCGCCTTGGGGGTGGGACCCGCCGCGGCTTTGCCGCGTCGGGCGGGGGCTGGAAGAGCCCCGAGCGATCGCCCCGAACTCCAACCGAGCACCTCGGTCTCCACGCTCGCCGTCGATCTCTCCGCGAGCCGGTAGGCCGAGCCGCGAGCGCAGCGAAGCGCCTTGGGGGTGGGACCCGCCGCGGCTTCGCCGCGGGCGGGGCTGGAACAGCCCCCCGTGAGAACTCAGATGATCTGCACCAACTGGTTGAGCAGATCGGAGTTGCTCGAGATCACGCGCGAGTTCGCCTGGAAGGCGCGCTGATTCGTGATCATGTTCACGAACTCGGTCGCGAGGTCGACGTTCGATTGCTCGAGGGCGAAGTTCCGCACCGTGCCCAGCCCCGCTGTGCCGGCCTCGCCGACCAGCGCGCTGCCCGAGAGCGGCGTCTCGATGTACATGTTGTCGCCGACGCGCTGCAGGCCCGACGGGTTCGCGAAATTCGCCAACGAGAGGCGACCGAGCACGATCGTGTCGCCATTCGACAGCTGGCCGTTGATGGTGCCGTCGGCGGAGACGGTGAATCCGGTCGGTGCGCCCACCTTGGCGCCGTCCTGCGTGAGCTTGAGCAGCACGTTTCCGGTCGCGTATTGCGTGGTGCCGCCGAGACCGGTGCCGGCGTCGCCGGTGATGGAGGAGCCGAAGTCGATGGTGATCGAGCTGGCGTTGGCGCCGTTCGCCCAGTTGATCGCGAGCGGCGTACCACCGGTCGCGAACGAGGGTTCGGTGTCGAGGGCGCCGCTGCCGTCGAACGAGATGGTGTCCGTTCCGCCGGAGATCTCGGTGTACTGATCCGTGCCGCCGCCGGTGATCTCCGAGCTCGGCACCATGACGTGCACGTCCCAGGTGTTGGCCGTGGCGGACTTCACGAAGAACATCTGCGCGGTGTGCGCGGTGCCGAGCGAGTCGTAGATCGTGACCGCGGTGGCGTAGTCGGAGGTCGCGAACGGGTCGGCCGGATCGAAGGTCTTCGTCGCCGCGGTCGTCGCGTTCAGGTTGGCGGTGACGTTCACGGCGGTGGTCGCCGTGGGTGCGCCGAGATCGCCGCTCAGCACCAGCGGGCCGATGGTGGCGGTGATCTCGCCGGATGCGCCCACTTGGTAGCCCTGGATCACGTTGCCCGCGGGATCGACGAGCTGTCCCTGATTGTCGAGCGAGAACTGCCCGGCACGGGTGTACACCGTGCGCCCGGTGGAGTCCGTGGCCATGAAGTAGCCCGAGCCGGTGATCGCCATGTCGGTGTCGACTTGGCTCTGCACCAGCGCGCCCTGGCTCTGGTTCGTGCCGATGGCGAGCAGCTGGGTGCCGTTTCCGACCACGCTCGATTCGGACCCCGAGGTTCCGATCTCCTGCCCGAGCAGCGTGCCGAACTGCGCGGCGCCAGCCTTGAAACCGGGCGTGCTCATGTTTGCGATGTTGTCGCCGATGACTCCCAATGCCTCGCCGAAACTGCGAAGGCCCGAGATCCCCGTGTAGAGCGCGTTGTAGGCCATGAGGGCTCCTTCCTTGGAATGGGTGCAGGCAACGAAGTCAGCCGGACGCCGTGGACGACGCGGGCGCGGCGATGCGCACGAGCTCGTCCAGACGGACCTCGCGGCCGTTCACCTCGACGTAGATCTGGCCATTGCGTTCCGAAACGGCCGTGATGGTGCCGTGAGCCTCGACGGAGGTCGCGACGGGTTCGCCGTCGGCGCCCAGCGCCGTGACCTTCACCGTGTAGCTGCCGTTGGCGAGGGCCGCGGACGACGCGTCGTCGAACGACACCGCGGTCGCGCCAGCAGCGGTCGGTCCGAGCGAGACGCTGCGCGCGACGCTGCCGTCCGCCGCCACCAGCTCCACCTTCACGCTCGCCGCGGGCTCGTCGATCCGCACGTCGACGGAGCCGGCGGTGCCGTCGGTCACCGTCACTTGGTTGGTCGCGAGCGTGACGTCGAGACCGATGAACGAGGCCGCTTGCGCCAGCGACGTGCTGTCGCCGGTCGGCGTGGACCCCGTGCCGGTGCTGGTGTTCGAGGCGATCGACGCGAGCTGCTCGAGTGACGCCAGCGACACGAGCTGCTGGGTGAACTGGAAGTTGTCCATCGGCGCGAGCGGGTCCTGGTAGGCAAGCTGGGTCACCAACAGGGAAAGAAAGTCCGTCGCGCCGAAGGTCGACGACGCCGAGGTCGCTTGCTGGAGCGCCTCGTTGTTCGTGCCGGAGGTGCCGCTCGAACCGGATATTCCCGAGGTATCCACGACTTCGCTCCTCCGCGGACGAGTAGGGCTCAGGCGCGCACGTCGAGCGCGCGCGATCCCTCGCTGCCGCCGACCGCGCGGACGGACGGCTGGAGCACGCGGCGTGCCGACGCACCTGACGTCGTCGTGATCGCGCGCTCGTCGTCCCTGTCGCGCCAGCTCGGGGAGCGATCGTCGCGCGGGTCTTGCGTGAACGTGCCCTGCGATCCGCCACCGGTGGAGACGTCGAGGTGCGCGAGCTCGAGGTGCTGCTGACGGAAATGCTCGCGCAGGTCGTCCCGTCCCGAGTCGAGCGAGGCGCCCAGCCCAGGGTCGCTGGTGACGATGTGCGCGTGAACCGATTCGCCTCGCAGCTCGAGACGGACCTCCACCGAGCCGCCGTCGGGTGGCTCGAGCGTCATGCGGAGGGTCTTCGGTGTCGCGACCTCGCCCGCGGCCGGATCCGGGCTCGCACGCTCGGGGCTGGTCGACGGCGCGGTGCTCGGGGCGGCGCGCTCGGGCGCGGTGACGCCAGGCGGCGGAAGGCCGGGATTCGCTGGCTCGCTCGGGACCGTCGTGGCGGAGTGCGCCGAGCCAGCGTCCGTGGCGTCGAAGCGGCGCTCGGAGGTGCGGCGGCTCAGGGGCGCGGGCTCGGGCTTCGACGACGACCGGGAGCGCTCGCCGCCCTCGCCGGGCTCGCCGTCGAAGCGGCCGGAAGGGCGGGGCGGGCGTGCGCCGACGGAAGCGTCCGCATGGCCGCGGGAGCTCGCATCGACGCTGGCGCCGTCACGATCCTTGCCGCGAGGGCGAGGCTCGGTTGCGACGGTGGGATCGGTGGGAGCAGCCGCGTCCGCATCCGGCGGCGCCGCGGCGCTGGCGAGGTCGCTCTCGCTGGGCGTCGAAACCGACCCCGCCGAGTCGTTGGTGCTCGCGATGCGCGGCGACGGATCGACGGGAACGTCGGGCACGAGCGCGGAAGACTTCGTTTCCGCGGGCCGCGCTTCGCTCATCGAAGTCTCGGGAGCGCTCGGAGTCGGTTCGTGGCGCGCGGCCGTGAGCGGCACGGGCCGCTCGTGCGCCACGCGATGCGCGTCGAGCAGGTCGGAGGTCGTGAACGGAATCGGCGCCGTGGGTTGCGCCGGGGATTCGGCTTCGGTGGCGACGGCGGGCTCGGCGGACGCATCCCGGGCGTCATGGGCGATGGCGGCGACCGTGGACTGTTCCGCGCCGCCCAGCTCGACGGTCACGCGGGTGTTGGGCTCGACGTGCCAGCTTCGCGAGGACCGAGGCATGGCCGTCGTCGCCTGCGTTGCTTGCATCGCTTGGGTCGCCTGGGTACCCGGCGTCGCCTGCGGCGCCCGGGCCGCTGCCTCGCTTCCGCTTGCGTCGCGTGCGTCGGCTGTCGAGGAAGGAACCGCTCGCCGCGGCTCGCCGTGGCGCCGTCGATTCGCGTGGGAGGAGAGCGGTGCGGTCGGCGGCGCGCGGCGCGCCCAGCGCTGGGTCGGGAGCGCCTGCTCGGCTGCCTGCGTTCGCCCTCGGCGTGGATGCCGTGACGTCGATTTCGGCACTCGCCACCGGCTCGCGCCGTGCTCGCCGCGGCAGCTTCGACCTGCTTGCCGGCGCGTCGGCGTCGGCGTCGCGTCGGTGTCGCCGTCGTCGGGCTTCGCGTGGCGATCGTCGGCTCGTCGCTCGGTGGCGCGTTCGGCAGCGCCAGCGCCACGGCCGACCACTCGACCGCGAGGGCGTTCTCGAAGCGTCGCCCGCGTTCGCGGGGATCCCCGCGCGCCTCGGCGAGGGCAGCCTCGCCAGGCGCGCGAGGCGCTGGCGGGGCGTCGACGGCGAACGGCATGTCGAGATCGAGCGCCGCGAGCCTGTCGGCGGCGAGGAGCCCTGCGGGCCCCACGCCGGCGGTCTGCGCGGCGATCGAACCAGGATTCGTGGCGGTCTGAATGGCTCGGGTCATCGGCTCGTGCTCGCTGAGGGTGGATCGGGGCTGGCGTCGGGCTCGACGTAGCCCTGGGAGAGATCGACGGCCTTGTCGTTGTCGAGGCTCGCGAGGACCTTGCCGGCCGCCGGCCCCTTCATGCTGCGCAGGATCTCGACGGCGACCTCGCGCTCCATCTGCGCGAGCCGCGCGGCGGCGTCGCTGGGGCTCATCGACTCGTAGATCTTCGCGAGCCCTTTCTGACGCTCCTTCGCGTTCGCGAGGCGGCGCTCGGTCTCGGTGCTCAGCTTCCGTTGCAGCTCGGTGTAGACGCGGATGCGCGTCTCGAGGCGCGTTTCCAGGTCCGCGAGGCGGCGCTCGCGTCCCTCGAGCTCGCGTTCTTTCTTCTCGAGCTCGTCGTTGCGCTGCGCGAGCGAGCTCATGAGCGTGAGCGCCTCGTCGCGCAAGCCGCGCGCGCTGCGGCTCGGTGCGGTGCTCGGCGCCGTCGTGGCGCTGGCGCCGGCTTCGGCGCGTGCGTCGTTCGAGCCGCCTTTGGGCGTGGCCGCGTCGCCCTCGGCGCGCACGGTCAGGGATGCGGCGCCGAGCATCGCGACGGCGGCGAGCGCCGTGGCGAGGCGGCGGCGCCGCCCGTTCACGAGATGCTCCGCGTCGAGAGCGCCGAATCGCGCAGCGATCCGAGCACGGCGAGCTCGGTGATCTGGGCGCGTTCGTTGCGCGCGCGCTCCTCGCGCTCGTCGGCGACCGTGCGGGTCATGAGATTCTCGACCGCTCGGCGCTCGCGGTGCGCGCCCAGCAGCCGCTCGCGCTCCAGCTCGCGCTCGCGCTCGAGCTCGACGCGGATCGCCACGGCCAGCAGGCGCTGATTCTGCAACGCGGCAAGATGTTCCTCGCGCATGCGCAGTTCCGCGCCATCGAGACCCGCGGCGGTGCCGCGCTCGATCTCCTCGACCAGATCGTCGATGCGCCGGGCCATCGAGGCGATCAGCGCATCGTGCGCGTGGAGTCGCTCGTCGGCGCGCGCCGCGTCGCGGCGGCGATCGTCCTCGCGGGCCTCGCGAAAGCGCAAAAGTGGTTCGATTCGGCGGGATTTCACGCGCGCGACCCTCCTTGGCTGGCGGCGGTGTGCGACGAGCCGTCGGGGCTGGTGGCGCGGCGCGCGCGTTCGCTGGCAGCGTGCGCCGGGTCAATTCGAGCCGGTTGCACCGACGGCTGCGGCCAGGTCTTGCACGGCCCGTTCCATGTTCACGGGCTCGTTGGGCGCCTGCGTGAGGAAGGCGTGGATGGCGTCGATGCGCAGGATCGCCTCGTCGACGCGCGGATCGCTGCCCTTCACGTAGCCGCCGATGCGGATCAGGTCCTCGGCGCGCTGGTACGTGGAGAGGAGCTGGCGGAGCTTGCGCGTGAGCGCGAGGTGCGAGGGCGGGATGAGGTCGTTGATCGAGCGGCTCACGCTCGCGAGCACGTCCACCGCGGGAAAGCGCCCCTGACCGGCGATCTCGCGGCTCAGCACCACGTGACCGTCGAGGATCGAGCGCACCGTGT
This sequence comes from bacterium, assembly GCA_046331705.1. Taxonomy (GTDB): domain Bacteria; phylum JADJOY01; class JADJOY01; order JADJOY01; family JADJOY01; genus JADJOY01. The sequence continues at coordinate 10,625 of JAXLQJ010000062.1, read as the reverse complement.
CGGCGATGGGGTCGTTCAGGTCGTCGCCGTCCACCAGCACGGTGTAGAGGCCGGTGATGCTGCCCTCGCCGCGCACGCTTCCGGCGCGCTCGAGGAGCTGCGGGATCATCGCGAACACCGACGGCGTGTAGCCGCGCGCGGCGGGGGGCTCACCGGCGGCCATGCCGATCTCGCGCTGGGCGGCGGCGAGCCGCGTGACCGAATCCATGAGCAAGAGCACGTCCGCGCCGCGCCGTCGGAAATACTCGGCGATCGCCGTCGCGGCGAACGCACCGCGGCGGCGTAGCAGCGGCGACTCGTCGGAGGTCGCCGCCACCACCACCGAGCGCGCCAAGCCGTCCGGCCCCAGGATCTTCTCGACGAAGTCGCCCACCTCGCGGCCGCGCTCGCCGATGAGGCCGATCACGTTGACGTCGGCGCGGGCGTGGTGGGCGATCATGCCGAGCAGCGTGCTCTTGCCGACGCCCGAGCCGGCGAAGATCCCCATGCGCTGGCCGCGTCCGCAGGTGGTGAGCGTGTTGAGCGAGCGCACGCCGAGATCGAGCGGCTCGACGATCCGCGAGCGCCGCATCGGGTTCATGGGCTCGGGGCTGAGCGGTGCCTCGTCGGAGAGCAGCAGCGCGGGGCCGTCGTCCATCGGCCTGCCGAGCGCGTCCACCACGCGTCCCAGCAGCGCCGCACCCACCGCGACGCCGATCGAGCGGCGCTCGAGGCAGATCCGGCTGCCGGGGCCCACGCCCAGCAGACTGCCGAGCGGCATCAAGAGCGCTCGATCGTCGCGAAACCCGACCACCTCGGCGAACACGTCCGGCCCGGCCTGCTCGGGAATGATCCGGCACAGGCTGCCCACGGTGCTGCCTGGAGCGCGGCCTTCCACCACGAGCCCCACCACGCGCGTGACGTGGCCCATCGGCCGGAGCGGCTCGATCTCGGCGACGTGCTTGAGATAGCGGTCGAGGCGCAGCGACACCGACGCGAACGAGCTGGCCCGCGCGTTCATCGGCTCTCCGTCGCGTTCGGCTCGGACGCCAGCTCGAGGCGCCAGGGAGTCTCGAGCACGGCGCTCTCGAGCTGATCGCGGCGCTCGGCGCGCTCGCTGGTCGGCAGCTCGAGACGCCGCGCGATCTCGTCGACTTGCTGCGCCACGTCGGCGCTCAGGTCCGCGTCGATGGCGACCACGCGGAAGCCGTCCTCGGCGAGCGCCGAGTCGCCACGGATCTGCACGTGCGCCAGCTCGAGCAAGCCGTCGTAGGCGGCGCGCCCGTCGCGCTCGATCCAGTGCAACACGTTGGGGTGGACGTGGACCTCGACGGCCTCGTGACTCTCGATGAGCGCGATCGCGTGACGCACCATGTCGAGGATCGACTCCGGCCGCACCGAGATCTCGCGCCGCAGCACCGCCTTGGAGATCGCCAGCACCAGGTCCACGGCCTGGGTCTCGGCGCGCCTGAGCAGCCGCATCGTGAGCCCGTCGAGGTCCGCGAGGAGGCCGTGCAGCGCGGCGAGCTTGCCGCGCGCCTCGTCGCGCCCGACCTCGATGCCGATCTCCCGGCCCGCGCGGTAGCCCTCCTCGTACGCGCGCCGGATCGCTTCCTCGTCGAAGCCGGTGGCGGCGGGAGGATTCGGCTCCTGCTGCGCCACGGTCTCGTTGCCGAGCGCGCCGATGGGGCGATAGCGGAACGCGTCCACCGTGGACGATCCCGTCTTGCCCTTCAGGATCCGGGTGTTGCTCGCGGGGGGGATGGGCATGGGGCTCGATTCGCTCGTCACACGAGCACGTCTCCGGTTTCACCGCGGGTCGGCATGGTGATCTGACCGGCGGCCTCGAGCTTGCGCACGATCTCCACGATCTCGCGCTGGGCCTTCTCGACCTCGCTCAGGCGCATCGGGCCGAGCGCGTCGAGGTCCTCCTGGAGCATGCCGGCGGCGCGCTTCGAGATGTTCGCGAAGATCTTCTCCTTGAGCTCGGGGCTGACGGTCTTCATGGCGAGCACCAGCAGGTTGCGCGGCACGTCCTTCACGATGAGCTGCAGATCGCGATCCGAGAGCTGCACCAGGTCGTCGAACACGAACATCAGCTCGCGGATTCGCTCCACCATCTCGGGCTCGCGCTTCTCGATGTCCTCGAGCAGCGTGGTGCCGACGGTGCGGTCCATGCGGTTGAGGACCTCGGCCACCGCCTCGACGCCGCCGAGCTGGGTGGTGGTGGCGGCGGACGCCTGCTCCTGGAACTCGGCGCCCAGGATCTCGCTCACCTCGAGCAAGGTGCTGGGATCGACCTGCTCGAGCCGTGACATGCGGATGAGCACCTCGGCGCGCAGCGCGTCGGGCATGCCGCCCAGCACCTGCGACGAGATCTCGGGGCTCAGGTGCGCGAGCACCACGGCCGTGATCTGGGGATGCTCGTTGGCGAAGAACTGGCTCAGGGTCGCCGGAAAGAGCTCGCCCAGCTTCTGCAGCGCGCCGCCCGAGCCGTTGGCCACCTCGCCCTGGAGCGCGAGCACGGTCTGCTCCTTGAGCACGTTGCGCAGCCGCTCGGCGTCGAGCTTGCCCTCGAGCTGGCTCAGGCTCAGCACCGAGTCGGAGATCCGCACCACGCCTCCCGTGAGCCGCGTGTGGAACTCCTGGATGATCGCGTCGGGGTCGGGCCCGCCCTCCTTCTGGAGGCGGTCGGCGCCGGCGAGGATGCGCGCGATGGTGCGGTCGGGCAGGTGGGCCAGCACCTCCGGCACGATCTGGTCGTCGAGGATCTGAAGGATGCTCGCGGCCTTCATCGCGCCGACCATGATCCCGGTCTTGGGAGCTTCGTCACGGGCCGCGCGCCCGTTCGCAGCGCTCATCGATCATTCCTCTTGGATGAGCGTCTGGATGAGCATCGCCACGCGCTTCGGGTCTTGCCGGGCCGCGGCCTCGATCTCGCCGCGCATGCGCGAGTTGAGGGGCGTCGTGTCGAGCACCGCTCCGCCTTCCGCGAGCGCCGCGGCGGCGCTCTCCGAGAGCGACCCGCCGCCGGCGGCCGCGACCTCGACGCTGGTCGTGAAGGCCGGACGCGCGGGCATCGGCAGGGACCGAAGCAGCGGTCTCAGCACCGTCGCGTAGAGCAGCAGGATGCCGAGCGCGGGTGCCGCCGCGCGCAGCACGGCGAGGGCGGTGTTGAGCCAGTTCCGACTCTCGCCGGTGGCGACCGGGACCTCGGGCACCTGGAAGCGGACGTTCTCGATCCGCACCGAGTCGCCGCGCTTCTCGTCGAAGCTCACCGCCTCGCGCACCAAGCCCTCGATGCGGCTCAAGGTGTCCGGCAGGGGCTGGTACGCTCGGCCGCCTTGCCGTCGGCGGTGGCGCCGTAGGTGCCGTCCACGAGCACCGCGGCGGTGACCCGCTGCTTGGCGGCGGGCAGGATGGAACGCGTCTCGACCTTGCTGACCTCGTAGTTGATCGTCGATTGCTGGGTGGCGCGTCCGCTCGGCCCGCCCCCGGGCGGCGCGCCGGCGGGCGCGCCGGGCACGTTCGCGGTCACGCTCGCGGAGCCGGCGCCGCTCTGCGCTTGCTTGTCCTCGGAGCGCGATTCGCTGCGAATCGCCGTGGTGTCCGGGTCGTAGCGCACCTCGGAGGTCTCGCGACGGGTGACGTCGAACTCGACGCCGACGCGCGCCACCACGTGGCCGGCGCCGACGATCGGCACCAGCAGCGCCTCGATGCGGCGCTCGAGCTCGACCTCGTGGCTGTGGCGCGTCTGGGCGAGCTTGGCGTCGGTGGGCTCGCCGTCGTCGCTGGTGGTGTCGCCGCTGGTGAGCAGCGTGCCGTGCTGGTCGATCACCGTCACTTGATTGGGCTCGAGGCCGGCGACCGCACTCGACACCAGGTGCACGATGCCGCCCACCTGCGTCGGCGTGAGGCCGCGGCCCGCGTGCAGTCGCAGCACCACCGAGGCCGAGGCGGGCGATGCGCTCGAGCGGAACAGCTCGTGCGCCGGCAGCACCAGGTGCACGCGCACGGCCTCCACGGAATCGAGGCCGCGGATGGTGCGGGCCAGCTCGCCTTCGAGCGCGCGCTGCAGCGCGATCTTCTGGTCGAACTCGGTCTGGCCGAAGCGGCTCGACTCGAAGAGCTCGAAGCCCGGACCGCCTTGCCGAGGCAACCCCTCGGCGGCGAGCCGCATGCGCACCTTCTCGATCGCCTCGGCGGGCACCTCGATGGTGCCGCTGCGCTCGTCCTGGCGGAACGGGACGCCGTCCTTGCCGAGCACTTGCTGGATCTCGTGCAGGTCGCCCGTGGCGAGGTCGCGATAGAGCGGCTGATAGGCGAGCTTGGTGGGGGCGATCGCGAAGTACGCGGCGCTCGCGAACCCGAGCGCGATGACCGCGGCGACCACGATGCGCTGCGCGGGCTTGAGCTCGAGCCAGAGGCTGCGGGCCTTGGCGATCCAGGGTTCGAGGGTGCCCATGGCAAGCTCGGCGATGCGGGTGCGGCGAGGGTGGCGAGCGAGGGGTCGGTGGTTGGATGTCGGATCGGGTGTGGGGCTCGCGCTTGGCGCTCAGGCGCGTCGTCGCTCACACCGGCATGCGCATGATGTCCTGGTAGGCCTCGACGATCTTGCCGCGCACCTTCATCATCATCTCGAACGAGAGCGAGGCCTTCTCGAGGGCCACGACGGCCTCCTGCAGGCCCTCGCCGTTGCCCAGCGCGAAGCGCTTGACCGCTCGGTCGGCGTCGCTCTGGAGCGACTCGACCTCGCCGAGCTTCTCGCTCAGGATCTGACCGAAGCCGCCGCTCGGCTGCTCGGTGGGAGTGCCGGTCGCCTCGCCCAGCTCGCGGCGGTTCTGGATCGGCAGATCCCGGATGGTGTTGAGCTTGGTGTCGATCATCGTTCACCCTCGTGTGCGCGGGCGGTTCGCCTCAGCGCAAGAGCTCGACGGTTCGTTGGATGAGACCGCGGGCGGTCTCCGCCGCGGTCGCGTTCGCCTCGTAGGCGCGGCTCGCCATCATCAAGTCGATGAGCTCCGTCATCGGCTCGACGTTCGGGTAGGCGACGTTGCCGTTCGCGTCGGCATCGGGATGGCTGGGATCGTGGACCACTCGCGCCGGTGCGGCGTCGTCGACGATCGCGACGGCGCGCGCTCCTTCGGGCTGATCCACCGAGGCCAGCGTCTCGGGAAAGCTCGCCGCGCGCGGCTCGAGGGCCGTGGGCTCGACCATCACCACCTTGCGACGGTAGGGCCCGCCGGCGGCGGTGCGCGTGGTCTCGGCGTTGGCGAGGTTGCCGGTCGCCACCGATACGCGGGTGCGCTGGACCGCCATGCCGCTGGCGGCGATGTCGAGGCTCGAGAAGAGTCCGTTCATGGTCACACTCCGCTCAACGCATCGTGGATGAGCTGGAACTTGCGCTTCAGGATGCGCAGGTAGGCGGCGGCCTCGGCGGCGTTGCTGCTCATCTTGCCGAGCTCGGTGTCGAGGCTGACGGTGTTGCCATCCGGGCCGGCCGTCGCGTCGGGCCGCGAGATCGGATCGAGGGCGCCCGGCCCGAGGCCGTTCGGCAGGCCCAGGTGGCGCTCGTCGGTGTGCGCCATCGGCTCGAGGCTCGCGGTGGCGTGCGACAGCTCGACGGCGAAGCGCGCGTCCTTGGCGTCGTAGCCCGGGGTCTGGGCGTTCGCCACGTTGCCGGCGAGCAGGGTGTGACGGCGGGCACGCAGCCGCACCATCTCGTCGAGGAGATCGACGTTGGAGTCGAAGAGCCGGGTCTCGGGGGCGTCGGTTCGCATGGCACGTTCCTCGTCGCGCGGGGCCGTTGGTGCGCGCGGCTCAGATCCCCGCCGACGCGACGGCTTGCGCGATCTTGGCCTCGTGGTGAGCGAGCGAGCGGTACTCGCGGATCTTGTTGCGCAGCGTGCGGATGCTGATACCGAGGCTCTTGGCCGCCTGCGTCCGGTTGCCGCCGAACTCGTCGAGCGCCGCGAGGATCAAGCGCCGCTCCATCTCGTGGACGGTCATGCGCGGCGAGACGTCGGTGGCGGGGTTCGCGGCGGTCGGCGCCGAATCCTCGAGTGGGTTCTCGAGCAGCACGTGCTCGGGCTGGATGATGCCGTTCACCGCCAGGATCGTGGCGCGGTGCACCACGTTGTCGAGCTCGCGCACGTTTCCCGGCCAGCCATGGCGCGCGAACATCTCGAGCGCCGCCGGGCTCACGCGCGGCGTCGGACGACCCAGGTGTCGCGCGTAGCGGTTGAGCAGACGTTCCACCAGGAGCTTCCAGTCGTCGCCGCGCTGGCGCAGCGCCGGGACCTCGATGGGAATCACGCGCAGGCGGTAGTAGAGGTCCTCGCGGAAGCGGCCTTCCTTGACCTCCTGGGCGAGGTTGCGGTTGGTGATGGCGATGACGCGGATGTCGATCTTGACGGGGCCGCGGCCGCCGACGCGATCGATCTCGCGCTCCTGCAACACGCGCAACAGCTTGGTCTGGAGCGCCAGCCCCATCTCTCCGATCTCGTCGAGCACCAGCGTCCCGCCGTCGGCCTGCTCGAAGCGGCCGATGTGGCGGCTGTCGGCGCCGGTGAAGGCGCCGCGCTCGTGGCCGAAGAGCTCGCTCTCGAGGAGCGTCTCGGGCAGCGCCGCGCAGTTCACCGCCACGAAGGGCTTGGCGGCGCGCGCGCTCGAGAGATGGATCCAGCGCGCCAGCAGCTCCTTGCCGGTGCCGCTCTCGCCCTGGATGAGGATCGTCGCGTCGGTGGAGGCGATCTGCGCCGCGAGGTGGACGATCCCCACCATGCGCGGGTCGTGGGTGATCACCGGGCATTCGTCGGGCGGCGCCAGCGTGGGCTGCGGGCCGGCGTGGCGCGTGGTGATGCGCTCGATGGTGGCGGTGAGCTGCTCACGGGAGAACGGCTTGGGCAGGAAGTCCTCGGCGCCTGCCCGGACCGCCTGCACCGCCTGGCCGATCGAGCCGCGACCGCTGATCATCACGACCGGCGTCGCGGGGGAGACTTCCTTGATGCGTTCCAGCAGCCCGAAGCCGTCGATGCCGGGCATGCACAGGTCGCTGATGACGACACCATGGCGAGCGGGGTCGAATTGCCGCAGTCCGTCCTCGGCGTCCGCCGCCGGCGTCACGCCGTAGCCGCTGGCGGCCAAGCTGCGGGTGAGGGCGCTGCGGAGCTCGGTGTCGTCTTCGACGACCAGGATGTTGGCGGGCGTCACGGTGGTTCCTCCTCGGTGGCTCAGGCGTCGATGGAATCGTGGGGTCGTTCGAGAAGCGCGGTCGGGGTCGAACGGCTCGGTTCGGAGGCCGTCGGCAACAGCAGCGTCACGCGGGTGCCGCGTCCGACCTCGCTCTGGATCTCCAGCGTGCCGCCGTGGGCTTCCACGACGTTGTGCACCAGCGTGAGGCCGAGCCCGGTGCCGTGCGCGCGGCCAGTCACGAACGGATCGAAGATGCGCTCCAGCTCGGCGGCCGGGATGCCGGCACCGGTGTCCTCGACCGTGAGCCGGACCTCGGCGATCTCGTTGGTCTCGGTGAGGACCGCTTCCGCGCCGAGGGCCAGCGAGCCGCCGTTCGGCATCGCCTGCACGGCGTTGGTGATCAGGTTCATGAGCACCTGCTCGAGCAGCTCCGGATCGACGGCCGCTTGCAGGTCCACGGGGCTGACGGCGATCCGGAACTCGATCGGGCTCTGGATCTGGCTACGGGGCACGGCGCGCAGCGCCCGCTCCATGAGCTCGCGGATCGGCACCGAATGGCGCTCGATGCGGCCCGAGCCGAGGAAGTGCAGCAGGTTCGAGAGCGTCCGCTCGAGGCGCCCCAGGCTCTGGCGGATCTCCTGGATGATCTCGCCGTGCACCGGGTCCGCGCCGAGCTGGTCGGCGAGCAGCGAGGTGAGCAGCTCGAGGCTCGTCACCGGGCTGCGGATCTGGTGGACGATCTGGCCGGAGGCGGTGCCGACGGCGGCCAGGCGATCCCGTCGCCGGAGCTCGCCCTCCAGCTTCTTGAGCCGGGTCTCGTCGTGGAGCACCACCACGAGCCGCGACTCCGGCGCGGAATCCTCGTGGCGGGTGAGCACCAGCCGCGCCTGGGTGCGACCAGCGCTGCCGACGGCGCCTTCGGCGATCACGGTGCCGGTGAGCTCGGCCAGCACCTCCGCCACGCTGGCCGGCGACGGGCGGCGCGCCGAGCGCGCTCCGTCCACCACGCGCAGCGTGCCCGGCAGCAGCTCCGCGAGCGTCGCGCCCTCGAGCTGCTCGCGGGCGAGCAGCTGGCGCGCCGCCCGGTTCGAGAGCGTCACCGCGCCGTTCGCGTCGGCCACCAAGAGCCCCGCGCCGAGGCTCTCGACGACGGTGTGCAGCCGCTCGCGCAGATCGCGCTCGGCGGCGAGCGCCGATTGCAGCTCGCGATTGCGGGCGTCGAGTCGATCCTCGAGCTCGCGCAGCGCCTCCGTGAGCATCACGTAGCGGCCGCCCAAGCGCTCGGCGCTGTGGTGGAACGCCTGGAAGGCGCGCTCGAGGCGCACGAAATGCGGGCTCGCCTGCGCGGCGGCGGCGTCGGGCGTCTCGCCGAGCACGGGCATGGGGGCTTCTTCCCGCACGGTCACGGTGTCGAGCTTGGTCATGGCTGGATCCGGGCTCGTGCGAGCTCGATCGCCAGCGTGCGATCGGTCTCGCGGATGCGTGCCCACTCGGCCCACACGCCGGCAGCGGCGGGCGCTGGGTGGATCGGCTGGTCTTCGGTCGACTCGGGGAACCGATCGGTGGAGAGCAGCGCGATCGCGAGGGCGTCGCCCGCGAGAGCCGCGCCGTTCGGCGCTTGCGTCAGCAGCGCCACGGCGCGTGCCTCGGCGCCGCAGCGGCGCTCGATCTCGGCGGCGACCAGGATCGCGTTCGCGTCGTCGAGCTTGCCGGCCTCGGCCACGTGGCCGCGCGCGCTCGTGCAATCGTCGCGATCCATCGCGCGCATGGCCGCCGCGATCGAGAGCGTGGGGCTGGGGGCGATCTCGGCGTTCACCGAGGTCGAGCAATCGGGGGCGCTGTGCGGGTCCGGCCGCCACACCGCCAGCCGATCGAGCGCCAGCGCGTCGAGCTCGCCGCTCGTGAGTCGGCGCGCTTCCGCAGTGTCGCCGCGGCGCAGCGCGATCGCCGCCACCCGCGCCACCAGGTGCTCGGCGCAGCCGCGATCGACGTCGGCGAGCCGCGAGCGGGTACGCCGGTAGAGTGCTTCCGCCTCGGGGTCGAGGCCGAGCGCCTCGAGGGCCCAGCCCGCCAAGAGCCACATGCGCGGACCGGCGGCGCTGCTCGACAAGAGCGTGCGATCACGCGCCAGCATCTGCGCCAGCTCGAGCGGATCGCCGTGACCGGCCATGTCCACGACGAGCTCCTCGAGCGCCGAGTCGACGCCCTGGCTGGCCGCGATCACCAGCGCGCTGTGCGGATGAAGCTCGCGAAACGCATCGAACGATTGGCGGGCGCGCTCGGCGTCGTGCGCCCTGAGCGCGACCCAGCCGGCCTTGAAGCTCGCTTCTTCCTCGACCTGGGGATCGCGGGCGGAGCGCGCCAGCGCCGCGTACTCGTCGGCGAGCGCCAACAGCTCGCGGGTGGCGTGCTGGCTCACGGCGAAGGCCTGGCGCGCGTCGATGCGGCGCAACGTCGCCGTGTCGCCGTCGCCCGCGCCGCCCAGCTCGGTGTGCGCGACGCCGATCTGGCCCGCTGCGAGCGCCAAGGTGCCGAGCCGGAGGTTGATCCAGCTCGTGAGCTTCTCGTCGTGGGTGAGGCGATTGCGGACCCGCACCAGCATGCGTGCGGCGTCGGCGCCGTCGCCCGTGAGGCGCGCAGCCTCGGCGAGGCGGATCGCGAGCGCGGGTGGCAGCAGCTCGCCGGGCACGCGCGCGGCGGCCTCGCGGTAACGGTCGATGGCGTGGCCGATCTCGCCCCGATTGAGCTCGAGATCTCCGCGCGCCGCGATCGCCAGCGCCTGATCGGACTTGGGCAGCGCGCCGAGCTCGCCGGAGGCGAGCGCGCTCTCCGCCTCGCCCTTGCGCCCCAGCTCGACGAGCAGGAGGCCCTGGGCGAGCGCTGCGTGAGCGCTCTCGGCGGGACCCGCGCAGTGCGACGTGCGATAAGCGCTCGACGCGGTGCTGGTGAGACCCGCGAGCGACGCCGCGCGGCCGGTCGCGAGCGCGAGCAGGCAGCGGGTATCGGCAGCGGAACTGGCGAGGCGCGCCTGACCGATCTCGCGCGCCACGTCGAAGGCGGCGTGCTCGACGTCCTTCGCTTCGAGGTCCGTTGCCGCGAGCCGCGCGCGACCCAGCAGCGTCGCCAGCAACGCACGCACTTCCACCTGAGTGGTCGCGGCGAGCGCGGCTTCGAGGCGTGCAGCGCGCGCCTTCTCCGGGTTCGCGTCGGGCGTCGCGCTGGGCGCCGCCAGCATCGTCTCGAGCTCGGGAGCCAACGCGATGGCGCGCGCGAGCAGGCGCTCGTCGATCCCGGCAGGCTCGGTGAGCGTGCCAGGGCCGATCGCGGGCGGGCGCTGCCAGAGCAGCGGGCGCCAGGTGGGGTCGTTGGCGATGTCGAGCGGAGCGCGCTCGACGGTCGCCGCGGCGGCGGGCGTCGCCGCGACCACGGCCGAAGCCGCTGCCACGGCGAAC